>JBLXDA010000013.1:0-79733 GCA_048264505.1 Aequorivita sp.
CCTTCCACAAATGCAATTACGGAAGGAGTTGTTCTTTTTCCTTCGGCATTAGGAATAACCGTTGGCTCGCTACCTTCCATTACGGCAACACAGGAGTTGGTTGTACCTAAGTCGATTCCAATTATTTTACTCATATCTATTGTTTATTGTTTATTACTATTTTTTGTTGTTGTCTTAAAATCTGTTGTTCTTCACTCGTTATACATAATTGAAGCACGTCCTCTTTAAGACAATGATTGTGCCAGCAGAAAGATTATGACAGGATGGCAGAAATACAGTATCCTATACCCAAACCCTTTACTAAAAAATGTCATCAAGGCTATTGGGCTTGTTAAAACGCTATTTAGAAGTTACTGTAAGCAGCTCTCTCCATTGTGTAGTATAACGCGAGCTTCGCTCTTTCTTAATGAGTTCCCATTCGCTAACCCGCGTGCCTACCAAACCAGAAGAAATTGTCGCTTTCCCAAATTTCTGGTTAATAGCGTCAAAAGTTTTTATGAGCTTTTCGTTGTTGAGCTTTGAAGACTGGTAGAATAAATTACCTTGTACATACTCCTGTGGAATTATGCCGGTAAGGTTTACACCTACCTTTTTATAGCGGTAACCAGGTTTGTAGATAGCTACAAGGGCTTTACGTGCAGCAGTAATAAGTGTAAACGTATTGTTTGTGGGTACATCTAGTGTAACTGTACGGCTGTTTGAATACTGCTTATCTACATTGCTAAAGTGATTGGTAACAATAAAAACCTGAATGTAAGTGGCGCAAGATTTCTGCGCTCTAAGCACTTCGCTTACTTCACTTATGTAATAGGCACAGGCTTCTTCTATACGTTCCAAATCGGGTAATTTTATACCAAAAGATTTGGCAGTGCCTATGCCCTTTTTTTTAGGTGGTTTTGTTACAAACTCCATACACGATTCGCCTTTAAGCTCACGCCAAGTGCGCTCACCTACCACCGTCATCTCTTTGCGAACCCATTGCAAGGGTAATTGTGTAAATTGAAATGCATTAAAAACACCTATGTTTTTTAAGCGCTGGGCATGTTGTCTTCCTATACCCCACACATCTCCTATTTTACACCAGTGTAAGGCCTCAATACGTTTCTCTTCAGTATCTATCACAAAAACAAAATCGTTTTCTGCAATCTTTTTTGCCATTTTATTGGCTAGTTTTGCCAAGCCCTTGGTGGGTGCTATCCCTACGCCTACAGGCAATCCTGTGTTTTTAAAAATAGTGTCCTTTATTGTATGGGCGTATTGATGTAACGAAATACCACTCATACCTTCCAAGTTTACAAAAGCTTCATCTATACTGTATACTTCCACCTCTGGCGAAAAGCTTTCCAGTATGTTCATAACTCGTTGCGACATTTCGCCATAAAGGGTATAGTTTGAAGAAAAAAAATTCACTTTACGCTTAAGTAGCTGGTCTTTAATTTTAAAAATAGGTTCAAACATAGCGATATCTGTCAAGGCTTTTGCTTCCTTATTAGCCGCAATTACACAGCCGTCGTTATTGCTTAGCACAACAACGGGCTTCCCCAAAAGATCGGGTCTAAAAACCTGCTCGCAGCTGGCGTAAAAACTATTGCAATCTACCAATGCTATCATCTAGTGTTGTGTATTATATAGGTGATAATTCCCCAAACGGTATATTCTTCTTCAGAAAAACCAAACGCAATACGCTTTATTGTAAACGCCCCGTCCTGAATTACCAACGCCAAACTGTCAAAACTGGCGGTTAATGACCTGTCTATAATTAATACATCCTTATTAAGGACATTGTGCTCTACAAATGCGTTTCCGTCTACACGTACAAAAAATGTCGCGTCCCGGTTTATCACTAATTCCTGATTTAAATCTATAGTAGGTTCTAAATAATGCGTGGCAGGACTCGCAAAACCAGTCTGTTTAGAGACGCCTGGTTCATGCCTGCTTTTTACTTTTGTAAGTTTTCCTGAAGTGAAGATTTCCATAAGTCAAAAATAGGAAATATTCCATAAAATAGGATTATTTCCAAATATAATTATCAACAATTATTGCATTCCTCTTAGCGGAATAACGCAAAATTTCTTAGGTTTGAAACAAGATAAAATTTATGGAAAGCATCAGCGTTTTTGATATGTTAAAGATAGGTGTAGGGCCTTCAAGCTCACACACTTTAGGGCCGTGGCGAGCAGCCTTACGATGGATTAATGAACTGAAAGAAAAAAAACAATTTGACCAAGTTGCCGAAATTTCGATAGACCTCTACGGTTCGCTTTCACTCACAGGAAAAGGACATGCTACAGATATTGCTGTAATGCTAGGACTCTCTGGTTTAGATCCAGTAACTTTTCCTATAGAAAACATTGACAAGGAGATTGAATACATAACTTCAGAAAACAAATTAAAGCTCAACGGTGAGCTAGAGATACCTTTTATTCCGAAGGAAGATATTAACTTCAACAGAAAGTTTTTAGAGTTTCATCCTAATGGTATGACTTTTAGAGCTACACTAAAAGACGGCACTAAAAAGTCTTCGTCATTTTATTCTATAGGAGGAGGTTTTGTGGTAAAAAAGGAGCGGAAACGCAAAATAATAAAACAAGAAAAGTTTAAGAAATTTCCGTTTCCAATTGAAAAGGGCACCGAGCTTTTAGCCTATTGTAAAGCAGAAGGAAAAAGCATTTCAGAAATAGTTTTAGAAAACGAAAAATCTTTAAGAAACGATGCTGAAATAACCGACAGTTTAAAGAAAATATGGGCGGTTATGTTAGACTCTATGTACGTTGGTGCGCATACAGAAGGCACTTTACCTGGCGGTTTAAATGTAAGCAGACGCGCTTACGAAATGAATAAAAACCTAATTGGCAACACAGCCTATAGCAATGGTGAAGAGTGGATAGGTGCCATTAGAAATACCGAAGTGAAATTTCGTCAGATTCTAAAATGGGTTTCCTGTTTTGCTTTAGCCGTAAATGAGGTAAATGCATCATTAGGACGTGTAGTTACAGCTCCCACAAACGGTAGCGCAGGAGTTATTCCTGCTGTAATGATGTATTATATGGTAATAGAAAACCACGATGCCAATTTTGATGATGTAAAGAAATTTTTACTCGTAGCTGGCGAGATAGGAAGTCTTTTTAAGAAAGGAGCTACTATTTCGGCTGCAATGGGTGGCTGTCAAGCAGAGATAGGTGTTTCATCTGCTATGGCTGCAGGTGCACTCTGCGAATTAATGGGAGGGTCTCCAGAACAATGCTTAATGGCCAGCGAAATTGCCATGGAGCATCATTTAGGATTAACCTGTGACCCTATAGCTGGATTGGTTCAAATACCTTGTATAGAACGCAATGCTATGGGCGCAATAAAAGCTATTAATGCTTGCGAAATGGCTTTAGACAGTGACCCTTTTAAAGCAAAAGTACCCCTAGATAAGGTTATTGCTACCATGTGGGAAACAGCAAAAGACATGGCTTCAAAATACAAAGAAACAAGTGAAGGCGGACTGGCAGTACAAGTAAATATTAGTGATTGTTAAAAATCTACAAATCAAAAATAGCTATCTATAGTTGTAAATCCTTACTTTTACCCTCCAATTTATCACAACAATGAGTACAGCAAAAAAAGAATACAAGCGTATTACCACCAAAACTTTGGTGGATATGAAAAATAAAGGTGAAAAAATATCTATGCTTACCGCCTACGATTTTACTATGGCTAAGATTGTAGACAGCGCAGGAATAGATGTTATTTTAGTAGGAGATTCGGCTTCAAATGTTATGGCTGGTCACGAGACAACGCTACCTATTACCCTTGACCAAATGATATATCACGCAGCTTCGGTTGTTCGTGCTATAGAGCGTAGCCTTGTGGTTGTAGATTTACCTTTTGGAAGTTACCAAAGTGACCCAAAAGAAGCCTTGCGTTCTGCCATAAGAATAATGAAAGAAAGTGGCGGTCACGCTGTAAAACTAGAAGGCGGTAAAGAAATTAAGGAATCTGTAAAAAGAATTTTAAATGCTGGAATTCCTGTAATGGGACATTTAGGGTTAACACCACAGTCTATTTATAAATTTGGAACCTATACTGTTCGCGCTAAAGAAGAGGAAGAAGCAGAAAAATTAATTCAAGATGCTTTGTTACTCGAAAAAGTAGGCTGTTTTGCAATTGTACTTGAGAAAGTTCCCGCGAAATTAGCACAAGAAGTTGCCCAAAAAATAAGCATCCCAGTAATTGGTATAGGTGCAGGAAACGGTGTAGACGGACAAGTGTTAGTAACTCACGATATGCTTGGAATGACACATGAGTTTAATCCGCGTTTTTTACGTAGGTATTTAGATCTATACACCGAAATGAAAAATGCCTTTGGCCAATACAGTGAAGATGTAAAGAAAGGTGATTTTCCAAATGATAAAGAACAATATTAGTCTAATAGATTATTAGACTGTTGGATTGTTAAATCTTTTGAATAACCTAGCAATCCAATAACTCAACAATAGAAAAATCCAGCAATCCCGTTTACATAGCACCAAAGACAATCTTCAGGTTTTATATGAAGACAATCATATTATTGTAGTAAACAAGCGTCCTGGCGATATCGTACAGGGTGATAAAACGGGTGATATGCCTCTTTCGGAAGTAGTAAAAGAGTATATAGCCATAAAATACAACAAGCCTGGAGCTGTATATCTTGGGGTAGTTCACAGACTAGACCGCCCTACAAGTGGCATTGTACTTTTTGCAAGAACTTCAAAAGCGTTGACGCGCTTAAACAAAATGTTTTCAGAAAGAGAAACAGAAAAAATATACTGGGCGCTAGTAAAAAATGCGCCTCCACATACCGAAGCTACCCTTATTCATTATTTAAAGAGAAACCCTAAGCAAAATAAGTCGTACGCCCATACTAAGGAAGTTCCAGATAGTAAAAAAGCTATATTACATTATAAAGTTCAAAAAAAACTAGACCGTTACTATTTGTTAGAAATAACACTAGAAACAGGGAGGCATCATCAAATAAGGTCGCAATTAGCTGCTATAGGTTGCGCTATAAAAGGCGATTTAAAGTATGGTTTTGACAGGAGTAATCCCGATGGAAGTATACACCTACACGCTAGAAAGTTACGTTTTACACACCCTGTTCAAAAGGAAGAAATACGCATAGAGGCTGTTACGCCAAAGGATCCTCTTTGGGATGTATGCAATTAAAGTTTTATAAGATTCTGCTTTAAAGCAAAAATCACTAAGCCTACCCTATTTTTTATATTTAAGCGTTTAAATAAGTCTTGGCGGTAGCCATCAATTGTTTTTGGGCTTAAATCCATAACATCTGCTATTTCTTTATAGGTCATTTCTGAACAGGCTAATTTTAAAAAAGTAAGTTCATTTTCTTTAAACTCTAGAGCTCTTCGGCTTTCATCTGGAGCTAAAGCATGCAATAAGGTTTCAGAAACTTTTTCGGAATGATAATAGCCTTTTTCTATAAGTTCAATAAGTGCTGTATTCAAAATTTCGGGATGAATATCTTTGAGCAAATACCCTTTGACGCCCTTGCGAAGCATTTTTAGAATTGTTTGTTCATCATCTTCCATTGAAAGCGCCAAAACCTTTATCTCTGGATGATTTTGCAACAGCCAATCTGCTGTTTCAAAACCGTCCATAACGGGCATATTAATATCTAATAAAATAATATCTGGCGGGGTAGATTCGGCTTTAATTTTTTCCTGAAGATCAACCCCATTTTTTGCGTGAAACAACACTTTAAAGTTTGAAAAAGAATTGATCAGTTTTTCTAAAGAACGCGCAAAAAGAGAGTGATCATCAACTATTGAAATGGAGTATACTTTTTTTTGACTCATTGAATACTTTTATATGGATAGCTTAAAAATAATTTTGTTCCCTCACCAATATACGATTCTATTTTAAAATCTGCATTAATAAGGCTAGCGCGGCTCTTCATGGTTTCCATACCAGAGCTATCAGTTTTTTTTGAGGTGTCAAAACCAATACCATTATCTTCTACACTAATAGCTAATGCTTTTTCTTGATACTCTAAATGTACAAATAATTTTGCAGCTCTAGCGTGTTTCAAAACGTTTGAAAGAAATTCTTGAAGAATTCTAAAGATAATAATTTCGGAAGCACTATTAAGAGGGATGATATCGCCTGTAATCTTTAAGGAAGCATCTAGATACCCCAAGCGTTTAAAACGATCTAGCTCCACTTGTAATGAAGCGATTAATCCATTTTTAAGAACCACATCATTATTAAGCACTTTAGAAAGAGAGCGAATTTCTTGAACCGTATCTTGTATTACTACTTTGGTTTCTTTTATTTGATCGTAATACTCTTTGGGTGCAGCAACCATCAATACATTTAATTGTATGTTGGCTACAGAGAGTAACTGCCCAACATTATCGTGTAATTCCCAAGCTATATTTTTTAATGTCTGTTCTTGAATTTCTATCTGCGAATCTGCAAGTTCGCGTTGGTAGCGTTGTTCTGCTTCATAGCGTTCCCTCAAAAACTTATTCTTTCGGCGTTGAAAAACAACAACAAAAACAATAGCAAAGATTACAAAGAATAACAGTACTACAATAAAGTAAACTATTAAAAGTTTTTCTTGGTTGAGTAAAGGTTCTTTGTTTTGTAACATATAATGAATCCTGCTATATAAATGGAATATAGAATATAATTGCTACCAAAGATAATCTGTCTGTACAAATTAACAAAGCTAGGGTCTATTGAAACACTGTAATAAGCGCTATAAATAAAAATAGGCGTTGTACACAGATGAAAAACGAGTGCTCCTACAGAAACATAAAACGGTAAGCTTTTATAAACCTTAAGTATTTGATCACTTTGTAATAATTCTATATAGTATAATGCAGTACTTAAAAATATAAATAGTGTGCCTACTATATTTGAAATTGGCATATATCCACTAAAAAATCCTCCTGTCACTACTACTTCAACGATACTAGTAGCAACAAAAAATACTGACAACCAATCTAGAAATTTAACCGATTTTTTTGATTTTAAAAACCACTTAAAGTACTGTATATAAAACAAATAACTTAAAAAGGAATATATGTTTGTAGACCAATAATTACTTTCAAACACTGTTCCTTTTAAAAAACTTAAAAATCCAGATTCTACAAAATAGGCATACCAACCAAAGAGTTCGGTAAAAACTGTAATTCCCAGAAACCAAATTAAATAATAGGTAGGTTTAGATTTGTTTTTATTGTAATAAAATACTCCAGCTATTAATGCAAAAACCTCAAGAATATTGATTAAAAAAAAACTAATCACTCAACTAGTATATTTTAGGTGGAAATCCACCTAAGGCTTTATTTAAAGCTTCTAAAGTATAATCATTAGCTGCACCAGATGTTGTGCCAAGTGTAGGTGCTAAAAAAACCGTTGCTTTATCTGTAACATCATTGTCGTAAGCTCCAAAATAAATACGTATCCCTGGATTTAAACTAGCTGATCCGGCTTTTACATAAGCTAAATATTCTTCAAGTTCTGCTACACTGAATAAAAATTCTCGCGTGTCTACAAAACCTACCGATTTTTCAATATCTACTGCGCGAGTTGCTACCCAGTTATCTTGTAATTGTCTTGCTTCTGCTACTGTTATACACTTAGATGGTTTTGACATAATTGAAATTTATTATTTGGTTAAGAATAGACGAATGTAGTAAAAACAAACAAAAAAGCACTTTTCAAAAAAGATAAATAGGGAAAATCCCCTAAAAACTTAGGGTTAACCCTATAGACGCAAAAGGTTTTTTCCTTTAAAAAAAGGCCTAAAAAACCTTGCTTTTTTACAGGTAAAAACCTAACGCACAACAGCTTACAATTATATATATTTGAGTTTTAATAGTATAATAAGGTATTGTACACTACGAGAACCAATTTAAAGCCAAACAGCTATGAAAAAGAATTCCTACAAAAAAGAAATTGTAATTGCAAAAACCCAAAAAAGAAAGGGTATAAACAATAGGAAAGATGTAATGAAAATTCAATCGTGGCTTTCGTTATTTGCAATACAACATCCAGAAAGTGGCACCGCTACAAGTATTGATGGCGATTTTGGACCAGCAACAGAGAGCGCAGTAAAAAACTTTCAACGAGCTATAGCCATAAACCAAACTGGTGTTGTTACTCCAGAGCTCTTTGATAAGCTCTGTGAAGGAATGAAAAACTCTTTTGATAAACCCTTAAATGCTACATCTTTAAGAAAAGCGATTATTGAAGCTGCAGAGAATCATTTAATGAATTCTCCTTTTGAGTTAGAGATAAAAGGGCAATCAAACAGTGGTCCGTGGGTACGCGCATATATGGATGGGCACGATGGCGCGCCTTGGTACTGGTGTATGGGTTTTGCACAAACTATTTTAGATCAGGCTGCAAGTGCATTAAATAAAGACTTTAGGAAGTTAATGCCACTTACGTATAGCTGTGATACTGTAGGTACAACTGGCCTTAACAAGGGATTGTTATACCGTTATCAAAAAATACGCAGAGACCCTTCATTAATGAAACCCGGAGATTTATTTCTATTACAAAAATCTAAATATGACTGGACCCATACTGGTATTATAATTTCAATAAATCAGGATGTAATTGAAACTATAGAAGGCAATACAAACCAAGCAGGTTCACGTAATGGAATAGCCGTTTTAAAAAGAACTAGAAATTTCAGAAAGTCTAAACTCGATGTGTTTTCTATAGAACCCTTAGGCTAAAAAAACAAAGTTAATCCTACAAAATGTTCTTACAATTAAGTATTATCTGTAAATTAGATGCTTAGACTTATTTATTATGGAAGAAAAAGAAGTTAAAAAATCTTGGATGACAAAAATATTAGATCACATTCACCACTTATTTAGGTCGTTTAAAAACTACTTTAAATCTTCAGCTTTAAGTTTATTGGTAATACTTATTATTCTATTGCTATTAACGCAAATGGATCAGGCATTTACTATGATGGTAGATTTAATAGAGAGCAAATGGCTTTCTATGCTCTTAGCTTTTTTCTTTATAAATTCGTTAGCAGTTGTACTCTCCCACTACCCTATTTACACCTATTATGCGGCTAATCTAAACAATAGTGGCAATTACACAAAGTGGAACGCTAAGCATCCCTTAAAGTGGTGGATTTTTAAACGCTTTACAGTATATACGTTTACTACCACTAAAAATTCGGGCTATCAGCCAGATAATTGGGCAAACTATTTTAGGTATGCTACAGGTATACTTATACATATAGTTTGGATACATTTTATAATAAGTAGTTTTAAGCCAAATTTTATTTTTGAGAGTTTTGCTTTCGACAAGATAAAAATCATCATTTATCTTTTTCTTTTTATTCCATTTATACTCTACATCTATTTAAAGGAAAAAATTACAGCTTACGAAAAAGAGAATAACACTGCAGAACCATCAAAAAAATTAACGGCTTTGTACCGTAAACTAGGCCTGTGGTATTTAATAATTGTTATTGGCTGTATTGTTTTACTACTCAACACCCTCTCTTGGGGTAATTTTAGTCCAGCAGGTTTTTTATTGCTATTATTAACCAGTTATGCTTGTATGTTTAACTATATATTTTTTAGGTTACTACGTACAAAATTCTCTGTTATTCTAAGTACTTTAAACAGCACGAGATACTTACCGGTTTCTATATTTTTTGAAAAAATTCAATTTTTAGAGAAATCGGAAAATTACATCTTGATATTTTATTTAAACTTTATACTTGCCGCTCTCTTTTTACTAATATCTACCTTGGCGAGTTTATTTGGCTGGTCATTGTTAAATGGAGTACCAATTTTACTAGCTTTCTTTTATTTTTATTATTTCATCTTCGCCAGTTTAGGGAAATACTTTTTTGTTGCGAGAAAAGAGAAATTGTTTAACACTAAAAGCTACCACGTCTTTATGGCAATTAGTTTTATTGTGGTTGTACTAATTGCAATTAGCAGTTTTGGCAGTTCCGAAGTTACCACCCATCAATTAGACTTAGTTGAAAACACAAAATCTGAAATTCCCGAAAGTGTTTTTATCGACAGCTTAAAAGCTAAAAAGGACAATACTCTTTTTTTTATAGCATCGCATGGGGGTGGCTTAAAGGCGAATGTTTGGACGCTTAATGTTATAAATAAATTACAAACAAATACAAAAGGAAAATTACTCAATCAAAGTATTGCTTTTTCTGGTGCTTCTGGGGGTTCTTTAGGCTTGGCCTTATATACAGGGCTCTATAAAGAAGATGGTTTAGATACCCTTCAAATAAAAAGGAAGATAGACTCTTTGGCAAAACAAAATTATACTTCTCTAGATTTAACGCTCACTTTTGGATTAGATTCATATAGAAAACTATGGCCTTTAAGCCAGCGTATTGGGCTTCATGACCGTCCCTATTACGCCATGGTTAAATATCAAAACAATATTGAAAACACCCCCTCTAAGCAACTTTCAGAAATATCATTTCGTGATTATTGGAAAGAAGCCTTTACAAAACATGGCTACTTTCCTTCTCTTATTATGAATACCGCTGGCCAAAAGGGAAATCGAGGCATATTGTGGTCTGTTAAGCAGAAAAAATTCGATGATATTTTCCCTTATGCTGAAAATTTAGCAGATTTAGCTGGCAATAAAACCCTACCATATTATCAAGCTGTTTCAACAACAAATAGATTCCCTATTTTTAGTCCAGCGGCAAAAATTAAAGGTCACGGCCATTTTATAGATGCTGGAGCTATAGACAATAGTGGCCTCTTGGGATGTTTAGATTTACACAACTATCTAATTCAAAATAAAATATTGGGCGATAAACAAGTTGCTTATATTGAAATAATAAACAGTAAAAGTCTATACACTAACTATTTGGTGAATAAATTTAAAAAAGAAAATAAAATCATTCATATCAACAAAAATGAAAACGAATCCGACAATATAATTGTAGATATCGAAACTGGGTTAAACCTTGATAAAATTCCAAATTATTTAAGCGATTATATTACGCTTTGGGAAAAGAAAGAAAACGGAAAATTGCGTTATTTTAAAATATTTATGCCTCATAAAGTTTCAATAGACGATGTAGAAGCATTTTTTAAGGGTGCTATTACAAACCAAACAACACGAAAAAACCTTGAGAACTTTTTAGAAACAGAGAATAACTTAATTCTTTCTCTTACCGAAAAACCCAACAAGTCCTTTTTTGACCCTTGGGAATTTTACGAACCTACACTCTCGCGACATTTAAGTAAAAGCAGTTTAAACTATATAGATGCAATTTTAGATCATCCTTTACTTAAGCAACAATTTTCTGAAATAGAAAAACTCATAAATACTAAACAAGTAACAAAAAACACCAATGAGGAAATTACCTTTTAATTAGGTAGTTTCTATTTATTGTGAAGTGTATTTAACGCATAAATAGCGAAACTTCCTAACCAGTGCCCGCCTTCATAGCTATCGCCTATTAGGTTTGGGTATGAATACGCTAAATGTTCATTTGCCAAGTTTTGAAGGTGTTCGTATTTAGGATATTGATTTGCCAAAGCGTATAACACCCAGGCTCTACTAAAGTTAAGGCCGTCTAAATGTACCAGCTTACCGTCTGTACGGTCGCTAACCTCCCCTACTTTAAGATGGTAATCTTTAGCTGCTAATTGCGGTAAGAAAGTATTCATCCAAGCTAGAAATTCTTCCGCTCTAAGCACTCGTTGCATAATAGCTACTTCTTCTAAACAAGGCGATAGAAAATCGTAACCACTAGGCTCCCAGCTTATTGGGCAATCTTTATCGTTTAAGTAAAAATCGCGTGCTCGTTTTTCTATTAACTCTTTAAGTTCTGTGTCGTTTACTGTCTTGGCATAATCGTGAGCAAATGTAAGTCCGAATGCTGTGTTGGTATGTTCCCCTACGCGTATTGGGTAATTTAATTTAGGTAAAAACTCCTTGTATCTATCGGCAATAATAGTTGCTAAGGGCTGTAAATTTTCTTCTAAGTTTCGTGCCATTGGGTCGTCCCAATTGTGAAGTTCTTCAGTTAACTTTAACAACCACGCCCAACCATAAGTTCGTTCAAAAGATTTATTGATAGGTTTTTCAAAATAAGCTACCTCTATAGCTACATTTTCTGCCGTGATTTTCGCTGCGAGTATTTTTCTAATTTCGTCTGCTTTGTCCATTTCTGGAAATTGGCGCAGTAATGTTACCATAGACCAATAGCCATGAACGGCACTATGCCAATCAAAACAACCGTAAAAAATAGGATGCACGGCAATTGGTTCTACCAAGTCTTCTTTGCTTTCTAAGGTTTCTCCAGGTTTATACGGATATGTAGTTTCCACACAATGCAAAGGAAGTGCTATAAGCTTATTGGCTTCGGCTATAGTAAAAGTGGGTTGCGGAAAATGTATAAGCTCAGAAGTATTGTTTGCAGTTGTTTCTATAGGCTTTTCAGTTTTGTTTTTACAGGATACAAGAAGGCTCCCAGCTGCAATAAGAAGAAAAAGTTTATGCATAGTACTTAAAATTTCAAATAAAGATAAATTATAAAGGTATTAATACGCAAACATCCTGCAAGGTTTCTATAACCTTACAGGATGCTTTTTCATTTTTCAGAAATTATTACTGAAGCTATTTTACAATTTTACATCTTCTAGTTTCACTTCTTCGCCATCTTTATCTAGAAGTTTTACTTCGTCAAAGCCCATCTTTTTAAATTGTGCAAATTGAGTAGCAGCATCACCTACTACCAAATAAGCCATTTTTGAAGGATCTAAATATTTATTAGCAAGTGTTTTGTGTTGCTCTAAGGTCATATTACGCACAACATTTTCCTCGTTTTCAATATAGTTTGCAGGAAGATCGTACTCGTTCATTTCCTGTAACATACCTAATAAAGAACGTTGTGTTTCAAAACGACGTGCGTTCGATTTTATAAGAGCATTTTTTGTAAACTCAAGGTCTTCAGCTGAAATACCTTCTTTGTACTTTGCAATTTCATCTTTAAAAATCTGAACAGATTCACCTGTAGTATTAGTTCTAACACTTGAAGAAGCAGTAAACGTACCTGGTATTTTGCTTCCGCTAAAGTTTGTTCTCGCTCCATAAGTATAGCCTTTTTCTTCACGTAAAATTAAATTTACATTTCCAGAGAAAGAACCTCCCAACTTATAGTTCATTACTTCGGCTGGATAAAAATCTTTATCGGTTCTTGGCAGTGCAATATACCCTACATTAATCACAGATTGTTTAGCGTTAGGAATGTCTACAAAGTAAAGCGATGCTTTATCGCGATTGTTTGCTACAGGGTACTCAGGAATACTTACTTCCTTGGCAGCCCAACGCTCTTCTAGATTTTTTAAGTCGTTTAAAACAGTGTTTTTGTCTATTTTTCCCACAACTTGGAAAGTGCTTATTGAAGGAGAGAAATTAGCATTGTAATACTCTTTTAAATCGTTCATAGTAATAGCCTCTACAGAAGCTACGGTTCCAATTGTAGGATAGCTAAAGATATGGTCTTCGCCGTATAAAATTTTGTTATACACTCTAGAAGCTACTATATTAGGGTTTGCATTAGAGCGTTCTATCTGGTTAATCGTTTTGGTTTTAATACGTCCTAATTCTTCTTCATCCCAACGTGGTTCTAGTAAAATCTCGCTTACTAAATCCATTGTTTTTTGAAAATTACGCGTTAAGGTATTTCCACGTATTACAATAGACTCATCTGTAGTGTACATATTAATGCTTGCACCTAAAAGCTCTATAGCTTCTTCTAACTGTTCTGGTGTTTTGTTTGCGGTACCTTCCATTAAGATATCGCTCATTAAGTTTGCTACACCATTTTTATTCATATCGTCTAACAAATGACCACCTTCTATAACAAGACTGAAGTTTACTGTAGGTATTTCATTTTGTTCGATACCAGAAACTTTAAGACCGTTTTTAAGGTTAGTGTTCCACATATCTGGAATAGATAATTCTGGAGCTGCTCCTTGTACTGGCGGTGTAGAACGATCAAAATTTGAAGGCGTTTTTGCTATTTCAACATTTGAATCTTCAACAGTTTTAGTTACGTTTTCCTTAATTTCTTCTTCTACAACATTTGCTTTTTCAGAGTTTTCTGCAATAAGATCTAGTTGTCCTTTAGGAACAAAACTCGTCATTACATATGGCTTGCCTTTAATGTATTTGTTGTATACTCTTAAAACATCTTCTTTAGTTACCTTTTTAATGTTTTCTATATCTTGGGTAATAAAGCCAGGGTCACCCGTAAACACATTGTACTGTGCTAATTGAAATGACTTTCCTAACACGCTGCTAATACCGTTGTAAAATTGAGTTTCTAGCCCTGCTTTAATACGTTCTACATCGCTATCTGTAACTCCATCTTTTTCAAAAAGCGCAAAAGCTTCAGCAATACCCTTTTCTACTTCATCTAAATCTACCCCGTTATTGGCCGTAATAGATATTTGAAAATCACCTGCTAATTCATTAGAACTGTTATAAGCAGTAGTTCTAGCGGTAAGATCTTTTTCTTTCACCAAAACTTTATACAAAGGCGCTTTCTTTCCTGCAGAAAGTATTTCGCCTAAAAAGTCTAAGGCATAGGCATCATCTGTATATTGCTCTAAAGTAGGCCAAACCATATTTAACTGAGGTGCAGTAGCAAAATTATCTTCGTGATACAATCTCTTAGTTTCAGTTAAAGTAACAGGCTGTGGCTTTAATGGTTCAACTTCTTGGCGACGCTTAATTTCGCCAAAATATTTTTCTATCATTTTTTTAGC
The DNA here is from genome assembly GCA_048264505.1 of Aequorivita sp. Taxonomy (GTDB): domain Bacteria; phylum Bacteroidota; class Bacteroidia; order Flavobacteriales; family Flavobacteriaceae; genus Aequorivita. The sequence continues at coordinate 14,796 of JBLXDA010000013.1, forward strand.
ATCAGCAGTTTCAAAATCTCCAGCCAATACTAAAGTAGCATTATTAGGCCCGTAGAAGCGATCGTAAAACTCTTTTACATCTTCTACTGTTGCGTTTTGTAAATCTTCTAGTTCCCCAATAACTTGCCAGTTGTAAGGGTGTCCTTCAGGATAAATGTTTTTGTCTATCACCCAACTTGTATGCCCATAAGGGTTGTTGTCTACACGTTGGCGTTTTTCATTCTGAACCACTTCTTGTTGGTTTTCAAAAGCAGACTCGGTAACTGTATTAATAAAATACCCCATACGGTCACTTTCTAACCACATTACGGTTTCAATAGCATTTTTAGGCACTATCTCGTAGTATATAGTCCCGTCTTTCCAAGTACCTCCGTTAAGTGTTCCTCCAGCATCTTGGATGGTCTTAAAAAATTGATCTTGTGGTACATTTTCAGATTCTTGAAAAAGCATATGTTCAAATAAATGCGCAAAGCCCGTTCTACCTGTTTTTTCACGGTTAGACCCCACCCCATACTGAATGGCTAAAGAAACAATTGGGTCACTTTTATCTTGGTGAAGGATTACATCTAATCCGTTTTCAAGTTCATATTTTTCAAAAGGTACAGAGAGTTTTGCACTTTCGTCTGTGGTTGCTGTTTTTTCATTGGAACATGAAACAGCAAAAAGAGAAACGGTAGCCAATGCCACGAAACTCATCTTAATGGAAGTTTTAAACATATGTAATGGTTTTATATTGAAGGTTCTAAAGATACTGCCCACAGGGAGTTTATGTCTTAAAAATAAGTTAAATTGAAATTGAAAAGTTAAGTCTTATAAAATCACCCAAACCAACCCTCTCTATCTAGACTTCTGTATTGTATGGCTTCTGAAATATGGTTGCCGTTTATTTTTTCGGTATTTTCAAGATCTGCAATGGTTCTCGCTACTTTTAAAATCCGGTCGTAGGCACGTGCAGAGAGATTTAGTCGCTCCATCGCAGTCTTTAAAAGTTGTAGTGAAGCTTCATCCAACTTACAGAATTTTCTTATTTGTTTTACACCCATTTGGGCGTTGTAATGAACGTTTTTTAAATCTTCAAAGCGCTCGGACTGGGTTTTTCTAGCGTTTGTAACTCGTTGTCTAATAACTATACTAGATTCGCCACGGCGTTCGTCGCTTAACTTTTCAAACGGAACCGGAGTCACTTCTATATGAATATCAATCCTGTCTAATAATGGTCCCGATATTTTACTTAGATACCGCTGCATTTCTGCGGGCGAAGACATTACGGGTGCATCGGGGTCGTTAAAATACCCACCCGGACTTGGGTTCATACTTGCTACCAACATAAAACTAGAAGGATATGTAACAGTAAACTTAGCACGCGAAATTGTTACATCGCGATCTTCTAGGGGTTGGCGCATTACTTCTAAAACACCACGCTTAAATTCTGGCAGTTCATCTAAAAACAATACGCCGTTATGAGCCAAACTTATTTCTCCCGGTTGGGGGTATTGTCCACCGCCAACCAAAGCGACATCGCTAATTGTGTGGTGGGGGCTTCTAAAAGGTCTTGAGGTCATAATACCTCCTTTTTGCATAGTGCGTCCAGCAACGCTGTGTATTTTTGTGGTTTCTAAACTTTCTTGCAGCGTCATAGGTGGCAAAATACTAGGAAGCCTTTTTGCAAGCATTGTTTTTCCAGACCCTGGCGGACCAATCAAAATAATATTATGCCCACCAGCCGCAGCTATCTCCATACAACGTTTTATAGATTCCTGTCCTTTTACGTCTGCAAAGTCAAACTCTGGACGTTCTAAATGATCGTAGAACTCTGCCTCCATATCAACTATGGTTTTGGTAAGTGGAGTCTTTTCGTTAAAAAAATCGATTACTTCTCTAATGTTTGCAATTCCAAAGACCTCTAGGCCTTCTACAATTGCGGCCTCTTTTGCATTTTGTTCTGGGAGTATAAAGCCTTTAAAGCCCTCTTCCTTTGCTTTAAGCGCTATGGGAAGCGCACCACGTATGGGTTGGAGGTTACCGTCTAGTGACAGTTCACCCATAATTATATATTCAGAAAGTGGATTGTTTTCTTTTATCTGTTCTGTAGCTATAAGTATACCCATAGCCAAGGTGAGATCGTAGGCAGAACCCTCTTTGCGAAGATCTGCAGGAGAGAGATTGAGAATTAATTTTTTTCCAGGAATTTTAAAACCGTTATTCTGAAGCGCTGCAGCAATACGAAAATTACTTTCGCGTATAGCGTTATCGGGCAGTCCTACCAAATGATAACCTATGCCCTTATCAACATTTACCTCTACGGTAATAGTTGTAGCCTCTACGCCAAAAACTGCGCTGCCATAAACTTTTGTTAGCATATTCCTAATTGTTTAAGCGGGGCGTAAACAACTGTAAGATACTAAATTGTTTTTGAAGTTTTCTGTTTACAATATAAATACTATTGCTTTACAAGTTTGATTATTTCACTTTCACCATCAATTTCAACTACTACTAAATAAACACCCGATTGTAGGATTGATAAATCTAAAATAGCATCCGAACTTTTGATTACATACGATTTAATCTTTTGTCCCATTAAATTATGAACAGTAGCCTTATTTATATTTGTATTACATTTTAAATAAAGCGTATTTTTAGTTGGATTGGGGTAGTAAACTAACTCAGATTTCATGAAATTCTCTTGCCCTAGTATTTTTTCATTTATAAGCACAATATTATCAACAAATGCATTGTCTCCAATTTCGTCAAATTCTGCACCATATCTTCCTAAGTGCTGCATAGAGATATTTATTGGACCACCTGTAAATGCAGAAAGGTCAAGTTCTATATTTGTGTATTGATCTGAACTTGGCGTTGTGGCGTATGTATTATCTAAAACAATTTCGCCATTCACCACAACTCTAAAAATTGATTCGCTGGCATCATTGACAAAGTTTTGCTTTAGATCGAAACTCATTGTTATTTCAGCAATTGCATCTGCATTTATCTGATAGTTCAATTTACTAATTGCGCTTTGGTTATACGCCCAGTTTTCTATATCATCATCTGTATCTATCCAAGCTTGAGCTGTTTCATGTCCACTCATTTTTAATACATAATTTGAAATATCAAAAACACGTGTGCATTGACTAAAGTCTGTTTCTTCCTGAATAAGTTGAGAATTATTAGTTTCAAAATCAAACACAACAGGATTATTAATAGGTACTTCAATTGGATTTGGATAGTACGATTCTACACTAAAACTATCAACGGAAATTACAGTATTATCACTTGAACTAAAATAAACTGCAAAAGAATAGTCTCCTGAAATTACAGGTGTAAATATTGTTTCAATGGGGAAATAGTCACCGTTTCCATATTCAAAATCAGAGAAATAATTTAGTCGATTAATCATCATTTCATGTGTGTCACCTGTACCCGTTTTTACTGTAAAGCCTTGAAATGTATAATCCGTATCATCTTTCATTACCTTGAACGTAAAATTATATGTTGTTCCAGCAATCAAATTTAGCATAGGTGTTATGATTGATGTTTTCGCTAATTGTGGAATTGGATTTATAAAGAGATATTCATTATCACCATCACCGTGTTGATATGTAGAAAGGGGAACATTACTTGAAACCCAACTTCCAACAACCTTAAAACAATCAGGAAGAATATCTGGCCCATAAACTGTCATGTCGTCAAAATTCTCAATCCATGGTGCAGCTATGGGAGTACATGAAGTAGTAAATTTCTTTGGGCCCATCCATTCACTATAATTTCCACCTTCACAATTTGTTCTTATATAAAATTCATAAGTAGTTTCTTCCACAAGGTCATCAATAATTGTTTCTGTTTCATTTACAGTAAAATTGGTTCCAGTGCCTTGCATAAACCCCTCTAAACCATATTCAAGTTCAAATGAGTTACCATTACTAAAATTATCCCATTCTAAGAAAGCTGTAGTATCTGAAATTTCTGAAATTCTTATATCTATTGGTTCCATACAACTAGGCTTTTCTTTATAATAAACATCATCAAAAATAAAAAGTGAAAGCTCATATGCTTGATCGTGTAAAATAGCTATGTGATGATCATTTCCTATATACCCATCAAAATCTATTAAAAATTCTTTTCCATAAATAGGTATTGATTGTCCCTCAATTGAAGAAAAAGTTGTGAAAGTATCAAAATCTAAAGGGTTGGACATTGTGCCAATAATTATTCCGCTACGATTCCCGGGGGCACCATCAAAATCGTTCTTCAACCAAATTTTCATTATTTTAGTATTGTCAAAATCTGAAAAATATGGCGAAACCAAAAATCCTGGATCTGGGGTCTGAGAAGAGTTATAATAATTTACAAATCCGCCATTTGGTAGAGAAATGGGGCGTGAATACCACCCTTCTGGATTGATTACACCAGAAACCTGTATGTTAGATTGGGTCCAACAAAAATCTGGTATACCGTTAGGTAAATTATTTAAACTTGCATCATATTGGTCAAAATCTTCATAAAATGGAGCTGTAAACGCACAAACAACTCTAAAAGAATAAGGAATGCTCCAATTACTATAACTTCCTAAATTATTACAATTAGAACGCACGTAATAATCATATTTTTCAAAAAGATCTAAGTCGTTGATTTGAAAAGGATTAGTTGGTGCAGGTACAACAGTCCCTGTTCCTTGTGTAAAGCCCTGTGGTCCATATTCAATTTCCCAAGTTGGATTAGTTCCCGAAGGATTATTATCCTGCCAAGAGAAAGTAACACTACCTTCTCCAGATTGGGTGGCAGCCAAATTTGTGGGAATTACACATGAAATTTCTTCATAACGAAAATCATCAAAATAAAGAAGTTGGCGTTCGTTAACACTCGCTTGCTTAATACCTATATATTCATCAGTCAAATAATAATTAGACAATTCAATTTCATAAAAACGCCAAGTTCCTTCATTGGTAGCAGCATCTGTAATGGTATAAAAAGGAGTAAATGTAGTTGCGTCATCAGAATCTGACAAGCTTCCTATAATCACTTCTTCTGGTGTTGCATATACATTTGGTTTACTTCTCATCCAAAAAGAAATTTTCTTAGTATTATCAAGCCCTATTAATCTTGGAGAAACCAAAACAATTTGATCTGATGTTGCATTTCCGTTTGGGTGGTTTGTTTCATTAAATAAATATACGCAATTGGGAGCACTGATTGGCGTAACTGCACCTGGCGGAATATTATCTACAACTCTTATAAAATTAATTTCATCCCAATAGCTCGAACCAATTTCAGGCATAAGAGCCGTCCAACAACTTTCAATTGCTCCTTCGGACTGACTGTCAAAATTTGCTAAATAAGGAGTTGTAAATCCCGCGCATTTTGTTTTAAAAATCTGTTTTGTTGACCATTCACTATAAGTTCCTCCACAATTTGCACGAATATAAAAATCATAATCAGTATTATCCATTAAATTAGTACAAGTATATGGCGAAGAATTTGCTGACACCATTATTCCTGAACCTTGAGAAAAGCCAGTTGGACCATATTCAATTTCCCATGAAGAAGGATTTGAGTTTATAAAAGTTTCCCATTTAATATCAACTTCATTATAACGAACATCTATTACCTCTGGATAATAGGGTTCCGGGCAGCTTGGGGTTTCTTCATATATAAAATCATCTAAATACATTTCACTTCCAAAATACTCATCGCCATGAATAATAGCTATATAAGAATCACTCTCTGAATACTCATTAAAATATATAGTATGTTCTTTCCATGGAACATTGGGTCTACCATCTACTATGTGTTCATTCATAGTAGCTGGTGAAATGGTTTCAATTAATGTAAAAGTGCTAATATCCAAAGGATCGGTCATTGTACCAATATGGAGACTGGCTTTATTATAGTAGTCTGAGGGTACAACTACACGAGATATCAATTTAAATTTTATCCTTTTTTGATTATCTATATCTTCAATTTCAGGTGAAATGAGATACATATCATCCGATGGATCATTTAATTGATCATATAAATTTTTATAGCGAACAAAATAACTTCCAGAAGCTGGATAAATTGAATAATCTGTGCCACCCCCTCCTATTTGAATAATTTGTTGTTCAACTATATCAACATTGACTCCAGTGGTAATTTTGGTCCAACATTCTTCCAATATATCTCCTGTGTCAAAAGATGTTGTATATGGAGCTGTTTTAGGATCACAAGAAAAATAATTATTGGATTGCTGCGCAGTTATACTCACACAAGAAAGAGTGCAAAAAACGATTATTAAATACTTTTGAAATAATTTTATATAATAGTTTTTCATATTAAAATAAGGTTTTAACGCACTGTAATAAATATTAAATTTATATAAATTAAAACTAATGAATATCTTAAAAATCACTAATCTATAGAATGTTTTATTTTTTGAAGATAGATACCTGATTGATCAATCTCTTGGTTGAGTCGTTTTTCAAATTGGAAACATCATTATTTTCAATAGCCTGTAAAGTTCCTTTTGCAACTGTTTTTCCTAATTCTACCCCCCATTGGTCATAACTAAATATATTCCAAATTACACCTTGCACAAAAAGTTTGTGCTCGTAAAGAGCTATTAAACTACCTAGATTGGAGGGCGTTAGTTTTTTAATCAATAACGAATTTGTGGGTTTGTTACCTTCAAAAACTTTAAAGGGGTTTTCTATGTTTTTAGCTGAGGTCCCTTCCCACAAAGCTTCAGTTTGTGCGAAAAAATTTGCCATAAGGATATTGTGATTCGCTACGTTATTGTGAAGTGATTCGTTAAAACCTATAAAATCTGTTGGGATTAACTTTGTTCCTTGATGTAAAAGCTGAAAATAAGCGTGTTGAGAATTACTCCCTACATTTCCCCAAACGATGGTACCTGTTTGATAGTCAATTTTTTTGCCGTTTCTATCAACTTGCTTACCGTTGCTCTCCATTACAGCTTGTTGCAGGTATGGTATAAGTTTGTGCAAGTACTGTGAATACGCAACTACTGCTTCGCTTTCTGCTTTAAAAAAGTTGTTGTACCAAACTGAAAGCAACGCCAAGACAACAGGAATGTTTTTGTCAAAATCTTCATTCTTGAAATGTACATCGGCTTCAAAAGCACCTTTAAGTAGCTTTTCAAAATTAGTGTAACCTATAGCACAAGCAATGGAAAGACCCACAGCGCTCCACAATGAAAAACGACCACCTACCCAATCTTGCATTGGGAAAATATTCTCTTCAGAAATACCAAAATCTTTGGCTCCATCCACATTTACAGAAACCGCAACAAAATGATTTTTAATCGCTTCTTCACTTGTATTCTTTAAAAACCATTCCTTTACAAAAGCAGCATTAGCAATAGTTTCTTGAGTTGTAAAACTTTTTGAAACAACAATAAAAAGGGTGGTTTCAGGGTTTAAACCATTCAGTATCTCTACTACCGAATCGCCGTCTATGTTTGCTATATAATGTACATTTAGATGATTTCGGTAATATTGTAGTGCTTCAGTAACCATTTCTGGCCCTAAGTGACTCCCGCCTATACCTATATTTACAACATCTGTAATTGCTTTACCCGTATATCCTTTATGTGAACCTTCAATTACACGCGTGGAAAAATCTTGCACTTGCTTAAGTGTAGTTTTCACTTCGGGTTTCATAGCATCAAAATCGCGTAATGCGGTATGTAATACAGCCCTGTCTTCGGTTTCGTTAATTTTTTCACCTGAAAACTGTTGATTGATAGCTTCTTTAAGATTTACTTCTTCAGCTAGATTTAACAGTAGCGTTATGGTTTCTTCAGTAATTCGGTTTTTAGAATAATCAAGATAAAAGTCGTTCCATAAAATCTTAAAACGGTCTGCACGCTCAGGATCTTGCTTAAAAACTTGTTGCATTTCCTGCGATTTAAGTTGCTGAAAATGTTCTTCAAGAAGCTGCCAAGCTTTTGTTTTAGTAGGATTTATTGAGGGTAAAGACATTTTAATTTACAAATTACAATTTTAGGTTAAGGGCTTAAAATTTTACTTTTATAATAAGCAATCAATCCATCTATTGGACGCTGAACTATATTGCCCAATATAAGATTGTGTGTTGCTAAACATTCTTCTATAATTGGTTTTGAAAAGTGCGCAATAGAACCTATAAAATGAACAGGTAGTTGTTGGGCATTTTCAAAACATAAAATACGGCATTCAATAAAATTTAAAATACCTTCTTTAATAAGTGCGTAAAAGTATGGGTTTATTTCTTTGTTGTTAGTTTCATTTTCTTCAAAATTTTGTTTGTTTGAAGGATATGAAAAAATAAATTGAGCAAAAGACGCCAAATACGCATTTGGATTAGGCTTTTTGTACAAATTCATTTTAATTTCGTCTGCATCTAAGTTAAATTGTTTTTCAAACTGAGCAGCGATATCTATAGGCATTCGGTGATAGTAATAATCCTGAAGTAATTTTTTTCCGAAGTAATTTCCACTCGCTTCATCCATTAAAATATAACCTAATGAAGAAAATGGCATCACAATATTCTTTCCATCAAAATAACAACTATTACTACCCGTACCCAAAATACAAACTATTCCGGGTTCTGTAGTGGCTGCATAAACGGCAGCGGTTACATCTTCAGAAACTGTAATTAGCGCATTGGGAAACAGTTTTTCTAAAACTTCTTTTAAAATGGTTTTAGGTGAAATCGTTCCACAGCCAGCGCCATAAAAATCAAGCTTTTCAACTTTATTAAACGCATTTTTTAAAGCCTCATTAGAAGCAATACGCAGCAACAATTCTTCTCTTGGAACTACTGTAGGATTAAGTCCAGCAGTTGTAGTTTTAAAAACTACATTGCCTAAATTATCCAGCAATACCCAATCGCATTTTGTAGAACCACCATCGGTTAGTAGGGTCATATTTTATAAGGTTGCAACGTGAGCGGCCAAATCTACAAGCTTTGCAGAATAACCATATTCATTATCATACCAAGCCACTAACTTAAAAAAATTATTGTTAAGTGCAATGCCTGCATTAGCGTCAAAGGTACAGATATGTGGGTCTGAAACAAAATCTTGTGAAACCACCTCGTCTTCGGTATAATTTATAATACCTTGATATTCGTTTTCAGAAGCTTGCTTAAAGAGTGTTTTTATTTGTTCGTAAGTAGCTGGGGTTTTGGTTCTAACCGTTAAATCTACAACCGAAACATCTGTTGTAGGAACCCGGAAAGCCATCCCTGTTAACTTACCTTCTAGTGCGGGGATTACTTTGGTTACCGCTACAGCAGCCCCAGTAGTTGTAGGAATAATATTACTTAATGCGCTTCTACCCAAGCGGTAATTTTTCTTTGATGGTTGGTCAACGGTAGATTGGGTTGCTGTTACTGAGTGTATGGTAGTCATTAAAGCTTCTACTATACCCAAGGAATCATCTATTACTTTTGCCAAGGGAGCTAAACAATTAGTAGTACAAGAGGCATTAGATATAATTGTATCTGTAGGTTTTACCTCTTTATGGTTTACCCCCATCACAAACATAGGTGCTGTTTTTGAAGGTGCCGATATTATTACTTTTTCGGCTCCTGCTTTTAAATGCGCCGAAGCAGAATCTACTTCCTTAAAAATTCCCGTACAGTCTATTACAATTGTAGCGCCTACTTGGTTCCATTGTAGGTTTTCAGGGTTTCTTTCGGAAGTAACTCTTATTTTAGAACCATCAACAATAAGATTGCCCTCTTTTACTTCTATAGTCCCCGGATATTTTCCGTGAACCGAATCGTATTCCAATAAATAAGCTAGATGGTCTACATCTAACAAATCGTTTATTGCAACTACTTCTATATCTTTATTTTGCGATGCTATTCTAAATGCTAAGCGCCCAATACGGCCAAAGCCATTAATTCCTATTTTTGTCATTCGTTTATTATTTATAGCTATTCAGATTAAAAAACAGTCTAGTTAAATTGAAATAATATCTGCCACACGTATTAATTCTTCGTCAATTTCATTACTTCCTTTTATTGCTTCAGAAAAAGGAACAGTACACACTTTATTGTGAACAATTCCTATCATTACATTGGTTTCACCTCCTATTAAAGCATCAATAGCGCCAACACCTAAGCGGCTTGCCAATACGCGGTCGTAACAACTAGGTGCGCCTCCGCGTTGTATATGGCCAAGGACGGTAACTCTTACTTCATATTCTGTAAGGTTTTCTTTTATATATTCTGCTAGACCAAAGATGTTTTTCCCAATTTGATCGCCTTCAGAAACTACAACTATACTCGATGTTTTACCAGATTTTTTACTTCTACTCAAAGATTCTAGTAATCTTTCGCGCCCCATATCTTGTTCTGGAATTAAAATTTCTTCGGCTCCAGCACCTATACCCGCATTTAAAGCAATATCGCCTGCATCGCGCCCCATTACTTCAACTAAAAACAAACGATTATGTGAATTTGCCGTATCTCTAATTTTATCTATAGCCTCAACCACAGTATTTAAAGCGGTGTCGTAGCCTATGGTATAATCTGTACCATTAATATCGTTATCTATGGTTCCAGGAATACCTACTATAGGAAAATTAAACTCTGAAATAAATGCAGAGGCTCCCGCAAAAGTACCATCTCCACCAATGACTACCAAGGCATCAATATTTTCATTTTTAAGGTTGTTGAAGGCTTGTTGCCGCCCTTCAGCTTTTCTAAATTCTTCAGAACGTGCAGACTTTAAAAATGTACCTCCACGATTTATAATGTTCTTTACAGATCGAGCATTTAACTCTTTAAAATCTCCTTCTATTAATCCTTGCAGACCGCGATACACTCCTACGCATTCTATATTGTGATAAACGCAAGCTCTAACTACGGCTCGTATTGCAGCATTCATACCGGGAGCGTCTCCTCCACTCGTTAAAACTCCTATTTTTTTTGGTCTTTTCATAAACTGAAAGTTACAATTAATGTGTTTATTTTAATTTATTTTACTAACAGAAATATACGTGTATGTACGTATTGTAATAATCTTTTTCCTGGTCTATATTTGAATCATAGAATTAGTGGATAAAGTACTAAAGAATTATTTTTTGTGGGGATAGAAAATATTCTTTGTACATATTAAAGTTTACTAAGTTAGGTTTGTTAAAAAGTCCCGGCCATTTTTGGTCGGGATTTTATTTTTATAGTGTTTGTGCTTCTGTTATTCTCCTAATCATTATACACTATTTTTAATATTTGCTTAGTGTTTTTGGTTACTTTAAAACGGTTGTCCATACGATGCCCAACTACCCACACAATTTTATCTTCGCTTGTAAGCAACCAGATTTTTTCTTTTTCGTTTAAAGGTATTTTTTCATCCTTAAAAAATTTACTCAGTTTCTTTTTGCCTGTCATTCCAAAAGGTTGAAAACTATCACCACTTTTCCACTTTCTAAGCTTTAAAGGAAATTTTAGTTTATCTGCAGCTATATAGATTAAGTTTTTCTCTGTTTCACCTATATATTCTGAAGGTGTAATACGCAATACAATTGGTGTTTTAATACCTGTTTCAGAAACTTTGAACTCTTCTTTTTTTTCTTCGGAAGGAATCTCTGTAAGTACTAATTCTGCACGGTTTTTAAAAAGTAAATGGGTGTTAGAAAAAACTTTTTTACCCGTTTGAGCCTCCAGTAAATTTGAAACATCATCCCATTCGGTAAAACCAAAACCATTAAGCAATTCGTACAAAAGTGCTTCGGTATGAGGGAGCTCTTTTAGTTTTTCAATATTTATTTTATAGGAATCTTTTGCCTCTGTAACCACAAGTTTATATACCAAAGCAATATAATCGTCTATTAGGTTTTGTGAAGCTTGCAGGTTTTTTTGAGTCTTCTGAAAATTAGCAAGAATAGATTTACTACTGTCTTTAAACTTTGGCAATACTTCTATTCGCAATTTATTACGAAGGTAATCTGTTTTTTTATTACTGCTATCTTCTCGCCACTTTAGGTTTTTTGTTTCGGCATATTTAAAAATTTCCTCTCTAGAAAACCCTAATAATGGCCTTATTACTTTGTTGTTTACCTTCTTTATTCCTGTAAGCCCGTTTAAACCTGTACCACGTGTAATATTAATAAAGAAAGTTTCCATATCGTCATCTAGGTGATGCGCCGTTAAGAGGTAGTCGTATTTAAAGTTGTTTAACAATTGGGCAAACCAATTATAACGAAGATCCCGAGCTGCCATCTGTGTAGATATTTTGTGCTCTGCCGCAAACTTCTTAGTATCGAATGTTTCTACAAAAACAGGTATCTCTAGACTTTTAGCTAAGCCTATTACAAACATCTCATCGCCGTCGCTTTCTTTTCCGCGTAGCGAAAAATTACAATGTGCTAAGGCTATATCTGCTTTAACTTCTTTAATTAAATGTGTTAAAACTACACTGTCTAAACCGCCACTACAGGCTATGAGTAGTTTTTTCTGTTTCAGAAATGAAAAATTGACTTCAATATTTTTTTTAAAGCGATTTTGCAAAATCAAAATTTATTAAAATAGGTTTGTGATAATTCCGGTTATAACTGCTATTCCAAAGCTTAGCATAGTACCTATAAGTACGTATTCAGTCTTTAGGGTTTCATTGTTTCCATAACGCAAAATAGACTTGGCTGCTATTAAAAAACCTACTGCCGAATATTGCGAAACGATTATAAATGTGAGCGTTAATATACGTTCTAAAACACCTATAACTTTACCTGCATTGGGCATTTCGTTATCGCTACTAACTTGTATTTCTGTAGCTTTAAAGACTTCTTTTATAAAAATATTTGCTGGCTTTAAGCATACTAAGTAGGCTGTAATTACTAGTAAATACTTAAAATTAATAGGAACAATAGTTTCGGCTTCTATACCGTGCCATTTATCATAAAAAACAACAACCAAACTCAAAATTACAAGGTGAAGCGCTTGGTCTATAAAATACGAATACCGCCCAAAGTAACTACTGTTATTGAGATGAGGCTTAAAACCATCTATTAAAAAATGAGTTATTGCAATAATTGCGGCCCCCAAAGCAAACCCCCATTGCATTGAAAACAACCAGGAAAGTACAAAACATAACAAGCCGTGCCAGTACAAAAAAGAGCTTTTAAAACCACTTGTGTTTTTTTGCTTTGCCAATTTATTAGTTTGGAAAAAGTAGTCTAAACACAAATGTGCAAGAAACTGCAGTAGTAATAATTCCTTTAGTCCCATAGCTTCTATTTTGAAATTATCAATTTAAAATAATTAACGGCTTCTTCTATTGCATTCCAACCTACACTGGTGGAATGTTGATTAACAGCAGATTGCCCAATACCCAATTGTTGAGCTATTTCTTCTTCCTGCTTATTCATCAACTTTAAAAATAACACCTCGCACTGTCTTGAGGTAGCCTTGCTTAAAAGCACATCGAGTAAGGCTAGTAAAGGCAGTATGCTTTTATTTAAATCTTCGTTTTTTGAGGCAAAAAAAAGTGTGTTCTTTATTACAATACGCTCTTTGTTATAAGTAGTTTCCCCGCTTATTTCGCGTCCAGAAAAATAAATAGCTTCTCCATCTATAACGCCTTTTTCGGGATTGTAGCGGCTCAATTCGCCATAACCAATTGCTAGTCTTATACCGTGTGTTCTAAATAGTTTTACCCGCTTATCGTCCTTTTTGTATTCTTTGGTCGCAACAGGTATTGCTTTTACAAAACTTTTAATAGCTAAAGCTACTTGCAAGCCTTCGGAAGCATTTGGAACTACACATTCTAAATAATCTCCTTTAATGATACGTCCGTATACATTAAATTCCTGCTTCAGCTTAAGAAGGAGTATATTTAAGTTTTCTGCTACAAACGAGCTGTCTTCACTACTCAAACTCGTTGAAGATACAATGTCTCCAGAAATTACGGAATACTTCATTCACTATTAATTTTATTCAAATATATAAATTTATTAGCTTAAACACTAATAAATGGCATTTATTAGCTTAAACACTAATAAACAGTGATTATAAGTTTAAACACTAATAGAATAAAATGATAAGCTAAAGGGGGTTATAAAGTAGGCTGCAACACTTCTCGCATAGCTTTTGCCTTAAGTAAACACTCTTCGTATTCCTTTTCGGGTATAGAGTTTACTGTAATTGCGCTACCTACCGAAAAACTAACGTATTGGGTAGCCATATTATAAAGAATACTTCTAATAACAACATTAAAGTCAAAATCTCCTGAAGGCGAAAAATAACCAATTGCGCCACTGTATAAACCGCGTTTGGCATCTTCTATAGCTTCAATAATTTGCATAGCAGAAATCTTTGGTGCTCCTGTCATACTTCCCATTGGGAAAGTGTTTTTTAAAATATCTACGCTCGAAACATCTGAAGACACAGTACAACTAATTGTAGAAATCATCTGGTGTACTTGTTTAAAAGTGTAGATTGCACAGAGCTCTTCAACGGTTACGCTTCCCTTTTGGGCAATACGAGAGAGGTCGTTACGCACCAAATCTGTAATCATAATATTCTCACTGCGCTCTTTAGGGTCCTTAGCCAATTGTTGCGCCATCTTTAAGTCCTCTTCTTTATTTGCTAAACGTTTTGCCGTTCCTTTTATGGGCTGAGAGATTATAGAATTACCATTTCTTTTTAGGTAGCGCTCTGGAGATGCCGAAAGCGCATAAAGACTGTCTATTTTTAAGAATACCGAAAAAGGAGGTGTTGAAATTTTATTAAGCTGAAAAAAGGCTTCTAAAGGATTAATTTGCGTGTTTTCTGAAAAAAATTCCTGACAGATATTGGCTTCATATATATCGCCCCGTTTTATATGCTCAAGAACCTCTTCAATTTTCTGCATATAACTGTCTTTTGTTGTACGCATACTTATTTTTACTGCTTCTGAAGCCTCAGAGTTTGTAGGTACAACAATATCTGAAATAGATTTCCAATCTTCATCTATTTCGTCTGCAACCATATTTAGGTAATGAACCTCAACAGCGTCTTCTGTAAAAAGAAATAATTTTTGAGGTTGGAAAAAGTATAATTCGGGAAAACCTAATCCGTCGTAATTAGTAGAATGTAACTTTTCTACATCGTTTTTAAGGTCGTAGGAAAGATATCCAAAAATCCAATCTGCTGTAGTAGCTTGGTATTCTTTTAACCTTTCAAAAGCGTTATAGGTATCTGTTTTTATGGCTGTAAATGCCGCTACAGCAAGTATAGCTTGGTAAGTTTCGTGTTTAAGGGTGTAGTTATTACTGTCTAACCAGATTACTTCTTCATATTGTTGCGCCCAAAGAAGAAAGCGTGTTTTTGCTTCTTGAGTTAACGAAAAAGAATATTTTTTTTGGGTCCGCATTTATTGTTCAATTTGGTGAACAAAATTTTGAAGTACATTCGTAAAACTAAGACGTAAATCGTCATTTAAAATAGCTGGTGTTTCTACCGAAAAGTTTTCAGAAAAAGAAGGAAAACTAAAACTGTCAACAACCGTAGCTCCAAATCTTGGAAATAGATCTGTCACCTGTTGTAAGGCAGAAGAAGCGCCGCGTCTCCCATTAGATGTGCTTAGTATTAAAACTTTTTTACCTTCAAGAAAATTACGGTCTAAGCGAGAAAGCCAGTCTAGTGTATTTTTAAAATATGCAGATATACTAGAATTGTGCTCGTTAACAGAAATAACGAGGGCATCGGCTTCAGTAATCTTGGCATTAAGCATCTTTAACGCTGTAGAATACCCTTCTTCTCTTTCTATATCTTCACCAAACATAGGTAGTTGGTAATCTGTTAATTTAAGTGTTTCTACATTGTGATTTGTTACTTGTGAAGCTGCAAAACTAACCAGTTGATGGTTTATAGATTTACTGCTATTACTGCCGGCAAAGAATAAAATATTTTTCATCTGCCAAAGTTATTGAAATGAGTGCTATAAAAAAACCTCCAAAAAAAGAAATACCGAAAACTATTCAAGATAAATTATACTGTATGTACTCCTCAACAAATCTGAAACTTAATATTTACTTTTACATAAAATTTGGGTTTAACAGAATTAAGACAATTCCAAAAAAGGCAATTATTCAATGAAAGAAACAAAATCGAAAAAACTAAATTGGGCAGCAATAATAGGTTGGGCTGCGGCTGTAATTTTTATGGGTGGAATACTGTGGATGATTAAACAAACAAACGATCTTAATAAATCGCTTCAACAAGCTACAACTAAAAATATTGTGTTGGGCGAAGAGAAAGCCCAACTAGAAAGCAAGCTTATAAACAACACGACACTATTAGAGTTGTTAGAAACCAACAACTATCAGGTTTTTACCTTGCCAGGCAATCAAGCCGTAGCTCCAAAAGCTTCTGCTAAAGTTTATCTTAATACTAAAGAAAACACTCTTTATATAGATCTTAAAACATTAGAAACTCCTCCTAGTGGCAAGGTTTACCAGTTTTGGGCATTACAGATGGATCCGCTTGTTCCTACTAGTATAGGCTTAATTACTGATGAAAGTAAAATAAGTGAAGGCATATATATGTTTAAAGATTTTCCTGCTTTAGAAGCTTTTGGAATAACCTTAGAGCCAAAAAGTGGAAGTGAAACCCCTAACCTATCCCAACTCTATACATTAGGAATGATACCAACTAAAAATTGATTACTACATTACAGCGTACAAAAACAAAAAGAGAACCTTAGGGGTTCTCTTTTTGTTTGATTTATAAAGACTAAACTTTAAAACGGACTTGCCAGATAAGGAAAGCTAGTTGAAAAAGTTGCGTCATTTGCCGGTACGCCATCATTTGTTAATTCAGGATTCTCTGTACCATCTGGACCACCAAAAATATACAACAATGTTGTATCTGCAGCATCATCTGTTAATGCTCTTCCTGTTAAAATTTCGGTTCCGTTATTATATGAAGTTACACCAGTTTGTGCTAACCAAAGTACATCTTTAGAAAGCATAGCAGCGTAGTCTTGCGCATTAAGACCCAGTGCATTGGTTGTAAAGGCAGGGTTTATTTCTAATAATCTCGCTTCAAATTGAGCCTGAAAAGCTGCCTGCATTTGTGTTGGCACAGTTACATTAAAAGCATCTCTAAAGCCTTCTTTTCCATAAATAGCATTAATCTCTGGACGCCCCATTTGGTCTTCTTGAATAAAAGTTCCGCTAAAATCTATTGTTTCTTGACCACAAGGAGCGCAAGCACTTCCCCCACAGTCAATATCTGTTTCGTCGCCATTCAAGATTCCATCATCACAGGTAATTTGCTCTATCACATTGTTGTTATCGTCATCATCTTGGCATTGTACAAACAACAGTGAAGTAGTTATTGCAGCAAAAAGTGATATATATTTAAATTTTTTCATTTTTAATCTTTTTATAATTAGCGCGTATTATTGTTTTCTTTTCGTTTCAACCCAAACATTATACATAGGTGTAGTTGCTGCAAAAGGATTAACTCCCGTTGTACCTGCAGGCAAAATAGATTTAGGAAATTCTACTACTACACTTAAAACATTTGTCTCTGCATAAGCATCAATTCCAGGATTGTTAAATGTTGTAGATGTACTGTCTAGCACCGCATTGAATTGTTCAGAATCAAAAAAATAAGGATCTTCACGTGGTCCTGCAAAAAACTTCATTCCGTCCTTCTCTGCAATTTGTACGTCTTCTACTGTCGAGATTTTTACACTTCTAGTTCTAGAAGTAACAATAGTACTTTTAGTTCCTTCTTCGCCAGTAAAAGCAGGAGCCGAAGGGCCAAAGAAATACATAGAATCTCCACGCTTTATCGCTTGTATTACTAGGTCTTCTACAAGATCGTTATTTGTGTCTATATTAAACTCTAATAATACATCTTCATCAAAAACCGCTTGTTCTGTGGGTTGCCCAGTTACTAATAAGCCTTGAACATTAGCTACAAACACAAAATTGTCTGTGTTTTCACCTTGAAAAGCATAAAAATCTGTAATATCTGAAGAAGTACCTGTTATTAAAGGTGCATCGTTATGATCTGCAGATATAAATAGTATTGATAATGCCGCTAGTCCTAAGCCGCCGACTACTGTATAAAGCTTTGATTTTTTCATCTTCCTTGTTAATTTATAATATTTATTTATACTCAATAGCTAGTAAATAGCTTTTAAAAGTAAGTTTATGATTTTCAAAAATACATTAATCTTTTGGTAACTTGAAAAACACTAATTTTGAAAACTCAAAAATAGTCAATAAATTATACGATGAACCCGTCCGCAGCAGATTGGATACTAAAATTTTTAAATCTCTCAGATACCCAAGAGCTAGTAACGTCTTTTAAAGACGAAAAAACGTTTTATACTCAATTAAAACAAACTGGTTTTATCTATGGGGTTTCGGTTACTTCTTTGACTAAAAAATCGCTCAGTAAATTAAAGCTTACTAAAGAAGAGTACACTAAAGTAAACCTCTTTCACGCTTTATTGTTTCAGTATTTCTGCAATAACAAAGATGCGACAAATGAGGAAGCTATTGCTAGTATTTTAGCCTTTTACGAACATCTAGAAAAAAAGAAAACTAGTTTTTTTAATACGCTTGGTTTTTCGCAAAGTGCTTCAAACACTTTAGAACATATTTTTGCTACTAGGCTACAAGAGTCTAATTCGGTTCTAAAGAAAAACACTGTTTCGCTTTTAACCTATGCCCTTTTATTTTTAGATGTTTTAGCGTATAAACACTGGCTTAACAAACCAAATAGCGCTAAACAATACTATAAACAACTAGAAACACAGATTTTAACTGGATGTTTCTTTACCTTAAAATCTAAAAATAAAAAATCTAAATACGACAAGCTTCTCATCGAGCTATTTGAAAGTTCTTCTGAATATTATATAGATGAAACAGATGGCGGAGCGGCTACTTATTTAGAGAGTTTAAACTATCTAAACGACAGTAATGATTCTTTGGAGAAACACTATTTATTAGATTTATGCTGCCTCACTGTTTGGGAAGATTTACAGATGGACAAACAGGAGCATCAATTTTTACAGCAGTTATTGGTCACTTTAAATTTTTCTGAAGTAGATCTACAAAACACAACCTTAGCGCTTACTAGTTTTTCAGAAAACTACAACAAAAAAATATTGTTGTTTGAATATTCGCATCCTGTAAAGCAGTTTTACAAGCAGTCTGCATCTACAGTAAAGTTGTTAATTATTAGAAACAAAGACCGTCTAGGGCGCGAACTAGAGGAAAGTGGTGAGCTAATGTTACTTTTGGGGCAGTCTACCTTACGAGATCTCACTGCTGCTGAAAAGACAAAAGTGAAAGAACAATTGCTAGACATTTGCAAAAGTATCCCTTCACTTACTGTTTTTCTTTTACCTGGAGGAGCCGTTTTGTTACCTCTTTTAGTGAAATTTATTCCGAAATTATTACCGTCTTCATTTCAAGAAAACAGGATTGATAAATCAAAAAAAACAAACTGATTTTACTCTAACCAAAGTTTAAAATCTTTCACTCTTTCGCGAGCTACAATTACTTCTTGCGCTTTAAAACTCGTAAGCTTTAACTGAAGGCGTGAGTTTGTATATGAAATAATATCTTTGATAGAATTGATATTTATAAAAAACTTTCTGCTTACTCTAAAAAATGTTTCAGGTGAAAGCTCTTGTTCTAATTGCTCTAAGGTAGTTTCTAACAAGTAATCCCTGCCGTCTACGGTATGTGCATAAGTACCTTTGTTTTCAGAATAAAAACATTCTATTTCATCTACAGCAATCATTTTTATATGCTGTCCTATTTTGGTTGTAAAACGTTTTTTGTACTCGCGCTCAACCGGATTTTGAAGTAGCTTTTTAATATCGTCAAAATTGAGCTGAAGGTTTTTTGTACTAGGCTTAAAAGCACTGTATTTTTCTACTGCTACTTGAAGTTCTTCGGCATCAATGGGTTTTAATAAATAGTCTATACTATTTAGTTTAAAAGCTTGTAAGGCATACTCATCAAAAGCAGTAGTAAATATAATTGCGCTATTCACTTCTACACGGTCAAAGATTTCAAAAGAAAGCCCATCACTTAACTGAATATCCAAAAAAATTAAATCTGGATGTTCGTTATTATTAAACCAATCTATAGCTTCACTTACACTGTGTAGCATTTGGCTTACATGCATCCCTTGCTTTTGCAACATCCTTTGAAGGTAACGCGCCGATGGCTTTTCATCTTCTATTATTAATACATTCATTAGTAGTTGTTAGTTGTTGGTTGTTGGTTGTTGGTTGTTGGTTGTTGGTTGTTGGTTGTTGGTTGTTGGTTGTTGGTTGTTGGTTGTTGGCAAGAAATTAAATATATTTTTTATTACAAATCTTTTTCTAAAAATTCGTTTATTTTCTTTTCTTCCCAGCGCTTAAACATATTGTTTTCAATTTTCATTACATAAAAAACATAGAGTGCATGGCTTATTATTCCTATGCCCCAAAAAAGTGCAGTTATGTAGTTGCTCCATTTATAAAAGTTTATCTCTTTATCATTAAAAACATTGGCAGAAACAAGTATAATAGCACTATTTACAAGCACGTACACTATTAAGTGACTGTAAAAAGCTTTTAAAGTTTCTACTTTTTTCTTTGCCTTCAAATAAACATCTGCTTTTGTATTTTCCATTGTTATTGTAGGTTTTAATGTTCTTCTAAATATTTTTTAATTTGTCTTTCTTCCCAGTTTTTTAGAAACTTTAATTTATAATCAAACACCTTTGAAGCGTGAAACAACAGGCCTATCCCCCAGAAAAAAGGACCAATAAAAATATTCCAGTCTATCCAATCTATAAATTCTTTATCTGGTGAATCGCTTAAATAAAAATCAAATACTTGTGCGCGAACTATAAACAAAAACAGATTTACAATAATATACACTAGTAAATGTTTGTAAAAGTTTTTTATTGCTTCTACTTTTCTTTTAGCCTTTCTCAGTTTTAAACTTTCAGAATATTTCATATTAGTTCCAATTGGTTTTTTGTTTTTTCTCTTCTTCTTCCATAAACTCCTTCATTTTTCTCTCTTCCCAAGACTTACCAATAAATGGTGTCCATTGAAATACTTTTATTGCTTGAAAAACAAGCCCTATCCCCCATCCAAAGGCAGCCCAAAGAAACCAAGGGTTTCTCAATCCATCTACATAGTAATTTAAGCCTGCAAGCGCACTTATAAAAATTACATATAACATTATGCTGGTGTAAAACTTTTTAAGTTCTGACACACGTTGTTTGGCTTTAAAGTATTTATTTTCATTATTCTCGAGTTCCATAGTGGTTTAGTTTTTAATTATAGTATAAAAATACTTCAGTTTTTCAGCGTATAAAAAATGGAATTGCTCAATTGTTATTATAGAAGGATGAATTGTATTTAATCATCATTCTCCATAAACTCACGTATTTTACGTTCCTCCCAATTTTTACCAAAAAACGGATTGTAATTAAAGGTCTCTGCTGCATGGCCCATTATACCAAACCCCCAGCCAAATATGGGAAACAATGCCCACGGAAAACTCGTGTTTGATATATAGTTTAAGTAAACTAAAAACGGAACAAAAAGAATATAAATAGATAAGTGTATATAAAACCCTTTAAGTTTTTCTACTTGCTTTTTAGCTAATCTGTATTTTTTTTCTGAAATAAATGTATCTGCTGTTTTCATAATTTGAATGTTTTCTCCCAAAACAGGAATAGCTATGCTAAACTCTTTTGGGCTTTTATTAATAAGTACGGGGCGTTTCGTTAGGAGCGCATACCTATCGCGTATGTTCTTTAAGCCTACACCTGTACTCTCTTTTAAAACTTGTTTAGGCTGACTGTTGTTTGTAACAACTAAGTTTCCGTTTTCTTCTTTTATCGTTATATACAGTTTTTTTGAAGACATAACCTGGTTGTGTTTTACTGCGTTCTCCAATAAAAGCTGAAGTGATAAAGGCACAACCTTTGCCTGAGGGTTCTCTAAAGTTGAAGGCGATGTAAAAACAATACTATCTTCAAACCGAACTTCTAAAAGAGACATATAAATAGTTGCAAACTTTAATTCTTCTTCTAGGGTTACAAGCTCTTTGTTTTTCTGCTCCAATACATACCTATACACTTTAGATAATGCTGTGGTAAATTTTGTAGCAGCTTCAGGGTTTTCTTCTATCAAACTAGTTAATACATTTAAACTATTGAAGAGAAAATGTGGATCTAACTGGTTTTTTAAGGCATCAAACTTAGCTGAAGCTGTTCCAGCAATCAGTTTTTGTTCTGTAACTATGGTTTGTTGCTTGTTTCGGTAATAGTAAGCCGCATAAAAAATAATAGTAATTACAACCGAAATAATAAAAGACAAATAGTAATACTGCGCTTTTTCAAATGCAATAAATTCAGAGAAATCTTTACCCTCTATGACAACTTCAGTAATAATGCGAATAATAAACAATCCTAAAAGCGTGACTAATATTCCGCCAAAGAGTCCTTTTAAAAGATTTTTAGGTTTAAATACTTGATTGGGAAACTTTTTTAGTAAAAAACCAAAATAGTGTGCATTAAGCATATAAAGTACTACAGCATACAACTGGTTATAAAGAAACAACACCAAGATGTCTCGCCCGTTATTAAATTCAACTCCATTTATATATTGAATCACTCCAAGTACTATAAACACAAGTGTTCCTACAAAAAACGCTTTTCCTAAATCTTTTAATATTCGCATTAATATTTTTTAAAATTGAAACTAATAAACCATCTGTCTAAACACCCTTAAAACCTCTGTCTTACAGAATTTTAATGCTTTAATTACAGCTTTCAGCTTGTATCTGCTTGGCGCGTTCTTCGCCATAACTAGGGTAAAATTCTCCAGCAGGTTTAAAGGTAGCAAAAAGTTCTATGGCACGCTGAATGTCTTTACAGTATGGCTCTAAGGATTGTCCAAAGTATTGTGCTCCTCCCATATCCCATTCAGCTTTTGCTAAAATAGTACGTGGGTTATCAGGATCTAACGCAAGTGCTTTTTGATATAATTCACTTGCCTTTGGCGAATAGAGCATACCGTATTGTTGCCCGTCAAAAACAATCCAAGCTGTATATAATTGCGCTTGCAAAACTAATATATCGGGATTGTTTTTAGAGATTGCTGTAGCGTCATTTATAAAATTCTGAGCTTTCTTTAATTGAGCGGTAAGCTTAGTTTTGTCTTTTTCAGTAAAGCTATTGATTACGTTTATCTGTGCTACATAATAAGGAGGTAACCAGTTATCTGGCTCGGCTACAGCAATACGCTCAAACATATTTGCGGCATCCCAAGATTTATTCTCTTGCCAAAGCCCAAAAGCTTTTTGCATCCCTTGTTGGTATTTTGTAGGAGCTGCATCATTACTTACAGCTGCGTCGGTTTGAGCTTGCATAACAAGACCCGTGAAAAAAATGATTAAATAAGAAACTACATTTTGCATAATTGTATATTTTTTAGTTAGAATTAAATGTTATTCAAATTTCCTTTAAAACAATAGATTATAAAAAACCTGAATACCGAACTGTTATTTTTTTATGATGAATTGTAGCTTACAAATTTTTAAGCTGATTATCTCTTCCGTCATCGCTAATAGTCCAGAAAAAACCTACGAAGAAAAACTGATCTGCAGCAGGTACTAATTCCCTTCTTGCAAAATTTCCGTTTACATCTGGTGTATTTGCATATTGATAGCCGTTTACATTTTTAAAAGCGAAGACATTGTTTACAGAGGCATATAGAATTTTTTGAGGCGAAATAAGGTAAGCCCAGTTTAAACTAACACTGTTGTAACTCTTGGTTTTATCCTGTAAAAAACCCGCTTTATTCACATCTGTATAAGTTCTTCCACTTCCGTATTGGTAACTAAACCCAATCTGACTTTTCCAGTCGTTAATCCAGTATTTTGCAACTACTGAAAGATTATGAGTATTTGCAAAGCTTGGTGTAGCTTGTATAGGGTAATTACGATGTTTACGTTCGGTGTCTAGATAGGAATAACTCAACCAATAATCTACGTTCTTAATAGAATTATTATCGCGCCAAAACACATCTAAACCTTGAGCATAACCATCGCCATTACTTAAAAAAATAGTAGTTACATCTGGAATTTCATCGCTAAAAGTAACAAGTTTATTGTATTGCTTTCTATAGATTTCTGCTCTAAAAATTCGGTTATTGGCAGTGTATTGATAGTTTAAAATATAGTGCTGAGTCTGTTGTGCCACTAGTTCATTTTCAAATTTTAAAATCTCACTATCGGGTTGTTGAAAAAAGTTTCCATAAGCTAACGAAAGCTGACTGTGTTTTCCTGTTTTGTATGCAAAAGACGCTCTAGGTGAAACGGTAAACTCTTTAAACAACTCGCTATACTCCCCACGAACTCCTAATTTTAAAGCTAATTTTCGCGAAAAAATAATATCGGCTTCTGTAAAGGCAGCAGAAATATTATTGTTGAATCCTAGTTTAGCTGCAAAACTGTTTTCGTTATAATCCTCATTAAAATCTGTCACAAACTGCTCTGCGCCAAAATTCAATTTAAAACGATTGCTAAAACGTTTTTTTAGTTTCAGCTTAAAATGAGCCGAATTTTCTACGTCTTTTATCGCCGCCTCATCGATACCCACTTTTGTATTTGCATATGTATAACTTCCACCACCAAAGACAGACCATCCGTTGTTTAGATCTTCAGCATAACTAGCATTGGTATAGAAATTTTGATTGTTGAGCTTAAAGCGCGTGCCTTCAGCTTGATTAATATCTTCCTGGGTGAGTTCAAAGTTTGAAGTGTCGAAAGCGCCGTAAACTTTTAGCAAGCCATCCCCTATTTTTTGTCTAAACACCGTTTCTCCCGAAGCAGTTTCAAAAGGTTTCTCCCAATCATTTCTATCTGGCAAAATAGCTATATAAGGCGCTAAGTTTATATATGAAGCATTTACACTTAAAGAACTGTTTTCCCACTTTTCAGTATGTCCTACACCGCCACCTACGCTCATTATAGAAATATCTGTTTTTTCCTGAGTAGGTTCGTCTATTGTATTTAAAAGCAATACCGAAGAAAGTGCTTGACCGTATTCTGCAGAATATCCTCCCGTAGAAAAAGTAATACCATCAAACAAAAAAGGGCTGTAGCGTCCACGCGTAGGTATGTTATTGGTAGTAGGCGAATAGGGTGTAAACACACGAATACCATCAATAAAAATTTGGGTTTCATTTGCGTCGCCACCGCGAACAAAAAGTCTTCCGTCTTCGGCTACCGTTGTCGTTCCTGGAAGGGTTTGTAAAGCTCCAACAAAATCGCCCATTGCACTTGCCGTGGTAACAATGTCTAAAGGTTTTAATACTGAAACCTTACTGTTATCACCTGCAGAAAATGAACCTGCAGAAATAGTTACCGTTTCTAGTGAATTTACATCCTCACGAAGTTGAACTTTAAGATTTTTCATTTTTGAAATATCTTCGGAAAGAATAAACGTTTCAAAGGAAACATAAGAGATTATTAAATTCTTTACAGCTGTTTCTGAAGTTTCGAAAGAAAACATCCCGTTTTCATCGGAAGTAGTACCGTCGTAGGTTCCTTCTAAGTAAATATTAGCCCCAAAAATAGGAAGTCCTTTATTGTCTGTTACCGTACCAGAAATAGTAGTTTGAGCAAAAAAGAGGGAAGGAAAAAGAGCAATTAAAAAAGTAATGACTGAAATTTTCATTGATTAGTTATTTTAAATTTTCAGGACAAAGGTGAGTTTTCATATTAATTTAATAGAAAGATACTAACCGAACTGTAAAATTTAAAGTCTCAACTGTACATTTTAATTCATTTAAAAATTATCAGTAAATTGTATCTTCCGGATAATTACAAATAAATTTATATAGCTTTAAACAGCAATAAAAACGAAACAATTAAATACCAAAAAAATATGAAGACAGATACGTATACCAAAACCATTTTAACCATCATCGCTATATGTTTAACTATTAATGTTGTTAAAGACTTTAATTTTATTCCTACAGCCTATGCTAATGAAAAAGAGCTTCAAAAACCCATTACTGATGTTATGGATGTACGCATAGTAGACATTAACACTTATGACGAGCTTAATGTGAATCTAAAGAGCGTAGACACTTATGATGAAGTAAAAGTAAACCTAAAAAAGATTGAGACTACAGACGAGCTAGATGTTAACATCGATGAAATTGGCGGTGGCTGGGTATCAAACGGAGGGCCAATTAAGGTGAAGATGTCAAACTAACATCAACATATTTCGGCTAAGGATAAAAGTTAGATAGCCTCATCTTTCTTTTGTTGTAAAGGTATGGAGTCAGATTTTTTAAACGGGCGAATTATAAGTCTTGCGGCACGGTCATAATTTATGTAACTATAAGTCCAATTAAAAAATGTTACTACTCTATTTCTAAAGCCCACCAAAAACCAAAGGTGAACAAACATCCATAAAAACCAAGCAATGGCACCGCCAAAGTGAAACTTACCTACATCTACCACGGCTTTGTTTCTACCAATGGTGGCCATTGTACCTTTGTCAAAATACTTGAAAGGTTTTACAGGGGTTCCCCTAAGTATTCTCTTAAAATTTTCGGCTAGATGCTTCCCTTGCTGAATAGCTGGTTGTGCAACTTGCGGATGTCCAAGTGGGTATTCTTGGGTTTTCATTATGGCAATATCGCCAAGAGCATAAATATTAGTAAAACCTACAATTTTATTAAACTCGTCTACATTGTAACGGTTTGCTCTTTTAACCAAAGCTTCGCCATTTATGCCTTCTACGGGGGCTCCAGTTACTCCTGCTGCCCATATAAAAGTAGCCGTGTCAAACTTTTTGCCGTCTTTAGTAGTTACCGTCTTCCCGTCATAATCATCGACAAAAGTTTCTAGATGCAACTGTACGCCTAGGTTTTCTAGAAATTTTTGAGCTGTTTTAGAAACCTTCTCACTCATAGGTGGTAATACCCTATTGTGCCCTTCAATAAGCTGTACCTTCATATCTGCTTTATTGAGTTCGGGATAATCGTTTTCTAAAATTCCTTTTCGGAACTCTGCCAATGCGCCTGCAAGTTCTACACCTGTAGGTCCCGCACCGGCAATCACAAAATTTAAAAGGCGTTTTCGTTCCTTTTCATCGGTTGTTATATCTGCTTGTTCAATATTCTGAAGTATTAAACTCCGTATGTTTAAAGCCTGTGGAACCGTTTTCATAGGCATACTGTTTACTGCTATGTTTTCGTTTCCAAAAAAATTAGTTTTCGTACCCGTAGCAACTATTAAATAATCGTAGGTTAAACTACCTATAGAAGTATAAATACAATTGGCTACTGTGTCTATCTTTTGAACTTCTGCAAGTCTAAAATGAAAATCTATATTCTTTCTGAAAATTTTCCGAAGTGGATATGCTATTGAATCTGGCTCTAGTCCTGCGGTAGAAACTTGATACAGCAAAGGTTGAAACGTATGGTAATTATGCCGGTCAAAAAGTACAATTTGTACCTTTTCATTTTTCAACTTTTTTATAAAAGAAATACCAGCAAATCCGCCCCCTATCACAACAATACGAGGCACCTTAGTTTCGGGAATATTCATAAGTTTATATTTATACCCTAAATTTACTCATTGTAAAGAAAGTATATTTAAATTTTATAAAAATTGTAACAAAGTACATTCTGTAAACACTAACTAATTGCTAACAAACAACCATTGAAAAAAGAATTGGAACATAGTTTTGTAACTCAATTAGAGGCAAATCAAAACATTGTACATAAAATTTGTAGGTTATATACCAATGACAGTGATGCACACAACGATCTGTTTCAGGAAATAACCATACAACTTTGGCGCGCCTATCCTAAATTTCGTGGAGACTCTAAATTTAGCACTTGGATGTACCGAGTAGCTTTAAATACCGCAATTACACTTTACAGAAAGTCTAAACGAAGTATAAAAACACAAGATTATGAAGGAGTAAGTTTTAAAATTTCTTCAGATCCATATGACGATACTACAGAGCAACAACTAAAACTTATGTATAGCGCCGTAAAAGATTTGAATGATATTGATAAGGCTTTAGTCTTTCTGTATTTAGAAGACAAAAACTATAGAGAAATTTCTGAAACACTAGGTATTACAGAGGTAAATGCTCGAGTGAAAATGAACAGAATAAAAGAAAAATTACGAACTATTTTAAATCCGTAACCCAATATGGATCAATTAGAACTATTAAAAAAACAGTGGCAAAACCGGGAGCAAGAACTCCCAAAATTGTCTTATGACGATATTTACAAAATGTTGTTAAAGAAGTCGTCTTCTATCGTTAAATGGATATTTTACATTAGCATAGCAGAGATACTGTTCTGGACTATACTTTCTTTTTTAGTGCCAGAATCTAGCACTAAATTTAGCGATGATATTGGACTCCACGATATTTTAATAGGTATTAATATTATAAACTATACAGTTTTTGGCTTTTTTATTATACTCTTTTATATAAACTATAGAAAAATATCCCTGACAGATTCTATAAAGGAATTAATGGCAAATATTATACGTACCCGTAAAACAGTAAAATACTTTGTGATTTATAATATTACGACCTCAGTTTTAATAATCATTGGCATTAATTTATACTACTTTTTAAACCAAGATATAGTGTTTAAGTATATGTCTGAAGACTATGGGATAGGAAACATATCTCAAGATCAGTTTATGAGGTTATTCTTTGTAATTCAAATTCTTTTTGGACTTGTAATGATAGGTTTCATTCTAATATTTTACAGACTTGTTTACGGAATACTATTGCGTAAACTTCACAAGAATTATAAAGAATTGAAAAAAATAGAAGTGTAACAATACAGTTGTTTACCAATTAACAACGGCACAAATAAGGACTGCTTTTTTTATTATAATTAATAAAGGTACATATTTTTAATACCTCCATTCTCGCTCCTTGTTAAGAGCTTCTTCACTTAAAATTTCGGAGGAAGGAATAACTTTTAAGAAGGATGGGTGTTGTTCTATTGCGTATTCCAACTTCTCAACAATTTGATCCATAGTATCGTTTTCGTAATCTATATCTAATGGAGCTTTTATTTCCATAGATTGCAAAATACCGCGTTTCTTTATTCTAAGTCCTTTTTTATCAAAAGATCTTCTAAAACCATCTATTACTATAGGTACAACTATAGGCTTGTTTTGTTTTATTAAATGCGCTGTTCCACGGCGTATAGGTCTCCAAGGTTTTGTGGTGCCTTGTGGAAAGGTAATCACCCATCCGTCATTTAAAGCTTTAGTAATGTTACTAACATCACTCATTTTTACTTGTTTATTTACCTCTTTACCTTTTTCACGCCAAGTACGTTCTATACTTACAGAACCTGCGTAAGCTAAAATTTTTGGTAACAACCCGTCTTTCATAGTTTCCTTAGCTGCAACAAAATAGATATTTAGCTTCGGGTTCCATAGATAGCCTACATTTTTAATGCTGTCTTCACGCCCACTTAAACTGGCATTAAAAACGTGAAGCATCGCTGCTACATCTGCAAAATAAGTTTGGTGATTGCTTACAAATAACACATTTTTTTCAGGTAGTGTTTTAATAATTTCACTACCCTGTATTTGTAGTTCATTAAAACCTTTAAAACGTCTATGCGTTAAAAGCCCAGCAATTCTAATTAACCAAAGTTTTAAAAAAATTATATGCCCAAAAGGGTTTTTTTTGAAAAGACTCATCTTCTGTTTCAGTAATTAATAGGTTGGTACCGCTCTAGCTTTTCATTTTCATTCATTCATTTTGCAGTAACCACTCAGGATTTGGCAACTACAAATATACTAAAATAAGCATTTAAAGTACCTTTTTGAGTAATTCACGCACTTCATTGAGCATCATTGCAGTAGCTCCCCAAACAATATAACCATTAAGCTTAAAAGCAGGGACATTAATATTTGTAGCGTAAGAAGTAGAAAGTGTTTGGGTTGTTATACTACCTTCATTCATAAAATCGCTTAAGGTAACTTCTATAAGCGCTTCTACTTCATCTTCTTGAGGTATGAATAAAGGAGATTTAGTTGTAATTCCTAAAAAAGGTTGCACAAAAAAATTGCTCGGCGGAATGTAAATTTCGGTTAACTGTTTTAAAACTGAAATAGAATTTCTAGAAACTCCAACTTCTTCTTCGGTCTCTCGTAAAGCTGCTTCTTCTATAGAATTGTCTTGCTTTTCTAGCTTTCCTCCAGGAAAACCAACTTGAGCAGAATGAACCCCTTTATATGTCTTGCGAAGTATTAAAATTAGTCGGGTATCAAATGATTCCGAAGGATAAAAAAGCGACATCACTCCTGCTCTCTTCGCTGTGTTTTTTTCTATTGCAGCTTGCTTAAGTGCGTTTAAACGTTCAATAGGCGCCATTTTAAATTGAACACTCTCTCCGGGAAGTTCCATTTTTGTTACATTTACAATCCGTTTTTCAAAATCGCGAAAATCCATTTATGAGAAAGTTATTAGTTTATTATTTTGGAATTGTTTTATTCTTAATCAGCTGTGAAGATAAGAAAAAGACACCCCAAACTGAAAAAGATAATAAAATAGAAGTAGAAGTAAAAAATGAGACAAAGACTGAACCTAAGTTTCCTGTTATTACTAATGAAAATGTAGTTTCCTTTTTAACTCAATACGGTAAAGACAACCCCGAAAATAAAGTTGTAATCACCACTCGCTTTGGCGATATAGAAATAGAACTCTTTAAAGACACTCCACTGCATCGTGCAAATTTTATTTATTTGGTGAAGCAACACTATTTTGATGAGACTTTTTTTCATCGTGTAGTTCCTAATTTTATTATACAAGGTGGTAATAGCGACCTTGTATCTACACAGAAAAAAAGAGCTAAACTCGGTAAAGAATATTTGCTTCCTGCAGAAATTATACCTGGGCGCATTCACGAATACGGAACTATTTCTGGTGCTAAAGAATATCGAGAAAATCCAGATCACAGAACCGCACCCTATGAATTTTTTATCTTCTTAGGTCCAAAATCTTCAACTACACACTTAAATGGTAAATACACCATCTTTGGAAAAGTTACCAATGGAATGAAAGTGGTGGAGGAAATTTCAAAAGTGAAAGCAGATGAAGGAGATTGGCCTTTAAACAACATTTATATTACGGCAAAAGTATTGGAGTAAGCAGAAAAATGTATAAAGCCTAGGTGTTCCATATAAATTTCCGAAGAAATAGCATATTTATAAAACCCAGATATAAAAAAGAAAATACGACCCCGACGGGGTCGAACACACGTCTCCAAAAAAACGATTCTATAAATGTATGAACCCTTCGGGTTCCTAACAAATCCCGAAGGGATTACATATTTATAAAACCCAGACATAAATAAAGAAAATACGACCCCGTCGGGGTCGAACACCCTTCTTCAAAAAACGATTTTATAAATGTATGAACCCTTCGGGTTCAGAATAAATCCCGAAGCGATTATATTTTTTTAAACTCTCGATTCTTTTTATTCCTCATCTTTATAAATACTCGGTAACGATAGCTTAAAATACACCGCTAGTAGCCTAACTAAAATTACAATAGCTCCTGATATAACAACTATAAAATTTTCTGAAACTGGAGTTAAATGCAATAAAAAATATGTTATACCTCCTAGTATACAAGCAGTAGCATAGATTTCTTTTCTAAAAATTATAGGAATTTCATTACAAAGTATATCTCTAATAACACCTCCAAAACAAGCGGTCATTGTACCTAAAGAAATGCAGATTATAGGATGAAAACCTGCTTCTATACCTTTTTCCACACCTACTATGGTGTAAAGGGCTATTCCAATAGTATCAAACAAAAAAAGTGAACGCCGAATATAACCAAGTCTTCGTCTAAAAATCACTGCAAATATAGCGGCTCCCAGAATAACGTAAACATAAGTAAGGTCACGCATCCAAGTAACATCGGCATCAATTAAAACATCGCGCAAGGTCCCACCTCCTACTGCAGTAACAAAGGCTATTATTAATATTCCAAACGGATCTAAACGTTTATTAAGCGCCGTTAACACGCCCGATATTGCAAAAGCAAAGGTTCCTAAAATATCTATTACAAGAATTAAACTCACATTTTCTGGGTATAGTAGTTATAGTCTTTTATCACTTTATCGATAAATTGAATTGGTGTTTCTTCTAACTTCACTTCCATAACCGAAGAAATGCGGTTGGCAAGTTTTAAAATCACATTGTGGTTTCCGTTGTAACGAGCTTCGGTAAAGAGGTTTTTAATAGTTTGCATTTCAGCATCGCTAAAAACAGTAACCTGAGCATAAGTAGGCTCATAATTTTCAGGGATATCCATTAAAATAGTCTGAGAAAAATTTACGGTTTGCTTTTCAGTTATAACAGTTGTGGAGGCGGCTAAGTCTCCCAAACGTTGTCCCCTTCCATTAAACAATATAGTAACCAAAGCTAATCCGCCGCTAGTAGCAGATATTTCTATAATTCGCAAAAGCCAACGCAACAAATAATTTGAAAAAGCAGGTTTTGTACCGTCTGTTTTTACCACACGCAATTTTAATATTGCTTTTCCTGGGCTTCTACCATTCCATAGTGTTTCCCATAAAAGGTGGTATAAAGTAATAGGCAACCCTATTGTCATCCCAACTATCAAAGCATAGTCATCTGAAATATCGGTAATTGCAAACAACATTATTACAATAAACACATAAACCCCCATAATAAGGGTGTCAAGTAAGAAAGCTAATATGCGCTCTCCCACTCCAGCTACATTTTGTAGAATGTTAACATTTTGAGCTGTTTCTATTTGAAAATTATCCATTAAATATGTTTCTTTGAGCAAAAGTACTACTCATTATGCGTGAAGCCGCTTTTGCGAAGCAAAATAAGGATAAATGGTTAAAATTTGAAAATGTTCTAAGGAATAATATTCAAATGAGTCCAGATGAGCTCAGCGCACTTTATATAGAAGTTACAGACCACCTTAGTTATGCGCGTACTTTTTACCCCAACAGCAACACCTTAAAGTATTTAAACGGGCTTTCGGTTTTAGCACATCAAAAAATATATAAGACAAAACGCGAATCGCGAAATAGATTTATTAGCTTTTACACTAAAGAATTTCCTTTATTTTTTTCACAATACCACAAACAACTGCTTATCGCTTTTATAGTATTTATACTTTTTTCAGTTGTAGGAGCGTATTCGGCTGCTACAGACGGCGATTTTGTTCGGCTTATTTTGGGTGATGGTTATGTAAATATGACCTTAGCAAATATTGAAAAAAACGACCCTATGGCCGTTTACAAAGAAATGGGAGCTTTAGATATGTTTTTAGGCATTACTATAAACAATATAACTGTTGCCTTATACGCCTTTGTTTACGGTTTATTTTTAAGCCTGGGGACAATTTATATAATTATGCGAAATGCCATTATGCTAGGTTCTTTTCAGTACTTTTTTTATGAAAAAGGCTTGCTGTGGGAATCTGCACGCACTATATGGATTCACGGTACTATAGAAATTTCAGTAATAATAATAGCCGCTTGCGCAGGTTTGGTTCTGGGTAACAGCTTACTTTTTCCTGGAACTTACACTAGGCTTCAATCTTTTATGCGCGGAGCTAAGGACGGATTAAAAATTATGATAAGCACAGTGCCCTTTTTTATAGTGGCGGGCTTTTTAGAAGGTTTTGTTACTAGACACACAGAAATGCCAGATTGGCTAGCAATACTTATAATAGGAAGCTCATTGTTTTTAATTTTATACTATTATGTTTTATACCCGCTTAAACTGAAAAAGAAAACAGTACAAATTGATGCTTAACTTTTAAAGAATACCACTAACAACCTCACTAAAATGAACGAATTTATTAACTTTAAAAAACAGCGTGAAATAGGAAGTATCTTAACAGATATGTTCAAATTTATTCGCTTAAACTGGAAATTGCTCTTTGAATTAATATTTAAAGTTTCAGGACCTGCATTATTAATTATGCTTGGAGCTTATGTTTTCTATATGCAATCTATGGCAGGTAGCTTCGGATTGCTTGAAAGCGTTGGTTCTTATTCTAATTTTTCTGCAAAAATGATTTTGGCTTTAATCGTATTAATGATTGCAGGAATGGTTTACT
This sequence comes from Aequorivita sp., assembly GCA_048264505.1. Lineage (GTDB taxonomy): Bacteria > Bacteroidota > Bacteroidia > Flavobacteriales > Flavobacteriaceae > Aequorivita. The sequence goes on from JBLXDA010000013.1 coordinate 48,927, forward strand.
ACGCATTGCTTAACGGCGTGGTTTTACACTTTATAAAATCGTATATAAAAAACAACGGTACCGTCATAAAAGAAGAAGTTACCGAAGGAGTAAAAAACGACTTTTGGAAATTACTAGGAACTAGTTTTTTGGTAGGTATTATAGTGGGTGTAGGAACTCTGTTTTGTGTTATACCCGGTATTTATTTAGGTGTGGTGCTTTCTATAGCATACGCCCTTGTGGTTTTTGAAGGTAAAGAAGTAACAGATACAATAAGCCATTGTTTTACTGTTGTTAAAGATGAATGGTGGATAACCTTTGCTACTTTTTTAGTTGTTTTTATGCTTTACTATTTCATAATGATAATTTTTCAGGTGCCCCAATACATTTATTTCTTTATAAATGCAATTTCTATGGGGCAGGAAATGTCTGCAGATCCAGCCGCAATGTTTGATTGGGTTTATATCACGCTCACCACAATTGGAATGGTTTTTCAGTATCTGTTTTATTCATTAATTGTTATAAGCACAGCATTTGTTTATTTTAATTTAAATGAAAAGAAAAACTTTACAGGCACCCTAGAAACTATTGAAACTTTAGGAAAACAGCAGGAATAAGATGCGGAAATGGGGTTTACTTTTTTTCTTTTTAATGGGACTATGCTTTACTCAAAACAAAGCTTTAGCCCAAGATACTCTTGTTAGTCAGTCCACAAAAGAAATTAAATACGACCAAACCGAAAGCCTAAAACCACCTGTATTAAACAAAGAATTAATACAGGAATATAAAAAAGACAACGCTTTTGATTATACCGAAGAACAAGTTACCGAAAATTGGTGGACTCAGTTTCAAACTTGGCTTTGGGAGCTTTGGTTGAAATTTTGGCATTGGCTGGTAGGCGATTATGAAGCAGGTGGCTTTATTTCTTTTCTTGTACATATGCTTCCATATGCCTTTCTTTTTGCGATTATAGTATTTATAATTTGGTTGTTTTACAAGTTAAATCCGGGAGCTAGCTTATTTAAAACGAAAGCTAAAGCCGAAGTGTTCTTTTCTGAAGAAGAAGAAATCATAAAAAGCAAGAACATAAAAGAGCTCATTGAAAATGCGCTGGCCAACAAAGCCTATAGACTTGCGGTGCGATACTATTATTTATTAATTCTGAAAAAACTGACAGATGCCGAATTAATTAAGTACGAATTTGATAAAACCAATAGCGAATATTTTTCTGAAATTACTTCAGAAAAAATAAATTCAGGCTTCCAAAAAGTAACCACTCTATACGATTATATCTGGTACGGAAGCTTTGATGTAACCGAAACCGATTATAAAAAAGCTGAACACACTTTTCAGGCTTTAGAAAACCAAATACCAAAAACCGTTGACTAGATTTCAAAAAATATTTCTGTTTGGTTTCTTGCTTGTACTAGCAGGGCTTGTGTATATGGAAGCCTCCAAGCCACAACCTGTTAATTGGTATCCCAGTTATAATAAGCTAGATAAAATACCTTTAGGAACTTATGTTCTTCACGATTTATTAGAAGATACTTTTGCCGAAAAATTAGTAGAAAAAAACGCACCTCCGTTTGAGGTTTTACAAGATACCACCTTAAAAGGAACCTATTTTTTTGTAAACAACTCTTTAGATTTTGACAATACCGAATTAGATTCGCTCCTTACGTGGACCAAAAAAGGAAATACCGTATTTCTATCTGCAAATTATTTAAGTAGTAATCTGCTAGACACCTTACTGTTAAACACTAACACGGTTGTAAATGTTGAAAAAATAGGAACCCAACCTTTACTGAAACTAGTAAACAAAAAATTTAATTCGAAGGAACCTTATCACATAAAAAAGGATCTACCGGTACGTTATTTTTCAGAAATAGACACTACTTCTCACACAGTTTTAGGGCTTTCAGATGGTTTTATTGATTCTCTAAAAATTAAGAGTAAAAATATAAACTTCATTAAGGTGCCTTATGGTAACGGAAGGCTACTGCTGCATTTACAGCCAGAAATCTTTTCGAATTCCTTCCTACTTTCAGATTCTAACGCACAGCATACTGCAGAGGTGCTTTCCTATATAAATAATGGAGAAAAAATTTATTGGGACAACTATTACAAAACAGGAAAACGCATTAACATATCGCCACTACGTGTACTATTAGCAAATAAATATTTTAAATGGGCGTACTATTTTGTGTTGTTTGGCGCATTGCTTTTTATCATTTTTGAAGGTAGAAGAAAACAGCGAAACATTCCAATAATAGAGCCCTTAACAAACAAAAGCTACGAGTATACACGCACTATAGCAGGAATGTATCTAGACAAAAATGAGCATCATCTTATAGCTCAAAAACAAATTTCACTATTTAGAGAATTTATACGTACCCGATTACGCATACCTACCGAAAAAGTAAACCAACGCTTCTACAAAACGGTAGCAGAACGCAGTGGAAATACTCTTGATGATACCTTAAAACTGTTTACTTTTATTGAAAAAGTAAACACACAAAAAGATACGACTCAAGAAGAAGTAATAAAACTATATCAAGAAATTAAAGAATTTAAAAACAAGATAAATGGAGAACCCTGAAGAACACAATGACGAGTTACATTTTAACAATCGCATTCCATTAGACGAATTAAAAACTGCGGTTGAAAATATAAAAATGCAACTTTCCAAAATAATAATTGGACAAGAGGATTTTATAGAGTTACTTATTGTTAGCCTTTTAGCTAATGGTCACGTGCTAATAGAAGGTGTGCCTGGAATAGCTAAAACTATCACAGCAAAACTATTTGCCAAAACACTTAAAACCGATTTTAGTCGAATTCAGTTTACGCCAGATTTAATGCCTAGCGATGTTTTGGGTACTTCGGTGCTTAATATGAAAACATCTGAGTTTGAATTTAAGAAAGGGCCAATTTTTTCGAATGTAATTTTAATTGACGAAATAAATCGGGCGCCTGCCAAAACTCAATCGGCTTTGTTTGAAGTTATGGAAGAACGCCAAATTACTATGGACGGCGAACGCCATATAATGGAGTATCCATTTATTGTACTTGCCACACAAAACCCAGTAGAGCAAGAAGGTACTTATGCATTGCCAGAAGCACAATTAGACCGTTTTCTTTTTAAAATAAAGGTGGGCTACCCTAGTTTAGATGAAGAAATTACCATACTTAAAACCCATCACGACCGCAAACAAAAGATTCCGGAAACTGCTATTGAAGGCGTTTTAAGCCCAGAAGCCTTAAAAACGTTTAGAGCTCAAGTACAAGAAGTGTTAATTGAAGACAAGATTTTTAGTTATATAGCGCAATTAGTAGATAAAACTAGAAACCATCCCCATTTGTTTTTAGGAGGTTCTCCAAGAGCTTCACTGGCAATAATGAATGCTTCAAAAGCCTATGCCGCGATAAAAGGAAGAGATTTTGTGACCCCAGACGACGTTAAGAAAACTTTGGCACCTGTTTTAAGACACAGAATTATCCTTTCACCAGAACGAGAAATGGAAGGTATGACGCCAGAGACTGTTATAGATCTTATAAGTCAATCTATAGAAATTCCTAGATAAACATTTCAATTAAAAGTCTAGCAAACAGCTTATATTTTAAAAATGATTAAATTTTTTAAATCCTTTTATTTAAGCCCACGTTTTTTTTACGTGATGGCTACGCTGTCCGTATTATTTCTGTTTTCGTATTGGTGGCAATGGCTTTTTGGGATTGTTTGGGTTTTAGTTTTAGCGTTACTAGTCTTTATGTTGCTAGAAATAGCAATGGTTTATAGCAAAAACGGCTTGGAGGGTGAACGTATATTGCCCGAAAAATTTTCTAATAGCGACGCTAACCCTGTTTCTATACTTCTTATAAACAAATATTCTTTTCAGCTTAACGTAGGCCTTATTGACGAATTACCGTTTCAGTTTCAAAAACGCGACTTTTTTAGGAAAATTTCTATTGCAGGAAATAACAAAAATACGTTTCAATACGAAGTTCGTCCTGTAGAACGAGGCGAATATATTTTCGGAAAATTAAACTGTTATGTCTCTTCAAATATTGGATTGATAAGAAAGCGTTATACCTTCAACAATGAGCAACTTGTAAAAGTATATCCGTCTTTTATACAAATGAAAAAATACGATTTTCTAGCTATAGATAACAGATTGTCGCATATAGGCTTAAAAAAAATAAGACGCATAGGTCATACTATGGAGTTTGAACAAATAAAGGAATACGTTGCTGGCGATGACGTGCGTACCGTAAACTGGAAAGCTACAGGAAAACACGCCCGTTTAATGGTAAACCAATACCAAGACGAGAAGATGCAACCTATTTACTCGATAATTGATACTAGTAGGGTTATGAAAATGCCCTTTAACGGTTTAAAGTTACTAGACTATGCTTTAAATAGCGCTTTGGCTTTTTCAAACATAGCCTTAAAGAAAAACGACAAAGTAGGTTTACTCGATTTTTCGAATAAGGCAGGGAAATTTCTTCCGGCGCAAGCCAAAAAAACCTATTTAAATTCAATTTTAGAAACTCTTTACAACATAGACACTAAGTTTTTAGATGCAGATTACGGTGTTTTACAAGCCTTAGTGAAACGCAAAATAACACACCGAAGTTTATTGATGTTGTATACAAATTTTGAGCACATTTCAGCACTTCATAGGCAACTACCCTATTTACAGGCAATAGCGAAAAAGCACGTACTCGTGGTTATCTTCTTTGAAAATACTGAATTAAAAAGTTTAAGTAACTCTGAAGCAAAAAATATTTCTGAAATCGTAGATCAGACCGTTGCTCAACAATTTGAATTCGATAAAAAAATAATGCTTCGCGAACTTCAGCAACGAGGAATACAAACAATCCTTACAGCGCCCGAAGATCTTACCGTAAATACTATTAATAAATACTTAGAAATTAAAGCTAGAGGTCTGCTCTAATACAATTTCAAAAAATTATTCTTCACTTTCATTAAATAGTGTTATTACAATAGTTAGTCTATAAATTATATTGATAGAAGTAGTATCTTTGCATAAACAAATCTTACAATGACTATTACGCAACTAAAGTATGTTTTGGCGGTTGCCGAGCATCAAAATTTTACAAAAGCTGCCGAAAAGACTTTTGTAACACAGCCTACCTTGAGTATGCAAATTCAAAAACTAGAAGACGAACTAGAGATTCAAATATTTGACAGAAGTAAAAAACCAATTGAATTAACAGGGGTTGGTAAAAAAATTGTGGAACAAGCCCGCAATATTGTCAATGAGTCTGAACGTATGCAAGATGTAGTAGACCAAGAAAAAGGGTTTATTGGCGGCACTTTTAAACTGGGAATTATACCCACAGTTATGCCAACGCTACTCCCTATGTTTTTAAAGAATTTCTCTAATCGCTATCCAAAAGTGCAGTTAAAAATTGAGGAATTAAATACCGAAGAAATTATAGCCAAAATAAACGAAGGCTATTTAGATGCTGCAATTGCTGCCACTCCACTGGGTCAGGAAAAAATTAAAGAACGCGTTTTGTATTATGAACCTTTTGTAGGTTATATTACTGAAAGTCACAGATTAGCTTCAAAAGAAAAACTGGAAGTGAGTGATTTAGATATAGACGATATACTATTGCTAGAAGATGGTCATTGTTTTCGCGACGGAATAATTAATCTGTGTAAGACATCCAAAAAAAGCACTTCAGACAAGTTTTTATTAGAAAGCGGCAGTTTTGAAACTCTTATTAAACTTTCAAACGAAGGTTTAGGAATGACGCTACTACCCTATTTACATACTTTAGACATTGCTTCAAAACAACAAAAAAACATCAAGTATTTTAAAGAACCTTCTCCCGCAAGAGAGGTTAGTCTTATATATAGCAAAAGCGAACTTAAGCTTCAAATAATAAATGCCTTATACGATGTTATTTCAGGTGTAATACGCGGTGCTATCGCCTTTCAGGATGTAAAAATAATTAGTCCTTTAAAGAAATAGTTTGTCCTTAACTATAAGATAGTTGTTCTTATAAAAAATCCCTCTGAGTAAACAGAGGGATTTTTTTTATGGATTTAAATAAATTAAACATTGATTTAATTGAGGGTTCTGCTTGATAAGCGAATCTATCCAAACTTTAAGTTCCTCTACTTCGTAGGGAAGCAATCTGGTTAACGCTTTCTTCAATTCTTTGCAAAACAAATTGACGTCAAAACTTACTTTTGAAAGTACAGCTTTGGTGTAATCAAACATTGCTCTTGCCATAGCTAATTGAGATTTAAAATTAATTAAGTAGCTTTCTACTATAGGCAGTCTATTTTTAATTAGTAATACGTTTTAAATATAACAATTTAAAATGAGATAAATTCTAATTGCCTTATCATTAACCTGTTAAAATAATGTTAATGAAGGTTTTAACAAGGCTAAAGCCTTAACAGATTGCTCTTTAAAATTATTTGCGTTTTAAAGTCCATTCAAACTCAAAAATAGAAACAGTATCACCATTGGCATCTTTTCCTTCAGATTTCATCCAGCAGGTTTGCCCCTCTCCTGTTTCTACTGCCTGATTAATTGCATTCTTTATTAAGGTACCGTCTGTACAGCTAAAAGTTATTCTACCTCTCGCCTTTTTGGTAAAAGTAGCCTTATTGCTTGCAACAAGCATAGAGATATTGTGGTTGCTCTCTTTAATAGCAGACATAACCAAAGCACCGGTACTTAACTCGGCAGCCATTCCTTGTACGGCCCAAAACATAGACTTAAAAGGATTCTGATTTATCCATTTATGCTTAACTGTTGTAACACAGTTATTTTCTGAAATAGATTTTACACGCACTCCTGTAAAATATGCAGAAGGCAGTTTAAACAATAAAAAAGTGTTGATTTTACTAGGGCTCAGTTTCATATTATAATACTAAACTACGAAGATATTCAATATTTTGATGCTATCCTATTTGTTAAAAAAATGTTAATTATAGTACTATGCGTAACATAATACTGTCTTTAAGACATATATTTGTATAAGAAAATATCAAGCAATGGAAACTACACTATCTGAAAACCAAAAAAACACAAGTGCATTTATACACTTATCGACTTTTTTAAAATACTTTTTCCCGTTTGCAAATTTTATTGCTCCACTAATACTATGGACTGTTAATAAAGACAACAAGTTTGTAGATGAACACGGAAAGGAAGCTATCAACTTTCAGTTGAGTATTTTAATATACACTATAATAGTAGGTGTATTATGTCTTCCGTTTTTTATCATTTTCGCAACAGATTTTGTTATGCTTATAGAAACTCTAGATAATAATGCAGGAGCGTTCTCTGTAAACAACATTCAAAACCTATCGGGTTATATACTCTTATTTGGTATAGCCCTGCTTTTAATGCTTACCATATTTGTATTTGAATTATACGCTGTAATCACAGCATCTATTCACGCTTCACGCGGACAATTATATAAATACCCTTTATGCATACCATTTATTAAAACGAACCCTAAAAATCCTATTTACAATGAGCACATTAGTTAGTTACTTATTAGCGGCCGTTATTCAGTTTATAGGTGTAAGCGTGCCAGCGGAACAAGAAAATGTTAGCGCAATGACTCATCAACATTGCGAAGAAACCGCTACTACGCTTCCTTATTTATTAATCATCAATAACGAACAGGAATTAAAAACAAGTAAAAACGAAATATGAAATAAGCTAAAAAAAATTCTTACTTTAAAGCTAGAGTTTTTAAAAGCGAATTACATCTGATCGTTTAAAAACAAACATTAGAAAAAAATGAAAATCGAAAACACAAAAGCACAGATGCGAAAAGGGGTTTTAGAATTCTGTATTCTTTCCGTTTTAAAAGACGGCGAAGCGTATACATCAGACATTCTTGAAACCCTAAAGGACGCCAAAATGCTTGTCGTGGAAGGCACAATCTACCCGTTGCTTACAAGGCTTAAAAATGCGGGCTTGCTTTCTTACCGTTGGGAAGAATCTACCAGCGGTCCACCACGCAAGTATTATGAACTTACCGATACAGGTAAATTATTTTTAACTGAATTAAATGACACCTGGAGCGAGCTGCAACAGGCCGTTAACAAAGTAACCAGCGAAAAAAACACAAAATGAACAAGACAGTAAACATAAATTTGGCAGGCACCTCTTTTCATATAGATGAGGATGCCTTTGGGAAACTTTCTCGCTACCTAGACGCCATTAGAAAATCGCTAAAAGGTGCTGACGGAAGTGAAGAAATAATGCAGGATATAGAAGCGCGTATAGGAGAGCTTTTTTCAGAAAAAATAGAAAATCCTACACAAGTTATAACGCTAAAAATGCTTGACGAGGTTATTGCTGTTATGGGGCAACCTGAGGATTATGAAGTTGACGACGAAATTTTTGACGATGTTCCTCCTGCTTCTAAAGCACATACAAAATCGCGTGGAAATGCAACGCACAAACAACTATTTAGAGATATAGACGACAAGTACATCTCTGGTGTTTCTTCAGGTATAGGACATTATATAGGTGTAGATGCTATATGGATTAGATTAATTTGGATACTCTTAGTTGTAGCCGGAATGGGCTCTCCTATAGTTATCTATATATTACTATGGATATTGGTTCCTCCAGCATTAACAACTTCAGATAAACTTAAAATGACTGGCGAAGCCATAAATATTTCAAATATTGAGCGCAAGTTTAAGGAGGGTTTTGACAATGTTGCAGATCGTGTAAAAAACGTAGATTACGACAAATACGGTAACAAAGTAAAAACCGGTGCAACCAGTTTTTTCGACAGCTTGGGAAACGTAATAAAAACCCTATTTAAAATATTTGCTAAGTTTATAGGGTTGCTTATAATTATTGTTTCACTTTCAACCATTATCGGGCTTATTGTTGGGTTTTTCACCTTTGGTTCTTTAGACTTTTGGGGTAATTCAGAAATAACAGAATACATAGCATTGGTAGACACAACTAATGTACCGCTGTGGTTAATAGCATTGTTGTCTTTATTTGCAGTTGGCATTCCGTTTTTTATACTCTTTATACTAGGTCTTAAATTACTAATAAGCAATTTAAAATCTATGAGTACTACCTTAAAAATAGTCCTTATAGTAGTGTGGGCATTGTCTGTAATTGGATTGGCTATTTTAGGAATAAAACAAGCTACAGAACAAGCCTATGACGGCAACTTTATCACAGAGCAAACTATGGCTATTAAAACTGGAGATACTTTGCAAATTGGTATGCGTGCAGATAAACAATACAGTTATGAAGTAAGTAGAAACAACAGTATGGAAATAAAATATACTGATGCAGATAAACGCGTAATTTACTCGAATGATATTTATGTAAAAATTGAATCTACTAAAGACCCTATTGGCAAAATAGTAATAGAAAAATACGCTGAAGGAAACAATCATCTAGACGCTAAAAAACGCGCAGAAGCTATTGAATACAGCTATACTTTTAATGACAACAGATTGTTACTTGACGGTTTCTTTATAACAGAAACAGCAAATAAATACCGCAATCAGCAAATTGAAATAACGGTTTATGTTCCTGAAGGCACAATTATTTATTCTGAAGAAAATGCAACTTCATATTACGGTTACAATTCAGAATTTGCAAAATTGAACGATTGGGATAACGAAGCGCATCATTATCTAATACTAAAAAACAAATCTGAATGTCTAGACTGTCTAGAAGAAGAAATAATTTTAGAGGAAGCTGATTCACTAGATATACTAATCAATGAACAAGATATAGATAGTCTTATTAAATTAAAAAATATAAAATGGGAAGTAGAAGTAAAAGAAGGCTTAAAAAGCAAAAATACCACTTCAGAAAAAACCACTAAAAAATTATCTATCACTTTAGAATAATAAACAAAATTACATAATATGAAAACAACAAACATAATAATAGCATTAGGAGCTGCACTTATACTTAGTGCCTGCAACCTAAATATAAATACCGGAGAAAACGGCAATGGTAAGGTAGTTACTGAAGAGCGCCAAGTTTCGGGAGATTTTACCGAAGTACGCGGTAGTGCTGGTCTAGATGTATATCTTACTCAAGGAGACGAAAACAAAATAGTAGTAGAAGCAGATGAAAACCTTCTTCAATACATTGAAACAAATATAGAGGGGGCTATGCTTCACCTTACTACTTCAGAAAATCTTGGTCGTTCTAGAGCAAAAAAAGTATATGTTACTTTTAAAGAACTCAACAATATTGAAGCCAGTAGTGGCGCAGAAGTAGTGGGAAATTCGGTTATAAAAAACCAAAAATTAAGCTTAAAAAGCAGTAGTGGCGCAGAACTAAAAGTTGAAATTTTTGCACAAGACGTAGTTGCTTCAACAAGCAGCGGCGCAGAATTAGAAATTACTGGCAAAGCCGCTTCGCTTCAAGCCGATGCCTCTAGCGGAAGTGAACTAGACGCAAAAGAATTAATGGTAATTAATTGTAATGCCGAAGCATCTAGTGGCGCAGAAGTAACTGTAAATGTGAAAGAAAAACTTGAAACAAACGTAAGCAGTGGTGGCGATATTAATTATTACGGCAACCCTGTATCGGTAAATTCAAATAAAAGTCATTCGGGTAGTGTACATAAAATGTAAAGCTATCGACATCTCTTAATTTTATTAAACAGTCCGAATTAAAAAGGCTTGACGCTAACTTAAACTAGTGTTAGGCCTTTTATCATTTATAATAATTTTAAGACATTTGTAGCGTTATTATTTCATCTTTGAACAAAAATTAAATTACATATGAAAAAAATTTTGATACTTCTTACAGCTGTATTGATTGCATCTTGCAACTCTGACGATGATTCTGGCAATGTGAATACAAATGAATTTGAAAACATTAAAACAACCCTTATACAAGGCACTTGGAAGATAAGCATACTAATTGATGGCGATTCAGACCACACTTCCGATTTTGAAGATTTTGTATTTACTTTTAATGTAGATGGTACTGTAACCGCTCAGAATGATATTCTTACCGAAAGTGGAACATGGGCCTATGATAATTCTTCAAGTAGTGATGAAGAGCTTATTTTACAATTTAGTGAAGACGCTCCTTTTGACGAAATTAATGACGATTGGGATATTGCTTCAGTTTCTAATTCAAAAGTTGAGCTTTCAGATATAAGTGGCGGAGACGGTGATGTAGAATTATTAACTTTTACTAAGTTATAATCAAAATATAAATCAATAAAAAAAGCCGCATTTAGCGGCTTTTTTTATTGATAAGCTATGTGTTTTAAGCTTCTACTTCAGTTTCAATAGTAGCCAAGTAACGTTCTGCATCTAAGGCTGCCATACAACCTGTTCCTGCCGCAGTTACTGCTTGTCTGTATTCTTTATCTTGAACATCACCACTTGCAAAAACACCTGGTTTGTTAGTTTTAGTAGACTTTCCTTTAGTTATTAAATACCCTGTTTCGTCCATATCTAACTGTCCTTTAAAGATATCTGTATTAGGTTTATGCCCTATAGCAATAAAAAGACCTGTTATTGCAATTTCTTCTTTTTCACCAGTTACATTATTCACCATTCTAAGTCCTTCTACCACTTGGTCACCTAAAACCTCATCAACTTCGGTGTTGTATCTCACTTCAAGATTTTTTGTGTTATTTACACGGTGTTGCATTGCTTTAGAAGCACGCATAAAATCTTTACGCACTAGCATAGTAACTTTGTTGCAAATATTTGCTAAGTAAGTTGCTTCCTCGGCAGCTGTATCTCCAGCCCCTACTATAGCAACATCTTGATTTTTATAGAAAAAACCATCACAAACAGCACAAGCAGAAACACCGCCACCGCGTAATTTTTGTTCACTTGGAAGCCCTAAATATTTAGCTGTCGCACCAGTAGAAATAATTACTGTTTCGGCTTCTAGTTTTGTTGTGTTATCTACCGTTACTTTATGAACACCACCCACAATATCGCTAAACTCTACACTGGTTACCATACCTATGCGCACTTGAGTTCCAAAACGTTCGGCTTGTTGTTGCAATTGCACCATCATAGTTGGGCCATCTATCCCTTCAGGATACCCCGGAAAGTTATCTACTTCTGTGGTTGTAGTTAATTGCCCACCAGGTTCCATTCCTGTGTACATTATAGGGTTTAAATCTGCACGTGCAGCGTAAATGGCAGCAGTATATCCAGCTGGTCCTGAACCAATGATAAGGCATTTAATTCTTTCTATAGTTTCGCTCATAATAATGTGTTCAATTTTATATTTGAATGGTAAAAATAATAACTTTTAAAAGAATGAAAACCCAAAAACTATGAAGTTTTATTATTCCTTTATTAAAGTTAACTATACCATAACAAAAGTGTATGTTTTTTTATATTCTGAATTATTTTTTTGAATGATTTAACTGTAATGTGTTAGAACATTTAGACCTAACTTGTTTAAACTCCTCAAAATTTTCTTCTATTCCCATATTCCAAAAAGGAACCATTTCTGAAAATTTCTTTTGCCAAGCTTCAGATTTAGATTCTTCAGGATATGCAAAATGTAGAAGTTCAATCATAATATCTACCGCCACAGATGCACCAGGCGAAGCTCCTAAAAGAGCTGTGATTTTACCGTCTTTACTGTGTACAATTTCGGTTCCAAATTCTAGGGTTCCCCCTTCTTCTGCATCGCGTTTTATTATTTGTACTCGCTGTCCTGCCACTTTAATATCCCAATCTTCACTTTTTGCATCTTTCACAAACTTTCTAAGCTCCTCCATTCTTTTGTCATGCCCCATACTCACTTGTTCTATTAAGTATTTAGTAAGTGGCAAATTATGCCAAAACACACCCCACATAGCAGGAATATTATCTAGTTTTATACTTTTAAAAAGATCTAAAAAGGAGCCTTGTTTTAAAAACTTAGTGCTAAAGCCAGCAAAAGGTCCAAAGAGTAGTTCCTGTTTCCCGTCTATATAACGAGTGTCTAGGTGTGGCATTGACATTGGTGGCGCCCCTACTTCTGGTTTGCCATATACCTTAGCGTGATGTTTTTCTATTATTTCTTTATTATTACATATTAACCACTCCCCGCTTACAGGAAAACCGCCATATCCCTCTTTTTCATGGATCTCTACCTTTTGAAGTAAAGGAAGCGCTCCACCCCCAGCTCCAATAAATACATGGGCAGCATCAGTGTGCATTTTCTCTTTGGTTTCAAGGTTCTTTATCTTTACATACCATTCGTTATCGCTAGTAGGATCTACATCCTTTACCTCGTGCATCGTATGTATAGGTGTGTCAAACTGTTCTTCTAAAATCCTAAAATAACTACGTGTAAGTGATTCAAAATTAACCTCTGTACCCAACTCCATTCTAGTAGCTGCAACTTTTTCAGAAGAGCTTCTATCTTTCATCATTAAAGGTAGCCATTTGATTAATTGATTAAAATCATCAGAAAACTGCATATCTTCAAAAGCAGCATGCTTTTTCATTTCAGCAACGCGCTTTTTTAGAAAAGTTATATTATCTTCTCCTTCAACCCAACTGTGGTGAGGTACTGAATGGATAAACTCTTTCGGATTTTTTATTAAACTATTTTCAACTAAAAAAGACCAAAACTGTTTAGATTTTTCAAATTGAGAGCAAACTTTTATTGCTTTTGAAATATCTATGCTGCCATCTTCATTTTCTGGCGTATAATTTAATTCACAAAAAGCAGAATGACCAGTACCCGCATTGTTCCAAGCCGAAGAACTTTCCAAAGCAACTCTATCTAATCGCTCTAAAATTAGTATTTTTTGGTCTTTATCTATAAGCTTTAGCATAAGCGCTAAGGTTGCGCTCATGATACCTCCACCTACACAAATAAGATCGTAGTGCGCTTCTAACTGATTGTTTTTTATCATTTTTAGATTTTTTTTCAAAAATAAACAATGAAATGACATTAACTAATAAAAAAAATAATAAAGCAATTTGTTGAGTTTTTAAGAGTGAATTCTTTTGTGAAAAATCTGGTTGTTAAACTTTATTATTTGGTTATTTTTGTATTCGTTTTTTTTGAAATATGGCACTTCAACAGGTTTAGTATAAACTGCATCACTAGAAGATTCCGAAGAAAAAAAACTGCCCTGCTTAATTGAAAGCAGTATTAAACATCACAATCGGGATGTGGCACTTCGACAAGCTCAGTGTAAACTGCACCACTTGAAGATTCCGAAGAAAAAAACTGCCATGCTTTAATTAAAAGCAGTAACAAACATCACAATCGGGATGTGGCGCAGTCTGGTAGCGTACACGTCTGGGGGGCGTGGGGTCGCAAGTTCAAATCTTGTCATCCCGACTTATTCACAAATGCCGTAACCAATGTAAATACAAAGGGTACGGCATTTTTTATTATAAATTGTAATTGATCTAAGTTTCCAAAAACTTATTCAATTTAAGAACTTAGACACCAATATCTTCATTCCATAAACTAGGTTTTTCTGCAATAAAGGTATTCATAAGCTCTTTACATTTTTCATCGTCAAGAACAATAACCTCAACACCATGGTCACGCAATAAATTTTCTTCCCCTAAGAACGTTTTATTTTCACCAATAACAACTTTTGGAATTCCGTATAATATAATAGTCCCAGAACACATTGGGCAAGGCGACAAAGTGGTATACAAGACACTTTCTTTATACACTGAAGCAGGCTGTCTACCTGCATTTTCTAAAGCATCCATCTCGCCATGGAGTATCACACTCCCCTTTTGCACTCTTCTATTATGCCCGCGCCCAATAATTTTTCCATTATGCACTAATACAGAACCTATGGGGATCCCTCCTTCTGCTATACCGTCTTCTGCTTCCTTAACTGCTTCTAAAAAATATTTATCCATAATTATAGTTGTTTAGATTAATTCTTGAAACTAAAAAACCTCATTTCAAAAATTAGAGTTTGTATCATCTCTTCCCCTTTTCGCAATTGTTCAATCGCTATAAACTCGTTGGCAGTATGAGCTTGATCAATAGAACCTGGACCGCAAATAACACTTTCAAAACCACCTTGTGCAAATTGTCCTGCTTCAGATGCATAGGAAACAGCCTTGTAGTTATTACTACCTGAAATCTTCTTTATTAAATTAACAACATCCATATCTTCCCGAGTATCCAAAAAGGGAACCTCAGCATGTTGAGCTACCGTTTTAATTTTAAAACCTGGGAACACTTTTTTTAATGCTAGTTCACGTTGGGTACAGTACGTATTAAATTCGTTTAAAATAGTATTGATAGAATCTTTTGGAATGGTTCGTACATCCCAAGAAAAAGAGGCTTTGTCTGCTATAACATTTGGGGCTATACCTCCGTTAAATTGCCCTACGTGTATAGTAGAATGTGGCGGATTAAAACGTTCATCCTTAAAACTTGTTTTGATTAGTTGGTTCATTTTATCCTCCAACCAAAGTACCAACCGTGAAGCCTCATGAACTGCACTTACTTCCTTTTTAATCCTACTACTATGCCCCGTTGATCCGTAAACATAAGTATCAAATATATTTATACTCTTTTGAGCCAGGATTGGTTGTAGCATGGAAGGTTCTCCAATAAGTGCGTACTTTGGTTTTTCCTCATAAGTGTTATTTATGTGCTTTATTAGATCTGGTGCAGCTAAACACCCTATTTCCTCATCATAAGAAAAAGCAAAATAAATGGGTTTTTCAAGCCTAGCTTGTATCATTTTAGGGAGCATTGCTAAACAAATGGCTATAAAACCTTTCATATCGCAGCTGCCTCTACCGTATAAATTTCCATCACCTTTATCTACAAGCTTAAAAGGATCGGTTTCCCATTCTTGTCCTAAAACAGGAACAACATCTGTATGTCCAGATAAGATGATGCCACCATCCACAGCTGGGCCTATTCTACAGTGTAAAGATGCCTTCGTCTCTTCTTTATTAGGAACTAAAAATGTTTTAACACCAAAAGATTCTATGTATTCATTAATCCAATTAATGATAATTAAATTGGAATCTCCTCCCAAAACTGGAAAAGAAACTAATTTTTCTAAAATTTGTTCTGTCGTCATATATATTTTAATTATAAGCTGTGGCTACCGCTATTATCAATGCCGAAAAAGCCAATAAAAGCAGCACTAAAACTACAGGGAAAATAAAACGCAACCATCTATCTAGCGGTACTCTGCACATAGCGAGCATCGCAATTAATCCACCTAAAGTTGGGTTTATTAAATTTGAAATACCATCGCCAATCTGAAAAGCCAAAATAGAGGTTTGTCTTGTTAGACCTAGAGTTTCCCCAAGTGGAATCATTACTGGTAAGGTAGCTAATGCTTGTCCACTTCCAGAGGGTATAAAAAAATTAATTACAGATTGAGAAACCGCCATGCTTATTGCAGAAGTATACAACGACATATCTTTTAGCATCAAGGCTAGGTTATACGAAATAGTATCACCTATATTTCCCATTTCCATCAAGACTTTAATTGTTGCTGCAAACCCTACCATAAATGCACCTGGTGCCGCCAGTGAAACAGCTTTTAATACCGTCTCGCTCATAGTGGTAGCTCCCATTTTTGAAACAATCCCAGATAATAATGCTATCATAAGAAAGATAGCCGAAAGTTCTGTGAGGTACCAGTTAAAGTTAAAAACCCCATATAAAATTACGGCTAGCCCCAGGATGAATATTGAAATAACCAAGCAGTTATTAGTTGTAACTTTGTACTCCCCAATTGGTTTTGACAATGAAATCCCTTCTTCATCAAGTCCTTTTCCCAAACTTTTTTCTGGATGCTTTGTAATTTTATTAAAATACCTAAGGTTGTAATATGCCATCCCACTTAGTGCTAACAAACACAACACACTTCTCAAACCATAGCCAGAAAACATAGGTAATTCTGCTATTCTATGTCCCATCCCTACAGTGTATGGATTTATAGGTGAGAGACCAAAGCCTATTGTCATTGCGCCAACCGAAATACCCGCAGCCAAAATAAGATCGCCACCTAGCGCAAGGCTAAGCACTGCCGCAATAGGCACCATTGCTATATTATTTTCATAGCCCACTGCAATTCCTAAAAACCCATAGACAAAAGTGAAAATAACTATAAGCAAATGCTTTTTCTTCAGTCCTAAATGCTTCAGTAAGGTACCTACAGCATTCTCTACTGCCTTTGAGTTTTCCATAAAAGCAAACATTATTGCTCCTGCAAAAACAACAAAAATAATATCTGTAGCTGCTTTAAACCCAAGAGGAATAGCTTTAAATAAATCGAGGATGCTTATAGGGGTAGACTCAATAGTTTTATATGAATTTGAAACTACTACTTGCCTACCGTTTAAAAGTACCCTATCGTAAGTTCCCGCGGGAAGTATATAGGTTAATACTGAAACTAAGACGATAATCCCAAAAAGCAAACTAATGGCATGAGGTGTACGGTTCAATATACTACTTAGAATGGAACGTTTTTCTTCTCTTACTTTATCCATTAACTATGTTTTTATTTGAAAAATTTGTTAAGCTTAATCACTATTAGAAACCATAGCAATAATTCGCAATGGTCCTCCACTTCCCCCTTTTATCTTCATAGGTAAAGCAATTACGTAAAAGTCTTTAGTTGGCAACTTATCTAGATGGGCAACATTTTCAAAGGCTGGAATGTTTTCTGAAAGCAAAATTACATGGCTCTGAAAACTTGTAGACTGTCCGTAATCTATGCTAGCAGTATCTAGCCCAATGCTCTTTATTTTTCTGTTAGTAACTAACCAAGTTGCAGCTTCTGGTGCTAAACCTGGAAAATGTAGTTTTTGCACCGCTGCTGCTCCGCGTTCATCGGTACCTAAATACTCTTTTTTGTTTGGGTAGTATTTAGAAAATCCTGTTTCTAACAGCACTATAGCATCATCTGGAATCTTTCCGTTAACTTTTTCCCAGTCGGTAAAATCTTCTACCGATACTTGATAATCGCGATTGGTCTTTGCCTTATCTGAAACATCTATTTTAATTCCCTGTCCCATTAATTGAGTTAAGGGAATCTCGTCTAAAGATTGTTTGTTTGCAGCAAAATGAATAGGAGCATCTAAGTGAGTCCCTCCGTGTTCGGCTGTTTCAAAATTGTTTGCTGAATAAAAATACCCGCCATCAGTTTCGCCGTAAGCTACCGTATCTAGCTTAAACTCTTTGGCTGTAACCCAATAAATACTTTCTTTTGAAAAAGTATGAGTAAGGTCTATAATTTTTCCATCCAAAATTGATTTTTCTTCGGTAGTCTCCGTTTGCGTTTGCTGAGTGTTGGCTGTCTTGTTTTCACAACTCATAAAAAGGGAACACAGGGCTGCTATTGCGATAAATGGTTTCATAAGGTTGATTTTAAGGGGTTTACTCAAATTTAAAAGGAATATTTTAGCATCAGGTTAAATTTCGTCCCAAATTGATCAAAATGATACCCAAAATAGGTTGTTTGGTCATAACGCTGGTTAAAAGTTATAAGATTAGATTGTACCTGCGCAGGAGTTAGCCCCTGCGTATTGGTAGATGTGTCATTAAGTATAGCATCTCCTGTTGCATTTTCGCCTTTAAGTTCCCATTCTGGAAGAATATTGAATAAATTATTTATGTTTAATGAAACAGCAAGCTGCTTACTGATATCGTAAGTAACTCCAAGATCACTAATTATCTTTGGAATAAATTCGGCTCTTAAGTTTGTATCTAAACCTGCATCTTTAAAGGAAGCTTTACCAAAGTAAGTATTATTAAAAGTGAAGTAGAAATCCTTCAGCTGATAATCTGAACCCAAAATCCATTTAGTTTGCGGCCTAGAGTTAAAGAGTGAAGATTCTAAGGAAGCATTAAAAACAGATTGGCCACCACTTTCAATAACCGAAGGGTTTTTAATTTCGCCTTCTCGTTTATTTTCTATAGTGTAATTCCCAGAGAGATTTAGCCCCAAATTTCCTTGACCAATGCCAATATTCTTATAATTAACCACTACATCTACCCCTGAGGTTCTTGTATCTAAAGCGTTAATAAAAAAGTTTACACTGTTTAAATTATTGCTTCGTAAAATAGCATCTAAAGGCGTAGTTCCTATATTTATACCATTGTCATCAAATTCGGTACCTTTAATATCGGTACTTAATACAATTCTATCTTTAATAGCAATATTGTAGTAATCTACCGTGGCGGTAAAATTATTGGTTATTTTCGCCCCCACTCCTACTGTAAAATTCGTAGACTTTTCATTATCTAGTTTTGGAATTCCTAAAAATCGCGCTTGAGGCGACACATTATTTATAAGACCTGTTACTAACAAACCTTGACCAGCCACAAAGCTGTATTGTAGTTTCTGGGAATAAATTTGATGCAGCGTAGGCGCTCTAAATCCTGTGGCGGCAGACCCTCTAACAGTTATGCCTTCTCCTATTTTATAGCGTGAACTCAATTTCCAAACCAAAGCTTCACCAAAGTCTGAATACGTTTCTGCCCGTACGGCGCCATTTACCAAAAAACGCTCCGTAACATCGTAAGAAGCATCTATATAGCCCCCAAAGTTATAGCGGTTAAAGATTCCTGCATTGTCTAAACTACTACCCGCATAGGAATCAGCTCCCCCCCCATCATAAGAAGCCAATTCCCCGGGGATAATCTCAAAGTTTTCATTTCTAAATTCCACCCCAAAAGCAACACTGGCTTTATCTGAAAGTGTTTTGGTGATGTCTAGATTACCTACATTATGTGTAAACTTAGCCCCGCCAGAATTAAAGTTTATAGGGCTATTCTCACGGTATAGACTCACTCCTTCGGTTAGCTCCCCTTCGTCAACTATACCGTTATTGTTGGCGTCTATCCAGGTAGAAGGCGAATAGACGAAGTTTCTATTATGGGAGTTTCTTACGGTATATCGCTGTATATTGCCCCCGGTGGTATAACTAACATCGTATGTCCAACCATTTTCTTCAGTTTTAAAACCTAAGGTACCGTGATAGTCGTTTAGAATACCGTCAAAAGTAGGCACATAACCATCATAATTACCTGGCGTTCCAGGGGCTGGAAAGAAATCGGCTAAATAAGGAAAATCTTCTAGTGTTCGCCAATAAGGAGCTCTATAGTTAGCATAACTGTTCATACTCTTATAAACGTATTGGGTGTTTGCATACACCTTTAATTTATCTGTTAAGTTAAGCCCGCCATTAATCAAAAATTTTGCAGCTGCATGCTCTGGAGAGCCGTTAATATTTTTTGCGTCAGGGTGACGATCCAGAAATTCATTTACAGTGGCAATAGCTTCAGGGCTTCCATCGGTGAAATCTGATATTTCGCCAGCAGCATCTACCCTTCCAGGTCTATTGGCACTATTAGATTTTGAAAAATCTACGGTATAGTTAATAAACCCTCGGTCATTAAAAATATTATCTCCGTTGTTTAAGGAAAGTCCGAGATATTCGCCATCTCCTTTTGAAGTAATTCCAGTTCTTAAAATACCCGATCCATTGCTAGGATTGTCTTTTAAAACTATATTCACTACGCCCGAAATAGCATCAGACCCATATTGAGCAGAAGCCCCATCACGCAACACCTCAATACGCTTAATAGCATCTATAGGAATACCCGAAATATCTGATCCTGTTTCACCTCTACCCGCAAGACCATAAGTATAAACTAAGGCGCTAAGGTTTTTTCGTTTCCCATTTATAAGTACTAGCGTTCTACTGGGCCCCATATTTCTAATTTCATATGGGTCTAATAAAGATGTAGCATCACTTACAGGTGTACTCGCAGTATTAAAAGAAGGTATTTTGTATTGCAAGGCCTGATCAAAACTAAGTTGACCAGAGACTGAAAGCTCTTCAGCCGATATATTATCTATAGGCAGTGCATTGTCTATCACACTTCTGGCGGGTGTTCTGGAACCTACTAACACAACTTCATCTAATGAAACTCCGTCTTTTAATTGTACGTCTATTACGCTTTGTGTGCCTACTGTAAGTGTTTGCATTTCAAAACCTACAGACGAAAATTCTAATACTGCGTTTTCGCTAACGGTAAGAGAATAATTTCCATCAAAATCTGAAAGGGTTCCATTGCTGGTTCCTTTTTCAATAATATTTACACTGTGTAATGGTTGGTTAGCACTATCGGTTATTTGCCCCGTTATTTTAATTTGTGCACCCCCAAAGATTGGAGTACAAAAAAGAAGAAAAATGACAAGTTGTTTTAAACCTATTCTCATAATTGATAAAAGTTTCTGAATTAGTTCGGTTAGTTTAATTTGTAACTATTCAAATTTCTAACTTATTGAAACGCATTCCTATACGTACACCTACGTATATTAATTACCGGAGTTGGCATTAAAAAACACTATGATTTTATAGTGATATTTTACGCACTTAAGGGCTAACAAAAGTATTGTTAGAAGATATTTAATACTATGTGAATATTCTGAAAAAATAAGGCTACAACTATAGATACTGCCAGACCTAAGAGTAACTTCAACATATCTTTACCAACTATAGGAAAAACATCCTTAAATGTATAGGTTGCTCTGTTTTTAGTAGCTATTGCTAACTCTCTACCGCATAAAACCCCTACAAAAACCCAAGTTGTACTCATTGGAATATTATTGTATTCTTTAAAAAACAACAAAACAAGACCATAAAACAGATCTATTAAAGTAGCACTTCTTACATAAGTAGTGTCTTTTTTTGTCAGTACTATTTCTTGAATTTTACCTCCTCGCGTTTTAAAAATATAAGCTAGCCCCAACACAAAGACTACTGTTACAACTAGTAACACATTTATGTCTAATTGTCTTGGTAAAAAGACAGCTATATTTACTAGACCGTGTATTAACCAACTATGCCATAGAAAGCCAATTGCTATCCATTGAAAAATTCGCCAATAAATTATATTATGAGCTTTTATCGGTTTCGTTTTTTCATCCCATTTACTTAGCCAAAGCCACAATAAATAAGCAGACACAGCCGCTAGACCATAGCCAATACTCGATTTAAATATAATTTTTTCAAAAAGTATTGATGTAGAGAATGCACTTAAAACTAGTAATGATGTAGAAGCCGGCACTCCTATTCGTGTAAGAATTAGTAAAATTAATGGCGCCAGAACATAGTACCATTTTATTTCGGTATATGGTATCTCTTCTAAGCGTCCATAAGAAATATCTCCATTATTAATAAACCAACTGTAAAGTATAGTACCAATAAAAATAAATGACATATACAACCATTGTTGTTGCCATTTACGCTTACTGTTACTTGCTATAAAAGTTCCAAAAGTCTGTACACTATCATTTCCTACCACAGAATAAGTTGCTAATAAAAAACCTATAATCATCCAAATTGTTAGTGCGTCCATACAATACCTATTAGCTTTATTATTGACGCCAACAACAATATACCAGCACCCACATAATCTTTTGAGGCTAAACTACTTGACGCTTTTTAAAATGTCAATACGTGCACCTACGTATATGAAATGGATTAAACTTTCCCTTAATTTGTAGGAAATAAGTTTTTCAACTTAAAGCATCATAGCTTTTGATTTCTACTTACTTTAAAACAATTAATATGAAATATTTAAGAATAGCATTATTAATTATAACAACTACACTAATTAGCAATTGCAAAGACAAAGCTAGTACTAGTACAACAACAAAAGAATCCACAGCTAAAATGCTTCAAGTTGCTTCAGATGAAGGTATATCTTGGGATGTTTTGGGTTCTAAGATTACGGGCAAGATTTTAAGTGAAGACACCAATGGCGAATACGCGGTTATAATAACACAAACCCCGCCCAATGGAGGACCTCCTAAACATATTCACACACATGAAGACGAATTGTTTTATGTGCTACAAGGCCGTTATGAGTTTAGTTGTGGCGATGACCTCATAATAGCCGAAAAAGGCGATATGGTTCATTTACCAAAAGGTAAGCCACATGCGTTTAAAAACATAGACAGTATTACAGGTATAACGATGAATACGATAACTCCAGGTGGTTTTGAAGGCTTTTTTGCTGGTATTTCTACACTATCCAAACAAAATAAGCTGGGGAGGAAGCAAATAGATTCTATTGCAAATAGTTATGACATTCGTTTTATAAAAGCGAATGGAAACTAATTATATTGCTTAATTTAACGATTAAAATCAATAAATTAGAGTTTTGAAAGTTTTTTCCTATAAAAAAAAACATAATAAAGTATATTTACTAAATAATGTATTTCATGAAATATTTCTTTTTATCCTGTTTTCTGGTTTTTGCATTTACTAGTGCAATTTCTCAAGAGAATGATATTGAAAAGAATATTGAAAACTTAAAAATAAAAATCTCACATTCTGAAAAAGGCGAAAAGTTAAAATGGATGGACAGCCTTTCAAATGTAATTGCATACGATACTCCTTTTGAAAACGATTCTATAGTAAAAGCAACGGTAGCTTTAGCAATACAATTAGACTCTATTAATATTACCCTCTTTCAAACTGGCAACCTAATCTATTATTTGAATAACGTAAAAGGCGAGCCCAAAGAAGCCAAACAATTATATCTTTCTACAAGAAAATACCTTCCAAAAGCTACCAATAAAGAGGCAATATTTAAATATTATTACGATGCAGCCAACTCCTTTTATTACTTAAAAGAGTTTGACACGGCATTACAAATGTATGATAGCTTAGAAGTTTGGGCAACAAAAGCAAAAAACATAAAATTTGTTGGAAGGACTAAAATGGGAAAAGGACAAGTATATACAGATATGGGCGATTTTGGAAATGCCTCTATCACCCTACAAGATGCCATAAAATATTACCAAATAAATAAAGATACATCTTGGATGAATGATGCTAGAAATTCCTTGACAATCTTATATAGCAAAAACAGATTTTTTAAAGAAGCTAAAAAAGAAAGGGATGAACTTATTAAACTAGCTTTATATAAAAATGATTATGACAACTTACCAGCTTATTATTATAACGCTGCTACAGATGAACGCAAAACCAAAAATCTAGAAGCGCGCATCTACTATTTAAAGTTAGCACTGGATGCTACTTATAAATCTAAATACAAAGGTTATTATGAACCTATTATGCTATCTGGATTGGTGTTGGGCTATGCCCAAGCAGATAGTCTTGCACAGGCAGAAAAATATTTGAAAATTATTGAAGCTAATAAAGAAAAAAATACAACAGGTCCTTACGCTACATATTACCTAGAAGCGATAAAAGCTGTAGAATTAGTCAAAAAAAATTATCCAAAGGCCATACAGTATGGAGAAGAATATCTTTCTATAATGAAAGAAGGAAAACAGTATGAAGAAATAGAATATGGAGAGTACTTTTTATATCAAGCCTATCAAGCGGCAGGTAATAAAGACAAAGCCTTTGAGCATTTTAAAAACTATAACCAGTTAAAAGACTCCATTGGTGATGCACAGAAAGTGAGGGTGCTTTCTTATTATCAAACCATCTACGAGACCGAAAAAAAAGACTTAACCATAAAGGCGCAAGAAACAAACATTTCTCTTTTAGACGAAAAAAACAAAGTAAAAAACCAGTGGTTACTCTTTGGCGGGCTGGGCTTTTTATCCCTTTTTGGTTTTGTTTGGGTGCTACGCTCTCGCAATTTTGCCAGAAGAAAACAAAAACTTCAAGAAAACTTTACAAAAGACATCTTAAGAACACAAGAAAACGAACGCGCTCGTATTGCATCTGAACTTCACGATAGTGTTGGTCAAAAATTACTATTGATAAAAAACTCGCTTGTTTCAAAAGAATCTAAAGACAAAGATGAAATTGATCTGGTTGGAGAAACCATCAAAGAAGTTCGAGAAATGTCGCATAATCTACATCCCTTTCAGTTTGAAAAATTAGGCCTCTTTACATCTTTAAAAAATATGGTTGAAACTTTTCAGAAAAACTCAAATGTATTTTACTCAGAAGACATTGCTTTTAAGGATGGATTAATTTCAAAAGAAAAGGAAATCTATGTATTCCGCATGCTTCAAGAAGCCTTGACCAATGTAGAAAAACACGCTGAAGCCTCCGCCTGTAATCTTTCTACTGAAGAAAACAAGGGCTACCTCACTTTTATATTAAAAGACAATGGTAAAGGTTTTAATGCCATGGCACATGATTTAAAAGAAGGATTAGGGATGAAAACATTGAAAGAACGCGCTCATTTTATTGGAGCAACACTAAATATTTCTTCCAAAATTGGTAATGGAACTACTGTTACTATTAAAATTCCAAAAAAATGAACCCAGTAATTGTTATTGCAGACGATCATCCCATACTATTAACAGGAACCAAAGCTTTTCTGGAGAGCAAACGGTATAATGTAGTAGCTACAGCATTAGACGGTTATGAGGCCTATAATGCTATTGTAAATCACAAACCCGATATTGCTATTTTAGATTTTGACATGCCCAAGCTAAACGGTCTAGAAATAGCAAATCAGTGTAAACAAAATGATATTGAAGTTAAAATTATTATCCTTACACTCTACAAACAGGAAGCTATATTAAATGAAATAGGAAATAGTATACAGGGTTATTTAATAAAAGAAGATGCTTTGCAGGAAATAGAATTATGTATTAACCAAGTATTGGCAGGTAATACATTTGTGAGCAAACATATAGAGGAAGGAATTCATTTTTCAACAGAAATAGAAGAACTAAACAAACTCACTGTAGCAGAATCTAAAATACTGCGCTATCTCGCTAAGAATTTCTCATCTTCCCAAATTGCTGAAGAGTTGTTTATTTCTAAACGTACTGTAGAAAAACACCGTAGCAACATCATAAAAAAATTGGAAATCCCCCCAACCCAAAACGGCCTATTGCTTTGGGTACAAAAACATCCACATCTTTTTAATATCTAAGCCCCTACTATTTGTTTTATATCTTAATTACGCATTGTTCATTGAGCAATACGTAGGTCTACGCATTTTTTATAAAAGTCTATATGCATAGTTTTGAATATGGATTTCAACGAAAAAAAATCTACATCCAAGGCTAATAATCAATTATTAATTTTATCTGAAATAGAGAAGGATATTCTATTTCATATTAAGAACGGAAAAACCTCTTCCGAGATTGCCGAGATAAGAAAATGTGCAACACGCACAGTAGAAAAACACCGCAGTAATATTATAAAAAAGTTAGGGCTAAAAACATCCCAGAATGCGCTATTGGTTTGGATTATGGCAAACCTTGAATTATTTGATACGTAGGTATACGTATTTCATAAAAGCCATTTACTAAGTAGCTTGCAATCAATAAAATAATTTATAATCATGAAAAAAATTGTAATACTAGCACTACTCATTTTAGCTTTTCAAATAACTAAGGCACAAGTTTATGTGAACGTTAATGCAAGTGGAAGTAATAACGGAACTTCGTGGGCAAATGCCTATAATCATTTAAATGATGCACTCGCTAATGTAACTTCAGGTGATGAAATAAGAATTGCACAAGGAAACTACTATCCAGATCTTGGTAGTGGAGCAACAAACGACGATAGAAATTCTAGTTTTACGCTACCAGATGGTGTTACTATTTTGGGAGGCTATAATGCTAGTTCAGGCACTAGAGATGTAAGCAGTTTTCCAACTGTTTTAAACGGAGATCTTCAACAAAATGCTACTGCGGCAAATTATGCTATTCATATAATTACGCTAGGAGGTATTACTGCAACTATAGATGGGGTTTCTATAATAAATGGAAATGCAGACGGATCTACTCCTAACAATGAAGGCGCTGCAATTTACATAAGTACTGGTTATGGTTATAATTTAACAATCAATCAATGTATTTTCAAAAACAATAGCTCAAGTTCTGGTGGTGCAGCTATTAGGATACCTTATGTAAGCACAACAAGTGGGGGAACATTGAATATAGATAATTCCAATTTTACCAATAACAATAGTTTTAATGGAGGAGCCATTAAGTTAAGTAATAATGTAAGCATAAACAACTCAAGTTTTGATAGTAACACTGCCAGATTTGGAGGAGCTATCTATATAGATGGTGGTTTTTCAACTATAACAAACTGTACTTTTAATAATAATAGCATTGTAAGTCCAGGTAATGGGGGAGCTATCTGGACAAGGTTAAAAGCTATAAATTTTGCGAAATTTATTGGTTGTACTTTTACTAATAATGCTGCCCCAAGTCGCGAAGGAGGAGCTATTACAATTGAAACTGCAACAGGAGCGGGTTTCAGAAAGGGAATTGAAGTAGATGACTGTACTTTTATAGGAAATACAGCCCAGTTTGGTGCAGCAATTCGCGCTGATAATGCAGACGATATTAAAATTATAAATTCAACCTTCGACAGTAATATAGCTGGTAGTTCGGGAGCGGGAATAGGCATCTACGATCTTGCTACAGGGGCGCAACCAATTATAGACGGATGTACCTTTACTAATAATTCTGCTTCTGGTGCTGGTGGAAACGGGGTTTACTTGCAATCTACAAATGCAATGGTTTCAAATTGTGTATTTGATGGTAATGGTTTGGGGACAGGTTTTGACACTACCATTGGATTTTATTATAGCAGCGCAACAGTAGATCGTTGTATTATTAAAAACAACAATGCGACTAGAATTATTCAATTTGATACAAGCGGAAGTCCAACAATTAGCAATTCCTTAATCATAAACAATAATGGAAATGCCATAGATGCTAATGACGGAGGCCCCCTTAATATTATAA
Source organism: Aequorivita sp. (assembly GCA_048264505.1). Lineage (GTDB taxonomy): Bacteria > Bacteroidota > Bacteroidia > Flavobacteriales > Flavobacteriaceae > Aequorivita. The sequence goes on from JBLXDA010000013.1 coordinate 76,623, forward strand.
ATACTACCTTTTCAGGAAACACTGTAGGAATTAATTTGACAAACTCTGCTTCGGTAAATTTATACAATAGCATCCTTTGGGGAAATGGAACAGAAATTAATGGTTTTGATGGTATTGCAGATACAAATATAATTAAAGGGGGCTTTGCTACTGGCACCAATATTATTGATCAAGATCCTTTATTTGTAAATACAACAACAGAAAATTATAGATTACAAGGAACTTCACCAGGAATTAATGCTGGAGAAAATAGTTACAACAGTAGCAATTATGACTTGGATGGAAATATTCGCGCAGTTGATAACAGGATAGATATGGGCCCTTATGAGGCTAGTTCTAATCCATGTCCTCCAGTTTCGGGTGGTATCTTATATGTAGATGCTTCAAATAGTAGTGGTTTAGAATTTGGGGATTCTTGGGCTACCGCTTTTACAAGTTTACAAGACGCTTTAGACTTTCATTCTTCATCTTGCGGTCCTATCAATGAAATCTGGGTAGCACAAGGAACCTATTTTCCAGATGATGGCGCATCATATGTTCCAAACGACAGAAATGCTTCCTTTAGATTACCAGATGGTGTAAAGCTTCTTGGAGGATTCCCTTCAGAAGGAGGAGACATTAACAGTAGAGACTGGCTAGCATACCCTACCAGTTTAAGTGGTGCTATTGGAGGTGGAAGCACCTCAGATAATTCTGCTCACGTAATTGTCACTAATAATGTTTCAAGCTCAACCATACTCGATGGGTTTATAGTAGAAAATGGAACTGCCAATGTTATAACTCCGGAAGGGCAAAATGGAGGGGCATGGTACAATGCAGTTGATGGTGCTGCAAACAGCTCAACACCAGTAGTACGCAATTGCATTTTTCAGAATAATCAGTCAATTACATTTGGAGGTGCTATTTATAATGTAGCATCTAATGGTGGAACTGCAGAGATATCTTTCTTAGATTGCCAATTTATTTCTAATGAAGCAACATCTACTACTAATGGCTTTGGGGGAGCCATTTATAATGCTAATACCACCAATGGCAAAGCAAATATTAAATTGATTAATTGCTATTTTGAAGCTAACAAAGGGAATATTGGCGGAACTATTCGAAATATTTCCAGAGATGGCGGAACCGGAAGTGTACGTTTAGATGTGATCAATAGTATTTTTTATCAAAATACAGCCACTAGTTTGCCAGGTATTAGTGGATTTAATTTAAATAATACCCAGCACATAAATAAAATTATCAATTGTACTTTCTATGGAAACACAACCACTGGATCTGGCGGAAGCGGTGGCGGTGGAGCTAGGTTTGACAATGCTTCCTCAGGATCTGAAGTTACCAATTCTATCTTTTGGGCTAACACAGCAAACGAATCTCCTAGTTCCAATCAATTAAGAATTCAAGGGGGAAGTGTTGCCGTAAAAAATAATAACATACAGGATTATCTCTCTATCGTTAATGGTAATTTAGATTCAGACCCGCTCTTTGTTGATGCTATAAATGGCGATTTACATTTGTTGGCAGGCTCCCCTGCAATAGATTCGGGACTTAACGGTGTGAATACCGAAATCACAGATTTTGACGGCAATACTAGAGTTTCCAGCGGTATTATAGATAGAGGTCCTTATGAAACATTTACTGATCCTGCTGCATATTTTGTAACCACTTGGAAAACGAATAATCCTGGATATACAGCAAACAACCAAATTCAAATTCCCATTAATACATCCTTAACTTATGATTACAGCGTAGATTGGGGTGATGGTAACATTACTGAAAACGAAACAGCTGCTGCCCTCCATACTTATGCAACACCCGGTACATACACAGTAAAAATCATTGGGCAATTTCCTCAAATATATTTTAATGACTTAACTAGCAATGATAATGATTTTCAAAAAATTATAACTGTAGAGCAATGGGGAACCAATGCTTGGGAATCTATGGAAAGAGCATTTGATGGGTGTAGTAATTTGGTAATAAACGCAACCGACACACCAAACCTCTCTGGAGTAACATCCATGCGAGAAATGTTTCGTGGAGCAACACTTATAAACCCAGCAAATATCGAGCTCTGGGATGTAAGCACAGTTACTAGTTTGATTGGAACATTTAATGGAGCTTCCAGTTTTAATCAAAATATAGGCAATTGGGATGTGGGTCAAGTAAGTAATATGGCATTCATGTTTGAAGGAGCCACATCTTTTGATCAGGATCTTGGGGCTTGGAACATTAGTAATGTATTATCTATGTCATCTATGTTTGAAGGAGTAACTCTATCTACTCAAAATTATGACGCTTTACTTATAGGTTGGAATAGTTTACCTTCATTAAAAAGCAATGTTTCTCTTTCTGGAGGTAACAGTAAATATTGTCAAGGGGAAGCCGCAAGACAAAATTTGATAAGCACTTATAGCTGGAATATTACAGATGGTGGATCAGAATCTACAGCCCCTACCGCCTTTTGCGTAGCTCCTTTTTCTATTCAGTTAGACTCCTCAGGAAATGCTAATATAACAGTTAATGACATAGATAACGGTAGCAATTCTAGTTGTAGTTCCATAACATTAAGTATCAACCCTTCTAGCTTTACTTGTGCAGATGTGGGGCCAAATACAGTAACCCTAACGGTAACCGATGCAAACTCAAACACTTCTTCTTGTACTACGATTGTAACTGTTGAAGACAATGTTGCTCCTATAGCCAACTGTGCCGCACCATTTACGCTTCAACTAGATGCAAGCGGAATGGCTAGTATTACAGCAAACGATATTGAAAATGGTTCTACCGATGCCTGCGGAATTGCAAGTACTTCAATCGATATAACAGATTTTGATTGTAGCGATGTAGGACCAAACACAGTAACCCTAACGGTAACCGATGTAAACGGAAATACTTCTACTTGTACTACGATAGTAACAGTAGAAGACAATGTTGCTCCAATAGCAAACTGCGTAACACCATTTACGGTTCAACTAGATGCAAGCGGAATGGCTAGTATTACAGCAAACGATATTGATAATGGCTCTACCGATAACTGCGGAATTGCAAGTACATCAATCGATATAACAGATTTTGATTGTAGCGATGTAGGACCAAACACAGTAACCCTAA
>JBLXDA010000014.1:0-79421 GCA_048264505.1 Aequorivita sp.
CTGCTTACGCAACTTTCGTACATTTGCTTTCATAGTTTTTCACTCTTTAAGTGGTCAACCTATATCAGGGACGTACACAAATCTCATTTCTCATTTCTCATTTCTCAATACTCAATACTCAATACTCAATACTCAATACTAAACACTAAACACTCCCGAAAGCCATCGGGAGCTACTTCGGGCTAGATTAAAACTTTTTCCAGGTTATTTCTAACCCATCTTTTACAGAGAACAATGGGTTATAGTTTAAAAGGGTTTTTGCCTTGGTGATATCGGCTAGAGAATCGCGAACATCACCTTTACGGTCTGGGCCGTAAATAGCTTGTAGATTTTTATTTGATATTGTTTGAAGGTCACTCCACAGCGAATTAAGACTTATACGTTCGCCATAAGCAACATTAAACACTTGGTTTACGGCTTTATCTTCAGCAAAAAGGGCGCGTACATTTGCCTGAACTGCATTTTGCACAAATGTAAAGTCGCGTGTTTGCTCACCATCACCGTTAATTGTAGGTGCTTTTTCATCTTTTAGCGCCTGCATAAACAATGGAATTACTGCTGCATATGCTCCTGTAGGGCTTTGGTTTGGACCAAAAACATTAAAATAACGCAAGCCTATGGTTTGAGTGCCATAAGTTTTATAAAACACATCTGCGTAAAGTTCGTTTACCAATTTAGTTACCGCATAAGGGGATAATGGTTTACCAATAGTATCTTCAACTTTAGGAAGGTTTTGGCTATCGCCATAAGTAGAACTAGACGCTGCATACACCAACCTCTTAACGGTCTCGCTTTCGTTTTGAGCGACAAGCATATTTAAGAAACCAGAAACATTTACCTCATTTGAAGTAATAGGGTCGTTTATAGAACGCGGCACCGAACCTAAAGCGGCTTGATGCGACACATAATCTATACCCTCCATAGCCTTTTTACAGCTAGCTAAGTCGCGTATATCTCCCTCCATAAACTCAAAATTAGGCAGTTCTAGAAAAGCTTCAAGATTTTTCATAAAGCCTGTTGCCAGATTGTCTAACACTCGTACTTTCTTCGCATTGTTTTCTAGTAAATAAGCAACAAGATTAGAGCCTATAAAACCAGCGCCGCCAGTAACTAGGAAGCAAAAGTTAGAAAGATCGTTAGTGTGGTAATTAGGAGTTTTCATCAGTAATTTTTTGTTAATTTATTATACGTCTATAAACGTACTTAAACAATATAAAGGAAGGCATCTATATTCTAAAAACACTTCCTTTATAAGTTTACTTTAGCTAAGTGGTTTAAGGTTTCTATACTACTAAAGACACCCGTCTACAAGGTCTTTTGGTAAAAAGGATTTTACATCAAACACAACACTAGCGTTTGCTTTGTATTGTGCGATATCTATTTTTGTAAATTCGTTATGTGAAACAGCTAAAACAATAGCATCATAACTATTTTTTAAATCTTCTTTATTTGAAATAAGCGGCAAATTAAACTCGCGTTTTACTTCTTCAGGATTTGCCCAAGGATCGTAAACGTCTATATTTAGATTGTATTTTTGAAGCTCATCTATAACGTCTATCACCTTACTATTTCTTATATCTGGACAGTTTTCTTTAAAAGTAATACCCATCACCAACACATTTCCTCCCTTTACCTTACAGTCTTTTCCTATCATTAACTTAACCACTTCCTGAGCAACATAATTACCCATTCCGTCATTCATACGTCTTCCTGCCAATATAATCTCTGGGTTATAGCCTTCTTCCTGTGCTTTTTGCGCAAGATAATACGGATCTACACCTATACAATGCCCACCAACAAGTCCTGGAGTGAACTTTAAAAAATTCCATTTTGTAGCAGCAGCTTCTAACACATCTTGAGTGTTTATATCTAGCAACCTAAATATTTTTGAAAGCTCATTCACAAAGGCTATATTAATATCGCGTTGCGAATTTTCTATAACCTTAGCCGCTTCAGCTACTTTTATACTAGGCGCTAAATGCGTACCAGCCGTTATAATAGAGCCGTATAAATCATCTATATATTTTGCAGATTCTGGAGTAGAGCCAGAAGTAACTTTTAATATCTTGGTAACCGTATGTTGTTTATCTCCAGGATTAATTCGCTCTGGAGAATAACCAGCATAGAAATTTTTATTAAATGATAAAGATGAGTATTCTTCTAAAATAGGAACACAAATATCTTCTGTAACACCAGGATAAACAGTAGATTCGTATATAACAATATCATTCTCTTTAAGAAGCTTACCAACGGTTTCGCTTGCTTTTTGCAAAGGCGTTAAAACAGGTTGATTGTACTTGTTGGTTGGCGTAGGCACCGTTACAATAAAAACGGTAGCTTCGGCCATTTTTGAAGCATCATCTGTCACAATTAGACCCGCATTTGAACGCTGCTCTAAGGCTTTGTGTAATTCTTCAGAAGAAAGCTCTAAAGTACTGTCTGTTCCTTGTTGTAATTGCTTTATACGTTCGGTATTAATATCGAAACCAATTACCTTGTACTTTGCCGCAAAAGCTGCTGCTAGTGGTAGACCCACATATCCAAGTCCGATTATTGCAATCGTAGGGTTATTTATCATTAGTTAAAAAGTTAGGGTTGTCAAATCTTGACATTTGCATAAAGCGCAAAATTAAAGTTTTTATTAGGAACAGCTACAGTTTAATTTAAAAACATCCTCTTAAACCTAAGCTGTAACAATATCTTAACATCCTCTATAACACTAAGTATGCTTTTATAGACAAAACATAACAGTTACTAGAAATTAACAACTATTATTTAGAAAAAAAATGAGATACTCTCTTATGCAGAATTGATTTAGGCTAGTGTTATTTCTTCTTAAAAAACTTTTGAAGTTTACCTAATAATGTTGGCGGTTTTATATGTTCGTGATAGCCATTGCCATAGGTACCGTAGGTACCATAACCATAGCCGTAGCCATAACCGTAACCATAGCCGTAACCACTACCCGTTTTTTCAACATAGTCATTTAACACTATACTAATGTGTTTTACTTCGCCGGTTTTATACTTTTCATTAACAAAGGCAAACATATTTTTTTGAGTGTAATTATAACGCGCCATATATAGTGTAGCGTCTGCGTGTTTCATTAATTCAAGAGAATCAGACACCAACCCTAAAGGCGGTGAATCTAAGATTATATAGTCATAACTCTCTTTTAGAGCTGAAATAAGCTCATCGAGTTTTTCACTAATCAGTAATTCTGAAGGGTTTGGCGGAATAGGTCCTGACGGAATTACATCTAGATGAGCTACTTCAGTTTTTTGAATTATACTAGCTACATCTGCTTCATTAATAAGGTAATTTACCACTCCCATATTATTATCTATATGAAAATCGTCAAAGATTTTCGGCTTTCTTAGGTCGAGACCAACTAAAACGGTTTTCTTTTCGCTTAAAGCAAATACCGAAGCAAGGTTAATAGAGCAGAATGTTTTTCCTTCCCCACTTACAGAGCTAGTAACCAATACTGTTTTCGCCCCCTCTATCCCTTGTTTTTTATAGATAAACTGTAAACTAGATCGCAAGGCTCTATACGCTTCTGCAATAGCAGATTTAGGCTTAGTAAGTACAACAAGATTATTGTCTATTGGATTTCTTCCAATTATAGCTAGTAACGGAATAGAAGTTATACGCTCTAGATCTTTAATATTACTAATTTTTGTATCAAAAAACACGCGTACAAAAACAAGTAATAAAGGAATAAAAAGTCCCAGCAACCCAGCCATCATATAATTAAGCTGAGTGTTAGGCCCTATTTTTCCACCGCCAGTATCCTTAGCATTGTCTATTACCATAACATCACTTACATTGGCAGCTTTTACAAGTCCTGCCTCGCTTCTTTTAGCTAAAAACAAATTGTAAGTACCTTGGCTAAGGTTGTAACGTCTTTCTATTTTAAGAAGGTCTTGTTGCTCTTTTGGCAGCCTGCGTATTTCGCTTTCAAAACGCCCTATGTCTTTATTAATAGTACTAAGCTCTTGGTTTATTAAACTTTTTGAAGAGCGTATATTTTCTAGTAAAACAGTTTTCACTGCGTTTATTTGCCTATCGATATCACTAAATATAGGTGCTCCTTCTTTAAACGAATACTGAAGCTTGTTGCGTTCTTCGGCTAGAACAACTATTTTACCTACTCCGCTTACTACGCTAGCCTCCGAAATTCCCGCAACCGATGGCGCAGGCACATCACGGTAGTCCGAACGGTTTATCAAATAATCTTGAAGGGTATTATAGTAATTAAGCTCACGGTTTACAGACTCTTTACGCAGGTCTAATTCATTGAGTTTTCCATTTATTTCTGTACCCTCACTCTCCAGATTAAAAATAGCATTCTTGTTTTTAAATTGATTGAGCTCATCTTCAACCGTAGAAAGTTCGGCAGACTTGATTGCCAGACTACTATCAATAAACTTAATGGTCTTTGTTGCGAAGAGGTTTTTACGCTCTAGCATATCTTCACTAAGTACCCTTACCGAAGTATTTAAATAATCTACCAATTGGGCTTTATTATTGCCCGCAAGTCGCATACGTAATACTGAAGACCCTTTACTCTCGGGCTCTACACGTACACCTAAATATCGTTTTACTACACCGTCGTAATTTCTAAACACTATATAATAAGGCTTTCCAGGTCTAGATAACATATCTGGATTTGGCATAAATGTACCACTGAAAAAAGGCAGATTTACAGCTTCCCCTATTTTAAAATCTTGTGAAAAATCACCAGCATCTACAAATAACGACGACTTCTCTTTAGTGTAATAATTTTGAAGTTTTATGTTTGTTGCTTCTTCAAAAGACACGCTAAGATTAAAGTTTACCGAATCTTTAAACACCACCTTAAGCTGTTTATTGAGCATTTGTGGCTTGGTAGTATCTACTTCTACAAAAAATGGAGTTTGTTTATAAGCATTTAACTGTTGGTATTCCCCATCTCTTAGATAGTCCATATAATACTGCAAACGCGCTACAACTTTTTCGTTATGCGACCTCGACTTTAGGGTAATTATAGCAGTGTTTATTTTATCTGTAGTTCCTCCCCAATTAAAGGTAAGGCTTGTATTACTCGTAAAAAAAGGATTTTGGTCGTCTTTAATAGACACCAAATTTTCCATTTGGTAGATTGGCTGCTTCCGAACATTAATATAATAGGCTATAGAAAAAGCAATAACCAAAGACACTAAAAAAAGTGGCCAATGGTGCAAAATCCTAAAGAGGAAACCTTTAAAATCAAAAGTTGTGTGGGTTTCGTTTATTTCAAATTCGTCGTTCATAGCCCTTTATAATCTAGTAAACAATAAAATAGTGGTCACTAATGCCGTTGTTACAGTTACAATAGTAGTAAAAGACTGTAGTCCTGTGGTTCCCGTACCCAAAGATTTTTGTGGCAGTGGATTTACAAGAATAAGATCGTTAGGTTTAACATAATAATAAGGCGAGTTCATAGCATCAAGCTTAGTGAGGTCTATATGATGCACTTTTTGTCCGGCAGGGTATTGACGAATTATAACCACATTACTGCGATCTCCAGTAAGTTCAATATCGCCACTATTAGCTATAGCTTCCATAATACTCACTTGGTCGCGATAGATGATTTTTGAACCTGGGCTTCCTATTTCACCATTAATAGTATAGCGTATACCGGCTAATTTTACCGTTACAAACACATTTGCTTCGGCTTTAAAATAATCTCTTAAAAGTCGTTCTTCTAGTTTTTCGCGAACCTCATCTACGGTATACCCTAATACATTCATCTCTCCCAAACTAGGGATGCGAATATTTCCGTGGTCATCTACCACAAAGCCGTCATAGTAAAGTTTTTCTTCACCCGTAGCATTTGGGTTGGCATCGCTAATAGGATTAAAAATACCTACTGTTTCCTGGTCTAAGGCTTTAACACGAATACTCAATAAGTCATTTATTTGCAATCGATAGGGTTCTTGGCGTTTTCGCAAAAGCGCCAATGTATCAGAACCACTAGTGTTTTCTTGCAAATATGTAAGTTGCTTGGTGCTTACACAAGATGTAGCACAAATTATGACACTAAAAAACAGCAAAACGTACGTAAGCTTCATATAAGTTCGGGTTGTTACTTGACAAATATAAAGTAACGCATTTAATAATGAAACATATTTTCAGCTGCATTCGTATAGCCTTCGCTAGATATTTAAATTAATCGTTATTTAATCTTAAAATAACTTAACGTGAAGTATAGGTATTTACTTTCGGAAATTGCTTTACACCCTTAAATTAAAAAAATGTCTTTATCTAAAAAAGTGAATCGCTTTATTGTTATCCTTAGCAGCATCGTTATATTTTTGTTTTATTCCTTTTCACCAGCAAAACATGAATTTGTACAAATTCCATACCTACAACAAGAAGCTCTTCAGCTTAAAAATGCTGTAACTAATTTAGAACAGGTGGCTGAAGCTTTTAAATTTGAAAAAACAAATCTAGAGTCACTTCAAAAAGCTTTGCTTACTACTAGAAACGACTATAAGAAACTTGAGTTTTATCTTTCATTTAGGTATCCTGAATACACAAATAAACATTTTAACGGCGCTCCATTACTTCAGATAGAACGCGAAAACACAAAGCCTTCAGTACTAGAACCTGAAGGACTTCAAATAATAGATGAACTGGTGTTTTCTGAAGAGGCCTTTAGCGAAAGAACAAAGATAGCCACATTAACCACTATGCTTAAATCAAGCTACACCCAGCTTTATGAGTCATTTCCAAAAAACCAATCTACTTTTAAAAACGACATCTCTGCAATAAGACTACAGCTTGTACGTGTTTTTACTGTTGGGATAACCGGTTTTGACACTCCAGGTTCATTAAACGCTTTACCCGAAGCTGAATTTTCGCTAAAAGGTATGAGGAATTATTTTTCTGAAAACTATTCAAACGAAACTATCAGCGTACTTTTTGATGCTGCTGTTTACGAACTACAACAAGCTGAATCGTTTGATAGTTTTGATCGACTGAACTTCTTGAAGAAATATATAGATCCCTTGTATAAAAATCTTGGCGAATTGCAGCCCTCAACTAAAGAGGCTATTCTAAAAAACACTACGTCTTGGAACCCAGAAAGCACTTCTATCTTTGCTACAGATTTTTTAAACCCTTATTTTTTCACAGGCATTAAAGAAGAAGAAGACAGCAAAAGCCTCAAAGAATTGGGCGAAACTTTGTTTTATGACACCTCTATTAGTAGTGATGGTCAACTTAGCTGCTTCTCGTGCCATAATCCGGAGAAAGCTTTTACAGACAGGCTTCCTAAGTCGGCCAGTAGCATACAAGGAAAAACGGTACTTCGCAACTCCCCTAGTTTATTAAACGCTGTGTATGCAGACAGGTATTTTTACGACCTACGTGCGTTTACATTAGAGCAACAAACGGAACACGTAATTTTTAATGAAAAGGAATTCAATACCAATTATAGTATTATTTTAGAAAAGCTAAACAACGATCAAGCGTATTTAAAGAAATTTAATAAGGTTTATGGTAGGGGTACAATAACCCGTGAAAAATTTTCGAAGGCTTTAGCTTCTTATGTGTTGTCTTTGCAATCTTGGAACAGCCCATTAGACAAATATATACGCAATGAAAGCGAGCTGCTTTCACAAGAAATAAAAAATGGATTTAATTTATTTATGGGAAAAGCAAACTGTGCTACTTGCCACTTTGCACCTACATTTTCTGGATTGGTCCCCCCTTTCTATAGTGAAAATGAAACCGAGATCTTGGGAGTTCTTGAAGATCCAAAATCTGAAATAATAAAACTAGATACCGATGCCGGCAGAATAGCAAACAAAATTCTTAGTGAAGAAGCTTGGATTTTTGAAAAATCTTTTAAAACCACAACGGTTCGCAATGCAGAATTCACCGCACCTTACTTTCATAATGGGGCCTATCAAACCCTAGAAGAGGTTATAGAATTCTACAATGAAGGAGGAGGTGAAGGCATGGGGCTCAAGGTAACAAATCAAACGCTCTCCTCAGACAAACTGAATTTAACAGCTCAAGAACAAAATGAACTTATAGCTTTTATTAAATCGTTAACAGATTTAAATTCCTATAAATAAGCCTTTCTTTTCTCAAACAGCTATTCCTGAAAATTTAAGGAATAATATAGACTGAATTAGCGACTTTTTTTGAGTAAAGATTTAATAACATTTCAGCTGTTACATTTACATAAGCATAAAATTGAGGATACTAAAAGGATATTGTGAGCTTCTACTTTTACCCTATCAAAACAAAACCTTTTAATTCCTTTACAATGAAAAGAAAATTATTATTAGTTAGCCTATTTATGACTGTACTAACGGGTTTTGGCGTAAAAGCCGAATCCCCTACAACACATCATAGCTGTGCTATAGAAACCTCAGAAAATATTGCAGTAAATGGTGTATTTCCAATCCCTGCACTTAGTGAATGGAAGTATAACGACACTGGCGTAGACTTAGGAACAAGCTGGAGAGAAACTGCTTATAACGATGCTGCTTGGTCTTCTGGTAGTGGAATTTTTGGCTATGGCGATGGTGTAGAAAACACAACATTAAATTTTGGTGGTGATTCTAACAACAAATATCCCACCTATTATTTTAGAAATACTTTTGAAATCACAGATGCCTCGGCTTTTACAGGTTTAATTTTTGATGTACGTCGCGACGATGGTGTAGTTGTATATGTAAATGGTACCGAAGCTTTTCGTATGAATATGCCTTCTGGCTCTATTACATACAACACTTATGCTTCTTCAACTGTAGGTGGTTCTGACGAATCTACTTATTTTCAAGAAATAACTGCAAATTTATTAGTAAATGGCACAAATGTAATTGCGGTTGAACTTCATCAAGCATCTCCTAGCAGTAGTGATTTAGGATTTGATATGGCAGTAAGCGTACCTGTAGTTCTTCCTCCTTTAAACCCAACTCCTTATCCTGTAGCAAAAGATAGCCGTTGGAGATATTTAGATAATGGAACTAGCCTTGATGCTGTAAACTGGACTGAATTAGCTTACGACAATTCTACTTGGAAAAATGGACACGGTACTTTAGGTTATGGAGACCCTGTAAATACAAACATTTCTTTTGGCCCCAATTCTAATGATAAATACATTACTTATTATTTTACAAAAGACATAGAAGTGGACTTAGCTAGCGTAGCAGATTTTATAGACTTTGGTTTAAAAAGAGATGATGGCGCAATCGTTTATGTAAACGGCGTTGAAGTATTTCGCGATAATATGCCCGAAGAGCCTACAGATTACCTTACAACCTCCTCTTCTATTATAGACGGTATAAACGAAAACATTTACTTTGTACAGCAATTACCAAAAAGCATCTTTGTAAATGGTACAAATCGAATAGCTGTAGAAATTCACAATCGTGATGGTCAAAGTTCAGACCTTCGTTTTGATATGTATATTACAGATGCTCTAGATTTAGCTGTAGATTGCACAGATGAACATATAGCTTGTTTTACCTCTATAGTACCAACGGGACAAACGGATAATTTAATAATCCCAACGCAACACAACTTTCAGCAAATTTTAAAACAAGGAAGTCCGTATACAATTGGTAGCGGAAATATTCCTGGAAACCACGATTTTACAGGATATGTTGCTGATGGTGGAAGTAGCGTACTTGGTAGGCTTGCTGTAAACCACGAGAATACTCCTGGCGGGGTAACTCTTGCAAACCTTCATTTAGACAGCTCTACAAACCTATGGGTTCTTGACGATACCCAAGCAGTAGATCTTTATAACAACGCGCTTGTAACTACAACTAGAAACTGCTCTGGTGGTATTTCTCCTTGGGGTACAGTTATTACCGCTGAAGAAAGCAAAAACTCGGGTGATGCAAATGGCGATGGTTATCAAGATGTAGGCTGGCTTGTAGAAATAGACCCTGTTACTGCTCAAGTTATTGATTATGGTAATGGCCAAGAAAAACTTTGGGCTATGGGCCGTATGAATCACGAAAATGTGGTTGTAAGCGATGATCAAGTAACGGCATACTATGGTGAAGACGGTGGAACAAGTTGTATTTATAAATTTGTAGCAGACACTCCTGGTGATCTTACATCGGGTACTGTTTATGTCTTGAAATTAGATTTACCTTTTTCTGGAAATGACCCTAGTTCGTCTACAGCTACTTGGATAGAAGTTCCTAACACTACAAAAGAAGACCGCAACAATCTTTCTGCTGTTGCAGGTTCACTTGGTGGAACAAATTTTAACGGCGTTGAAGATTGCGAAATAAGTCCAATAGACGGAAAAATCTATGTAACTTCAAAAGGAAAAAACCGCGTTTATAGATTCAAAGATAACGGAAGCACTATCTCTGAACTTGAAACTTTTGTTGGTGGAATGTCTTACGATTTAGATACTGAACAAGGGATGTTTACAGAGCCTTGGGGTAATGGTAATGACAATCTTACTTTTGACAATCAAGGAAACTTATGGGTTCTTGAAGACGGTGGAAACAATTATATCTGGGTAGTACGTCCAGACCACACCCAAAGTAACCCAAAAGTTTTACTTCACAGCTCAATGCCAGCTGGATCTGAGCCTACAGGACTTACTTTTACACCAGATTACAAATACGGTTTTTTCTCTGTTCAGCATCCTAGTGGCAATAATTCACCTCAACAAGATGCGACTTTAAACGACATTACTTTTAATGCTTCTGCGACTGTTGTTTTTGCACTTCGTGAGCAAATAGGTATACAAGCTCCTGTTGCAGATTTTGTTGCAGACAACACTAGTATTACAGAGGGTGAAACTGTATCATTTACAGATTTAAGCACAAACACTCCTTCTGAATGGACTTGGACTTTTGAAGGCGGAACACCCGCAACTTCTTCAGATCAATCTCCTGTGGTTACATATTCTGCTCCTGGAGTCTATGATGTTTCACTAGTTGTTAGCAATGTTGCAGGTACTAGTGATGCCGAAATAAAAAATGAATATATTACCGTAGAACAATTGTTGGGTGTTGAAGATTCTAATATTTTAGAAAATATTGCGCTATATCCTAACCCTACCAACGGAGAAATAACATTAGAGTTAAACTCAGAAGTTAGCGGTCAGTCAATTGGTATTGATATATACGACCTGTTGGGAAGAAATCTTTACAACACAAACGCACTTAGCCTAGGTGGAAATCAAAAACTTACAATCGATCTTACAAAATTTGCAAACAATGCAGAAGTTTTAATTATGAAAGTTCAACTAGAAGGCAAAACAAGCCAGTTTAAAATAGTTATAAAAAAATAAACTCAACACCATAAAAACTAAAGGACTGGATGTTTCTTCCAGTCCTTTTTTACTTTTAACCAAGAACTATTACAATGGGAAATTTCAAAAAAAAAACACTCTTCAATTTTCTGATTTTTTTATTCATAATCCTAGGTTGTAACAGGACTGTATTATCACAACACGCAAACCCACTAAAAGCCCCTGTTTATGGAAGTATTTCTGAGGCGTTAGTAAATGTTAAGAATGCAACTCAATTAAACCTTCGTGACCATCATTTATTTCGTGTTTCAGATTCAATTGCTGCTTTAAAAAAGCTGCGCTTCTTAAATTTAATGGGTAACAACCTAGAGGTCTTGAACGAAAAAATTTTTTCCTTAAAAAAACTGGAAGAATTAAATTTAAAGTTGAATTCATTAAAATATATCCCTTCTAAAGTTGAAAACTTTAAAAATCTTGTTCATTTTAATATATCTAATAATGAGATTACTGAAGTACCAACTCAGTTTAGCAAATTAAAAAATCTTCGCTTTCTTTACTTTTCATTTAATTACATTACACTACTTCCAGAAAACATCAATAACTGTATACACTTAGAGGTTTTAGAGCTAGATAACAACCAATTAAGTTTTCTTCCCGCTTCTTTTTTTGAGTTGAAAAATTTAAAAACACTAAACTTAGGCTACAATCAGTTTAATGAATTTAATGATGATTGGGCACAATTAAAAAAACTAGAAGTATTAAATATAGAATATAACCAACTAAAGCAACTACCCGATGAAATAGGAACACTTCAAAATCTAAAAACGCTTAATCTCAATAACAACAAACTACACGCACTTCCTGAAACGTTTATAGCATTAAACAATCTTGAGCTTTTAATAGCTTCAAACAACAATATAACGAAGCTGCCAAAAAAATTGGAAAACCTCAAGCATTTAAAAACTCTAATCTTGACAAACAATCCAATTCCTGATACTGAAAAAAAACGCATAAAAAAGCTATTGCCAAGGTGTAAAATCTACTTTTAACACTTACAAACTCTAATAATTAAAACAGTTTACAAAACTATTATTCATTAATAATTTTCCATTAAGCATCATACATTCCACTTTCTAGCTTACTTTTGCGAAAAATCTAAACCGTGAACTACCTTTCAGTAGAAAATATATCCAAGTCTTTCGGGATGCGGGTTTTGTTTGAAAACATATCCTTCGGAATAAATGAAGGCCAGAAAATTGGTTTCGTTGCTAAAAACGGAACCGGTAAAACCTCTCTCTTAAATATTATAGCAGGAAATGACAAAGCCGATACCGGCAATGTTGTTTTTAGAAAAGGTTTAAAAATAGCCTACTTACCTCAGGAACCAGATTTAGACCCTAGTCTTACCGTAGAACAAACAATTTTTTCTTCAGACAATCCTATTTTAAAAATAATTGAAGCTTACGAGCAAGCCATAGAAAATCCAGAGGACACCGAAGCCTATCAAAAGGCATTTGACGCTATGGAAACTCACCACGCTTGGGATTTTGAAACGCGTTATAAACAGATTCTCTTTAAGCTGAAGCTTGAAGATTTACACGCAAAAATAGGAAACTTAAGTGGGGGTCAGAAAAAACGTCTGGCTTTGGCTAATGCCTTACTCACAACGCCAGATTTATTAATTATGGACGAGCCTACCAACCACTTAGATCTCGAGATGATTGAGTGGCTGGAAAATCTTTTTGCGAAAGAAAACTTCACCATTTTTATGGTTACTCACGACCGTTATTTCCTTGAGCGTGTTTGTAACGAAATTGTAGAGCTAGACGAGGGATTATTATACAGTTATAAAGGTAACTACAGCTATTACCTCGAAAAAAGAGAGGCGCGAATAGAAACCGAAGCTACCGAAACCGGGAAAGCCAAACAGCTTTTTAAGAAGGAACTCGAGTGGATGCGACGCCAACCCAAGGCGCGTACCACAAAGAGCAAAAGTAGAATAGACGATTTTCACGAAATAAAAGATCGAGCCAGCAAACGCCGTAACGATCACCAAGTACAACTAGAGCTCAATATGGAGCGTATGGGCACCAAGGTTGTAGAGCTTCATCACATTTCTAAAGCGTTTGGCAACAAAAAAATGCTCGATAAGTTTGAGTATAATTTTAACCGCGGGGAACGTGTGGGGATTATAGGTAAAAACGGAACTGGAAAATCTACCTTCTTAAATATTCTTACCGGCGCCTTAAAACCCGACGGCGGAAAAGTTGTTGTAGGCGAAACCGTTCAGTTTGGATATTACACCCAAGCAGGTATAAACATAAAAGAAGGCCAAAAAGTTATAGATGTAATCCGTGAATACGGCGATTTTATTCCGTTAAAAAAAGGCAGACAAATATCGGCTTCACAATTGTTAGAACGTTTTTTATTCGACCCTAAAAAACAATACGACTTTGTTGAAAAACTAAGTGGTGGCGAACGCAAACGTTTGTACTTATGTACCGTATTGATTAAAAACCCAAACTTTTTAATCCTCGATGAGCCTACAAACGATCTAGATATTGTAACCTTAAATGTACTGGAGAGTTTTCTCTTAGACTTTCCTGGCTGTTTACTCGTAGTGAGTCACGACCGTTATTTTATGGATAAGATTGTAGACCATCTATTTGTTTTTAGAGGCAATGCCGAAGTAGAAGATTTCCCTGGAAATTACTCCGATTTTAGAACATATGAAGATAGTAATATTCAGGAAAAACGAGAGGCTAGCGAAGCTGCACCAAAGGTTAAAAAGGAATGGAAGCAAGAAGCATCTTCAGTAAAATTGAGCTATAACGAACAAAAAGAATTCAGTAAACTAGAAAAAGAAATAGCCAATCTTGAAAAAAACAGGGAAGAGCTTCAAAATAAATTTGCAACCGAAAACTGGGACGGACCAGAAATAGACAAACAATCTGTAAAACTTCAAGAAATTATAGACAAGATTGAAGCCAAAGAAGAACGATGGTTTGAACTTTCAGCTAAAATGGAGTAAGTATTTTGTGAAAAATTGAAACTTCATTTTTTTACAAATTTTCAACTAATACTACTAATTCCTTACTTTTAAGCTATGATTCACCAATCTAAAAGCTATATAAAATTTGTTCGGCTTTCCAAGAATAAACACGGGGTTCATTCGCCTTTTGTGTTTAATCTGGTAACTCAGTGTTTTAACGACAAGAAAAAATACCCAGAATACAACATATTAAAAACGCACCGTCAAGACCTGTTAAAGGACAATAGTATGGTCGAAATGAAAGATTTTGGTCAAGGCTCACGTGTTTTTAAAGGCAATGCCCGCAAGGTATCGGCAGTGGTAAAAAATGCTGGTATGAAAAAGAAACGGCAGAAGTTACTGTTTCGCTTAGCTCGGTATTTTAAGTGTGAAAACGTGTTAGAAATGGGAACTTCCTTAGGCTTAGGCACGGTAGCGCTATCTGCATCTAATGAGTTTTCTGCAGTGCACACGGTAGAAGGCTGCCCCAATACCCTAAAAAAAGCGCAAGAATACTTTGAAAAACTAAACTTACACAATATAGTAAACCACCAAAACATATTCAAGGATTTTTTAGCTCAGAACATTTCAGAAAAGTACGATCTTATTTTTGTAGATGGCGACCATAATGGCGAGCGTACACTTGGCTATTTTAACGCTCTCTTAAAAAATGTACACAACGACTCGGTAATTATTTTTGACGATATCTATTGGAGTAAAGATATGACCATGGCTTGGCAAGAAATTATCACTTCAGAAAAAGTAACCGTAAGCATAGACACTTTTCAATGGGGATTGGTTTTTTTCAGAAAAGAACAACCTAAACAGCATTTTGTTATTCGAATTGGATGATACTAGGTTGTGGGTGGTAGGTTGTAGGTGGTAGATAGTAGGTTGTAGGTGGTAGGTGTTAGGTTGTAGGGATTTGGGATTAGGCTAATTGTTACTTACCGGATAGTTACTGGACGGGTTCTGGGTTCTGGTTTTCGATTTCGTTTTCTCCCGATAACTATCGGGATCGATTTCGATTTCTCCCGATAGCTATCGGGATCGATTTCTTTTCATCTTTCAACTTCAATCTATAAATTTCAATTAATTTGTAACAGTACTCTTATCTTTACGTCTTATAGTAGATATTGAAAAACAGCGTATGAGCTTAGTAATTAAAATTAGAAATATAACCAGAGATTTTCCATTGGGAAATGAGGTTGTAAAAGTTTTAAAAGGAATAGACTTAGACATTGCCCGCGGTGAATACGTGGCTTTAATGGGGCCTTCGGGTTCTGGAAAATCCACCTTGATGAATCTTTTGGGTTGTCTAGACACTCCTACTTCGGGTAGTTACGAGCTTAATGGAAAAGATGTAAGCAATATGACCGACGATGAGTTGGCAGACATCCGAAACAAAGAAATAGGCTTCGTTTTTCAAACTTTTAATTTACTTCCGCGTACCACAGCACTAGAAAATGTTGCTTTGCCAATGGTGTACGCAGGGGCATCCAAAAGCGCTCGTACCCAAAGAGCCGAAGAAGTACTTAAAGACGTTGGTCTTGCAGACCGTATGGACCACAAACCCAATCAGCTTTCGGGTGGACAACGCCAGCGTGTAGCAGTTGGAAGAGCCTTGGTAAATAAACCCTCAATTATCTTGGCAGATGAGCCTACAGGAAACCTAGATTCTAAAACTTCTGAAGAGATAATGAATCTTTTTAATGATATACACAAAGCAGGAAACACCGTTATTCTTGTAACCCACGAAGAAGAAATTGCAGATCACGCACACAGAGTTATAAGGCTTCGCGATGGTGTAGTTGAAAGTGACATTAAAAAAGAAGTAGTGAAAAGTTAAATTTGTGATCTTCAATACAAAACACAATAAAAAAACCTACTAAAAATCAGCTAAATAGATAGACGATTAGCTTATAAACACACACATAAATGACCTGAGGCAATTCCTCAGGTCATTTTTTTTGTAAAATAACTCAGCTATAGTTACTTAGCCAAGCTTATTAAAATCTTCTTAAAATATTATTATTTTTATTTGTTCTAAATAAGAATAAGGTATACTTTTGCCCCATCAAAACCAAAATTATGAAGAGAAGCCTAACTGCTTTACTAAGTCTTTTTTCACTTTCAGGGATTTTTGCACAGAATGAACTACCTAAAGATTCTACAGGAATAGAAAAGCTAGAGGAAGTTGTTGTTACAGGGCAGCACAACCCACAATCTGTAGGTAAATCGGTTTTTGAGGTGAAGGTTATTTCTAGAAAAGACATAGAACGTCAGGGTGGAAACAATCTTGCAGACATTCTAAATACTACTTTAAACATAAATATTACTCCCAACACCTCAACAGGAAAAAGCGGTGTGAGTCTTTTTGGATTAGATAGTCAGTATTTTAAGGTTTTAATAGACAATGTTCCGGTTATAAACGAAGAAGGTGTAGGTAACAACACAGATTTAACCCTTATAAACCTAGACGATATAGAGCGTGTAGAAATAGTTGAAGGCGCTATGGGGGTTCAATACGGAGCCAATGCCGTTTCGGGGATTATCAATATAATCACAAAGAAATCTGCTAAATCAGATTGGGAAATAAGTGCTTATGCTCAAGAAGAAACTGTGGGCGACGAATACCAATGGTTTAATAGAGGGCGCCATATACAATCTTTAAAAATAGGACATAATATTACCGACAACCTCTATGCGAATGCCGTATATACAAGAAATGATTTTGCCGGTTTTTGGAATGATCGCTTTGGTGAAAAATACGACAGAAATGATGGATTGAGAGGTCATGAGTGGTTGCCTAAGGTACAGCATAACGCAAAAGCACTACTCTCCTACTCTAAAGAGGATTTTTCTGTATTCTATCGCTTCGATTATTTACACGAAACTATAAACGATTACAGTGAGTTAGTAGACCTTAATGAAAATCCAGCAACGGGTACTACCAGACCTATTTCGCAAGACCAGATATTTTCAAACAACCGTTTATATCATCACTTAAACGCTACTGGTAATCTTTTCAAAAAAATAAATTACAACATCTCCTTAAGCTATCAAGAACAGACTAAAGACCTTGAAAGCTATACTTATGTTATTCGTGAAGACCAAAAAGAGAACATAGAAGAAGGCGAATATCAAGCGCGTAGTGTGTTCTTTTCGCGCGGTACGTTTAGCAACTTTTTCTCTTCAGAAAAACTAAGCCTACAAGCGGGTTATGAGCTTACTAACGAACGCGGAAGTGGTTCGGCATTAGCGGTTGTAATAAACCCAGGGGAAGAAAGTATTACACAAAAATTAGACAATTACGACTTATTTGCTTCTTCAGAAATAAATGTATCGGAGCGTTTTTCGTTACGTCCTGGAGCTAGAATCTCCTTTAGTAATCTTTTTGACACACAATTTATAGGCTCTTTAAGCGCAAAACAACAACTTAACAATGGTTGGGAAGTTCGCGCTATACTTGGATCTGCAAACAGAACACCAAATTACGACGAGTTATACACCTTTTTTGTAGACGTAAACCACAACGTACAAGGAAACCCAGACTTACTTCCCGAAAAAGGGCTTTCTGCCTTTTTACATCTTAAGAAAAACAGCAAACTCGCCGATGGGCAGATAAGACTAAAAAACAAATTGAGTTTTAACTACTTAGGACTTTCAGACAGAATAGAACTTATTGTAGTTCAAGAAAGTCCGTTGTTGTTTCAGTATAGCAATATAGACAGCTACCGCGCAATTGGTCTCTTTTCAGAAAACGAAATTTACTACGGTAATTTCACTGCAAAAATAGGCGGTTCGCTACAAGGGGTTTCCAAAGTTTTAGAAACCAGAACTCTGAATGACGACTTTCTTTACAACCTACAGCTAAACGCTAATATAAGCTACACCCTCCCTAAATGGAATACCACTTTTTCGGCTTTCTATAAGTACATAGGTGAGCAACAACAGTTTGTCGAGAAAACCAACGACCTAGGAGAACAAGTTTTTGAAACTGGAAAAACCGAAAGCTATAGCTGGATGGACACAACTATAAGCAAATCGTTTTTCAACAACAGCTTTGTTACCACCCTTGGTGTGAGAAACCTATTGGACGTTAGCGATATTAATTCTACCGCCTTTGATGGGGGTGCCCACAATGGAGCTGGCACTCAGATTCCTATTGGCTATGGCCGTTCTTATTTTTTAAAACTAGCATATAATTTAAATTTTTAGATAATGAAATTCTTAAAAAAGATTAGTAGTATTATAATCTTTACACTCGTTCTTGCTGCCTGCAGTTCTGACGACAACAACCTTACAGGCGATCCTTTTGTTGTGGCCTTCGAGAACCTATCGGGTAATCTAAGTGAGATAGATAGTTCTGAAGATATAAATCTTATTTATTCTAAAACAGCTACAGAAAACGGTACGGTTATCATTAGTCTTAATTCTGAAAATGCAACCTACGGAATAGATTTCACTACAGAACCCGCAGCAATCGACGGCGAAATAAGTTTGTCTATAAACCAAGGAGCAAGCAATAGCAGCCTGCTATTTAACAAGCTGAATGCCAATCTAGATGAAACTACACAACTAAGTTTTACCATTACAGCTATCAACTACCCAAATGCTGAAGTAAGAGGAAACACAAACTATGTACTTAACAGCGAAGCCTCTCTTGGTGGCAGCATACAACCCGAAGTAGGTGGTCCTAATGAGCAAAACCAAGTATATGTAGATTTAAGCGGAAAAACTTTTGAAAAAGTACAACGCGATGCTTGGGATCTCGCTTTCTTTTCTAAAGACGGTTTTCGTGTGGGTATCAATGGGTCTATCTATATGGCTGCAGCTCAACTTAACGAAACAAACATAGATAATATAAGCGAAGCCGATGTGCAAGATCTTATGCCTCAAGTTGCTGTAGGAACTTTTGATCCTGCAAACGAAGCCTATATAGACTACCCCGATGGCGATATAAACCGTACGGCTATTAGTGAAATTAGCTTAGAAGACGCAGACAACAAAGTTTATTTGGTAAACCTAGGCTTTGAAGTAGGCACCGAAACTCCTGTAAATGGAAGTGTAGGCTTAGCTGGCGATGCTAGAGGGTGGAAAAAAATTCGCGTGCTTCGCGATGGCGATAACTATGTGTTGCAATACGCAAACCTAAACGATACAAGCCACCAAGAAGTTACCATCACAAAATCTCCTGCTTACAATGCTACTTTCTTCAGCTTTAACACAAATAACGTAGTTAGTGTAGAGCCAGAAGCAGATAAATGGGACCTTAACTTTACGGTATTCACCAATATACTTGATGGCGCAGGGAGCTATGGTTTCTCTGATGGGGTTTTACACAACCGCAAAGGTGGAGTAACTGTTTACAGCCTTACTACAGACCAATACGACTACGACGCTTTTAACGCTTCAAATGTTATTGAAGGTAATCTTCAAGAAGACCAACGTACTATTGGTGCAAGCTGGAGAGATGTAATGAATGAAGAAAAAGTACTTGTAGATTCTATTTTCTACATCGTTAAAGACAACAATGGAAATTTATACAAACTTAAATTCACTTCACTACTTAATGACAATGGCGAACGTGGATTTCCAGAATTTAAATACGAACTATTACAATAAAACCCAATAAGATATAAAACCTATTATTATGAAAAGATTATTACAAATAGCAGCTTTAACACTAGGAGTATTTTCTGCCACTGCCCAACAGACAAACGTAACCCTTTCTATGGGGAGTAACTACGCAGACGAAGTTTATTACAAACTTTCTTCTGGTGAAACAAATACGTATTCTGCGGCAAGCTGGGATATTGCTTTTATGCGAAACGACACTTTTAATCACGGCATTCGCATAAACGGAGGTATAGGCATACAAGTTTTTGAAGCTGCAAATAGCGCTTCAGACTGGAATTCTATAGACGTAGCCGAGGAAGCTTCTTGGACACCACTTTACAACGACGATACAAACTGGGATAACGGCGCTTTTATGCAGGGGTCTGCTACTTATGGCTGGGGTGAATACAACCCTACAAATCACCACATAAGCGGTAGCATCATCTTTGTTTTAAAATACGCCGATGGTACTTACCGAAAGTTTATTAACGAAGATTACTTTGGCGAATACACTTTTAAATACGCCACTTGGGATGGTAATGCTTGGGTAGGTGAAACTACTAAAACCATCTCAAATACTAACAATCCAGACAATCGCTATAACTACTATTCTTTTCAAAACAACCAAGAGGTAGTTGCTGAGCCTGCTGAAACTGCTTGGGACATTGTATTTACTAAATATGTAACCGATCTTGGCGGAGGTATGTATTACGGTGTTACAGGTGCATTACACAACCCTAATGTAACAGTAGCAGAAAACGACGAGCCTACAGGTAATGGAAACCCTAATGGATTGGCTTATTCTGAAGAGATAAACACTATTGGCTATGACTGGAAGACCTTTAACGGTACAACTTACGACATAAATACAGATATGGCATACTATGTAAAGTATGATGAAAACACTGTATACAGATTAGAATTTAGCACTTTTGAAGGTTCTTCAAATGGAAACCTAAGCTTTAATTTTGAAGATGTTTCAGATTTATTAGGGCTAGAAAACATTACTGAAGGCGTTACTTTCGGGATGTACCCAAATCCTTCAGCTAATAAAATAGTAAACCTTGTTTTCGATTTAAAGAATACTACTTCGCAAGAGAGTACTATTTCGGTTTACAACATTCAGGGGCAATTGGTTTATACTACTCAAGTTAATGCAACCAATGGTTTTTACAACAAAACCCTAAACCTTTCAAACCTTCAAAGCGGAATGTACATAGTTCAGTTTAAAGCTGGAGACAATAGCCTTTCAAAAAAACTAATCTTAAACTAACATACAATGAAAAAAATATTCTTCCTAACAGCTAGCTTGTTAATTTCAGGGATTACACTGCAAGCACAAGACAAAAAAGAGCTCGACAAAAAATCTATTAAAGATATGTGTGGTTGCTACGAGGTTACTTTCAATTTTGCTGAAACCTTTAACTACAGTAACGACTCTTTATACAAACCTTCTAAAACTAAAGTTGATAAAGGGCTAGAGTGGGCTGGTTTAATAACAGATGAAGACAATAAAATTGTCATTCAACATTTATTGCAAGTAGGCAACCCAGCAGATCCAATGATTATTAAACACTGGCGCCAAGATTGGTTATACGAAAACACAGATTTATATACTTATAACGCAAACAACAACTGGAAATTCGAGCAGAAACCTGCTGCTGAAGTAAAAGGGCAATGGACACAAAAAGTATTTCAGGTAGACGATAGCCCACGTTACGAAGGCTCGGGTTCTTGGGTACATATAGACGGTAAAAACTACTGGGAAAACACTTCAGATGCACCTCTACCAAGAAGAGAATACACTACGCGCAGTGATTATAATTTAACCGTACGTGGCAACAGAGTAGAAATTACAGATTTTGGATGGGTTCACGACCAGGATAATGAAAAAGTAATTCGTGAAGCTGGAAAAGAAGATGTTGTTCTGGCAAAAGAAAAAGGCTATAATACCTATGTAAAAGTAGACGACAGCCGTTGTGCTGCTTCCATAAAATGGTGGAAAGAACACAAAGACAAATGGGCTTTAGTTCGTTCTAAATGGGATGAAGTTTACAGCCGCAACAAAGATCTTTCACTTGAAGAAAAAGTAGACAACAAGTCACTATTTAAATTTTTACTTGATGAGGAAGCTTATAAAGATTCAGAAGCAATTAACGGCGTTATAGATTCTTTTGTAAAATAAAAAACGGCTTCCCTACTTCTTATCAATAGAGAAATTGGGAGCGTTTATACGCAAAACACATACAAATGGCTTGAGGCAACTCCTCAAGCCATTTCTTTTTATAGAATTACTAAACTAGAGTTACTAAAGTAGCTCTAATAAAAACTTCTTAAAATATCATTATTTTTATTTGTTCTAAATAAGTATAAAGTATATTTTTGCTTCAACAAAATCAATCTTAAAATACCTATGAAATATTCTATTAAAATTTTCATTTTTCTATTGAGCTTTTCAAGTATTGCACAACAGAAAAACATATTTCACGAGCGTTCATTTTGGAAGTCGAACCCAAGTCTTGAAATTGTCAAACAAAAAATTTCTGAAGGTAATAGCGCAACGGCATTAAACAATAATGGTTTTGATGCCACCGTTTACGCACTTATCGCAAACACAAATAATGAGGTTATTAACTACTTACTGAGTTTAGAAGGTAATCCTATAGACAAACGCACTCACGACAGCCGTATTTATTTGCATTGGGCTGCTTATGCAGGAGGCGCAGAAAACGTAAACTCTTTATTACAAAAAGGTTCTTCAGTAACCGCATTAGACAGTCGTAGTAATACGCCACTCACTTTTGCCGCAGCCTCTGGACTAACAAACCCTGAAGTTTACAATCTTTTTATTGCCAATGGCGTTAGGCTTGCCGATGAAAAGGACCCAAAGGGTGCAAATGTACTATTGCTTGCCGCTCCATTTTTAAAAGACACTGAAGGTCTAGATTACTTTATAAAACAAGGTATAGACTTAAACAGTACCGACAACGAAGGCAATGGCATCTTTAATTACGCGAGCAGAAGAGGTAATATAGACTTTTTAAAACTGCTTATTAGCAAAGGGGTGGAATACAATACTCTAAATGAAAATGGCGGTAACGCTTTCTTATTTGCAGCTCAAGGTACACGAGGGTTTGAAAACAACTATGAGATTTACGAATATTTACAAAAATTAGGTTTAAACCCAAATGTCGTTACTACAGACGGCTATACACCTATGCATCGTTTAGCAATGGCGAATGAAGACAAGGCAATATTTGAGCTTTTCCTTGCTGCTGGTGCAGACGTAAACCAAAAAGATGCAGAAGGCAACACGCCTTTTTTAAACGCAGCTTATAAAAACAATTTGGAGATTGTAGCATTGCTTTCAAAAGACTTAAAAGATTTTAACGCCACTAACAATAAAGGACAAACGGCACTTATGCTCGCTACAAGCGGCAACAAACCAAAGGTGGTTTCTTTTTTACTGAAAAACGGAAGTGATGCCTCGGCAAAAGATGCTAGCGGAAATAGCTTGGCATATTATTTGGCTGAATCATTCAACGAAAAAAACAACGAAAATTTTGATGGCAAACTTAAGCTTTTACAAGCTGAAGGTTTAAAACTCAATACCATTCAGGCAGATGGCAACACTTTATATCATTATGCCGCAAACCAAAATAGTATGGCTTTACTAAAACGTCTTTCAACATTTGACATTCCTATAAACATAGTCAATAATGAAGGAATGACGGCTTTACACCAAGCGGCAATGAAAGCAGATAACACACAAATGCTGAAATACCTAATAAGCTTAGGCGCAAACAAAAAAATTAAAACAGACTTTGAAGAAACGGTTTTTGACTTAGCTAGTGAAAACGAGAAGTTGCAAAAACAAAATGTTGAATTGAACTTTTTAAAATAAGATGAAAAAAATATATAAAATATTCCCCGCTTTATTACTCTTAGGATTCTTAATAGCTGGATTTAACACAGCCGATACCAAAGCTGTAAAATGTTTAATTCAGTTAACAAATTACACGGGTGAAGGTGCCTATGTTATTGTTTCATTGATGAACCCTGAAGGTGAGTACGAAGAAACACTTCAAGTTTTAGGAAAAGACCCAGAATGGTATAGCGAAATAACCGAATGGTGGAAATTCTACGGAAAACGTCGTCCTAATATAGATGCTATTTCTGGCGAAACTATAAGTGGTGGCGAACGCAGTGTGAGCTTACTGCAAATACCTACTGAAAAAATAGACAAAGGCTATAGCTTGCGCTTTGAAACTTCTGTAGAAGACCAAAAATACTATAAAGACGATTTGCAATTTCCGCTTACCACAGAAAACCTAAAGAGCAAAAAGGAAGGTAAAGGGTTTATTCGTTATGTACGTATGCTGCCTCAATAATATATACTGAGGTATAACAAACGCTCACTATTTACATTTAATCACCTATGACCATTTCCATCTGGAGGTATAGTCATTTAGTACTTGCCCTTGCTTCTTCCCTATTCCTACTCGTTGCTTCTGTAACCGGAGTGGTCTTGGCTGTAGAACCAATTGCACATCAAACTAAAGGCTTTGCCACATCAGATTTAGATGCTGTTTCATTGGCTACAAGTGTAAATGCATTAAAGGAAAATTACGACGAAGTATTTAGTCTAGAGGTAGAATCTTCTGGTTTTGTAAAAGCTTCAGTACTTACCGAAGATTTTGAAACCAAAGACCTTTATATAAACCCAACAACTGGGGAGCAATTAGCTGAAGTTAGCAAACGACCTGTTATTTTTAGTTTTGCCACTAACCTACACCGTTCTTTATTTTTAAAGAGCTTAGGACGGTTTTTCGTAGGTTTAATTTCGTTTTTATTAGCGCTTATTGCTGTTACAGGACTGTTTTTACTGGCCAAAAGACAAGGCGGTGTAAAACGTCTTTTTTCGAAAGTACAGAAGGAGTATTTTGAAATGCGCTATCACGTTATTTTAAGCAGATGGTTGTTTATTCCTATTATGATACTTGCACTCACTGGGGTTTATCTTTCTGCCGAAAAATTTAACCTACTGCCAAATGCTTCGGTTAATTATCAAGAAAATGAAAATCTGGAAGATGCCGTAGCCTATAACACTATTTCAGAAATACCTTTTTTTAAAGATACAATGCTTTCAGAAGTGAGAAAAGTAGATTTCCCATTCTCTGAAGAAGCCGAGGATTACTTTCATATTGAACTTCAGAAAAAGGAAGTAATGGTAAATCAGCATACAGGAGCAATAGTGAGTAGTGCTTCTTACCCTTTTATTACATTGGTTTCAAGAACAAGCTTAGTGCTTCATACTGGCGAAGGTAGTGTGTGGTGGTCTATTGTACTACTTGTTGCAAGTGCCTCCATTGTTTTCTTTATGTATTCTGGCATAGTAATGTTTCTTAAAAGAAGGAAAAAAAGAGTTGTTGTAAATACAACGATGCCTTTAAAAGACGAAGCCGAAATAATTATTCTTATAGGCTCTGAAACTGGCACTACTTATAGTTTTGCCACACGACTTTACAATGCTCTTACCGCTTCAGGAAAAAAAGTGTTTTTAACAGAGCTAAACAATTATAGCAGCTACACAAAAGCAGAACACCTTATTATACTAACGGCAACTTATGGCGAAGGTGAGGCTCCAACCAACGCAAGAAAATTTACAGCGCTTCTTTCAAGTATTAAACAAGCCAACAAACTAAACTATAGTGTTGTGGGCTTCGGCGCCTTAGAATACCCAGATTATTGCAAGTTTGCGATTGCCATAGACACACTTTTACAAGCCAATGAAGGTTTTAAGGCTGTTCTACCGCTCTACAAAATAAACAATGCTAATTTTCACAGCTTCGAAAAATGGTCTAAAAAATGGGCTGCCCAAACCGAAATACCCTTAAAAATAGAGCGCCCTATTCAGAAAGATAAAAAACTAAAACTACATTCCTTTGAAGTTACACAAACCACAAAACTGAATGTAGACGACACTTTTTTACTTAAGTTAAAACCTAAAAGAAACGTTCAATTTACATCAGGAGATTTATTGTCTATTTTCCCAAAAGGCGCTAAAAATCCACGACAATATTCTATTGCTAACCTGGAAGGTGAAATTTTGTTAAGTGTAAAAAAACACGAATTTGGAATAGGCTCATCTTATCTTTACAGTCTTAAAAAAGGCGATAAATTAAAAGCTGCTGTAGAAGTAAATCCAGATTTCCATTTTCCAAACAATTCAAAACCGGTTGTATTAATTGCTAATGGAACAGGGGTTGCACCATTTCTAGGAATGATTAATACGTATAAAAGTGTAGCAACAACACTTTTTTGGGGAGGTCGTTTTAAGGCTTCAGCTAATATCTACGACAACTTATTTAAGTTAGAAAACCAAAAACTAAGCGTAATGCGTTGTTTTTCTAGAGAAGCTAACAAACAATACGTTCAGGATTTAGTGGTGCTTAATAATGAAACCATTTTTAACACTATAGAAAATGGAGGTACAATTATGATCTGTGGTTCTTTAACAATGCAACACGGTGTACTTGACACATTAGAAGGCATACTTGCTAAAAACACAAGTTTTACAGTAGACACATTAATCCAGAATGGTCAATTAAAAATGGATTGTTACTAAAACAAACTGCATCTACTGTATTAAACTAGGTTCTTGAGCTACAAGGAATAATTTAAATTAAACCCTAAGCGGTAGTTGGCTTCAACACGACCACCAGTAAGATTTTGTGTTAGCGGAAGCATAGCGTTTATTCCTAATGAAAAACGATCTAAGCCCAATTCTACTCCAGCTTTGCCAAAAAAGATATCTCCTTTTGTAAGAGGCACATCTTCCTTAAACTCTTCGTTAGATTCATAAACTTCACCTGCTAGCCCCAATTGAGGTACTATAGCTATATTATTTGCCGCTACAACATAAAAGAAAGTCCCTCCATAATTAAACTGATTTCCAAACTTGTATTCTTTATTGTT
Organism: Aequorivita sp.; assembly: GCA_048264505.1. Classification (GTDB taxonomy): domain Bacteria; phylum Bacteroidota; class Bacteroidia; order Flavobacteriales; family Flavobacteriaceae; genus Aequorivita. Next base: position 26,898 of record JBLXDA010000014.1, read on the forward strand.
TTCGGTTTTAAAAATATAATTGGCCATTGCGTTAAAGCCAAGTTTGTTTCGTTTAAGGGTGTACTCGCTAGCAAGCGTAAAATCCCAGCTCCCAGTTCCCAATTGAAAACTCGGGTTTACACTGCCATTATTTTCACTGTCGAATGTACCAGTAGGCAACTTAACACCAGCCCCAACTTGTAATCTATGAGAAAGCGGAATACTGTCGTTTTTAGGCATTATTAAAGTGTAAAAACCCATTAGGGTTATATCTCCAATCCCGTTGATATTTTGCGTTTCATCGCTTTTCTCCCTATTGTTGAAATGGTATGGAACAAGGCCCATCACTTCTATTCTTTCAGTAATAGGTATACGCGCCCAGGCTTGTAGCGTATTAAAGTTTTCGTCTATCCAAGGTGAGTTGTTAAAAACTCCATCACGGCTTTTATAGCTTTGGTATAAATACCTAAGACCCACAAAATTCTGGTCTAGCATAGAACTAAAGCCCATACTACCGCCATTTGCTGAACAGCCGCAGGCATCGCAATCTTCTAAAAGTGCGTATGTATAATTTTCATTCCAAAAACCAAGCTCTGGGTTTTTGGGTGTTTCTATCATTTCATTTGAAAAAACGAATTGAGAACAAAGTATAGTGATTAGTATAAAGTAATTTTTCATTTGTAAATTTTATGTTTGTTCATAGAACAAAGGGTTTGAGATAAAACTCTCGTCTGTAAGGGTTTTTAAAAAGGCTATAATAGCTACTTTTTCATCTTCGGTTAACGGTATACCTAGCACCCCGTTTTGTTGCATAATTTCGTCTAGATTCTGGGTTTGTTGTACACCATTAGCGTAAAAATCAAGCACAGATTCTAACGAACCAAAACGACCGTCGTGCATATATGGCTGTGTTAGCTCTACATTTCTTAAACTAGGCACTTTAAACTTATACCTATCGTATTCAAAACCTGTAACGGTTTCTCTTCCCAAATCATTTAGGTTTGGGTTAATAGGCAGGCCGTTGTTTCTAAACTTACTATCTGTAAACATATCGGTAATATGGCAAGTAGCGCATTTAGCCGTAAAAAGATCTAAACCTTGTAATTCGAGCTCGCTTAAATTGCCACCAGCTTCATTGCGCACATACTTATCGTATCTTGAATCTGCAGAAATCATAACCGTCATAAACTGCGCTAAAGCATTGAGAATATTTGAGGTTGAAATTTCCTGATTTTCAAAAGCAGATTGAAAAAGCTGCACATAAGTATCATCTAGAGCTAACTTAGCGGCTATATTAGGCATATTCTCATCCATTTCAACTGGATTGTGGATAGGCACTATAGAGAGCAACTGAATGCCATTAGACGCGCCATCGTAAAAATATTCGCTTTGAAAAGCCATATTTTGAACAGCCGGTGCATTTCTATTGCCCAAAAGGTTATCTATACCATGACTAAAGTCATGGCCGTGGTGAGTAAACGCATATTCCTGTTCATGACAAAAAGAACAAGATATGGTATTGTCTCTAGAGAGACGATTGTCATAAAATAGTTTTCTTCCCAATGCTACTCCCTGTTCTGTAGGCATATTACGGCTAATATCTTGCGCCATAGGAGGAAAATTCTCGGGAATCACTAAGTTAAAAGGGCTATCCTCTGGAATAGCTGTATAGCTATCATCATTACTACAAGACACAAATACCAATAGAGATAGACACCCAACAAAGGCTGTGAAAATTGGTTTTAAAAGTTTCATAAGCTATTAATTAAAAACCAGCTCTAGATAAACTAGAGCTGGTTTTAAGTGATTAATGTCCGCTAGACTCGCCGTTGTGAACGTGGTCTACTAGAAACATTTCAAGTGTATTTTCAGCAACATTTATAAGGTTTTCACCTCCCATAATAGCTGCGCTTGTTCCAGCCGTATTTAGGTTGTTGAATAACACAATTTTATTAGTACCGTCTAATATTTTATTAGCATCAGTTATAAGGTGAATATTAGGCAATTCTCCAGATCTTACTCTTGCAGAAGAAGGCAAGTCTAATGTTACTTCTACGTAGTTATCTGTAGCAGAGTTACTACCTTGGTGTACTTGAAAACCTAAGGCATCGCTATTATTAGGAGAAGTAAATGTTCCTTCGTAATTAATAAAACGATAGCCTGTACTCCAAGTCCAAGTTAAGAAATACTCTGAAGCATAATCCCAAAATTCTTGTTGCGCTGTTTCGCCTTCAAGATAACGCTGCTCATCTACACCTAAACCAAACTTCACTTTAGTGTAGTCACCAGCAGGAATGTTTTCTAGGTGAACAGTATTAATTTCTCCTTCTTCACTTACTACAAAATAAGAATCCTCTTTAGGGTATACATAGGCAGTACCATCTTCTTTGTACAACACTACATTACTAATAATATAATTGAACCTATTAATAGTCACAGTTTCATTATTAGAGTTTGTATACGATGACCCTAAAACAAGAGCGTCACCATTAAATCCATTATCAAAATAAAGTTCTACATCGCCAAAAGTTCCTTCTATGCTTTCTTGATTGTCATCATCACTGCTACAAGAGATTAAAAATCCGCTTAAAAGTGTAGCTATAATTGTATTTCTAAATATTTTTTTCATTACTGTATTATTATTTTTTTTGTATAGAATATTCGCTTCCTTGTTTTTCTACAAACAGGAATATTTTTCTGAATAATACGCACCCTTTATCGCACGATAAATTAAGGCATATCACATTCAGGATTAGACATAACCAATTTATGTCTTCACTAAAAAAATTACACAGTAGCGGGAGGGTGAAAAGTAGTACCTGTATATAGGTAAGAATACAGGTTGTTGTAGTGGTAGTTTTGAACCAAGCCATTATTGTAATTGGCGGTTATAAGATATACGTTTGGTTCTAGTTCTTGATAGTAAACAATAGTATTTTCAAAAGAAGAGCGTTGTCCATCTTTTTTCTTTGAATTCTCTGAGCCTTCAGAAGATTTTGCCAGCTCTTTTTTAAGGAAACATTTACCGTTACATTCCATCGCTACATTGTCTTTATTTATACAAAGAACTTCTTTGATATAATCGTAAAAAACAACGTATTCCACAACCGGAAGCGCAGGCTTCAGGAATAAGAATAACGATAATGAAATAGCAAGTATTTTCACACTGCAAATATACTTATAAACCTCCAAAAGAGACTTGGCAGTCGTGCATTTTAAGTGTTAAAAAGCCGAAGAAAATTTCAAATAAATCAAGGAACAGAAATTTTACAAGTCAATATAATTGATACTCTTTTACTTAGCAAGAAATCGCTACTAATGATAATTATACGTACAAATGAGCTTTTATAAAGCTATAGGTGTTAAACCCACATAAATTGTATTTATATAAAGCAAATAGGCTTCTGTATTTGTTTTCGTATTATTATATTGCAGGTTATTATTTTAAATAAAAGTTATTATGAAATTAGTACGTCTTCTCTTTATCTTATTATCAGCACCAATTTTCGCCCAGCAGGGAGGTATGTGGATTCCTTCATTACTTGAAGGTATGAACGAGTCTGAAATGACCAATCTAGGTATGAAAATGACCGCCCAAGATATTTATGATGTAAACAATGCTAGTCTTAAAGACGCCGTACCACACTTTAATGGAGGTTGTACTTCTGAAGTAATTAGCAATCAAGGTTTATTGCTTACCAATCACCACTGTGGATATTCACAAATACAAAGTCATTCGTCTTTAGAAAACGATTATTTAGAAGACGGTTTTTGGGCAATGAGCTTAAAAGAAGAACTTCCTAACCCAGGTGTAACCGTTAGTTTTATGGTGCGTATTGAAGACGTAACTACTAAAGTTATGGGCGGTATTACACCCGCTATGAGTGAAGCCGATAAACAAAAAAAGATAGAAGAAAATATTGCTACGGTAGTTCAAACTTCCCCTAAAGAAGCTTGGCAAGAAAACCGTGTACGCACCTTTTATGAAGGCAATCAATATATGCTATTTGTAGTAGAAACCTTTAAAGATATTCGTTTAGTAGGAGCACCTCCTTCTTCTATAGGGAAGTTTGGTAGCGATACAGACAACTGGATATGGCCACGACATACTGGCGATTTTTCTCTTTTCAGAATTTATGCAGATAAAAACAACCGTCCTGCCGAATACTCTGAAGACAATGTGCCTTACACACCTAAACACTTCCTACCTATCTCTCTTGATGGTGTAGCAGAAAATGACTTCACTTTAGTATTTGGATACCCAGGTTCTACAGACGAATATTTGCCTTCTATTGCTATAGAACAGGTTATAAACACCTTAAACCCTGCACGTATTGCTATACGCGACAAGGCCTTAGCTGTACAGGATAAATATATGCGCGCAGACCCACAAATTAAAATTCAGTACGCTTCAAAATTTGCACGTATTGCTAACTACTGGAAAAAATGGAAAGGCGAAACACTTGGATTAACTAAATCTGATGCTGTTGGTATCAAAAAACAACAAGAAAAAGAACTTAGCACGCAAATAACTAAAAAGGGGAAACAACAAGAATACGGTGATCTCCTTCCAAAGTTTGAAGCGTATTATACCGAAATTGAAGACTATGCCTTAGCGCGTGAGTACTTTTTAGAAACTGCTTTACGAAATGTAGAATTACTTCGTACTGCATACCAAACCTACCAATTAAAACAAGTTTATGAAAACCGAGGTGAGCAGTCTTTTAACGACAGAAGAGACAATTTACTAAACCGCTTAGAAGGACAGTACAAAGACTACAGTAAGAAAGTAGACCGTGAAGTATTTGAAGCTCTTATTGGTTTATATGCTGAAGGTGTTCAACAACAGTTTTTACCAGATTCTTTTAAAAACTTAAACGCTACAGCCTTAACAAATAGCGTTTATAACAATTCGGCATTTGTAGATTACGCTTCTTTAAAAAACCTATTAGAAGGTGATGCAGAAACTGTTATGTCAAAACTTAACAACGACAGCGGTTTTAAAGTAATTCAGGAAATGGCCGATGCTTATTTTAATAAAGTAGCTCCAAGATACGAGGAATTAGACTTAAACATTTCTGGTTTACAACGCGATTATATGAGCGCATTGCTTGAATTAAGCCCAAAAGAGGCACGCATCTTTCCAAATGCTAATAGCACATTACGTGTAACTTACGGAAAAGTGGCAGGTTACTCTCCTGCAGATGCTATATATTACGAGCCTGTTACTCATTTAGAAGGTGTAATACAAAAATACGTACCAGGTGATTACGAGTTTGATGTACCACAAAAGCTACTCGATTTATACGAGGCTAAAGATTATGGACAGTACGGAGAAAACGGTAAAATGCCTATAAACTTTATTGGTACAAACCACACTACTGGAGGAAACAGTGGTAGCCCTGCAATAGATGCCGAAGGAAATCTTATTGGTTTAAACTTTGACCGTGTTTGGGAAGGAACTATGAGTGATTACTACTACGACCCTGCCCTATCTAGAAACATTATGGTAGACATACGCTACGTACTATTTATAGTAGACAAATACGCTGGCGCAACTAACCTAATAGACGAATTAAAACTAGTTCACCCTAAGAAAGGGAAATCTAAAAAGAAGAAGAAATAATTCTTGAAAGTTGTTCAGGGATTAGGCATTAGGCATTGGAATAGATTAATGAATGTTGATTCTCAATACTCAATACTCAATACTAACTACTATAAAAACTGTCAGTTCGAGTGTTTTTTTGCAAAGCGTAGCGACGCAAAAAATGTATCGAGAACGAGTGGTTTTACTGCAAACCGCAACCACAACTTCCTAATTACCCATTCCCTAATGCCTAAATAAACCACAAAGGCACAAAGAAAACGGAGGTTTTGGTTAATTGTAAAATTTCCAATCAATCATCATTCATTACTAATCATTCATCAACACAACCCGGTCTCGATACAAATTTGAAAACGCTTCGCTAATTCAAATTCACTCGACCTGACAAAGGTTTTCCTATGGCTATACTCTACTCAATCTTTAGTTATTTCAGCCCTCTTGCTTTAAGCATAGGTTCTATTTTAGGATCGCTACCGCGCCAATCTTTATACATTTTTTCAAGATTTAGTGTATTTCCTTTAGAAAGCACCATCTCTCTAAAACGCTGACCATTTTCGCGTGTAAGTCCGCCGTGAGTTTCAAACCAATTATAAGCGTCGTGGTGCAACATTTCTGTCCACGAATACGAATAATAACCTGCAGCATACCCTCCTGCAAAAACATGTGCAAAATAAGTAGAACGGTATCTTGGTGGAACAGCGTGAACCACATCTAAGTTAGTTTTACTTAAAGCTTCTTTTTCAAAGCTTGCTACATCTTCTATTTTTTCGTCTAAAGAAATAGTATGCCATTGCATGTCTAAATTAGAAGCGGCCAGATTCTCTGTTAAACTATATCCTTGATTAAAGGTTCCAGAATTCTTAATCTTATCTATTAATGCTTGTGGAATTTGCTCGCCTGTTTTATAATGAAGCGCATAGTTTTTTAGAATTTCTGGGTACAATGCCCAGTTTTCATTAAACTGTGATGGAAACTCTACAAAATCGCGTGCTACGGCAGTTCCAGAAAGCGAAGGGTATTGCTGGTTTGCAAAGAAACCGTGTAAAGCATGCCCAAACTCGTGAAACATAGTTTCAACCTCATCATAAGTTAACAATGCTGGTTCACCGTTTGCGGGTTTTGGATAATTACACACATTGTAGATTACAGGTTTTTTGTTGTACAGTTTAGATTGAGTAACAAAATTATCCATCCAAGCACCACCTCTTTTACTAGGTCGCGCAAAATAATCTGCATAGAAAAGACCAAGAGCATCTCCATTTTCTTCAAACAACTCATACACTTTTACATCCTCTTGATAGGTTGGCAAATCTGTTCTTTCTTTAAATGTAATACCATACAACTTAGTGGCTGCATAAAAAACACCTTTCTCTAACACATTATTGAGTTCAAAATACGGTTTTATTTCATTCTCATCTAGGTCGTATTTTTCTTTGCGAACCATTTCGGCATAATAGTTCCAATCCCAAGGCTCTAGTGTAAAATCTTGTCCTTTTGCTTTCACCATTTTCTGAATTTCATCTTGCTCCATTTGTGCCTTTGCTGTTGCAGCAGAAATAAGCCCACTAAAGAACTTGTTTATATTTTCGGGTGTTTTTGCCATGGTCTTTTGAAGACTCCATTCAGCATAATTAGAAAAGCCTAAAAGTGCCGCTTTTTGAGTACGCGCTGCTACTAATTCTTTTATTATATCACTTGTATTATTAGCTCCTTGATCTGCTCTATGCCAAGCTGCTTTATATAGTTTTTCTCTACTAGCTCTATTCTCCATAGATTGCAACAAGGGTTGTTGTGTAGTATTCTGTAAAGGAATTACCCATCCTTTACCATCTTCAGATTCCTTCGATTTTAAAAAATCTTCAGCTACACCTGCAAGTTCTTCCTTAGCTGTAAAAGTAAGTGCTCCAGCATTATTGGCATCCAAAAGTGTTTTACCAAACTTAGTAGTTAGGGTTGCTATCTTTTCGTTTAAAACTTTAAGTTTTTCTTTATCTTCTTCTGAAAGACCTGCTCCTGCAATTTCAAAATCTTCATAATATTCTTCAAGCAGTTTTAGCGACTCTGCATCTAAATTAAGTGTTTCTTTATTGTCGTGTAGTTTTTTAAAACGCTGAAACAATTTATTATTTAAATAAATCATATCGCGTTGAGCTGCAAACTTTGGAGCCATTTCCTCTTCTATAGCTTGTAATGTTTCATTAGTATTTGAAGCTGCAAGCGAATAAAAAATTTGAGCAGATCTATTTAATAACTCACCACTTTTTTCTAGTGCGAGCACGGTATTGTTAAAAGTAGGCGCTTCAGTATTATTTGCAATTTCTTCAACAGCTTTTTTTTGCTGTTCTATTCCTTCAAGCATTGCGGGCTTAAAGTCTTCATCTTTTATTTTTGAAAAATCAGGAGTACCATAAGGCAAGGTACTTTCAGTAAAAAGTGGATTAACTGTATTGTCCATCTGTTGTTCACTTTTGTTTGGGTTTTCTTTTTCTTTAGTATCATTACACCCCACAATAAGAAGGGCTAGTGCTAAAAAAGGAATTACTTTTTTCATAGTCTTATTTTTTATAGAGAAGTAAATATACACAATTAGCGAAAAACCAATTCTAGAAAGACTTTAAAATAAAAACCCCCTCAGCAAAGCTGAAGGGGTTCCTTTTTTAAATGGTTATTTAACTGATTACTTAATAATCAATCGCTTAACTGTACTTGCATTGTTTCCAATTATTCTAACAACATAAACTCCAGTTGCAAGAGATGAAACATCTACTGCTTTTTCACCTTGCATAGTAGTAAGGCTAACCTGGTTTACTAGTTTACCGTTTATATCGTATATCATCATAGTATCTAATGCGATGTCGGTCTTGTTAACAAGATTTACAACATTGCTAGCTGGATTAGGGTATAACGCTATACCAGCATCTAGAGAGTTTTGGTTTACACCAAGAACAGATTCCACAGTAAGCTCAAAAGTACAAGTAGACTCATTACCGTACTCGTCTGTAGCAGTTAAAGTAATAGTGTGAACACCATCAGCTAATGGAGTACCTACTGCAGGAGATTGTGATGTAACTGTTACAGGATCTGTACAGTTGTCTACAGCCGTAGCTTCACCAGTTGCGAAATAGTCTGGTAAGATATAGAATACATTCCCTGGTCCTGGATCTACAGTTTGATCTGCTGGACAGGTAATTTCTGGAGCTAATAAATCTACAACTTCAACGTTTGCAACACAAGATGCTAAGTTTCCACTTGCATCAGTAACAAAAACAGTCACTGCAATTACAGTTCCTATATCTGCACAGCTTACCATTGGCACATCTACAGCTGCTGTATCAATACCACAAGCTTCATCTACACTGTTTATTAAGCTATATGGATCTATGTTTGCTGTTCCATCAGGACCTAATTCAACAATAACGTTTGTTGAAGCATTAGCGTAAGAGTAAGTAATACCCCAAGCATTAAGAGTTCCTGTGTCACCACCAGCATTATCAGATATAGTAATTACCCAATCTCCAAGTGTGCTTTCTCCATTGAAAGCAGCAAGAGGGTTGTTAGGGCTAAACGTACCATCTACAGCTGGAACACTAGTACCACATTGATTTTCTACTGGACTAGCTGCAGCATCGTCTAGAGTTGCTAGAATATCATCTCCACTACATCCAAGACCACCAGTAGTAGTACCAATTTGATCTATTAGCGTAACAGTAGTTCCAGCAGGAGAAGTAATTGATACAATTAAATCACCAATCCAAGTGTGAGTGATATCAAGATTAACATCAAGGTCTTCTAAAGTAATATCTTCTGTCACAGAAATGATTGAAGTAACACCTACTGGGTCGTTATCTGTAATAGCCAATGCAGGGCTATCGCTAACAGTTTCAGAAACTGTAGGCTCTGGACCACAAGTAATAACAGGTGCTATATTGTCAATTACATTAACAATAGCAGTACAGGTAGATTCGTTACCACTAGCATCTGTTACGGTTACCTCAACAAGGTTTTCGCCAAGATCTGCACAAGTAAAGTCTAGACCTGAACCGCTACCAACAGTATAATTAATTGTTCCATTCCAAACACGTGGTGAAAAGACAAGACCTGTAAATAGACCATTAACAGCTGCTCCTAAATCCATAGAAAGATCAGCATTTGAGTAAGATTGATTTGTTCCATCACCATTAGTATAATATGGTGCAGCATCCAATACAACAGCAATACCATAAGTAGTGTTTGCAGTTAAAGTTACTGGAGTATCTAGCACTAAATTACTTGGCAGACCAACACCAGCACCTGTACCTGTACCTGTAGCTACAGGAGCACCCCAGGCAGCAGCATCAAGCTCGTTGCCTACATAAGAACCTACTAATGTGTACAGGTCTAAGTTTATAGCAGTAGTACTTGATGTGTTAACGTCAAGATCTGTAATTTCAATATCATTTGGCCCTACAGTAACGTCGTACATTACAGCCCATCCTGCAGCACCGTTATTACCACCAGCAAATAGAGAAGTTAATGACCCCATAGTTCCACCACCAGCACCGCCAGCAGTAATAGTATAACCACAAGCTTCGTTTACGCCAGTTAAAAGATCATTAGGGTTTACAGTAGCCATTCCGTTAGCGTCAAGAAAAACATCAAGACCTCCACCTGATACAGCCTCATAGCTCAACAAGAAGTTGTCTACACCAGCACCCCAGGCCCAATCGCCTTCGTCATCATAAGTAAAACGAACTTGGAACCCAGCATTTGCATAAGCAGAAACATCTATATTTCCACTATTTACAGGAGCTACGTCTGTATCATCAACAAACAAAATTTGTTGCCATGCAGCGCCGTCCCAAACAGAAACTTCAAAAATACCGAAGCCTATAAAATCTTGGATTGCGTAATCAAAAGATACTTGAACATTACTAGCGCCAGTAAGGTCGTATACTGGAGAAACTAATCTTACAAGGTTTGGTGCTCCAGTACCAGCTGCATCATCATCAAAAATAGCAGCGTTAGATGCAAAGTCACCACCAATTGGCATAACACCAGAACCAAACGCCCAGTCTGCAGCACCCGATTCTACAACAGTAGTCCATCCTGTTGGGATAGTAGCACCTTCAAAGTCTTCAGACTCCGTAAAAGTACCGAAACCACCTATACAGAAAATTTCTGGAGCAGTAACATCTTGAACTGTAACTGTAGCAGTACAAGTAGATGTATTACCTGAAGCATCCATAACATCTAGAGTTACAGTATTTGCTCCAATCATAGAACAATCAAAAGTTGTAATATCTAATCCCATAAAATCAATTCCACAGTTGTCTGTAGAACCGTTATCTATGTCTGCCGGTGTAATAGTTGCCGTTCCAGTTACTGGATCAAGATCTATCGTAATATCTTGACAAACAGCTACAGGAAATTCAACATCTAGTACCGTTACAATAAAATCACAACTTACAGTGTTGTTGTCACTATCTGTTACACTTAAAGTAACAGTAGTATCTCCAACTGGGAAAGTGCTACCACTAGTATGCGAATACACTATATCTCCAGAGATAACACCATCTTCAGTATCAAAAGCAACACCTGTAAAGTTAGCAACTGCACCACAAGTTCCTGGCACATTGTCTGCTGTAATATTTGCAGGACAAGCAATTACAGGAGGGTTACCTACAACAACAACTGTTTCGTAAGTAATACTCCAGCTATCAAGAAAGCCAGTATCTCCAAAACCTGCATCTGTTACAGTTATTGTCCAGTTTCCGTTGATAGGTTCCCCATCAAAAGCAGAAAGTGGGTTGTTTGGAGTAAATGATCCTAAAATAGCCCAACTAGTTGGCGGGTTTGAAGTTGAAGAAGAAGAAGCACACTCATTTTCAACTGGCAATGAAGCTTCATCGTCTAATGTTGCACTTATGTTGTTATTAAGACATCCAAAAGAACTAGCAGGATTCCCTGGTCTATCTACAATTGTAACAGTTGTTCCAGAAGGAGATTGAATTGTTACACCTACATCACCAATCCATGTATGGCGAATCTCAAGTCCGATGTTAATATCACTAACTGAGTTTGCATCAGTAATGTTAATAACATCACTAACCCCCGTTGTGTTAAAATCGGGAATAGCAACAGCAGGACTACTAGTCACTGTTGTTTGAGCACTTAGCTGCCAACTGAACGTTGTAAGCATAACTGCCGATAAAATTAAAAACGTAATTTTTTTCATAAAATGTTAATTTAAAAAAGTTAATAGTTAATAGTTAATAGTTAATTTGTCGTTAAAAATAGGATAATTATTTCTTTATACAAAAAATAAAAGTTATTTAAAAAGCATCAATATAAAGCAAAGCACTTACTACCACTTCGTTACGGCTTATTACAACTACATAACAAGCTAATTGTCAATAGATTATCACAAGTCGTGAAAAAGCAATATTTAACGATAAACAGTAAGTAAGAATACCCGAAATCTCATTCAATATTTACAGAAAAACCTAATAAAGAAACAGTTAACAAAACCTAAAGCTCAGTTAATGATTTGATTAAAAATACAAGCTTTAAAAAATTAAAGCACTCATATTGTTTTCTTCTGAAGAAATTGGTTATGCTTTTTAAATCATTTTCACACAAAAAAAAGAAGCTTTGTGTTTTTAGGAAACTTTTAAAGCAAATAAATTAAATTGACAATCTACTCTTAGCGAATAAATACGGGTTCATTTTCATTTACTGTATACGCTTCGCTGTAATGATAACCATCATAATCAAAACCTTTTAAGTCTTCAATAGTTTTTACATTAGTGTCAATAGCAAAACGAGCCATACTGCCTCGTGCTTTCTTTGCAAAGAAGGAAATAATTTTAAGTTTACCATTTTTAAAATCCTTAAACACAGGAGAAACAACAGGCACTTTTAGTTTCTTTTCGTCTATAGCATTAAAGTATTCTACACTAGCTAAGTTTATAAAAAGCTCCTCAGCTTCCAACTCAGAATTTAAAGTTTCGGTTAATGTATTTTTCCAGAAAGTGTATAAGTCTTTTTTTCTATTTACTGTAAGCTTGGTTCCCATTTCTAATCTGTAGGGTTGTATTAAATCTAAAGGCTTTAGCAAACCATACATACCCGATAAAATACGCAATGAATCTTGCAAATCATCAATCTTTTTTGAAGATATAGAAAAAGCGTCTAGTCCTGTATACACATCACCAGCAAAGGCAAACACAGCTGGGCGAGCATTTTCTGAAGTGAAAGGTGTGTGAAATTCCTTATATCGCTGATAGTTTAATTGTGCGAGTTTATCACTGAGATTCATTAAATCTCCAATAGCTTTTTTACTTTTCTTTTCGAGGGTGTTATTTATCTGTATTGCTTGCTCTATAAACTGAGGCTGAGTAGCACGTTTAGTGGGTAGTTCTGTTTTAAAATCCAGTGTTTTCGCTGGAGAAATTACAATTTTCATATCTTAACATTTTACATCAAAAATAACAAAAACAACAAGGTGAAAATCTGTATACTATACTTTAAACCAATAGGTCTATTTCAGAATTTTATTCTCACGATAATTGGAATTTTCACTTAGTGTAATACTGTAAAAAAGTCTCTAAGACCACTTAAAATACTTTGTACAGCATACGAAGCTAAAATAAGCCCCATAATCTTACTAATTACAGTTATCCCGTATTCTCCAATACGTTTCTGCACAACGTTTGCGCCCAGTAACAAAAAACAAGTAAAAGCTATAACAACTAATACAAGTATAGCAGTCATGGCTTGTTGCTGAATGGTATATAGATGGTTGTCTGTCATTAAGACTACCGCCATAATAGCTCCTGGAGAAGCAATAGAAGGAATTGCAACTGGAAAGATAGTTACGTGTTTATAATCCTTAATGAGGTGTTTTTCATTAGCAGGTTTTCCATCGCCAAAAATCATTGTAAGGGCAAAAAGAAAGAGAATAACACCTCCCGAAATTTGAAAAGCATCTAGCGAAACTTCCATCCCCTCAAGTATAAGCTGCCCAATAACTATAAAAAACAACAAAATACAAAACGCGATAAAAGAAGCTCTAATTGCAATCTTTTTTTTGTGCTTTTTATCAAAATCTTTAGTTGCTTCCATATATACAGGAACCGATCCTAAAGGGTCTATTACAGCTATTAAAAAGAGTATGGTAGTAAGTATTTCTGTCATAAATTAATTTATTCTTCTTCCGGTTGTTGTAAAACTTAAGCCTTGCGAACCGCGAAGCGATGTCATAATTGCTTCAAAAAACGGCTCTGGAGTATTGGGTTTTGCTGTCCAATCAAAAATAAAATTGGCTCCACTCCCACCCTCTTCATCTGTTTCGTCTATTACAATTTCTACAGTCTCTAAAGGTTTTAAATAAAATGGCTTGTTTAGATACTGGCGGATTAACGCTCCCTTTGTACTGTAATAATTTGCTTTTGAAATGTATACCGTATCTGTTTCACTCATATTGCGCAAACTCACCATAGCCGTTAACTCTTGTGACTTCCCCATTGAAAAACTATAAATATGCGAATAGATACTCAAATACGTTTTTCCTGATTGTAGCGAATCTAATGTGGGTATTTCGGCGTAATGGCCTTCCCATTGATTGGGATTAATGGATTTATCAATACTTATTTCCCTTGGATTTTCACAGGCTGTAAACACTCCCACAAGGAACACAAACATTATAAGTTGCGATATTTTTTTTAAGTGAATTCTCTCCATAAAATTTGACTGTAAATTTAAGGTTTTTTATTAATTTCTGCCATTGTTTCTAGCAATTCATTTTGCTGCCATTGCCTTAATTGTTGTTCTTTTGCCAAGATAAGCGCTTTGTTAATTGTTTGCGCTGCTTCAACTGTATTTCCTTTTGCTAATTTAATTTTTGAAAGCATATTAAAACTGTCTGAGGTAGCTGGATTTACAGCCAAGGCCTCTATCACTAATTGCTCTGCTTCTTCATATTTTTTTTCTGAAATTATTTTTCCTGCTCTGTAGTTATTAAACGTCACAAAGGCATTAGGATTTAGCTCTTTTAATGCAGCTTGAACTTTTAAACGTTCTTTTTCGTTTTTCTGAAGCATATAGTGTGTATTTCCAACTACAGTATATGGAATATTAAATATACTTCCGTAGTGGTTTTGCACTTTGGCGTAATGGGTTTTAAGGGCTTCCGCAGAACCAAAATATTCTTCTTTTACATACCAATCACTAAAAATATCGCCCAAAGCCCACTTATAGGTTGGTAAGCCTACAGAATTGTGTATCTCATTTGGAAAATGCTGAAATTTTACTTTTTTATCCAATATTTTTTTAGGAATTTCTTTAACGAATTCGTTCACACCCATTCCTTTTTCGTTTGCAAGAGAAATATACAAACTAGCCGTTGTATTTTGTGTTTTCCCCCAAGTGTCTCTAATTGCTTTTTCCATTGCGTTATTAGCCCACCAAAGCGCAGGACTAATAGCGATGTAATCATTAAACAAATTAGGGTGCTTTATCGCGGCATTTACAACAAAAATCCCTCCTACAGAGTGGCCTCCAAGAATTTTATAATCAGCTGTATTGTAGTTTTTGTCTACATACGGAATCAGTTCTTTTTCAATAAAACGCACTACTTCTTCGGCATTGCCACTGTCATCAACACCTTGGATATAGGGCTTACAGTTTTTGCGATACTCGGTAGTTCCTTTTCCCGAAATAGCAACCAGTATCATTTCTGGTATTAAATCGCTAATAGCGCCTTGTAACTCTAAAAATCCAGCCACATACATAAAGTTATAATCACCGTCTAAAATATAAAGAACAGGATATTCTTGATTCACCGCAGTATAGTACGAAGGAGGAAGGTATACCGAAAAAGAGCGTTCTTGCCCTAAGATTTCTGAATAAAGCGCGTCGCGTTTTCCTATAGAAATATCTTGTGAAAAACCCTGTTGAAACACAAGAAACAAAATAAAAAACAATAGGAATTGATTACGCATAGCTTCAGAATTACAATTAGTTAATGCAAAAACATCTAATATCTTCAAAGTTAAAAGAAAAATGGAATTTCTATCGTATTTATACCATTGCTTTATAAGTTGCTAATAACAAATTTTCTTATTGAGAAAAGCAGCAACTACTAAAGAGAGTCTCTTCAGTTAAAGGAAATAAATAATTTTGACGAAAGAGTTTTCAGAAAAACAGCTTTCCAATTTTAAGAATACCCTATTTTTGCAAGGTGATGAGAAACACTAAAATAGCACTTAGAACCGTTAACGTTACCCGTTATATAGCGCCCTTGCGCGAAGGTGGTTCTTTACCGGCCTTGGCAGAAGCAGACGATGATTTTAAATACGTTTTAAAGTTTCGCGGTGCAGGACACGGCCCAAAAGCCTTAATTGCAGAACTTTTAGGAGGCGAAATAGCAAGAGTCTTAGGCCTTAGAGTACCCGAATTAGTTTTTGCAAATTTAGACGAAGCCTTTGGTCGTAGCGAAGGAGACGAAGAGATACAAGATTTACTAAAGAGCAGTCGCGGTTTAAATCTCGCATTGCACTTTCTCTCTGGAGCACTCACTTTTGACCCCGTTGTAACAGAAGTTAATGCAACATTAGCGTCAAAAATTGTGTGGTTAGATGCATTTACTACCAATATAGACCGCACTGTAAAGAATACAAATATGCTTATATGGCATAAAGAGCTTTGGCTTATAGACCAAGGTGCAACTTTCTATTTTCATCACGCTTGGGACAATTGGGAGAAAGCGGCAATCAGTCCGTTTCCGTATATTAAAGACCATGTACTTTTGCCACAAGCTACAGAGATAGAAGCTATAAACACCGAAATGACTTCGCTACTCACAGATGAAAAGCTACGAGAGATAACACAACTCATCCCTGCAGAGTGGATGCTTTGGGAAGGTGTAAAAATGGAAGTTGAAGAAATTAGAGAAGTTTATTATCAGTTTCTAATTCGAAGAAGAGACAGTTCAACCACTTTTATAAAACAAATTGAGCATGCACGAGAAACACTTGTATGAATATGCGGTAATACGCTTGGTACCTCGCGTAGAGAGGGAAGAATTCCTGAACGTAGGAATTATTCTTTTTAGCAAGAGTGGGAAGTTTTTGGATTGTAAACAACAGATAAACACTGAAAAACTAGCTCTTTTTTCTTGCGAACTTGAGGTTGAAGAAATTGAAAAAAACCTAAAAGCTTTTGAAAAAATATGTTCTGGTTCAAAAGAAGGTGGACCTGTAGCACAGTGGGAAAGACCAGATAGATTTAGATGGCTTACTGCTCAAAGAAGCTCTTCACTTCAAACTTCACGTCCCCACAATGGGTTTAGCGACGACTTAGAGGCCACTTTAGAACGACTCTTTACAGAGTTGGTTTTATAACACCTTTGAAGCCAAATAACGCTGAACTTCGTATATATCTATACTCTTGTTAAATTTTTTACTCACCGTGGGTGAGTCTTCGCTCGAGATCCAAATTTTTAGCTCTGCATCCAAATCAAAAGTACCAGCCGTTTCTAGTGAAAACCTAGATATATGTTTATACGGAAGGCATTTATACTCTGCTTTACTACCCGTTAAACCTTGAACGTCTATTAGGATAAGCCTTTTGTTTGTAAACATAAACACATCGCGAATTAGCGAAAAACCTAATTCTACAACTTCGTCCTCTATTAATAGACGCCCGTATTTTTCGTTTAGTTTTTCTGAAGATACTTCAGATGCATTTCCTAATATTTTATTGAATATACTCATTTAGAAACCTTAGATTAATCAGTATGTTTTTTAGGGAAAATAATTTTAACAACTAGTCCTTTATACTTACAACTTCTCCTTGATAACTAATTGCACCACTATCGTTTCTGCTTAAATTAAGCGTTGCATAGCCAGAATCACTCACTGACATCGAAATGGTATAGATAGCATTTTCATCTGTTACCTTAGCAGTAACAAGATATCCTTTTTTAGTTTGCTCTAGTTTATAATCCTCTGGGCTACCTTCAAAATTCATAGCTCTTTCATGAGCTGAAGCCGTAGCCTTGTAGGAACGACCATAAAAAGGCATAAAACTCACGATACGTTCTGGCGTAAATGTTACAGAATAATTATTACCCACTAAATCTTTTGGAGACATTGATTGCGGGTAGGCTGTGTTTGCTATAAATTCGAAATTTTTAGAGTTTAATAAAACTGCTATTTCGCTTTGTTCTTCTTGCATGGTCATTTCGGCTTTAGCAGCTTTTTCTTGAGCATTAACACTGCCAATAAACAAACCAATCAAGGCTACAACTAATATAAATTGCTTTTTCATAATATATATTTTAGGGTGTTTTAAACAAGTTTTGTGCCTAACTTTTAAAAGTGTTTTCACAACCGAAGCACCTTTAAACAAAGGTAAGATTTTGTAGAAAAAAGTCGTTTTTTTATTGAACGAACCTTTATATTAACGGTACTCAGGATTTTCAAAATTCCAATGCGTCCCGTCATCCCATTCTTTTCTAGAATTTCCGTATTTAGGATAACCGCCATGTGTCTTTAACATATTTGCTAAATGAAGCAGATTATAGGTCATAAAAGTTGTATTCCTATTTGTAAAATCATTGTTGGAAGCATTACTTTCTTTATCCATATAACTAGGCCCCGGACCAGCCTCTCCAATCCAACC
Source organism: Aequorivita sp. (assembly GCA_048264505.1). GTDB lineage: Bacteria > Bacteroidota > Bacteroidia > Flavobacteriales > Flavobacteriaceae > Aequorivita. Next base: position 45,145 of record JBLXDA010000014.1, read on the forward strand.
ACAGTCTGCTTGCGGCGGTATGCTATACCCTATGTGTTGTAAGGCATAAAGCATACTCATTGCACAATGTTTTATTCCATCTTCGTTACCTGTAATGATACAGCCTCCTACTTTTCCGTAATAGTAATATTGCCCTTTCTCATTCTGAAGTCCGCTCATTGCGTAAAGCCGTTCTATTAACTTTGTGGCTACAGAAGATTTTTCACCCAACCAAATAGGAGTTCCCATTATTAATATATCTGCCGCTTCTACTTTTTTCCATAGTTCTGGCCACTCATCCTCTTTAGCACCATGTGCTGTCATATCTGGATAAACACCATAAGCAACAGCGTGATCTACTAGCCTAATATTTTCGACGGCAACGCCTTCGGCTTTCATTATTCGTTGTGAAATATCCATGAGCCCTTGGGTATGGCTCATTTGTGGCGATTGCTTTAATGTACAATTAACATAAAGCGCTTTTAGTTTTGAAAAGTCTGGTTTTTTCATATTCTTTTAACCTTAAAGATACTAAAATAACCCCCTAAGGCCAAAAACCATAAACTATCATTATCCGTAAAAGCTTTTTAAGACTTTAAATCTATATCTTTTAAATTTTCAATTCTATTACGCTGAAGGAAATCATCAATGCTTTCAAAGTGCTCAATAACGCGCTTGTCTTTAAATTCGAATACTTTTTGTGAAAGCCCTTGAAGAAAATCGCGGTCGTGAGAAACTAATATAAGCGTACCATCAAACTGAAGCAAAGCTTCTTTAAGGACGTCTTTCGATTTTAAATCTAAGTGATTAGTAGGCTCATCTAGGATTAAAACATTAACTGGCTCTAGTAATAATTTAACCATAGCCAAGCGGGTTTTTTCACCTCCAGAAAGCAATCCCACTTTTTTGTCTATATCATCGCCACTAAACATAAAGCGACCGAGAATATTTTTTATTTGGGTGCGTATTTCACCTTTTGCAACCTCATCTACGGTCTGAAAAACAGTGAGGTCTTTATCTAAAAGAGCTGCTTGATTTTGCGCAAAATAACCCACCTTTGCATTGTGTCCCAACGCACAGCTACCTTCAAAATCTATTTCGCCCATTATAGCTTTTATCATAGTAGATTTACCTTCACCATTTCGGCCTACAAAGCTCACTTTTTCGCCTCTAGAGATACTCATATTAGCATTGTTAAAAACAGTGTGATCTCCGTATTTTTTGGTTAAGCCTTCTGCAATCACCGGATAATCGCCACTGCGTTGCGCTGGCGGAAAACGGAGTGCTAATGCCGATGTATCTATTTCGTCAATCTCAATAATTTGAAGCTTTTCTAGCATGCGCTCTCTAGAGTTTACCTGGTTGGTTTTGGAATAGGTTCCTTTAAAACGCTCAATAAACTGCTGAGTATCGGCAATAAATTTTTGCTGTTCTTCATAAGCCTTTATTTGGTGTGCTCTTCGCTCTTCACGCAACTGTAAGTAATGGCTATAATTTGCTTTGTAATCGTAAATCCTACCCATAGTAACTTCTATAGTGCGATTGGTTATATTATCGATAAAAGTTCTGTCGTGTGAGATTACAATTACCGCCTTTGCTTTGTTCAGCAAAAAGTCTTCAAGCCAAATTACAGATTCAATATCTACGTGGTTAGTAGGCTCATCTAGTAGGATTAAATCTGGTTTTTGAAGCAATAACTTCGCCAATTCTATACGCATACGCCAGCCACCACTAAACTCTGACGTCTGTCTGTGCAAATCGGTTCTTTTAAAACCAAGACCACGTAGTGCTTTTTCTACTTCGGCTTCATAATTTATTTCTTCTAGGGCATAATATTTTTCACCTAGCTCTGCCACTTTGGTGATGATATTCATATAAGCATCACTCTCGTAATCTGTACGTGTTTCCAGTTCTTTATTTAAAAGCTCCATCTCGTCACGCATTTCGAATATCTGCTTAAAAGCTTTGGAAGCCTCTTCAAAAACGGTGCAATTATCATCTGTTAACAAATGCTGTGGCAGGTATGCAATTACAGCATCTTTTGGCGCACGCACATTTCCTCTAGTAGGTTTTTGAACACCTGCAATTATTTTCATCATCGTGCTTTTACCAGCGCCATTTTTACCCATTAGGGCTATTTTGTCGTTTTCATTCACTACAAACGAAACATCGCTAAATAATGTATCGCCACTAAATTCTACCGCTAAACCATCTATTGAAATCATATAAAAATTTTAAGGCTGCAAAACTATTAAAAAGAAGTGGATAAGTAGTTAAGGCTGCAAGAGTTGTTTGCTGTAATTTTTAACATAAATATAACAATTGCATTAGGTCTATTCTTACATTTCATAGCTAAAATGTAGCAAACATTTTGTATGTTTGTTTTTCAAGACTATTTTCCCCAAATCAAAATTACCCCCAAGTTCCTACAAAACACCTATGTGAAGTTTAATTTTATTCACATAACAATGTCGTTTTATAGTTTTTTTACAAACAACTTATTCCGCCTAGAAGGCAGGCTATACAGTGGAAATTTAACTGAAGTTCAACGTGAAATTGAATCTGCCTTAGACAAGACACATTCATTAATAATAGACCTAGACCCTCTAGAAAAATTTGATACTGCTGGTGCTTTTATGCTATATGTAACTTCAGAAAAAGCAAAGGAAAACAACAAAGAGATTATTTTATACTGTCAAAAAAATGAAAAAGTAAAATCTGTATTCTCTTACGCTGGTATTCAGTTTTATAATAAGTTACCTGTTTTAAACTCAAACCCACTAATTTAATACTTTTTTCATCCCCAATATATTTAAAAAAACCCGCATTTTAAAATGCGGGTTTTTTTTATAGTCAAGTATAAATAACTAACTTTTTTAAGCTTAATTCAGCAAACATATGTTTAAAAATGTGCTGTAAGCGATAGTATAAAGTTTCTTCCTGCACCAGAAATTCCGGAGCTATACGGACGATAGCGCTGGTCTGTAAGATTTTCAATACCACCACTTATATCAAAAGTTTCAGATAAATTGTAAAGTGCCTTAAGGTTAAGAGTGTACCAAGAAGGCGCATAAGGGTTTCCATTTTCGTCTAATGCATAGATTTCTGTTTTTCCTTTTTCGTCTTCAGGAAGTTCATCAAAATCATAAGTCCCTTGATAGTTTACATTGAGCTCCATACTCAATTTATTAGCCTTATAGTTTATACGTGAAACACCAAAAAATGGAGATGCATGCCTAGAGGTACTCGTAGTGCCATCATCTAGTTCTTCTTCACCTTTTTGGAAATTTACATCTGTAGAAAAACCAAAGCCTTTAGGTAATTTTACCTCTACCCCTGCTTGCAAGCCATACACATGAGCTACAGCAGCATTCTGAATAGCTTGCACTTGGCTCAATTCGCCTTGATACATTATACTATCTTGACCGTTTAATTTAAAATCTCTACGCACCAAGGCATCTTTTAAAGAAGTGTAATAGGCCGTAACATCTATCTTAACAACATCTGCAATTACTTTAGCCACTCCCAAATCTGCATTATAAGCGTATTCGGGTTTTAAATCTGGATTAGGAACCACAACGCTTCCAGGTTCAGAATCAAAAACCTTTCCTACGTCATCTACATTTGGCGCTCTAAAGGCAGAACCAAAATTAGCACTTAACACCCAGCTATCTGTAGGACGGTACACCCCTCCTATACTTCCAGTTAGCGCACCATTTTTTAGGTTTGCTTCGGTAAAAGGGAAAGGATAAAAACTAGTATCAAACTCAGAATCTAGCATCACATAGTTATAACGAGCTCCTGCACTTAAGGTAAAATTATCGGCTACTTTATATTCATCAGTAACATAAGCAGCTAAAGATTGCCAAGTAGACTTAGGGTAACGCGCAGGGCCTAACTCAGTGAAACCTGTTGTAATATCTGTTAGTTCACCTTCAGAATTCACGTCGTTCAGCACGTATTCAAATCCATAAAAAAGTGTGTTCTTTTCGCTAGTAGCCTTTATAAAATCTAGATTAGCAGAGTAAGCGCTTACTTCTTCACTTTGCGTATTGCGCTCTGCACTATTAAAATTTCTATCTATTCTACTCTCCTCAAACCACTGATGCGCAAGGCGGATACTCATTTGATCAAAAACCGAATTATTTGCCGTGTGAGTAACATTTAAATTATTCATCATCCATATTTGCGGTCCGTAATCCCATTCTGCATAACGAGCAGTGCCGTTACGAACGCGGCTGTGCCTGTCATACCTTCCATAAGGTGAAGTTTCAGAAAAGTGAAAGCCATATTGAAAATCCCATTGTTCATTGGGTTGAAAACGAATTTTCTGCATCATATTAATCTGCGAATAAGCCGAAGGAATCTGCAATAGCTTGTCGTCTTGAGTAATTACAACATCTGTAGTATCCTGTCTCTGCACGTAATAATCTTTTAGGTAATCATCTGGGCCGTGACTTCCTTGACGTAAATGATCGTAATCCCAAGAGGTTATACTTGTTACAAAAGCCCATTTTTTAAAACCTAGGTTTACATCAAAATGACCTGTTTTTTCATTGTTAGCAGAAGAATATCGCACATTCGCTTTTCCATTAATCAACGGAGCGTCTGTATGTGAAAGCCTTGGAGTTAAGGTTTGAAAACTCATAACCCCACCAATTGCATCACTACCATAAATTACCGAACCTGGTCCAAAAAGAACCTCGGTGCCTTCTACAGCAAAAGGGTCTATACTAATTACATTCTGAAGGTTTCCAGAGCGAAAAATAGCCGTATTCATTCGCACACCATCTACAGAATACAGCAAACGGCTCGTAGCAAAACCACGAATCATTGGGCTACCACCACCCTGCTGACTTTTCTGAACAAATACTTTACCCGAAATGCTCAGTAAATCTGCTGCGGTCTGCGGATTTTGAAGCGCTACCTCTTTTTTAGAAATTGAAATTATTTTTGAAGGTACATCGTCACTACTTTGCCTCCAACGAGACCCTGAAATAACAACCTCATCAAGACTTAGATTTGACACTTCAAGAGTAATATTGAAGTTTTCGGCCTGCAACTGCTTATAACTTCTTTTAATTGTTTTATACCCCAAACTACGTATTTCAATCATTTCTGCTTTTTTAAAGGCTGAAACATCTGCTTGTCCATTAAAATCTGTAGTTGCGTAAAGTTTTAAATTAACGCTAGATAGGGTTACCAACTCTATAGGCTGATTAGTTTCATTATCTTTTATGGTTATAGTTTGGCCATAGGAAGCACCTACAAAACCCAACATCAACCATATAATTAATAGTTTATTCATTTTTTTTAATGATTTGTTTTGAAATTAAGGCGTTAGTAAATAACACCAGTACACACCTTCATATTTTATTGAAAGTGCTAAGCGTAAAATAAAATAATGAATTAACTGTATTTTGGAGGAGGCGTTGGCGGTGTAAAACGCAAATTTTTAAATGGATAGATTGTCATATAATCTACTTGAGGCTTTTGTATTTCTTCTGAAGTTAATGACTGCCAATTAAATAATTCTGAACAAAAAAAGGATTGAAAATAATGCTGTAAATCCTTTTGGTGTTTTTGTTTGTCTTCATTTTTATCAAATGCTTTAACAACTAGCTTTTGAAGCTTTTTATTGAGTTTAGTTTCTTCGTGATCCCACCAACATCTATATATTATTGTATCTCCTTTTATTTGGGTTGAAACAATATCATACATCTGCTTATTGTATTCAAATTCTTTTGAATGCTCCCAGCGCAATTTTGTCTTGGTCTCTTCTTTTGTAAATTTCAGTAAGACTAATTCTTCCTGGTCTATACCAGCAATCATTTTCCACTTTATTTCTCTTTTTACAGCAGCTTTTTGATAGTGAAGATATACAAACATAGACACTACAGGAGCGAATAACACAAAAAGGAATAATATTGCGGCAAATTGTTTTTTCAAACTGAAACTTTATAAGGTAGCCAAATGTCGTAAAACTGTACGTATTTACGGGGCTATTCTATGTTTTTTATTATTAGCTCTTCATCAGTTTCCAAAGCTTTTTTGCTAGTAAAACCACCATTAAACACACAAAACCAATTAATAGCCCCACTAAAAACTCGCTGAGTATACTAGGCAGAAAAGTTAAGAAGTGATGAAAAAAGTCTATGTTGTGAACAAAAATTCCACCAGCAACCAAGATAAGTGCGATGGTTCCTATAACACTAAGTGACTTTATAACCACAGGAAGCGCCTGCACTAGAACCATCCCCAGTTTTTTAGAAAAACTTGTATCGCTCTTGCTGTGTTTTATTAATTTATAACCTGCTTCATCCATACGCACTATTAGCGCTACAATTCCGTAAACCCCTACAGTTGCAATAATGGCTATTATACTAACTACTATAATTTGTGTAGTAAGTGTTTCCTGTACTACGGTCCCTAAAGCAATAATCACAATTTCTATAGAGAGAATAAAATCTGTAACTATAGCAGCTTTTACACGTTCTTTTTCTATGGCTAGAATTTCAGTTTCAGTATACTCTTGAGATACTAAAGATTCTTTAGCGTGTTTATGAGGAAAGAAGTATTCAAATATTTTTTCGGCACCTTCATACGCTAAATACAAACCTCCAAGTACTAAGATTACAGTTACAGCCACAGGTAGGAAAGCACTCAGTAAAAAGGCAATAGGAAGAATAATCAATTTATTGATAAACGAGCCTTTTGTGATAGCCCAGAGTACTGGTATCTCTCTAGATGAAGCAAAACCAGAAGCTTTTTCGGCATTTACCGCCAAGTCGTCTCCTAAAATACCCGCTGTTTTTTTAGCAGCCACTTTGCTCATCATCGCTACGTCGTCTAGCAAAACAGCAATATCATCTAAAATTGCAAAAATCCCTGAAGCCATAAAGTTTGTTTTAAAAATTTCAACAAAAATAGCCAACTTGCTGTAAATGCAGTTTAATTTCTAACTCAATTACACAACATATTAATACATTAACAAGCTCATTAAAATTTCCCCTTTATCTTTACCCACTCAAATACAATCAATGAAATATCCCTCATTATTACTTTTTACACTTATTGCAGTTTGGTGCACAAGTTCTTTTGCTCAAAACACTTCAAAACAACTCTCACTTTCAGAAACTTGGCAGCTTGACTCTATCTCTAAAACTAAAAAAGTAGATTTCAAATTACTTCCCTATAAACCGCTTTATATATTATTTGCAAATATTAGCACCAATGTAAACACCTCTCCTAGCAGTGGTAATCCTTTAAATGTTGTTTCTGACCCTATTGCATACAAACCTGTAGAATTGGTATTTCAGCTGAGTTTTAAAACAAAAATGCTGCATAATATATTTGGCAAAAAAATAGGAGGAGATATATGGGGTGCTTATACCCAAAGTTCACGCTGGCAGTTATACAACAGCGAACTCTCACGTCCTTTTCGGGAAACCAATTACCAACCAGAAGCCTTTTTATTAATTGGTACAGCCTATAGCATTGGTAAATTAAAAGGTGTTTTTATGGGACTCGGACTTAACCATCAAAGTAATGGCCGTTCAAATCCTTTAAGCCGAAGCTGGAATAGAGTAATTTTTCAAGCAGGTTGGGAAATAGACAAGCTACAAATTGTCTTAAAACCGTGGATAAGACTTCCCGAAGCCGAAGAAAATGATGATAACCCAGACATAGAAGATTATATGGGGCGAGCAGAGCTAAACTTAAATTACGCCTTGGGGAAACACGATTTTGAATTGGTTACCAGACATTCCCTAAGAGGTGGCAGTAACAGTCACGCTAGTGCTAGGTTAGACTACTCCTACAGAGTGGTTAAAAACCTAAAAATACACGCTCAAGTGTTTACCGGCTACGGCGAAAGCTTGATAGACTACAATCACAAACAAACTACTTTTGGCCTTGGGCTCTCATTGTACTAGCTTCTAAATAAGGCTTCTTATTTTCTAAATCCAAACGACACTTTTCAACTTGAATTAAAAGACATTAAAAAACCCACTTCTCTTAAAAGAAAAGTGGGTTTTTATATATAGTAGTTTAAATTCTAAACTATTTTGACAGTGTTAACTCGTCAATAATATGAGTTGCCCCTGCATATTTATCTATTAAGAAAAGTACATAACGTATATCTACGTTTATGGTTCGTTGCAGTTGGTCGTCAAAAATAACATCACCAGCCATTGCTTCAATATTTCCATCAAAAGCCAAACCTATTAACTCACCTTTTCCGTTTAGTACAGGCGATCCTGAATTACCACCTGTAATATCGTTATCTGTTAAGAAGTTAACCGGTAAATATCCATCTGCATCTGCATATTGACCAAAATCTTTACTTTCATAAAGCTCAATAAGTCGCTTAGGCATATCAAATTCATCATCTCCAGGTTGGTATTTTGCAACGGTTCCTTTTAATGTAGTATAGTAGTTTTTATTAGCATCATTACGCTTATCTTCAGGCAAAGAGATTACTTTTCCATAAGTAAGACGCAATGTACTGTTTGCATCTGGGTAATACTTTTCGTCTGGATTTTGAAGACGCATACCCTGAACCATCATTCTATATGCACGCTCATAATCGCTATCTAAGTTCTTTTCCTCTTCAGACTTATAGCGGTAACGCGTTAACAAATCTGATGAAAGTAAAAATAAAGGATCGTTCTTTAAAACCTCAGCATTTGGGTTTGCCATAAAGGCTTCTAGTTTTTCTTTAGACTCAAAAACACTGTTTTGAAAAGCTGTGTTTACATAATTACTCCATCCTTCTTCGGTATTGCCATTCTCTTTAGCTGCTTTAGCAACCATAGGTGCAATATTTTTCGCTTTTGTAGCATATAGTTTCAGCTGTGCAGCAAGCACATCTTTTTCTAAAGGCATATACAAACCTTCGTACATATTTTCCATATCTGCATCTAGCTTAGCTTGTAGTTCACTTTGCTTAGCATCATTCTGCTGAAGGTAATAATCTATAGAGCTACCTAAACGATATGGTAAGATTCCCATTTTGGTACGCAGTATCATTATTAAATAATTATTATGAGCACTAGCATCGTTTGTTTTAGCATAGTAGTCATTAATTACAGGAATTACGTCTGCATACTTTTCATTTCCTTTTTTAGAAGCCCATTTCTGAAAAGCTTTTTCGTCTTTTTGTTTGCTTTTAGCAGTTTTATGTGCTGTAAGCGCATCAATCATCCCTTGACGGTTCTTCCAGTAATTAGCAATAGAAGCATAGCTAGAAGCGTAGTCTAACTTTACCTGCTGATCTTTATCCATATAAGTCTTCATTACATCCATAGATGTTTTTGAAGCTTCTACCCAAGCAGGGTAAGCGTATTTTACGTTTTGCTCAATACCACCTGCAGGCATCCAACGGTTTGTACGCCCTGGATAGCCCATAATCATAGCAAAATCATTTTCTTCAAAACCTTTTAAGCTAGTCGTTAAGTGTTTTTTTGGCTTAAGTGGCACATTGTCTTTTGAATACTCTGCAGGATTTCCATCCTTATCTGCATATACTCTAAAAAGAGAGAAGTCGCCTGTGTGGCGTGGCCATTCCCAATTGTCTGTATCTCCACCAAATTTTCCAACACTTGCAGGAGGTGTTCCCACTAAACGCACGTCGTTATAATCTTGGTATACGAAATAGTAAAACTCATTTCCTTGATAAAAAGACTTTACAGAAACGGTGTATTTACCATCTTCACTATTTTCTTGCTCTATTTTAGCAATCTCTTTGTTTATTGTTGCCTCGCGTTCGGCTTCGGTCATATCGTCATTCAACAAACTTAAAATTCGTTTAGACACATCGTCCATTCTTACAAAGAAACGAACAGACAAACTCTTTGGCTTAAGCTCTTCAGCATTGTTTGCCGCCCAATACCCATTAGTTAAGTAATCGTTTTCGGCAGTAGAAAGCTCTGCAATCTGACTATACCCACAATGGTGATTGGTAAGCACCAAACCACTACCAGAAATAATTTCTGCAGTACAACCACGGTTAAACTGAACAATGGCATCTTTAAGACTAGCATTGTTTATACTGTAAATTTCTTCTGCTGTAAGCTGAAGTCCCATTTTTTGCATATCGCGATGATTTAATCGCTCTATATGCATTAAAAACCACATACCTTCATTTGCCTGAACAGGCAATGCAAAGGCAGCAAGCAGTAAACAAATAATAATTTTTTTCATTAGTAAATAAGTTTTAATATTTAACATTTAAGATAAATAGACAGCTTTAAGCTTTAAAATTTATCGAACGGTAAATATAAACGGATTCCCCATTTTTCGTGCTTTCGGCATTCCAAAAAGCAGAAAAACAGAACAACTTTAACTTTTTGTTAAGACTGATATCGGTTCCCGTTCAGAAAGAGAGCGCTTGTCCCAAACTTGTTCTGGGAGGTGGGCTGGGTGCACGAGTTAATAACTAAAAGACCAAAACCCCTTCCGTCCCCGACAGAAAAGTCGGGGCCACCTTCCCCTTAAACAATAATTTAATTTTTTAATCATAATTATTACAAGCAAAAGGAGCGCATAGCAACTATAAAACAAATACTCGCTAATGTAATTATTTGAAAACTCAATATTTATATATAGTTTTATAGAAACTAAAAAAAATATATATGACAAAAAAACTCCCCTTCGCATTAGCTTTATTCTTTGGGATAACTCTAACTACCTCTGCCCAGCAGCAAGGTAAAAAAGCAACATTAAATGAAGACGGAACCATTTCTGTAGAAACGGTTATCTTACCTGAAAACTATTACAACACTGAACAATCTCTAGTATTTGACCGAATTTGGCGTTTTGGTGAACCTGCGCATCCCAACTTTAAAAACTCTCGAGGTACAACCTTGGCTGATATTAATAATGACGGTGTAGACGAGGTACTTTACGGTATCTGGAACACGCTTTACGCTCTAGACAGCAATGGAGATCTGCTATGGGAAAAACCTGTGAGCGGCACCATACTTCTACCTCCTACGGTAGCAGATTTAGACAATGATGGCACCTTAGAAATTATACTAAACACAGGTGGTATTCCCAATGCTGGACGTGTGTATCTTTTAGACCCAGTAGGAAACGACCTAGCCGGTTGGCCTTTAAATTTTGACGACCACTGGATGCTCAATGCACCAGCTGTTGCAGATTTAGATGGCGACGGCATATTAGATATTGTTACTGGCGAACGTGTTGCTAGTGCTCAAGGATTTGTACACGCTATTAAAATGGATGGTACTCCTATAAACGCTAACTGGCCGGTAGAAGTAGGAGCTACTCCTGCCTTTACGCCCTCTATAGCAGATGTTGATAACGATGGTAATCCAGATGTAGTTATTGCAGCATCGTCTGCTGGTATGTATATTTTTGACAACCAAGGACAAGTATTCCCTGGGTTTCCGGTTTATGATGCTACTGTTAGTTACTCTTACCAATCGCCTATGCTTGCAGACCTTGACGAGGATGGCGATTTAGAAATTATAGGAAGCAACCACGGCGACAATCCTGGTTTTTATGTAATGGAACACGACGGTTCTTACAAAGCGGGATGGCCAATAGCTACTAGTGGTTGGACCTACTCTCCTCCAACCGTATGGGATGTGGATAATGATGGTACTTTCGATATTTTTATGTCAGACAGACAGACTAGTAGCACTCAAGGTGACGAACTCCCTGTTATTTTTGGTTTAAGTCCAGAAGGCAATGATTTACCTAATTTTCCTATTGAAAAATACGGTGGTACCGAGGGGGTGCTTTCTATTGCAGATGTAAATAACGATGATGTGTTAGATATTATATTCCCTAGTGTGCTTACAGATGCTGATGGTTTAGGCTATATACACGCTTATTCGCTAGATGGCAGTGGTGAAATTGACGGCTTCCCGCTACGTCCTCGTGGCTTTACGTTTTTAAATGGAGCTGTATTAGGCGATGTAGATAACGATGGGCAATTAGACCTAACTGCAAATAGCTATACGCAAACTTTTGGAGCAGGAGTAGATTCTACTTTTGTACAGGTGTACAATCTAAATGTGCCTTACAATCCAGATTCTATTAAAAGAAATGGCTATAAAGGCAATAATACCCGCGATGGCTATGTAGAATTAGACCCAACAGCAAGTGTTTCAGACAATAGTGCTTCAGTAATTAGCGTTTACCCAAATCCTTCAGAAGGAATGCTAAGTTTTAAAATTCCTTCGGCTATCCAAAATGCTAAAGTGAAAGTTTATAGCGTAGATGGCAAAGTAGTCTTTTCAGAAGAAGGCAGCCTAGACGCTACTTCTACCTATAATATGAAACACCTAAACAGTGGATTGTATTTTGTATCTATCAATGACGGAAATAAAATATTTACCGCCAAATGGGTAAAGAAGTAAACTGAAAGACCACGTTTTAAAAACACGAAAGTCCCTTTTCAATACGATGAAAAGGGACTTTTTATTTGAATAAAACACATTTTAAAACAACAAGAGGAGTTTCAGTTGTACCTAGCGATGTAGCAATAAAACAATCTAAAGGTTATTCCTTAGCGATGCGCATAAGAAGTTAATAATCGAACGTGTTAAAAAAGCCGATGAAGCGAAAGAAGTTGGTATTTCCTAGGAGGAAGTATAACACTCATTAAAAAAGAAATAAGACATTGGTTTTCAATAATTTAAATCATTTCTTAACTTTGTTTAGAGCCGAAGCCAAATGTTATTTCGACTACGCTCAATGACCGAGAGTGGAGCCGAAGCAAATTGTCATTTCGGCTACGCTCAATGACCGAGAGCGGTAGCTGAGCGAGAGTGGTGGCTGAGCGGAGTCGAAGCCACTCAATGACCGAGGGTGGTGGCTGAGCGGAGCCGAAGCCACTCAATGACCGAGAGTGGTGGCTGAGCGGAGCCGAAGCCACTTTAATCATTCAATAACATGCTGCGAATAATTGCGCCATTTGTCTAAACAGCCTTCAATATCTTCGGGTATAGGGCATTCAAAACGCATAAACTCATTGGTAACGGGATGTACAAAACCTAATGTACGCGCGTGTAAAGCTTGTCTTGGCAATACCTTAAAACAGTTTTCTACAAACTGTTTGTATTTACTAAAAGTAGTACCCTTTAATATTCTTTCGCCTCCATAACGCTCATCGTTAAAAAGTGTGTGCCCTATATATTTCATATGCACACGAATTTGATGCGTACGGCCTGTTTCTAATCTGCAAGAAACAAGAGTAACATAGCCTAAGCGCTCTAAAACTTTATAATGAGTAACCGCAGGTTTTCCTTTTTCTTCTTCGTCGTTTTCATAAACTGTGTTCTGCAAACGATTTTTAGGATGACGCCCTATATTACCTTCAATGGTTCCCTCCTCTTCTTCTACATTTCCCCATACTAAGGCTATGTATTCACGCTCCGTGCTTTTGTCGAAAAACTGTTTGGCGAGATGCGTCATAGCCTCTTCGGTTTTAGCAACCACCAATAACCCGCTGGTATCTTTATCTATTCGATGTACTAGACCAGGCCTGTTACTAGAATTATTTGGAAGATTTTCAAAATGATAGGTAAGCGCATTTATTAAGGTTCCGCTGTAATTGCCATGACCAGGATGCACTACCATTCCAGCAGGTTTATTAACTACAAGAACAGCATCGTCTTCATAAACAATATCAATAGGTATATTCTCAGGCACCAACAAAAACTCGTAGGGCGGATGCTCAAAAAGCACAGTCACCACATCATTGCCTTTTACCTTGTAGTTAGATTTTACTGGCTGTCCATTTACGTATATATTACCTGCAGCTGCAGCTTTCTGAATTTTATTACGCGTAGCTTTTTCAATCAAATTCATCAGGTATTTATCTACCCGAAGTGCTCCTTGTCCTTTATCTGCCTGAAAGCGGTAATGTTCGTAAAGATCATCACTACCATCTGTATCTTCAATTTCGTCTTCCTTATAATTCGTCATCGTTCTCTTCTTCGTTATTTGTAGGTGTATCTGAATTTTCTTCGGAAGAATCCTCCTCTGTTTGTATTCGGTTTAAAGATTCATCACCAACTATTAAATCTATCACTGAAGTCTTTTGAAGCGGAGTTCCCGGATCCAGCTTTTCACCTTTATAGCGCATTTCTAAAACATTATCGCTAATATGCGGGCGGTGGCTAATTTTTCCTATTTTAAAACCCATAGCCAGAAGTGTTGGTTCTGCTTGGCGACGTGTACGCCCTAATACATCGGGCACTTCAATTTTTCTATAACCTGAAGGGTTCAACGTTAAATACAGCTTACGGTTTTCTTTTACAAATTTACCCGGTTTTGGGATCTGCTCTATCACAGAATATCTTGGATAGTCTGGATTGTAATTTGCCGAGTCTAAAACTTCAAACCGAAGATCCATTTCATCTAACTGCATCTCTACTTTGTCTAAAGACATCTTTGCCAAGTTTGGCACTTCTATTTTTTCGTTGTGGTTTGTACTAATACGCAACCACCATAATATTAAAAATCCTAATACTAGCAATGCTACAATTGCAAAGAGTAATTGCTTTAAAAAAGCTTTGGAAAACACGAATTGAAAAAAAGTCATATGTTTCTTTGTTAATGCACAAAAATATAAAACCCAAAGTTAGTATCTTTCTATGGATAAGTGATATTTTTGTTTTACCAGATATTTAACGTGTATTTTAATACTTTGTTATGAGTAAAAAACATATTGCCGTGGCTATGGGCGGCTATTCCAGCGAGTTTAAGATCTCGCTCAACAGTGGCGAAGTGGTTTGCAAAGCACTCGATAAAAACAAATATGAGGTCTATGCTGTTCATATTTTGGAAGAAGGATGGCATTTTGTTGCTGCAAACGGCACAAAATATCCTGTAAACAAAGCTGATTTTAGTTTTAGCAATGGTACTGAAACTATTAAACCAGATGCTGTTTTTAATACAATACACGGAACTCCAGGAGAGGACGGTTATCTACAAGCCTACTGGCAATTATTGGGTATGCCACACACCAGTACAGATTATTACCAAGCTGCCTTAAGTTTTAACAAACGAGATTGCCTTTCTGTATTAAAGAATTTTGGTGTGCGAACCGCAAATTCATATTACATAAACAAAGGGATAGCTATAAATGTTGAAGAGATTATTCTAAAAACTGGTCTGCCTTGCTTTGTAAAACCAAACCGTTCTGGTTCTAGCTTTGGCATTAGTAAAGTGAATGATATGGAAGAAATGATGCCTGCAATAGAAAAGGCATTTACTGAAGATTCTGAAATAATAATTGAAACAGCCCTAGTTGGCACCGAAGTTTCCGTAGGTGTCTACAACAATGGTGATGAAGTAATTGCACTACCGGTAACCGAAATTGTTTCGGAAAATGATTTTTTCGACTACGAAGCAAAGTACTTGGGTAAATCGCAAGAAATTACCCCTGCGCGTATTTCAGAAGCAGAAACCGCATTGGTGCAAAAAGAAGCCATCCGTATTTTTAAACTTTTAAATATGAAAGGCATAACTCGCAGTGAGTTTATTTTAGAAGATGGAAAAGCTTACTTTTTAGAAATGAATACAAACCCAGGGATATCACAAGAAAGCATCATTCCTAAACAAGTTAGACAAGCAGGGATGACACTCACAGAATTTTTTGATATATTGATTCAAAATGCATTAAAATAGTTTTAAGTTTTTGATTGGGGTTTTCTGCTGTTAGTTTCGGAAAGCTCTTAAGCAGTGCTTATAACTTATAAAATTTCAAAGATGAAATACTACCTCATAGCAGGCGAAGCCTCCGGAGATTTACACGGAGCCAATTTAATGAAAGCTTTAAAAAAGGAAGATCCACAAGCAGATTTTCGCTTTTGGGGGGGCGATTTAATGAAAGCCACTGGGGGGACTGAGGTAAAACATTACCGCGATTTAGCTTTTATGGGGTTTTTAGAGGTAGTACTAAACCTAGGCACCATTTTAAAAAACATAAAATTCTGTAAAAAAGACATCGAGATTTACAAGCCAGATGTTATTATATTTATAGACTATCCAGGCTTTAATCTTCGTATAGCAAAATGGGCTAGGCAAAAAGGTTATAAAACACATTATTACATTTCTCCACAAATATGGGCTTGGAAGGAAGGGCGTATTAAAGACATAAAACGCGATGTAGACCAAATGTATGTTATCCTTCCTTTTGAAAAAGAATTTTATGAAGAGAAGCATCATTTTCCAGTTCATTTTGTAGGTCACCCATTAATAGATGCCATCTACAACAGAACCCAAGTAGATCCAGACAGCTTTAAAAAAGAAAACAATCTAGACCACAGACCTATAGTTGCACTGCTGCCAGGCAGCCGCAAGCAGGAAATTAAAAAAATGCTCGAGATTATGATTACTGTCGCAAAAGATTTTAAGGACCACCAGTTTGTGATTGCTGGCGCACCAAGCCAAGAAAAATCTTTTTACGAATCTTTTTTAAGCACAAAAAACGTTCATTTTATAACCAATAAAACCTACGATCTGTTAAGCATTTCGGATGCTGCACTGGTTACCTCGGGTACTGCTACACTAGAAACAGCCTTGTTTAAAGTACCACAAGTTGTATGCTATAAAGGCAGCCGTATAAGTTATGAAATAGCAAAGCGCATTATTAAATTAGATTATATTTCGTTGGTAAATCTAATCTTAAACAAAACCGTTGTTACAGAGCTTATTCAAACAGAATTTAACACCAAAAGACTCAAAGAGGAACTCACTAACATCTTAGACCCTTATACCCGCGCAAAATTGTTTTTAGACTACTACGATTTAGAAAAAGCATTAGGGGGAAGAGGTGCGAGCGAAAACACCGCCAAGTTAATAACCGCTTCTATAAAGGAAAATTAAAATATAATTTATATTTTTAAAAACTAAAACTTCTACTTCCTTACTATGAGAAAAGCACTCTTATTATCATTTTTAGTTCTATTTTTCATATCCTGTGGAGGTACTAAGAACACAGGAAAAATACCAGAAGTTATTATCGGAAAAACCGATTCTAAAACCAATTCTTCTAGCACCCATAAAATCAATAAAAACACTTCTAAAGCAACTACTTCTAAAGCTAATGAGGAAGAAAAGCCTAAAGAAATAAAGAGTGATATTATAGACTACGCTAAAACCTTCCAAGGAACACGTTACAAATATGGAGGCACTACAGAATCTGGTATGGATTGCTCGGGTTTAGTTTATGCAGCTTTTAAAAAAGAAAATATTTCGCTACCGCGAATCTCGCGAGATATGGCTACTAAAGGAATACTTATTTCGTTTAAAGACATAGAAGCTGGCGATTTAGTTTTCTTTAAAACCAGTAGAAAAAACACTATTAACCACGTAGGTTTGGTGGTAGAAGCAAAACGCGGCGATGTAAAATTTATACACTCTACCACA
This sequence comes from Aequorivita sp., assembly GCA_048264505.1. Classification (GTDB taxonomy): domain Bacteria; phylum Bacteroidota; class Bacteroidia; order Flavobacteriales; family Flavobacteriaceae; genus Aequorivita. Next base: position 62,533 of record JBLXDA010000014.1, read on the forward strand.
AGTGCCGGGGTTATCATCTCTTCCTTAGACGAAAACTATTGGAAAAAAGCCTTTGTTGAAGTTAGACGTGTTATTTAACGCTACTTTTTGTATCTTAGAAAGGCTCAATAAGCAACAAGACCTACCCTAATTTTAAATATAAAAACCTCAAGCTACAACTATAGTCTTGCTCACAAAAAACTATAAGTAAAACAGCTTAACCTACGCTTAGGTATTCACTTAAAGACCTAGGTTATGAAGTTTATAAACTTCGCAGTAGTTAAGTTTTCGGTTTTCCTCGTTTTTGGAATACTCATAGCTCATTATTTTCCTATTTCTACCCTTATAACAAAGCTTGTTTTAGTACTTATTGTTTTACTGTTAGGGCTTTGGATATGGGCGCGCAAACAATTTATACAAAGCGTTTACTTTGGCATAGTGGCGTATTTGTGTTTTTTCGCAATAGGCTACTTAGGCTATCAATTGCAATTACCAGACTTTCAAGTAAAGCATTACTCCCATTTTATTTCTGAAAATGAAACTGAATTAATTCAGTTAAAAATCACAAAAACACTAAAGCCAGACAAATACAATTTAAAGTATTTTGCAAACGTCATTGGCGTAAACAATACTACTACAAAAGGCAAGGTCTTGCTAAATCTATCTAAAGATTCGTTGACAAACCCTTTGTCTCCAGATGAGGTTTTGTTGGTCTACTCTCCTATTTCAGAAATACCAAAGCCTTTAAACCCGCATCAGTTTGACTATTCAAACTATATGAAATTACAAAGTGTTTTATTTCAGCTACGCATTACAAATAATGACATACTAAAAACAAAAGAAGGTTCTAAAACCCTTTTTGGGATTGCTCAAAACACACGTTCAAAAGTTGTAGAAAAACTACAAAAGACTAAACTAAAAAGTAGCGAACGAGCCATAATTCAAGCTTTAGTTTTAGGCGAAAAAAAAGATTTAGAAAAAAATCTTTATCAAGCGTATGCCGCAGCTGGAGCGGTACATATTTTAGCGGTTTCGGGATTACACGTAGGGATTATATACGGAATTCTGTTATTCCTATTTACTCCTTTAGGGCGGTTTAAAAACGGCATAATTATACAATCTATACTCATTGTTTTACTTCTATGGTGTTTTGCCATGCTATCTGGTCTTTCGTTGTCTGTAACACGAGCTGTTAGCATGTTTAGCTTTTTTGCAATAGCAAAACTATTTAATAGAGACACCAACACTATAAACACCTTGTTTCTATCTTTTTTAACCCTCTTGCTTATAAATCCGTTATGGCTTTTTCAGGTAGGTTTTCAGTTAAGTTATTTAGCTGTTTTCTTTATAGTTTGGTTATACCCAATGTTTAAAAGTTTTGGGTATTCAAAAAACATCTTTATAAAAAAAATAAAGACTGTAGTAATAGTAAGCTTATGTGCACAAATTGGCGTTTTGCCATTGAGTTTATACTATTTTCATCAATTGCCAGGTTTATTTTTATTGACCAATATAGTTGTACTTCCGTTTCTAGCAGTTTTAATGGGTTTAGGCATATTGATTGTTCTTTTAGCGACTGTAGATTTTCTGCCAGATTGGTTTGCTATTGCCTATAACTATATAATAGAAGGCTTAAATAACTTTATAAGGTGGGTTGCAACACAAGATGCGTTTCTGTTTAAGGACATTCACTTTTCTTCCTTAAAAGTTATAGGATCATACCTTTTAATAGTTTCGGCTGCATTGTTTTTTCAGAAAATAAATTATAGACGCTTGATGGTTTGCTTGGCGTTTACATCATTGTTTGTTTCAATATACATTTACGATGAATTTAAGACTTCTTCAAATCAATTTATAGTATTTCAGAAGCGTAAAAAAACATTGTTAGCATATAAAAACGCAAAGAAATTAACTGTTTTTAAAAAAGATTCTACAGAAGGCTTTAGAGATAGTTACCCTATAAAGTCGTATAAGAATGCTGTAAACACCAGCTTTTATTCTGAAGAAATTTTACCAAATTATTTTCAGTATAAATCTAAAAGAATATTAGTTTTAGATAGTTTAGCCATTTTTCCGAAGCGCATAGAGGTTCACACACTTTTACTAACAAACAGCCCTAAAATAAATTTAAATCGCTTAATAGACAGTTTAAAGCCTAAACAGATTATTGCAGATGGCAGTAACTATTACAGTTACGCAAAACGTTGGGAAAAAACATGTAAACTAAAAAAGCTCCCGTTTTGCTATACTGCAAAACAAGGAGCTTTCTCAATAGAATAGCCCGAATATGAAACCGAAAATGCTATTCTAAAACGTAGGCTTAAAGTCTTTTTGATAGGCCTCCCAAGCCTCAGTTGTTGTAAGCTTTAAATAATCGTCTGTATGTATCATTTTAAGAAAAATCTCTAATTGAGGTGGTGTTCTATACCCAGGTACAGCTTGTATAAGTTTCCCTTCTTCAGTAAAGAAAACAACGCTAGGATAAGCGTTCACTTTTAATGCGTGTGCAAACAAATGCTGCGAGTTTCTACCTTTACGGTCGGGCTTATAATTTGGGTTTGTATATGTAAAATCATTATATGTAACTTCTTCGGTACCTTCGGCATTAAACTTTACAGCATAATAGTTTTTGTTTACATACTCTATAACATCTGCATCGCTAAAGGTATTTTTATCTAGCATTTTACACGGACCACACCAAGTGGTATAAACATCCATAAAAATCTTTTTCGGATTTTCTTTTTGAGCCGCTAAGGCCTCATTCATGGTCATCCAATTAATCTGCTGCGCATGTATGCTGCCAAAACTTATTAATAAAGCGAGTAGTAAAATATTTTTCATTGAAAGTGTTTTTAAAAGTGCTATAAACCGAAACAAAAAGCGTTCCATAAAAAAGGAACGCTTTAACTATATAAAGTATTGTGTGTTAACGAATGCCGTGCATTAATTTTTTTAGAACAGGATTTAATAACATTGATATAACACCAACGGCTATGGGTATTAGTGTAAATATTAAGAAAAATGTTCCCATCGAGTATTCTGATGAAATTTTATCAATCATACCACCCATAGTATTCGCTGCTTTTTGTCCTACTGCAATAGCAAGGTACCAAACACCAAACATAAAGCCTATCATACGCGCTGGCACTAATTTACTTAAGTAAGAAAGTCCGAGCGGTGAAAGACAAAGCTCACCCATAGTGTGCATTAAATAAGCCAAAATAAGGAATATAATACTCACTTTTGCAGTCATTGCTCCCGGTGGGATATCTGACGCACCGTAAGATAGTATTGCAAAACCTAGGCCTAACATTATTAAACCAATGCCATATTTTACTGCTGCACTTGGGTTGTATTTGCTTTCCCACCATTTTGAGAATATAGGCGCAAGGGTTATAATAAAGAATGAGTTTAATATTCCGAACCAAGTTGCTTCAATTTCTAATTCAGCTTTATTAAAGTTGTTATACAATCTAAATAAAACTAGTGCCCAAATACCAATAAAAGCAATTACAAGTGCTACATTAGATATTGCTATTCTACTATGTGTCTTTTTAACAAGCAAAAAGATTACATAACTTATTATTATTAGCGGTACTGTGGTTAAAAGTGTATCGACAATTTTAAAAATAATAGCAGAGTTTCCTGTCAGGTTTCTATCTGTATAATCCTGTGCAAAAAGCGTCATAGATCCTAAAGACTGTTCAAAAAAGGCGAAAAAGAAAACAGTAAACAATCCAAAAATTGAAACTGCAATTAGTCTATCTCTTACTATTGGTAAATAACGCGCAATACGTGTAATAAGTAGTATTAGGAACATTGCTAATGCAGAGAGTACAATTATATTAGTACCACTCATACCAGCTATTTCAAAAGGCGCTAATGAGGTGTCATAAATTTTTTCCAACGGATCGTTGAAAAGGTATAACAAACCACCCAAGGATGATAGTACAATGAGTACATAATCAAACATAGTGAATGGGTTTAACTTTATAGGAGCAACCTCAACACCATCTTCATCTACTTCTGGTGCTTTTTCATTTATATTTTGTGGAAGTTCAACTTCGTGAACTTTAGTAGGTTTAGCACCTATACCTCCAAATATTTTACCAGCTAATAAAAACTGTAACATTCCTAAGAACATAAAAATACCTGCAAGACCAAAGCCCCAAGACCAGCCGTAGTTTTCGGCTAAATACCCACAAAGCATCATTCCAAAGAAGGCTCCGGCATTAACACCCATATAAAAAATTGTATAAGCACCGTCTTTTTTAGACTCTTTGCCCTTGTACATTTCAGAAATTATGGAAGTAATATTCGGCTTAAAAAAACCAGTACCAATTACTAAAAGTGCAAGACCTAAGTAAAAAGAAGCTGTTGTTTCTAATGCCATAGACGCGTGCCCTAAGGTCATAATAACACACCCTAAAACTACAGCCATACGGTAGCCTGTAATTTTATCTGCTACCCACCCACCAATAATTGGCGTAAGGTATAAGAGCGAGGCATACGTACCAATTAAAGCTAGCGCGTGTTCTCGTGGCCAATCCCAACCTGGGTTATCGCTTAAAATTGGGGCAGTAAGAAATAAAACTAAGAGTATACGCATTCCATAAAAGGAAAAACGCTCCCACATTTCGGTAAAGAAAAGAATAAAAAGTCCCGCTGGATGCCCTAAAACTTTGTCTTTAAATAGATTTTCTATATCGGTATTCATCAGTTTATATATTGGTTATACTGTTTTATTTAGTTGTTTTTGTTAGCTCCAGAACCTGCTAGTTCGTATGCTTCATTTTCGTCATCAATTTCACGTTCGTTATCTTCAGCGCCATGAGTAAGTTTTTCTAATTTCTTGCGAATTACCAATACTAAAAGCCCAAAAACCACACAGAAAACTGCAATTCCAGTAAAGACTGTATACTCTCCAAGATCTGAAGCAGATTCTCCTAAAAGTCCTGCAACTTTGTTTCCTAATCCGGTCATTGCAAAATATACCCCCATCATTAATGAAGCATATTTTAACGGAGCTAATTTAGTAATATATGAAAGTGCAACTGGAGATAAACACAATTCACCAACAGTATGAAATAGATAAGCTAAAACTAACCAATACATTGCAGAAGAACCATCGCTATTAAACTGAGCTGCTGCTGCGGTCATAAAGAAAAAGCCCATTCCCATAATTATTAAACCAAGGCACATTTTAAAAAGTGAAGAAGAAACTTTTCCTTTTAACTTTCGTTTAGCCCAAAATGCCGCAACAGTAGTACCTAATATTATAATAAACATTGCATTTAAGGATTGGAACCAAGAAGCAGGAACTTCCCATCCCATAAATAACCTATTTGTTTTTTCGGAAGCATATATATTCATTAAACCTCCTGCTTGCTCAAATGCACCCCAAAAAACTATAACCAATATAAAAGATATAAAGAGTACAATAACTCTATCTTTTTCAATTTTGGTCAATGGTCTTTTCATAGCTTCTTTCTCTTCTGGGTCAATAGACTTATTAGTGTTGTTACCAACATATTTTAAGTGTTTTTGACCAACTACATATTGTATCAAACCTAAAAGCATCCCTATTGCCGCAAGACCGAAACCATAGTGCCATCCGTAAACTTCACCTACATATCCTACTATTAAACTAGAAAGAAATGCACCTACATTTATCCCTATGTAAAAAATTGTAAACCCTTTATCTCTTCTAATATCGCCAGCCTTATAAAGACCCCCTACCATAGTAGAAATATTAGGCTTTAGCATACCTACACCAGCTACAATAAGCCCAAGTCCTGTATAAAATGCCCACATCTCTTCAATAGATAAAACTCCGTGTCCTAACACAAGTAATATACCACCAACAAGAACTGATTGCTTTTGACCTAAAAACTTATCTGCTATCCAACCTCCTGGTATAGAGGATACATAAACAAGCATTGTATAAGTTCCGTATAGTGATAAGGCTTCTGCATTGGTCCATCCTAAACCTGGATTCCCGCTAGTTGCTTCTGCCACAAGGTATAACACCAATATGGCTCGCATTCCGTAATAGGAAAAACGTTCCCACATTTCTGTGAAAAACAATATATAAAGGCCTACTGGATGGCCAAATAATTCTTTTTGCTTTTGATATTGAAGTGCTTCTGACATAATATATATATTAGTTAAAGTTGGTTATTATAAGTTATTTTTAATATAATCGGTCATTAATGTATAAAGATGAAGGCGTGTATTACCGCCGTAAATACCGTGGTTTTTGTCTGGGTATATACGCCAGTCAAATTGCTTATTTGCTTGTACTAATGCTTCTATTAAACGCATACTGTTCTGAACGTGTACGTTATCATCAGCACTACCGTGTACTAATAAAAATTTTCCTTTTAAACCATCAACGTGCGAAAGCGGTGAGTTGTTATCGTAACCCGAAGCATTCTCTTGTGGAGTTTGCATATAGCGTTCAGTATAAATACTGTCATAAAATCGCCAGCTGGTAACCGGAGCGACTGCTATGGCCATCTCAAAAGTATCTGGCGCTTGAAATAAGGCGTTTGAAGACATAAAACCTCCGTAGCTCCAACCCCAAATTCCGGTTCGGTTAGCATCTATATACGGTAGCTCACTTAATTTGTTGGCAACTGCTATCTGGTCTTCAACTTCGTATTTACCCAATTCCTTTTGAGTCATTTTTTTAAAATCTCTACCTTTAAAACCTGTACCACGACCGTCTACACAAGCCACTATTATACCGTGTTCATTGGCAAGCATTTGATGCCAATAATCGTTTGCTCCCATCCAGCTATTAGAAACATTTTGTGAACCAGGACCTGAATATTGATATAGAAACAATGGATATTGCTTGCTCTCATCAAAATCTATAGGCTTAATCATGTACATATTTAAGTCTTCGCCATTAATCTTAATTGTTGAATACTCTTTAGGCGAAATCTTATAGGACGCCAATTGGCTTTTTAAGGCATTGTTGTTTTTTATCTCACGCAATTGCTTTCCAGTTCTAGCATCATTAAGCGTATACACATAAGGAGTATTAGCATCAGAAAATGTGTTTATAAAATAGGTAAAGTTTGCACTAAAATCTGCAGCGTTACTTCCTGTTTGCTGGGTTAATCGCGCTTTGTTTTTTCCGGAAGGCAGTATAGAATACACATCGCGGTTTACACTTCCGTTTTCAGAACTTTGATAGTAAACTCTGCCCGTATTTTGATCAAAACCGTAATAGGCTGTTACTTCCCAAGGCCCTTTTGTAACTTGGTTTAATAATTTTCCGTTTTTATCGTATTGATAAATATGGTTCCATCCATCCTTTTCGCTTGTCCAGAAAAAGCTATTGCCGTTTAAAAACGTAAGGTTGTCTGTAACATCTACGTATGCAGCATCTTTTTCTTGTAAAACTAACTTTGAAGTATTGTTGCTTGCATCTATAAACACCAAGTCTAATATATTTTGATGACGATTAGTAAGTTGCACACTTAAAACATTATTGTCCTTTGTCCAAAGTAATCGCGGAATATAATAACTATTGTAATTAGACAAATCTACTTTAGAAGTCTTAGCCGAAGCTAAATCGTATAAATGCAAAGAAACCTTAGCATTAGCTTCACCTGCTTTTGGGTATTTAAAAGTATCTGCAGAAGGATACAATTCCATGCCGTAAAGATCCATATTGAATTGAGGTACTTCGGTTTCGTCAAACTTTATATAGGCAAGTCTATCGCCATCTGTACTCCATTCAAAAGCACGTACAAAAGCAAATTCTTCTTCGTACACCCAATCTGTAATCCCGTTAATAATAGCGTTCTTATTACCGTCTTTTGTTATCTGAAGGGTCTCGTTGGTTTTTAAATCTTTTATATATAAGTTATTTTCAAAGCCAAAAGCAATTTTACTCCCGTCATTATTAAAAGTAGGCTCTTGTATTTGGTTATTAGACACTAAATAAATTTGCTTAGTAGCAATATCATATACATAATAAGTACCTAATGAAGAACGTCTATATACTTTACGAAGCTCTGTAGTAAAGAGAATTTTTGATTCGTCTTTACTAAACTCATACGAAATAACGTGGTTTATGCCTTTTAATTCTGAAGTATTTAAAAGTGTACGTACTTTATCGCCCGTTTTATAATCGTAAACATCTACAGTAGACACTTTATTTTGCCTGTCGTAATTTAAAACAGCATACTCCTTACCATTATTCATAGAATGAAGCGCATCTAAACCTTGAGTGCGGAATGCTCCGCCCCAAATTTCTTGTAAACTTATATTTTTCTGTTGGGCAGTAAGCGTAGAAAGTACTGTTAAAAACAGCACCAAAAAAGGAAGGGAGCGTAAACTTTTCAAAGTGTTAATTTTTTGTTATGCCAAGTTTACTAATTTTTTATGAAATTGAAGGTGTTTTTCTGTTAAATAAGGCTTTGTAACAATTAATAATAGCAATTACAATTAGTTACAAAGCCTCACAATTAGTTCACTTTAAGAAATTTTAATCACAGCACATTGAAAGCAAGAAAAGTACACTAATCGCGTACTAAAGGCATAGTAGAACAACGCAATAACCCCTCTTGTTTAGAAATTTCTGAATAAGGTACTTCTTCTACAGTAAATCCTTGTTCGCGCAACCATGTATTTAAGCGAGTAAAGTTTTTTTCTGAAATAACTACTTCGGGAGAAATAGAGAAAACATTACTATTCATTTCGTACATTTCGCGTTTGCTTATATGGAAGCAATTTTCTTTTCCGAAGAAATCAACAAGCCATTCATACTCTTCTTCAATTAAAAAACCTTCTTTATGAATAATTGCTTTCCCCATTCCTAGAGGCTGAAAACAACAATCTAGGTGCAACGCATTTTCATCTGCTACAGTATTGCTCTTTTTTAAATTGAAAGGCTTAACCTTTTTGTGTGGAAATAGCTTCTGAAGGTGATTTACAGCATTCATATTTGTGCGTGCTGTTATAAAACTAGGGTAATCATCGCCATAATATGTACCCACAAAAATATAATCGCCCCAAGGCATTACGTCTCCCCCTTCAATATGAGCGTGCTCTGGAAAACGAATAATCTTTGAAGGGTCTATTTGGTTAATTACAGCTTCTAAAGCATCAATTTCTTTAGAGCGATCTTCCAAAATATTTGCAATTATAAGCTTGTCTTCAATTACAAAAGCGATATCGCGAGAAAAAATCTGATTGTAATCTTCTATAGATTCAGGTCTGTAAACTGTTACGTCATATTTCTTGAAAACAGCCGCTACAGCTTCCATCTCTTTGACCATGTCTTCATCCTTTGGATAAGTCCCGGCTTTAATGTGTTCTGCAGACTTAGGATCGTAAGCATCTTTTAATTTTGGCACTGGACCATTGCTGTCTGCACGGCCTAATGCTACAACGCGAAGGCGTGAAATTTCGTCGTTAATGTTTAGTTTAATCATATAAGCAAATATAAAAAAAAGCACTTCCTTACAGAAGTGCTTTAAATATATACAATTTTATTATTATCTCTTATCTACGGGAACAAAGTCGCGAAGCGTTTCGCCAATATATATTTGACGTGGACGCCCTATTGGTTCTTTGTTTAATCGCATCTCTCTCCACTGTGCAATCCATCCTGGCAAACGACCTAATGCAAACATAGGCGTAAACATTTCTACAGGAATACCAAGTGCACGGTAAATAATACCAGAGTAAAAATCTACGTTTGGATATAATTTTCTATCTACAAAATACTGGTCTTCTAAAGCTTCTTTTTCTAGTGCTTTAGCTATATCTAGTACATCGTCTTCAATTCCTAAATCATCTAAAAGTGCATCGGCAGCTTTTTTAATGATTTTAGCACGTGGATCAAAGTTTTTATAAACTCTATGTCCAAAGCCCATCAAACGGAAAGGATCATTTTTATCTTTTGCTTTCGCCATAAACTTTTTAGTGTCACCACCATCTGCTTTAATAGCTTCTAGCATTTCAATAACAGCCTGGTTAGCACCTCCGTGAAGTGGCCCCCAAAGGGCTGCAATTCCCGCAGAAATTGAAACAAAAAGTCCTGCATGAGACGATCCTACTATACGTACTGTAGAGGTAGAACAGTTTTGTTCGTGGTCAGCGTGTAGAATTAATAGTTTATCTAAAGCCTCAAGAACAACTGGATTAACAGTGTAGTCTCCACTTGGCTTCTTAAACATCATTTTTAAGAAATTATCTACATACCCCAATGAATCTTCACCGTAATCTAACGGAAGTCCCATACGTTTTCTGTATGTCCAAGACGTTAAAACTGGGAATTTACCTAGTATTTTTACGATGGCTTTATACATATCTTCTTCGCTGTCTACATTTACTGAAGAAGGATTAAAAGCAACCAAAGCAGATGTTAGAGAAGATAAAACACCCATAGGATGAGCTGCCTTTGGGAAGCCATCTAGAATTCGTTTCACATCTTCATCTACATGAGACTGTGCTTTAATATCTGTATGAAATTTATTGAGCTGTTGCTCTGTAGGCAATTGACCAAAAATAAGAAGGTAACAAACCTCTAAGAAATTAGCTTTTTCGGCAAGCTCTTCAATTGAATACCCTCTATAACGAAGGATCCCTTTTTCGCCATCTAGAAAAGTAATTGCACTTTCGCAAGAACCTGTATTCTTATAACCAGGATCTATAGTAACTACTCCATTAGTACTTGCACGAAGATTTTTTATATCTATACCTAACTCATTCTCTGTTCCTTCTACTATAGGGAACTCATATTTTTTACCTTCTATCTCGAGGGTTGCCGTCTTTGCCATAAAATATTATGTATTTTTTTAATTTATTCGGAAATGCTAAATTACAAAATCTCAATCGATATTTTTAACAATAATAAGTAATCTTAGGTTAAAAAATCCTTAAATAATTAGGTCTCACAAAAGATAATGTAAAAAAAAGAAACCCCGCTTAAAGCGAGGTTTCTAAAATATTGATTTAAAGCTATATTTTAAAAGCGTTTTGCCCCGGAAAATAAGCTACTTCACCTAGTTGCTCCTCTATTCTAAGCAACTGATTGTACTTTGCCATTCTATCGCTTCGAGAAGCCGAACCCGTTTTAATCTGCCCACAATTTAATGCTACTGCTAGATCTGCAATAGTGTTGTCTTCAGTTTCTCCGCTTCGGTGACTCATAACCGATGTATACCCAGCGTTATGCGCCATATTTACAGCAGCAATAGTTTCGGTTAAAGTTCCTATTTGGTTTACTTTTATAAGTATTGAATTGGCTATATTTTCAGAAATACCTCTTGAAAGTCTTTCTACATTCGTTACAAATAAATCGTCACCTACCAATTGTACTTTATCGCCAACTTTTTCGGTTAAATATTTCCAGCCTTCCCAATCGTTTTCGTCCATCCCATCTTCTATTGAAATGATTGGGTATTTTTCACACAATTCAGCTAAATAATCTGCTTGTTCTTTTGAGGAACGCACTTTTCCTTTTTCACCTTCAAACTTAGTGTAATCGTAAGTGTCGTTCACATAAAATTCTGCAGCAGCACAATCTAAGGCAATCATAACGTCATCACCTAGTTTATATCCTGCTTTTTCGGTTGCTTTTGCTATAGTATCTAAAGCGTCTTCAGTACCGTCTAATGTGGGCGCAAAACCACCCTCATCACCAACAGCAGTGCTTAAGCCGCGGTCGTGTAGTACTTTTTTAAGGTTGTGAAAAATCTCAGACCCCATTTGCATAGCTTGGGTAAAGTTTTTTGCCTTTACAGGCATTATCATAAACTCCTGAAAAGCAATAGGCGCATCGCTATGAGAACCACCGTTAATAATATTCATCATTGGCAAGGGAAGTGTTTTTGCACTTACACCCCCTACATAACGATATAACGGCATACCAAGCTCATTGGCAGCTGCTTTTGCACAAGCTAATGAAACACCTAGAATTGCATTGGCTCCAAGCTTCGCTTTGTTTTTTGTGCCGTCTAATTCTATCATAGTTTTATCGATAAGCTCTTGCTCAAATACCGAAACTCCCAATAGCGTACCCGCTATTTTTCCGTTTACGTTTTCAACAGCTTTTAAAACGCCTTTTCCCATATAGTCTGTCCCACCATCGCGTAATTCTACAGCTTCATGTTCTCCTGTAGATGCTCCTGAAGGTACTGCCGCACGACCCATATAACCGTTATCGGTTATTACGTCTACCTCAATAGTTGGGTTACCTCTTGAATCGAAAATTTGTCTTGCATTAATGTCAATGATGATGCTCATAGGATAAAAATAAAATGTTATTGTTTATTATAAAAAAACCCGACAGCTTTACACAAGCTCTCAGGTTTAAAAAATATTATACGGTTTGTAATTTGTGCTTTTCAATACTCTCAATAAACTGATCAAAAAGATAAGTAGCATCGTTTGGCCCTGGGCTAGCTTCTGGGTGGTATTGAACCGAGAATGCTGGCTTGTTTTTTAAACGTATGCCCGCTGCTGTGTGGTCGTTAAGATGTTCGTGAGTTATTTCTACATTAGGATTGGCTTCTGCCTCTTCTCTATTTATTGCGAAGCCGTGGTTTTGCGAAGTAATTTCGCCTTTACCAGTAATTAAATTCATTACAGGGTGGTTTATCCCGCGGTGCCCATTGTACATTTTATAAGTTGAAATTCCATTTGCTAAGGCTAAAACTTGATGTCCTAAACAAATTCCAAACATAGGTTGTTCTTTTTCCAAAATAGTTTTTACTACCTCTATAGCACTGTGCAAAGGTTCTGGATCGCCAGGACCGTTAGAGATAAAATACCCATCTGGCTTAAAAGCCTCCATTTCTGAAAAAGCTGTGTTGTAAGGAAATACTTTTATATAACAATCTCGCGCTGCTAAATTGCGAAGAATATTTTTCTTAATACCCAAATCTAGTGCAGACACTTTATATTTTGCATTTTCATTTCCGTAGAAATACGGTTCTTTAGTAGAAACTTTTGAAGCAAGTTCTAACCCATTCATATTAGGAACGGCTGCCAATTGTTTTTTAAGGCCTTCAATATTATCTACTTCTGTAGAAATAACGGCATTCATAGCTCCATTATCGCGAATATAGCATACTAAAGCACGTGTATCGACATCGCTTATTGCGAGTAAATTATTTTTGTCTAGAAAATCTTCTAAAGATTCGTCTGCAGCTTCACGCGAATAGTGATAACTAAAATTACGCACTACTAATCCTGAAATTTTCACTCCTTCAGATTCAATTTCTTCTTTATGAGTACCGTAATTACCTATATGGGCATTTGTTGCTACCATAAGTTGACCAAAATAAGAGGGGTCTGTAAAAATCTCTTGGTACCCAGTCATTCCAGTATTAAAACATACTTCGCCAAAGGCAGAGCCTTCTTTGTTTCCAACTGCTTTTCCGTAGAAAATAGTTCCGTCTGCTAGTAAAATAAGTGCTTTTTTCCGTGTTTGGTATTTCATTTTTTGAAGGGTTTCAAGGTTCAAGTTACAGGTTCAAGGTACAAATTTCTGTCATTGGGTTTCCTGTTTCTAGCATTTTCAAAAATCTTTGCAAAAATAGTATAAAAAAAGGGATAAACGAAAACGCTTATCCCTTTGTTATTTTATGAATATAAATTCATTTATTCTTCTTCTTTCGTTGCTTCTTTTTCAGCTTTTGCTGGAGCAGCTTTTGCAGCTGGTGCAGCGGCAGCGCCTGCAGCACCACTTCCACGACGACTTCTACGAGTAGATTTCTTCTTAGTAGCTTTGCCTGCGTTGTAAATTTCATTGAAATCTACAAGCTCTATCATTGCCATATCTGCGTTATCACCTAGACGATTACCCAATTTAATAATACGAGTATATCCTCCTGGACGATCACCAACTTTTGGCGCAACAGTTCTAAAAAGTTCTGCTACAGCATCTTTTTGACGTAATTTAGCAAAAACTAAACGACGGTTGTGTGTAGTATCTTCTTTAGACTTAGTTACTAATGGCTCAACAAATTTCTTTAATGCTTTTGCTTTTGCAACTGTAGTATTAATACGTTTGTGCTCAACAAGTGAACAAGCCATATTTGCCAACATTGAATGTCTGTGGGCTGTTTTTCTACCTAAGTGATTTATTTTTTTTCCGTGTCTCATGACATTTTTGTTATCATCATCTTGCTTCCAAATCCACCTGAGGCGGAGAGCAAATTATGATGGGTTAATTGTTATAGATATGAGTTTTAGAAGTGAGATGCGAGAATAATCATCTAGGATCTCACATCTAAAATCTCAAGTCTGTTCTAGTCTTTATCTAATTTGTATTTTGCTAAGTCCATTCCGAAGTTAAGGCCTTTTACATTTACAAGCTCTTCAAGCTCTGTAAGTGATTTTTTACCGAAGTTACGGAACTTCATTAAATCGTTTTTATTGTAAGATACAAGGTCACCCAAAGTATCAACCTCTGCAGCTTTTAAACAGTTTAGAGCACGAACCGAAAGATCCATATCTACTAATTTTGTTTTAAGTAACTGACGCATATGAAGTGATTCTTCATCATAGGTTTCAGTTTGTGCAATCTCATCAGCTTCCAAAGTAATGCGTTCATCGCTGAACAACATAAAGTGGTGAATTAATGTTTTTGCAGCTTCGGTTAAAGCATCTTTTGGATGTATTGATCCGTCTGTGATAATTTCAAAAACCAATTTTTCGTAATCGGTCTTTTGTTCAACACGGAAGTTTTCAATACTGTACTTCACATTTTTAATAGGAGTGTAAATAGAATCTGTAAAGATAGTTCCTAAAGGAGCGTTCGCTTTTTTGTTCTCTTCAGCAGGAACATAACCACGACCTTTCTCAATAGTAATTTCAAAATTAAGATTCACTTTAGGATCCATATTGCAAAGAACCAATTCTGGGTTCAATACTTGAAATCCTGAAATAAATTTTTGGAAATCACCAGCCTTTAACTGCTCATTACCAGAAACAGAAATAGTAACAGTTTCGTTGTCTATTTCATCAATCTGTCTTTTGAAACGAACTTGTTTCAGGTTTAATATAATTTCTGTAACATCTTCTACAACTCCTGCGATGGTAGAAAATTCGTGATCCACGCCTTCAATGCGAACTGAAGTAATGGCGAATCCTTCCAAAGAAGAAAGTAGTACACGTCTTAATGCGTTACCAACGGTAAGTCCGTAACCCGGTTCTAAAGGACGAAATTCAAATTTCCCCTCAAAATCGGTAGAGTTTACCATTATAACTTTATCAGGCTTCTGAAAACTAAATACTGCCATAATTGACTTTCTATGTTTTTATTATTTAGAATATAATTCGACGATAAACTGCTCGTTGATGTTTTCTGGGATTTGGATACGTTCTGGAACAGAAACAAAAGTTCCTTGTTTCGTTTCGTTATTCCAAGTAATCCACTCGTAAACATGACTTGCATTTGCCAACGAATTGTTGATTGCCTCAAGAGATTTTGACTTCTCTCTAACGGCCACTACATCACCTGCTTTTAACTGGTAAGATGGAATGTTTACTTTTTCACCATTAACGGTGATATGACGGTGAGAAACTAATTGTCTAGCGCCTGCACGACTTGGAGAGATACCCATACGGTATACTACATTGTCTAAACGAGACTCACACAATTGAAGCAATACTTGTCCTGTAATTCCAGGAGCTGCAGTTGCTTTTTTAAACATATTTCTGAACTGACGCTCTAATACACCATAGGTATATTTTGCTTTTTGCTTTTCCATTAACTGGATTGCATATTCAGATTTTTTACCACGACGACGTGCGTTACCGTGTTGCCCTGGAGGGTAGTTTCTTTTTTCGAAAGATTTGTCATCTCCGAAAATTGCTTCTCCGAATTTACGGGCTATTTTAGTTTTTGGACCAGTATATCTTGCCATTTCTTTGGTTTTAATTATGAAGGAAAACTAAATTAAGGTCTTATTCTTATCCTTTAGCTTCTGTATACCTTCAGTTGATATTTAATATAATTATTGTTAAAAAAATGTAGTACAAAACACCAAGTGTTTTGTACTACAAGTATAAATCATTATACGCGACGACGTTTTGGAGGGCGGCATCCGTTATGTGGCATTGGAGTAACATCAATAATTTCTGTTACTTCAATTCCTGCATTGTGGATAGAACGTATTGCAGATTCTCTACCGTTTCCTGGTCCTTTAACGTAAACTTTTACTTTACGTAAACCAGCGTCGTGTGCAACTTTAGCGCAATCTTCTGATGCTAACTGAGCTGCATAAGGAGTATTTTTCTTAGATCCACGGAAGCCCATTTTACCGGCTGAGGACCAAGAGATAACATCTCCATTTTTATTTGTTAACGAAACAATAATGTTGTTGAAAGAAGCTGTAATGTGAGCTTCTCCAGTTGATTCAACATTAACCTTGCGTTTTTTAACTGTTTTTGTAGTCTTAGACGATGTCTTTGCCATAACTCTAGGGTTTATTTAGTTGCTTTTTTCTTGTTAGCAACAGTTTTACGTTTTCCTTTTCTAGTACGAGAGTTATTCTTAGTACGCTGTCCTCTTAATGGAAGACCCGTTCTGTGACGAATACCTCTGTAACAACCAATATCCATTAAGCGCTTAATGCTTAATTGAACTTCACTACGTAATTCACCTTCGATTTTGAAAGACCCTACAGCATCACGAATAGCACCGATTTCATCATCGTTCCATTCACTTACTTTCTTGTCTTCGTCAACTCCGGCTTTGTTCAGAATATCTTGGGCACGGCTTTTACCGATTCCAAAGATATACGTTAACGCGATTACACCCCTTTTGTGCTTCGGGATATCTACACCTGCGATTCTTGCCATAACTTATCCTTGTCTTTGTTTGAACTTTGGGTTCTTTTTGTTAATTACATATAATCTGCCTTTTCTGCGAACAA
>JBLXDA010000015.1:0-75386 GCA_048264505.1 Aequorivita sp.
TGAGCCTTGCCCTGAGCCTTGCCCTGAGCCTTGCCCTGAGCCTTGCCCTGAGCCTTGCCCTGAGCCTTGCCCTGAGCCTTGCCCTGAGCGTAGTCGAAGGGTAGTCGAAGGGTAGTCGAAGGGTAGTCGAAGGATAGTCGAAGGGTAGTCAAAGGGTAGTCGAAGGGTAGTCGAAGGGTAGTCGAAGGGTAGTCGAAGGATAGTCGAAGGATAGTCGAAGGGTAGTTGAAGGGTAGGCAAGAACAAGCAATTACTCCTAGCCATTGTTGGCGGTAGTTTTTATATCCATTCTGCTTTAATTCCGAGGCTATTCAACTCGTCAACTATATTTTCTTTTGCATAACACAATACTGCTTTTTTTAAGTTTGGAAATTGCTTTGCATCTTCAATAGTCTCAATGTCCCAATAGTCTTCCCATCCTTCTCCAAATCTTAAAAGTTGCATATAAATATCATTTCCACCATCTTGGTGAATTTCGGTAATTTCTGATGCAAACCTTTTTGGTATGGGCAAATTTTTAAAATATTGTATAACCTCTGGTATTGGTTCGTAAGCTTCTTTTTCAATATCTATATCCCTTTTATCGTAGCATTCTACAAATTCATTCAAGTCAAATTGGGGTTTTAAAAACTCTTTGTTATACATTAATTCTTGAATAACTGATAATTTAAAACCAAAATCTCTAAACTCAATTTGTTCTTCGTTTAATTTCTTTATTGCATACTTATCTTTTGTTATTTTGGGTTTAGCAAAATCTTTGTCAAATATCTCATTGTATGCAATACTAATCATACAAGGACTTTTTTTACCTGTATAGGTAAAGTGTTTGATTTCATATTTTCGCATAGTGACATTGTCAAAACGTTTCTTATTGATTTCAACACTATCTACAACAATTTTCCCTTTAAAAAACGGTTTTTGTTCAGCTATAGGTTTAGCGTCCATTGGATTATAGTCCGTGTGTAAAGTCAAGTGGTTTGTAAGACCATTTCTGAGTGGATTCGTTCTAATACCTAAATCTTTCCAATGAATTTCACACTCCGAAATTTCAGATGGTTTTCCAAAATATTCAGTTAAACTATCACTATTTATGGGTAATTCAATAATTTTTTCGTTTATGAATAGTTTATCATTGTCAATTTGAATTTTGACCTTAGAAGATTGATTTTTTTGATTGAAAATGGATATCATGATTTTTCAGTTCAAATTGACTACAACGTGTTTGTGTATGAATAGTGGCGGTTATGTGTGCAAGGATTTTCCGCAGGAAAATCAGACGTAAAAAAAGCTAAACGACCTTTGTTTAAGCAATGACTTGCACTATGTTTTATATACAATATTGGCGGTAGTTTTTCCTTTACGCAATTTAAAATTCAGTGGATTCCAATCTTCTATTTCGGGTTGTTTAATATTGTCACTTAAAAACAAAATTTCTTTTCCTTCTCTAATTTCATATGCGGTATGTTTAAATGAAAATTCTTTCTTAAAACATTCAGAATATAGAGTTTGAATTTCAGGAACATTGTCATATGATACAATCCACTTAATTCCATCAATTGATTTAATTTTATCGCTCACTTTTTTATGATTAGAACTTTCGTAATGGTTCATATAAAGCGAACTAGCTTTTAAATAATAAGGTGGGTCGAAATAAAATACTACATTTTCATTTTCAAACTCATTTTGAATTTTATCTATCAATTTGACTGCATCTTTTTTATAAAGTCTAATGTTTTTTTTATGTTTTGCTATTTCTTTTATTCTCCTTATTAATTCTGTTTTATTGAATCGACAATCCATTAAGTAATTCCCATTCTGATTAATACCTCCCATAACTCCAGCATTAATAATACCAGAACGATTTGTACGGTTTAAATAGAAGGTTGAAAAACCTAAATCAAGTAAGTTGACCGATTTTTTATTGGTTTGAACTTCTTTTTGTATTCTCCATTCATTAATTGTTAAATCAGCTTTTTCAATTAATTCGCATAGTTGCTCAGTTTTATTTAGTACTGAATGCCAAAAAGCATAGATTGAACGGTCTCTATCATTTATTGTGATTTTCTCAACGAACCCTTCCATTAATAAAAACAAAGCAACAGACGCACCACCAGAATATGGTTCAACATAATGTCCATTTATATTGTTATCGATACAAATTTTTGCTATAAATGCAGAAAGTTTATTTTTTCCGCCTGGATATCTTAAAGGTGAATAAAACATATTATAGCTTAGTTAAATCTAAAGAGTTTAACAAATCAGCTTCATCTTGAAGCATAAATTCTATTAAATCAATCAAATTGTCACACAAGTCTTTTGCTTGTTTAGGTATCGCCCCAACTATGTAATTGTGAATTATTTGATGAGAAAGCATTAAGTCATAAACTCCGAATGCATTTCTCATCCCTGTGTCTTTGATTAAATCAGTGAATTTTGATTTTAGCGTATCAAAATCAGTGTAAGGTTTTGGATTACCCTTCTTATCTTTATAAGCTAAGGCGAAATGATTAGAAGTGCTTAAGGGTTTCCCATTTGATTTATTTGTATTTTCTACTACATATTTAAGCGTACATTCGAGAGTAACTCTAGTCAAGGCAGTTTTCGCATTCGCAAAATTATTTTCATCTAAATTATAACACTCATCAATCAGTTTTTTCAGCGGACTAGGTATTTTTTTTCTCTTTAATGTTGGTTTTGATTTAACACTATATCTACTTGAACTACTGTTAGAGTTATTTGTGTTTCCTGTTTTGGACGAACCAGAATTACCGCTTCCCGAATTACTGTTTGTATTACCTGCTCCTGTGCTGCTTGAATTAGAAGTACTACCAGCAGCATTGCTACTTGTTGAACTACCATTAGATTGAGTATTTGCGGAAGAGTTGGTGTGCCCGCTTCCTGTTGTTGAGCTTGTAGTTGCGGGTTTATTAGGTGGGAATCCAAAAGGTTTTAGCAAATTTAAAAATGAAGTTGCACCTATTTTATCTATTGTTCTAGAAGAAGTTTTAGGGTTTTGAATGAGATAAGGGACAATTGCATTAATATAAGTTTCAAACAAATCTTTATCTTTAATTATAATTTCACTCGTTTTATGTTTAAAGTTATATCCGCATTCTTTTCGTACTGTAAAGAGCCTTTCAAAAACAATTGTTTTTCCTCCGGTTACTCCTTTTCCGTCTCTTACTAATTTTTTAAAATCTTCTCCTTTAATATCAGCAGCCTTGTAATAAAAAGTTGCTGTTTTTATAAAATCTCTAGGCTTTGAGTCTATATCAGAGAGAGACTCAATTGAACTTCCGCTCGAGAATAGTCTGTGAATTTCTATCGCTTTAGCAATTCTGCCCCATTTTTTAAATAAGTTACTATTATGCTCTAGTCGAATCCTTTTGTCCAAATCCTCTAGTTTATTGTATTCTAATACTGGCAGTTTTTTTATTTCAAAACGTGATAAACCTAAATCATATTTATTTGGTATCTGTAATGCTTTAACGGCAGCACATCTTCGATTACCATCTTTAACTAGAAATTTACCATCATCTAATTTAAAAACCCAAAGAGGTCTGTCCTCATAAAACTCTTGGGCTTCATAAATTGCCTCTGCAACTTCTTCAGCTGATTCGGTATATAGAAGATATTCTACTATGTCACTCTCTTTGTCACTTCCATTATATAGTTCCGCAAAACGTGGATTCTCTTTGTCGAGAATTAGCTTATCAAGTTCAATTTCTTTTTGAGTATATTTTTTAGCCATATTTTATAATGGTTTTTAGTTCATTTTCGTTTCGTCAAATTACCGCCAACTTGTTTATACCCACAATTTTATTATGTTTTATCCTCATATTTATAATACTAACAGCTTTAATAACAAAGCATAGCAGCACATATAGGTATATTAATCCATAAAAACAGTAAGTAAACTAAAACAACAAGACGTAAAGCGTCCAGCTGTTTTTATAAAAGGGGAGAATCCAAATATACTATTTTTCCTACAATATGAAAATTTATTTTTTTGTTTGGTTGTGGTAATGCGCTAACGAAAATTGTTAGTGTTTTTTTTACCACAAAATGCATAAAGCAATAAATAGCTACTTAGATTGTTATTCGCCTTGTTAGTACTAATCTATTTATAAAATTGGATTCCGCATCGATGTTTTTCCGTTAGACTCTTTTCCTGTTTTGTGACAATATTTTTCAGGAAAATCCATATTTCCATATTCATTCCATATTTTCCACGCCTCTTTGCACATTGGTTGTTTGGGGTTAAACTTAATTTTTTTACCAGTGCGAATACAAAACCCTTGTTCAGCTTTAAGTTTAAGCTTTTGTTCAATTTCACGTTCAGGTCTACTGTTAGATTTAGAGCCTAAGTCTAACTCTTCTGGGAAATCTTTAAGTCTTTTGTTTTCTGGCTTTCTGTTTTTTGTAAATCCATAAAACTTATCGGTTGAATCAAATAAAACATCAGATTTCACAAAATTCTTACCTAAGTTTATAATCAT
This sequence comes from Aequorivita sp., assembly GCA_048264505.1. GTDB lineage: Bacteria > Bacteroidota > Bacteroidia > Flavobacteriales > Flavobacteriaceae > Aequorivita. Next base: position 4,500 of record JBLXDA010000015.1, read on the forward strand.
TTTTTTACTCTCATAAACGGGTCTTTTAATGAAAACTACTTCTCCAGTATGCGCGATATCCATACATTCATTCCAAGCGTCATTATCGGCAGAAGGTTTAAACCTATCCATTATACTCTGTTGAGTATATACTCCAAATTCAATATTGTTTTTAAACGAATAATCATAAAGATTAATTGAAGTTATAACTCCTTGATGTTCGTTTCCGTAGTATTTAGCGTGTAAGTTGGGAACGTAAATTATACTGATGTTTTGAAACTTTTTGAAGTAATCAAAGTCAGTTTTACTCATACTTTTTTGAACTGCTTTTTCATTTTTTCCAAAAACTAAAACTAAATGGATTTTTGGATTATTCTCATGTTTGTCAAAAAGTTGTTTAAAATAATCGTCAAGTTTTACAAATGGTGAAACGATAAGTAATTGATTTTCGGCTTCCCAAATGATGTTGTAAATAGCATCTTCTAAATCTTTTCCGGTAATAAATTTACTCATTTAATCATGATTTTTTTTTTTGACAATAAGCACCTATAGTTTTAATGGAAATAACTTCATATAAACCTTTTGAAAGTTTCTTATTGTCCTTAATTTTATTATACAATTTTACATAGGATATCTAGGCATATGTAGAATACGCCTTAATCCATAAAACATTAAGTAAACTAAAACAACTAGACACAAAGCGTCCAGCTGTTTTTATAAAAGGGGAGAATCCAAATATACTATTTTTCCTACAAAATGAAAATTTATTTTTTTGTTTGGCTGTAGGGCTTGGCTTAAGCTAAATGTGGTTTGTGGAAGTGAGGAGTACTACAGCCTGTTTTGCAGCTTAGTTTAGCTCTTTATTTTTAGCTGTTTCTACTAGCTCTACAAAAACAGAGCTTTTATTATATGAGTAAATGATATAAGCCAATACTAGCAGTATAATTTTTTCTAGTACCCCCTCAAACATTAGCCCTACTTCATCGCCTATGAGCAATTTTAATAGTTTTCCAAAAATTGATAAACTCGCTCCAAACATCATCCAGATTGTCCAAATGTTTATTCCTAATTTGGTTTTTTCATGTTTAATGATCACCAATACTAAGAGTATAGATTGTATTAAAATAGATACAATTGCTATAAGGCTACCCGTATATAAAGCATAGCTATTCCAAACGATTAGAAGGCTTAAAATGATGATTAAAAATGAGTAAAACATATCATTTTTAAAGACTACTTTTTTCATATAATAATTGTTGTTTTTTGCAATCACCCTCAATCTTAATAGGCTTTAGACAGCTAATGCCTTTGGTTGCTTAGGTAGGGGCTAGTTACAGCTGTTTTTACTAAAGAGGGAGGTTTCAAATATATACTTTTTCTTAAAAAGGAAAAACACTAGTGGATGTGCTGTATATAAAAACAAAAAAAGCGCAATAGTATTTTTGCTCTATTGCGCTTTTTTATTTTATACAGGCTTGTAAGCACTGCTATTTGTCTTTACAAGATGGTGTTCTGAAGCTTCCTTTTGTAAGCTCTCTAAAATCAATTAATAAGCTATAAATTGCACTTTTAAATAGTGAAAAACTTACTGCTTAATAATACTTGCGGCATGCGACGCTCCGTCTGCAACTAACTTAAGGATGTAAGCACCTGCTTTTAACGATGAAGTGTCTAACTTAATAGTAGCGCCATCATTATTTTGCGAAAGTACTTTTTGACCTAAAAGATTATAAACTTCTATCGCCGTTATTTCAGATTTGTACTCAATATTTAAAACATCTTTTGTAGGTAGCGGATAGATATTTAATGCGCTCGCATCAAAATCATTAACGCCTGCACTAGTAACATCAATTCCAAAATCTAAAGCCTGTCCATAACCAGGAAATACGCCTTGACCAAACGGGTTAAAAGAGATTGCACAAGGATCTATTTCTGCAGGAGAATCTTCATCTTGATAGATTTTTGTAATTCTTATTCGTATCAAACCAAAACCAGCATCAACAGGTATTGTAATATCCATACTAACGGTAGTACCATCATTCCCATCAGTATTAGTAAGAGTTCCTAGTTCGTAAATCTCACCAGCATCGTCTAATATTTCGTTTTTATTCCAGTCTATAAAGGCTACAATATCATTATTAAAATCGCCTAGGGTATTTCCAGCTACTTCAAGTGAAAGTGTTTCTCCATAAACACCAAAAGCGTTTTCATTTGTTGCGTCTATTAAAACTGAGGAAGTATCGGTATTTAATATAGTAACATTTGCAAATTTCACCATCGTAATTTCTTCAACGCTAACACCGCTATCATCTATATCGCAATAAGGGGCTGGAAATGTTTGGGCTTGTAAGCCAAAAGATACTAAGGCAAGTAGTAAAGTAAATTTTTTCATTTTTATTTTTTTTTATTGTTTATTCTGAATATCGGCGAAACTAACGCTATTTTTCTTAATTTTTTAAATTATATTCTTAAATAAACTCAGTTGTCAATGAAAAAAATAAATTTACCAGTAGCAATTCTAAACAAATAATTAAAAGGCTGTATTTAGTCGTTTATCAAGTCCTTTTTTTTATTGTTTCGAATAGTTTAGCATTCAACTCATTGGCTGTATACTTATTGAAAAAACGCGCTTAGTTTTTAAAATTTAGATTCAACATATTTTTTAAGCTTTTCTTTTTTCTTCAGCTTAATCAGTTTTTGCATCTCTGGGTTTTTTCCTATTTCAGCTTTGTTTTTCTCGTAAAATTCTATTGCGTATTCAACACCCGCCAAAGCACAGTCTACTTTATTATTAGAATAATTATTTTCTAAACTGTATTTTGTCCAACCGCTCAAAAATAACATTAAGCAATCTGCACATTCTAAAGGCACAAGCCCTGAAACCAATTCTATGGAAACCGAAGGACTTCCAGACATCCATTTCATTAAAAACGCATTGATGTCTTTTCGTTTTCCGGGGTTTTCAGCAATAGGGCTTTGCAATAACCAAGCAGCAGAATCTAGCACCAATTGTTCGGTTTGTTTGTAATCTTCAGCAGTTTCAAGCTTTAAATCATTAGGGATTTCTACTTCTTGAGCCAGTACAGTTGCGCTCACAAAAAGCATAAGAATAAGTGTTTTAATTGTTTTCATGATTTGTGTTTTAAGTTATTAGTTAGGTGATTGTTGTTATGGTTATGGGCTAAATTCTTTTAAAAAACCTTAATCCATAAAGTATTTGTAATCTAAAAACAACAAGATGCTGTTCATCCAGTTGGTTTAATTAAATGGGGAGTATTTCAAATATATACTTTTTCATATAAAAAGGAAAAATATAAGTGATAGTGTAACGGAGGTATTAAAATGGATATGTGCAGATTTTGAAGGATTATTTTTTCACCTTCCAGCTGCTTAAAGTAATATTGCAATATTACTATAACGCCAGAAACAACAGTAGCTACCACCAATTATTAAAAACGCTCTAAAGGGAAATACTGAAAGCAATTTTATGCGAATGTTTCATTCTTCTATTTACGAACTCCCTTTATAAACGGAGCTTATCATCCTTTTTACGAGCAGACTATTTGGTTATTGTTTTACTATATTTGTTTTTTTTTAAGATTTTACGCCAAATGAAGAAGCTTTTAGCCTTTGCCACATTATTGATTGTTAACTTAGGTATAGCTCAAGTTTCTACTTCTTCATTAAGTGTTACCCCAGGACCGGGAACTAGCGATGGTTTATACACTTCTGCCCTTAGGATTACAGTAAAAATTATGCAGTATCACAGACCTTGTACGGGCAAAGTTACTGCCGTAACAAACTATAAGTATACCGCTTACGCTTATCAGTATAAAGGGGTTAAGTATTTATTTAAAAACGGAAACTTAGTTAATTCTCAAAACGAAGTTGTAATAAACGGACTTAGCGACCATGCGGAAGCAGCAAATTTTAATCTTGAAATATTTTTAAACGTAGGCATTAGCTATGAAGTTTCGGGTCATGCTGGAGGAAATTTACAACAAGTAATCATCCAAGAAGACTTAGCAGAGTATAAACCTAATGGCGAAAAGACAGACTGTGTAGACCTACACTCCTTCTCTATTGCTTCTGCTAAAGTTATACAATCACCAAGATTTAGAGACACTGCCTTAGAGCTTCGCATAGACGATTTTTTAAGAAAACAACAGTCTCCAAATCAAGACGACGCTTATACGGTAAACACAAATGCCGGTAGCGACTGGAATGACTCTTCTTCTTCGGCTTCTTCTACTTCTAGAAACTCTAGCCCGCAGCAGCCAGATTACACTAAGGCCTACGACGGGCAAAAATACGTTCCGCAATATGTTACAAATGGGCAATCGCAAGCTCAAATTAACAATGCCCGCGCAGAGCAAGTACAATTACAGCAATCTTATGAAGCCAGACAAAAACAACAACAAGCTTTTGAGCAAAGCTTGGCTGCACAAAACCAGCAGGCATTAGATATGTACGCACAGGCTTTTGAAGGAGATCAGTTAGCAACGGGGCTCGCTCAGAGTGCACAGGCTATAGGGTCTGCAATAGGTGGGTTTAATGATTACAATGCTATGGGTACCGCCGCAGCAAATGTAATAGGCGGTCTAATTGCCGATGGGCAACGCAGAAAAGAAGAACGTGAAAGAGAAGAAGCCCTTTGGCGCGAACAAGAACGCATTAGAGAAGAAAAAGAAGCCTATATAGCCACACTTGTAAGCGCTAGAGAAACCGCTTTAAACAAGCTGCCGGAACCTAAATACCCCAATACAACTACATCAAGCAGTCTAAAAACCGCCTATTTTTACAGTTTATTCTACCAAGCCGATAGTTTAAAAAATGGTTCTGCCAAAATGAAGGTTACAGATATATTTGCAGTAAATCAGTACAGCGATGCTACTTGGCCATTTATTACTAAAACACAAGACAAACTAAGCAAATACACTGGCGAGAAACCCAAACTTATAGGGTATTTTGAAAGTTATGACGCCGCTTATAACTCTATGGCTGCCCTTACTTCTACCCTAGCCGAAAATGCTGTTGCTATTAGCTTTTTAAATATAGCTGAAGATTTTGATACGCCTGTTAATTACACAACAACAGATTCTAATAGCCCTAAAAAAGACTTTTGGGGCAATACTATAAATAATACTGAGGTAAAAAATACGAAAAGCAAACCCTCCCAAGATAAGCAACCTAAGGAAACTTCAGATTTCTGGGGTGAAACAATTCCAAATAAAACCACTCAAATTAAGGCAACAAAAAAGCCTGAAGAAAAAGACAACACTAAAAAGGCAGACAATACAGATGAAGATGATTTTTGGGGTAATCCTATAAAAATTGATACCGATAAAGACAACTAGTATTTTCAAAACCCATCTATAGCACTTCAAAAAAAATAACATTATGACCCCCAGAATAGTATTCATTTTATTAATTAGTCTTAGTTCACTTTCAACAATCACAGCTCAAAACGCCCTTGCCAAAATAGAATTCGGAGAGGCAGAGATAGCCTATCAAGCAGAAAGCTATACCAAAGCTTTAGCGCATCTAGAAACGGTTAAAGAATTGCTTGGCAGCACTAATGCTAAAGTGATGTATCTAGAGATTATATGCCGAAATGAAGCCTTGCCACAGAAACAAAATCTGGAAGATCTAATAGAGGAATACAACAGATTATACACAACTCCTCTCACCCCTCAGAGTACTGAAAGAATCAAGATTTTAACAAGTCAAATTAATGAACTTCAAAACAACACTAGCGTTAGTACCGAAATAGACACAGAGTATTTATTAAATTTAAAAACACTCGTCAGCCTAACAGAGCAGTATATAAGTAATTTTGAAAATGATGTGCCACTAGATAAATTAAAGGCTGTTTACAATATTAACAAGGATAAAAAACATCTTGCTGTTGATATTGAATCTATACTAAAAGCACAAGAATTTATTAAACAAGGAAACATAGCTGAAGCAAAGCCTATACTAGAAGATGTTTGCAACCAATCTAATAAAATGGCTTGTGTACTATTAAATTCACTAACCGAAAATATAGAGCGCAATAAAAACAAGAAAGAGGCTATTGCCAGTATAAATGAAGAAATGGTATTTGTAGCTGGCGATTCTCCTTTTTACATTTCTAAATACGAAATATCCATAACCCAATGGAAGTCTATAATGGAGGAGAATTATAACGAGTATTCGTCTAGCTACCAAAAAGCACCAACAAGAAGTATTTCTATACAACAAATAAACGAATATATAGAAGCCCTAAACAAACATACAGGCTTGCAATACAGATTACCCACTCAGAATGAATGGGAGTATGCTGCTAGTGGTGGTGCAGAAAGCCAAGGCTACAAATATGCAGGTAGCGATAATCTAAAAGAAGTAGCGCATTATACTAAAAACTCATATAGTTTTGGATATAAAGGCACCCTAAAACCAAATGAAATAGGGCTTTATGATATGTCTGGTAATGTTTGGGAGCTATGCTATAACCCAGAAGAAAAGAAATACCTAATAAAAGGTGGAAGTATATATATGAAGAAATCAGATTGTGAGATTTCATATACTTATACTAAAATTTCAGAAAACAAACTATATGAAGATGTAGGGGTTCGCTTAGTGCTGGATAGCAAATAAGATAAAATAAAAAAACGATGTGCTTTTTTAGAACTAGTTTAATTACTAAAATGCAGTGGTTTTTTAAATAAAACTTCAATTTAAACAGATTTTTTTTTGATGATAATCCTAATAACTAATTCCTTTTGTTAGTTTTTAGGATTATTTCCATTTCTATATGTAGGATTTAGATTACGGAATTTAAAAAATTGCTCAAAAAATATTCTTCACTCAACAAAAATAACTTTAGCGTTACATAAGTACAAGCTAGACATTGCTATAAAATATAGCCCACAAGAGTAAACCCTATAGTATTACTTGTCTTTTACAGGCTCTCCACCCCTACTTCAAATTAGATTTTCACTTAGTTTTAGTTTATAAAATAAGGTTATGAAAATGTAAAGAATAGAAGGCTGTCCATGTTGTGTCCATGTGCTAATTGACAGTTATGCAGTTAATTGCTGTAGTATTGTTTTCAGAAAAAATTAATTATAACCAAAAACATTTAAAAATCATGAAATCAAAATTCTCCCTTTTTTATTTTGCTATTCTTTTTTTAATTGTGTGTAATGTAAACGCACAGTGTCCTCCGGCAGGGGACATATATTTAAACTCGCAAGCAGAGCTAGACACCTTTGTTAATCAGTACCCAACTTGTACTACTATAGATGGCAAATTAACACTTCAAGGTGACGTCAATGATATTACAGCTTTAGAAAACCTAACACAATTAAATGGTCTAATTGTACAAAACTCCGCTTTAACTTCGCTAGAAGGGCTTAACAATTTATCTGTGATTAATGGCGATTTAAAAATTGGCCCAAATTCATCACTTACAAACATCAACGCACTTAGCCAGTTAACTACCGTTAATGCGGGCAATGGAGGGATAATAATTCAGGACAACGAACAATTAGTAAATCTCGTTGGTTTACAAAACATAACTACTGCACGTTATATTACTATATCTGAAAACGCTAGTCTTCTTAATTTAGATGGATTACAAGGGTTAGAAACTTTAAGTCTAAGACTACAGATTAGTCATGTACCTAATTTACAAAGTCTGGCAGGACTTGATAATTTTAGCAGTGTAGACAATCTAACAATTCAGTATTGCCCAGCTTTAGAGACCTTAGAGGGATTAAACGAGCTAGCGGTAATTCAATCGTATTTAGGGATACACCACAACCCAGAACTTGCATATTGCCATATTGAGCCTATTTGCAACTACTTAGATACAAGTGGAAGCACAAATATATCGTATAACTCTTCACTAGGTTGTGCTTCTGTTGGACAAATCAATGATTTTTGTGAAGGTTTTACAGAATGTCCAGATCCTGGTAATTTAACTTTTGAAAGCCAATACGATTTAGATTACTTTTTAGCGCAATACCCTAGCTGTACTACCATTCAAGGTAACGTAACCATTATAGACGACGATGGCGCTAATATTACTAATCTAAACGGTTTACAAAACATTACAACCATAACCGGGAGCCTTACTATTTCTGCAAATTACGGTCTTAGCACATTAGGAGGATTAGAAAACCTCGAGCAGATAGGCGGTACTTTAATGATTATAAACAACGGAATTTTGGAGAGCTTAGAAGCTTTAAGCAATTTAACCAACCTCAACAATTCTGAAATTAGAATTGAAAACAACGGTATTTTAACAAGCTTAGCTGGCTTAGATAATATTGATCCTTCTACAATTAGCAACTTAATTTTAAGATCTTCACAAAACCTTACTACCTGTAATGTAGCAAGTATTTGTAATTATGTAGCCGGTATAGGCAATACGTATACTATCTCTGGCAACGCGACAAATTGTAATTCGGATGTTGAAATAATAGATTCTTGTCAGGGTATATTACCTGAATGCCCTTCAGATTTTACCTTTTTAACACAAGCCGAAGTAGACCATTACAAAGTGAGATATCCTAACTGTACTGAGGTAAATGGAGATTTAATTATAGGCGGAACAAGCCAGAGTGATATAGACGATTTAACACCATTAAACCATATAGACACCGTAGATGGTATATTAAAAGTTTCTAAAACATCACTTAACACTCTAGCTGGATTAGAAAACATAAGCACTTTAAATAGTATAGAGATTACCATAAACAGCAATTTAACTTCTATACAAGGGCTAACAAACCTAAGTTCTTTGCAGTCTTTAGAAATAATATCAAATACACTTTTAGAAGATTTGGATGGTATTGGGTCATTTGCGAACTTAAAAACTTTAAAAATTGTACAAAACCCAGCATTAACAGACATTTCTGGCTTGAGTAACTTACACACTATAGAAAATGGCACAGACGGCTCCTTCGAAATAAGTGATAATGAAAACCTTCCTAACCTAGATGGTCTAGAAAATCTTTCTATAGTTGATGGGTTTTTAAAAGTAAACAACAACAACAATCTTTTAAATATTGATGGATTGAGTGCAATACAAACGGTAGGCTATAATTTAAATATTAAAGGCAACCCTTTACTTGAAACTATTGGTTTAGAAAATTTAACTACTGTTGGTTCATTATTCTACTTAGGTAGCAATACACAATTGCAGAGTCTGGAAGGCTTAGAGAATCTAACTTCAGTTCCTAGTTTTGATATCATTGGCAATCACTCATTAACAAACCTAGAAGGACTAAGTGGTCTGGAAACTGTAAATAACTTTGAGATAAACGACAATGATAATTTAATATCCTTAAACGGAATAGCTAGCCCTACAATAGGACATCTTACAGTGTCTAATAACGATCTGCTTACAGATATTCAATCTTTAAATAGCACAAGAGAACTAAGTAGTTTAACTATAGTTACCAACGCGAGTTTAGAATCGTTAGAAGGTTTAAATAGCCTTGCTGTTATAAATGGCGATTTTATCCTGCAAGACAACGAGCGTCTTAACAGCTTAGAAGCATTGTTAAATCTAAATTCGGTACAAAGAATTTGGCTACAACAAAACAACGCTCTAGAGAGCTTAAGTGGTCTAGATAACATTAACCCAAACGTCTTATCTAATTTAATACTAGAATCTTCTATAAACTTAGCTACTTGTAACGTAGCTAGTATATGTACCTATCTTACAAACGGAGGAGATGCCACTATATCTGGCAATGCTACAGGATGCCAAAGTGAGCAGGAAATTTTAGACAACTGTACTTTGGGGACAGATTCATTTAACAACGCAAATGCTATAAGTGTACACCCTAACCCACTTCAAGATTGGTTATTTATAGAGACTACTAAAGGGCTTGAAATAAACGAAGTTACTATTTATGATGTGAGTGGTAAATTAATAGTAGTACAAAACAACAATCCTTCAAAAATTAGTACTGAAAACCTTTCTAAAGGTTTGTATTTTCTAACAGTTAAAACCAATAACGGACAACAAGTTTTTAAATTGGTTAAATAACAATTCCCCAATAAAACTACCTCAAATTGTATTTCATAATGTAATATAAAGTTGACAGTTAATAGTTATGAGGTGTAAAAGAGGGTCGTAAACGCTAACGACCCTCTTTATTTTTTTATAGATTTACTTAAAATTGAAAATAATAAATGCGAGCAAATTACTCAAGACATCTTTTTTTTAGAATACTATTTTTCTGGTGTTTAATTATGGCTTCTCCACTTGTAGGGCAAACAACAGATAGCTTAGAAGAAACCAAGCTAAAAATTAAAAGACTTTTAGAAGCAGGCAGACTAGAAGATGTAAATACCATTATTAAAAAAAACAACTCCCTAAACATAGAATACAGAATAGAGACCTTAAACAAAACGCTGGAGATGGCGCTTAAAAGTGAAGACGAAACCTCACTTGCTAATATTTACCTTACTACTGGCAACTTTTGGCACGAACAAAGCAATAAAATAAAAGCCTTTGACAATTACTTAAATTGTGAAGCTCTAGCCAAGAAAAATAAAAACTACAAACTTTTAGGGCTGGCTATGATGAACCGCTCAAGCCTGATAGAAAATAAGCAAGAGCGAATTGCCATGGCAAAACAATCTATCAAAGCCTTTGATAAAGCGCAGGACACACTTAATTTAGCCAAGGCACATTTAAACACTGGAGTGGTTTACGTCTTATTTTTTAACAACGTAAAACTTGCAGACACTTTAACAAATCCTGAATTAATAAAAGATATAAACTATCATAAAAAAAATATGCTCTTGCATTACCGCAAGGCAGATTCCTTAGGAAAGCTTATAAATAGTAATGAAATAAATGCCACGGTAAACATATATTTTGCTGAATGGAATCAGTATGTGAAAAATCTAGAACTGGCTAAAGAGTTATTTCAAAAAGGAAGAAACTTTAGTGCGTTAGCAGGTTTTGTAAAAGGTGAAGTGTACTGCATAAAAGAAATTGCTTCTATAGAAAAAGAAATGGGTAATACCGAAGCCATGTGGGAACTCTTAAAGCTTTCGGAAGAAATGGCTTTAAAGAATAATTATAAAGACTTCTTAAAAGAAATTTATGAAGATTATATCGCCCTCTATACTGAAACTAAAAATTACGCCAAGGCATTTGAGTATCAAAAGCTCTTGATGCAAGTAAATATAGACCTTATAAATTCTGGAAATACAGACAAGATTAGAATTTTAAGTTTACAGAATGAACTTACAGAAAATGCATTTCAGATTGATAAAATTGAAGCACAGCAAAATTTCAACAAATGGCTTACAGTACTCAGTATTTTCATATCTATATTCATTGCCGTTGTAGCTTACTTAGCGCTTAAATACAGAAAAAAGAAAATCGTGCTTATTGAAAAAAGCAACACTATAACCAAACTAGAAAAAGCAGCCGTAGAAACAGAACTTAAAAACAAAAAACTGGAAGAGGAATTGCTAAAAGAAAAAGTGCGTTTTGGGCAGGAACACTTAATGCTGTTCGCCAATCAAGTTGTGAAAATTGAAAACTTTCTAAAACTGTTAAAGCAAAAAATAAAAGAACTTAAATACGATGATGAAAACCGCGCCATCGTAAACGAATTAAAAATTTCATTTTCGGAAGTAGTCCACGGTCAAAACCATTTAAAACAACTAAACTCTTACACTTCACAACTAAACCAAGAATTCTTTTTTTATATCACCCAGCAGTATCAAAACATCACTAATGACGACGAGCAACTCCTAGCCTATATTATCCTTAATATGAATTCAAAAGAAATAGGAAGAGTATTAAACATTACTACAGATAGCGTTTACAAGAAAAGACACCGATTAAGAAAAAAACTAAACCTTACGAACGATTATTCCTTTAGAGATTTCTATGAAGAAACAGTTAGTAAAATAAAAAACACTTAATACATTTAGTTTATTTATATAAAAAACTACCTCTACTACTTTAAATCGTCTGTAAAGTGGCCTCCGTGTTTTCCTTTGGCGAATTTAACTTGGTTAAACTGTGTAGACTCTCCTTTTGCAATAGACAAGCTTTTCCATTGAGCGTCTTTAAGCATTCTACCTATATACACTATTTGCCCAATATGGTAAGCGTAATGCGCCAACTGCCTGTTTATAGCTTCAACTATAGTATGGGCTTGGTTGCGAATAAACACTTCTTGCTTAATATTTTCTTTGTTTATGCTTCCTAAAGCTTCAAATAAACACTGCCAGCCCGCTTCCCATTTTAGGAGTAGTTCTGCTTTGGTTTTAATTAGCTTTTCAAACTCCATATCGCGGTTACGCCAGGACTTTTCACCATCGGCTGTTAGGAAATCTGTCCATCGCGATTTCATATTGCCCGAAAGGTGATTCACAATAATCGCTATAGAATTAGACGCTTCGTTATACTGCCAGAAAAAATCGTTCTCCTCCAGCTGACTAAAGGTTTTATCGCCTAGGGATTTGTAGTATTCAAACTGTTTTATTACGCTTTCTAGATAGATAGACTCCATAACTATAGTGGTTTTTACGAGCAACACAGCTAAACGTACAGCTCTTAAATTTTTGTATTCTAAGTTAAAGAATCTTTAGTTAAAAAGTCAATTAATATGGCATAAATAGATTTTTAATCATTAAAATCTACTTTTCTAACCTTAGATTTTTTTTGAGGCGCTCCCTTACGTTTACCTACATTAATATAAAAATATCTATTGTCCATATAAGGTAGGATTTCAGTTCCATCTTCAGGTCTAGTATAACGCGCTCTATTACCATAAAAGTTTGATTGCTCCATTTCTAAAATCTTACTAATATAAAACTCTGAATCTACATAAAACTCGTTGTCAAAACTTTCAGTTGTAGAGAAAGTCAGAAAATTTCTAAATATTCTAGGCGTATTGTTTATATCGTATTCTTTATAAAAAACTTTTGTTGTTTTCTTGGTGTTCTCTCTTAATCTTTCCTCCGTAAATAGTCCGTTTTTATCTAACTCGATAAAACTGTAAGGGATTATATAAAATTGCGCGCGGGTGTACTTGGCCTTTGGAGGAATAAACGTAATTCTCTCTTCTTTCACTTTAGTAGAAGAAGTGGCTCCTACTGAGGCTCTAGTTCTATAAAACGAGCTGTCAAAATAATAGCTGTTATATAATGAATTTGTACGCTCTATATCTTCCCAATAATTAAGTTTTACATCATTATCTATATAAGAGGATTTACGCCAATCTATATATAAAGGCACATTTAATTTGTTGAAGATTTCAAATTTCATCAAGCCTTTTTCTCTCCATAGATTATAGGCTATTGTTAAAGTATCATTCTCATAAAAATAAGTGTCTTCAGCAGTTTTCAAGTTATTTGTTTTTGTTTCAAACACTTGAACATAAGATTTACAGCTGAAGAACAAAAATGGCAGAATTAATAAAAGTAGGTTTTTCATTATCAGTTAAGCTTTACAATTATTGATTTTTCAAATGTAAAGCAACTCAAGCGCATCCTTTTACGGGATTCCGCATTTAGAAAAAAAACTACTATCAAGCATAGTGTATTTGAAAAAATGTATCGATTCTATTTGTATTAAGGTCAAGACTATATAAATCATGCGGTCTAAAAACCCAGAAAAATCATTCTCCTACCCTATATCACCTCCACAACCATGACAAAGCAATAAAAAAATTTTAGCATCACTTTCGCACTTCTCAATGCAAGTTTTTATCTTTGAAGCATGAGTCTCGATTTTTCAAACCCTGTTGTCTTAGTTATTGGCGGCGCATTGCTCTTTTTGTGCTAACCGTTTCTCATTCACCACGTATCCTTTTACTAAATAGTCTTTTAAAACTTGATTCGCCCAAATACGGAATTGTGTCCCTTGTTTAGACTTTACTCTATACCCTACAGATATGATAACATCTAAATTATAGTATTTAACGTTTTTAGATTGTGTTTTTCCTTTTATAGCACCATGTTGAGTGGTGTGTCGGAAATCCCGACATACCATATCTTCTATTAATTCTCCTTCATTAAAAACATTTTTAATATGCTCTGTTATGGTCGTTCTTGCTTTATTAAAAAGTTCGGCCATTTGTGCTTGAGTAAGCCAAACGGTTTCTTCCTCAAACTGTACACTAATTTGAGCAGAACCATCTTGAGCTTGATAAATCTCTATTTGGTTTTTTAATTCCATATATTTTCAACTATCACATACTTTAAAACAGTTGTTTTATTATTAAAGTTTTAAAAATCTATTAATTTAACTCCAAATCAATCTATTAGCTTTTTGTAAATAGCGCGTCCTAAATCTTCATTATAATGAAACTGAAGTGCCTTTATAGACTCTTTGCATATCCATTTTTATGTTAGTCCAGAGTTTATTATCTGAATCTGACAATTATAAATAGATGTAAACATATTGGTGTTTTCATCCTAAAGAGCGCCTTTTAAATAAAGGTAAGTATAACCCAATTAAATAAGAAACAATACAAATGGAATTTTAACACTGTTGCCTTCGTTGAATAACACAAGAAGAATGAAAAGTTATTCATATATAAAAAACACATACGCAACCTAATACGGGATTCCGCATTGAGAAAAAAACTACTATCAAGCATAGTGTATTTGAAAAAATGTATCGATTCTATTTGTATTAAAGTCAAGACTATATAAATCATGCGGTCTAAAAACCCAGAAAAATCATTCTCCTACCCTATATCACCTCCACAACCATGACAAAGCAATAAAAAAATTCATCTTCACTTTCGCACTTCTCAATGCAAGTTTTTATCTTTGAAGCATGAGTCTCGATTTTTCAAACCCTGTTGTATTAGTTATTGGCGGCGCATTGCTGCTGGCCATACTGTATATTTGGAACAAACGCAATGCTACCAATGTGCGTAACCGCAGAAATAAAAACTTTCGTTCTAGTTATTACCAGCGCAAAAAAGAAAGAAAGGAAGAAAATGGCGGTTTGCAGTAGTAATGCGAGATTTGAGAATTGAGAATTGAGATGTGAGATTTGAGATGTTAGATTTAATAATGGTTAATCAGTAAAAACACTGCAAACTGCAACTGCGAACTGGTTTCTCCCAATAATTATCGGGACGGGTTCTGGGTTTTTCGATTTGGATTTCGATTTCGATTTCTCCCAATTACTATCAGGAAGAACCCAAAACCCTACAACCTACCACCTACAACCCACCACCTACAACCTACAACCTACAACCCACCACCCACCACCCACCACCTACCACCTACCACCCACCACCTACTACCCACCACCTACTACCTAATCCCTAATAAAGAAAGTGGCAGTGAATCTTATTTTCATTGTATTATTCATCGGGTTATTCGTAAATTTGAAAAAAACTTCAGCAATAGATGAAAATTTACACTAAAACTGGCGATGCAGGCACCACAGCTCTTTTTGGAGGCACACGTGTTCCCAAGCACAACATCCGCATTGAAAGCTATGGTACGGTAGACGAGCTGAACTCCTATTTGGGGTTAATTCGCACTCAAGATATAGATGTGCGAAGCAAAGAGATACTTACACACATCCAAGACAGACTGTTTACCCTAGGTGCAATTTTAGCTACAGCACCCGAAAAAGAGACCTTAAAAAGTGGAAAAGAACGCCTTAACATCCCAAAGATTGATGAAGAAGACATTAGCTTACTAGAGACCGAAATGGATATAATGAATGATGCGCTACCACCAATGACGCATTTTATTCTTCCGGGCGGTAACACTACCGTGTCATATTGTCACATAGCACGTACTATATGCCGTCGTGCAGAACGTCGCGCCACGCTTTTAAATGAAAATGAGCCTGTTGACCCTCGCGTGCTTAAGTATTTAAACCGACTATCTGACTACCTATTTGTGCTGGCACGGAAGTTGTCTAAAGATTCAAACGCAGAAGAAACGAAATGGATTCCAAAGAAACTGTAATATTTCTTCTAAAACATTAAAAATAATTAGCTGTTTTTCAGTTATTTAAACAAGTTCTTTAAAATATAGTAGAAATAATTTAGATTTTACTTGACTTTTTAATCTAAAAAATTATTTTTGCAGAAATTTAAAACCTAAAGTGCTATGTACTGGACATTAGAATTAGCATCCTATTTAAGCGATGCACCCTGGCCCGCAACGAAAGACGAATTGATTGATTACGCGATCAGGACCGGTGCCCCACTAGAAGTAGTGGAAAACCTTCAGGCAATTGAAGATGAGGGAGACTCCTATGACTCTATTGAAGAGATATGGGCAGACTACCCAACAGACGACGATTATCTCTGGAATGAGGATGAATATTAATCTCAACATTTTGAGAAACATTTAAAAAATAATATAAAAAGTCTCTTTAACGAGGCTTTTTTTTATTTAAAAAGTATTGAATTACCAAGCTGTAAATTACGGATAACTACCCTATTCGTGCTTTTGTAGCGATAAAAACAACATTGACAAATGAGTGCTGCAACGCAACACTTCAATATAACACACACATCATGGGAATATTAGATAATGTATTAAAAGTTTTTGTAGGAGATAAATCCAAAAAAGACATCAGCCAGATTCAGCCGTTGGTGAATGAGGTAAAAAAACACGAGGCTGCGCTTTCAAAATTATCCCACGATGAACTTAGGGCAAAGTCAGATTTCTTCCGAAAAGAAATAAAAGACGCCCAAGCAGCTATTCAAAAACAGATTGATGAGCTTCAGAAACAATCTGAAGAAGAACAAGACATCAATAAAAAGGAAGACTATTACAACGAGATAGACAAGTTAAAAGACGAGCGTTACGAAATAGAAAAGGCTACCCTCAACAAAATTCTTCCCGAAGCTTTTGCCGTAATGAAAGAAACCGCAAAACGCTTTAAAGAAAATGAAACTATTACAGTTACCGCAAGTGCATTTGACCGCGAGATTTCGGCAGATAAAGACTATATCACTCTAGAAGGCGACAATGCAATTTGGAAAAACTCTTGGGATGCCGCAGGAAAACCTATTACTTGGGATATGGTGCATTACGATGTTCAACTTATAGGTGGTATCGCATTACACGAAGGAAAAGTTGCCGAAATGCAAACTGGTGAAGGTAAAACCTTAGTAGCAACCTTGCCTATGTACCTTAATGCCCTTGCAGGAAATGGGGTACACTTGGTTACTGTTAACGATTACCTTGCGAAACGTGATAGTGCCTGGATGACGCCTATTTTTGAGTTCCACGGAATGACAGTAGACTGTATAGACAATCACCGCCCTAATTCGGCAGAACGAAGAAAAGCCTATTTGGCAGACATCACTTACGGAACAAATAACGAGTTTGGTTTTGATTACCTACGTGATAATATGTCGCATTCGCCAGACGATTTAGTACAGCGTCCACACCACTACGCTATTGTAGATGAGGTAGATTCGGTTTTAATTGACGATGCGCGTACTCCCTTAATTATTTCAGGGCCAGTGCCAGAAGGAGATCGCCACGAATTTAACGAGCTTAAGCCAAAAATTAACGACATTGTTGAAGTTCAGAAAAAATACCTAACGGGTGTATTAGCCGAAGCAAAAAAACTTATTAAAGAAGGCGACCATAAAGAAGGTGGTTTTCAGTTACTACGCGTATACCGAGGCTTACCAAAAAACAAAGCCTTAATAAAATTTCTTTCGGAAGAAGGGGTAAAACAAATTCTTCAGAAAACAGAAAACCATTATATGAGCGATAACAATCGCGAAATGCCAAAGGTTGATGCCGAATTATACTTTGTAATAGACGAAAAAAACAACCAGATAGAACTTACCGATAAAGGGGTAGATTACCTGTCGGGTGCTGGTGATCCAGATTTCTTTGTTATGCCAGAAATTGGAACCGAAATCGCTAAAATTGAAAGCCAAGGCCTTCCTACAGAAGAAGAAGTAGAGCTAAAGGACGATTTATTTCGTGAGTTTTCAGTAAAAAGCGAGCGTATCCACACTATGAATCAGCTTTTAAAAGCATACACGCTTTTTGAAAAAGACGATCAATATGTAGTGATGGAAAACAAAGTGATGATTGTGGACGAGCAGACCGGACGTATAATGGATGGTCGCCGTTATAGCGATGGTCTTCACCAAGCAATAGAAGCCAAAGAAAATGTAAAAATTGAAGCCGCTACTCAAACATTTGCTACGGTAACACTTCAAAATTACTTTAGAATGTACCGCAAGCTTTCGGGTATGACGGGTACTGCGGTAACAGAAGCTGGCGAACTTTGGGAAATCTACAAACTAGATGTGGTAGAAATACCAACTAACCGCCCTATAGCACGTCACGATCGCGAGGATAAAATTTATAAAACCAAGCGCGAAAAATACAATGCTGTAGCCGAAGAAGTTGTTGCGCTTTCACGTGCCGGAAGACCTGTACTTATTGGTACTACTTCGGTAGAAATTTCTGAATTGTTAAGTAGAATGCTCAGCATTAAAAACATTCCGCATAACGTATTGAACGCAAAACTTCACAAACGCGAGGCAGATATTGTTGCCGAAGCCGGTAAGAGTGGTATTGTAACTATCGCTACTAACATGGCGGGTCGTGGTACAGATATTAAGTTGAGTGATGAAGTTAAAAAAGCAGGAGGTCTTGCCATAGTAGGTACAGAACGTCACGACAGTAGACGTGTAGACAGACAGTTACGCGGTCGTAGTGGTCGTCAAGGAGATCCGGGAAGTTCTCAGTTTTACGTTTCGTTGGAAGACAATTTAATGCGTCTCTTCGGAAGTGATAAAATTGCAAAAATGATGGACCGTATGGGCTTAAAAGAAGGCGAAGTGATACAACACAGTATGATTTCAAAATCTATAGAACGCGCTCAGAAAAAAGTTGAAGAAAATAACTTTGGGGTTCGTAAGAGACTACTTGAATATGACGATGTTATGAATGCGCAACGTGAAGTAGTTTACAAACGTCGCTACCACGCTTTATTTGGTGACCGTCTTCGCGTAGATATTGCAAATATGATTTTTGATACAGCCGAAGTAATTGCCGAAAGCAATAAAATGGCACAGGATTATAAAAACTTTGAGTTTGAACTTATCCGCTATTTCTCTATGAGCTCCCCTATTTCTGAAAAGGAATTTGATAAAATGGATACTCGCGAAATTGCAGGTAAAGTATACAAGGCTGCTTACCTTCACTATCAAGATAAAATGGCTCGTAATGCAGAAATGGCATACCCAGTTATTAAAAATGTATACGAAACACAAAAAGATAAATACAAGCGTATTTTAGTTCCGTTTACCGATGGTGTAAAAACCCTAAATGTTGCTACCGATCTTGAAAAAGCATACGAAACCGAAGGTAAACAACTGGTTAACGATTTTGAAAAGAACATCACTCTTGCCATTATTGACGACTCGTGGAAAACCCACCTTCGCAAAATGGACGAGCTTAAACAATCTGTACAACTTGCTGTTCACGAACAAAAAGACCCATTGCTTATTTATAAGTTTGAAGCATTTGAGCTTTTTAAGGCAATGATAGAAAAAGTGAATAAAGATGTTATTTCCTTCTTGTTTAAAGGTGAATTACCACAGGAAAACCAACAGCAAATTCAAGAAGCCCGTGAGGTAAAACGCAAAGAAAACCTAAGCGAGCAAAAAGATGAAATCCCGAATATGGATGAACGCGCAGCACAATCGCGCGCAGCTGGTAATACACAGCGCCAGCAAGTAACCGAAACTATAACTCGCGAACGCCCAAAGATTAACCGCAACGATAAAGTAACTATCAAAAACGTTATGAGTGGCGAAAACAAGGAAATGAAGTTTAAACAAGCCATACCGTTGCTAGACAAAGGCGATTGGGTGCTTGTGGATGAGTAATCCTTGGACCTAGGACGGAAAGACTTAGAACGTAAGATTATTTGGTTTAAATTTTTATATATATTTTATATCCCGAAGAATTACTTCGGGATAATTTATTAATTAAAAAGATGAAGATTATTTAATTTGCTATTCCCATAATTTTGTTTCATTTTAGCAAAACCATAACTCCCAAATTAGAAGTATAATTTAAACTTTTAATGTTATGAAACAAAGTACCCCCCCCGAAGAATAGTGTTTTTACTATTTTTTATGATTGCCTGCGCTGACACGGCACAAACTTTTATGGATAACGTACGTGCTGAGATTCAGACTAAGATCCAACATCTAAATCCAAACGATATCCCCACACGCATACTTTATGACAGAACGCTGCCTCTTTCAAATATTTTAGGTTATGGCACTCCTTCCGGTTTCGCACCTTTAGTGCCTAATGTGCTAAACAGTAGTGCCGGACATTATTTTTTTGGCGATGGAGGACGGTCGCTACCACAAGATCCCTATGTGGTTTATCCAGTTCCCGCAAAAAATATGATAACCATTACCAATACGCAAAGAGAAAATACCGCAATAAGCGTCGTTCTATATGATATGTTTGGGCAAGTAAAAACATCAATGAATACTATAGACAACAATTCCATAACCCTAGGCGTTTCTAACACACCCGAGGGGCTTTATATTATAAAAATTATTGCAGAAAACGGAATTGATGTGATAAAACACATAAGTATTGAAAGATAATTTTTAACAAAAAGAAGATGAAAACAAAGATGATTTTAAAATTACTATTTATATTCTCGTTAGCATTGTCAAGCTGCAACAAGGATGATGACAATAAAGATGAACAAGGTTGTGTAAAAGAGGAGAACTTTTTTGAGGCGCAGTTTGATGGTCAGACTATAGAACCCTATTACAATCAAGGAGGTGGATTCGGGCTTTACACTTTATATCAACAACAATGTTCGCCAAATGATAACACTTGGTTAATTACTATGAGAACAGAAGAAGACTTAAGTCTATATATTACCGTGACAAACATAGTGGGTGTAGGAAATTATTCTATATTTTCTGGTAATCCAGATCATATTGCTATAACCTGTGCCGAAGTAACGTCATTGATTATAGAAGATGAAGCTACCAATACATATACCTACATAAGTTCCTCCAATGGAACCATTGAAATTACGGAGTACGACAGTGGGTATGGAATACTCGTGGGTACTTTTACCGCTGAAATGGTAAGTACTGCCGATCCTACTGTAAAGAAAACTATAACCGGAGAGTTTAATCTTAATAAATCTACCTTGGATAATACGCAAAGACCTTGTTGGCTTTAATAGGCAATAAAAATTTAAAATATTAAAGCTAAAAATCTCTTAAGGCTACAGCTTTAAGAGATTTTTTTTACCAAACTAAGTCGTTATAAATGAGTTAAATAATTAAAACTTGGTTGATTTTTTCATAAATTAGCTAGTAACAAACTTAAAATTAGCAACTATGAAAAAAGCACTCGTTTTATTTACTATGCTTAGTCTGTTCTTTATTTCCTGTAAAGAGGAACAAAAAAAAGCAGTAGATCTAGAAGCAACAATCACAGAAGATATTACAGATATTTCTGAACCAGAAATGATGGAAGAGATGATGGAAGAACCCATGGACTCTATAGCCATGCAACAAGCTTGGGAAGCCTATATGACCCCAGGAGATCATCACAAAATGATGGCCGCTGAAACGGGAAAGTGGACCAACGAAATGACTTTTTGGATGGGGGCAGATAGCCAACCCACAAAAGCTACATCTACCGCCCAAATAAAAATGATCTTAGATGGACGTTATCAAGAAACCACTTATAAAGGCGATATGATGGGAATGCCTTTTGAAGGTAGGTCTACAGTTGCATTTGATAACCACACTAAAGAATACATCGCTACTTGGATAGATAATATGGGTACTGGAATGATGGTAACAAAAGGAACTTATGACGAAGCCACAAAATCCACCACCTCAACAGGAGTTATGGTTGACCCAGTGACGGGTAAAGAAAGAAAAATTAGGGAAATCTATACAATTATTGACGACAATACCCGAAAACTGGAAATGTTTGAAACCCTAGCAGGAAAAGATGAGTACAAGAGTATGGAAATTGTAATGAAACGAAACTAACGGTCTAATAATCAAAGAAAACATAAATCCTGAAGCAAAATCTTCAGGATTTTTCATTTAAAAAGCTAGCTTTCATTTAATTTTACAAAAGATAAAACACTTCATGAAAAAAATACATATAGAACTTAAATGGGCTGTAATATTCACAATAGCCATACTTTGCTGGATGTTGCTGGAAAAAACCTTAGGTTGGCACGAAGAACAAATTGCAGACCACCAATGGCTTACCTTGCTTTTTGCTCCCTTTGCTATCTTGATGTATTTATTGGCATTACGAGAAAAAAGAAGACGCGTATACAACAACAAAATGACCTGGTTACAGGGGTTTATTTCGGGTTTAATACTCACTGGCTTTGTGGCCTTACTTTCGCCTTTAGCGCAATACATTACACACAACTACATAACACCGCAATATTTTAATAATGTAATAGAATATTCGGTTACTAACGATTTAATGACGCGCACTAAGGCTAACGAATATTTTAATATAAATAGCTATATGTGGCAATCAGCCTTTGGAGCACTTGGCTTTGGTATTGTTACCGCCGCAATAACAGCCTTATTTACTCGAAAAAGTTAAAGTGTAAAGGATTATTATTTCAAATTAATTAAAATGCAATAAAATTTATTTTTATGTACCTTGGTTGTTCATTTCACAATTTTATGCGCTTTTTAGTAGTTTTTTTCTTTTTCGGATGCTTTTTTACTAAGAGTTTTGCTCAAAACAGCGATCAATTCTCCGAAATACTACTTGAAGCTGAAAGCATATTATACACCCAACCACAAGAAGCTCTTAAAATAGCTGAACACTTAATTCAGAAATCGGAAAATCCCCAACAACGTATTCAAGCCTATCTGCTTACTGCTGGCTCATATTATGCTATGGGCAAATTTGACGATGCTACAAAAGCCGTTATTGAAGCTAAAAAACTAGCAGAGAATTCAAAAGATATGGAAATGCAGATTAAAACATCCATCTCTTCTATTCATTTATTGAATTTTTTAGGAATGAATTTAATTGCCGAAGAATACTTTTTTAGAACTAAACATATTACGGAACAAGAAAAAAACAATAAGATTACCCCTTATATAGAAGCAGGCTTAAAATTGATTAATGCTAATAAAAATCTTCAAAACAATGAGTATCAAGCTGTTTTAATGAATCTTAAAGATGCAAATGATTTTTTTGAAACAACAGACGATTATATTTTGCAAAATGAAACAAAAGCAGCAATCATAGAAACCTATTTAAATGCTTCGTCTATAGATAGTGCACAACATTATTTTAAAACCACCCTTAAAGATACTTTTGGAGAACACCCTAATAACTTTATCAATATGGTTTTACAAAACCAATTAGGGAGGTTATATTTTCTTAAAAAAGACTATCCTAATTCTCTTGCTTCCTATAATAACGCACTTGAAATTTCAAAACTTATAGATAACAAATTTTACGAATCTAAAATTATAGAAGGGCTTTCCGCTACTTATTTGGCTTTAGATGAAGCTTCACTGTTCTATGCAAACAAAACCGAGAGCGCTATGCTGGCTAATGAAGTAGAAACAGAAGAGGATAAAGCCGTTAATTCTATTTATAATTATATTAATTACAATCACACCACAAGAACAGACCAAACGAAACAAAAGTACCAACAAAACATTCTTATTCTAGGTGGTTTGCTATTACTTATACTCCTGTCGTGGATAATTTTAAAATACAGATACAACTACAGGGCTAAACAATATGAAAATTTTATAAACTACTTTGAAAACAAGCAAAAACCAAAAGAAGTTATTCCTGTAAAAGAGGTTTCAAAAAGTTTAAATATTCCGAAGGAAACAGAAGAAGCATTAGTGCAAAAGTTAAATCAATTTGAAAACTCTAAACAATTTACAAAACAAGATATGTCTTTAGCTTTATTAGCTTCAAGCTTTGACACCAACACCAAATATCTTTCAGAAATAATAAACACTCATAAAAACAAAAACTTTAATAGTTATATAAATGAGCTTCGTATAAACTATATAACAGACAAATTAAAAAATAACAACACCTACTTACAATACAAAATAAGTTACTTAGCAGAAGAAAGTGGCTTTTCTTCTCATAGCAGTTTTGCTACAGTTTTTAAGACAGTAACGGGTATCCCTCCTACCGTATTTATAAACTTATTAAGCGCTAAAAAGGCAGTTTCAAAAGCAAATAAAAAAGAATATGAAGAGGTGCAGTAAACACATAAAACTATGGTTTTTTATTTGCTTTTTAATCCTTGCGCCTATGGCACAAGCTCAAAAAGAGGTAGATAGTACAGTTATAGCAGCCAGAAAACAAATTTACGAAAACCCAGACAAGGCTATTCAACTAGCGCAAACAATTTATGATTACCCCAATGTTTCAGTAAACAATAAGATTAATTCTTTACTTATTATTTCTACCGCATATTCCTCAAAAAGAGATTATAAAAAATCTTCAGAGTACGTTGAACGCATAAAAGAACTATTCCCTGAAATAGAAAACAACAAGATTCGAATGAATATCCTAAACAGGATAGGAGGACATTATCAAGAACTTCAGATATACGACAAAGCTATAGAGTACCTAGACGAAGCTTTAATTTTAATAGAAGATTATCCAGATCAGGATTCCATACAATCGTTTTTAGGGTATAATGCTACTTTACGTGGCTTTATATATCGCGAGCAAATGAATTGCGATATAGCTATAAAGTTTTTTAACAAAGCAATAGAAGCCTATGAGAGTATTGATGAGGACCATGTGAAAAAAGCAAATTTGAGTATTTGCTTATACAATAAAGGCAATTGTCTCTTATCGCTAGGAAAAATAGAAGAAGCTAAAACTAGTTTTTTAACAGCTATAGCATACGGTAAAGATGTAGATGCATTAAGTCTTATTGCTTTTGGTAAAAAAGGATTAGCAGAAGCTAAAACTCTTGAGGGTAATTACAATGAAGCTATTACGCTTCTAAAAAAAGCTAATACTATTTCGGAAAATGTAGGCGACCTTATTTTAAATAAAGTTATTTACGAAGCACTTGCTAATAATTACCTCGCATTAAATGATTGGGAAAACTACAATTACTATCACAATAAATATATATCGCTTCAAAAAGAAACAAAAAATGCAGAACGAAAAAGCGTCAACCAATCCATTATAATATTAACTGAAACAAAAGCAATGGAAATTGACCAGTTAAAAAACAAATATAAACCCATTCAAATAGGTTTATTAATTTTTATTGCAATAGCGCTTTTTGTGTTAATTCGTTTAATTTTTTCTGGAGAAAAAAGGCTAAAAAAACTTCAAAAAAAGTTAAAAACATAGCCTAAAACCTAAAAACACCCCTTCTTTTTACTTAAACCATTTAAATATTTCAAACAACTGATAATTAGTATTTTACAGTGGTTTTATGCTTTTAAAATTCACGAATTTTAAAAGATACTTCCTTTTATTATAGTATAAGCCCTCCTACTTTAGCTTTATCAATTATTCAATAAAACTATTTTAAAATGAAAAAAAAATTATCTCTATTTCTGCTTCTTTGTGTTGTTAGCACAAGTAGCTTATTGGCTCAATTTGTAGTGAAGCCAACATTTTTTGAAACTCATGGAGTTTCTAATGACGGTGTAGTTTCTGGTTATGAAAACCAAGCGGGTCCTTATTCACTTTGGAGCCATGAAAACAATACATTTACACAAATTGGAGGGGCTGCTCCCGGACAAGGTGTGGGTGGTGCTGCAAGATTCTCTGGAGATGGCAACTTTCTTTCTGGTACTACTTTTCAAGAAATTACTACCCCTACAGACTGGGTGAAGTCTAACACAGGGTTTAATTATATCTTTAGAGGAATTGAATTTCCTGATAACCAAAGCTCTGTTGCATTTGCCGCTGGCGAATCATCTACCTACAACGGCGATGGGATTGTTATTGTAACTTATGATGGTGGTGCTTCATGGACCGAATTATGGACAGGTGAAGACCAAGGTCTTGAAGCTATGAGTTTCCCTTCTCAAAATACTGGCTATGTTGGTGGATGGAACCAATACTTCGCAAAAACAACCGATGGTGGTAACACTTGGACTACCCAAACTCCAGTTCCTGATGTTTATATATATACAGGAATCAAGTTTAAAGACGAAATGAATGGTGTAGTAACTGCACAAACCGATACTGGTGTTGCAGTATATCTTACAAATGATGGTGGCGCTACTTGGACTGAAGGTTCAGGATTAACCGGTGTACCTTATAAATTAACCTATGTTAGTGGCAATACATATTTTCTTGTTACTAACGGTGGCGATATATTAAAATCTACAGATAATGGCCTTACTTGGACTACCGTATTTACTGGTGGCGGTTTATTAGTAGGAATTGAATTTTACGACTCTATGACGGGTATTGCTACTGCAGAAAATGATGTTTTTAAAACAACAGACGGAGGTGCTACTTGGTCAAGTCAAGAAGTTATTGAAGGTGCAATATGGAGAGATGTTGCTTGGCTAGATGCAGACCACGTAACATTAGTTGGTACTCCAGAGTTAATTTTTGCTTCAGAAGATGGTGGCGATACTTGGCCAATAAACAATATGGGGACTTCTACTTTAAACGAAGCTTTATACGAAGTTGTATTTACACCAAACGGTAGAGGTTTTATTATAGGGTCTCAAGGTGTATTGTTCACAAAAGAACCTGAAACGAATACTTTTTCTATACAATCTATGTACAGCGTTGCCGATGATGAATGGACCGTTCTTGGCGGTTTTAATGCATCGTCTGATAACAACATAAGTTCTGGTTATAATATTTCTGAAGACGGAAGTACAGTTGTTGGTAGTGCTTATGTTGAGCCAACCCCAGGGCACCCAGGATTTGCGGTACACGCTACCGCTTGGACAGCTGCAGATGGTCTTGTTGATTTAGGAAGCCTTTTTACAACTACTAATAGAAGCACAAGAGCAAATGCTGTGAGCGCTGATGGTAACGTAATTGTAGGCTGGCAAGATTTTAATGGCCCTTGGAAATCGGCCGTATGGAGAAAAGATGCTAATGGCAATTGGCTTCCAAATGAATATCTTTTAGTAGACCCTAATGGTGATCCAACAGACGAGATGAACCAATTAGGTGAATGTAGCGCAATCTCTGGAGATGGAGTTTGGATTGGTGGTCGTGGTGACTTTGCAAATAATGACGAACCTTATATATGGAGTGAAGCTTCAGGTTATATCTCTCTAGGTACTTTAGCTCCTGGTAGCAGAGGTAACGTAACAGGTATAAACCACGACGGAAGTCTTGTTATTGGCTACTTTCAAGGAGGTCCTTTTGATCCAAATATTCCATTTGTTTGGACACCAACAGCTGGTATGCAAGAATTCAACGAATTTGTAACAGAAACCTTGGGTTATACTATGGCTGCAAGTCCAGTATGGGTGCCAAACTCAATCTCTTCTAATGGTAAGTATATTACTGGTTGGGGATACGATCCTAATATTGGTCCTTGGGGCGATTTGTTTACTTACCGAGTACAACTACCTAGCGTTCCAACAAATGACGATTGCGTTGTATCAATCCCATTAGCTTGTGGCGATTTAGTAACTAATTCAACTGTATTTGCTACAGATTCTGGTGGAAACGCATCTCCAGATGTATTTTATTCTTATACAGGTTCTGGTACGCCAGAGACTATCACTCTAAATGCTTGTGGCCCTGTTACAAACTTCCCTACTACTGTTAGAGTTTATAGTGATTGTACTTTGGTAAACCAAATTGCATTTAACGACAGCTCTTGTGTAAATCAAGAAGATTTAGATTTTGAATCAGACGGTACTAGTACCTATATAATTATGATTGAAGGATATGACGATACCAAATCTGGTAACTTCCAATTAGAATTAACTTGTGAAGACATATTAGGTGTTGGTGAAAATCAACTTTCAGATATAGCCTTATACCCTAACCCAGTTACAGATGTGTTGCAAATTTCTGCTAAAACACAAATAACTTCTGTGGCTATTTTCAATATAAACGGACAGCAATTAGCAAACATAAATCTTAATAGTATGCAAGGCGAAATTGATATGGCTGCTTATTCAACAGGTATTTACTTTGCAAAAGTAACTGCAAATAATACTGTTGGAACTTATAAAATAATAAAAAACTAACCCCAATTTAGTAGTTAATTTTATTTATAGTTAATCAATTAGGTACTGCTCTCAAGAAATTGAGGGCAGTACTTAGTTAATGTTAGCCCTTTTCATACATTCTGAAAAGGGCTTTTTAATTCTGAAGTGTTTTAAGAAAAACACAGTGGTTTTTGCTAATATTTTGTCGTTAACCCTTCATTAACTGGAGTTAAGGACCTAAAAAATTAAATTTGCCGCTCAAGAGTTAAACTTCACATTAAATCGCCTACTGCTTTTGAACGTATTATGCTTTTTGATATAAATGGAAAGCTACTAATTGATAAAGCCGTAAATAGCGCTAATGAAGAACTAAATATTTCGGGACTCTCAAGCGGAATGTATCTTGTGAAAGTATTCGGGAATAATACAGTAGAGACGTTTAAGATAATTAAACACTAACTAACCACCAATTATCTCTACTAGCCCTTTTCATTAATTTGAAAGGGGCTTTTTTTTTTAGAATAAAGACATAACAAACAACAACTTATAGCTTTTAAAAAAATAATCACCTCCCTTTTCTAGATAGTAATTACTTTTACAGCAAAAACATATTTAATTTATGTATAAATGTTGCACTGTATTATTGCTTCTGTTTCTTGGTATTTCCACAGCTCAAGAAGGTAACACCTCAGCTCTTTTAACTCAAGCCGAAGATGTACTTTATACAGATCCTCAGGAAGCAATTCGTATTGCAGAATACATTTCGGAAAAATCTCAACAATCATCAGAATTACTCCAAGCAGCCTATATACTTAGCCGTGGTTTTTATATGAAAGGTGATTACAACCAAGCCTTAAAAATTGGTTTGAAATTTTCTGATGATGAAGTGAAAAAAGATACACTTACTCATATACAATTAAATATTCTCGTTTCAAAAATATTAAAGGAGTTAGAAATTACTTCTCTGGCCACCTACTACAGTAACAAAGCCCGAAAAGAAGCGAAGAATGACCAAGAAAACTGGGTAGAAGGAAAAATAATACAATATTTCTTAACCAATGAACAATCGTTAAACTCGGAAGAAAAACTAAAACAATTGTATAAAGCAAAGTATAAACTTAATGCTGCTGCTTTTAACGATTACCAAATAGGAAATCTCAACCTAGATATCTCTGAAATTCACCTTAGAGAATTTCAGTTAGATTCTGCCGAAGTATATATTTCTAATGCATTCCAAGAAAGTAAAAAGAAGAAACCTGGCAATTATTTAGAAATAGAATCAATCATAAATTACGGCAACTTTCTTTTTTTAAAAAAAGAGCACACAGCAGCTATAGACACCTTAAAATCTGCTATGAAACTCACTCATAAAATTAATAACCCTTCGCAACAAATTACTATTTCTGAAGCTCTTGCAGAAAACTATTTAGCACTAAAAAATTTAAACGAGTTTAATACTTATAATCAAATAGCAGAAGACCTCAGCAATACAAGCAACTTTGTTGAAAACGATGCTGTTAATACAGCTTATAACATTTTTAACAGTAATGAAAACCAACGATTCTCTTTGCTTAAAACCAATTCTAAACGGTATTTATTAGCACTTGGTGGAACTCTTTTAATACTCCTACTCTTTTATGGAGCTACAAAACTTAGATACCGAAGCAAAATAAACCAGTATCAGAAGTTTATAAATTATCTAGAAAAAAGAAAAGAAGCACCAACCCCCAGTCAACAGAAAAGGAACGAAACTAAAAGAGCTCCAAATGTTCCTAGAGAGGCAGAAGAACTATTGCTCACAAAACTAACCGATTTTGAAAATTCCTTAGATTTTATAAACAAGGATATTTCGCTTTCGCGATTAGCACTTCAGTTTGAGACTAACACTAAATATCTTTCTGAAATCGTGAACAATTACAAACAGAAAAATTTTAATAGTTATATTAATGAATTGCGAATTAACTATATTATCAAAAAGCTAGAAAATGACCCCCAATACTTACAGTATAAGATAAGTTATCTAGCTGAAGAAAGCGGGTTTTCGTCTCACAGCCTTTTTGCAACTGTATTTAAAACGGTTACAGGTATTTCTCCCACTACCTTTATTACGTTAATAAAAAACAAACAAGAAAATCCTTCAGCTTAACTCAATAAAGATGAAAACTAAAAACCTATTAAAATTGTTTTTATTGATTGGAAGCTTTTTCCTTTACAGTCAATTGCTTTCAGCGCAACAAAGTACAGACACTACTCTTACTTTTGCGACCCGCCAAATATATGAAAACCCAAATTTAGCCATAGAAACGGCACAAGGTTTAATAGATTCCGAAGAAACCACTATAGACGTTAAAGTACAAGCACTCATCATTGTTTCTACAGCATATTCTTCAAAAAGAGCGTACGAAAAATCGTTAGAATATTCCCTTAAAGCAATTGAGATACTTCCAAACATAACCGATATTCAACTAAAGATTAACCTACTTAACAGAATAGGCGGGCAATATCAAGAACTAAATGTCTACGACAAGGCGCTAACCTATTTAGACGAAGCGTATAAGCTACTTAAAACACTTCCAGAAAGCAACCATAAATCGCAAGGACTGGGGTTTAATTATTTAGTACGAGGGTTTATTTATCGCGAACAGATGAGTTGCGAGATAGCCTTAGATTATTTTAATAACTCTATTGAAGCCTACGAAAAAATAGCTGAGCGAACTCAATTAAACTCAAACTTAAGTATAGCCTATTACAACAAAGGAAACTGCTTACTAAATATCGATAAGATTAATGAAGCCGAAGAGAATTTTCTAGAAGCTATTACTTATGCCAAAAAAAACAACGCTAAAAGTTTAATTGCTTTTGCTCAAAAAGGTCTTGCAAGTATTTATACTGTAAAAGGAGAATATACTAAAGCCATAAACCTCTTAGAAGAAGCCCTTGAAAATTCTGAAGAAGTAGGCGATAAAATACTCAATAGATCCATCTACAATGCACTTGCAACTAATTATTTGACTGTTTCCGATTTAAAAAATTATTCATTCTATCAAAATAAAAGTCAAAACATCCACAAAGAAATTATTAATACCGAACGCAAAACAATCGATACTTCTATTCAAAACTTAATGGATGATAACTCAAAAAAAATTGAAGTTTATCAAAATACCCAAACTACACTTCAAGCCATTTTAATTGCTCTTATAATTTTAGTGATTGCTTTCACAATTCGGTTAATTTTTTCTTCCGA
The DNA here is from genome assembly GCA_048264505.1 of Aequorivita sp. Classification (GTDB taxonomy): domain Bacteria; phylum Bacteroidota; class Bacteroidia; order Flavobacteriales; family Flavobacteriaceae; genus Aequorivita. The sequence goes on from JBLXDA010000015.1 coordinate 35,907, forward strand.
AAAGACATTAAAATCTCTAAGAAAAGAGCTTAAGTTTTAATTTTTACACAAAACAAAAGTTCTAAGATGTTTTTAAAACAAATTTTTAAGTAATTGATTTACTGTAATTTAAATTTTAAATAATACAAAATTTCTGAATTCTGATAGACAGTTTCTTTTATTAGAATATTAAGCGTAATATTTTCGTGGCATTAAAACAATCATATTTAACAATACTTTGACAATGAAAAAAATTGACTATTTAGCAAAAAGTATCTTTGCATTATGCCTTATAATGGGTACTGCTACAATGGAAGCCCAAGTTGAATTTAAAATACTCACAGGTTTCGGGACGCGTTTTAACGATGTAAATGACAATGGTACCGGTATTACTGAAACCCAATATTTTGATTTTGCATCAGAAGAACTTACAGATTTAGAAGCTGAAGCCACTGGTCTTACTGCTATAAACAACAACGGTGAAGTTGCAGGGCAAATGTTTTATGACGAGCCTAATTTTATTATGCAACCAGCATTTTTTAAAGATGGAACTTGGAGTCCTATTGGCTGGTTTACAGACGCAAATCCTGCTGAGTCTTCTTTTTCTACTTATGAAATATCACCTAATGGTAAATATGTTGTTGGACAAATGTCTAAAGGTTGTTGCGATTATGGAACTTTTCTTTTCGATACAGAAGAAGAAGAACTTTATGAAATTTTTGACGTAGACGGAGAAACTCTAACTGGCTACACTGTAACTAACGACGGACTTATAGGTGGTTGGTTAAACGTAGATGACAACGGAAATTACTTAAGAGTTCCAGCATTCTTTAATAAAGAAGGGGATATTACTTTAGTTTCTGATGGCGAACTTCCTGAGCTTAATGTAAATGCAATAAATGCTATTAATGAATCTAATATTATGGTAGGTGATTTTGACGGAAAACCATTTTTTTATGATTTAAGCACAGAAACCTTCACCACTTTTAATTCTCCAGAAGGTAATACAGCTACTTTTACAAGTATTTCTGAAAACGGAATTTCTATTGGGTACGAAGATGTTGCTTTCCAAGTAAGGGAAGCTATAATCTACCATCCAGTTTTAGGAGACCAACCTGTATACTTAAAAGATGTACTTGAAGATCTAGGAGTTACTATAAGCACACTTGATGGAAGAATGGGAACTGCCTATAAAATTTCACCAAACGGAAATTATGTAGTAGGCTGGGTAAATGGACCACCTCCATTTGCAGAAGGTTGGATGGTAAATCTTGATGATATGATCCTTTTAGGAAATCAGCAGTTTTCAGAAAACAAAATATCTTTTTACCCTAACCCTGTATCAGATATTCTATATTTAAACTCTAATGAAACAATAGACTCTGTCGTAGTTTATTCAGCAACAGGAAAAATGATTTCGAATATTAATTTTAATAAAACCCGTAGTGAATTAAGTTTATCAAATCTAGCAAATGGCGTTTACCTTGTTAAGGTTATGAGCGGAGGCAATGTTGAGAACTTAAAAGTGGTTAAACACTAGTCGTGTAATATCTTCATAATTCTATATAATGTAGAAAGCCCTTTTCATTAATTTGAAAGGGGCTTTTTTTATGAAGTATCTTTTAAATTGAACTTTTAAAGTAGTTTTTATACCATATAAAACAGTTATTGAAGTGAAACATTGCTATACGTAGAATTAATAGTAATGGTTTTATTAGAACTATTGTTCTGGTTAAACCCCTTTACTAAAACTCTATCGGAGGTTTTAGATTCTTTAAGCTGAAGTGTTTTTGGATACTTCAAGGTAGATTTTTTTCCGTTATAGTAAAACGAAAATGCTCCAACTGGTACTTTTACTTGAGCATCAGTATTTTCTAAATTAATATCTACGGTTTCAAAACCATCAGAAACCTTCGCTATTTTTAAATCTCCAAAGGAGCCTGAGAGTAAAGCTTGCTTAGTAACATTACCTATACGCACATCACTAGAATTAGCCTGTAGGTTTATAGTCTCAACATTATCTATTTTACACTCGTCTACATACTTTACGTTTAGCGAACCTTGTTTCCAATTAGTTACCACTACAGGGGCGTAAGAAGCATTGATGAGGGTTTGCCCCCCATCTATGTAATTAGCCTTAAAGGGTGTGTAATTTAAATTTGCCTTTAGATTGTGTGCATCTGCCATTTTTAAATTACCGTGGCGTATATTAACATCTGTATTGGCGTTTTTAGGCAATCTAATAATGATTTTCTTTTTAGATTTTGAGCTATTAGATGATTTAGAACGGCTTCCTTGAATAACTACAGAAGTGCCTTTAGGACTTTTAGTAACTGTTTTTGAGTAATTACCCCCTTCATCATCAAATTGAGATGCCCAAGCTTCCATTTTTCTTCCAAAATTCTCACCCCAAGCTTCCATACGTTCGCCAAAATTTTCGCCCCAGGCTTCCATTCGCTCACCGTAGGCTTCACCTATACTATCTGCTCTTTCTTCATCCCAAGAGTCTTCAAAACTCTCGCCCCATTTCTCCATTTTCTTTTCAAAATCTTTTCCAAATTTCTTGTCTATTTTAGCTTCAAAACGCTTCATATAACCTTCCTCATCCTTCTTAAACTCTTCGTAATCAAATTGAATATCGCTTATGTTTTCAAGTAAATCATCAGGTAATGGTGGCACTTTTATATTCTGAATCATAGGCATAACCATATCTTCTAGCAATGGGCCAATAAAATCTATTTCTGGCATATCATCCAATACAAAACTTTGGTTTCCAGCATTAGACGTAATATTTACTCGCTTACTGTTACCCGTTATGTCGAGCTTCCAGCTTTTCATTAGTTGTTGCTTTTCTTTTTCTGAAAGCTTTTCACCTTCAATATAAGCTTCAACCTCAACCTTGTTTTTGTTCCAAGTTTCAAAAACAATATCGGTATAGGACGTGTTTACACTAACCTCCACATTATCGCTTACATTAAAACTCTCTATATAATTAGCTTGTGAATAGCCTATAGTACACGCTAGTAAAAAAACTAGCAACAAACTATGATTGTATCGCTTTAAATTCTTCATTATCTTGATTTTTAAGTTCTTTTAATTTGTTTTTTAGCTTGAACAGCAAATCCAAACGCAATTTCAAATTGTCTATTAAGGCAGTAACAGTCGCTTCAGACGGGCCCATTTCACTTAATTCGGTATTAAGCGCATTGTATTCTTTATCTAATTCAGAAAGACGTTGCATATAGCCATCTACCAAATCTTTATTTTCATCGGTAATTTTTAGGGAAGCCAATTGCACGTTAATCCCCGTCATATAATACTCTTCAATTTTTTTAAGATCTGGTGAGATTCCTGCCAAGGTTAACTTGGGTTTTGTTTCATCTTGAGTAGCTTCGGTTGTAGTTTCTACTACAGAATTACCTGTTTCGGTTTGTATTGGAGAGCTGGTATTAGACAACTGCTGATACCCAAAGAAGCTCACCGTTACAAGCACTACAATTGCTGCAGCTATCTTACCCCAAGGAACTGAGTTTGTTTTAGCTTCAGTAGTTGTTTCTGAAAAGGCTTTCTTCAGTTTGGCCTCAAACCGCGCTTCGTGTCCAGCCTTTAGTGAGGGCTGTTGCGGTTTATAATCTTCTAATATTTTTTTAATATCCCGTGCCATAGCGCAAGTGTTTTAGTTTTTCTTTCAATTTTGTCTTTCCTCTGTGCAGATAGGTTCGCGATGCGTTTTCAGAAATCTGCAGTATTTCTGAAATCTCTTGATGATCGTAACCTTCTACAAGAAAAAGCTGAACTGTCATCTTGTAATTATCTGGCAGTTCATCAATAGCTGCTAGTATCTCTGATGCGGTCGTTTCGTCTGCTATATCCCATTCTAAATCATCACTAACAATTGTAAAGGTTTCTTCATTTAAAGTGTCTAATTCCATCTTTCTAGCTTTGATGCTATCAAGGCAAGTATTTATAACAATTCGTTTAAGCCAAGCTCCAAAAGTAACGTCGCCTTTAAATTGGCTCAATTTTTGAAATGCTTTTATAAAGGCTTCCTGCATTGCGTCTTCCGCGGCAGCCGAGTCTTTTAAATACCTATGTGCTATGATATACATTCCGTCACAATATTTACCATAAAGCGCCATTTGGGCTCTGTGGTTGCTTTGTTTACATTGCTCTATTAGTAGCGAATCTGACAAACTTGATGGTTTTTTAGTTGCTGTTCTCTTAAAAGACGACAATTTAATTAGCTTGTTGCACTTTAACACAATTATTTTTTAAATAATTGAAAATAAGTGTTTTAAAAACGCATTTTTTATACTAACTTTGATAAAATTGAATACCCATGAAAAAAGAATACGCCGACTTTGATAAACTCAACCGTTTGCTAGTAGCTTGTTTTGAAGCAGAAAAGTTGTACTACAATGCTGCTCAAGATGCGCAAACGACAGATTTAAAGCGGTTTTTAAATTATATGGCTGTTGAGAGAAACAGAATGAGCCATGACATTTCCAACGAACTTCACTCTAGAGATATTGAACCTTTAAAGCAAGACTCAGAAAAAGGTAATAAAGATCGTACTTGGCAAGAAATTAAAGAAGCTTTAGAGCATTTTGATGCCGAAGCAATTGTAAACTCCTGTATAAGTAGAGATAAAAACAATATTAAAAGATACGACGAGCTACTAGAGCGCAAAGAATTGCCAGATAGTATTCTTGAGATTCTTGAAAAGCAAAAATACCAACTAGAATGGTATATAAAGCAAGCTTTATTGCAACCCAAGAAAAGTCCGTTTAAAGAGGTACCCCCTGCTGAAAACAAAGAAAAACCTGCCAATGAAGAAGGTGGCAAAATAATAAACTTAAAAGCTATGTAATTAAAAAGCCCAGACAGTCTGGGCTTTTTAATTTATTGCGAATGTTCTTAAAGAATTATTCGTCTAGTAATAAATTTAAATTTACAGTAATATTATCTTGAGTTGCTTTTGAAAATGGACAGATTTTATGGGCGTTTTTTATAATACTCTCCCCTGTTTTTAAATCTACACCTGGAAGATAACAATCTAAAGTAGCTTCTAGGAAAGCACCATCTTCATCTTCACAAAAACCAATAGTGGCCGAAATGCTAAAATCATCTGAGAGTTCAATTTTTTTCTTAGCGGCGATCACTCGTACTGCACCACCAAAACAGGCTGCATAGGCACCGCCAAACAATTGCTCTGGGTTTGTGCCTTCACCGTCATCGCCACCCATACTTTTAGGCACAGACAGCGCTAAGTCTAGTCTGTCGTCGTCTGATGTTAAATGACCGTTTCTTCCACCTACAACAGTTGTAGTTGCTTCATATAAAGTTTTCATTTTTTTCTGAATTTTAAAATTATTAAATTTCAATATACTATCTAAAACTCATTTCTAAAAGAACATATTCATAAATTTGTCCTAAATTCACACTGTGACTAAATCAAACAAAAATACAAGCGCTTTAAATGAAAAGGAAGGTGTTCCTCAGCCTAAAACATTAAATAAAAAGGTTGCGGAAAGGCATAAATCATTAAAACACAAAGCACCTACAACAACAGATCTGGTAGCTGGCATCTTAAACCACAATCAAACTGCCTTAAGTAGAGCCATTACTGTTATAGAAAGTACAGCTCAAAAGCACCAACAACAAGCTAAGCAACTAATTGAAGCCTGTTTACCACACGCAAATGCATCTGTTAGGATTGGCATTACGGGGGTTCCTGGGGTAGGTAAAAGTACATTTATAGAAAGTTTTGGTAAGTACTTAGTTTCTCAAGGTAAAAAAGTAGCAGTGCTTACTGTAGACCCTAGTAGTAGTATAAGCAAGGGAAGCATCTTAGGCGATAAAACACGTATGGAGGAGCTTGTAAAGGAAAAAAACGCTTTTATACGTCCCTCGGCAAGTGGTGATACACTAGGAGGTGTTGCCAGAAAAACGCGTGAGACAATTATTTTATGTGAAGCCGCAGGTTTTGATGTTATCTTAATAGAAACCGTGGGCGTTGGACAAAGTGAAACCGCTGTACACTCTATGAGCGATTTCTTTTTATTGCTTAAGCTTGCTGGTGCTGGCGATGAGTTACAAGGTATAAAACGCGGTATTATGGAGATGGCAGACACCATTATCATCAATAAAGCCGATGGCGAAAACTTAAAAGCAGCCAAACTTGCCAAAACCGAATTTAATCGCGCACTCCACCTCTACCCTGCTAAAGAAAGTGGCTGGTCGCCAAAAACACTTTTATGTAGCGCTCTAAAAGACGAGGGTATCGTAGCCGTTTGGGAGGTTATTTCAGCCTATTTAGACACCGTAAATACCAACGGTTATTTTCAGCAAAAAAGAATGGAACAAAATAAGTTCTGGTTAATGCAAACAATTGAAAACAGATTAAAAAGTGAATTTTACGCAAAAACAGCTGTTAAAGATGAGCTAGCGAAGCAATTAAAGGCTATAGACGAAAACAAAACCACACCTTTTGAAGCTGCAGAGAAACTCTTAGACTTAAAATAATTCTATAAAAAATTATTCTTAAACCAAGCTGTTTGCGCCTCTAAGCCTTCTTTTAAATTTGTTTGTGGGTTATAATCAAGCAGTTTTCTAGCTTTGTCTATATTGGCTTTAGTACGCGATTGGTCGCCAGCACGCGGTGGCTGCATTTTGGTTTCAATAGACACATTTAAAATAGCTTCTACCGTGGCAATACCCTGGGCAGTGGTACTTTCTGTCTCTGTACCTAGGTTAAAAATTTCTCCATTGCAAATTTCTTCTTTACCCAACACACTCACTATACCATCTACTATGTCTTGTACATAGGTAAAACTGCGCAAATGTTTTTCGCTGCCTTCAAAAAGAGGAAAAGGCTTGTTATTTAATCCGCAATCTATTAACCTCGTGTATAGTTTATCGGGTCTTTCGCGTGGACCATAGACAGAAAAGAGTCTAAATGAAGTGCCTTTTAGTTTATTCTCTCGGGTTTTTGCCAAAACCAATTGCTCTGCAGCAAGTTTGGTTACCCCGTACCAAGAAGCAGGTTTTGGAACAGTAGTTTCAGGAAAAGTAGCTTCAAGTCCGTAGATGGAAGAAGTGGCTATATTTACAAAATAGGGTTTTGTTGATAAGCTTTCGGCATAGCTCAACAAATGCTGAGTTGCCAATATATTATTGCTGAAATAATCTTCAAATGAAGATGTACTTGAAATACCAGGATGCGCAGCAAAATGAAAGATAAAGTCTAATTCCTTTGGCAATACTTCTTGTAAATTAGCTGTACGTAGATCTATATTGAGAAGTTCAATATTATTTTCAGAAAGGGCTTTTGCATTTAATTTTTTAAGTGAAAGGTCGTAATAAGGCGAAAAATTATCGACTCCCACTACCTCATGGCCAAGAGCCTTAAGTCTTTCTGAAGTGTGCGACCCAATAAAACCAGCCGCTCCTGTAACAAGTATTTTCATTTATTTTTTTTTGAACCTAAACAAAGGGAAAACAACTTAATAGAAACCCACGCTCGCTCACTTCATTGTATAACTAAAACCAAATTTTAATCACAGTTTTAGTTTTAAGCCTTACACTTTGTTTTCCGCTACAAAATAACAGCTTTTTTAAACAAACACTTTCAAAAATGCGCTCAATTAATAAAGTTTTTGATTCTCAAATAGCGTTTAACCCATATTTATACATCAGTATTCTTATAAATTCATAAACATCTAAACTAAAAAAATTACTTTTGCAGAAACCTTTTCAAAAACCAAAATGTACGAATTCACGATTATTGTACCCGTTTACAACGAAGAAGAAAACCTACAACGTGTAGAAAAGGAACTCCTCGCTTACACTAAAATTGCTACAAAGAAAACAGCCATCCTTTTTGTTAACGATGGCTCTAAAGATAATAGCCAAGCACTTATAGAAGATATTTGCGCAAGAAACGACGCTTTTTCGTTTGTGTCATTTAAAGAAAATAGAGGTTTAAGTGCTGCTATAAAAGCTGGTTTTGACACTGTAGAAAGCCCATTGGTTGGCTATATAGATAGCGATTTACAAACCGCACCCGAAGATTTTAACCTCTTGCTAGCACATATAGGCCAATACGATTTAGTAACCGGTGTTCGCGCAGACAGAAAAGACAAGTTTGTAAAAAATATGTCGTCAAAAATTGCCAATGGCATCCGTCGCGCGTTTACACATGACGGTATGGATGATACCGGTTGCCCTCTAAAAGTTATAAAAACAGATTACGCCAAGCGTATCCCAATGTTTAAAGGGCTACACAGATTTTTACCGGCAATGATACTCTTGCAAAACGGCAGTGTATTACAAGTACCCGTTAAACATTTTCCGCGAATAGCAGGCACGGCGAAGTTTGGACTTTGGAACAGATTAATTGGCCCTTTAATTGACTGTTTCGCTTATCTTTGGATGAAGAAAAAGTATATCAATTACGAGATTAAAAGCAAAGGATGAGCAGTTGGATTGTGTACAGCATTGGTTTTTTGGCACAAATTCTTTTTAGTGGAAGACTTTTAATACAATGGATTCTTTCCGAAAAAAGCAAACGCATAATTACCCCTTCATTATTTTGGAAGCTTAGTTTATTAGCTTCCTTTTTACTTTTTGTATACGGGTATTTACGAGACGATTTTGCTATAATGTTGGGGCAAGCCTTAACCTATTACATCTACATTAGGAATTTACAACTGCAAAACGAATGGCAAAAAGCGCCAAAATTGTTGCAAATATTCCTGCTTGTATTTCCTATTTTAATTGTTGTTTACGCTTATAACAATGGTGAATACGACATAGACAAACTCTTTAACAACCAAGACATTCCGCTGTGGTTGCTGTTATTAGGAGTGTTTTCGCAAATAATATTTACTTTGCGTTTTGTGTACCAGTGGATGGTTTCAGAAAAAACAAAAAACTCCCAACTTCCAGTAGGCTTTTGGCGTATGAGTGTTTTAGGGGCTTCCCTAATTTTAACTTACGGTATATTAAGACAAGACCCCGTCCTGTTAGTAGGTCATGGCGCTGGACTTATTATTTATGTGCGAAATATATTCATCTGGAAAAAACAAATGCGTTATGAAGGTTGAAAAAAACTACATCCTACTTCTTTTACTGTGCTGTGCTGCTATTTTCTTTGTTAATTTAAGCACACTGCCGGTAAATATAATGGAGGCACGTAATTTTATAACGGCTCGCGAAATGTTAACCGATGGCAATTGGTTACTAACAACTATAAACGGAGAACCACGCTACCAAAAACCCCCATTACCCACTTGGCTCACGGCAATTTCGGGAGCTATTTTTGGAATAAAAAGCGTTTGGGCACTCAGGCTTCCAGCCGCAATAACAACTCTTATTCTAGTTCTGTTTTCATATAAAATAGGTGAAAAAATATCAGCTTCATCAGCTTCAGAAAAAGACCGAGAAAGAAACAAATTATACGCTTTTATAAGTTCGCTTATACTGGCAACTTCATTTTATATAGTAGCTTCTGCTCGCGATGGCCAATGGGATATTTACACTCACGGCTTTATGCTAGGCTGCATCTACCTACTCTATTTATTTTTTACCAAAGAAGCTCACAAATACCGAAACGCACTCCTAGCAGGACTTTTCTTTGGCTGTTCGTTTTTAAGTAAAGGTCCCGTTTCATTATACGCACTGCTACTTCCCTTTCTTATAGCTTTTGGAATAGTTTATAAATACAAGAATTTTAAAACACGTTGGCTTCCGCTTTTAGCTTTTCTTGTGGTGACAGTTATACTTTCGGGTTGGTGGCATTGGTACACCCTTACTTTTGATCCTGCCGCAGCAGAAATCACCAAAAAAGAAACTACCAACTGGATAAGCTATGAAATAAAACCCTTTTATTACTACTGGAGCTTTTTCACCCAAAGTGGTGTTTGGACAATTCCCGCATTTATTGGCCTTTTATACCCTTATCTAAAAAACAGAGTTTTAAATAAGAAGGCGTATTTATTTACCTTTCTTTGGACGGTACTCTCCGTAGTTTTACTGTCTTTAATTCCCGAAAAAAAATCGCGATACTTGCTGCCAGTGCTTATACCTATGGCGTTAAACACCGGGTTTTACATAGAATATCTATTCAGAAGATTTAAAGATTTAAAAGACAAACGCGAAACTTTTCCTGTTTACTTCAACTTTGGGCTAATTGCTTTTATAGGAATTATTTTTCCTGTGGGCGGTTATCTTTTTCTGAAAGACGGCCTAAGTGGAAACTGGGTCTGGTTTATATTACTTGCAGTGGTGTTGTGCTTTATAGGAGTTTTTATGTTCCGGAATCTCTTCCGAAGAAATATTGAAACGGTTTTTTACTTAACCATTGCTTTTATAATAAGCGTTATATGGTTTGGGCTTCCGCTTAGCAAAGCCATTACTATAAACCCAGACTATAAGCCACTTTCTGCCTTACATACATTTCAGGAGAAAGAAAATATTAAGGTCTATGAGTTTTCTAGTATGACGCCAGAACTTATATGGGATTATGGCGAAAAGATGGAACTGCTATATAAAGATGGTCAATTTACCCCACCTAAAGAAAATAGATTTGGCGTATTGGTTTCTGAAGAAAGCCTGGCCCATTTTAAGAAATCGTTCCCAGAGTACAACACAGAACATATAGCGCGTTACGATATGAATCCGAAGGGTTCAGACAGTCGTACTCACAAAACCCGATTGTACCGAGAGTTTTTTATTGTTACAAAAAAGTAATTGTAAAAGCAGCTTATTCAAAAGGCGAAACTGCTTAGTCTTGCAAGGTTTTAAATTTTTTCTGTCCCCATTTTTGAAGTTGGAAAAACAACACGCCTAGCACACCGCCAATAGCCATTCCTGTTACAACATCTAGCGGATAGTGAACTCCAAGGTAAATACGGCTATAGCCCGTAAGTACAGCCCAGAAAAGCAATAAAAAAGGCAAGTATTTATACCATTTTTGAAGCGTTAGTCCTAAAAAAACTGCTGCCGCCATTGAGCTTGCCGCATGTGCCGAAAAATAACCATACCTTCCACAGCCATCGGCAACATAACGCATTACCGTTTTTAATTCTTCTACTTGGCAGGGTCGAGGGCGTTTTATACCGTATTTAAAAAGATTGGCGAGTTGGTCTGTAGCGGTTATCATTAAGGCCACACACACAAGAATCACCAAAGTAGCTTTCCAACCGTAATGCTTAACTATTAAATAAAGTAAAACTGCGTAGATAGGTATAGATGACCATTTTTCTGTTACAAACCGCCAAAAACCGTCCCAAGATGTGTTTCCTAAACCATTTAAGTATAGAAAAATTTCTGTGTCGTATTTTAGAAGTTCGTCTAGCATATTTCTTTATTTAGTTAGTTTACAGTTTAGTCCTCATCGTAAAGAGCTATCTCTCGATCGTAAAAATCTGTGGCTTGCTGAATTAAGTTTTCGGCTTCGGCTTCTAGCTCCTTTTGGTCTTCTTTATCAAAATCCTCAAGCCATTCTACCTCATCGTTCTCTAAGTTTAAAATAAAACGCGGAAACTCTGTGTGAACTATAAATATTGCGTTCGGATACTCACTGTTATCGCCTAATAAATATTTTGGAAAATCCATATGATTGTTGATTGTTGATTGTTGATTGTTGATTGTTGATTGTTGATTGTAAAAATAGATATACTATTTCAAATTATTGTATTCTTTTGGTTTTCTAAAAAAAACACACAGAACATTAGCTTTAATTATTGCGTATTAACTTCTTTGAAAGATAGTTAAATCTAATGAATAACATAATACCGCTTGCCGTAAGTCCTGCCAACAGACCTACCCAGATACCCATACTCTTCATAGATGTTTCCATACTTAAGTAATACGATATAGGAAACCCTATAATCCAATAGGCTATAAAGCATATTAGCGTTGGTATTTTCACATCTTGCATACCACGAAGGGCACCAAGTGCCACAACTTGCAAGGAATCTGTCAACTGAAATATAGCCGCAATAATTAATAATTGAGACGCAATTGTAACCACTTCGTGATTATCTGCAAAATCTGCTACACTATTATAATCTAGAAATATTTTAGGTAAATCGCCACTAAACAGTATAAAGAAAACAGCAAAAACCACTGCTAAAATAGTGGTAAGCAATCCTATAGAGATTGCCACTCTTCGCAATTCAATATAATTTTTTAAACCTTTTTGGTTACCCACACGTATCATAGCAGCTACACTAAAGCCCATTGCCACCATAAAGGTCATAGATGCCAGGTTAAGTGCTATTTGATTTGCCGCTTGTGGATTTTTTCCCAATATACCCGAAAGCCATATAGCTGCGGTAAAAATAGCGACTTCAAAAAACATCTGCATAGCCGAAGGAAAGCCTAGACTTAGGAGTTTTTTCAGCATAACTTTACTAAGGGAAAACAACTTTATATTGGTAACAAAATAGCGCGATTTTTCTTTTCGGCTTAACAAATACCACAGATATCCAACCATTACCACACGCGATACTAATGTACCTATTGCGGCTCCAACAACCCCAAGCTCTGGAGCGCCAAACTTTCCGAAAATAAACATATAGTTTAGCAATATATTCACCATATTAGCTACAAAAGTGGCATACATAGGGAAACGCGTCATTGACATACCATCACTAAACTGCTTAAACCCCTGAAAGATTATAAGAGGCACAAGAGATGCCGCAACGAGTGTTAAATATGGCATTGCAAGATCTACCACTTCAGTGGGCTGCTTCATTACATACATTAAGGGTTTTGCAAACATAACAGTAGCAAACAAAGCAAGACCTAAAACAATACACAAAAACAAACCGTGTTTAAAAGAAGACTTTCCCTTTTCGCGGTTGTTCTCGCCGTCTGCTTCGGCTACTAAAGGGGTAATTGCCGTAGAAAAACCTATCCCTAGGCTCATAGCGATAAACATAAAACTGTTACCTAAAGAAACAGCTGCTAGCTCTGCGCTCCCCAATTGTCCAACCATTATATTATCCACCAACGCAACTACCTGGTGCCCTAACATTCCCAAAATTACTGGTGTTGCCAGTTTGGTGTTGTATTTAAATTCTTTTGTGTAATCTGAAAGTGCCAATGCTAAAAAAAATTTGCGCAAAGATAGTAGTTGTCTTTTTTAGAATAGCTTTGTAAATCATTAAAAAATATTAATTTATAGTTCTAAACTATACGCTATTTTTTTAGTCATACTATTAATTCATTATCACATATTTAAATTTGGCAAGACCTGTATTAAAATCCATAACCGAAAAAGAAAAGAAAACCAGTATAAAAGATTCTTTTAAAGCCTTGAGAACCATTCCTAGGTTTTTTAAGGAAATATACCGCAGTAGCCCAAAACTGTTTTTTATAAATACCTTAAGCAGGCTCATAAACGCCTTTACTCCTGTAGTAATCTTATGGGTTGGTAAAATGATTATCGACGAAATAATTCTTCAAGTTTCACTTGAAGATAAAGATTTTACCCTGCTATGGAATCTTGTATTAATTGAATTCTGTGTTGCCGTACTTTCAGATTTGTTGGGAAGGCTAATAAACCTCACAGACGGACTTCTGGGAGACCTCTACTCCAATGCTTCTTCCGAAAAAATAATACGAAAAACAGCCGAACTTACTATTGCACAACTCGAAGACCCCGAGTTTTACGACAAACTAGAACGTGCTCGCACCCAAACCAACAGCCGCGTAGACCTAATGAGTAATGCCTTAGGCCAAGCAGAAAGTCTTATCTCTATGGTTTCACTCATAGTGGGACTAGTATATTTTGAACCTATTTTAATTCTCATTCTCATACTCAGTATTATCCCTTCGTTTATAAACGAAGCAAAATTTAGCAGTACCCGTTACTCCCTAGCTAGAAGTTGGACCTCTGAACGCCGTGAACTTGATTACCTTCGTTTTATAGGCGCCAACAACCAAACTGCTAAGGAGATAAAACTCTTTGGACTTACAGATTTTATTGCCGAGCGTTTTAAAAACCTCTCGAGCGATTATTACAACATCAACAAAAAGCTATCTGTTAAGCAAAGTTTGTACGGCTCACTGTTTAATATACTAGGGGTGCTTAGTTACTACGGCGCCTATGTTTATATTATATTAAGGGTGCTTACAGGTGTGATAAGTATAGGTGAACTCACTTTCCTTTCAGGCTCGTTTAACAGACTCCGCAACAACTTGCAAGGTTTCTTTTCGCGATTTACTCGTATTTCTGAAAGTGCTCTTTACCTTCAGGATTATTTCGATTTTATAGATTTAAGCATCGAACAGACTGCCGAAAAGAAAACGCCTATTCCTAAGACTATTACTGAAGGCTTTCAAGTAAACAATTTACATTTCGCCTACCCTGGCAGTGAATCTGAAGTATTAAAAGGTGTAACTTTTACTATGAAAGCAGGCGAAAAAATGGCTTTTGTAGGCCAAAATGGAGCGGGAAAAACTACACTTATAAAACTATTTCTTAGGTTTTACGAACCCACTCAAGGTGAAATACTCTTGGACGGAATTAATATTAATAAATTTGATGTAGACGATTACCGAAAGCGCTTTGGGGTGATCTTTCAGGACTTTTTTAAATATGAATTTACCCTGCGTGAAAACATAGCCGTAGGTAATATAGAACAAGTAGAAAACGACGAAGTAATAAACTATGCTGCCAGTAAAAGTCTAGCCGAACAGGTTGTAAATACTATGTCTGAAGGACTAGAACAACGCTTAGGCAGAAGGTTTTATAAAGGCACCGAATTAAGCGGTGGGCAGTGGCAAAAAGTGGCTCTTGCACGCGCTTATATGAAAGATGCCGATGTTATGGTGCTAGATGAACCTACAAGCGCACTAGACGCCCAAGCAGAGTACGATGTTTTTGAACGCTTTATAGCCCTTACAAAAGGCAAGACCAGCATCATTATTAGTCACCGTTTTAGCACCGTGCGTATGGCAGATCGCATATTGGTATTACAACACGGGCAAGTACTAGAGCTAGGCACTCACGATGAGCTAATGGCACACCCAAAACTGTACTCAGAGTTGTTTAAGCTGCAGGCTGCGGGATATCAGTAGATTGCAAAGCTAATTGTTTAAAGTAACCTCTCTGGCGCGCTTTTGTAAAGCGTGCCCATCTAGAAAGCGCTTTTGTAAAGCGCTATATCCTTAAACAAACACAAAATTTTGTAATTTTAAGCTATGTCGCATAAATACAAAATCATTGACAGCCATCAGCCTACCTTCATAACTTTAACTATAATAGATTGGGTAGATGTTTTTATTCGTCCAGAGTACACCAAAATATTAGACGAATCCTTCAATTATTGTATAGCCCAAAAAGGTTTACAAGTACATGCCTACGTGTATATGACTAGTCATATACACGCTATTGTAAGTTCAAAAGATGAGAAATTACAAAATATAATTCGCGATTTTAAAAAATTCACCTCCAAACGAATCGTAGAAACCATTCAAGAATCCTCAGAAAGTCGCAAGGTATGGTTGTTAAAAAAGTTTCAGTTTGCAGCTCAACGTACCAAACGAGGGGTAAAATTCAAGTTTTGGAAAGACGGATACCATCCTGTACTTTTAGATACATTTAAAAAAATGGAACAACGCCTCAATTACATCCATTACAATCCTGTGAGCGCAAGATTTGTATATCACGAACGCGATTGGATTAATAGCAGTTATGCCGCATATGAAGATGGTAACAGAGAAAATCCTTTTGTTAAAATTAAGACACTTTGGTAAATGGGCATTACAAATACCCGTTTAAATAGGCACGCTTTACAAAAGCGCGCCAGAGAACCCAATAAAACACCTAGATTTTACTTTCTGTGTTATTAAACCTAGGATTCATTCTGTTTGTCTCGGTCTAGAAAAAGTTTACATTAGTTACACGAATTCAAAATAGAATAAAAACTTATTCTCCGCTCTAAATTACTGATATACAATATTAAGGCTTTTTATACAATATTACTCTTTGTCGCATTTTTTTACAAAAGAGTGCCCTAATAAAGAAGTTTTAGACCATTAGTAATAAACCCACAAATCTTATAAAGTTCGTAAAACGCATTGTTACAAAACTCTTAAAACACTTAAAAAAAAATCTAATTAATGTACCTTGCCGCCCCATTTAAAAGTGATAATTATGGAAGACAATAAAATGCGAATTTATATAAAAGAGGTACTGGAAAATATGCCAACAGATTGGTTGCGTTTAACCACACATAGGCTAGATATATATGATGAAAGCTTGGCTAAAACTCAGTTTCTAGAGTTGTTTGAAAAACTTTACAATAACAATAATGCTGAAACAGCAGCGCTAAACGAGCTACCAACTGCTTACGATTATATTCGCTTAGGCCATCCTCTTTCTTGCGTTCTGGAATGGGGAATTGCAAAGGTGAATACTCTAAAACCAGCAAGCGTAATTAGCTTTTCGTCTAAGACGACACCTATTTTAGCAATTCTACGAAAAAATTTATTAGAAAATAAAAACACATTAATAGCCTATACTGGCAAACTGCCAGATTGTTTTAATACCGAAACTGTAAAGCGTGTGTACGGTTATAATTTTGACTTAATACAAGTTGACAAAGCTGAAGACATACCAAACTTTAACGGAAGCACTGTATTTGTTTCAGAAAACGATAAGGTTGGTGCTATTGAAAGCAATTCAAACATAGACTTTTATATTAGTCTTTATAATAATCTCGGGAGTATTTTAGTTGTAAATGGTGTTGAAAACGAATCTTATATATCAGAAATTCAGCATTTAAGAAGAAGAGAGACTATTGCTATGACGCCAGCCAATTGTGTGCCAGCAATAAAATCGCTAATAACACAACAATCTATTGAGGCTAATAAAAGTAATGTTGAAGCAGACAAAAAGAGTGTTTTAGAGTCTATAAAAAACATTACGGGCTCCCCAACAAAACCACTCGTAGCTTCTAGTGGTTTGTCTATTCAGTATGCAATTATGATGGGGCTTATAGACGATGCTCTTGAAAACCATCAAGGAAAAGCCATCAAATTTATAGTTCCACCTAATTGTTATGGCGGCACAAACGACCAAGCGAGACGTATTGCTGCTTGTCTAGACACTGTTGAAGTTGTAGACTTACTAGTAGATGGCGATAATGAAATGGTAGAAAGCATAGATACGGTTTTAACAAAAATCGCAGACCAAGATGCTATCCCGTATATTATTGCAGAGATTCCAACAAACCCAAGGGTAGAAGTGCCTGATTTACAAAAATTAAAAGAGGTTTTAAGTAAAGAGCGCAAAACGGCATCTGGCAAGCTTGCTATAGATCCTGTTTTTATTCTAGATCAAACTTTTTGTCCAAACGTACATTTTTTAGGTGAAGGTGAAATTCTATCTACAGTGAGAACACTTTCGTATGCTAGTGGATCTAAATTTCCTAGTGGCGGAAAATGTACTGCCGGCTATGTGGCTGGAAACGCAAAAACCGAAGCCTTGATGGATAAAATAGAAAAGCATTTATCCCTTTGCGATAACGAGGCTACAGATCTTCAATACGAGATTTTGGCAAAACAACTGCCTTCAATGAATCAAAGAATACAAGATGCGTATAAAAACACACGTGAGTTTGTAAACTTTATTAAAACAAGTTTACCAGAAGCAAAAATTAATTTTGTGTCTGATGACTTGGCAGCACAAAGCTTTACGCCTTCTGTATTTTCTTTAGACCTTCCCACAAAAGGAAATACAGATGAAGAAAGAGAAAACTATAAAAGGGTGCTAAATCTTAAATTAATCAATTTAATGATTACAGAAATTCCTAATGAAAGTAAGTTTTGCGTGAGTTACGGTCAGTTAAAGGGCTGTTATTGGACCATTCCCGCTACATCTACTCAAGGCACAACCAAAGAAGGTGATAAAGACTATATAGTACGCGCGTCACTTTCGCCAGATTTAGACCTTGAACTTCATAAAAAAGTGTTTTTAAAATTTGTTGAATCGCTATAGATTGTTACTCTTTTATCAATCATAATTTTCATAAATAAAGACGGGCAACACTGTATAGGAAATTAAGAATTAGTGGGTTCTATTCTGAAATTAGAAATGAAAATTAGCACACTAAAATTATTTTGAAACAAAGATGAAATTATTCAAACTTAAAGTACTTAAAAAAATAGTTGTGTACCTAACGATTGTTATTGGGCTACTTTTTATAGCTTATCTAGCATTCACTAATTTATACCCTAGTTTTGGCGGTGATGTTACTGAAAAAAGAGCGTTACTTTATCAGCAATCACAGCAGTATAAAGACGGAAAGTTTAATAATAAAAAAGCAGTTCCAAAAGAATTGACTTTTACCGAAACCTTAAAGTTGGCGTATTACTTTTTCACTACTGAGGTGCCTAATGGTCGTCCAAAAGAAGATTTAAAAGTAGTTAAAGTAGATTCTAGCAGTATAGCAAATTATACAGGTGACGCTAGATTAATATGGCTTGGTCATTCGTCATTTTTATTGCAAATGCAGGGCAAAACAATACTGTTAGACCCTATGTTTGGTGAAGTAGCAGCACCTCATCCCTTGTTAGGCGAAGCGCGTTTTAACGAGGAGTTTCCGTTAGAAATCAGCAAACTACCTACTATAGATGCCGTAATTTTTTCGCACGATCATTACGATCATTTAGACTATGAAACCATTTTAGAGATAAAAGAAAAAACCTCAAAGTTTATAGTGCCTTTAGGCTTGGGGGTGCATTTAGAAGCTTGGGGCGTTTCAGCCGATAAAATTTGTGAACTTGATTGGTGGCAGGAACTAAATTATGACAATATTACGATAGCTTGTACACCAGCTCAGCATTTTTCTGGTAGAAAACTAAACAACGGGCAAAGTACCCTGTGGAGTTCGTGGGTGCTTAAATCTGAAAATGAAAACATTTACTTTAGTGGCGATAGCGGATATGCTTCTCATTTTGCTGAAATTGGCGCTAAATACGGCCCTTTCGATATCGCGCTATTAGAATGTGGACAATACAACCTAAAATGGGCAGACATACATATGATGCCTGAAGAAACCGCTCTAGCTGCAGTAGATTTAAAAGCTAAGAAAGCAATGCCTATCCATTGGGCTGGCTTTAAACTGGCATTACACGATTGGACAGACCCCATAATACGCGTAAAAGCAAAAGCAAAAGAACTCAATCTAAACCTTGTAACACCCCGTATAGGTGAACAAATTATAATAAAAGACTCCATTATTGAAAACCGTAATTGGTGGGAAAATCTATAAACTTTAGTGTTTTAGTTGGTGATTGAAAATTTAGGGAATAGGAAATTAATCAATGATTATTGATTTTTGGTTCTCAATACTCACATCTCAATACTCAATACTAAGAACACTGTCAGCCCGAGTGAATTTGAATGAGCAAAGCGAATTCAAATTTCCCCGATAGCTTTCGATTTCGTTTTCGTTTTCGTTTTCGATTTCGTTTTCGATTTCGATTTCGATTTCGTTTTCGATTTCGATTTCGTTTTCTCCCGATAGTTATCGGGATCGTTTTCTCCCCAAACTTATAAACCAAAATATTTACCTTTAGAAAAAAAACAAGTGCATCCAAAAAATCCCTTTAACAAAGCCTATAATTTTGACGAGCTTATACCGCTTCACCCTGAACTAAAAGAGTTTGTTTATGTAAATAAATACGGCAATAAAACCGTTCAGTTCTCAAACAACCAAGCTGTAATTGCACTTAACACGGCTTTGTTAAAATTACAATACGATTTAACTTACTGGGAAATACCAAAAAGCAACCTATGTCCAGCCATTCCTGGGCGTTTAGATTATTTATTACACTTAGCAGACTTGCTTCAAAAAAAAAATGTAAAGCTGCTAGACATTGGTACGGGTGCAAACCTCATCTACCCTATACTGGCAAACCTTCATTTTAATTGGTCTAGTGTTGCAAGTGAAGTAGACTTAGATTCACTAAAAAACGCAAAGGAGATATTAGCGAAAAACAATTCACTTAAAAAAATTGAATTACGTCATCAAAAATTTAAAAGCAGTATTCTAGAACACATCATTCAGCCAAATGATAGATATGATGCTGTGCTTTGTAATCCTCCATTTTACAAAACTAAATCTGAAGCCCAACGAAACAACAAGCGCAAAGTGAGTAATCTTCAATTAGAGGATGGAGATTCACAAAATTTTGGCGGCAATAGCAATGAGTTGTGGTACAAAGGTGGCGAAGAGGCTTTTATAAAAAAAATGGTCTCAGAAAGTGAACTTTTTAAAACACAAGTACATTGGTTTACTGTATTAGTTTCACAAAAGGACCATCTTAAAAATATTAAAAGAGCTATCAACAAAACTTCAGCAGTTCAAGTAAAAATAGTAGCTATGGAACAAGGCAACAAACAAAGTAGATTTGTAGCTTGGACTTTTAAAGAGGACAGCACAATAGTGTAATATTCACTTTAATGCTTTAATTCTTTTTTTTCCTAAACATATAACTCATCCACACAGGGTCATTATCATCTGAAACTACAAACTGACGGTCCAGAAACTCCCAGTTGTGGGCATTCATATAACTTAATAAGCTAGAAGTTTGTTCTAATCCTTCTATTTCATCAATAGAAATATCCTGACCAGTTAATGAAGCTTGCTCTTCCACTTTTATGCGTTTTATCTTTCCACGGTTATTGGCTTTTTGAACGACAATAACTTCAAGAAAATCATACTTTACTATTTCTTGTGAATAAGCTTCAACTGTAAACATTAATAAAGCAACAATTACGCAAGTGATATATTTTTTCATCATTTATAAATTTTACAGAAAAATACAACTATAATTACGGCTACCAAAACCCTGACATAACTAATACTTATTTCAGCTTTAAAGGTTAAAGTAGGTTGTTAATATTTATGCTTCGTTAGCTAACATTAGCACTTTGACATAGATTTCATAACTAAAAAAACTACCTTTGGGTTTAAACCATTTTATATAAATAATGCAGTCTAAAGCCATTACAGCAGACCAGTACATCGCTGAACTTCCTGAAGAGCGAAAGGAAGTAATGCAGAAATTACGCGAAACTGTACTCAAAAACCTAGCAGAAGGTTTTGAAGAAACCATGCAATACGGAATGATAAGCTATGTAGTTCCCCACAGTATTTATCCTGCGGGTTACCATTGCAAACCCACAGATGCGTTGCCGTTTATGAGTATTGCTTCGCAAAAGAACCATATAGGTTTTTATCATTCGGGTATCTATACAGACCCAGTGCTTATGGCTTGGTTTGTTGCCCAATATCCAAAACATGCGAAGGGAAAATTAGACATGGGAAAAAGTTGCGTCCGGTTTAAAAACCCTAAAAACATTCCATTTGATTTGTTGGGAGAACTCACTTCAAAAATTACTGTGGAAGCATGGATCACAAAATACGAAAGCGTTATAAAACCTAAACAATAAAAACAACTAGCATAATACAGCATTTTATAAACGCTCCAGATTTAAAGTTAGATTCGGAGAAATATCCTTTTTCAAATTTTCATTTTTCAAATGAAACTATAGCCGATAGCGAGTTTCGTTTTCCAAAAAACGCCGTTCTAGGTATGCAAGCTGAAGCCTGTTTAAAAGCATATTTAAACCAATCTGAACACTATAAATTACTTGCAGCAAATATTCAAATACACACTATTCCCTTCAAAAATAAAAAGGAAAAATTAACCCTTGGCGAATTAGACTATATAGTTAAAAACTGTAAAAGCAAGCAAATAATTCATATAGAATTAGCTTGTAAGTTTTATTTATACGATGAAACCATCGTTGGTACAGAAGAAGAAAAATGGATTGGTCCAAACCGAAAAGACAGCTTGTTTGACAAGCTAGAAAAACTGAGTTTAAAACAGTTTCCACTGCTAACTAAAGCCGAAACAATACACAAATTAGAAACACTCGAAATCCCAAAACCTTCAGCTCAAGAACTTTGTTTAAAAGCATTTTTATTTCTTCCGAAGCAACTAGCTATAGAATCTTTTCCTAAGGTTTTTCAAGATTGCATTGTGGGGCATTATATAAAACCTGAGCATTTAAATGAAGACCCTACAGCGCTTTATGCCATACCCACAAAAAAAGAATGGTTATTACCCTTAGAAAAGCTAACTACTTGGCATCGTTTTTCAGAAATTAAACCTTTAATAAACGAACAATTAGAACTCAAAAAATCTCCTTTAGTTTATAAAAAAACACCCCGTAATACGGAGTGTTTCTTTGTAGTTTGGTGGTAATTATTTCAGCTTAAAACTTTATAGCGTCACAAATTAATTTGTTCCGTATTTGTCGAATAAATAAATTAAACTCGCCATAGTTGCTGCGCCAAGTTCTAGTTCGCGTTTGTTTACCGCGTCAAAAGTATCGTTAGCTGCGTGGTGATAATCAAAATAACGCTGGCTATCTGGACGTAAGCCAGCAAGCACGTCTATATTGCCTTTTAGTGGACCTATATCTGCACCTGCGTGTCCTTTTTCAAAATAGTGAATTAGATAAGGTTTAAACAAAGACTCCCAAGTTTTTACTTTATTAAAATTTGCTTCATTACTATCAAAAGAAAAACCGCGGGGTGTAAAACCACCTGCATCACTTTCTAAAGCAAAACGATGTATTTCGCCTTTACGTTTAGCTTCTTCGGCATACTTTTTTCCGCCGCGAAGTCCGTTTTCTTCATTCATAAACAGTACAACACGTATACTGTGATTAGGTTTGTACCCCACTTCCTTAAAAAGACGCAATACTTCCATACTTTGTACACAGCCAGCGCCATCATCGTGAGCGCCATCACCAAGGTCCCAACTATCTAGGTGACCACCCACTATCATATATTCATTTGGTTTGGTTTTACCAGTAATTTCACCAATTACATTGTAAGACTGAACATCGTCAAAGGTTTTACAGTTTTGTTTAAAGTAAAACAACAGATTAGGTTGCAGTTTTAATAGGCTACTTAATAGCTCGGCTCCATTAGTACTTATAGCCGCAGCAGGAATACGCTCATTTGCAGGAGTATCGCCATAACTCATAGTTCCTGTATGTGGGTAATCGTCCATACGCAGGTTTAGAGATCTTACAATTACTGCTATTGCTCCATATTTTGCGGCTTCGGCAGCACCGGCATATCGCTGGTCTACACAACCTCCATAGGCTTCAAAAGTCTGTATTAAATCTGCTTGCATAGGTCTGTTGTAGAAAACAATTTTTCCTGCAAGCTTTTCTTTCCCAAGAGTAGCTAATTCATCTAGACCTTGCACTTCAACTACTTCTGCCTTAATCCCTAAACTTGGAGTTGCTACAGAGCCACCAAGAGCACAAATATCTGTGATCGTTTTTTCTCCTGTAGTAGATTCTATATATGCGTATTCTTTAAAGCCACGAGTCCATTTTGGCACCATAACGGGTTGTAGCCAAACCTTGTCTATACCCAATTCTTTTAATTCTGCTTCGGTATAATTTACAGCTATTTCGGCTTCATAAGAACCAGATAGCCTTCCTCCTATTTCATTAGAAAGGTAATCTAACCATTCATAAGCTTTACCGTCTGTTAAGGCCTTATTGTATATTTTTTTGAGCATTACAGAATCTTGAACAGCCTGTTGCGAATGACTTACTGATGTAAAAAGTAATGCGAAAAGTAATGTGGGAAGCAAAGAGATTTTCATAAGGTAATTTTTAAGAGAATTAGTCCTATTTTAAACTAGTATAATGCTAAATTAATCATTTAAAAGACGTTTTCTGTATTCTGAAATCTTTGCCTTTATATCATCGTCTAATTCGGGTTCTTTTATGTCTTTGTATTTTTTTAATTCCTGAAGCATTATTTCTGCTACAAGAACACGAGCTGTTTTTTTATCATCTGAAGGTATAATATACCAAGGTGCATGAGGCTTTGAAGTACGGTTTATAGCATCTTCATAACATCTTTTATAATCATCCCAAAGCGCACGTTCATCTAAATCGCCCGGAGAAAACTTCCAGTTTTTCTCTGGTTTGTCAAGTCTTCGCAACTGACGGTGTTTTTGTTCTTCTTTAGAAAGGTTTAAAAAGAATTTAAATATTATAGTTCCATTTTGCTCAATACTGCGTTCAAAGTCATTAATCTGTTTAAAACGTCTATCCCAAAAAGCCTCGTTAATATCTTCTAGGCTGTTTACATCTGGTAAGTTTTCACCAAGAATATATTCTGGATGTACTCTTGTAACAAGCACATTTTCGTAATGTGTTCTGTTAAAAACGCCAAACTTACCTCGTTCAGGTAAGGCTATATAATGACGCCACAAATAATCGTGTCTTTTCTCTAATGAGGTTGGTGTTTTAAAACTGTGCACCACAACTCCACGGGCATTAAAATCTTTAAAAACCTCACGTATTAAGCTGTCCTTCCCTGCTGTATCCATTCCCTGAAGACAAACTAGCACTCCGTATTTTCCGTGGGCATAGAGCTTGTCTTGTAATTTACCCAATTCTTTACGAGTACGTTTTAGTTGCTTTTCTAATTCTTTTTGAGAAGCCTCTAAATCTAATTTATTACGGGTACCATCTAAGTTTATTGGGGCTGTAACTTTAAAATCTTCAACTTTTATTGCTTTCATACTATCGTTACTATTATTACAATGCTTTATTAAAAAATCAGCTCGTTTCTATAATTAAAAAATCTCTATTTGCTTGCAAAAGATTTTACGTCTTCTTCGCTTATTTGCTTTCCACCAAGTATTATCAAGCGTTCTACTACATTTCTAAGTTCGCGAATATTCCCCGTCCAATCGTATTCTTGCAATTGCTTGATAGCACTTGCAGAAAATTTCTTTTGAGCGGTACCGTGTTCAACCGATATTTTTTCAGTAAAATAATCTACTAAAAGCGGGATATCTTCTCTTCTATCGTTTAAGGAAGGAACTTTTATAAGTATAACTGCAAGCCTGTGGTATAAATCTTCTCTAAAATTACCCTCTGCTATTTCTTTCTTTAAGTCTTTGTTTGTTGCAGTTACAACACGAACATCAACTTTTATATCTCTGTCGCTACCTACGCGTTGCACTTTATTTTCTTGTAATGCTCTAAGCACTTTTGCTTGCGCAGAAAGGCTCATATCGCCTACTTCATCTAGAAATATTGTACCGCCATTTGCAGCTTCAAATTTACCTGCGCGGTCTTTATTTGCAGAGGTAAACGCTCCTTTAACGTGCCCAAAGAGTTCACTCTCTATAAGTTCACTTGGTATAGCTGCACAGTTAACCTCTATCATAGGGCCTTTGCTGCGTTCACTTTTTTGATGGATCCAATGTGCAACTAATTCTTTCCCTGTTCCGTTGGGGCCTGTTATTAAAACACGAGCCTCCGTAGGCGCAACTTTCTCTATCATATCCTTAATCTGAACGATAGCTGCAGAATCTCCCACCATTTCATAATTTTTGGAGACCTTCTTTTTAAGGCGAGTATTTTCTACTACCAGTTCTTTACGGTCTAAAGCTATGCGAACTGTATTTAGTAAACGATTTAAATCTGGCGGTTTCGAAATATAATCGAAAGCACCCAACTTCATAGTATTAACAGCAGTTTCTAAATCGCCGTGACCAGAAATCATCACCATTGGAATATCGGGTTTTATTTTCTTTACAGCTTCTAAAACCTCTACCCCATCCATTTTGGGCATTTTTATGTCGCATAACACTAAATCGAAGTCTTCCTTTTTTAAAAGTTCCATTCCAGCAAGACCATCTTCGGCTTCAAAGACCTCATAGCCCTTATTTTCTTCGGAAAGAATTTTAACTAAAACCCTTCTGATTGCTGCTTCGTCTTCAATAATTAGTATACGCGCCATTGTTATTTGTATTTTTAGTAATGCCCTAAAATAAGGCGAATTTTCATTATTTAGTTAATAATTTTCTCTAACCTCATTAGTTTCAAATTATTAAATAAAACTAACGATAAAATTTTTCACTGCTATAATCAATATTTTAGTTGTTGGCTGTTAGAAACACAATGAAAGTACCGTGTGCTTTTCTAATATTTAAGCCATTTAAAAATCTCTTTATAGGTTGGTTTCTTTCCGTACATCAATATTCCTACTCGGTAAATTTTTGCTGCAAACCATACCATTGCTGTAAATGAAGCAAATAAAATTACAACCGAAAGTATTTGTTGCCAAAGTGGCACACCAAACGGAATACGCATTAACATTACCACTGGCGAGGTAAACGGGATGTATGAGAACACTTGCGAAACAGTTCCGTGTGGGTTGTCTATTACTGTAAAAAACCCAACATAAACTGCCAAGATTAACGGCATTAAGATAGGCATCATAAACTGTTGCGTGTCTGTCTCACTGTCTACGGCTGCACCTACAGACGCATAAAGCGAAGCGTACAATAAGTAACCACCAATAAAAAACAGTATAAACATTATAACAAGATTTGTAAGAGGTAAGTTGTTTATTTCTATCATTACATCTTGTAAAATTTGCTGGGTACCGCCATTCACACTATTATCTAGCATTTGTTGCGATGGTGAAGCTGCTGCAGTATCTATTCCGAAAATTGAAGATACAACCGTTGTTAAAACAAAAATAAGCACTACCCAAACTACAAATTGTGTGATACCAGCTAGGGTTGTACCAAATATTTTTCCTAAAAGCAACACTCTAGGTTTAACCGAAGAAATAATAACTTCTATAACACGGCTAGTCTTTTCTTCAATTACACTGCGCATTATCATATTACCGTATATAATGATAAACATAAACAGTAAATAACCTGCTACACCGCCAAAACCAAGCTTTAGTCCAGAACCTAATTTTGAGGTTTCTTTACCTTTAAAAGTTTCTTGATGTGCGCTAATATCAATATGTAACTTTTTTATAGCTTCAGAATCTATCCCAGATTCTTTTAATTTTATAGCGTTTACTTTAGCCTCTAAAAGCCTATTTATATCGCTCATCAAGGTTAAGGAGGGAGAATCTTCAGAATAAAAAGTTATTCCTTTAGAAAGGGTTTCAAGCTTAGCTGCTTTAGGTATGTAAAGCAATCCATAAATTTCTTCGGTTTCTGCTGCTTTTTTAGCTTCCTGCAAATTAGTATTACTCAATAAGTTGTAATGTAACTGCGGTGTGCTTTTAAAATCTTCCAAAAACAACCCGCTTTCATCTAAAATTGATATTTCGCGAACTGTATCACTATTTAGATTAGACAAATATCCTACAAGAGCAAAAATACCTACAATAATTAGTGGGCTTAGAAAGGTCATTATAATAAATGACTTGTTACGTACCTTAGTGAGGTATTCTCTTTTTATTATGAGTGAAAGATGGTTCATTGCTGTTTAATTTTTTTGAATGGTTTCAATAAAGATATCACTTGCAGTAGGCACTACTTCTACAAAATGAGTGAGCTGCCCAAGAGAGGTTAGGTAGCTTACAAAATCATTAGGCGAAAGCGTATCTGGAATCTTCACTTTGTATTGCAATTCATTATTTATACTTTTAAAAGCTGAAGGAAATACTTCAAACTTCTCTTTCAGCAATGAAGTGGTTGCTTCGTGGTTTGGCGTTATAAGCCCAATCTGATAGGTATTATTTTTGTACTGTCGTTTTATATCTATCAGTTTACCATCCAGTATTTTGTTTGATTTATGAATTAACGCAATATGGTCGCACATTTCTTCTACAGATTCCATACGGTGAGTCGAAAAAATTACTGTAGCGCCTTCATCGCGTAATTTTAAAATTTCATCTTTTATAAGGTTAGCATTTATAGGGTCGAAACCACTAAAAGGCTCATCAAAAATTAATAATTTAGGTTGATGAAGTACGGTAACTACAAACTGAATTTTCTGCGCCATTCCTTTTGAAAGTTCCTGGATTTTTTTGTCCCACCAATCACCAATTTCTAGTCGTTCAAACCAATATTTTAATCGCTCTTTTGCTTGCTGCTTACTCAACCCTTTAAGTTGTGCAAGGTATAAAGCTTGTTCTCCAACCTTCATAGTTTTATAAAGACCGCGTTCTTCGGGTAGATAACCTATGTGTTTTATATGCTCTGGCTTTAAAGCTTCACCGTCTAAAATAACCGAACCAGAGTCTGGCATTGTTATTTGATTTACAATACGGATTAAAGTTGTTTTACCAGCACCATTTGGCCCTAACAAGCCAAAGATACTCCCCTTTTCCACCTCGATAGATGCGTTGTTAAGTGCTTTATAGTCTCCATAAGTTTTGGAAACATTGTTAACCACTAAAAGATTTTTCATAAATTAAATTTGAAGAATGTAAATATAGAAATTTGGGTATGCTTAGGCTGTAAAGGGCTTAAGATTTATGATTTTTTTTGCATAAAAAATAAATAAATGAGTGCTGCTTGGATAAAAACAAAACCCATCCAAAAAAATAAATTCTTGGATGGGAAAAAAATTGCTATGAAAAAGAAAAATTATCGCTACTAGTATGAAGCGACATTTCAAATATATATAAAATTATTTATTTAACGTTTATTTAAGAGAACATATCTTTAACCTTTTCAAAAAATGATTTGTCTTCTTTTTCTGGTTTAGGCTGAAAATGATCATCAGCGCTCATTTTTTCAAAAAATTCTCTTTGCTCTTTTGAAAGTGATTTTGGTGTCCACACATTTACATGCACCAATAAGTCACCCGTGCCATAGCCATTTATACTAGGTATACCCTTATTGCGAAGCCTTAGTATTTTTCCACTTTGAGCTCCATTTTCAATTTTAATACGCACTTTTCCGGTTACCGTTTCTATTTCTTTAGAAGTTCCGAGCGCTGCTTCAGAGAAGCTTATATACAAATCGTAATGAAGGTTATCGCCCTCACGTTGTAAGCTAGGGTGTGGTTTTTCTTCTATAGCTACCAAAAGGTCACCAGGTATACCTTCGCCAGGAGCATCGTTTCCTTTTCCAGAAACCTTAAGCTGCATGCCATCTACAACCCCTGCTGGTATTTTAATAGATACTGTTTCTTCGGTAAGAAGCATTCCTTCGGCATCTGCATTTGCAGGCTTAGAATCTACAATTTGTCCTAAACCACCACAAGTACTACAGGTAGCAGCTGTTTGCATACGCCCTAAAATAGTGTTTTGTATGCGGGTTACTTGTCCTTGCCCATTACAGGTACTACAGGTTTTATAAGTTGTTCCTTGGGCAAGTTTTTTACGTTTTACTTTAATCTTTTTCTCAACACCATTTGCAATTTCTTCTAAAGATAATTGAACGCGTATACGCAGGTTGCTTCCTTTTACAGTTCTACGACCACGACCACCGCCGCCGCCAAAGCCACCGCCAAATGCACCGCCAAAAATATCGCCAAACTGGCTGAATATATCATCCATATTCATACCACCACCAGCGCCACCAAAACCACCACCTTCAAAGGCACGGTGTCCGTATTGGTCGTATTGAGCGCGTTTGTTTTCGTCGCTTAATACTTCATAGGCTTCTGCTGCTTTTTTAAACATAGCTTCAGCCTCTGGATCTCCTTGGTTTTTATCTGGGTGATATTGCAATGCCTTTTTTCGGTATGCCTTTTTAATTTCGGCTGCCGAAGCACTTTTTGATATCCCTAATATTTCGTAAAAATCTTCCTTCATATTATTGTCCTATAACTACTTTTGGGTAGCGAATTATTTTATCGCCCAAAGTATATCCTTTTTCAACTACATCTATAATTTTTCCTTTGAGTTTTTTATCTGGAGCTGGAATTTGTGTGATAGCTTCATGCGAATCTGCATCAAAAACATCACCTGTCTTCACCTCCATTAAATTTAACCCTTTAGATTTAAGAGTTTCTCTAAGCTTGTTATTAATTAGCTCAACTCCTTTAATTAGATTGTCGTCTTTACTTTTTTCAATTTCTTTTAAGGCACGTTCAAAATCGTCAAGCACGGGCAAAAGCGATCCTATCACTTCTTGACCAGCTGTTTTAAACATTTCTATTCGTTCGCGAGCAGTGCGTTTTTTGTAATTTTCAAATTCAGCAAAAAGCCTTAAATAACGGTCTTTCTCCTGCTGAAGTGCTGCTTCTACCTCTGAAACTTCTTCGGTTTCAACGGTTTCAACAGTTTCCTGCTCATTAACATCTTGGTTCTCTTGAACCAATTCTTCTTGTTCGGTATCTTTTACAGTATCATTTTTGCTCATAGTAGCGTTTCTTGCATTTTTTCTGAAGGGAGCAAAAGTACTGCCATTTCTTGGAAAATGTCAAAATGTCACAGCATTTAATTTAATATTACTTTAAGAGAAATGATTGCAAATAAATATATTTTTGTCTTCTTAAATTAAAACCATTAACTATGAAATCTACATTTTTAAAAATTACTTTGATGGCCTTTATAGCTGTAGGGGCATTTTCTTGTAAAAACACTGAAAAAGAAACAGAAGTGGCTACAGCAGAAGTTACTGAA
Source organism: Aequorivita sp. (assembly GCA_048264505.1). GTDB lineage: Bacteria > Bacteroidota > Bacteroidia > Flavobacteriales > Flavobacteriaceae > Aequorivita. The sequence goes on from JBLXDA010000015.1 coordinate 66,356, forward strand.
GCTACTGAAAAAGCTACTGAATATACTGTTGATGTTGCCGCTTCACAAATTAGGTGGGAAGGGGCTAAACCTCTTGGAAAACACGACGGTACAATAAACCTTGCTTCTGGAACTATCTTTTTAAACGAAGCTAATGTTGAAGCTGGAAACTTTGTGATAGATATGAAAAGTATCACAGTGAATGATCTAGAAGGTGATCAAAAAGCAAACCTAGAAGCACACCTTAAAGGTACTGTTGAAGGTAAAGAAGGAGACTTTTTTAACATTAACGAGTACGCAACAGCAACTTTTGAACTGACAGGTTTTAACGCCAATACAGTTAAAGGTAACTTAACAATAAAAGACAAAACCAACGCTATTGAATTTCCTGCAACTGTAACTATGGAAGGCGATAAGATGATGTTGAAAAGTGAGACTATTGAAATTGACAGAACTAAATGGGGCGTTAATTACGGGTCTAAATCTGTGTTTGACAACTTAGGAGATAAGTTTATTAACGACACTATAACACTTACTGTTTCTTTGGTAGCCAATAAGGCATAATCTCCAATAAAAAACATTTTAAAACTAAAAAGAGGTTGTCTAAAAGGCAGCCTCTTTTTAGTTACAGTAAGTCTTGTAATGTAGTTTCAAGGTTATAAAACTCAAAGTGGTACCCTAACTGCTCAATTTTCTGCGAACTAACCAATTGTCCTTCAAGAACAAGTACAGCCATTTCGCCTAGAAGCATTTTTAGCACAAAGGCAGGAATATTTGGCAACCAAAGCGGACTGTCTAGTTTTGAAGCTATCAACTTGGTCATTTTTTTATTTTGAACTGGGTTTGGTGCTACAGCATTGTACTTGCCTTCTAATTGATTTTTTAATAAGAAGAGGTAGATACCCACTATATCTTTTAGATGTATCCAAGACTGCCATTGTTCTCCACTACCTAAAGGCGAACCTAGGCCTAATTTTATAGGTTTAACCATCGCTGCCAATGCGCCACCTTCTTTCGCCAAAACAACACCGGTACGCACTTTACTAACTTCCATACCCATATTGTAAAACTGTGCTGCAGCTGCTTCCCAAGCAACAACAACTTCGGCTAAAAAAGTATTGTCTATTTCTTCATTCTCTTCAGTGTATAATTTTGTTTTCGAATTTGGATAAATACTAATTCCACTGGCTGTAATAAAGTGTACAATATTATGATTTACTTCATTAAGTGTTCTATACAATAGGTTTATGGAATGTAGCCTGCTGTCTAAAATTTCTTGTTTATAGTTTTTTGTCCACCGTTTTGACACACTAGCGCCTACTAAATTAATTATTGCTGTTACTCCGTTAAAAGCTTCTAGATCTATTTCGCCAATTTTGGGATTCCAATAAAACCCATTGTGTTTTTCAGTATTTACAATCTTTGCTTTGCTAGTTGTAAGGTAGTTAACCGAAATTCCTTCAGCAAGACATTCCTTTACTAGCTCTGTACCAATAAGTCCCGTAGCTCCTGTTATTAATACTTTTTTAATCATAAATTTAAAGTTATAAATACAGCGTTAAATAACAAAGATAGTTAACGGAAGATTGTGAAAAATTAGCTTTTAAAGATTCATTAACCACCTTTCTTATTGCTGAACATAACACTAAGACAAACACTATGAGCGTTATTTTTTTGTAAATTTGTGTAATAGAATAAAAACAATGGATATTCAAACTACAAAACTGGAATTGTTAAAAGTCATCTTGGAAAATGAAAATTCCGAATTTATCCAACGTGTCGCTGATTTCGTGAAAAATGAAAAAAAAGATTTTTGGAACGAACTTAGCCAATCTGAACAATCAGATATAAAAAAAGGAATTGAAGAATTAGAAAGTGGAAAGAGGGTTTCCTACGAATCTTTGCTAAAGAAAATCACCTAATAGATGAAAGTATACTTGTCTGAAAATGCTGAATTAAAGCTTTTAAAACTTTCTGATTATTTATTAGAAAATTGGAATTTAAAAACAAGAGACAAGTTTATCGCAATACTAACTGACAAAATTAAGCAAATATCTATACAACCAGATAGTTGTCCAAAATCATCTGAGTTTGATAACCTTTATAGATGTGTCGTTACTAAACAAACCACATTTTATTATAGAGTATTAACTAAACAGAATGAGATTGAAATAATTACACTATTTGACACAAGACAACATCCAGACAAACTTAAAAATGATGTAATTTAAAAGTTAGAAAACACTAAATGACGTATAGGCAGTCACAAACACTTGCTTATTTTTCATCCATATAACTCTAGCAAATAATACAACTTACGCTATTGTTATAAATAAGTATAAACCAGGTAACAGTTGAAGGACTGTTAAACAAAGTATTTAAAATCACTTTGTTGCGCGCAACATTTCTTTTTTTCCAGGAGGGCCTGCTAGGCGTGACACCGTAAACCCTACTGCTTGCATTGCGCGACGGGCATTGCCATTAGCGGCATAAGTAACAAGCACTCCATTTGGCTTTAAGGCATTGTACATTTTTAAAAAGATAGCTTCCGTCCAAAGTTCGGGTTGTACGCGTATACCAAAAGCATCAAAATAAATAATATTAAAACACTCTGTTGATGTTATTTCTGAAAAGAGTTTCTGTTGTTTTAGCAATATAAAGTTTTCAGAAATAGGCTGCGCTTCTTCCCAAGGAGTAGTATGCATCCGCAAATATTTTTCTTCCGAAGCATTTAAAAGCGAAGGGTAATTAAGCTTTTCAATCTCGTCAATTGTCAAGGGATAAGCTTCAACCCCTGTATACTGAACTTTAAATGACTTTTTTTCAGCTTCTAAATAAGTAAGAAAGGCATTTAAACCCGTTCCAAACCCGATTTCGAGTATAGAAACTGTTTGGGTTTTATTTTTAGTAAACCAATGGTAAAGTCCTTCTTTTAAAAAAACATGAAGGGCTTCAGCTATTGCACCATGCTTAGAGTGGTATTGTTCGTTCCACTCAGGAATATGCAGGGTGTAAGAGCCGTCGCCCGTTTTAAATAATGATCTTTTCAAAAGAATTTATTGTTTTGCTTCTTCAGGAATAAGAACTCCTATAGCTTCAAATGCTAGCGTGCGTTTTGGTTCTGTAATAGCTGCAATTTCTTCTGGAGTAGCGCCACCATCTTCGGCATAATGACGTTGATCATCAACGCTCATTTCTTCTACGTAAGCTTTACCTTCAGCAATAATACTCTTGCCAGAAATATCTTTAGGCATAAAGAAAGCATAGTCTTTAAAACGCACCATTGCTTCTTCTTTACCCATATCTACCTTCATCCAGCAGCCTTTCTTTTGGCATACTTCTTTTACTTGGGTAGAAAATTTTACTGCAATCGTATCTCCAGGTTTTAGGCTGTTATACTTTTCAATAATCGCATCTTTTTCCAGAACATCTTTATCTGTTATTGCATCACCAAAAGACTGGTAGTTTACCGCAATCTCTTCAGCTTGAACAACAGGGGTATCTTCTGTTTTTTCATTTTTACAACTTATAAAAGCTGCCATTAACGCACAAACAAGTATGATTTTTTTCATATTATAGATTTTAAATAAATTATTGATTATTAATATATTCTCAATAGAATGCAATTTTAATGATTTTTTGAATTTTTTATGGGTTAAATTTTACCTATTTTTACCAAATAAACATTTCTATATTAAATGAATTCTTCTATCACATCAAAAATTGACATTCAAAAAGTTACTAAGTCTAGAATTAAGGATGTAGATTTTAACAATCTAACATTTGGAAGCACCTTTAGCGATCATATGTTTGAGTGCGACTATAAAGATGGCAAATGGCAAAACCCTACCATTAAACCCTACGGTATGTTAACCATATCGCCTGGCGCAAAAGTTTTTCATTACGGTCAAGCGGTTTTTGAAGGTATGAAAGCATTTAAAGATGAAGCTGGAAAAGTTTGGCTTTTTAGGCCCGAAGATAACTTTAACCGAATTAACAAATCCTCAAAAAGGATGGCTATACCTGAGTTTCCGAGAGAAATATTCTTTGAAGCGCTAACTACTTTGGTAAATATGGATAAAGATTGGGTACAAGCTGGTTTAGGAAATTCGCTTTATATACGTCCATTTGCAATGGCAACTCAAGTAGGTGTTTCTGCCTCGCCTTCTACAGAATACAAGTTTATGATCTTGATGTCTCCAGCACAAGCGTATTATACAGGAGATGTTCGTGTAGAAATAGCCGAACATTACAGTCGTTCTGCAAACGGCGGTGTAGGTGCTGCTAAGGCGGCTGGAAATTATGGCGCACAGTTTTTTCCTACAAATTTAGCTCGTGAAAAAGGCTTTCAACAAGTTATATGGACAGACGCTAACGAACATAAATATTTAGAAGAAGCGGGAACAATGAATGTGTTTTTCCGAGTAAACGACACTTTGATTACTGCTCCTATAAGTGACAGAATTTTAGATGGGGTTACTAGAAAAAGTGTTTTAGCCCTAGCAAAAAGAGATAATGTTACTATAGAGGAAAGACCGGTTTTAGTTTCAGAAATTGTAGAAGCTGCTAAAAATGGTAGTCTTAAAGAAATATTTGGAGCAGGAACTGCTGCAGTTATTAGCCCTGTAAGTGCTTTTAGCTTCAGAGAAACCGTTTACGACCTTGAAAAGCAAACAGATAGTTTTGCTTTAAAATTTAAAAAAGAATTAATGGATATTCAATACAACCGCAGTGAAGACCCATTTAACTGGCGATTTGAGGTTTAAAGACAACGATTAAAATCTAATTTATATATACATCCTTCCCTTTACATAAAAGGAAGGATGTTTTATTTTAAGTTTAAAATTTACTTTTCTAAAATACCTTTAATATTAGGCTTAAAGTAATTAGGTCCTTTTAAAACTTTGCCATCTTCACGATAAATAGGCTTTCCGTTTTCGTCTAACTTACTCATATTGCTTCGCTGTATTTCATTAAATACCTCTTCCATTTTATACTGCATGCCGTGTTCTATAATAGTACCACAAAGAATGTAGAGCATATCTCCCAATGCATCTGCAACTTCTACTAAATCGTCGTTGTTTGCAGCTTCAAGATACTCCTCATTTTCTTCGCGCATAAGCTCATAACGCAAAAGATTTTTCTTAATACCAAGACTGGCGGTAGGTGTTTCTTTCATTCCTAATCCAAAAGCTTTATGAAATTTGGAAACTGCGTCTATTTTATTCTTCATAATATAATTTTAAGGTTGTAAATTTGCCTTGTAAAACTACAAATTTATGTTTACTACTGGCCAATTGGTTTTTGCTGCTTTATTTTTTATTGCTTTTGTGATTGTAATGATTTACAGTTATCGCGGAGACAAAAAACTTCATAAAAAACAGTATAAGGGAAGCCTTTGGATACTTCTAGGTTTTATAATTTTCATCATCTTGTTGTTAGCTTTAAAAACTGCACTTAAACAATAGCATTAAATACACGCTATCCTTTTTCTAATACTCTTTATTCTTCAAGCAGTTCTTATTTATAAAAACAGCTAATAACTTAATTGTATTACTAAATACAGAACAAATACCTATCACACCATTATACAGTTACAAAAAATACCTTCATCTAGGTATTTTTTGAGATTAATGAGTAACCTACTTTTGTAATATACTATTAGCAAACTTATTTTGAATTAGTAGTCTATTCTTAAAAACACAGCTAAGTGCATAATAAGGTCAAAAAATATTTTCTCTTTGAGGAGGGAGTTAAAATAACTGAGTAACCTATTTATGCACTAGTGTTTTAATAAAACTGTGATAAACACTTAAACCAATTTAATCTAACTAAAAATCATATAATCACAATGTTTAAATTAAAATTAATATTTCCGTTTTTATTAGCCTTTTCCTTCTTTTTTATAAGTTGTGAAGAGGAAGAATCTGATGATGAACAACAAACTGTTGTTGAAGTGAATGAAACCTCTATTATTCCATCATCATCTTTTGGTAGAGAAAACAACTATTTAGGTTGTATAGAAATATCAAGTAGAATAACCAATATTAAAGTTTGGGATCACGGTCAAATTGATGGTGATATAGTGTCTATTATTGCCAACGGTGCAGTTATTATTGATGAAGTTACACTAAATGGCCCTGACAGTCCAATAAGCGTTGATTACGATTTTGGGTATAATGGCTTTAACTATGTAACTCTTTATGCACATAATTTAGGAGACATACCACCAAACACTTGTACAGTTTCTATAAATGGAGTTGAGTTTGTATTGGAAGCAAACTTAGATGCCAACGGCTCTGTAGATGTTGTAGTAGGCGGATATGGCGTTGAATGCGGCAGCGGTGGAGGCACCGGTGGCGGAGGTGGCGGAACCGGCGGTGGCGGCGGTGGCGGCGGTACCGGAAGCAACAAAGGTGACGTAAAATTCTGGACAAATCAAGATTATGGTTGTGGCCCTATCACAGTTAGTGTAAGCGGTGTAGGATCTAGTTCAATTAGCGGTTACTATTATGCTGGCTCACCAAACTGTGTTCCTGATGGTTACGGAGGTAACTTTAACGATTTAACTGCTGGGTCATATACTTTTACAGCTAGTTGCCAAAATTATAACTGGAGTGGCACCTTTACAATTACAGAAGATTCTTGTTTAAGGTATCAGTTGACATTATAAAAAAGACATTTTTAATTTAGTGTGAGCTAAATATAAAAAGACCTTCTAATATGTTTAGAAGGTCTTTTTTTATTTTATGGTTTAATGTCTATTTACTCACCACTATAAACTCACTACGTCTGTTTTGTTGGTGTTCGGACTCGGTACATTCTATGCCATTACCGCAGTAGTTTACAAGCTGGGTTTCTCCAAAACCTCGTGCCGTTAATCTACTTCTGTCTATGCCTTTTGCTATTAAGTATTCCATCGTAGACTTTGCGCGTTTGTTTGACAGTGTCATATTATACGCATCATTTGCACGACTATCCGTATGCGAACGGATGTCTATCTTAAGACTTGGCCTTACCTTAAGTAGCTCTATTACCTTCTGAAGCTCTAGCTCGGCATCAGGACGGATATTCCATTTGTTTAAATCAAAATAAATCATCGGGATCTCTAACACATCGGCTAGGTCTGTACCCACACCAATGGCCTTAGCCGTTGCTAACTCAAAGTTGTGCTCTCTGTCCTCTTGCTCCTTTTTTGAAAAAGCATCGGCACTGCCGTAATAATCCTTTGAAGCTTTTACTAAATAAGCAGGTGCATAGCCCACCTCTGTTTCATAGTAACCAGCGCCATCGGTCGTTAAACTCGCAACCGGTTTGTTGTCTGTGTCTAACACTACTACCGAAGCACCAGCCAGCGGCATACCACTTGTTTTATCACTTACAACCCCATAGAGCTTGCTGTAAAGAGATAACTGCTTGATAGGCTCAAGCTCTACAAAACTGTAGATATTGTCAAATCCTTCACCCCCACCATCACTCCTGTTTGAACTAACAAAGCCCTTTTGAGCCTTTGTTACATAACAAACATCATCGTACTGAGAGTTGATTGGCTTGCCTACATTTAGTAAACTTCCTTCTATAGCATCTCCCTTTAACTTTACATAAAACACATCGTAACCTCCAAGACCAAAATGACCATCGGAAGAAAAATACAACTCATCTTTAGCGTTTATAAAAGGAAAAGACTCTCTGCCTGGGGTGTTAATCTTCTTGCCTAAATTAACCGGGGTGCCAAGTGTACCATTAGCTCCTATAGTTACATAATACAAATCGGTGCCTCCCTCGCCTCCTGGTCTATCTGATGCAAAATAAAGCTTGTCTCCTGCTGCATTTAAAGCAGGGTGTGCCGTGTTAAAACCTACCCCATTAATATCTAAAAACTCTTCATCAGTCCATTTGCCATCTTTCTGTGTGGCTCGGTAAACGTCCAACCTGTAAAGACCATCCTCTTTGTCTGCCTTTACTTCATTTCTTGTAAAGTACATCGTCTGACCATCTTTAGTAAACACAGCTGTAGACTCGTGATACTTCCCATTGATGCTTCCTTTTAACTTCTTTGGCTCGCCCAAAGAATCACCCTTAATAGCTACCTCATAAAGATCTAAATAAGGCTCTCCATCCCATTTACTTATCAAGCTACTCTTTGTGCGACTAGAGGCAAAAACAATAGTGCTGTCGCCTTTATAGCCCGTACCAAAATCAATGCCCTTACTATTTATAGAAAGTTTCTCCATAGTGTAACGACCAGAGTTCTGCTCTATCATAGCTAAATACCTACTGGCTGAAACATAATCCTTCCCTCCAGTATCTGTACTTGCTAGGTAGCGATCGTAGTATTTCTCACCCAAGGCAATATCGCCCGTAGATTTTAAACTCTGTGCATAACGCAAATTATACGCATTAGGCTGGTCTTGACTCATACCATAAAGCTCGCGGTACCACTTTACAGCTTCGTTGTACTTCCCGTTGAAATAGTAACTATCTCCCAACTTCTGAAGCAACGATATAGAACGATAGCCCTTGTTGGCTACAGCTTCATAAATCGCAGCTGCCTCTATATACGAAGCCTTATCAAAAGCCTTGTCTGCTTGCTTTACCTTGGAACTCTGTGCATGTACTAAAACACCGCCCAATAAAAACAATAAAAGGAACGCTTGTTTTATTATATGATGGTATACTCTTTTCATATGTAAATATTTATAGGTTTTTATAAGTTATGGGTACTAGCTGTTTCATAACTTACTATTGGTTTGTCGTTTGCTATTTTTTTAGAAAAAACGAGGACTTACTACGCCTCTATTACCGCCTCCTAGCTCAAAGCGAAGGAAGAACTCATGAGAGCCGTAGTTGTAGCTCCCTAAATCGGTAGTATCGTAATCATAGGCATAACCCAACATAATATCAGGAGTTACTTGAAGACCAAAAAGACCACTCACAGCAGCATCCCAACGATAGGCAGCTCCCAAGGTTAACTTGTCCCAAAACAAAAAGTTAAGCGAACCATCTACAGCCAATGGAGATCCATCTATTGCCTTTAACAATACTGCAGGCT
>JBLXDA010000016.1:0-7635 GCA_048264505.1 Aequorivita sp.
CCAATGTTCATACGCGATGGTACCCCAAGTGGGTTCAACACGATATCTACAGGAGTTCCGTCTTCAAGGAAAGGCATATCTTCCTCACGTACAATACGTGCTACAATACCTTTGTTTCCGTGACGTCCCGCCATCTTGTCCCCTACTTTCAGTTTACGCTTTTTAGCGATGTAAACTTTGGCAAGTTTCAAAATTCCGGATGGAAGCTCATCTCCTACAGAGATTGTAAACTTCTCACGACGCAAGTTACCTTGAAGGTCGTTTTCCTTAATTTTATAGTTGTGCATTAAATCTGCCACCAATACGTTGGTTTCATCATCAGTCGTCCAAGTACCTCCCGTTAAGTGGGTATAATCATCAACCGCGTGAAGCATTTTTAATGTGAACTTTTTACCTTTAGGGAAAACTACTTCGCCAAGTCGTTATTAACACCTTGAGCCGTTTGCCACCCAATTGCGAAAAGTTTTTCAACCAATACTTGAAGTTCATCAATTTAGCATAGTATTTGCTTAAGTTCTGCAATATCTTCTTTGTCTTTGCACGTTTGCGTTTGTCTTTACAGCGCGGGCAAACAATTTTTTGTCTATTACCACACCATTCAAAGATTTAAGCTTTAAGCGAAGCATCCTAACATATCTGCTTTGTCACCAAAATGGCACGAAGCAGTTTTTCTTCAGGCGTTGGATCGCTTTCTCCTTTTGAGTGATTTTCCCGATAAGGCCAGGTTTACCGGGCCAATTCGGATCACCGAATTCATCCAAATCTTTGTAGCCTCTTCAGATACGTTTGGAATATCGTTATCAATTCTCGTTACCAAGTTTGGTATCACGAACTCCAAAGAGTATTCATCTATATGTATAGAAGTGAAAATATCTTCGCGAACTACTTTTTCAGAAATTACGATCGCATCCTAAAGTTATAATTTTTCCAAGCATGAAGGCAACCTTCATGTTTCGGCCTAAGGCCAATTCTCCTTTTCGGTTGCGTAACCTTGACCGAAGCACCTGTCCTTTTCACTCTATCGCCTTTGAACAATTGGCCAAGTTAATGGAAGTACTCTGGTTTGTCTTTCTGAATTTTACAAGTTGATATGTTTTCCGTCAGAATCAAAACTACGTTCGTTCTCGGTGTTCATATTTAATAGTGATTTCGTTTGCATCAACATATTCTACCACACCGTCTCCTTCAGCATTTATCAATACACGACTATCGGAAGCAACTTGTCTTCAAGACCAGTTCCCACGATTAGTGAATCTGCAATCAACAAAGGTACCTGGCGCATCATGTTGACCCCATCAGTGCACGGTTGCTCATCGTGTTCAAAGGAATCAAAGATGCGAAATAGGTAATCTGGTTTGACAACATCACATAATTCACTACTGTTTCAACTAATGGGAAGTCACCTTCCATACGTGCAATTACCTTATCGGTTTCAATTACACCTTTATCAGACAATGGAATGTTAGCTTGGGCGATGTGTTTTTCTTCTTCTTCTTCAGCAGAAAGATAAACAGGCTCGTGCTTCAAATCTATTTTTCCATCGGTAACTTTACGATATGGTGTTTCAATGAAACCAAGATTGTTCACTTTTGCATAAACGGCAAGTGAAGAGATAAGACCAATGTTTGGTCCTTCAGGAGTTTCAATCGGGCAAAGACGTCCGTAATGCGTATAGTGAACGTCACGAACCTCAAAACCTGCTCTTTCACGGGAAAGACCACCTGGCCCAAGTGCAGAAAGACGACGCTTGTGCGTAATCTCTGCCAATGGGTTTGTTTGGTCCATAAACTGTGAAAGCTGGTTTGTACCAAAGAACGAGTTGATAACAGAAGACAAAGTCTTTGCATTAATCAAATCGATAGGTGTAAACACCTCGTTGTCACGAACGTTCATACGTTCGCGGATGGTACGCGCCATACGGGCAAGACCAACACCAAACTGTTGACTCAATTGCTCACCCACAGTACGTACACGACGGTTGCTAAGGTGGTCAATATCATCAATCTCAGCTTTAGAGTTGATAAGCTCAATCAAATATTTAACGATGGTGATAATATCTTCTTTGGTAAGCACTTGCTTATCCATTGCGATATCAAGACCAAGTTTTTTGTTCATTCTGTAACGGCCTACTTCACCAAGGTTATATCTCTGATCGCTGAAGAAAAGTTTGTGGATTATGCCACGAGCTGTTTCCTCATCGGGCGGTTCAGCGTTACGAAGTTGTCTATAAATATGTTCTACTGCTTCTTTTTCAGAGTTAGTAGGATCCTTTTGCAAAGTGTTATGGATAATTGCGTAATCTGCCTGAAGATTATCCTCTTTGTGCAATAAGATAGTCTTAGAACCAGAATCAATTACTTCGTCAATGTGTTCTTCAAGAACAGTATCGGTCCAAAATAATCTGTTATTCTATGGAACGCTCACCAGTATCTTCATCTACGAAATCTTCGTGCCAAGTTTTAGCACACGGCGGCAGTTTACGTCCAATATATTTTTTAAGTCCTGTTTTTGAAGCCTTCACTTCTTCCGCAAGATCAAATATTTCAAGAATATCCTTATCCCTTTCAAAACCAATGGCACGGAAAAGTGTTGTTACAGGTAACTTTTTCTTACGGTCAATATACGCGTACATTACACTGTTCATGTCTGTGGCAAACTCGATCCATGACCCCTTGAAAGGAATTACACGGGCAGAGTAAAGTTTGGTTCCATTTGCGTGGAACGACTGGCCAAAAAACACCCCTGGCGAACGGTGAAGTTGCGAAACAACAACACGCTCGGCCCCATTGATGCAGAAAGTTCCGCTTTATGTAAGGAATACCTAAGTAACATCCTGCGTGGTTTGAAATCTGTGCTCGGCGTCTGTACGGTGATTTCAATCGCGCTTTTAGAGGCACGCTATAAGTAGACCGCGCTCAATACGTTATGGATGGAATATTTGGGGGATCTACGAAGTAGTCTAAAACTCTAAACGAATGGTTGCGTACGTAATCGAAAATTTTCCAAAAGGTTTTGTACAATCCTTCTGGCCTCTTTCTTCTGATTTGGTTTCAACTGGAAAATCTGAAGGATTTAATCTGAATGTCAAAAAGTCAGGATAATGGCTTATTTTTTACAGAGGAAAATTCAATCTTTCAGTTTGCGTTGCTGACATCTGGACGGAATTTTAATTAAAATAAATGAAATAATCGTATAAAGGCATTAACCATTATATACAAAAATGTTTAGGTCTTCCGAGCTATCAGGAAGACTAAACCTTAGGTTTGGAACGTAGGAGCTTACTTAAGCTCAACCCAGCCAACTTCTTCTATTGAGCTTTTAAAACTAAACGTCTTTAGAAACGCCTTTAATTGGAGAAGGGCGTTGTCTACCATTTCTTTTGCTTCTTTAAGACCAGCACCAGTTAATTCTTTAACTAGTTTTACAACTGCAGTTTAGATGCACCAACGCTTCAACATTACTGTGAATTCTGATTGCTCATCAACGGCTTCGCCACCCAGCAGCACCACTGGCAACAACAGCAACAGCTGCAACGGCAGGCTCAATGCCATACTCATCTTTAATATTACTGGCTAACTCATTAACTCTTTTACTGTGGAGTTAACAATTTCTGCGAAATCTTTCAAATCTGCCATTTCTATCGTTTTTAAAAATAATTGTGTTTATATAAATTAATTACCCAATATTTATTTTATCCTCCGGATAAGGTCTAACAAGTCCTGCAATTGTGTACCACCACTCTTAAGAGCGATAACATTTTTAGCAGGTGATTGCAACAACCCGATGATTCTCCAATAAGTCGTCTTTCATTGATTCATTTAGACTATCAGTGATTGTCGCCAACGTAAATTGACTCTTGATGTAAGCCCTTTTAAAGAGGCTTATCAGATTTTTCTGAATTCTTGATTACTTTGGCTGGTACATTACCTGTTTCAGAAAACATTAAAGAAGTATTTTAAGTATTCCTGTTATTCACCAAAGTCTTTATTGAACTCTCCATTGCTTAAACAATGTGTTCTTAACAACTGCTAACTGAACACCTGCTTTAAAACAAGCACGGCGAAGGTTAGAAGTATTCCCTGCGTCCCAGGCCTGATGTCTGCCAAATAGATATTGGCATTATCAGACAACTGCGCAGTCAACGTTACTTGTGATTTTTCTTCTCTTGTCATAATTTCAGTTTTTACTGCTCAGTAAACTTTTCGTATCAACTGTACGCCTGGGCTCATTGTACTAACATGAATATCTTAACAAACACCTTTTGCTGCTTGTGGCTTAAGTTTAACGAGGGTTGTTAATAATTCTTGCGTTTCCTGCAATTTTTTCGGCATCAAAGATGCTTTCCCGATTGCTGCGTACAATACCAGTCTTGTCGCTTTAAAGTCAATTTTACCGGCTTTTACATCTGAAACTGCTTTAGCAACGTCCATTGTTACTGTACCTGTTTTGGTTTGGCATGAGCCACGAGGACCCAACACACGTCTAAGGACCTAATTTACCCATTACACTTCTGGTTACAATTACGTCAACATCTGTCCATCCTCCTTTAATTTTATCGAGGTACTCATCAAGACTACAAGTCTGCTCCTGCTTCCTTGGCTTCGGCTTCCTTATCTGAGTTACCAATGCCAATACTTTAACGTCTACCTGTTCCGTGCGGAAGGGTAACAACGCCTCTAACCATCTGGTTCGCTTTACGTGGATCCACGTTAAGACGTACCGCGATGTCTACAGAAGCATCAAACTTACGCTGGTGATTTCTTTTATTAAAGCGAAGCCTCACTACTGAATAAACCTTGTTAGGCTCTATTTTGAAGCGGCTTCCTTGCTTTTTAGTTAATCGTGCCATTTTATAATTCTTTTTTCAGATTAAAAAGGTGCGTCACCTTACTTTAACTCCCATAGAACGTAGGTACCAGCTACCATTTTCATGAGCTCAACGGTAAATGCATTAAGATCGGGCATTTTATCTTCCGCGATCATTTAATTTGGTCCCAAGAGATTGTGTTTTTTTGCGTGTGGTTCACCGGGCCTTACTTTCGCACCAAGTACACTGCAGCAGTTAATTTTAATAACGAAGTCAAAAGACTGTCTTTATAAACCGTGATCGCTACTGGCCTTTTTCTTACTTGTCTTGGGTTCTAACATTGGTCAACACAGAACTCCATGATGCTAACACCGGCAGCACCAAGAGCAGGTCCAACTGGTGGTGATGGGTTAGCAGCACCTCCACGAACTTGCAACTTAACTACTTTACTGATTTCTTTTGCCATTTCTAATTTTTAAGATGGTTTTTCATAAGTGGAAGCCTAAGAAAAAACCTATTAAGCGTAACAATTAAACTTTTTCTACTTGCATATAACTTAATTCTAATGGTGTTTTTCTTCCGAAAATTTTCACCATTACTTCAAGTTTGCGTTTTTCTTCATTAATTTTCTCTACAGTTCCGTTAAAGCCGTTAAATGGTCCATCAATAACTTTTACAGTTTCGCCAACGGTGTACGGGATATTTACATTTTCATCCTTAACAGAAAGCTCATCTACCTTACCTAACATTCTGTTAACTTCAGATTGTCTAAGCGGCACTGGATCTCCTCCTTTGGTTTCACCCAAAAAGCCAATTACCCCATTAATAGATTTTATAATGTGTGGTATCTCACCACCTAAATTTGCTTGAACCATTATATAACCCGGAAAGTAAACACGTTCTTTATTTATTTTCTTTCCGTTACGGATCTGTATTACTTTTTCTGTAGGTACGAGTACTTGTTCAATATAATCCTCAAGCTCTAATCTTTTTATCTCAGATTCGATATAAGATTTGATCTTATTTTCCTGTCCACTTACTGAACGGACTACATACCATTTTTTTGTACTTGCTGTTTCGGTCATTGCTTACGACTTAATCCAGATGAAATATTGATCTACTACCCAGTGGAATACAGTATCTATTCCCCAAACAGCTAAGGCCAACAAAACAGAAAACACTGCTACAATAACAGTTAATTTCTGCGCTTCTGCCCAAGTAGGCCAGCTAACGTGATTTCTAAGTTCTTTGTACGATTCTGTAATATAATTTACCATTTTGTCGCCGTTTAAATTTTTTAGATGAATTCTAAGAGAGTATCATCTTTAGCACGGGTTGAGAGGCTCGAACTCCCGACACCTGGTTTTGGAGACCAGTGCTCTACCAACTGAGCTAAACCCGTTTATAAAATATAGAATTTAAACCCTTAAATGAGTCAAACCCGTTATAAAAGCCAAGGTATCCCGAAATAAATTCGGGACACCCAGTACTTTTTTATTATAAGATGTTTAGTCTAAAATTTCAGTTACTTGACCCGCACCTACTGTACGTCCACCTTCACGAATTGCGAAACGAAGACCTACGTTCATTGCGATAGCTTGAAGTAACTCAACGTGAATAGTTAAGTTATCACCAGGCATAACCATTTCAACACCATCAGGAAGTGTAATTGTTCCTGTTACATCAGTTGTACGTACGTAGAACTGAGGACGGTAGTTGTTGTGGAATGGAGTGTGACGTCCACCTTCTTCTTTTTTAAGGATATAAACCTCAGCTTTAAACTTAGCGTGTGGTGTTACAGATCCAGGCTTAGTAATAACCATACCTCTTGAAATCTGTGATTTTTCAATACCTCTTAATAAGATACCAGCGTTATCTCCAGCCTCACCTCTATCAAGGATTTGACGGAACATTTCAATACCAGTAATTGTAGAAGTTAATTTTTCAGCACCCATACCGATGATCTCAACAGGATCTCCAGTTTTTGCAATACCAGTTTCTATACGACCAGTAGCAACAGTACCACGACCTGTAATAGAGAATACATCTTCTATAGGCATAAGGAATGGCTTATCAACATCACGTGTTGGAAGTTCAATCCAATCATCAACAGCTTCCATTAATTTCATTACTGTATCAACCCATTTAGCTTCACCGTTAAGTGCACCAAGAGCAGAACCAGCAACTACAGGACCATTATCTCCATCGTATTCGTAGAAGCTTAAAAGGTCACGAATTTCCATTTCAACTAGCTCAAGTAATTCCTCATCATCAACCATATCCACTTTATTCATGAATACAACGATACGTGGAATACCTACCTGACGACCAAGAAGGATGTGCTCACGTGTTTGTGGCATTGGTCCGTCTGTAGCAGCAACAACTAGAATAGCACCGTCCATTTGGGCAGCACCAGTAACCATGTTCTTCACATAATCCGCGTGACCAGGACAGTCAACGTGTGCGTAGTGACGGTTAGCTGTTTGGTACTCTACGTGTGAAGAGTTGATTGTTATACCTCTTTCTTTCTCCTCTGGAGCGTTATCAATTTGGTCGAATGATCTGGCTTCCGAATAACCCGCATCGGCCATTACTTTGGTAATAGCTGCGGTTAACGTTGTTTTACCGTGATCTACGTGTCCAATTGTACCTACATTTAAGTGGGGTTTTGACCGATCGAATGTTTCTTTTGCCATTTTGTATTAATTTTAATCTTAGTTATAAATATATTAGTGTTACTTGTAATCAAATTTGAGCCAATGATGGGAATTGAACCCATGACCTCTTCCTTACCAAGGAAACGCTCTACCCCTGAGCTACACCGGCGT
>JBLXDA010000016.1:7735-65231 GCA_048264505.1 Aequorivita sp.
TTGAGCCAATGATGGGAATTGAACCCATGACCTCTTCCTTACCAAGGAAACGCTCTACCCCTGAGCTACACCGGCGTAAAGTATTTTGCTCTTTCCTTTACAGAAAGGAAGATATACCTGACTTCTCAGGTTTTTTTTGAGCGGGAGACCGGGTTCGAACCGGCGACATTCAGCTTGGAAGGCTGACGCTCTACCAACTGAGCTACTCCCGCATTATTATTAACCACGAATTTAATTCGCAATTACACTTTCAATATTTTTATGAACTTGCAAAAGACACTCAACTTTAAACTCGCATTAAACGAATCTACAACTTAACAACTTTCACACTTTTCAAATAACTCAATAAAAGACTTGAGTTATTTACTCCAAGGAGAGCAACCTTGACGCTTCGGAAGAACCTACAAAGACTCTCTTTCAGCTTACGCTCAATTGTGGGGAGAGCAGTCCCGACGCTTCGGGAGAACCTACAAAGACTCTCTTTCAGCTTAAGCTCAATTGTGGGGAGAGCAGTCCCGACGTTTCGGGAGAACCTACAAAGACTCTCTTTCAGCTTACGCTCAATTGTGGGGAGAGCAGGATTCGAACCTGCGAAGACGTAGTCAGCAGATTTACAGTCTGCCCTCGTTGGCCGCTTGAGTATCTCCCCGATACGTCTATTTTAATGAACGATCTTTTAAAAAGAGCCGATGGAGGGACTCGAACCCACGACCTGCTGATTACAAATCAGCTGCTCTAGCCAGCTGAGCTACATCGGCTTTTTTAACTTTTTTTCAGGCTATTTGTTAGCCATAAAAAAGTCCGCTATTTCTAACGGACTGCAAATGTAGAGAAATTATTTTTTTCTCCAAACTTTTTCTGAAAAATATTACTACAAATATGCTTTTTCTTTTTGCTTTCTTTTTTTCAATTGACGCTCTAAAGTTTTAACAACTTCATCTATAGCTTCTTCGAAAGTTTTAGCTTCTTTTTTAACCATTACATCATCTCCAGGAATACTTAGTAAAACTTCTACTATTTTATTTTCTTTTTCGCTTGTCTTTTGAACTTTTAAAAATACATCTGCAAAAACAATCTTACTATAAAACTGTTCTAGCTTAGATAATTTTCTTTCTATAAAAACCAATAATTCATCTTTGGCTGCAAAATTTGGGGTTTGTACATTCACCTTCATACTTTATAATTTTATAAGTTAATTTATAAGTAGTTCTACACCATAAGCTGTTTTAGCGTTAATTACGCGGATGCGCGTTTTTATATACTTCTTTTAGTTTTGCAATACTGTTTTGCGTGTAAACCTGTGTGGAAGCTAGACTAGAATGCCCTAACAATTCCTTCACAGAATTAATATCTGCTCCTTCATTTAAAAGATGTGTCGCAAAAGAATGCCGCAGTATATGGGGACTCTTTTTTACTTTTTCGGAAGCATCACTAAAGTATGAATTAATAATTCTATAGACAAGTGTTTCGTAAACTTTAACCCCTTTTTTGGTTAAAAAAAGATATTCACTATCGCCAACAACTTCTAACTTCTCTCGAAACGTTAAATAAAGTTGTAGGCTGTTTAAAACTGCAGGTAATAATGGAATGATACGCTCCTTGTTTCTCTTCCCTAAAACCTTAATTGTTCGCTCTATAAAAGACACATCTTTTAACTTAACATTTATAAGTTCTGCCCTACGCATACCTGTAGTGTAAAAAAGCTCGACTATAAGCAAATTTCTAGTGCCTTCAAAAGTAGCTTCAGCTTGCAACAAATCCATCACATTAGAAATTTCTTTTTCCGAAAAAGGGACTTGAATTTTTTTTGAGGTTTTTAACGCTTTGTGTTTTGCTAATGGAGTAACCTCAATCTGCCCTGTTTTTAATAGAAACTTATAATATGTTTTAAGCGAAGAAATTTTTCTGTTCACCGTTCGGTTTGAAATACCCGAATCTACCATCATTACAATCCAACTTCTAATAATAGCATAATTAACGGTTATTATGCTATCATATTCATATTCCTTGGCAGCAAATTCACCAAAGCTTTCTAAATCTTTTAAATAGGCGGTCACAGTATGTGGAGAATATTTTTTCTCTAGCTGAAGATAATCTGTAAATGCCGTAAAAGCCATTGTTGTATTTATGAGGTTTCGGTTTTAAATTTAATCAATTTACATTCACAAAAAAAAAGACCGTTAGATAAATCCAACGGTCTTTAATGTTTTAAACTTAAAAAGAAAAAAATTAAATTTCTTCTTGGTCTCTAAGTCCTTGTATGTATTGAGCCTTTTGTAATTGTGCTCTTTTCTTAACAGATGGCTTTGTAAAAGCTTGTCTAGAACGCAACTGGCGCATAGTTCCTGTACGATCAAATTTACGCTTAAAACGTTTTAGCGCTCTATCGATATTTTCTCCGTCTTTAACTGGTATAATTAACATAGTGTCATCACCTCCTCTCTTTAGGACGGCAAAAGTAAAAAAAAGTATTCAATATTTAATACTTAGAGATTGTTTTTTTTACAAAAAAATTATTCTGTGTATAAAGAAGCTCTTTTACTTAAATCTTGAATAAGCTTTTCCTCTTCTTCACTCTCTAACAATACATTGTAATTTTTCCAAAAGGATGCGTTATAAGGCTTGCTAGAAAAAATATCTGCAGACCAATCATTTTGTTGTAGCTCTTCATTTATTAAAATAGGATCTTGAATTATATCACTAAACAATATTTCCTGAATGGTGTAATAATACTGTTCGTCTTTATCAAAACCAGGTTCTGCTTCTGTCTTTACCCTATCTGAAGACCTATCGCCTGTATTAACAAGTTTGGGCGTTTCGTAATATATGTAATTAGGGTACATCTTGCCGTCATACTCCATATAGGTTATAACTAGCTTATGAATATTTTGAGTATCGTAAAGGCTTTTACTTCTTCTTTTCTGAATATCTGAAGCCGCTATTAAATCGTATTCAACCTTTTTTATCGCGTAGTTGTCGTAATAAATATAAAGCCAACCTTTTGCATCAAAACCTTCATTGTAAATATTAGGAGTGTTTAAGCCTACAAAATCGGTTCCTTTTGAAATTTTAATTTTATAGAGCTTCCTTCCGTTATCTACCAAAATTGTATCTAAATCAAAATGGTGTTTTTCAAAAATATTTTTCCCAAATAAGGCTCCTAGTCCATTTGAATTTCTAACCAAGTTAAGTTTACCCTTAAATAGGTTTTCTAAACCGTTTACGCGGCTGTCATTCCATTTTATAGCCTCAATTATAGATTTGGTTTTTATATTCTTCCTACTAATATTTTCAGCTTTAGAACCTATACTCTTAAGATATGCCGAATAAGTAAACAAGCTATCTACATCTCTTAAGTCATAACTTTTTCTGGTTTCATCTACGTGTATCCTTAAATTATCTTTTGCTCCTGAAGCATAACTAGAGTCGTAAAGCGTAATAGCACTTTCTATAAGCCATTTGTACTCTTTTTTGTTTCGTTCTTTATGGCGTAAAAACCCTTTTTGCAAATAAGGCTCTTCCGGAAGGTTTACGGGAAGTTTTTCAATAGCACGCTGTACAATTCCGTTTGCGGTTGTGGGGCGTGGATCTGCAACTATCACTACTTCATCTAGAGAGGCAACATCTTCTTCTAAAAATATATCAGATCCGTTTTCAAATTCATCAATACGAATTTTATAACTTTTATATCCTATGGAAGAGATAACTAAAGTATCCTGTAAATGCTGCTGGGGCACTTTTAAGATAAAATTACCGTCTGCATTAGATATAGACCCTATGGTTGTATTTTTAATATAGACACTTGCACTTTCTATAGACTGAAAGGTCAAGAAATCGGCTACCTTTCCTTTTAACTCGGTTTGAGCAAAAGTGGTTGCGCTTATTAAAAATGTAAAAAAAAATAAAAGTTGCTTTTTACTGAAGTGCTTCATTATTAAAATTTAGATTTAAGGATAAGAAAAACACCTAATTTAGGTTGCAGGTTTATACGCCTTGCCTTCAATTATCATTTTTGAAATAATCTCTCGCAATATTTCTGAAGTTCCTCCACCTATAGGTCCTAGCCTACTGTCACGCAATAAACGCGCCAAAGGATAATCCTCCATATAACCATATCCTCCTAAAAACTGAAGACATTCCGTCATTACCTCATCGGCTACTTTCGTAGAAATCAATTTACTCATCGTAGCTTCTTTCACCACATATTCTCCGTCGTTTAAACGTTTAGCGGTAACGTAATTGAAAGTTTTACTCACTTCTATTTCGCTAGCAAGTTGAGCTACACGATGACGCAGTGCTTGGAAGGTAGAAATACTTTTTCCAAAGGCAAAGCGATCTTTCATATACTGAATGGTATACTCTAAAGCATATTCACTACGCGCGTGTGCATTGATACCCATTATTAAACGCTCTAAGGCAAAATGTTGCATGATGTATGGAAATCCTTTGTTCTCTTCACCCATTAAGTTTGTAAGAGGAATTTCTACATTATCGAAGGCTATTTCACCAGTATCACTAGCGCGCCATCCTAACTTGTCTAGTTTAGTTGCAGAAATACCCGCTGTCTCACGGTCTACCACAAAAATACTTATTCCCTTATTACCTAATTCTGGAGCTGTTTTAGCTGCTACAATTAAATAATCGCTATAAATACCGTTTGTAATAAAGGTTTTTGAACCATTTAAAACATAGGTATCTCCTTTCTTTACAGCAGTTGTACGCATACCAGAGACATCACTACCTCCAAATGGCTCTGTGATACACAGACAACCTATTTTTGTACCTGCAATACTAGGCGCAAGATATTTTTCTTTCTGCTCGTGATTTGCTTCTTTTTTAAGATGCGTCATAGCTAGATAAGCATGTGCCCACATAGCTGCTGCAAAACCACCACTATTTACTTTTTGAAGTTCTTCTAAAAATATTACGGTATAAAAAAGATCTAAATCCATACCGCCATATTCTTCCGGTTGATAGATACCGAAATAACCCATTTCTCCGAATTTCTCCCAAATAAACCGTTCTACATGACCAGTTTTTTCCCACTTTTCAATATGTGGCACTACTTCTTTTTGAAGAAAAACTTGAAAACTCTTTCTGAAAAACTCGTGTTCTTCTGTAAAATACATTTTATTCATAGGGATTTGTATCTATAATTTATTAGCCTTTCGGCGATTTAGAAAATTTACTCAACGGACAAATATAATTGAATTAGCTGTAACTTTCTTTGGGTCATTCCTTCAATTTTGCTCAGCTCTTCAATGCTTGTTATATTTTCGCGTAGCCTTCGGTATTCCCAGATTTTTTTTGCCAGCTCAAAAGAAACACCCGGAATAGTAGCTATATCTGATGCAGTAGCGGTATTTAGATTCATTTTTAAAATCTCTTTTGGCTGTTTTACGGTAAAGAGATTAAAGCAACGTTCCGCAACTTCAGGAGCTAAGCCATACACATTATACAACTGTATATCGTTAGTAAACCCGCCTAGTTTTTCTCTGTATAATACAATTCGCTTACTAAGCGCCTCCCCTATACCACTTACTTGTTGTAATTGTTCTTCGGTTGCAATATTAAGGTCTATTTTTTGAGCATAAGATTTTTCAGAAAAACCTTTGTTCCTTTTAAAATTTCCAAGGTCTTGCCTTGGTCTAGGGTTTGTTACCCAATCTGGAAATTTAAAAAAAGGACTTATTTCATTTAAAAGCGAATCTGAAATGCCGGTTACTTTTTTAAAATCTGAAACAGAATTTATCCATTTTCCATCTTTTCTATAGCTTAGCAACCTATCAATCTCTTCATTGGTCATTCCTAGCGTATATCCTTTGTAATCTGTAATAAAATTTGGATTGAAGGGATATTGCTTCGGTTTACTGTTTTCTAGCGCTACCAAAGAAAGTGAGTCTATTTCGTTTTTTAGCAATACTATTTCTTTAGAAGAAGTATCTAATAAATCATCTTCAGTAAAATCTACAAACCAATAAACACCAAATAGCGAAACTATAAGTAGCACCAAAAGCAAAATCCCACTTCGCTGTTGTTTGTTGAACGTGAAGTGGGATTTTAATTTCATAATAAAAAGCTTTAATCAGACAAGGCTTCCTTTTTTAGTTTAATTGCATCTAAGTATCTACGCAATTGTTTTTTCACTACTGGGAATAGGAAGAACAGACCAATCATATTAGGGAAAATCATAGCAAATATCATTGCGTCTGAAAAGTCCCATATAGATTTCATATTTGCCGCCGCACCTATAATAATAAAGATACAAAAAAGAACCTTATATACTAAATCCATTGTTTTACCTCTTCCAAAAAGGAATTTCCAGGATTGTAGTCCGTAATAAGACCAAGAAATCATAGTAGAAACAGCGAATAGGAAAACCGCTATTGTTAAGAATATATTAGAATATGGGATAAACTCGTGAAAGGCTTGAGCTGTAATACCAGAACCTTCGTATTCTACTCCATTAATAATTGCCACTCCGTGTCCTGTAACATCGCCATACTCAAAGAAACCGCCAAAATTAAAGATAATGATTACTAAAGCTGTCATAGAGCAGATTACAACAGTATCTATAAATGGCTCTAATAAGGCTACTAAACCTTCACTCGCAGAGTATTTAGTACGTACTGCAGAGTGTGCAATAGAAGCGGAACCTGCTCCAGCTTCGTTTGAAAATGCTGCTCTCTTAAAACCAACTAATAAAACACCTATAATAGAACCTACACCAATAGCGGTAGGCTTAAATGCTTCTGAAATAATTAAAGATACAGCATCGTCTATTAAAGTAAAGTTACTTAAGATAATATACAAACAAGCAACCACATACATAATAGCCATAAAAGGAACTACTTTTTCTGTTACTTGTGCAATTCTTTTTATACCTCCTATTATAATAACCCCTACTAAAATAGCCAGCAATACACCAATCCAAAAACCAGCAGCTGTACTTTGTAGGTTAAACAAATCTTTTAATACAATGGTCGCTTGGTTAGATTGCGCTGCATTACCACCGCCAAAAGATCCTCCTATACAAAAGAAAGCAAATAGTCCTGCTGCTATTTTACCAAGTGTACCAAAGCCTTTTTCTTTAAGACCTTTACTTAGGTAATACATAGGTCCCCCGTAAACGGTTCCATCTTCACCTACATCTCTATACTGTACCCCTAGAGTACATTCTACAAATTTTGTAGACATTCCTAAGAGACCACAAATAATCATCCAAAAAGTTGCCCCTGGTCCTCCAAGTGCTATTGCAAGAGCTACCCCTGCAATATTTCCATTACCTACGGTACCAGAAACTGCTGTTGCTAGTGCTTGAAAATGGCTTACCTCCCCATCAGAACTTTCATCTCTAATGGTATCTACTATATCGCCATCTATGGCTAAATCATCGTCGAGTGATTCTACGTGAGCTTCAAAATCGTCTACACTATTCATATCAACACCATGTGCAATACCGTCTTCACCGTATAATACATTGGCGCCGTGATTTTCTATATCTTCGTACTTACCTCTTACGGTTTGTATGGCTCTCCAGAAGTATCTTACATTTGGAAATCCAAAGTATAAGGTAAAGAAAGCCGCACTTGAAACCAGTAGAATAAGTACGAAAGGAATGTCGAATACTTGAAAGAATATAACTTTTGAGAAAAAATTTGATACAGGAAGAAAAGCTTGATTAATCTTTTCATCGATCCCTACTTCGGGGGGTGCTTCCTGTGCAAATGTGATAATTGGTATTAAAAATGTAAATAGCGAAAGAAGATATTTCTTCATAGTGGATTTTTAAAATGAAACATTTTTTAATTTAAAACAAAGCAAGATGCTTAAAAAAATTCAGAATTTCAATAAAACGCCACAAAAATTGTTAACGTTTCCTTAAACACCGTATTCTTTTTTTAAATTTTCTATTTGTGATGGGCGTCCTATTAATATTAATTTAGAATTTTTTCTCAATATTAAAGAGGCTTCAGGGTTTACGATATACTCACCCGTTGGAGAGCGATACCCTATAATAGAGCAACCTGTTTTATTGCGTACATCTAGGTCGTTTATTGCTAGTTCTTTACCGTGAGGACACATTTTTTCAAAAGGCACTTCTTCTACATTTATGCTTTCTTGAGCTCCAGATACAGCGAGGTTTTCTAAAAACTCAACTAGATCTGGCACGACTACTAAAGAAGCCATGTGGTTAGCTCCTATTTTATCGGGCATAATTACTTTATCTGCACCGCCTAATAGTAGTTTTTTATAACTAGTCTCTTCATTTGCGCGACTTATTATTTTTAAGTCTTTGTTTAACTGGCGAGCAGAAAGTACAATAAACAGATTATCGGTATCGCTTGGGGTAGCACATATTAAAGTGGAAGCTCTTTCTATTCCGGCATTCATAAGAATTTCATCTTCTATAGCATTCCCCTGAATATAAATATTATGCTCGTCTGTTATTTTGTTTAAAACAGCTTCAT
The DNA here is from genome assembly GCA_048264505.1 of Aequorivita sp. GTDB lineage: Bacteria > Bacteroidota > Bacteroidia > Flavobacteriales > Flavobacteriaceae > Aequorivita. Next base: position 16,207 of record JBLXDA010000016.1, read on the forward strand.
CTTTTTCAATAACAACATAAGGGCGATTATAGGCTTGCAGTTGAAGCGCTACTTGTTTTCCGTTACTTCCATAGCCACAAATAATAATATGGCCTTTAATTGAATCTAATTTTTTCTGCACTTTTTTCTGTCTTAAATGGTCTATGTTTTTACTTAATATATATTCAGAGATAACCGAAATTGCATAACCGCCTATAAAGATACTAGAAATGATGAGGCAGGAAACAAATATTTTATCTGAATAGCTTAACGGCATTACCTCGCCATAACCTACTGTGGTTACCGTAATAACGGTCATATAAAAAGCGTCTATCCAAGTGTAACCCGAAAAGAAATGAAAGCCCAAAACTCCTGTCATAAATACCAACAGCAATAAAAAAAAGGCAATCGTTATTTTAGACTTTACCACGTGCATCATAAGTCAAAAACTGAAGTTCGTTTTGTATTTACTAAATCTTTTAAACGCAAAAGAAAAGCTAAAGTTAGGTAGATTGCAAAGCCAGCACCTAAAGTGGCGAAGGAAACGTAAATAAAAAAAAGACGTACGCTTTTAGCACGCATCCCTAATCTTTCTGCAAAGCGAGAAGATACGTAAAAGCCTCTTTTTTCTAAATAATGACGTAATGAATACACTGCTTGCAACATAGCCGCAAAATACACTTTTCAGTCTAAATTTTTATGCTACTGAAGATAAAAATAGTTTTAGTAAAGCCTATAGCATAAATTATGAACTAACTATTATATTGCCAATTGCACAATGCAAACACCTATTTTTATCGCAATATTCTTTTTTTAGCTGTAATAAGGCTTGGCTTTCACAGGCATTTGTAGCTACGGGTTTTAGAGAATTAAACCTCATAACAATAGAATTTTTTTCTGAAGAAATACTAAATGCTAACTGAAGTATTTCGTCTGAAACATCTTTAGCTTGATGTTTAGCGTAGCAAAACTTCAAAGGAATAATTGTATTGATTATCAATAAATCTACGATACTCTTGGTTACTCGTTTTTTACGTTGAAATGAAGATATCCCAAAATTGTAATGTGTATCCCAATAGTCACTTCCACAGACATTAAAGAGCTTATAAAAATCTGCTGCTGTTTTTGTTTCTATTACTTTAGAAAAGATATTCTTTACTTCAAAATAAAGCATCGCTAATTGCGCTAGTCGTAAACTAGGAAAATTGGGAGGACGAAGCCTGAAAAACTTAGGTTGAATTACATTTTCATTATCCAAATTAAACTTATGTTTTAAGTATTCGTATTTTATTTTTAAAGTTTTAAAATACCAATCATCCGTTTCTCCTTCTAGCAGTCTAGCCTGACCAAGGAGCAATGCTTCTATATCTATCCATTCCTGGCTACATTTTGTTACTACAGAAAAGTCTACAGATTTTGCAATACTAAAAAATGATTCTCCATTTACTTTAAGCCCAAAATTTTTGCAGAGCATTCTAAAAAGCAAGCTCTCCCAATGGTTTTGTGTTTCTTCAAGTTCCTTTAATAATACAGTTTCTTTAGCCTGTAGTCTTTCAAAATAAAGCCGTTCTAACCAATTCTTAACGGTAAAATCGTCTATTTTGTTAAAATCATTTTCGCAGTTAATCCATTTTTCACCTCTGTCTAATAGTCTTTCATATTGAGCTAAGGTGGTTTTAAGCACGTGGTTTTTAATTTCGAATGTTGGTATTACCGTATTGTCTTTTCTAAAAACATCTGTATCGTGTTCCCAAACCACATGTAATATAACACCATCATAAGCCATATCTGCTTGATGATTATGCGCATACCAATCTGAAGATTTAATATGTATTTCAATATTTCCAGCCCATAGCTGTCCATCTAATTCAATTTGTGCATTGAAAAAATCTGGGCCAGAATTTAGATTATGGCTCCCCGTGTTTTTTATATGTAGAACTTCATTATTTGAAGTTAAGAAATGGGGTACATCAAACTTCTGAAATTTCCACACATAGTGTAGAAAATCCTCTTTCATAATAATAGTAATTATTGTGAAGTGTTATACCATCTAGTAAATATAAGAAAAAATATACTAGGCTTTCATATGTTATTACTCCTTTTCATCCTGCACATCTATTTGTTTTTCAGGATTTTCTGGAATAGTATCTACAAATAGAATACGGTTCCATTTGTAGAGTCTTCTTGTTAATAGTACATACCTAAATATTCCTACAGCTAAAAAAATTACACATACAGCTAGTGCTACATAGCCTAACCATTTTATGCTTTCAAAATCTTTTAACTGCAAAATACCTATTCCTCCTATTAAAAGGTAGAGCGAAGAACGTATATAGGAAAGTAAGGTGCGTTCATTCGCCAATTTTGTGCGTTCTAAAGCTAGTATTTCATTGGTATTCCTGGGTACAGGTTTAGTTCGTAAAAACCGAAATAACTTTTTTGCATCATTCTTCATAACAGTCTAAAAATAACAAAAAACCCGCTCCTTTAAAAGTGAAGCGGGATAATTATTTTGAGCTACAAAATCTTAAAGAGCACTTATAATATCGTGTTTTGTAATAATACTATACTTGCCGTTGCCTAAATCTACTAAAACAGCGTTGTTTTCTTTGTGTATTAATTTTGAAACCTCTTCAATAGTAGTACTTTCTTTTACTATAGGAAACGGTTTGTGCATCACATCTTTTATAGGAAGGTCTGCCATGTTTTTGTTTTCCATGTATTTTCTAAGCAAATCGGTTTCATCTAAAGCTCCTACAAAGCCAGTGGTGTCTTCAACAGGAATTTGTGAAATATTAAATTTCTTCATGCGCTCAATAGCATGACCTACTAACTCTTCAGTTTTTACTGTAATTAAAGGCTTATCGCTGTGTTCTTTTATTAAATCTGAAGCGTGTTTAACCTCATCTTCTACAAAACCGCGTTCACGCATCCATTCGTCATTGTACATTTTACCAACATATCTACTTCCGTGATCGTGAAATAAAACAACTACTACATCGTCTTTAGTAAATTCATCCTTTAACTGAAGCAACCCTTTAATAGCTGCACCCGCAGAATTCCCTAAAAAGAAACCTTCCATTTTAGCGAGTTTCTGTGTGTAAATAGCGGCATCCTTATCGGTTACTTTTGTAAAACCGTCAATAACACTAAAATCTACATTTTTAGGTAATATATCTTCACCTATGCCTTCTGTGATGTAGGGGTAGATTTCGTTTTCGTCAAAAATTCCTGTTTCGTGATATTTCTTAAAAACACTTCCGTAGGTATCTATCCCCCATATTTTTACATTAGGGTTTTGCTCCTTTAAGTATTTACCAACACCACTTATAGTACCACCTGTACCCACTCCTACTACAAAATGAGTTACTTTCCCATCTGTTTGCTTCCAGATTTCGGGTCCTGTACTTTCGTAATGCGCCTTGGCATTGCTAGGGTTGTCGTACTGATTTACATACCAACTATTAGGTGTTTCTTCTGCAAGACGCTTAGAAGTAGAATAATAACTACGTGGATCTTCTGGCGCTACATTGGTAGGACAAACCACCACTTTACTCCCTACGGCTTTTAATATATCTATCTTTTCTTTGCTTTGTTTGTCGCTTATTACGCAAATCATTTTGTAGCCTTTTACTATAGCTGCCAGCGCAAGCCCCATACCAGTATTTCCTGAAGTACCTTCTATAATAGTTCCGCCGGGCTTTAGTCTGCCATCTGCTTCAGCATCTTCTATCATAGTAAGCGCCATACGGTCTTTTACCGAATTTCCCGGATTAAAAGTTTCGTATTTGGCAAGTACCAAAGCTGGTATATCTCCAATTATTTTATTGATTTTTACCATTGGCGTATTACCGATGGTTCCTAATATATTTTCTGCGTATTCCATAACAAATTTTAGAATTGCAAAGGTACAAAAGAGAATGGTTTTAAATAACTTGAAGCAAAGCAATGTTACTCAAAGCGCATTGCTATTATAAGAGAGAATAAAAGCTTACCAAAGACCTCTCCTAAGCCCTTATCTAACTAAGACCTCCCCTAACCCCTTATCTAACTAAGACCTCCCCTAACCCCTCCAAAGGAGGGGGATTAATTTGGTTGGAAACTAAAAATAGTGTTTTACTCGAAGCGCATTGCTTTAACAGGCGAGGATAAAAGTGTAACATAAGTTCATCAAAGACCTCCCCTAACCCCTTATCTAACTAAGACCTCCCCTAACCCCTCCAAAGGAGGGGGATTTATTTGGTTGAAAACTAAAAATTGTGTTTTACTCGAAGCGCATTGCTTTAACAGGCGATATTTTTGAAATTATATACGAAGGAATTAATAGCATTAATAAACAAAGTAAAAATGTACCTAAATTTAAGATTAAGATATAGTCCCAATGCAAATATATAGGGGCTTCATTTACATAGTAGGTATCTGGATTTAGCTTAATAATTTTACCGTACTTCTGAACCATTAACAAACCAATACCTAGTACATTTCCCCAAAAAAGACCAACGCCTATCAAGTACATCGCATTGTATAAAAACACTTTCCTAACGCTCCAATCGTTACTCCCTAGTGCTTTCAAGATTCCTATCATTTGGGTGCGTTCTAATATTAAAACCAAAAGTGCCGTAATCATATTAATCCCAGCTACTAATATCATGATGCCTATAATCATGATAATGTTAAAATCGAACAAGTCTATCCACTCAAAAATAGAGGCGTATTTTTGGCGAATCGTTTGAGTGTCTAGCATGCTACCCGTTTCGTTGTACACTTCTTGACCAATAGGAATTATTTGGTCAAAATCGTCTACAAATACTTCAAAAGCACCTATTTCATCCGCTTCCCATTTATTTAATCGTTGAATATGACGAATGTCTGTAATTATAAACTGTTCGTCAAACTGTTGAAAACCGCTGTTGTAGATTCCAACTATATTAAAACCGCGACTTCGTGGGGTTTTAGAAACTGCATCATTAAAAAAGAAGGTGGTTACCTTATCGTTCAATTTTAAATGAAGCCTGTTAGCAAGATATTCTGAAACCAAAACATCTTCATTTAAAGCTCCCTTAAAATCTGGCAAATTGCCTTCAACTAAATAATCCTCAAAATAATTCCAGTTGTAATCATCGCCTACTCCTTTTACAACGATGCCTTCAAAATCTGTCACTGTTCTAATAACCCCACCTTTTGTAGCGGTTACTTGTACGTGAGTTATGCCGTCAATATTTTTAAAACTGGGATAAAAATCTTGATTTTTTGAAATCGGATTTTGAGAATCGTTAGAAAAATTGGTGTCAAAATTAGTGATGATGATATCACCATTAAAAGCAGATACTTTTTCGCGTATCTTTTTTTGAAGTCCAACACCCGTAGCAATAGACACTAACATCATAAGTATACCAAGTGCAATTGCGGTAATAGCAATTTTTATTATTGGTGCAGATATACTACTTTTATAGTCCTTAGAAGCAATAATGCGCCGGGCGATGAAGAATTCGAAATTCACAAAAAATATATGAAATTAGCTTTTTTCAAAAATACATTTTTATTGGTTGTTTTAACCATTTTTTCCTGTGGAAATGGCTCTCAAACTCCCAAAGAAGGAAATGAGCTTGGAAACACACCCATAGCTAACGAAAATACAATTGTAGTTGGAGCAGAGCAGTTTCATCTTTATTCCGAATTTTTAAAAAATAAAAATGTAGGTATTGTTGCCAATCAGACGTCTGTTCAAGTAGATACAATGCGTCTTTACTTAAATGATGGCACAGAAAAGATTGATTATAGCCAGACACATTTGGTTGATTTTTTAATTTCGAAAAATATCGCAGTTAAAAAAGTATTTGCGCCAGAGCACGGTTTTCGCGGTACTGCCGATGCGGGTGAACATGTAAAAGACGGTATAGACTCAAAAACTGGAGTTCCGCTAATTTCACTTTACGGAAGCAATAAAAAACCTTCCCAAGAACAATTAAAAGGAATTGACGTTGTTGTTTTTGATATTCAGGACGTAGGCGCTCGGTTTTACACTTATATTTCTACACTTCACTATGTAATGGAGGCTTGTGCAGAGCTAGGAATTCCAGTGATTGTTTTAGACCGCCCCAATCCAAACGGACATTATATTGATGGCCCAATTATGGAAGCCGAAAACACAAGTTTTGTCGGTATGCATACTATTCCAGTTGTACACGGAATGACTATAGGCGAATACGCTCTAATGATAAATGGTGAATCTTGGCTAGACAAAAAGCTAGTTTGCGATCTAAAGGTGATTAAAATAAAAAATTACACCCACCAAAGCCCCTATTCATTACCTGTAAAGCCTTCGCCTAATTTACCTAACGACAAATCGATTAACCTCTACCCTAGTCTTTGCTTTTTTGAAGGAACTTTTGTTAGTGCTGGAAGAGGAACAGATATGCAGTTTCAGGTATTTGGAGCTCCTAGTTTACCTACTTCAAAATACACTTTTCAATTCACACCACAATCTAACGAAGGAGCTAAAAGCCCTAAGTTTAAAGGACTATTGTGCAACGGAAAAGACCTTAGAAACGAAGCTCAACTCAATAAGTTAAATATAGAATGGCTTATTGATGCCTATAATGCCAGCGGAAAAAAGAAAGATTTCTTTAATTCCTTTTTTGTAAAACTATCAGGGACTAAAAAACTACAACAACAAATAGAACAAGGGCTTAGTGCCGAAGAAATCCGTGACTCATGGAAACCAGGACTAGCAGATTTTCAGAAGATTAGAGAGAAGTATTTACTTTACCCTTAAAAAAGTGGCGGCAAGTTGTTTTGATTAATGATTATTAATGAATGATTGAATAGCGAGAACGTGTGTAAAGTGGCAGTAGGCAGTTGCAGTGTCGATCAAATAGGCAATGGGTATTAGGCATTAGGAATTAGTGACGAATGATTAAATAAACAATAAAAAGTTCCTAATCCCCACCACCTCTTGGTGGAAATCGAAATCGAAATTGAAATCGAAATTGAAATCGAAATCGAAAAACTCGTAACCCAGAACCCGGAACCATTAGTTGGTTAAGGTGGGGTAAAGACAACTACTTAATACGGCGTTTCATTTCTTCTACTATATTAAAAGCTGCTGGGCATATGGCAACATTTTTCATTGTAAGATTTGAAATCTGTTGAAATTTTTTTCGGTCTGTATGCGGAAATTCACGACACGCTTTAGGGCGCACCTCATAAATACTACAATAGTTATCTGCACCCAAAAAAGTACAGGGCACAGTCTGCAAGACATAATCTTTATCTTCATCGATTCGCAGATAAGTTTCAATAAACTGTTGCGGTTTCATTCTAAAATGTTTAGAAATCCGCTCTATATCTTTATCTGTAAAAAGAGGCCCCGTTGTTTTACAACAATTAGCGCAGCTAAGGCAATCTGTTCGTTGAAATTCATCATCGTGCAATTCCTGCATCAAAGAATCTAGCTTTTTAGGCGGTCTTTTTTTTAGCTTAGCAAAGAATTTTTTGTTTTCAGCAGCTACTTCTTTTGCTTTCTGGGGAAGCTGTTTCAGGATATTTTCCATAGTTTAAACTTTAGCCTTTAGGCTATGCCTCTGTTGTAAAAAACAGTTTTACAATAAGTGTAAAAAACTTTATTTGGCTTCGTAAAGCATTTCACCATTAATAAAAGTTGCCAACACATTTGTAGTAGGAAGTTCCTTTTCGTCAACCTTCATAATATCTTTATCTAGCACCGTAAAATCTGCAAACTTTCCTACTTCTATGCTCCCTTTTTCATTTTCTTCAAAATTTGCAAATGCAGCCCAAATAGTCATACCGCGTAAAGCTTCTTCACGACTTAAAACATCTTGCATCTGAAAACCATCTTCGGGATAGTTATTTAAGTCTTTTCTAGCAACTGCGGCGTAAAAAGTATACATAGGGTTAACATGTTCTACAGGAAAATCGGTTCCTAATGCAATTAGCCCTACATTGTCTAGAAGTTTTTTATACGCATAAGCACCTTTCATTCTTTCATGACCTACTCTTTCTTCTGCCCAATACATATCGCTAGTAGCATGAGTAGGTTGAACAGAAGGAAGTATGTTTAAATTTTTAGTGTAATAACTAAAATCTTCTTCCGAAATAATCTGTGCATGTTCTACTCGCCAGCGTTGGTCTGTCTTGCCTTCTAAAGCTTTTTTATAAGCTCTTAAAACAGCAATATTTGCAGAATCGCCAATGGCGTGTGTGTTCATTTGAAAATTAGCTGCCGCTAGCTTTTCAGCTAAATACCCAAGGCTGTCTGCAGTGGTCATTATTGCACCATAATGATCTGGTTTATCGCTATAAGGCGCTCGCATTGCTGCTCCACGAGACCCTAATGCTCCATCTGAATACACTTTAAATGAACGAACGTTAAGTCTATCTGTTTTATAGATACCCTTTTTTAAGTAATAGTCGCGATTTTCTGGGCTATTACTAACCATTGCATACATTCTAAGTTTAAATTTACCTTGCTTTTGTAGGCTGTCTATCAGGTCTATTACATTTTTAGATAAACCTGCATCGTCTACTGTAGTTAAACCGTATTTTAAACAAATTTTTTCGCCTTCAAGTAGTGCTGTTTCAGAAATTTCTTTGTTGATTTCAGGAAACGTATCAGATATTAAATCCATAGGAGCATCTATAATTACTCCTGAAGGTTCTCCATTTTCTAAAACAACTTCACCGCCAGGCATTTTTGTTTTTGAAGTAATACCTGCAAGCTCTAGTGCCTTTGAATTAACCAAAAAAGCGTGACCATCTATTCGCTGCAATGCAACTGGAGTGTCTGGAAACAAAGAATCTAATTCTTTTTTTGTGGGAAAATTTTTATTCTCCCAATCGTTCTGATCCCAACCTCTACCTATAATATATTCACTATTATTTTTCTCCTGAAAAGCAATAATACGCGACAAGACTTCATCATAACTTGTAGCTCCAACCAAGTCTACTTTCTGTAAGCCTAGCCCTAAACCAAATAAATGTGCGTGTGCATCTATTAAGCCAGGTACAACTGTGGCTCCTTTTGCATCGTATACATCTTTAAAAGTATACTTAATCTCTAGTTCGGGTTTAAGACCAATCTCAAGGATTTTTCCATCTTTTACCACCAATGCATTTGCAGTACTAAAATCCTTATCTACCGTATAAATAGTTGCGTTTTTCAGTAATAAATCGGCAGGAATCTTATCTGGAGCACAAGAAACTAAAAGTAGCGTAAATAGAAAATAAAGTGGTTTCATCTTAAATATTTTTAGTAAAAATAGAAAAAAGCCTTCAACATTGAAGGCTTTAAAATTATTAATTGTGAAGATAACTCATATAAACAACGAGTATCTTAATCTCTGTTTCAGTGTTTAGTAATGTCTTCCACCATTGTACACATCTATCCCTAAATGCGGATGTACTCTTGGCCCATTAGGTCCCCAGTTAACATCTACACCAGCAGAGGTACGAAATTGAGCGTTACAAGAATGTAAAGAAATTGCTATTACGCAAAGCGCTAATACTAAAATGATTCTGTTTATTATTTTTTTCATAGCCTTCTTTTATTTTGAATAGTTTTGTACGCCTACAGTAGCACCATTAGGATCTTGAAAAATTACGATAGATCCATTTTCAGTTTCTGAAGCATTCAACATTATATTTACATTTTGAGCTTTAAGGGTTTCCGTAAGTTTTTGTAAATCTTTGATGTTTACATAAGGAACCCATTGAGTTGCCGAACCCTTCGCTGGGTTTGCAATCATACCAGCTACCTTTTTATCGTTGTTTTCAAAATACCAATAGGGTTTTTCTTTTTCAACAGTATTTTTGCAATCTACTCCCCAAACAGCTTCATAAAACAATTTACTCTTCTTAGGGTCATTACTCCATAATTCTGTCCAGATCCACTCGCTTGGACCGTTATCTACTAATGAAACAGGAGAAGCCGGATTATTTATAAACGCCATTTTTTCGCCTAAAGGGCCTTCAACAATTACTTGCTCGCCAGTATTCATTGCGTTAAAAGGCTCTATTAATAGTTTACCACCGTTTGCTGTGTGTTTTACTATAGCTTCATTAATATTTGGTACCGAAACAGAAGCTATCCAAAGACTAACCTCAGCCTTAGGGAATTCTAACATACCCCCTATAGGTTTTCCATTTTGCTTAATGACTGTAAAACGCTGTCCTTTTATTTTTTTATCTTCAAAAGTCCAGTCGAAAATAGAAGCATAAAATTCTTTAGAAACATCTATATTGGGAGTAACTAAATTATACCAAACAATTTTTTCGTAATCGTTTTGAGTAGAAACTACCGTTTTAGTAAATAGATTTGAATCTAATGTTTCTGCTTTTGAAATGCTAGTGATACAAAGCAAGAAACTTAGTACAATTAGTAATCTGTTTTTCATAAATAACTTTATTAATATTAAAAACCCCTAACTACTTTCTTATAATTAACTTATGCGAAAAACAGTTAAAAAATCCCTTTTTAAGAGCTTTGTTGAAAATTTAATTAATTAACAAAATTATACATTAAATTGAAAAAACTACTATTTAATTAACATTTTATCCTTCAAAATATTCTTTTAAAAGGATATCTCAATACAATCCTTGGCTTAGAAGTAAACTACCAATCAAATTTATAGGTTGCACCTGCTAATCCTTGTATACCTTGTACGGGATAGTTTAGCCATTTTTCGTAATTATCGCTTAAAAGATTACTACCCTTTACAAAAACTGAAAGCCTATCTGTAAACCTATAGCCAAAATGTAAATTAGCATCTACATAACCGTCAAGTGTAACTTCTTGAACAGTGCCTAAACTTGTAAAAAGATCTTTTCTCTCGCCAACGAAGAAAACAGAAGCACCTCCATACAATTTTTCAGTTATGTTGAAATCTGAAAATACAGATGCTTTTAATTCTGGTAGGTTCCAAGCTTCTTCTTGCAAATCTGTACTATAACTGTAGTAATTAGCATCTAAACCAAGTGTAAGTACATTTGAAACCTCAACTTTCAATTCACCAAAAAAGGCCAATGTATTTATATCGTCATAAACAACATTGAAGGAATTTCCGTATTCGTAACCTTCATAATCTGTAGATAATAATTTTACAGAATTTGCTTGAAACAAGGCTCTATTTTCATCTTTTCCGTAGGAAGCTCTAAAGTTATAAGCTACCGAATTAGACAACTTTCCTTTTATCCCTCCAAAACCTTCGTAAAGCTTTTTGGTAGGCGCTACATTTAAAGTTGGTGATACATACGGGTTTTCTTCTTTAAAATTATAATAGGTATTCTGCTGCAGCCCACCTTCTGCTCCACCGTAAACAATCACGGTTTCGTCTAGCAAACGATAGGAAGCATTTAACCTAGGGTAAAGTGAAAAATCGGTATCACTGTTTTCAGTATCCAGACTTACATATGCGGCAACACCAAGTGAAACTGAAAGATCGTCATTAACAAAAGTTATAGACGGCGCCAAGCCTGCATTTAAATAACTGTATTTAATATTGGTAGTGTTTGCGTAATTTCTGTCAAAACTACCGCTTAAATAATCTATATCGCCATCTACATTCAATGATAAATTTTCTAATGGAAAGGTAAATTCAGGTTTTAATGTGGCATTAAATTCCGAAGATGAAAAGGCATCGCCTAAATAGCGAATATTTACAGCAGCCTTTTCAAAAAAGGAGTCGTCTAAAGCTATACTTCCGCCAGCATAACCACTAAAGTAAGACTGTTTTGGATCTATATGAGAAATGAGCTCATCAGTAAAAACAGTATAATCCTCTGGCAGACCGTACCAATTATAAAGCTGGTGCTCTACCCCTGCATCTAGTCTATAGGTTGCATCTTTCTGTCTACTCGTGTAATTAGCATCTAAGCTAGTGTCGTAATACTTATTGTCTAATCTTACATCTTTAATATCGCCTTGTGATGAATTATGACGAAAGAAAAAACCGGCATTATCGGTTCTGCTAATTTCAAAATTACTGTAAAGCTCTCCTAGTATAGAAGTGTAATTACCAAAGCCTAAACTAGCGTAATTGTCGTATAGTTTAATTGGTTTGGTTTTTTCAACCGTAGTAGCTTTTCCTTTTGCAGGTGTAAAAGTAGAAGCCACCGGCACAGAGAAAATACTGTATTTAACCTCTTTCTTTGCCGTAACTACCGAATCGTTTAAGTTAGGGGTTTCCTTTACTTTAAAAGCATCAGAAATTGTTGGGGTATATGGTTTCACAATATTTACAACCTCGGTTCCCAATTCCTTTTCTTGTGAAAAAGCTGTGAATTGAGATAGTAATAATGCGGGTATTGAAAATAAAACGATTTGTTTTATGGACATATTTTCAAAGTTTTTAATGATAATTTTTCTTGATATTAACTCCTGTACTTTGTGGTTAAACTTTTCACCATAAAGCATACAGCCGTTGTTGATTAGTTTTCGGTTTCTACAGACGAATTTGTTTTAGCTTCTTCTTTTTTAATCAATGCAAGCTCTGCTTTAGCTTCTTCAACTACTTCGGGAAAGTCTGTAAAGTTTGTTATCACACTTTCTAAAATATAACTAGCCTGATAAGCGTCTTTAAGCGCATAAAAATTCTTAGCCATTAACACCAAGCCTTTAGCGCCATACAATTTATAAGCCGAATAATCTTTTGCTAGTTTTTGTACTGCACTATTTGAAGCTTCAAAATTTCCTTCTTTGTTTTTAAAATAAGCTTCGTAATAAAGAGCTTCTGCTGCCAACTGGCCCGTTGCAATTTTCTGAACTTCGGCGTAAGCTGCTTTTGCTTTTATTTCGTTATTTGTTTTCATTGCAGAACGCGCAATAATAACTTGTGCATCACTCTTTATACTATTGTCTATTTTAGCGTTTTGCAATACTTTTTCGGCATAGTTTACAGCTTCAGCATATTGCTTTAACTCGTATGAAGCCTTCATACTGTTTGTTTGAGCAAAGATTATGTTCTGCGGAAAATCGGCTTCGGTTTCTAATCGCTTTAAATAGGTTAAAGCATTTTTATACTCTTTTTTACCTAAATACAATTCAGAAACTCGAGCCAATGCTTGCTCTGTAAATTCATTGCGTTCGCGGTTTACTACAAATTCAAAATGTGGAATTGCCTTGTCGTTCTCCTGAGCCGAAAAGTAAATCTGCCCCAAGTAAAAGTGCGCATTCATTGCGTGCTGACCGTTAGGAAATTGTTTTAAATAGTCTTCAAAACGGCTTTTGGCTACAGCTTGTTTATTTTCAAGATAGGGCTGCTCGGCAGCTAGATAAGCAGCATCGTCAAGCTCGGTATCCCCTACTTGCACATAATCTAGGGTTTTTACCCAACGCGCATACTCGTCTACATTACCTTGGTCTATATAAATAATTTTTGCCGAAGAAACCGCTTGTAAGGCTTCCGGAGTAGATGGGAAATCTTTGGCTACTTTTTTAAATATTGACAAAGCTTCATTACTTTTCCCTGTATTGTCGAATATCAAAGCTTTTTTAAGCAATGCTTTTGAAACAAAACTGCTGTTAGGAATTTCACCAATCAATTGATTGTATGCCGCAATAGCATCATCGTTATTGTTTTGAGCCACATACGTATTTCCTAGTTCGTATAAGGCGTCATCGCGATAAACAGACTTAGGATACTCTTTTGAAAAAGCTATTAACTCTTCTATCTTTTTTTCACTTCTATCTACAAAACCATAGCTTATTGCTTTTTGAAACTGTGCGTAGTCGTTATCACCACCAAGCTCTATAGCTGCGTTGTAGTTTTCCATTGCAGGCCAATATGCACTCGTTACAAAGTAGCTATCGCCCAAACGCAAATAGGCGTCTTTTTTGCGAACAGACTCTGCAGAAGGCTGACTCACAAAATTTTTAAAACTAGTAATTGCCGCAGTATAATCTTTTAGTTTAAATTGATTATACCCCATATTATAGTTCACATTATTGTATTCTGAAGTATTCTTTGCCACAGGCATATCTACAAAGGTTTTATACCCATTTAACGATTGCTCAAAATTTGATAATTGGTAATCTGCTTCCGCTTTCCAGTAGGTAGCAAGAGCTGTAAAAGTGGCGTCTTGAGGTTCTTTTAAACTCTTGTCTAAAATTTGAATAGCCTCGTTGTAATTAGCTTCGTTATAAAGTTCCATAGCGCGATAAAAAGCTACTTTTTGATAAGTCGCTTTATCGGCAAAGCTCTTATTGTTTTCTAGTAGATTTAATGCTTCTTTATAATTTTTTGAAGTGATATAACTGTCTATCAACAAACTTTTAAGTTCGTCGTTAGCGGTATTTTTAGGATATTTTTCAATGAAAGAAAGTAAAACTTGCGGTGTGCTTTTATAACTGTTTCCTATTTCGTAGCTCAACTTTGCATAATTTAAAAAAGCATCTTCTTGAATTTTAGCGCTAAAATCCATTTCTGAAGCATTCTTAAATGCATTTAATGCTTCTTGCTTTTTATTGAGTTTTAAATAACTTTCTGCCAAATGGTAATAAGCGTTTTGAGCCACATCATTTTTTCCGTCTATAATTTTATTAAACTCACTTATAGCATTTTCATATTCATTTTGCTTGTAGTAAGCGTAGCCAAGTTGGTAATAATCTGTGTTATTCCACTTGCCACGTGTACCTTTATACGCCTTTAAATACGGAATAGCTTCGGCGTAATTACCGAGGTTAAAATAACTCTCTCCTATAATTTTAGACAGTTGGCTTTTCTCTTCTGGGCTGCTTTGTTCGTATTGCTCTTTACCCATATCTATAGCCTTCTGAAAATTACCAAGCTTAAAGTTCATATCTGCTTGATAATACGAAAGGTCTTCAGAATAGCGCTCTTCGCCTTTTACCTCTTCAAAGTTTTTATTAGCCTCTTCATAATCATCACCTTCATAAGCAATAAACCCTAAGTAATATTTTGCCTGAGAGCCGTATTTCTGTGAAGTAGAAACTTTATTGAAATAGCTTTTGGCTTCTTCATATCGCTTTGCTTTAAAATACACATAGCCGTTATTAAAGTTGTATTGCTCTAGCTCGTTTCGGCTTAAATTATCGGTATTTACTTTGTCGTACCATTTTTGAGCGTAAGGGTATTTACCGTTTTCAAAATAATAGTTAGCTACATCTATATAAGCAGAGTTTCTCTTTAAGCTCAGCGGGTAATCTTCTACAAAAGCTTCCATCAGTTGGTCTGCGTTTTGCTGATTTAAACGTACGGCAGCATTTGCTACATAGTAAGCGCAATCGCTCTTTACCGTTTCATCGGTACTTGTATTTTTTATTTTGTCGAATAAACTCTGAGATGCCAGATACTGACCGTTGTTATACAGCTCCAGAGCTTTGTTAAACTCGGCTAAATCATTAGTGTAAGTCGCTGATTGCTGCGAAAAAGAAGTAAATGAAAGTGACAGAAATAGCGAAAAGACAATAAAATTCTTTATCATTAGTTACAGTTTTGGTGGCGTAAAGATATTTAACTTTGAATGTAGCTTTTGGCGATACTGTAATTTTTTAAGGTTTTATTAACGATTGTACTTTTTGCAATTATTTCTTGTATTAGAACGCTTTAAAAGCTGAATAAGTATATACCTTTATAATAGATTTTAACATTGCTGAATCTGCTTTAAAAAAATACTGTATTTTTAAAACCTTATATTTCTTAAACGATTTATTATGAACAAATTACTCGTATTTTCACTTATATTATTCACACTTTCTGCAAGTGCACAACGTAACCCTTTTAAAAATCTCACCGAAAAAAATGGAAAAATTGGTATAGGAACCAAGTCTCCCGATGCCTTATTAACCGTGAAAGGTAAAATACACACTCAAGAGGTCTTGGTAGACCTAGAAGGCGCAATTGCCCCCGACTATGTATTTGAAAAACACTTTACCGGTTCTTCTACACTTTTGCCAGAGTACAGGTTGATTAGTCTTGAGGAGCTTGAAATATTTTTAAAAGAAAACCACCATTTACCAGATTTACCTTCTGCAGCAACTATGCAAGAAGAAGGAATATCTCTAAAGGAAATGAATTTACTTTTGCTTCAAAAAATTGAAGAACTCACTCTTTACACTTTACAACAACAAAAGGAAATAGATCTGTTGAAAGAAAAAGTTTCAGAAAAATAAATTTGTTCGCATTAATCTGTTGCAGTTGGCAGTAATTCAAATTACATTTGAACTTGAAATAAGACAGCTGCAATTGTCAACTTAAAATTTAAAAATCTACAATGGCCGATACCGTATTATATTTAAAAGACGCTTCTATTTTTCAAGGTGATAACTTGGTACTTTCTGATGTTTCTGTTTCGGTAGAAAAAGGGGAGTTTGTATACCTTATTGGAAAAACTGGTACTGGAAAAAGTAGTTTTATGAAAACTCTTTATGGCGATTTGCCGCTTCAGGAAGGCGAAGGCAATATAGTGGGCTACGATTTGGCAACACTTAAGGAAAACGACATTCCGTTTTTAAGAAGAAAACTAGGGGTTGTGTTTCAAGATTTTAAATTATTAAATGATCGCACTGTTAGTGACAACCTCAACTTTGTACTTACCGCTACCGGCTGGAAGGATAAAGCCGCGATGGAAAATAAAATTAACGAGGTGCTAGACAAGGTAGCGATGAAAACCAAGGCTTTTAAGTATCCGTATCAGCTTTCTGGGGGTGAACAACAACGTGTGGCTATCGCTCGTGCGCTATTAAACGATCCCGAACTTATTCTAGCCGATGAGCCTACCGGAAACCTAGACCCGCAAACTAGTGTGGAAGTTATGGAGGTATTACGCGATATAAATAAAAACGGCAATACCATCTTAATGGCTACTCACGATTATGCACTCTTACTAAAATACCCTTCTAAAACATTGAAATGCGACGAAAATCAAATTTTTGAAGTGGTTCAAAAAAGTGTGTAGTTTTTTATACGTTAATCGTCAAGTATACTTGGGTCGCGCAGTTGTAAATCGCATTCTTTCTCGAGCTGCGGATTTATTTTTAAGTGTATTTTCCCTGAAGCATTAGGTTTTAAAACCGTGTTTTCTGCAATTACAATTTGTTTTTTTGAAGTGAGATCTAGGCTTGCTTCATCAGTAAATTCTTGATTCTGCATCACCACATCAGACACTGAGGTGAGCTTAAAGTCCCACCTATTAAAACGCTGATTTTCAATTTTTAC
The DNA here is from genome assembly GCA_048264505.1 of Aequorivita sp. GTDB lineage: Bacteria > Bacteroidota > Bacteroidia > Flavobacteriales > Flavobacteriaceae > Aequorivita. The sequence continues at coordinate 33,378 of JBLXDA010000016.1, forward strand.
AGCTTCTTTATCTGTAAACATATCAAAAACCATTTTTACGGCTCGTCCTGTATTTAACATCCCAGAGCCATACATACCTGCATAGGGTTTGTTGGGTTCTACATCGTCTATATTTGTAGAGGTAAATTTAAGTATAGTTTCAACTTCTTCGGCAGGAAGGCAAGGATAGAGCGAAAACATAAGCCCCACAGTTCCTGAAATTAATGGTGCAACTATAGAAGTTTGATTAAACTCTGTAGTCATAATCTTGTTTTCCGTCTTTAGCTTACCATACAGAAAAAGCCCGGTGCCAGGAGCCACAATATCTATGGTATGATTTAAGTTACTCACACTTATGGGGAATAAATTTGGTGTTTTTGTAGTATCATTATTTTTAAAACCACCCGTTTGCCCTACATAATAACGAATGTCCTTTATATAATAAATTTCATGGTCGTCTAGGTATTGTATGTTTTCGGTATAATGCTCATACCTATGTGAAGCCGAAGAAACGGCAATCACCTTATCATATCCAGCGGGATAGTATATTTTTTTTCCTTTTGCTTCCGAAAAAGCAGGATTATGCCCAATAGCCACTACTACTGTTCCATTATCCATCATTTCGTATATAGCATCTTGAGCGGTTTGGTAATAATGACTTAAGCCCCAACTGCAATTAATAACCTTCACCCCTTGTTCTGAAAGCTCAACGAGTTGTTCTAAATTATTAAAATGCCTGTAGTTTGTTGTGTAAATACTACAATCGTAACAAACTCCGGGAACTCCAAAAGCATTATCACCCTGCCCAGCCATTATTTCACCTACAGAAACACCGTGACCGTTAGACGCAAAAGACTCTCTAATTACTTTACTCTTACCAGCAAATTCTATATCGTCCATTTCTATAGACCCATCAGAGAGGCCTACAATAACATCTCGCGAACCCGTAGTGTAATACCACGCTTTGGGCACTTCCAAAAAATCTAGATAATCTAAGTTTAGTTGTGCTCCTAAATTATCGCCTATAGTACTTGTAAGTCCGTAGTCGTTAGGCTCAAATATTTTTTTATCCTCTTCGGCTATCAGTTCACCAAATTCAAAGAGATGAGACACATTTTGGAGTAAATCTGTCATTAATGCTGTTTTATTGGCAATTACAAAAAACGTCTTCTTAAGGTTTTCTTTTTTTGCGTGTTTCCAGGTTTTTTTAAAGATTTTAACCTTGTAGTTCCTCAAGGCCGCCTGTAGTCTTGCATCATTGCCAGTATATCTTAAATACTCCCCTTCTTTTGTAAATGTAGGCGTAAATGTTGTGTCTCGTGCTCGTAAATAAAACCACGCATCCTCCTGAGCCTGAACAGAAAGACTGATTAAAAAAACAATAAAAACTAAAAGGATTTTTTGCACGACAACGACTTTGTTACAAGATACTTATTTTTTCAAAGTTGAATAAATTTATACATAAAACCCACTATTATAAAAAATATTTTTCTGCATCCACAAAAGATTGCTGTATTTTAGCAGCATGTACCAAACTCTAAAAAAAGTAGCACTCACTGTTGTTCCCAAAAAATTTCTCTTTAACAACGAGATCTTTTTTCGTTCGGTATTCGCTTTTCATTTAAGCGGAAAGAAACACTTATGCACTGTATGCAGTAATGGAAATAAAAAGTTTATAAAAATACCTGATGGCGATTTGCTATGCCCTTTTTGTGGAAGCCGTTCTCGTACCCGAAGAATGTATTCCTTTTTAAACGAAAATAATTTAATAACAGGAAAAGTACTTCACTTTTCACCTTCTAGAAGTGTGTATAGGCTTCTAAAGAAAAATAAAAACATTAGTTATTTCAGCACAGATTACGAAGATGAATTTATTGCCGAACACCGCTACGATATCACTCAAATACCTGTTGAAAACGATTTTTTTGACCTCGTAATATGTTACCATATTTTAGAGCATATTGAAGATGATGGCAAAGCGATGCGTGAATTGTTTCGTGTATTAAAAACTGGTGGAACTTGCATTATTCAAACCCCTTTTAAAGAAGGTGATATATACGAAGACCCTTCAAAAAAAACAGCTAAAGAACGACTGCTAGCTTTCGGGCAAGAAGACCACTTGCGTATTTATTCGGTTGAAGGTTTACAAAAAAGACTTAAGGATAACGGGTTTCAAAATGTTGAGATTAAAACTTTTTCTGCAAACGACCAATTTGGGTTTATGGAAGAAACTGTATTACTAGCTAGAAAATGATTTCTATTCTTATACCCACATATAATTATAATGTTTACAAACTAGTAGACACTTTGCATAGCCAATGTGAAGCCGCAGCTATTGTCTATGAAATTTTAGTGGTAGACGATGCTTCTACAGACAAAAAAACAATAGAAGAAAACTCAAAAATCAATAATCTATCAAACTGCAACTTTCACGTTTTAACCCAAAATATAGGCAGAAGTAAAATACGCAATCTTTTAGCTGAAAAAAGTAAAAACAACTTCTTACTTTTTCTAGATGCAGATACTTTACCTTCAAATTCAAGTTTTATAAAGAACTACATCGAAGTTATTTCTGAAGATAGTTCCGTAATTTTTGGCGGTATTAACTACCCAGAGAACATTTCAGACAACTTTAGTTTAAGACATAAATACGGAAGTGAGCGCGAAAGCTTAGCGCTTGCAGAACGCCTTAAAAACCCCTACCGAAGTTTTATAACAATGGGCTTCGTTATTAAAAAAGAGGTTTTTGAAAAAATAAAATTCAATGAAACGCTTGCTGGTTATGGATATGAGGATAGTGTTTTTGCATATCAGCTTCAAAAAAACAATATTCCCTTACTGCATATAGACAATGCTGTAACGCATTTAAACCTGGAGACAAACGACGTTTTTATTCAAAAATCTGAGCTTGCACTTCAAAATTTATTGCGCTTTTATCAATCAAAGGCTATAGATGAAGCTACGGTAAAAATCTTAAAAGTGTATGTAAAGCTCAAGAAGTTACACTTACTTTTTTTAGTTAAGGCTTTTTTCAAATTGTTTAAAAACGCAATAGTAAACAACCTGAAGTCTACAAAACCTTCACTTTTCCTTTTCGATTTGTATCGCTTGGGGTATCTTAGTTCTCTAAAACCAAAAGATGCCTAAGTTTTCGGTCGTCATAGCTGTCTATAACAAAGAAAAGTATATTGCTAGCACGCTAAATAGTGTTTTGGCTCAGACTTTTACAGATTTTGAAGTAATTATCTTAAACGATGGTTCTACAGACAATAGCGAAGCCGAAATCTTAAAGTTTAAAGACCCGCGTATTCGTTATTTTTCAAAAGAAAACCAAGGTGCATCTGCCGCGCGAAACTTCACCATACAGCAAGCAGAGGCTGATTATATTGCCTTGATGGACGCCGATGATTATTGGTATCCTTTCTATCTTGAAGAACAAAATAGGTTGCTAAATGAGTTTCCCCAAGAAGCTGTATTTGCTACTGCTTCCGAAATAAAGCGAAACGGCAATACTTTCAAGAATAATTACTCCATTAACAGCAATGGAAAAGATGCTGTAGTTGTAGACTATTTTGAAGCGAGCCAATTAGATTCGGTCTTGCTTAGTATTTCTACAGTTATTAAAAAAGAAGTTTTTACAAAGGTTGGCGGTTATGACCCAAAGATAAAAAGTGGCGAAGACACCGACCTCTACGTACGTATTGGTTTAAAATACCAGGTTGTTTTTAGCCCAAAAGTGTGTGCTACCTATATAATTAGAAAAAACAGCTTGTTTCAGAGTGTGAAAAACTTAAATGAAAAAGCAAGTTTTAAAGCTTATGAGCCGTATGAAAAAGACAATCTAGCACTCAAAAAGTTTTTAGACTTAAACCGTTACTCCCTGTGTATTTTAGCAAAAATGGAGGGTAACAAAGAAGCATTTCAGGAAAATTACCAGAAAATAAAGCTTGAAAACCTAAGCAAAAAACAACAATTCTTGCTTAAACAAAACAAAACTATTTTAAAATATCTTTCAAAAACGAAAGACAGTTTAGAAAAATTAGGACTTCGGCTAGGCGCCTTTAAATAATTTAAAATCTTCGTATTCGCGTATGTAATCGCTCTCTAGGTATTTGCCTGAAGAAAGTACTAAACACACTGATCCCGACGAAAAATTTTCTAGCTCACGCCAAATTCCTGTTGGGATTAACAAACCGCTATTTGGCTTATTTAACACTACCGATTTCTTATTTTCTCCATCGTCTAAAATCACTTCAAAACTACCGCTAAGTGCTATTAAAAACTCTTGTTGTTCTTTATGTGCGTGTCCTCCGCGATAGGCGCCGCTTGGCACATCGTATAAATAATACACCCGTTTAACTTCATAGGGCAAAAACCCTTCTTCTACAACCGATAAATTACCACGTGGATCTGTGATTTTTGGAATATCGATTAAACTTATTGTCTCTATTTTATTGTAAGGCATATTGTAAAGTTTGTAGCCATTTATTTGAAATGGTTTGCATTGAAAATTGTTCTACGGAAGGTCTCGCGTTGTTCTTCATTGCTTGATAAGCTTCTTCATCAAAACAAATAGTTGTGAGCGCTTCCGCAAATAAAGGTACGCTTCTTTCACTAATAAGCAAACCGTTTTTATTGTGTTCAATTATTTCTGAAGGCCCAGAAACTATATCTAGCGAAACAACTGGTACTCCTAATGAAAGCGACTCCACAAGAACCATCGGGAAACCTTCATATTTGCTAGTAAGTGTTACACAATGCGCTTGCTCAATAATCTTAAATGGATTGTTAGTAAAAGGTAAAAAAACTAGCTGTTGACTACAGCTTTTAGACGCAGCCAATTTTTGTAATTTTTCCTTGTCCTTTCCGTCTCCCAAAATTACAAGTTGGATGTCGTTTTCCCAAACTTTTGAATGCGAAAAGGCTTCTATTAAAAAAGAAAAATCTTTAATACTATCCTCTAACCTGCCATAGGAAAGTATGTATTTTTTATTTTGAAGTATTTCAGGAAAATCACCAATATTTTCTTTCCAAGCAGGGTTAAAAGCATTGTTGATAGTCACCGTGTTTTTTATTCCTTCTTTCTTTAAAATTTCAGTTTCTATATAGTTTGAAACAGCAACGTTTAATAGGTTTTTATTACAAATTTCTGAAAACAAAGCAGGTTTTTCCGTAAGGTATTCCGTTTTATTAGAGCTGTGAGTTACATATACCGTGTTTAGATTGCGGTAAATGTATTTAGAATAAAACAACTCTCTATTGTAATTATTTTTCGGCCTGTGGTCTATAACCACATCAAAAGCCTCTTTTTTAAGATAGGCTCTTAAAACCTTAAAGCGTTTTAAGCGTTTTAAAGGGGAGTCTTTTTGTGTTTTAAGCTCACCTAAATTAAGCAGTTTTCCGCTAAACTCGTAGTCAACAGCATTGTTTAAAACAACGAGATGCACATCACAACCCTGTTCGTCAAGCATTTGTGAAAGCATAGCACAAGAGCGCTCCAAGCCTCCCTTTGCAAGAGAAATGGAAACTAAGCAGACTTTAAAATTCTTTTCAGCCGCTATCGTCATTTATTGTGTATTTTTGGGTTGCACAAAGCAAAGATAAGGTTCTATGAATACTTTTAATCTGGTGTTTAAATAAAATAACCACAGAGACACAGAGAACACGGAGAATTCCTTGTGTTCTCTGTGCTTTTGCGGTAAAATAAAGCGATGAAAATACTTTTAGTGGGCGAATACAGTAGGTTACACAATTCTTTAAAAGAAGGATTAGTAGCTCTTGGCCACAATGTAACTCTGGTTTCTACAGGCGATGGATTTAAAAACTTTCCTTCGGATGTGCTTTTAAAAAGAAAATACGAAACCGGAATTTCAAAAAAAATAAAGGTCGGCCTAAGTAGAATTTTGGGAGTAGACCTTAGCTCGCTGTCTGTAAAAAACCAATTTTTTAAACAGCAAGAGAGATTTAAAAACTTTGATGTAGTTCAGTTAATAAACGAGAGCCCGTTTGAAATTTCACCTAAACACGAAAAAGAAATTATTTCATTCTTAAAAAAACACAATAATAAACTCTTCTTGCTTTCCTGCGGAACAGATTATACAAGTGTAAAATACGCTTTCGACAAGAAATTTAGATATTCTATTTTCACTCCCTATTTCGATAAAAAAATATCTGAAAAGGAATTTTTCCCCGTATTAAAATATTTAAAACCCACTTATAAAGATTTACACACGTATGTGTTTAAGAGTGTTGAAGGCATAATCGCGTCCGATTTAGACTACGACATTCCTCTAGTGGGAGAAAAGAAGTATTTAGGGCTAATACCAAATCCTGTTAATACCAAAAAATTAGCTTTTAAACCATTTGCTTCAGAAGGGAAAATAGTCATCTTCCACGGTATAAATCGCGCTAATTATTTCAAAAAAGGCAATGATTATTTTGAAGCTGCTCTAAAAGAGATTCAGAAGAAATACACTTCAAAAATTGAAGTAATTGCTGTAGAAAATGTAGCTTATACTGAATATTTAAAAAAATACAATTCGGCTCATATATTGCTAGACCAAGTATTTGCTTACGACCAAGGTTATAACGCACTAGAGGCTATGGCGCAGGGTAAAGTGGTTTTTACAGGTGCCGAAGCAGAATTTTTAAAGCGCTATAATTTAACGGAAGATGAAGTTTGTATAAACGCCTTAGCAGATGTAGAAAACATAGTTTTAAAGCTAGAGCAGTTAATAGAAAACCCTGAAAAAATAACAGAAATCGGCAAAAATGCACGAAGGTTTATTGAAAGGGAACACGATTATAAAAAAGTGGCAGAAAACTATATCAATAAGTGGAATAGCTAAAGTTCCTTTATAACTTTTGCAGGCACTCCCCCTATTATCACACTTTCAGGAAAGCTCTTTGTAACTACAGATCCGTTTGCGACTACCGTATTTTTACCTATCTCAACGCCTTTTAAAATAGTAACATTATTACCAATAAATACATTGTCTCTAATTATCACTTCCATAGGCGAAGGGTCTGTTTGCGCTCTATTGTGAATGTCTAAATCGTGAAAATCACTATCTGCAATCTGACAGTTATAGCCTATTAAAACATTACTGCCTATAATTATACTCTTTTCGGCAATTATTGAAAAGGCATTATTAATATTTACATTATCGCCAATCACTACACTAGCCTGTTGATTTCTGGCTTCTAAGTAGGAATATGAGCTATAAAACAAAGGAGAGTTTATCACTCCAAAATTTACATTAGTCCCAAATTGCAATCTGCCTTTACCAGAACACAATACTGGCTGATGTGCAATAAACTTTCCTGCTAGGTTTTTGTTGGTAGACAGAAAAGTGTATTTAAACCTCCTTAAACCACGATAAATATTTATAAAAAATTGCTTCACTTGTTAAGCTAATTGGTTTCTAATTTTCTTCCTTGTTTTTTAAAATAGCGCATTACTAAGTATAATATTACACAGAAAGTAACTAAGCACCTAATAAAATGTGCTATTACCACACCTTCCACTTGGTATTTATCTACAAAAAAGTAGGCGAAGCCATAAAACAAAGCCAGCGAAAGTATTTCTGTAAAAATAAAATTGACTACTAATTTTTTTGCTAAAAACTGATGTGCCAAGACCAAGGATGCCAGCTTAACAAAATCGCCCATAAGTTGCCATTTAAAGAGTGGCGCCATTTCTTCCTGACCGGGATAAATTATATCTATAATTACGTAGCGCAATAAAAACACTAATATCATCCCTCCTGCAAAAAGAGGCAATAGCGTTTTATAGATGGACAAGACTTCGTTTTTAAAAAGCTTTGCGCTGTTAATTCCCGCAAATTTAGGCAGTACATATAGTGTAAAAATAGAACTTGAAAAAACCATATAATTCTGGGAGATAAAGGTCATATTTGTCCAAATACCTGCATCTCTACCAGAAATCTTACTCTCTAACATACCGCGTATGTCTATTTCTACTATAGGCAGTAAAATAGACGACACAAAAGACATAAGAGTAAAAGCAAATAGCGCTCTTGCCATTGGCGATTCTAACCTTAAGTTTTTAAACTGTATGTACTCCTTTAAGACTTTGTGAAAAAAGAAAAACATTACAGAAACCTGAACAACTGGTGCTATAGCAATGGCAACCAAAACTCCGTCTAGGTTATACTGAAACAGAAAAACAACTAATAAGACCGTACTTAACAAATAGCTGATTATATCTATCTTAACGAATTTTTTATAATCTGAAAGTCCGTTTATTACTCCGTTAAAAACCCGCTGCACAGCTATAAATGGAACTATGACCGCTGTTAATTTTATTAAATAGGAATACTCTGTAGTAGAAAATAGATAAGAGCTTATTTCTGAAGCAAAAAACAAGAGTGTTGGCGTGCTTATTAAAACGCCTATAATTAGAAATACAAAAACAGACGAAAACAACCGCTGAAGCTTTATCTCGTCTTCTTTGTGTTCTGCTATATATTTTACAATTCCATTAAAAGTTCCTAGAGAAGTAATAGATGTTAAGAGTGTTGCTAAGCTTCTTAACTGCCCTATTTTGTACTGCCCAACAGGCCCTACATACTCTGTTAACAACCGCTGAATAACCCCCGAAATAATCAACCTAAAAACAATTGCTCCTGCATTTAAAGAGGTCATCTTTAATAGCAAATTACCTTTTATGAATTGTGGGATTTTCAATTTAGTTGATCGTTTTATATTAAACGGTTAATACGTATTTAAAACAGAAATCACTCGCGCTACATCCTTCTCTGTCATAACAGGACTAATAGGTATACTCACAACTTGATCGTGAATTGTGTCTGTAACAGGAAACTGCAAACTTGAAAATTCCTCAAGGGCTTCTTGTTTATGCGGTGGGATGGGGTAATGTATTAAATGTCCCACTTTATTTGTGCTTAAGTATTCAACAAAGCTATTTCTATCTTCTACTCTCACCACAAAAAGGTGAAAAATGTGGCTTTCACTACCATCGTAAACAGGCAAGCTTATTTTATCATTTTTTATTTCTGAAATGTACCTTTTTGCTATTGACCTTCTCAGCTCATTATCGGCATTTAAACTTGGTAATTTCAAGTTTAAAAAAGCAGCTTGCAATTCATCTAGTCTAGAATTAAAGCCTATATATTTATTTACATATTTACTAGAAGCACCGTAGTTTCTAAGTTTTAAAATTACTTCAGCCAGCGCTTCATCGTTTGTGGTTACCGCTCCCCCATCTCCTAATGCACCTAGGTTTTTAGACGGGTAAAAACTAAATCCAGCCGCATCACCAATATTACCAGCATAAAGTCCTTCAGTTGATTTTGCACCGTGAGCTTGAGCGGCATCTTCTATTACCAATAGCTTATGTGCTTTAGAAAGTGCTAATATTTCTTTCATTGGCGATAGCTGTCCGTACAAATGTACAGGCATAATCGCTTTTGTTTTTTCTGAAATAGCGTTTTTAAGTGAAGCTATATCGAAGTTGTAGGTGTTTAAATCTGCTTCAACTAAAACCGGTTTTAAACCTGCTTGCTTTATAGCTAAAATAGTAGCGATATAGGTATTTGAAGCTACTAATACTTCGTCGTTATCTTGTAGTTTGCCCAGTATTTTATAACCTTCTAATATTAGCCGAAGCGCATCTAGGCCATTCCCTACTCCCACACAGTGTTTAGCACCACAATAGGCACTAAAATTTGATTCAAACAATTTTACCTGATTACCCAGGATAAAATAACCAGTATCTAAAAAATCCTGAAAACTGTTTTGAAAAGCTGTTTCAAAACGCTTGTTTATCATTTTTAAATCTAAAAAGGGAATCATATAAAAATGTTGTTTAAAAGGTGGTGGTTTTCTGTCTTAATTTCATAAAAATCGTGTACGATGCTACGGCCTCCAAAAGTTTCTTTCCAGTGCAACAGTCCTTTGTTAATTTTTGTGCCCTGCATCTCGTTTACAATGCCAAAATCAAAGTATTTTTTATCCTTAAAAACCTCCAGCAAATTACTGAATAGAAAATCTAAGGCTGCTAATTGCCGCCCTTCTTCATTGGCAGATATATACTGCGCATGGGCAACAGTAACTGTTTCAAAAATGGTAACACCGCCAATAACCCTATCTTCTTTATAAACATTAAACTGCCTTATATTTAAGGGAAAACGAGCGTGTAACAATTCAATTTCTTCTAACGAATGCACCGGTTTCTGATTGTGCGTAGCCAGTAAATTTGGACTTAAAACTTCTTCCCAAAAGGACTTAAAGTTTTTTTCCTCTCTAAACTGCAATTTGTTCTTTACAGCTTTTTTAATTCCGCGAAGACGGTTAGACGATTTAATCTGAAGGCGGTTTCTATTTTCAATACAACTACTAATATCTCTTCTACTAAGCCTAGCTTTTGTAGTAAAGAGCAAGTAATCTATTTCGCTACTTGGTAACTGTTGGTAGATGGTAGGTAATAGTTTAAGGTTTAATACTTCTACGCCTTCAGTTTTTAAAAAAGTGAGCACTGCTTTAAATGCTTGTAGTACATCTTCAAAAGTTATGTTTTTAGCTAGTACTAGCCCACCGTAGGTAAGCCCTTGATGTGAGTGTAACTGCTCTTCAGAAATATTTGCTGGAAGCACAGCTACTAATTTTTCATTTTTATAGATTAAAAGAGAATAATCTTTAAACTTATACGAATGATAGTCCATAAAGTCCCTATAAAACAAAAAAGTGCTATTTTTAGCCGTAGCTATAAAATCATTCCAGGATGGTTTATCTTCCACAGAATATTTTTTCACTAAAAAAGGGTCGGTACTTGTGTTGTTAGTATTCAAAAAAAGGCTTTTAATATAAACATGTAAAGCTAAAATTTATTTTTAGTTTTACAGTCCAACATTTAATTAATTAAAACTCTCAAATTGCCTAAATATTCTATAAACAAACTGAAGCTTTCATCTTTTAATATATTACTCTTGGTAATTTATTTAGGGCTCTTTGTTTATTTCATACTGCAACCTGCAATCTATTCACCAGATACAAATACTTACTTTAGGTTGCATTTTTACAGATTTCCTGTTTACGGACTGTTTTTACGGGTTTTCGATCTGGTTTTTGGAAGTTTTTACAATCTAGCAGTCGTAGGTTTTCAGTTGCTTTTAGGTTTTGCATCAATACTTATACTAGCCAAAAACTGCAAACGGTTACTAAAATTAAACTACCTAACGTTTTTTGGACTTTTAGCGGTTCTCACATTTCCATACTTCCCGCCCCTGCTAATAGCAAACAATATTTGTACTGAAGGATTGTCTTATCCGTTGTACTTATTGTTAATTTCATTTGCGTTTGATTTCTTTTTTAGAGAGCAGCCAAAAAAGTTATTTCACCTTTCTGTAATCTTTGTGCTGCTGTGCCTTACACGCGGACAATTTATTATTATAGCCCCAATATTTGCTGTGTTATATTTTCTAAAAGAAAGAAAAAAAGGCTTTAAAAAAGGAACTGTTTTTACGATATTGTTATTCCTTTTACTGCCTATAGTTACCCAAACTTTAGATAAAACGTATCATAAAATGGTACATGGTTTTTTTGTAACAACACCATTTAGCTATATAAATGCACTTACATTACCACTATTTGTTTCAGAAGAAAAAGATGCCTTACAGTTTAAAACCCAAGACGAAAAAACACTTTTTCTACACACCTATAAAACTATAGATAGTTTAGGGCTGTTAAGCTCTTCTATTGACGGAGATGCCACCTCAAAATATTTATTGTTTCACAATAATTTTCCTATGATTTGTAATAGGAATTTTCATATACCAGGATTAGAATATTTTGAAGATAAAACAGCTAAACCTGGAGAAAATGTGGTGCTTATTGAGGAAGCGGCTAAAGCGATGTTTCCTGTTTTAGTGACAAATAATTTTGAAAAGTATATTTCTATTTATTTTCAAGGAATATTTCACGGTTTTAAAGGGATTTTAATTTCGGTTGTCGTTCTGCTTATCTTTCTATATAGCTGTGTAATAACTCTAAAAAAATGGTCTTTGCACAATGGTTTATTGTTGCTTTTTACCACACTTATAGTTAGTAATTCAATGCTAGTTGCTTTTGCATCACATTCTATTATGCGATATTTGTTTTACAATTACTTTTTTGCCATATTGATTGGTGTAATTTTAATAAGAAAACTAACTGCAAAACAATGAATGTAGAATTATCGGTAGTAATGCCCTGTCTTAACGAAGCTGAAACGCTAGCAGTTTGCATTAAAAAAGCGCAGGCTTTTTTTGAGCTCAACCAAATAAACGGGGAAGTACTTATTGCCGATAATGGCAGTACAGATGGTTCGCAACAAATAGCTAAAGACCTAAATGCAAGAGTGGTGGCTGTACCCGAAAAAGGGTATGGTAGTGCGCTTCGCGGTGGTATAGAAGCTGCAAATGGCAAGTTCATTATCATGGGCGATGCCGATGATAGCTACGATTTTACAAACTTAATGCCTTATGTTTTAAAGCTAAGAGAAGGCAATGACCTTGTTATGGGTAACCGTTTTAAGGGAGGGATAAAAAAAGGAGCTATGCCTTTTTTACACAAATACTTAGGAAACCCCGTTTTATCGTTCATAGGCAGGTTGTTTTTTAAGAGTAAAATAGGTGATTTTCACTGTGGTTTACGTGGGTTTTCTAAAGAAGCTTATACCAAAATGGAGCTTAAAACCACAGGTATGGAGTTTGCCAGTGAAATGATAGTGAAAGCGAGCTTAAAAAACTTAAAAATAGCAGAAGTACCAACTATACTTTCTCCAGACGGGCGCTCTCGACCACCTCATTTAAACACTTGGCGTGATGGGTGGCGTCATTTACGCTTTTTGGTACTCTACAGCCCTAGTTGGCTGTTTCTAATTCCAGGGTTAGTATTAATGATTTTTGGTGTACTTACCTCTGCTTTTTTAATAAACGATGCCGTAAAAATTGGCTCCGTAACCTTTGATGTACATACCCTATTATTCACTTCGGCTTTGGTGCTTATTGGGTTTCAATTTATTTTATTTTATGGACTTACAAAGGTTTTTACCGTAGAAAACCAATTACTCCCAAAATCTGATAAGTACGACCGTCTCTTTAAGTTTATCAATTTAGAAAAAGGCTTGATAGCAGGCTTACTACTCGTAATTGGAGGTGTTGTTTTAAGCCTTATGGCTTATAATGATTGGCAACAATTAGGCTTTGGAGATATAACAAACACTTCGGTTTTTAGAACAGTTATACCCGCAGTAACTTTAATGTTACTAGGTATACAAATAATACTATTCAGTTTGTTTTTTAGTATTTTAGGACTTAAAAAATAGAATGATCAGGCTATTCCGCTAGTTTTTCAAAAACCACATCACCGTTTTTATCTAGCACTTTATATTCTGTTTCTTGGGAGCCTTCTTTTATTTTTACATAACTACCGTCGTCTTCCAAATGCTCTAAATAGCTTTTGTTTTCAGCTAAGTAAGAAAACAAAACACGAAACGCATTAACGCTAGATTTAAAATTAGCATCCTCAGTATAACTTTCGTTATTAGGCCACCTTACAGCAAATATTACGGAAAAAGCAGAGTGTAATAAATCTTTATCATCAATCTTGCTGTGTATTTGCTCCATATAATCAAAGCCTACATAGCCTCCGTGGTCTGCCATTATAAAAATAAGAGCCGTAGGATCTTCCTTAGTAATTACATCTATGATACTTTCTAATTTATTATTCGCCTCTTCTAATCTGCTGTACCAAACATCTCTTTCCTTCTCTGCTCCTAGAGATTTGTTTTCATAAAACTCTACGTGTCCAGGTCTAAATACATGTACAAAAAAGAATTTTGACTGCTCTGGGCTTTCACTTATATACTTTTTTAAGGGCGGTAGCACTTCTTTTTTCTCATAGTAACCATCTCCTACATAGCCCACTTCATTGTAATCGTAATTACAAACATCATACCCCATCTCTGGTAGGTTAGAAAGGAAAAAAGGCCACTCTGCTATATAATGTGTTTTGTAGTTGTTATTTTTAAATGTTTGTAAAACAGGGTTGTCTGTAATTATAATTTTTCGACCATTTACAACTTCACTCAGGTTAAACCCTATGTTGTTATAGTGATGTCGCATTGCAAATATTGAAGAATTACTCGGTAAAGTAGCGTTGTAATTACTTCTAAAGCCGTCGTAAAACTTAAAGTCCTTAGACTCTAAATACTCTTTAAACCCACCAGAATCTCTATTGTAATAGCCTTTATTGAATTCAGAAAAATTTAAATAACCATCAGGCTGAATATAGTATATATTAGGTCGTTTTTTAAAAACTGCTTCGGTAATTGCGTCTGGCTGATTCATCCAATCGTCTGTATAACTAAAATACTTATACATAACAGGAACAAACCAGAAAACACCTAAGAGGGCAAGAATAAACTGAAGGAGTACAATTTTTTTCAGAAAATTATATAAAAACCAAGCTACAACAGCTGCTAAAACGAGTGCTATTAAAGAATATAACACCTGAATACCCGCGGTGAGACATACTTGTATAAACAGTAAAAATATAAATATGCTGAAAAAAGTAAATAGCTTCTGCTTTAAGACACTGTCTTTATCTTTCAGCAAAAAATTTAAAACCAGAAAAAATCCAATAGGAAAAAAAACAAAAAGCGATAGAAAAAACCCCAAATGCTTCCAGGAGTTAATCATCATAAAGTTATTGGTAAAATAAAAGAACAACGGATAAAGACCTGTAGCAAGGCCTGTTATAGCTATACTTTTACTGTCTTTGTCAAAAAAAGACTTTAGTAGACTTCTTTTCATTTTTTTTTAATTCAATACTTTTTAAACACCAGCTTCCCATCCCCATCCAGATATTCGTAAACACCTTGCGGAGCGCCATGATTGATAATTATATAACTATTATCTGGCTGAAGGTTTTCAAGATAAGATTCATCTTCACTTAAATAAGCAGTTAAGATACGAAACAAATTTACAGATGTTTTAAACTTATGGTCGTAGACAGGCGAATCTCCATTGGGCCAGTGGATAGAGAGAATCGTACTAAAAATAGATTTCACAAAATTAATGTCTGTATTTTTTGTGTAGGATTCGGCGGTGTTTGTCATCCCCACAAAGCCTCCGTGGTCTGCCATTAAAACAATTAATGCTTCGGGATCTTTGGCGAGTATGGTTTTAGTAAGCTCAGTTAGCTTTTTATTAGACTCTGTTAAACTTTCTATATAATGTTCCCTTTCTCCATCTACACCTTTAGAATCAGTAATAGTATTGGTAATATGCCCTGGATTAAAAATTTCAATAAAAAAGAAATTAGGGCCTTCGGTATAAGTGTCTAGATACTCTTTAAAAGGTTCTATTACATCGCGTGGATTGCCTATACCTGTAGTTACAAAACTTATTTCTTCTGGAGAATAATTGCAGTAATCATAGCCCAGTTTTGGCTTATTCGTTAAAAAATAAGGCTGTTCCGTAAGAAAAAATGTGCGGTAGCCGTTGTTTTTTAGAATGCGAAGCACAGAGTTGTCAGACACTATTACATTCCGAGCATCTATAGTTTCGGTAAAATCTGAACCGTTGTTATAGTAGTGATGCTTCATCATAAACAACGCACTGTTAGTGGGCAGTGTAGCCGCATAATTACTTCTGGAATCTGGGTAGCTCTTAAAGTTGTTTTCTTGTAAATAAGACTCGAAGGCACCGTTTTCTATATTGTAATAGCCTTTATTTAATTCCGAAAAATTTACATAACCATCCGGTTGAATATAGTAGATATTAGGCTTCTTTTTAAAAACAGCCGTTTCTATGTCGTCTGGTTGAGTCATCCATTCTTTTGAATAATTTAACTGCTTAATTACTACTGGCGTTAAAGTAAAAATACCAATAACAGCAAGGATGAGCTGAAACCCTATAATTTTTTTAAAAAACTTGCGAAGCAGTAGCGTCAAAACTATTGCAACACCAATTACAACAAAGGTTCGCATCCAGCTAAACCCAGCATATAAAGCGACATTTATATACGATAAAAAGAAGAAAAAGTTTAAAAAAGGCAACACAAAGGCTTGTAACTGCTTTAATAAACTAATCTTTGATATTTTATGAGCTAGAAAGAAAACAGCTATAGGCGCTAGTATAAAAACCGAAACAAAATACCCCAAGTGCCCCCAGGAGTTTATCATTTTGTAATTGTTTGTATAATAGAACAAAAGTGGATACAATCCCGCTGCTATAGCCGCAATTACAGGAAATAGATTTTCCTTACTTAAAAAAAATGAGAGAACCCCTTTCTTTTTAAGCGCCATATTTTTTATTCTTTAATAAGTATAGTAAACGTTTTGTCCCTTTTACAGTCTCTTTTTTCTCTAAAGTGAAATACTGTAAATACCCTTCTTCAAAAGCTGCTTCATTGTAGAAATCAAAATGGTTTATAAACTCGCGTTTGCGAACCAATAAAGACTGTGCCCAAGAATCGTCTCTGGTAGGAAATTCTATGATAAGGTTTTTTGAAAAAGACGCAAAAAACTCAGCCGATTTCTCAAACGGCACATTTCCAGAGAGTGTAATATGATGAATCAGTGCCAGCGCCATAGTAACATCTGGTGCATAGGCTGCTAAGCGTTCTATTAATGAATTGCGCTCGGTATTGTTAAAACCTATACCTGGTGCAGGTTGTAAAACATCACAAACAAAAGGAAGCATATTGCTCTCTTTGTTTTGCTGAAGTTGTTTGTAGTTATAATCTACCGCATTACTGTCTATGTCTGTAACAATTATATGAGGCACACTATCTATAACCGTACGTGCAAAAGTACCGTCATTACCACCTACATCAATTAATTTTTGGGGTGCTAATGGCTTTATCCAATCTTTTATAAGCGATTTTTTAGCTTCAAAAGCAGACTCGTCATAATTAGTTTTATCGTAGTAATCTCCCCACTCGCTTGTTTCTTTTAAGCTTAAGCCCTTAATATAATTGTATAAGCTCTCTATGATATTTTCTTGCGATTTTTTTGAAAGCTTCGTAATCTTAGTTTCGGCTTTGTAATCTTCACTGTGCTTACTTTCCATCTTGGCGAGTAAGTGAATATTGGGGTAAAGCACCGAGCTTAATTTTGTGCGCTTAGGCAGTAAAGATGAGATTAATTTAACCGGAATACCATCAATATGAGTTTGCATCATTTTGAAAATATCTGTTCCGTGAAACTTAGCCAGAACTAAAGGCCCAAAAAAGTGGGTAATAAACTGTTTGTATGCTCTCCAAGGTGTTCCTTCTTCGTAAAAATCAAAGGAAAGAGTATCTATAAAAACCGGTTTCCCTTTGTGGAAAGTTATGTTGTAAGCCGAAGCATCTTTCAAAATAAAGCCTTTTGAAAGCGCGTATTTCTGAATTTTTAGGGTGTGTAAAGCCGCGTGTTTATACTGCTCAAAACTCCATTCGTAAGGGTTTGTAATAAACGGAATGGCTTCGGGTGTAATGATAATTTCTTCAGAAGAAACCGAAGTTTCCTCATGCGGAATCAACAAACCATTCGAAATTAGGTTTTTAAAAAAACCACTGTCTTTCAGTTTTGTGTATTGTGGAAAATATATAGGGTTAATACGTCTGCGAAGGGTGTTTCCTTCATAAAACATATACCCAGAAGGATCGCGAAAAGAGGCTTGGTGTGCTTCAGTTTTATTTGTCATCTGTATCGGTGTCGTGCTCTTCAATGTCTATTGAATCGTAAGTATCTTCTTCTTCTTTTACCAGTCCGAAAAAAGATTTCACCTTATACATTACATTTTTTGAAAAAAGCAAAATACCCGCTGCTGCTGCCACTACCGCCTGTACTATCATTGCCCCCAGCCCTGGATCGAAATAAAGAAAATTCATAACTATAATTATATATTAAGTTTACCTTTAGCTAACGCAAATAAACTAAAAAACGGTGAGTTTATAGAGTTGTTTAGCATTATATTTTAAAATGAAAGTATTATTTATAAACTACTAAGACTAAAATTACAAGTAATTTTAGTCTTAGTGCTTAATTTCATTCTAAATGATTGTCCTTAGGCCTATAGCTTATTACGCTTACGGTCTACTTCTTTTAAGAATATTTTTCTAATTCTTAAAAAGTTAGGTGTAACCTCAACATACTCGTCTTTCTGAATGTATTCTAGCGCTTCTTCTAAAGAGAATTTGATTGCTGGAATAATTCTAGCTTTATCATCTGCTCCAGAAGAACGTACGTTCGAAAGCTTTTTTGTTTTGGTAATATTTACAGACATATCGTCTTGACGCGAATTTTCGCCAATAACTTGTCCTTCGTATATATCTTCGTTAGGATTTACAAAGAAACGCCCACGATCTTGTAATTTATCGATAGAATACGGTATTGCAGAACCTGTTTCCATAGAAACCAAACTTCCGTTTTGTCTTTCAGGAATACCTCCTTTTAGCGGTTGGTATTCAAGAAAACGGTGTGTCATAATTGCTTCACCAGCTGTTGCGGTAAGCAATTGATTACGCAAACCAATAATACCACGCGAAGGAATAGTAAATTTACAAACCATACGTTCTCCTTTGCCTTCCATGCTCAACATTTCACCTTTGCGAATGGTTACCATATTAATTGCAGTACCACTTACATCTTCTGGCAAGTCGATAGTCATTTCTTCTACAGGCTCACATTTTACGCCATCCACCTCTTTAATAATAACTTGTGGTTGTCCTATTTGAAGCTCGTAGCCTTCGCGACGCATAGTTTCAATTAAAACCGAAAGGTGCAATACACCACGGCCAAAAACCATAAACTTATCTGCACTGTCTGTAGGTTGCATGCGCAACGCAAGGTTTTTCTCTAATTCTTTTTCTAAACGCTCTTTAATATGGCGAGAGGTAACAAACTTACCGTCTTTCCCAAAGAAAGGCGAATCGTTAATAGTAAAAAGCATACTCATAGTAGGCTCGTCTATTGCAATTGTTTGCAATGCTTCAGGGTTTTCTATATCGGCAACGGTATCGCCAATTTCAAATCCTTCTAAACCAACTAAAGCACAGATATCACCCGCTTTTACTTCGGCTACTTTTTTACGCCCTAGGCCTTCAAAAGTATGTACTTCTTTAATTTTAGTCTTTATTTGAGAGCCATCGCGCTTCATCAACATAACCTGCATTCCCTCTTTAATAGTACCTCTCTGAATACGACCAATTGCAATACGGCCTGTAAAAGAAGAGAAGTCTAAAGATGTAATTAACATCTGTAAAGTACCCTCTTCAACTTTTGGTGCTGGAATGTGCTCCAATACCATGTCTAATAAAGGCTCTATAGTTTCTGTTCTGTTTTTCCAGTCGTCACTCATCCAGTTCTGTTTAGCAGAACCGTAAACGGCAGGAAAATCTAGTTGCCACTCTTCGGCACCTAGTTCAAACATTAGATCGAAAACCGCTTCGTGAACTTCGTCTGGCGTACAGTTTTCTTTATCTACTTTATTTATAACCACACAAGGCTTTAATCCTAATGAAATTGCTTTTTGAAGTACAAAACGTGTTTGTGGCATAGGCCCTTCAAAGGCATCAACCAAAAGTAAAACACCATCGGCCATATTTAATACACGCTCTACTTCACCACCAAAATCGGCGTGACCAGGAGTATCAATTATATTTATCTTTGTGTCTTTATATACTACAGAAACGTTTTTTGAGGTAATTGTAATTCCGCGTTCGCGCTCCAGGTCGTTATTATCTAAGATAAGTTCACCTGTATTTTCGTTTTCACGAAAAAGACTACAGTAGTGCATAATTTTATCAACCAAGGTAGTTTTACCGTGGTCAACGTGGGCAATAATGGCGATGTTTTTAATATTCATAACAATGCTCCTTTTTTTTAGAGGGTGCAAAAGTAGTGTTTCTAAGTGGATTAGAAGCAAAATATGCGCATTTTATTACACCAGCACCCTAAAGAAGTTAATTTTAAGCTTAGTAAATAAATCTACACTACTTCAGAATAGTAAAATACCTATCTTTACACAGCTAAAATTAAAGTATGAAACTTGACTTAATTCCAAAAATAAAACACACAAACGCCAACAACTTTTTCCTCCTTGCGGGTCCCTGTGCTATAGAAGGTGAAGAGATGGCAATGCTTATTGCTGAAAAAATTGTAGCTATAACATCTCGCTTAGAAATTCCTTTTATTTTTAAAGGGAGTTTTAAAAAAGCAAACCGAAGCCGTATTGATAGCTTTACAGGTATAGGCGACGAAAAAGCATTAAAGATTCTCAAAAAAGTTTCCGAAACATTTGATGTACCTACTGTTACAGACATACACGAAGTAAGCGATGCCGCAATGGCCGCAGCCTATGTAGATGTGCTACAAATACCTGCTTTTTTGGTGCGTCAAACAGATTTAGTGGTAGCAGCCGCAGAAACTGGCAAAGTGGTGAATCTAAAAAAAGGACAGTTTATGAGTCCTGAAAGTATGAAGCATGCCGTAACTAAAGTAACCGATTGCAATAACGAGCAAGTGCTAATTACAGACCGAGGAACTATGTTTGGCTATCAAGATATGATAGTAGATTTTCGCGGTATTCCCACTATGAAACAATACGCCCCAGTGGTGCTAGATGTTACACATAGCCTTCAACAACCCAATCAAACTGCAGGCGTTACTGGTGGAAGACCCGAAATGATCTCCACGATTGCCCGTGCTGGAATTGCAACCGGAGCAGACGGAATTTTTATAGAAACTCACTTTGACCCTGCAAATGCGAAAAGTGATGGCGCCAATATGCTTAACTTAAACTTATTAGAAAAACTACTTACAGACCTAGTGACTATTAGAAAAACTGTAAACCAGTTATAGAAAAACTCATTAATTAAAAAAAAGCGCCCTGTCATTTTTGTGATGACAGGGCGCTTTGGCTAAAAACAAATCTCTAAAAAATAGCTGGTTATTTTAAAATTAAAAGACTGCTCCATTTTAAGGGAACAGTCTTTAACTCCTCATACTTAAAAAACTCCCCAATTTTATAAGTATTCAAATATCGTATTAAAAACAGGTACTAATCAAGAGGGAAATCGCCCATATTTCGAGGGTGTTTCCCCTATACTACATTAAATATAAGCGCAAAAAAAACTGCTTCCAAGAAAAGAAGCAGCTTTAGACTAAATATAAATTAACTCCCCAATTAAGTTATAGTACAAAGATGCAAAGATTGAATACATCAAACAACAGGAAAAACCCTGAATTTTAAAGGGGGATTTCCCCCTTAAATACTGCAAGCTTTTTCCTACATATCTATTCCCTTAAACAAACAGCCCTACTGATGAATAAAAATTTGGTTGAAACTGTTTTTTTTACTTACTTTGCGTTTCAAAGTACTTTATTATGAGTGAGCAGGATTATTTAAAAGACATAAGTGAAATTAAAAATTTGATGAACCGTTCTTCACGGTTTATATCACTTAGCGGGCTCTCTGGTATATTTGCCGGACTGTATGCAATTTTAGGGGCTATAGTAGCCTATGTATATCTTTTTCCAAAACCAGGAGAGTATCTTACGCTCCACAGTTTAAACTTTAAACTATTACTAGCTCTCCTAGCTAGTGTAGCATTATTAAGTGTATTGACGGCTTATATAATTACAACTAGAAAGGCAAAAAAAAACAATGAAAAAGTTTGGGATGCTACAACCCGCCGTTTGCTTATCAACTTTTTAATTCCTTTAGTTACTGGTGGTATCTATATTATTATAAAACTAAATAGCCAACATTACGGACTCACAGCTTCATTAATGCTTATTTTTTACGGCTTAGCATTAGTAAACGCATCAAAATACACTATTGGTAACGTAAAGTATTTAGGATATACCGAAATTTGCATCGGTCTTATCTGTGCCGCACTACCTGGTTATGGTTTGTGGTTTTGGATATTGGGCTTTGGCCTTCTACATATTATTTACGGAAGCATAATGTATTTTAAAGAATCTAAAAACTAAACGTGGGTATAATAGACAACATAAATAAACTTTTTGATCATCGTATCCGCTTGGGTATAATGAGCATATTGGTTGTAAATGAAGATGCAGATTTTAATAGACTAAAAGAACTTCTAGAGGTTACAGATGGCAACCTGGCTAGCCATATTAAAGCGCTAGAACAAGCAGAATACATTTTAGTAGAAAAAAGCTTTGTGGGTAGAAAACCAAATACCAGTTACAGTGCGACAAAACTAGGGAAAGCCGAATTTAAAAAACATATAGAAGCCCTAGAAAGTCTTATTAATAAACCCAAATACTAAAAACGACTATTTTTTTATTCAAACACTTTGAAATACAAAGTACTTTATAAATATGAAAGCACGGAAAAAACTTATTGAAAAACTTTTTGAATGGTCTCAAAAATTCTATTTAAAATTTAAAAAGAAAGAAGCTTGGGGCATTAGTGGTAACGAACTATTAGCGCTTCCAAAAAACACTTTTGGAAACCATTTGGGTGTATTTCTCCATAAAAATGGCTTTGAACTAATAGGAAAAGTAGAGCGACACGACGCCTACCACGTGCTTACTGGTTTTGGCACTAATGTAGAAGATGAAATAGCACTTCAGTATATATGCTTCGGAAACGGCAAACGCACTCCGTATTTAACCGCCGTACTTATATTGGGGACCGCTCTTCTTCCGGAGTATTTAAGCTTCTACCGCAAATCGTATGCAATAGGAAAACAGCTTAACAGCTTTCATCATTTCGATTATAAACTGTTGTTAACTACAGATTTTGAAAATTTCAGAAAAGTGATTTTTACCGAAGAACAGCTGCAAAAACTTCAACACTTACAAAATAAAAACCGCCAAGTTAAAAAGCTATCACAACCTAGCTACACTTAAGGCAGGCATACTTAACACTCAATTAAAAATTAACATTAAACACTAAAAATTATGGAAAAGAGAAAAAGTAGATTTAGCAATTGGATGCGCAACTCCATTACAGCAAGAATGCTCGTAGTAGGCTTTTTACTATTGGTTTTACTCATACCCTTAGAGTTTGTACAATCGCTTATAGACGAAAGAGCCTTTAGGCAAGAGGAAGTTGTTCGCGAAATAAACACGAAATGGGGAAATGAAGTATTACTCTCTGGTCCTATCGTAAAAACACCTTATAAAATACGTACCGAAGAGAAGCTGTTTAATGAGAAAACAAATTCGTATTACACAAAAACAAATGAAACCTATAGTCAAGCGTATTTCTTTCCGGAGAAACTCGATATTAACTCGCAAGTAGAAACAAAACCGCTAAACAGAAGTATTTACGAGTCTGTAGTATATACCGCGGCTATAGATATACAAGGTACATTTCCTATCATAGATTTTTCGGAAATGGATATAGCCGAAGAAGATATATTTTGGGATAAAGCCACGATACTCTTAGAAACCTCTAACCTAAAGGGCATAAAAACCACTCCCCTAGTAAACATAGATACTCAAGCTTTAGCGATGACGCCACAGTATGCTACAAGCTATTTAAACACTATACAAAGCAACCACATTGCCAACGCAAAGGAGTTGTTTAGTGAGCAGCGACCTTTCTCTTTTAATCTAAAAATAAACGGAAGCGAGAGTTTAAAGTTCTTACCCATAGGAAAGGAAACCACAGCCACTATGACATCTAACTGGCACTCCCCTAGTTTTGACGGCAACTTTTTACCCGAAGATACCGACAAACAAATTTCACAAGACGGGTTTTCTGCCAATTGGCGCGTACTCCAAATCAACCGTCAGTTTGAGCAATCTTTTTTTGGACAGCTTCCAGATCTTTCGGCTTCGGCTTTTGGCACCAAGCTTATCATTCCTGTAGACGAGTATCAAAAAAGTGAACGAACGGCTAAATACGGTTTTTTGGTAATAGGTCTTACCCTACTCGTGTTTTTACTTATACAATTAGTGAGTAAAATATACATACATCCGTTTCAGTATGTAATGATAGGCTTGGCATTAGTGATGTTTTACACCCTGCTAATCTCTATTTCGGAACACAGTAATTTTTTAAAAGCCTACACTATTGCAGCGTTTGCTGTGCTTGGCTTAGTAACCATTTACTCACGACTTATCTTAAAAGGCTTCAAATTTCCACTGCTTATCTGTGGGTCTCTAGCTTCCTTATACGGTTTTATTTATGTGATTATTCAGTTAGAAAACTACGCGCTTTTAGTGGGAAGCATCGGCTTGTTTTTAATCCTTGCTGTAATTATGTTGGCATCGCGAAAAATAGATTGGAACAATGAATAAAACGTTAATGCATTCAATCTTTTATAAAATAATTAAACTTTCTAAATGGGCTTTATTGCTAAGCCCATTTGGATTGTTTTTAATAATCTGTGTGGATAATTATATCCTTATGGAAGCTAATATTTATAGGTAAAAAATACAACTATGGTAAAGCTACATTTTTCAACAACATACCTTTTAGCGAGCGCACTTTTACTAACAATTGAAATTGCTATAGCCTATTTTCACTTTAACCCATTTATTAGAGGTTTTATAGGCGATGTGCTCGTCATACTTCTTTTGTATTCCACGGTAAAAATATTCATTAAAAACCACAGCTTAACAATTGCCTTGGCTGTCTTAGGCTTCGCCTATTTAGTTGAAGCATTACAATACCTAAAACTCCCCGAAAAACTAAACATACAAGGAGAATTGCTGTTAACAATTGTAGGTTCTGTTTACGATGTTTGGGACCTTGTAGCCTACACTATTGGCTTTCTTCTAATATTATTAATTGAAAAAATATCTAAAAATGAATACTATAAAGACCATTCTATTTAAACGCTTTCATATACTTTTTCCGCTGTTTGCCTTAACTACATTAAGTATATTTCTACTCTCCATTCGTTTAAAAATAACCCATTCCTTTTTCTATCTCTTTTTAGTTTGGAATTTATTTTTAGCGATGGTTCCTTATATTATATCCAGTTATTTAATTTCTTTAAAACGTATAAACAAGCCATTTGTAGGAGTTCTTTTAATTGCTTGGTTATTGTTTTTACCCAATGCACCGTATTTGTGTACAGACTTAATTCACTTGCGTTTAAGTCCTCTAAATTGGATAGTCTATGACGGTATTATGATTACTGTATTTTCTATTACAGGCTTAGCTTTTTACTTATTTTCGGTTAAGGAGGTGAGTGTTTTTCTCTTTGAGCAATTCAACAAAAATGTGGTAGTAGTATTTCTAAGCTTACTTCCGTTTCTAGTGGGTTTTGGAATATATTTAGGCAGGGTTTTACGGTGGAACTCTTGGGATATCATCCACCAACCTTACACTTTAGCAATAGACATTATTTCAATTTTTACAAGCCCTATCGAAAATAGAGATGTATGGGTATTTACATTGCTTTTCGGATTTTTTTTAAAATCTTGTTTATGGCTTTTCAAAAAAAATAGTTTTGGGTCTTAAAACCACTTATTAATTTTTTAAATGTTAAATTTATTTTATTTTGCAGTTTTAAATCCTCAGCTTAAATGTATGAATCTAAAAACATTCACTCTACTCATTTTATTACTATCCTATCAACTTTCCAATGCTCAATCTGAACGATTTCATGAATTTGGAAAACCTACACAGGAAGAATTAGAGCTTAAAACTTACGCTCCTGAACCAAATGCTACGGGGGTAATATTGTACGAAACAGGAAACTATTATGCAGCTTCTATTGTAAGAAGAACCGCTGTGAGATTAGTAATGGAAATACACAGAAAAGTTAAGGTATTAGACGCTAAAAAATTTGATTATGCAACTGTAGAAATCCCTTATTACGAAGGAAATGGATATTATGGTGAAGAAATATTAGACTACAAAGCTGTAACTCACAACGGAAGTATAAAAAACTATATCCCAGAAGACGCTTTTTATAAAACACAAAAATCTAGAGCCGTAAAAGAATTAACTTTTACATTCCCAAATGTACAAGACGGAAGTATTTTAGAATATAAATACACTATTGCTAGCCCTTATTTTTACAATTTGGACGGCTGGCAATTTCAGCACGACCTACCTACTATTAGCAGTATTTTTCAAACTGTTTTACCTTCAAATTTTAATTATCACAAAGTGCTATATGGAACTAACAAATTAAAAATTCAAAATTCTACCATTAAAAAAAACGGGTTTTTATTACCTAATAATTCTGGGAAAATAGATACTGAAGTCTGCATTTATGCAATGGAAAATATCCCTTCTTTTATAGAAGAAAAATACATGCTTTCAAAAAAAAATTACATCTCTAGAATTGTATACGAACCTCTATACTTTAAAGCATTTACTGGCTCTGATCATATTTTTACACGGTCTTGGGATGATGTTGATGATCGTTTTAAAATTAGGAAAGATTTTGGAGAACAACTGTCAAAGAAAAATTACTTCAAAAGAAAATTGCCAGACAGTATACTTGACACTAAAGATGATTTAAAACGGGCAAAGGGAGTTTATAATTTTATTCAAAACGCCTATACCTGGAATGGAAGTTACTTTATTTACGGCAATAATATAAAAGATGCTTTTGATGAAAAGCTAGGCAGTGTTTCAACTATAAACATTTCGTTAGTCAACGCGCTAAATGCTGCTAATTTAGAGGCAAATACAGTAATCCTCTCCACTCGTAATAATGGACTTGCAACCGAGTTATACCCTGTTCTTTCTAATTACAATTATGTTCTTGCTGTTTTAAAAATAAATAACGAAACCTATTTACTAGACGCCACAAACAAGCAAGCGCCATTTGGGGTTATACCCTTTCAGGCTTTAAACGTACAAGGGCGTGTAATGGATTTTAAAAAGGGAAGTTACTGGATGCCTTTAGAGCCATACAAGAAAAACATCCACTATGTAAATGCACAACTTAATGCTTCAGAAGACGGCAACTTTACGGGTACCGTTAACCAAGCTAGTTATGGCTATATAGGGCTTGAAAAAAGAAGTACTATAGAAGCCGAAAATCTCCAAGCCTATATTCAAGAGGAAGAAAAAGATAAAGCAGGTATAGAGATTGAAGATTATACTTTAGAAGACCTAGACAAAATTGAAAAACCGCTTAAGGAAAACTACAAGCTAAGTCTAGCTCCCGAAATTGTTGGCGACAAAGTAGTACTCTATCCGTTTTTTAACAAAACCTACATTACTGAAAACCCTTTTAAGATGGAAACACGCAGTTACCCAATGGATTTTGGGTTTCCATTTACAAACACCTATTTAATCGCTATAGATTTAGGAGAAGTCTATAAAGTTGAACAACTCCCCGAAAGCCGAAGTGTAAAACTGCCAAACGACGATGGAGAGTGTTCAGTTACTTATCTGGCAGATGGAAATAAAATAAACATTCGTTTCAACATGAAACTCAACGCTTATCGTTATCCTACCGATGCTTACCCTTCATTAAAGAAGTTTTTTGGAAGTATGATAAGAATGTTAAAAGAAGAATCTATTATTCTAGAAAAAATATAAAATGAATTTAAAAAACCTATTCCTTTTTAGTTGTCTACTCTTAAGCACTTCACTTTTTGCACAGACAAGCAAAATACACGATTTTGGCGAACCTTATAAAGAGGAATTCGCCTTAAAGAGTTCTACTACAGACCCAGAAGCAGCGGGTGTTGTACTCTATAAACGCGGCGATTACTCTATAGACGAAGCAGATGGTTATATTAGGCTTATAAAAAAAATACACGCAAAAATTAAAGTGATAGACGCCAAAAATTTTAAGCAGGCTACTGTTGAAGTTCCCTACTATCGCGAAAAAAATGTACGGGAAGAAATAAATCATTTACAAGCTATTACCCACAATGGTGCGGTAAAAACTTATGTAGGTAAAGACGCTATTTTTGAAACCGATGAAACTGCAAATTGGTCTTTGTTAAAATTTACTTTCCCTAAGGTACAAGACGGGAGTATTTTAGAATACACTTACCAGATAGAAACCCCTTACTTTTTTAATTTTGGCAGTTGGGAGTTTCAGGAGGAAATACCCGTTATTTACTCTGAGCTACATACCGAAATACCCGGAAACTTCAATTACAACCGCACCCTCTACGGCAGTATTCCCTTAAAAGTAAATCACGCCGAAATAAAAGAAGAGTGTTTTGTACTAGACGGATTTAATGTAGCTGGAGATTGCGAATCTGCAACCTACGCAATGGCCATGCTTCCTGCTTTTAAAAAAGAAGAATTTATGCTGGCCAAAGAAAACTACATTCCAAGAATGAAGTACGAGCTAGTAGAAATTGTAGACCTAGCAGGTAGCAAATCTACCTACTCAAAAACCTGGGACGACGTAGACAAACAATTTAGATACGATAAGGATTTAGGGCGCCAACTTAAATACGCTTCTTATTTTAAGGAGCAATTGCCTGCTACACTATTTTCCATTGCAGACGATTTAGAAAGAGCCAAGGCTATATATCATTATATACAAGAGGCTATGTTTTGGAATGAAAAATACCGCATACTTTCAGACATACGTGTAAAGGAAGCTTTTGATAATAAATCAGGAAATAGTTCCGAAATAAACTTAGGGCTCATCAATGCTCTAGAAGCTGGAGGTTTAGACGCAAAAATTATGCTTATTGCTACAAGAAGCCAGCCAGTACCCACCAAGCAGTATCCTGTACTTACAGACTTTAACTATGCTATTGTTCACTTAAAAATCAACGGAACAACCTATCTACTTGACGCTACAGACAAGCATACCCCTTTTGGAGTGCTTCCATTTAGAGATTTAAATGTTGAAGGGCGCGTAATGGACTTTAAAAAGGGAAGTTATTGGGAGCCTATAACGCCATATGCAAGAAACCTGCATTATGCAAACATACAGATGGAAGCAGACGAAAACGGATTGTTTACAGGAAAAGTAAGTGAAGCTTCTTCTGGTTATATTTCAGTATATAAACGAACTGAAAACAACAACTTAAGCAATGAAGCTATTATAAAAAGAAAACAAAGCGCCAATGAATTTTTAGATATTACAAAGCTCGAAATTGAGAATCCTACAGATTTAGAGAAGCCTTATAAAGAAAGTTATGAAATAGCATTACACGGGCAGACAGTAAGTAACAAACTATACTTGTATCCGTTTTTAACACAGCCTTATTTTACAGAAAACCCCTTTTCACAACAAACCCGAAACTACCCAATAGACTTTGGATTTCCCGTTTTAAACAATTACTTGGTTTCTATAGATTTAAAAGACCAGTACGAACTTGTAAAAATGCCGGAAAACAAAACAATGAAGCTCCCAAATGACGATGGCGAAATAGCTATAGTATACACCCATACAGCCAGTAAAGTAAATATAAGGTTGAGTATAAAGCTAAACAACACTAGTTTCTCTACGGAAGCCTATCCAGCATTACGCCAGTTTTTTGAATTGTTATTAAAGGTTCAAAAAGAAGAGCCTATAGAGCTTAAGAAACTATAGGATTTACACTTCCCTATTTTTTTCTTGAATTCTGCGTATTATGGCTGTCGCCGTTCTACGCGGCATTATTCGTGGGAGTTTAGAAAGAAACTTGTTTAGATTACCGGGTATAGCCACCGTTTTACCTTTAAGCATAGCTTCGTAACCGTATTTTGCTACTGCTTTAGGGCAGGCTATATTAAAGCTAATTTTATTGTCTGCGGAAGCCTTTCCGGTGCCATTAGAAACCACATCCTGAAAGCAGGTTTTTGTTTGTCCAGGGCAGAGTGCGGTAACCGTTACTCCAGAGCCTTTAAGCTCATTGGCTATAGCTTCAGAAAAAGAAAGTATATAGGCTTTTGAAGCATAGTATAAAGACATTAGCGGCCCCGGTTGAAAAGCAGCTAAGGAAGACATATTTAGTATTTTACCACTACCCCGTTCTACCATGCCTTTTAAAACTAGTTTTGTAAGATGGGTAGTCGTAACAACATGTAGGTTTAGCATGGCTGCTTCGCGACTCCAGTCTGTATCGTTAAAACTTCCAAAAATCCCGAAACCTGCATTGTTTATTAGCACGTCTATAGGTTGCTCTTTTATAAGCACAAATATCTCATCGGCTACATTACAGGTACTTAAATCCTTGTGGATAAGTTGAATCTCGCAGGGGTGTTGCGTTAAAATTTCTTCTTTTGCCTGCTCTAATTTTTCGAGTGCTACGTCTACTAATATTAGTTTATATCCATCGTTTGCCAGTAGTAAAGCCAGCTCAAAACCAAGACCAGAGGCAGCTCCAGTAATTAATCCTGTTTTTGTTTTCTGCGTTGTATGTGTCACTTAAGGTGTGTTAACGAAAAGTTAAATTCTTAGTCGGCAATTTCTACATAATCTTGAAGATATGCAAATCTATGGGTTAATTTTCCTTGATTGCTTGTTATTTGGGCGCGTTTTAAAATGCCGTCTTTATCGTTATTAAAGAATGCTGGTATTACATGATCCAGAAACATATCGCCAAAACCTTCACTTGCATCCTTTGGCAATTCGCAAGGTAAGTTATCTACAGACATCACTGTTATAGCCCCAGGAGCATCAAAAGCGGTTTCTGTTTCTGTCTGGGCGTCGTAGCCAAAAAATGGGTCTGCTATGGTAGAGGCACGCAATGTGCAAGCTATAGGCCCATCTACATCGCAAGAAACATCTGCAACTAAGTTTATTTTAAAATCTGGGCTTTTAGCATCTTCGCGCGTAAATAAAAAAGGAGCTCCATTGCCGTAAAAATGACCTGTAATAAACATATCGCTCACTTTTGCGTATTTCATAAAATCGCTTTCGTAACCAGAAGGGTCTTTATAAAACTCATCTTTGTTAAACACCCCACCATCTTTGCGTTTGTTGTATTCTGAAACGTCTATAAGGCAATATACAGCTTCGTTATAGTCTTTTGTAAGGTAATCTGCGTCTGTTAGTTCGCGAACTTTAAGGTGGTCTAAAATTTCTTTAGCCCCTTTAGTAACTTTTCCGGTACCCGAAAGCACTATCTTCATAGCCGGAAGTGTAATTTTATCTAGTGCTGCTTTTACAGCATTGAGGTCTGCAAGGCTTTCTACTTTGGGAAGTTCAAAAAGCGAATCGCGAAGCCCCAAGGCTCTAAAACCGTTATAGGCACCTACCAAACCTGCGTAATAACCAAAACCTATCAGTCTGTTGTTTTTTGCTCCTACGATAGTTTCGTGGTCAAACATTTCTATATTCTTGTTTAGCATAGCCTTTAGCAGTTTTCTGTTATAAGGCTGTTTTTTTATAGTATGGCTAAAGTAGAAATACTTTTTATTGGCAATCAAGGCGTCTACGGGTACTTCTTTTACCCCAAGCATTACATCTGCTTCTGAAACATCTTCGACCACCTCAAAGCCAGCTTCTCTATATGCTTCATCAGGAAAGATACGTATGTCTGAAGCTTCTACGATTATCCGCGCATCGGGATATAGTTTTACTACTTCTTTACATTTTTCTGGTGAAAAAACTACCCGACGGTCTGGCGGGTTTTTACGTTCTTTTATTATAGCGAAGGTTATAGCCATGGTATGCTTTTTGAGTGATTATTAGGCTGGCAAAGATAGGGATTTTATGTATCTTTGGCGGCTGTTAGCATGAGGCTTTATATTCTATGAATATTTTTGGCATATTTATTAAATGCTAATTGTTCTTTAAAAAAGGGGCCGACTGGTTTTGACAGCGGGTCTAATTGTATTGTAAGCATGTCGAGCGCTGGGATATAGCTCGTAAATATCATATTTCACACTTTTTAAACGGCGAGAATAACTACGCCCTAGCTGCATAATCCGAATCATAGTAGGATGTGCCTCGGCCCACAAGGTGGGCAAGCAGGAAGTCACTCAACGGCCTTGGTTTGCGGCG
>JBLXDA010000017.1:0-61814 GCA_048264505.1 Aequorivita sp.
CACTGTGAATAATCACCTAAAATACAATTCTGAAAGCAATTCACAACCCAAATTAAAAAGATTGAAAAGCTTTATGAACTGTGAATAATCACCTAAAATACAATTCTGAAAGCAATTCACAACATAGAGGTCCTTCAGGGGCAAAAGAAAGACACTGTGAATAATCACCTAAAATACAATTCTGAAAGCAATTCACAACAGTAACTGGGTTTATAACACAAGAATCTCACTGTGAATAATCACCTAAAATACAATTCTGAAAGCAATTCACAACTCATTCATTTTTCGGGAATTTCGACCGCTAACTGTGAATAATCACCTAAAATACAATTCTGAAAGCAATTCACAACATATAACGGTAAGTGTAACTACTTCTTCCCACTGTGAATAATCACCTAAAATACAATTCTGAAAGCAATTCACAACTTGTCTAATGGCGTAAAGCACATCGCATCACTGTGAATAATCACCTAAAATACAATTCTGAAAGCAATTCACAACTTTGTTGCGAGTTCAAACGACAGAATACAAACTGTGAATAATCACCTAAAATACAATTCTGAAAGCAATTCACAACTCAACAACAAGAAAATCTTTATTACGAACAACTGTGAATAATCACCTAAAATACAATTCTGAAAGCAATTCACAACTATAGTAGACAATGACAATCCAGAACTAAAACTGTGAATAATCACCTAAAATACAATTCTGAAAGCAATTCACAACTATGTAGATTGTTTTTTCTTCTTAGTGTTTACTGTGAATAATCACCTAAAATACAATTCTGAAAGCAATTCACGACGTTTGCAAAGCCACTTGGCGCAAATCAAAAACTGTGAATAATCACCTAAAATACAATTCTGAAAGCAATTCACAACTTAAAAACTCGTTGTCCTTGAAAGTAAGCACTGTGAATAATCACCTAAAATACAATTCTGAAAGCAATTCACAACGTTAAGTCACGAACACCATCAGTAGATATACTGTGAATAATCACCTAAAATACAATTCTGAAAGCAATTCACAACCAGGCAGTGCGAGGAGATCGGTCTACTATTACTGTGAATAATCACCTAAAATACAATTACTCTTAGTTCAATATTTCAAAATTTGGAAATCGTGAATGCTACGCATTTCTGAAAGCAATTCACAACGATTGTCTTGAGTTGTGATGTCTGTTCCAACTGTGAATAATCACCTAAAATACAATTATTCCTCCATTTATATTTTAAAGTTTGGAAGTCATGAATGCGGTGCATTTCTGAAAGCAATTCACAACGATGTCTTCAAAAGTGTTTGCTTGCTCGTAACTGTGAATAATCACCTAAAATACAATTACTCTTAGTTCAATATTTTAAAGTTTGGAAATCGTGAATGCTACGCATTTCTGAAAGGAATTGGTGTTTTTTATCAATTATTACTATTGTCAAAGAACTTTGAATATTCACCTAAAATACAACTAAAACAACAATTATAAAAAAAGGAAACTATATCAATCTATAAACACTAAACTATTACTCCTCTTCTATTACTTTATAAATATAGTAGTTGTAAACATATTTTTCTAAAAGCAATTAACAACAGAAATTCTCCTTTTGGGGGTTTGGGAGCTAGGAGGATTGCTAGTTATTTTTGCAATTCATTCTTTTTAGTATATTTAATAAAGAAATACACCTTTAATCTTAGCCTACTATGAAAACAAAAATCACTCTTGTACTGTCTTTACTTTTATTAATTTCAATTGGTTTACACTCCTGTGGTGGCGCAAAAACAGTTAGCTGTATAGACGAATCTAAAATAAGCGTAGGTCCTTGCACTATGGATTACAGACCCGTTTGCGGTTGTGATGACAAAACATACTCTAACCCTTGTGTTGCAGATCGCGCAGGATTAACTTCATGGGAAGAAGGACCTTGTGTTAAAGACAAAGTTGAAGCAAAAAAATAAAAGCGATAAAACGGAGCTTCACAACTAAGTAACTTAGCTTGATACAATAAAAAAAGAGACAGTAAATTAAACTGTCTCTTTGATTTATATATTTAAGGGTATTTATTTTTTTACTAACCTAAAGACTTTTTCAACTTTATTAATAGTTACTTTCATAAAGTAAACTCCTTGTAGTATTGAAGTTGTATTTAATTGTACGAGTGAAGAATTACACACCTCCTTAATAATTTCTTGACCTAACAAATTATAAATTTGCACTTTTTCTATTGGATTGTTTGCCCTTAAAGTCAGTTTATTTTTTATTGGGTTTGGAAAATATTCAAAGGAAATAAAATCCTCATTAGCTAGTGAAAGTTGCATAGTAGTAAAGGATACAGGCCCTGCAAATTCACTTTCAATATCTGTAGCACAGCGTGCTCTCACATAGACCTCGTAGGTAGCGTCTGGGTTTAAACCGGTTAACAGCTGTACAGGGTCACCATCGGCATCTATAACACTCATTCCTGTTGTATTTGGGTCAAAACCTTCTGGTCCGTACTTAAGTTCCCATACTGTTTCATTTCCAGAAACTCTCCAGCTCACTTCGGCAGAAGAGGTAGTAAGGTTTGTGACCGTAACATCTGTTGGTTGAGGGCAAGCTACGCCATCATCAGTTACCTCTATACAAAAAGTTCCTTCCATAGTTCCATCGTCAAAACTCATAAAACCATTTATTTGTACAAAATAGGTGTCTCCTTCTACTAAATTAGTTAAGCTCACTGTAGATAAAAACCCTGTACCTGTAGTACCGCCGTCTTCATCACATCCTATTTCGGAACCTAAAGTTGAAAGGTTTGAACAGTCTGAAGGTGCATTAAAAACAGCTAACTCTGTATCTTCTAAAGTACCTCCTTCAAAATCTGTAGTTACTGTAACATTTCCACTTGAAGGTGCTTGAAAACTAAACCAAACGGTTTGTTCGCCTGCCGCATCATAACAGCTACCCATAGGCTCATTTACTTCTAATGTAGCGCCAATATTTGTAAAACTACTTCTAGTGCAAGCAGCATCAATTACTAATGGTGTCGCATTACACAACATATCATTTACAGGAGTAGTTTTAAGTGTTATTGGCCCTGTGAAATAACTATTTCCATCTGAACCTCCGCACAGAGATTGTACAAATACATTATAAATATGTGCTGGGCTAAGATCTGTTAATAAAACATTAGCACTGCCACTTACTGAGGCAGAAACTCCCTGTGTTAGAGGGTCAAATCCAGGTTCTCCATATTTTACCAACCAATCTGTTTCAGCCCCACCAGGAGTCCAACTAACAGTGGCTGTAGTGGCAGTAGCTTGGTCTATTTGTAAATCTACCGGCTTTAAACATGTCTGCGATTCTGTTATAGAAAGGTCATCCATAGACATATAAAACGGGTAAAAACCAGGACCTAGTTGTGCGTTAATTCCAACATAAATTACTCCAGAGGCATCCGGTATAAATGCCCCACTTACTTCTTGATAATCGCCCTGAGTAATCTCGGTGGTAGGAATGATTCTATTTATCATCGCGCCAGAATCATTAGAAACGCCATAACTAGCAGACACAGTTGCACCTAATGTATTACTCTGTCTTGCATAAAAAGTAAGTGTATAACTTATACCACTTTGTACTTCTATTGGGTAATACAACCAGTTTTCGCTACCGTAAGCCAAATAAACATTCCATTCGCCTGTACGTGGGGCTCTATTGTTTGCCGTAATAGAATTGTTGACCTTCCAAAATGTATTTTGCACCAATTCTTGACTCCAACAACCCCCAAGGTTGTCGCCGTGCATATAGCCGTTTTCAAAACCTTCAAAAAACGGCAGTGTTGCTGCCACACAAGGCGTAAAAAATCTTAAAGGCCCACCAAACTCACTTTCCCCATTGCCATTACCACATAAGGCTTTTATATAAATATCGTAAACAGTTCCCGGCTCCAAATTAGATATGCTTGTATTTGAACTTCCAAGAACGTTAATTGTCTCACCGTCAACCTCTGGATCGAAACTAGACACTCCATATTTTACAACCCATTCACTCTCTGAACTTCCTGCATTCCAGTTTAAATCTAGGGAAGTAGCTGTTAAATTTTCAATTACAAAATTTGAAGGTTTCGGACAACGCGGTAATGCTTCCACTGAAAACTCATCAACATACAAACGAAATGCGGCTGTTGCAGTAGCTACTATGGCTATATATACATCTTGCCCAGCATAAGCTGATAAATTATAGGTGTAATTTATATATTCATCAAAATCATCTACATCGGCAATAGTAATTTCTGAGCCCAAAAGCTCTGTAAAATCTGAAGGAGCTGCTCCAGTGGTAGACAATCTAACATCAAAGGTTTCAGGATAGGCAATTCCTGTTCCTCCTGCATAAAACGAAAGCTGATCTGAAACGCCAGAACTCACCCTAAATTGAGGTGAAATTAAGTAATCATCGTGTGCATTTTGCTCAAAATTAATACGAACACCACCTGGGCTACGATACCCATTACCAGCGTTAAAATGCCAAGTTCCTCCTTGACCATCGTTATCATTTATGCTCCACTCTCGTGGAACTTCAGTGTCGAAACTCTCGGAAAATTGTGCTGAAACAGGCCAATATACCATACATAGAAACACTAAAACAGTTATAACTTTAATTCTTTTCATGTCTTTAGTTTTTATTGTTATTTATTTTGCTTGATTTTATAACTTCATTTAAAAGCGCTCCAATTAGTGTATAAATCCATATACATTTTGAGCTCTCACAGATTGTTCTTTCGAATTGTTTTTTAAATAAAAATCCTAAAACACACTATTTATAGTTGTTTATCAAATAAGAATAGTAGTGATTAATAATTTTATAAAAGTAGATAGACTCAGTGTTAATAAGCCTTAAACAAGGGTAGACATAATGTGACACATATTAGCAAATGCGTGACCTTCTCTTAAATAGCAGAAAGATATGAGTAGAATGAAAGAATTTCAGGAACATTCATTTTCTTGGAAATGCGTTCTTTTCGCTTTCGGCAGGATTGAGGTGTAATATTTAATAGGGAAGCAATTTCTTTATAGCTTAAATTCATATAAAGAAAGCTAATAAACCGAATGTCGTTAGGTGTTAAATTTGGGTGTTTTGAAGCTAATCTAGCTAAAAACCCGCGATTTAATTCTTCAAAATGCACAAAAAAGCTATCCCAATGGGTATCTTTTTTTAGGTGTCTTTTTAAATCATTTACTTTACTCTTTAATTGGGGGTTAACTGCTATTTCTGTTTGCTCAGAAAGTGATTTTACCACCTCTTCAATAAGTTGATTTTTACTCGCTAAATACATTGCTCTGGACGTGAGCTCTCTATTTTTTGTGTCTAATTCATTTTTAAGTCGTTCTTTTTCTAATAAATCTAAGGCTTCATTTTCGCGATGCATCCTTTCTTTTAACAGATGATCACTTTTCTCTTTTTCTAATTTCAACTCTATAATTTTTTGGCCTTGCTTGTGTTTAAGAGAATTGTTTTTATATACCCAAATTAAAAAACCCATCCCAGCAATTACACAAATTAATACCGTATAAAAAAGTTGTTTTTCACGATTACGCGCCTTCTTACTTTCCAATAAATCGTGTTGGTAATTTTGTATTTGGAATTTCACTTTCTCACTTTTAAACAAAGCAGCATTTTTAATCGCATGAAGTGAGTCTGTAGCAATAATAGCCGAATCTTTATAACTCACAGCCATTTTAAAGTTGTCTGTTTTAGCATAAAGTGCGGAAATACGTTTATAAATTGCTTTACGCCCTTCTATCTTTTCTTGAGTTACACGAGCTAACAAAGCATAAGCTAAGGCTTCTTTATATTGAAATTGCTTTTCGTAAATCCTACTTAAAATTAACAAGAGTGTGATTTTATCGTTTACAGTTGCATTTCCTTCAGAAATAGAAAGGTTATTCATTTGCGGTAAAATACGCAATGCTAATTCGGACGCTTTTGAAAATTGATTTTTTAAAAAGAGGTTTTCTGCTTTTGCTATTTTTGCCAAGAGTAGCACATTTGGTTTTTCTTCTAGCAAGGGCAATGCTTCTTCTATATATTGCTCAGCAAGTTTTATGTTTCCAATTCTATTAAGCAATAAAGCCATATTAATACCATAAGCACCTATTTTTTCCTTATCGCCAATGCTCTTTGCTATTTCATAGGCCTTAAAGAAAGATTCCTCTGCCTTTAGCTGTTCATTTTCTTCAACATATAAAACACCTATATTGTTAAAAACTGACATTTCATTACGAACATCTAAATGTTTTATCGCTATTTCATAGGCTTGTATATAATACTGAAAGGCTTCGCCATAATCCATCATTAAATAATAGTTGGTTCCTATATTTAAGGTGGCATTAAAGGCTTGAGTATACCATTTGTGGCGTAGAGCTATGTCTTTTGCCGAAATAAATTTTTCAATAGATTTAATATGTTCTTTTTGGGATAGGTATTTCATCCCTAAGTTGATTTGCGCAACAACATTTAATTGTGTTTCCTTTTGAGCGTAAAGTTGAAACGGAAACAAAAGGAAAACCAATGAAAAAATAAGGCAATAAAAAACCTTCATTATTTTATAGAAAAAATTAAAAGAATAGAATTAGTCTGCTCCTTGACTATTTTAATAAAATTATTGAGTTTAGCTATCTAAGAAAAAAACAATTAAACTAATTACAGAGCAAATTGAAACCTTTAAATAATTACTAGCTAGTATAGCTAAAAACATTGTTGTTTTAAAAAATTAACAATTGCTAAAACAACAAAAAGAGGCTTCTAAAAGTCTAGAAGCCTCTTTAAAAAAAAGTAATTGGGGGATTACTTTTTTACAAATCTATTAAAAAACACTTCGTTATTCTCATCCACTACGCGTAACACATACACACCAGCAGAAAGTCTTGAAGCATCTATGCTAGAAACCTCATCAAGATCCATTAGCTTAACACCGCTAATACCATATACAGCTATGTTTTTAACCGCACTATTTTGCAATCTTACATTTAGCACATCTGTAGCTGGGTTAGGATAAACTGCAATTGCGTTTGCTGCAGCTTCGTTATCTTGAACTCCTAACACGCTTGGAGAAAGAAAAATATAAGCTGAACCAGCATCTCCCATTTCGTCACCACCGTTTACATCGTGGTCTTCTCTAGGAGCTCCAACAATCATTTGATCTTCGTATACACCTAAAGACCAACCATAAAAATCTTGTCCTTCGGTATCATTCCCTTGAATTATTTGATCTTCTTCCCACAGGCCAGTGTTTTCATCTTTTTTGTAGAAATAAACTTCTGCAACTTCTAACCCATACACATGAGGAGCTGCAACAGCTACTTTATCCTGTTGTATGGTTGTGGCAAAGCCATAATGTGCACTTTCTGTAGAAGGGTTTCCTGTTAAAATTTGAGACTCGTACCAAGTACCTGCAATGTCTTTTTCAAAAATATAAGCCGAGCCTTGTTCTGCATTTGCGCCATAAGCTCCAACAACAATTTGATCTCCTGAAATGTTAGCTGAACTTCCAAAGTAACTATCTCTAGCTGCATCTGAAGCAGTTATTGTTTGCTCGTATACAAAATCTCCATCTCTGTTTCTTACGTATATATAGCAAGCCCCTTCACCAGAGTTAACTCCTTGAGCCCCTACCAACAAATAATCGCCTGAAACAGATACTCCTATCCCAAAAGCATCACTAGTTTGCGGGTTTGGGTTCAACAATTTTTGAGATTCTTCCCATACGCCAGCTACTTTAGTAAACACATAGACAGAACCTACCCAGCCGTTTTCGCCAGGAGCACCTGCTATTACAACGTCACCTTGTACTGTTAATGAAGTAGGGTTCATACCTAATTTTGCATCACTACTGTAGTCTGATGCTATTAATGTTGTATCAAGCTCCCAGCTGCCATTAATATAATCGTAAACATATAATTTTCCTGTTCTTTGAAGTCCATCATGATCTGCTCTACCCGCTGCAACCACTAGATAATCATCAGAAAATTTCATAGCACCTCCAAATTCTGCTAAGTTATTAGGGTCTGGAGCGGCTAATCTTTGTGTGAAATTCCATACACCTTGACTATCTTTTTCATATACATAAGCAGCGCCCGCTGCAACAGCTTCTCTAGAGCTTCCTACTGCTGCAAAATTTTCTGTAATAGCTACCGATGTTCCGAATTCTGCACGGCCTTCTCTGTTTTCACTTACTACTTTTGCTTCTTGAACGTATTGAGCCTGTACTGCTGTAAACCCAAGGAAAGAAGTAAATAAAATAATACTTTTTCTTAATGTAATCTTCATCATAAGTTAGTTTTTTGAATTAATTCTATTAAAGAATAAGCAACAATACTTCACATAATGCGCAAGTATTCTTTAAAAAAATCAATTTAGATTAATAATCCGATAAAAATAGAAAGTTGCTGTGTTTCTAGATGTTAAAGAAGGGGGACATTTTGTGACATGTGTATTGTCAAAACGTGACTACCCTTAAATAGCACATAAATAAGTGTAGATTGTAAGCTCATCGGGAACATTCATTTTCTTAGAAATACGTTCCTTTCGCTTTCGGCAGGATTGAGGTGTAATATTTAACAGTGAAGCAATTTCCTTATAACTTAAATTCATATAGAGAAAAGTTATAAAGCGCACATCGTTTTGGGTTAACTTAGGATGTTTGGCAGCAAGCCTGTCTAGGAAACCTCTATTTAACTCTTCAAAATGCACAAAAAAACTGTCCCATTGAGACTCTTTTTTAAGGTGCTTTTTTAAATCATTTATTTGGGTTTTTAACTGAGTATTAGTTGCGATTTCGGTTTGTTCAGAAAGCGATTCTACAACGTCTTCAATAAGTTCATTTTTACTCGCTAAATACATAGCCCTAGCCGTAAGCTCTCTGTTTTTTGTGTCTAATTCATTTTTAAGACGTTCTTTTTCTAATAAAACCAAGGCTTCATTTTCGCGATGTTTCCTTTCTTTTAACAGATGATCACTCTTTTCTTTTTCTAACTCTAACTCTACAATCTTTTGGCGTTGTTTGTGTTTAAGAGAATTGTTTTTATACACCCAAATTAAAAAACCCATCCCAGCAATTACACAAACTAATACCGTATAAAAAAGTTGTTTTTCTTGACTTCTAGCTTTTTTACTTTCCGATAATTCGTGTTGGTAATTTTGTATTTGAAACTTTACTTTCTCACTTTTAAACAAAGCAGCGTTTTTAATGGCGTGAAGCGAGTCTGTAGCTATAATAACCGAATCTTTATAGTACATAGCGTTTTTAAAGTCGTCTGTTTTAGCGTAAAGCGTGGCAATACGCTCATAACTCTCTTTACGACCTTCAATGTTTTCTTGGGCAGCACGAGCTAACAAAGCATAGTCTAAGGCTTCTTTATACAGAAATTGCTTTTCGTAAATCCTACTTAAAATTAACAAAAGTGTTATTTTATCGTTTACAGTAGCATTTCCTTCAGATATAGTAAGATTATTTATTTGTGGTAAAATTTGCAATGCCAGTTCGGAAGCTTTTGAAAATTGATTTTTTAAGTACAGATTTTCGGCTTTTGCAATTTTAGCTAACAGCAGCACATTTGGTTTATCCACTAACAATGGTAATGCCTCTTCTATATATTGTTCCGCAAGATCTATTTTACCAATCTTATTAAGCAACAAGGCCATATTAATGCCATAGGCACCAATTTTTTCTTTATCATCAACCTTTTTAGCAATTTCATAAGCCTTAAAAAAAGACTCTTCCGCCTTTAACTGGTCGTTTTCTTCTATATACAAAACACCTATATTATTAAAAACCGACATCTCATTACGAACATCTAGGTGTTTTATTGCTATTTCATAGGCTTGTAAATAATACTGAAAGGCTTCGCCATAATCCATCATTAAATAATAGTTGGTTCCTATATTTAAGGTGGCGTTATAGGCTTCTGTATACCATTTATTGCGTAGCGCTATATCTTTTGCTGAAATTAATTCCTCTATAGATTTAATATGCTCTTTTTGGGATAGATATTCAACCCCTTGTCTAATTTGTGCCGCAACATTGGTTTGTGTTTCTTTTTGAGCATAAAGCTGAAAAGGATACAAGAGGGGAGTCAATATAAAAACAAGGCTATAAAAAACCTTCATTATAGTTTTAAAAAATTAAAAATTAGCGCTTAGAATTTTCGTTTTCACTCATAATCAATAAGTTGTGTGCAACCATTGGTTTTTATTGACCTTTTTTAAAAAAAATATCTAACAGACATTTGTGAAAAACATCTGTAAATATAGAAAAAAGTGAGAGGTGAGA
This sequence comes from Aequorivita sp., assembly GCA_048264505.1. Taxonomy (GTDB): domain Bacteria; phylum Bacteroidota; class Bacteroidia; order Flavobacteriales; family Flavobacteriaceae; genus Aequorivita. The sequence continues at coordinate 10,296 of JBLXDA010000017.1, forward strand.
TATAAAAATGACCAATAGATGTTTTTAATTAACAGTATTGTTCCGCAAGCGAAGAATTATAAAACAGTCTTTATTGCTAATTGCGAATAAAACAAAAGAGGCTCCCGAAATAAATCGAGAAGCCTCTCTTAAAATAAGTAATTGGGGAGATTACTTTTCTGCAATCAGTAGAAGGATTTTTATTTTAATACTGAGGTATTAAAACTGAATCCAACAAATTTAACTATTAAAAATAACTATTATAATTAACTATAAAAATTAACTATTCTTTTAAAAGACGCTTAAAATAAGTGCCTTTGTTTGTTTCTATCTTTAGCATATGTACACCACTGCTTAACATTGAAATATCTAAAGATTGTAAGTTGTTTGTAGCCTGTAAAACTAATTTCCCTGTTTGCGTATACACACTTACACTTTCTATATTTAAACTAGCGCTCTCTATAGCTATTGTATTCTTTGCTGGATTAGGATATAAAACCAGGTCTTGAGTGTTTAAGCTATTATCTTGGGTAGACAATACGGTAAGATCTATAGAGTATTTAACCAAACCAGTATCATAAGTCCCAAAATAAACATCGGCACTACTCTCAAAGAATTGTATCGTTGAGCTACTTGAGTTTAGGTACTCTAGGGCTTCAGCACTAATTAACTCCCAGTTTTCTCCATTATCTGTAGAGTAAACAATTCTAGTGTTAGCTTGTGGATATAAAAATCCATCAGAATAATGATTTACCGCTACTATCTGTCCAGGGGTTTTATCTGAAAAGTAAACCTTATCTACGTATTCATCATATAATTGCGACCAGCTTAGCCCTTTGTCTGTAGACATAAACACTCCTTTAGTAGTTGCTAAAATGTATTCGCTTGAATTAAATGGATTAATAGAGGCGCCAAGTATCATGTCTGTACCTTCTCTTAAGTCTTCTAAGCCTTCAGATGCGTCTTCCCAAGTTTCACCAGCGTCATTAGTGATATAAACCTTTGTACCTTGTGAGATTGTAACTCGCGACGAATTTAAAGGGTCTATAATAATACCGTACATTAAATTGAATGTTGGCAATTGCACTTCTTCAACTATTGGAGCAGCTATATCTGCAAGGTCTATTTTAAAAGCTTTTTCACCAAATGAAAACCACACTGTGTTTACATCACTAGGGGCCGTTGCTAAAGCGTAAATATTTAGAAAAAGAAAGCTAGTAAATACCGTTTGATAACTTTCGCCGTGATCTAAACTCACCTCCAGTACAGAATCCATACTGTATCTACTGCTATTAAAAATACGCCCTGGCACAATTTTATCTGCATTCGGGAAAGTAACAGACCCAAAGGTATTGTTTAAAGTACGCATACGATGGCCTTGCTCTGTATTGTTTAGCACATCTTTATGTATAAAACCATTGCGAAGTCCGTAGTATAAATGACTTTCTGTATTGCTAAAATAAGAGTCTATACGCCCCGTACTATTTACAAATTTGTTTGCAAACTTATTTAGTGAACTACCACCATCTACAGAGCGAAATGGATAAAAGTTAGCTCCAATAATAATATCTTCACTTTGAAAAGGATTAAAGTCTACACTTAACCCATAATAGTAATCTTCAGGATCTATATCTGTATATACTTGATTAGACCATGTAAGCCCATTATCTATAGTGCTAATTATTTCGTTTTCTTCTAATACAATAATATTATCTGTATTCTGAGGGTTGAATTTTATAGCATTTATATTATCGTTAGACATAGAAGTATAAGTAATAGGCAACGCACTCCAGTTTTCACCACCGTCTGTAGAACGATACAGGTTTTCGCGATGTGTATCATACCCATAGAAAGTACCCAATAGAATATCATCAGCATTTCTTGGATTAAATTCTATAGCGCTATAAGTGTTTCCTGGTATTTTCTCTTCCCAAGTTCTCCCTGCGTCTACACTAAACAAAAGGCCTCCAAAATCTCTACCAGGAGAAACTCCACGCATTAAGAATATTTTGTCTGGATTATTAGGCGCTATGGCTACGTTGTTTATGGAAATATCTCTATAATCTGGGCTGTAATAAATACTATTCCAGTTTGCGCCACCATCTGTAGTTATAAAAACTTCGGAAGTAAAACCAAAATTCACCGTATATGTAGTGTGTAACACAGCAACATCATTATTAGCATCATAGATATCATAACTAGCTATTAGTATATCTGTTTGCTCTGAGTTAGGAACATTATACTCTTTTACGACTTCTCCGTCTGCTATATCTATAATTACAATTTTGTTATACGGAGTGTTTTCTGCTTTTACGTTGAAACTTAAATTTTCGCCATTATTTATAAGTCGCAACTCTCTTAGCACACAATATACATCCATAGGATCGCTATAAAGAATCTCCCAAGATGCACCGTTATCTGTAGATTTTATAATATGATTACCTACAGTTCTAGCGTATAATGTATTTTGAGTAGTCGCATCAAAAAGCACATCGTAGATCTGTCCGTAATCCTCATTTGCTTCTAGAGATATTTGGGAATAAGTATTCTGAAAAAACGATAGTAAAAGAAAGGAAATAAAAACATATATCTTTTTCATAGTTCTGGGTTTTAGTTATGGTGTAAATGTAAAACCTTCCCTTAATGAACGCCTACAAAAACGCGTGACAAAATGTGACCCACAAAGTAAGAACTCGTGACAAAGCGCTATATACTAGCAATAAAAGAAGCTAAAGAGGTGTCTTGCGGAAGGTCGAGTTTTTTTCTAATACGTTCTTTTCGCTTTCTACAGGATTGGGGTGTAATATTTAATAGTGACGCTATTTCATGATTGCTTAAATTCATATATAAGTAAATAATATAACGCACATCTTGCTGTGTTAACTTAGGATTGTGGTTTAAAAGCCTATTGGTAAATCCAGGGTTTACATCTTCAAAATGACTGAAAAAACTATCCAATTGCGGGTTCTTTTTAAGGTGCTTTGTCAGTTCTTTTATCTGATGTAGAAGTTCGGGTTGTGCTTTAACTTGTGGATTTGCCGTGAGCGTTTCTACAATCTCTTCTATTAATTCGTTTCTACTAGATAGATAAAGTGCTTTTGAAGTTAGCTTTCTGTTTTTTATATCTAACTCGTTTTTTAATCGTTCTTGTTCTAATTTTACGATCGCCTCTTGTTCGCGCATTTGCTTTTCTGCTACTAGTCTTTTACTTTTTTCCTGTTCTAGTTCTAGCTCGGTAATCTTCTTGCGCTGTTTTTGTCTTATAAAAAAGTTGCGAAATATAAATAGGATTAATAATAACAGTAAAAACACACAAGCGGCTATGCTGTAAAAAAAACGTCTTTCTTTCTTAAGAAGTAATTGGCTTTCACTTAATTGGTGAGCGTAATTTTGAAGCTCAAATTTAATTTTGTTGTTTTCATAAAGGGTGTTATTTCGTATTTGCTGAATTGTATCGCGTATAACCAAAACACTATCCTTATACCTTAGCGCGAGATCGTAGTTTTTTAAGGAAACATACGCTTTGGATAAGGTTTCAAATACATTCTCCCTGTTTTCAAGTACCAAGGAGCTCTCTCTTGCCATTGTAGCATAATGCAATGCCTCAAGATAGTCTTTTTGTTTTTCAAAAATTTGCGATAAAAACAACAGTATAAACACTCTGTTATCTGAATTGGCTTCACCTTCTAATTTCGGTAATAAGTTAAGTGAAAGCGCTTTTGCCTGTTCGTATTTTTCTCTAATAAACAGGTTTTCAACTTCAGCAACTTGAGCCATCATTGCAATTTGGGGCTCTCCTTTTACCAGTGGCATTGCTTCTTTAATATAACGACTAGCCTCTTCTGCTAAGCCCATTTTATTTGTCACTAAAGCCAAGTTTATAGCGTAATACCCATGCTTAACAGAGTTGTCTTCATTAAAACTAAGGGTATATGCTTTTTCAAAATATTCCTTTGCTTTTTCAAAGTTTTTCTCCTGAAAATAAAGAATACCTATATTGTTAAGAACGGTAAGTTCATTCTTGGTTTCTAGTTCTGCAATTGCTATTTCGTAGGCTTTTAAATAATAATCTAAAGCCTCACCAAAATCAGACATTAAATAATAATTAGACCCTGTATTGAGGAGCGCGCGAAATTCTTGTTGTGGCCAATTGTTTTTCTGCGCAGTAGAAGCAGCCTGAAAAAGTAATTCTAAAGACTCTACATGTTTCTTTTGAAACATCAACTCAATCCCTTCCTCTATCAACAAATCGCAAGAAGATTTATTTATTGATTGCCCGTAAAAACTTGCATAAAAAAGGAGAAAAACGAGTAAAAAAATTCTTTCAAAAAATTTCATCTGAGGACTTTGTGACGAAAATAAAACTAATTCAATTTTTGAAGGGTCTGATTTTAAAGATTTAATGTTAAAATTTTCAATAAGCTTAGCAAGCTACCTAAGCTTTAAAGCATATTTAGTAGTATTATTCCAAATGGTCTATCAGTTTTTCAAAACCTAAAATATCATGCTCCATCCCAATTTTTCTTCTTATTTCAATTTTTTTAAAATCAACGCTCTCTGTTGTTATCCCCATAAGTGGTGCAATTTCTTGCGAACTTAACTGAAGCTTTAGCATACAACAAAACGCAATGTCGTTATCAGACAGTTGCGGGAACATTTCTATAAGCATAGACGCAAAAACTGGGTGTACTTCAACAAATTTGTTTTTAAAGTGTTTCCAATAGTTATGGTTTCCCAAAAGGTTTTTTAGTGCTACAGATAATGCTTCAGATTCCTTTGGGTTTTCCCGATTGTCTATAAGTTCCATTATCTTGCTTTTAAGGTTGGAAACCTCAAGCGTTACTTGCACAAGTTCTTTCTCTTTATGAGCTAGTTTGCCTTCTCTTTCTAGCAACAGTTCGCTCTCTAGTTTGTTTTTTGCTTCCAAAACCTTTTTAGAATCTTCAAGGTTACTCACCAATTCCCTTTGAAGCTTAAGTTTGTTCCTATTTGCAAAAAAACCGAGAATTCCAATTGCCATAAGTAGTATAAGGCTAAGAACACTAAGTACAATTATTTTATCCTTTTTATAATTATTTTCTTTTAAAAGCTCATTGTTTTTCTCTAAAACTCTATTTTTTTCTAACTGTAACTCATTTTGGTAGGCCTGTTGTAATTCTAGCGACTTAGCGTAATTTATTGCTGTATTAAGTGAGTCTTTTAAAAAATCCATGCGCTCAAAAGCTTCAAGTGAATTTTCTGTGTTTCCCAACTTACTATATGTCTTTACAGACTCTTTTAGAAAGGTTACTTCATTCTCGCTATTCATTCTTAAACGTGAATTTTTAACTGAAGACTTAAGACGAGTAACAACAGACAAAGCCTGATTGTATAATTTTTGGGAATTTAAAAAACTTAGATACTGTACACCAATTTCCATAAATCTTGGCGAGTTTAGTTCAAAAGAACCTTCATAAGCATCTTTGTATGCTTGTTGCGCCAGTTGCGTTCTTCCAGTAACACTGTATATTTTTGCCAAATTACTATTAGCTACCCACACCATTTCATAATTTTTTAATGCATTTAAGGCAACTAGTGCGCTATCTAATGCTTCTTCTGCTGCTTGATAGTCTTCTTCTAATCTAACTAAACAGTCGGCATAGCTAAGTAAAGTGTAATAGTAATTAGCTCCTTTTGTTTGGGCAAAAAAAGGTAAAACTTCTTCATAAAGAGCTCTCGCAAAAACATAGTTAGCATTGTTATAATACAGATTTGCTAATTTTTGTTTAACAATATTAAGGTCTCGAGTGTTCTTAGTCTCTGTAAGTATGTCTATAGATTTTTTAAGAGATTCTAAAGCCTTCTCACTATTTAGCATATAGTTGTAGTTAGAACCCATTTCGCCTAAAGCTATGCCCACTCCTTCAGGGTAAGCTGCTTCTTTAAATAAGCAAATTGCACTATTTAAAGCCTCTATAGATTCTGCATACCGAGACCCTATTCTATAATTTATACCCAAATTTAAGTACATTCGCCCTTGGATTTTAGGGTTTTCTGTTGCGAATGGCAGTGCTTTTTTCATATAAAACTCGGCAGAGTCTGGAACAGCTAATTTATTGTATTGTATTCCTAAATTACTATAGGCTTTAGCCAGCGTTGTATCTTGAAGTTCTGCAGAGTGTTTTAACAAACGCAGTATGTAAACTTTAGCAGAATCGGGTGAAGTAAATAGGGTTCTTTCTATCTGCTTGTTTAGCTTGTCTATTGATGGGTTTTGCGCATAAATATTAAAGAAAAAGAATGCCGAAAAGACAAAAATAAGTAGGTTTTTCATAACTAGATTTGGGGCTGTAAATATAGTTTATTTTAATCTAGACAAAGGCAAACTATAATAATCAGAATGACAGTAACTTTACAATGATTTAAAGTACTTTTACATTTCCAAAATGGACTCATGTCGCTAGAAAAAGAAGTAAAAAATACAATTTTTAAAGAATTTACCTTCTCTGAAAAGGAGAGTCAACTGCTTGGACGTAGCTTTGAAAAAATACACCTTCCTAAACACAGTTTACTATTAAAAGCTGGGCAACAGGTTCAAGAACAGTATTTTGTGGCAAGCGGCTGTATTAGGACCTATTATATAGATTCATCGGGAAAAGAACACACCGTTCAGTTTGCTATCACAGATTGGTGGATTAGCGATTATACCGCATTTTTTAACAGTGGCATAGCCGTAATGAATATAGAGTGTTTACAAGACGCTATACTCTTTAAAATGTCTAAAATAGATATGGAAACTATGTTTGAGGCTATGCCTAGAATAGAATCGTTTTTCCGAAAAAAAATGGAACGCGCATTTGCTACTTTTCAGAAAAGGATCATTTCTAATTTAGCACTATCTGCTAAAGAACGCTATATAAACTTCATTACTTCCTACCCAAACATTGAACAAAATGTTAAAAATTATCACATTGCTTCCTATTTAGGCATCACAACCCAGAGCCTAAGCAGAATTCGGAAGGAATTAGCCCAAGAATAGTTTTTTACCATAGGTCAATTTATTTTGAACTAAGGCCAGCTAACTTTGCACAGCATAAAAGTATGAGTTCCTTGTTTGTTTTAGGGCGCTTAAAGAAGTAAGCCTTCACAGCTCAAAAAATTCTTTAAAACATAAAACATTATTCTCAGCAGTTTTTAAAACACAAAAACAACTTTAGGAGGATTTCTAATTAGGGGACATACCCAGCTTCATTAGAACTTGTGGCTACATACTTTTTTTGAAAAGAATACCTAATTACATCAAAAATGAGTTTAACAGAAAATTTAAAATGGCGTTACGCCACTAAGAAGATGAATGGCAAAACCATTCCTCAAGAAAAAATAGATTATATACTAGAAGCTGCTCGTTTAGCACCTTCTTCTTCTGGCTTACAACCCTACAAAATATTTGTTGTTACTAACGACGAATTAAAGCAAAAAATAAAACCAGTTGCTTGGGATCAAAGTCAGATTACAGATGCTTCGCATTTGTTAATTTTTGCCGCTTGGGACGGGTATACTCTAGACAGAATTGAATCTGTTTTTAACTACACTATGGAAGAGCGTGGTTTACCGCTAGAAACCATGGATGCTTACAAAGAGAAACTTTGGGGTATGTACAGTGAGTTAAGTACAGAGTGGCATGTGCATCACGCCGCAAAACAAGCATATATTTCATTTGGATTGGCTATAGCTGCTGCTGCAGAACAAAAAGTAGACGCAACCCCAATGGAAGGGTTTACACCCGAAGCTGTAGACGAGCTTTTAGGTTTAAAAGAAAAAGGCTTAAAAAGCAATCTAATTTTAGCCCTAGGTTATCGCGATGAATCCGAAGACTGGTTAGTAAATATGAAAAAGGTAAGAACTCCAAAAGTGGAGTTTGTAACAGAATTAAAATAACAAATTACCTAAACAGATAATTTGTTGTAATAACGATTGAATTCATGATAATATGATTTTTAGTTAACTGATATATTAAATTGTTCCTTCGTTAAAAACCCCCACTTTTCTATAAAGAAATAGCTGGGGGTTTTGATTTTAATCTATTAAAAGAGCTTCAAACTAACGTTCCGCAAGAATGGATTTATTAAGGTATAGAAACCTCTTTTAGTTTTGAATATAATATTTCATCATAGCTGGTAATCACTTTATCTGCTTTGCTGTAATCTTGGTTTGTAGAATGTGGGCTTTTAAAACCTACACAGTAAATATTAGCTGCTTTTGCTGCCGCTATACCATTTGTAGAATCTTCAATCACTATACAATTAGCTGCATCTTCTCCAGCTAATGCCGCCGCTTTTATAAAAATTTCGGGATGAGGTTTAGACGCTTTTAAATCGGCGCCACTAATCTTTGCTTTAAAATATTTATCGAGGTCAAAACGCTCAAAGATACGGTTGATGTTTGGCATAGACGCCGAAGACGCCAACACTAAGGTTAAGCCATTTTGGTGGTAGTCTTTTATTAAATCACGAACACCGTCTAATAAATCAAGCTCATTGTCGTTTTCAAACAGATATTTAAAATGCTTCCTTTTTGTAGCTACAAGATGTTCTGGACTTTCAGACAAACCAAATTGTTTGCAAAGTGTTGTGCAAATTGGCAAAGTAGCCTGCCCCGTAAACGAATTGTACAAATCTTCACTTACCTCTATTTGCACATCATCAAACATCTTAAAGTAGGCTTTGCGGTGTAAGGGTTCTGTGTCTACAATTACCCCGTCCATATCAAAAAGTACAGCTTTTAGCATTTTTCTATTTTTTTTACGAAAGTAATATACACAGATGAATTATAAGAATATTGCCATATTGAATTATCATATTTCTGTCCACCACTGTTTAAATTGCTGGTCATTATCTCTTAAATAAACAACTTGCCCAATCTGTGGTGTAAGCAAGGGGATATTCTCCTTTTTATTCAATTCGTTTAGCTTCTTTAAAGGTTCATCCCAAGGGTGAAGTGCCAACGCAAACTTACCCGAATGCACCGGAAACAAACTCTTAGCCCCTAAGTCTTGTGTTGCTTGTAAAACTTCTTCAGGCAACATATGTATGTAATGCCAAGCGAGGTCGTATTGTCCATTTTCTAAAATTGCCAAATCGAAGGGACCGTGATCTTTTCCTATTTGCTTAAAGTGAGTGTCGTAGCCACTATCGCCTCCAAGAAATAAACTGCTGGTTTCGGTTTTCAGAATAAAAGAAAGCCATAGCGTTTGGTTTCGCTTAAAACCTCTCCCAGAAAAATGTCGTGCCGAAGTAGTAATAAGTGAAATACCAGCGTCTAAGGGCATACTTTCATTCCAGTCTAACTCTACTATTGCTTCAGAAGCATAGCCCCAAGCCTCAAAATGCGCCCCTACTCCTAAGCCTGTAATTACTTGCTTTACCTTAGGCTCTAAGCTTTTAATTGTTTTATAATCTAAATGATCGTAATGGTCGTGCGAAATTAATAAATAGTCTATCTCTGGTATATCTGCCACCGTATAGTCGTTGCTTCCCTTAAACGGTTTATTTGTAAAGGGAACCGGCGAAGCGTTTTCACTAAAAACGGGGTCTATTAAAAAACGTTTTCCGCTTAACTGTAAGTAATAGGACGAATGGCCAAACCAAACAAGCAAATCGGTTTCTAGGGCTAAGGACTTTAAATCTGTCTTTACAAACGGAATAGATTGAGGTGGCTTTAGGTCTTTGGGCTTTTTAAAAAGGAAATCGAATAGTACTTTGCTCATAGAATAACCCTCTTTTAATTGAGGGGTATCACTAATATTCTGAAAAGCACCCTCTCTAAAATTTGGCGAGTTTTTAATGCGTTGCTCACGCGCTCCAGACGGGGATTTCCCTAATTGTTTGTAGTTTATCATTTACAATCTGCTGTTTATAATTTTATGTACTTTAGAAAACTGTAAGCTTTCCTGTTTTTTAAATAAGCCGAATTACTTTCCTGCGCATAGGCTTCCCGCTCAAAAGAAATATTTCTATAAGCTTGACGCCGGTTTTTATATTGAATCCATCGAAATAAAAATTCTAAACCATACCACAAATAGAAAAAGACTACTAACAATTCTGCTTGTTGACGCAAGTGAATACGCTCGTGATTTATAAAAACAGTACGCTCCTTTAATTCGTGATGCTTTAAAATCACAAAAGGCCATAAGGCCATACCGTTAAAGTTTTTCCGAAGTAATTTAGGTTTTACAAGAAGAATCACAAGTTTGTATTTTCATTAATTGTCGCAACGCTAATAGCAAAATAACAGCGTCTAAGTAAACTGCTTTTCTTCTGAAATTTTAATGCGTTGTAATTTAAGATTCAATTTTCTTGCCAGCTTACTAAATGTGCCAAAAAGACTGTTGTAATTTAAATAATTTCAATCAACTAGCCATAGAAAGTAACTTGCTAAGGGTTTTATAGTTTCGAGTAGTGGCGCTAAGCTGAAGCTTTTTCTCGAAAAAATTGGTAGTTGTTTTTGCCTTACCTATGCCGTTCTTGTAATAACAGTAAATAACCGTAGGGCTAATTATAAATTCCTCGTTAGGGTATTCAATTTTTGTCACTTCCGCAACAAGTTCCTTCTTTGGCTCTGAATCGAGTAAGACAAAATAGGCTTCTATTTTTTTAGCGTCTTCAAAAGGGCAATTTTCTATAATTTCTGCTAAAGCTGCTTTTGTTATAATTAAAACAGGCACTTGCCAACCAAACCTACTTTCAATTTCAGTTGAAATTTTAGTAGCCAAAGCGGTTTTCTCTTCCGAAGAAAAAATAACATTTCCACTTTGTATATAGGTAGTTACATTTTTAAACCCTAAGTCTTCAAAAAGCAACTTAAGATCTGCCATTTTTAGCTTTTTATGTCCGCCTACGTTTATACCGCGAAGTAGTGCAATGTATGTTTGCATTTTAATAGGATTGGTGTTGGTTTAAAATTCTGAAGATTATTTTATAAAACTAAAGGTTTTGAGACACTATATAGCCGCCCGTCCAAGCGTTCTGAAAATTAAAACCTCCCGTAATAGCGTCTATATTTAGCACTTCGCCCGCAAAGAAAAGCCCATTGAGCTTTCTACTTTCAAAGGTTTTAAAGTTTACTTCATTTAAAGCTATCCCTCCAGCAGTTACAAATTCTTCTTTAAAAGTACTTTTTCCACTAACTTCAAAAATTCCAGCAGTAAGTTGGTTTGCGATATTCTGAAGGTTTTCCCTGCTAGCATCTGCCCAAGTAAGGCGTTCATCAATACCAGCAGATTTCACCAAGCTCTGCCAAAGTCTTTTTGGCAATTCAAATTGTGCGTATTTAAATATAGTTTGTTTTCCCTGCAGTGTTTTAAAATCTTTTAAAACAGCCAGCACTTCACTTTCTGTAAGTGTGTTTAGCCAGTTTACCGCTATAGTAAAATGATACTTTAAAGGCTCTAAAAGTCGCGCACCCCAAGCAGAAAGCTTTAAAATTGCAGGACCACTCATTCCCCAATGTGTTATTAACAAAGGCCCCGTACTTTCAAGCACAGCTTTTCCTTTAGCGTCCAGCACTTTTACCGTAGCTTCGGTACTCAAGCCAGGCAAATCTATAATCCGAGAGTCTTTTATATTAAAGGTGAATAAAGAAGGTACTGCTGGCACTACCGTATGCCCTAAGTTTTCTAGTAATTTCCATATCTTTGGGTTACTGCCAGTGGCAATCACAACTTTTTTTGCTGCAAAATGCGTTGAAGTTGTATTTATAATGTATTCATCCCCTTGCCTCTGAATCTCTTTTACAGCTTGATTTAAAAGAATTTCAACCTTTAATCGTTTTGCTTCAGAAAGGAAACAATCTATTATTGTTTGCGAAGAATCTGAAACGGGAAACATCCTACCGTCTTCTTCAATTTTTAAGGCTACGCCTCTTTTTTCAAACCATTCAATAGTATCGCCAGTCATAAAAGTGTGGAAAGGCCCTAGAAGCTCCTTTTCACCACGTGGGTAATTTTGAGACAACTCCTTGGGGATAAACTCTGCGTGGGTTACATTACAGCGACCGCCGCCAGAAACTTTTACTTTGCCAAGTACTTCCTTTCCACGTTCAAGGAGGACAATTTTGAGCTTAGGATTTTTTTCTGCAGCATTTATTGCCGTAAAAAAACCCGCAGCTCCACCGCCCACTATTACAACATCTGCTTGTTTCAAGCTAGTACTTTTTCATTTACAAAACTCTCGCATAGAGCAATAGTTTCTTTTACATCATCTAAGGTGGTACGCGGATTTATTAAACACATACGCAACACTACTTGACCGTTTAAAACCGTGGTTACCAACAAAGCTTGTTGCGAATCTACTACGCTTTTAGATATACGCTGGTTAAGGGCATCTAGTTTCTTTTCGGAAAGCTTGTTTCCTATAGGGTTGTATCTAAAATTTATTACCGCCAAAGTAGCTGGTGAGATAACCTCCCAATTGGTGCTTTTTCTTAAAAACCCCTCAGTGGCTTCGGCTAGTTTTACGTTGTAGGTAATCGCTTTTCGGAATTCGTCCATACCAAAAGTTTTTACAGACATATAAAACTTTAAGGCTCTAAAACGTCTTGTTAGCTCTATACCGTGGTCGTAAAAATTTATTTCGGAAGTATTCCCTTCAATATCTCTTAAATATTCAGGTTTTTCGGTGAAGGTGCCTTTTAGCCATTTGTGGTTTTTAATTAAAAGACAGCCTATTTCATAAGGTTGAAAAAACCATTTATGAGGATCTACAGTTAACGAATCTGCTTTTTCTATCCCTTTTAATAATTGCTTTCCATTGTCTGCAAGTATAGCAAAACCGCCATAAGCACCATCAATATGAAACCATATATCTTCTTTTTTACAAATCTTAGCTATGTCTGAAAGTGGATCTACCGTACCCGTATTTGTGGTTCCTGCAGTGGCAATTAAACAGAAAGGCTGCAAGCCTTCTAAACGGTCTTTTGCGATTGCATTTTTTAATTTATTCAACGAAAACTTAAACTCACTGTCGGTTGGAATAACACGAATTTGTTCTTTTTTAAAACCAAGAACACGAATTGCCTTTATATTTGAGGAATGCGCTTGGTCTGAAAGATAAATCACCGCTTTGCTAAAATCATCGCCGCACTTTACTTTTCTTGCCGTAACTAAAGCTGTTAGATTGGCCATAGAGCCACCGCTAGTAAAAATACCGCCTCCTTTTTTTTGCGGAAAGCCAAACATTTTTAACAACCAATTCATAGTTGTAATCTCCATTTGCGCAGCAGCAGGAGAAGCTGCCCAACCTCCAGAAAATATATTAAATCCAGAAGCTAAAGAATCTGCCATTGCACTAATATAATTACTAGGCCCCGGTACAAATGAATACGATTTAGGGTGGGAAACTATATTGCTTTTTGTCATTACCTCATTTAGCACAAAGTTTAAAACCTCCCTAGGGTCGCTAGGTGCTGCTGGAGCATCTTCAAGAAACAATGCTTCCATTTCTTGTCTTGAGCCAGAAACAACAGGCAATTTTTCATTCTGAGTGGCAAAGTGATCTACAATAGCATCAACTACTTCGTAGCCATAGGTTTTCATATCATCCTTGTTTAACTCCAAGGTTGCTTTATTCTGAATTTTCACGAGTTTGTTTTTTGATTTTTTGAAAGTGCAAAATTACGGTTTTAACAAAGGAATAGCAGGCTTTACTTCAATAAAAAATGCCTAGACAAAAGTCTAGGCATTTTTAGTGCTATTTTTAGTTTGTTAAGCCTTTAACAGCTTATTCTACTATCATCTTCTTTGTTACTGTTTGTAAGTTATTTGTAAAGTTTACAAAATACAAGCCAGAAGGAAGGTTGATAGCAAGGGTGTTTTGTCCTTCCGAAATAGTTTCAGAAGAAATTAAATTCCCTTGGATACCGTAGATTTCAACTTTTTCGAAAGCGAAGATATTGTTGAAATTAATTTCATTTTTCACTGGGTTTGGATAAAAGCTGAAGTTATTAGCTGTGTTCTCTTCTACACTCAATATAGTACATAAAAATGGATCGAAAATCACTTCGCCAAAAGCGCTGTCGTCTTCTTTATGAAAAATAACATCTTCCACTTCTTCAACAGTGCTTAGTTGGTCTTCTATCCAGCAGTTATTTTTTGCTGAAATTGTATTTTCAGTATTGTTATAAAGTGCGAAAACTTGACCTCCATTTTCATTTTCAGAAAAAATATTTTGTCCTGGATTAGCAGCGTCATCACCTAGGTTTACAGCTGCAGTACCTTGTAGAGTAATACCCCAAAGGTTTCTGCGAATTTCGTTTCCAGAAACAACAACTTCTATCTCTGCTGGAGATGTACCTAGGTTAATACCACTACCACCAAGTAATGGATCTCCCTGAGTGTTATTATCTTCAATAACATTATTAGTGATTTCGGCACTATTAATTGCACCACCTATAGTAACACCGTAACGGTTACCAGTTATTGTATTACCATCAATCACTACATTGATATTGCCACCAACAAAATTAACAACAGCAATACCTCCTACTTCTGTTAATGCAGGGTCACCAATTATTGTATTACCAGTAATCTCTAGAGGCACACTAGCTCCTGTAGTACCAATATTAATCTGTGGACGGTTTCTATTTGCCGTGTTGTTACCTTCTATAGTGTTATTAGAAATTAAACCCGATATCGCAGAGTTTGCTGCAGATCCAATAGCTGGGTTTTCGTTAAACGAAATAACATTGTTTGTAATCTGTGGCAAACCACGTGAAAGCTGAATTACAGCACTTGTAGTAGCACCAGAAACATTGTTTGTTAAGGTTGAATTATCTATAGAAAAGGTTTCGGTCAACACGCGAAGTCCACCACCGTATTCTATAGTTGCGTTTTTAATATCTATTACTGAAAACTCTTCAAAACGGAAACCTTCATAAGGCATAGTCTCGTCTACAGCTGTAATAGTTACAGCATCAGAGTCTACTGTGAACGTTCCAAAAACGGTAACTAATTTTTCTGAAGCTATTAAAAGCGTTAAATCTGAATCTATAAGAACTGTATCGCTTTCCGAAACAGTTAAATTGCCCAAAAGAGTGTATTCACTCCCTGAAACAGTGATCGTAGATGGACTAGCAGCCGCTATATCATCTAATGACAATGTTACTCCAGTATCTGGAGTCGTGTAGTCTTGTGCAATTGCAATAGCAAAAGTAAAAAGCGTTAATAATGTACTGAGGATAATTTTTTTCATTTTTATTTTTTTTTAGATGCCGTAAAAGTAGAAATACCAATTGCACCATAAAAGTTAATTTTAGTTTTTTGCACTAATAAAAACGAAGGTTTTACAGATGTCGCTGAGCCTGTGCTAATTCAAGATTTAACCGCCTTAGTAGGTTTATTCCAACCAATCTTAAAATAACCAATTAACAAATATCGAATTAACTATCTTTGCACGATTAAGCATTCAAAAAATATACATTTAAAATGAACTACTTTTCTACCAGCTTCACTCTTGGCATTCTTGGCGGTGGGCAGTTGGGCAAAATGATGCTCTACGAAACTCGCAAATGGGATATTCGCACTAGTGTTTTAGACCCTAGCCTTGAAGCCCCTTGCCGCATAGCAGCAGATAGCTTTACCCAAGGTGATTTAATGGATTTTGAAACGGTGTATCAATTTGGAAAAAAAGTAGATGTGCTTACTTTCGAAATTGAAAGCGTAAACCTTGAAGCTTTAGAAAAACTAGAACAAGAAGGTGTAAAAGTATTTCCTAGCGCAGCTACCTTGCGAAATATTCAGGATAAAGGAGTTCAGAAACAATTTTATAAAGAACACCAAATACCTACATCTCCCTTTAAAGTATACAAGAACAAAAACGAATTAAACGAAGCTATTGTTCGCAAAGAGTTACATTTTCCTTTTGTATGGAAAAGCTGTACGGGCGGTTATGACGGCAAAGGCGTTAGCATTATTCGCGACGCAGAAGATATCATTCCACTTTCGTCTGGCGCTTGCATAGCAGAGAAATTAATTCCTTTTAAAAACGAGCTGGCTGTAATTGTTGCTCGCAATCCATCTGGAGAAGTAAAGACTTATCCCGTGGTAGAGATGGAATTTCACCCAGAAGCAAACCAAGTAGAATACGTAATTTGCCCAGCTAGAATAGACGAAGAAGTAGCCAACAAAGCAAGAGCCGTAGCCGCAAAAGTCTCTGAAGCATTTAAACACGTAGGTCTTTTAGCCGTAGAGATGTTTCAAACAGCAGAGGACGAAATATTGGTTAACGAAGTTGCTCCAAGACCGCATAACAGTGGCCACTACAGTATAGAAGCTAGTTTTACAAACCAGTTTGAACAACAAATTCGCGCTATTTTAAACTTGCCTTTGGGCAATACAGACAGCAAAGTAGGCGGTATTATGGTTAACTTAGTAGGTGCCGAAGGCCATACGGGAGCTGTAGTCTATAAAAACATAGAAAACATACTCGCCATGGAAGGGGTAACCCCACATATTTACGGCAAAAAAGAAACACGCCCTTTTAGAAAAATGGGGCATGTAACCATAGTAAACAAAGACCTCAACAAAGCGCGAAAAATTGCTGAGGAAGTAAAAAACACTATAAAAGTTATTACAGAATAAATAATAAAATATGAGCAAAGTAGCAATCATTATGGGAAGCACTAGCGACTTGCCAGTTATGCAAGACGCAATAGACATTTTAAAAGGATTTGACATAGAAGTGGAAGTAGATATTGTTTCTGCACACCGCACTCCCGACAAGCTTTATGATTATGGCAAGAATGCACATACACGTGGTTTTTCTGTAATTATTGCAGGCGCAGGTGGCGCAGCTCACTTACCTGGAATGATCGCTTCTTTATCGCCTTTACCTGTAATTGGCGTACCCGTAAAATCTAGTAACTCTATAGATGGTTGGGATAGTATTTTGTCTATTCTTCAAATGCCTGGCGGTGTACCTGTTGCTACAGTTGCACTAAACGGTGCTAAAAACGCTGGTATTTTAGCAGCACAAATTATTGGCGCATCAGATAAATGTGTGTTAGATAAAATTGTCACTTACAAAGAAGGACTTAAAATAAAAGTAGAAGAAGGCGCAAAAAAGATGAAAGAAAACAAGTAGTGAAACACTGCATCCTTTCCATATTTGTAGCCATTATAGGCATCACTTTTATTCTTTATATGAATTACTACTTTGCTCAGCAACTAAGTTTGCTTCAGAGTAACCAACAATTACCAGAGCCGCACTTAATAACAACACCAAAAGTGCATAAAATGGCTTCACTTATCATAGGACTCATTGGTGTTTTCTTCGGAATAAAAGCGTATAAAACTCACAAAAAACTCAGCCTAATTGGCATAGTACTGTCACTAATTCTCGTTGCCATTAGCTTTTTACCCCTTTGGCATTATTTTAGACCTTAAGCAGCTTACAAAAACTTAGTACAATTATGAATAATCCTCTTTTAGAAACATACAACACAGCTCCGTTCACAAAAATTGAGAACAAGCATTTTCTCCCAGCTATCACAAAATTAATTGAAGACACCAAGGCAGAAATAACAGCTATAACCGCCAACACTGATGCTCCTTCCTTTAAAAACACTGTAGAAGCATTAGAAAATACTGGGGCACAATTAGACAGAGCAACAAGTATATTCTTTAACCTTAACAGCGCAGAAACTAATGAAGAAATTCAAAAAATAGCTCAGGAAGTTTCGCCTATGTTAACAGAGTTTAGCAATGATACGTTGCTAAACAAAGAGTTATTTGAAAGAGTAAAGCGTGTATACGAGCAGCGAGAATCTTTAAATCTCACTGAAGAGCAGCAAATGTTGCTCACAAAAAAATACAAGGCTTTTTCACGAAATGGCGCCAATCTTTCGGAAGAGCAGAAAACCGAATTGCGTAAAATAGATACGGCACTCTCAAAGCTAAGCCTCACATTTGGCGAAAACGTTTTAGCCGAAACCAATAGGTTTGAACTTCATATTACAGACAAAAACGATCTTGATGGTTTGCCGGAAGGAGTTATAGAAGCTGCCGCTCAAACCGCCGAAGAAAAAAACAAAGAAGGTTGGGTTTTTACCTTAGACTATCCAAGTTATATTCCGTTTATGACTTATGCCACAAAGCGTGAACTTCGCAAAAAAATGGCATTAGCCTTTGGGGCGAAAGGATTTCACAATGACAACTTAGACAACCAACAGAACGTTCTTCAAATTGTAAAACTGCGTAAGCAAAGAGCTAATTTATTAGGTTATGAAAGTCACGCTCACTTTGTTCTTGAAGAACGAATGGCTAAGACACCAGAGAAAGTAACTTCGTTTTTAAATGAATTACTAGAAAAAGCAAAACCTGCAGCTACTAAAGAATTTGAAGAATTAACAGCTTTTGCCAAAGAACTAGATGGAATAGACCGATTAGAAAAATGGGACAGCGCCTATTATTCTGAAAAACTAAAACAAAAACTTTTTAATCTAGACGATGAAAAGCTAAAGCCATATTTTGAACTTAAAAATGTTGTAAACGGCGTGTTTACAGTTGCTCAAAGACTATACGGACTTCAGTTTGAAGAAGTACAAAACATAGACAAATACCATCCAGACGTAAAAACATACCAAGTAAAAGACGATGATGGAGCTTTAGTAGCAGTCTTCTACGCAGACTTTCACCCTCGTGCAGGAAAACGCAATGGCGCTTGGATGACATCTTACAAACCACAACAAATTAAAGAAGGCAATAATGACAGGCCTCATATTTCTATTGTCTGTAATTTCACTAAACCCACGGCTAGCAAACCTTCGTTATTAACTTTTAACGAAGTGACAACGCTTTTCCACGAGTTTGGTCACGCCCTTCACGGTATGTTGGCAAACACCCACTACCCTAGCCTTTCGGGAACAAGTGTATATTGGGACTTTGTAGAATTACCTAGTCAGGTATTAGAGAATTGGTGTTATGAAAAAGAAACTCTTGAGCTCTTTGCTACACACTATAAAACTGGCGAGTTAATCCCAATGGAGTACGTAGAAAAGATAAAGGCATCGGCTACTTTTCTAGAAGGTATGGCTACACTAAGACAGTTGAGTTTTGGCTTACTAGATATGGCTTGGCACAGTTCAAAAGCTTCAGAAATAAGCGATGTTAAAGCATTTGAAGTTAAAGCCTTTAGCGACACACAACTTTTTCCAGATGTAAAAGAAAACTGTATGAGCACTTCATTTTCACATATCTTTCAAGGTGGATATTCTGCAGGCTATTACAGCTATAAGTGGGCCGAAGTACTAGACGCAGATGCTTTTGCACTTTTTAAAGCTGAAGGTATTTTTAACAAGAAAGTTGCCGATAGGTTTAAAAGCTTTGTACTTTCTAAAGGAGGCACATTAGACCCTATGGAACTCTACGTTAAGTTCCGAGGGCAGCAACCAGACCCAGAAGCTCTTTTAAAACGAGCTGGATTATTACAGTAATTAAAAAAGGCTTCAACTCTTGAAGCCTTTTTACAATAGTATTATTAGCTATTACATTAAATTGAATTTGGCAGTAATAGAATGTCCATTTTCTAAAGAAAATTGAGCAATATAAAAACCAGCATCAAACTGTTGAAGCGCGACACTTCCTTCTACTCCCGAGTCTTCAGGATTAGTGCTTTTACTAAAAACTCTCTGTCCCGCTACATTGTAAACAATCACTTCTTTTATATTAGACACTGTGTTATTTAAACGAAAGTTTAGTGTCTTGTCTTTAACAAAAACACGGACAGCATTTTCAGAAAAATCATCTACCGAAAGCAGTTGTGGTTTAGCCGCTTCTATTAAAAACTCTAAGCCCAGTTTTGCAAATTTCATAGAGTGTTCTGGTGTGTTAAAAAAAGCATACACATCATCTGGAGAATGAATATTGGGGTTGGATTCATCAAAATCTGCTTCAAAAGGGAATGCTGCAGCAAACCCATTATCTGCCCAACTAGCGTGATCTGAGCACGCGTAACCACATTCAGTAAAACTATACCCAAAACTATGGGTTCCCGAAGCATTGTAATGATCCATTAATTGCGTTAAATAGTTATTTAACTCACTACTGTTATAAGAATCGGTTGTAATATAAACATCGTCATCTGCACCGTTGTAACCCGTCATATCAAACTGTACATAAGCAGCTACATTAACGTTGTTATTTGCGTATGCTTCTGCTATTTCGGCAGAACCTACAAGACCAATTTCTTCGGCAGCAAAAGCCATTACTTCAATAGATCTATTAGGTACAAAATCTTTTTCTAAAAGAATGCGAACCATTTCGTTTAAGGCTGCTATTCCAGAGGCATTATCATCTGCTCCAGGCGCAAAATTTTTATCTCCAAAAGTTGTGGAATCTATATGCCCGCCAATAATTACAAACTCATCTGGAGTATTTGCGCCTTCAAAAGTTAAGATTACAGAAGGCATAGGCGTATTAACATGTGTGTAAATACGAGTGCTTACATCTGTTCTACCCGAAGCAGCAATCATAGCATCCCATATTGACTGCTGACCTAAAACCGCTTGCTCAGCCTGAGATTTAGTATGGTATCTTGTTCCATAACTCTGCAAAAGAAGAATATCATCTTCAATATTTTGGCCATTAACAAGGTCTAAACACTCATTTACAAATGCGTCTTCAGTAATAGAAAAATCTATAAGCGTACCTCTAGCCTGTTCTCTGTTTAATGCAGCTAGTGCTTTTTCTTCTGAAACTCTAAATATATAGCCAGGACCGTGAGTTTTTACATTGTCGTGAACACTGTGAGCTACTTCTTCTGAAAGCTTGACAGCAGCTTGTGTATCATTATAGTCAAGTATTGTAATCTCTGTTGGGTAAAGTGACTTAAAGTAAACTGCATCTGCGGTATTCATCGTTGCAAAGATAGTAGATGTGCTTTGCGCTAGTCCACTAAAGGCAAATAACAGGAGGGCTAAAAAGCCAAAAATATTTTTTTTCATTGGAAAAATATAAAGTTATATTTGTAAAAGTAGCTCATTTACAATGCATTGTAAAGCAATATCAAAGTTTTAACTATTAAGATGCGGATTGCTTAAAAAAATAGATGTTTTAAGGTATATATTTCTTTAAAACTTTTCTATTTTTAACAAAAGTTTAAATTAATAATAATTGGAAAAACTCAATCCAGACCTTTGGGTCGATAAATATGCAGATTACCTATATAATTACACAATTGTTAGGGTAAACGATCATATTATTGCGCAAGATTTAATATCAGAAACTTTTTTTGCCGGTCTTAAATCTAAGAAAAACTTTAAAGGAGAAGCATCAGAACGCACATGGCTTATTTCTATTTTAAAGCGAAAAATCATAGATCACTATAGAAAGATTAATTCAAAAAAAGGAAAAGCAGAGGTACACATTACGTACCGAGACGACGATGCCGATGGGGATTGGCTCGAAGAAAATGCTGCAGATCCTTTTGACAAAAATGCAGAGTACTCAATGGAAAACAAAGAATTGGGCTTAGCTATTTTGGAATGTTTAGACAAACTTCCCGAAAAACAAGCTACAATTTTTAAGATGAAAACCATTGAAAATTATGACACAGAAGCCATTTGTAAAGAATACGACATTAGTCCGTCTAACTTATGGGTTATAATTCACCGAGCGCGAAAATCATTAGTAACCTGCTTAGAAAGTAATTGGTTCAATTGAATATTATTATGAGGATATTTTTTAAATGTAATGAGGCTGTTCACGTTTGTGATAAAAGCCAGTACAATGAAGCGAGCTTTATTGAGAAATTAAAGTTACAACTACACATTCTTAGATGTAAAATTTGTCGTAAACATGTTACGCAGAATCACAAGCTCACCAAAGCTGTCAAGACCGCAAACATTAAGACACTCAATTCTGAAGAAAAACAAAAAATTAAAAACCGTCTACAACAAGAAAAAGTAGACATATAGCTATTTAAAACTGCTTAAATAAATAAAAAAATAGCAGCCATAAAAAAGGCAATCCCTCCACCCAAAAACTACAAAAATACCTGTGTTGTTTTGTTTTCGAAATTAAAATCACTCCTCCTAATAACACACTAAACAACACTAGACTTAAAGCATAAGCATCCTCAGAATTGTTTTTAAAAAACTCCAACAAATAACCACACAACAATACTCCCCCACCAATTAATTTAGTATTTCTTACACCAAGTTGTTGCGGCAAGGTTTTAAGGTGAAATCCATCAAAAGAAACATCGCGTATTTCAAAAGGCAAAATAAGCGCAACAACTATTAACATACGCTGTAAAAAACTAAGCAGTACATCTACAGTAGTCATTCCTCCTGAAGCTACATAAGGAACAACAACCGTAACGCCAGCCCAAACAAATGCAACCACAAAAATCTTTATCCCAGAAAGATTCCGAAGGTTTTTACTTCTCACAAAAGGAACGGCATAAAAAAAAGTGGTCATCCCAAAAGCCGCTGTTACCAATAGAGTGTCTAAAGAAAGTTTAAATGCTAGGAAAACAAAAACGACAAAACACAGGCCCGAAAAAATCTGAATAGACCGCAAAGACTTCGTTAAGCTTCTATGGTGCAAGCCAGCAACCTTGGCATATTTCACGAAGTTATAGCCCGTTAAAGTTCCTAAAAAAACAAAAGCCCAAAGCGCATTTGAGATCGTTAAATTGTATTCTAAAACAGTAATTGCAAATAACGCCACTACTGCCAAAGCAACATGCAAGCTACTATTTATATAAAAAGCAAAAACCCTTTGTGGAAGTTTCATACAATCAAAAATAACTAAAGTGTTTATAACCTTTCCATTTAGTTGAAAAATAATAGATTTCAACCCCTTAAAAAGCAACTATTTTACGTGAAAAATTGTAATTTTGCCAGCTTAGCAATTACTATCATATTTTGTGATAGCACCTACTAAAAATAACTGAAAAGTAATTAAAAACACCCTACAACACGGGCATTATTATGAATACAGATTCTTTTGCTTTAAGGCATATAGGTCCCAGAGAAAACGAACTTCCTGAAATGCTATCAACCATTAACGCAAGTTCTCTAGACCAACTAATTTACGAAACTGTTCCAGACGACATACTGCTTAAAAAAGCACTAGACCTGGACACCGCAATGAGCGAGCAGGAATACCTAGAGCATATTACCGAGCTTTCTACCAAAAACAAACTTTTTAAAACCTATATCGGCTTAGGCTACAACCAGTCTATAACCCCTCCGGTAATACAGAGAAATATATTAGAAAACCCAGGTTGGTATACCGCATATACACCTTACCAAGCAGAAATTGCACAAGGAAGATTAGAAGCCCTTCTCAATTTCCAAACCGTGGTAAGTGATTTAACAGGAATGGAGCTCGCAAATGCATCTCTACTTGATGAATCTACGGCTGCGGCAGAAGCTATGGCACTTCTCTTTAATGTACGCACCAAGGACAAAAAGAAAAGCAATGCATCTAAGTTTTTTGTTTCGGAAGAAATACTGCCACAAACCTTATCTTTATTAGAAACACGCTCTCAACCCTTAGGAATTGAATTAATTGTTGGCGACCATCAAAACTTCAATTTTTCTGAAGAATTTTTTGGCGCTTTACTTCAATACCCTGGTAAAACAGGAAAAGTATTCAACTATAAAGAGTTTATTAAAAACGCAAATGAAGCTGAAATAAAAGTGGCTGTAGCCGCAGATATTTTAAGTCTTGTAATGCTTGAATCTCCAGGAAGTTTAGGCGTAGATGTTGTTGTAGGAACAACGCAACGTTTCGGAATTCCTTTAGGCTATGGAGGCCCACATGCCGCTTTCTTTGCTACTAAAGACGAATACAAGCGAAGCATTCCAGGTAGAATTATTGGAGTTACTAAAGATACTGATGGCAATAGAGCCTTACGTATGGCTTTGCAAACACGCGAACAACACATTAAACGCGATAAGGCAACTTCAAACATTTGTACAGCACAGGTTTTACTGGCTGTCATGGCTGGTATGTATGCAGTCTATCACGGTCCTGAAGGCCTAAAATACATCGCTAGAAAAGTTCACAATGGCGCAGTAACACTTGCTAATGAATTAGAAAAATTAGGCTTTCAACAGCTTAACGACACTTATTTTGATACTATTGCTATTAAAACTGATGCCACTAAAATTAAGTTTTTAGCCGAAGCAAAAGAGGTGAACTTTTACTACCCAGACGACGAAACTGTTTCTATTTCTATAAACGAAACAACTACCGTTAAAGATCTAAATAAGATTCTTGCTATATTTTCTGAAGCCAATAAAAATGATTTCCAGAAAATTACAAGCTTAGTAACTGAAAGTAAAATTCCAGAAACCTTAAATCGTAAAACCGAATTTCTTCAGCAAGAAGTTTTTAATAAATACCACAGCGAAACAGACTTAATGCGCTATATAAAAACACTAGAGCGCAAAGATCTTTCGTTAAACCACTCTATGATTTCTTTAGGTTCATGTACCATGAAACTAAACGCTGCTGCAGAAATGCTTCCTTTAAGCGACCCTATGTGGGGAAACATACACCCTTTTGTTCCTGTTGATCAAGCAGAAGGATATCAAATTGTATTGAAAAAACTTGAAAAGCAACTCACAGAAATCACTGGTTTTGCAGCTACTTCTTTACAACCAAATAGTGGCGCTCAAGGAGAGTACGCAGGTTTAATGGTTATTCGCGCTTATCACAAATCTAAGGGCGAAGGACACAGAAACATCTGCTTAATTCCTTCTTCGGCACACGGAACCAATCCCGCAAGTGCGGTAATGGCTGGAATGAAAGTAGTTGTTACGAAAGCAACAGACGAAGGAAATATAGACCTCGATGATTTACGTGAAAAAGCGCTAGAACACAAAGACAAACTCGCTTGTTTAATGGTTACTTACCCTTCAACTCACGGGGTTTACGAGTCTGCAATACGCGAAATAACAAGCATAATCCACGAAAACGGCGGCCAAGTATATATGGACGGTGCAAATATGAATGCACAAGTAGGCTTAACTAATCCAGGTGCTATTGGCGCAGATGTATGCCACTTAAACTTACACAAAACATTCGCTATCCCACATGGAGGTGGTGGACCAGGTGTTGGCCCTATTTGTGTTGCACCACAATTAGTGCCGTTTTTACCATCTAACCCTTTAATAAAAACTGGAGGTGAGAATGCTATTACAGCTATTTCTGGAGCTCCTTACGGAAGTTCATTAGTATGCCTTATTAGCTACGCATATATCTGTATGCTTGGCGTCAATGGTTTAAAAAAATCTACTCAATACGCTATACTAAACGCTAATTACATTAAAGAGCGCTTAAACGGTCACTACGAAGTGCTTTATGCAGGAGAACGAGGTCGTGCAGCTCATGAAATGATTGTAGACTGTCGTCCTTTTAAAGCCAAAGGCATAGAAGTAACAGATATCGCAAAACGCTTGATGGATTACGGCTTTCACGCACCTACGGTTTCTTTCCCTATAGCAGGAACCTTAATGATAGAGCCTACTGAAAGTGAAAGCAAAACTGCTTTAGATCAATTTTGTGATGCGATGATTGCAATTAGACAAGAGATTGAAGAAGCAGACAAAGACAATCCAAACAATGTGCTAAAAAATTCGCCCCACACATTGCAAATGCTAACCGCCGATACTTGGGACTTACCTTATAGCAGACAACAAGCAGCATTTCCATTAGACTATGTGTCAGACAATAAATTCTGGCCATCTATACGAAGAGTAGATGACGCTTATGGCGACAGAAACTTAATTTGTACTTGTACTCCAATTGAGGAATACATGGAAGCTTAAAACTAGTAGACGGTAGTCAGTGATTAATTAAAAAATTAATTGCTGACTATTGTTTTATATTTTTATTTAAAAACATTCCATTATGAAAAATCAGTTAATTGTATTGTTATTACTTTTCGCATTTGCTTTTAATAGCTGTAACACTAAAGAAAAAGAAACTACACCTATAACAAACGAGGAGACTACAGTTATTAATGAGTTTTCATTAACTGTTGATTACCCTGTGATTTCTTCTAGCTCAAATCCTTCAGAAATAAAAAAATCTGTTGAAAGTGTTACCGAAATAATCGACCAAGCAGAAGAAAAATTCACAAAAGAAGCACTAACACTTACACTTAACAACACAGCAAACACCCCAGCAACTATTTGGTACAACAACACCACTCCTATAAAGATTACACACGGAGTTGCAAACGACGCTGGAGCGATAAATGGTGAATTTTCGTACTACTTAAAAGAAGGTAAATTGTGGTATTCAGATCAATTATTTGCAAAATATCTCTTTGAAGGCGAAAAGTTAAAGTACTGGATGGATGCTCAATGGAATGTAAACAATGTTTCACAAGAAAACTTTACCAACAGAGAAAAACAGCTATTAGAAACTGTTAACAGTATTCTTAAAGAAACCAACCAATAGATGTTAATCCCAAGGAAATAAAGAGTTTTTAGAATACTAATTACTGAATTTTCCGTATTTTTATCAAAAACTTATCAATTATTATGAGTGTCAAAATAACAGGCATAGGCAGTTACATACCGAGTGAAGTTGCTAAAAACGAACACTTTGGAAACCATCATTTTTACAATGAGGATGGGACTCCTTTTGGCAATAAAAACGAAGTAATCATTGAAAAGTTTAAGGCCATTACTGGTATTAACGAAAGACGTTATATACCAAAGGCATTAACAACTTCAGACATTGCTTCATTTGCGGCAGAAAATGCCATAAAAAATGCAGGTATAGACAAAGAAACTTTAGACTATATAATTGTAGCCCACAATTATGGCGATGTTAAAGATGGATCTGTACAAAGTGATACTGTACCTAGTATCGCTACCCGAGTAAAACACAACCTTAAAATTGAAAACCCCACTTGTGTAGGTTACGATTTACTTTTTGGTTGTCCAGGCTGGATTGAAGGTATGATACAAGCTAACGCTTTTATTAAAGCAGGAATTGCCAAAAAATGTTTGGTAGTAGGTGCCGAAGCACTTTCGCGTGTTGTAGATCCACACGATCGCGATTCTATGATATATAGTGATGGTGCAGGAGCCGCAATAGTAGAAGCAACAGATGAAGACGGAGGTATACTCACCCACTTTAGCGCTACTTACGCTTTTGATGAAGCTCACTTTATCTACTTTGGCGAAAGCAACAACCTAGAAGTAAAAGACAACCGTCGTTACATAAAAATGTACGGTAGAAAAATATACGAATTTGCACTAAACAACGTACCTGATGCTATAAAAACCTGTTTAGACAATAGCGGATTAGACATAGACGATGTAAAGAAAATCTTTATCCATCAAGCAAACGAAAAAATGGACGAAGCCATAGTAAATCGTTTTTACAAACTCTATGACAAGACCCCACCCAAGGATATAATGCCTATGAGCATAGACAAATTGGGCAACAGCAGCGTAGCAACAGTTCCTACACTTTACGATTTAGTATTAAACAACGAACTTGAAGGACACGCTATCCAAAAAAACGATGTTGTTATTTTTGCAAGTGTGGGCGCAGGAATGAACATTAACGCAATAGTTTATAAAGTGTAAATTAATTTAGAATAGTATATTCTGAATTCTGAATTAAGAAAATGTACGAAGGTAAATATCCAAAGAAAAGATACAAACACACACTAGATTTCCTAAACAACGTTGTTTCTAAAGAGGAAAACATACTGGACTTAGGCGTTACAAATCCATTTTCTGAAATACTTTTAAAAGAAGGCTTTAAAGTAACAAATACAAAAGGTGAAGATCTTGACCTTGAAACAACTGTTGTAAAATCTGAAGGATACGACGTGGTCACTGCTTTTGAAATCTTTGAACATTTAGTTTCTCCTTTTAATGTATTAAAAGACATTAAAGCAAATAAACTTGTAGCCTCTATACCATTAAAATTATGGTTTGCTTCGGCTTACAGAAGCAAAACAGACAAATGGGATAGACACTATCACGAATTTGAAGATTGGCAATTTGATTGGCTGCTAGAAAAAGCTGGTTGGCGAATTGTAAAAAGTGAAAAGTTTACAAACCCAGTAAAAAAAATTGGGATACGCCCTTTGCTTCGTAGATTCACACCGCGCTATTACTTAGTTTATGCAGAAAGGATATAATGAATCTCTACATCGTCATACCTGTACATAACGAAGAAGCCCTCCTTCCTCTTTGTTTGCAGTCTATAGTAGCACAAAGCATTACTCCTACAAAAGTTATAGTTGTAAACGACGCCTCTACAGATAGCACACAAGACATTATAGACCAATTTACCGCAAAACACTCATTTATTAAAAGTGTTTACAATAATTCTGAAAAAAACCACCAACCCGGAAGCAAAGTAATAAGTGCGTTTTACGAAGGTTTTAAAACCTTAGACACTAATTTTAACTTCATCGGAAAGTTTGATGCCGATATAATTTTACCTCCAGATTATTTTGAAAAGGTACTCGCCTTATTTGCTTCAAATGAAAAAACAGGAATAGCAGGAGGCAATCTGTATATTGAAGATGGCGACAACTGGAAATTTGAAGCTATTTCAAAAAAAACAAAAGTTCGCGGCCCTATAAAATTATACCGCAAGGAATGTTTTGAAGCTATAGGCGGCTTAAAAAAAGCTATAGGCTGGGACACCGTAGACGAACTTTTAGCCCAATATCACGGTTGGCAAATAAAAACCGATACTTCGCTACACGTAAAACACTTAAAACCTACCGGAAAAGCATACTCAAAAAACTCAAAACACAAACAAGGAGAAGCGTTTTACCGTATGCGTTATGGCTTTTGGTTAACGTTTATTGCTTCGGCTAAACTAGCTTCAAAAAAGAAAAGTCTCGCGTTTTTTATCAATTCAATAAAAGGGTATTTTAAAGCGAAAAGCGCAAAATTAGAATTTATAGTTTCAGAAAAAGAAGGAAAATTCATTAGAAATTTGCGCTGGGAAACTATTTTAAGGAAAATAAAACATTCTTAATCTCATTTTTTAAAAACTTAACAACATCTGCTTAACACTTAAAGCGTATATATTCATTATTTTTGCGGTTAAAATTTTTTAAAATGAAAACCATACTATCCCTCCTTTCAACACTTTTATTATTTACATTAATCACAACATCTTGTGTTTCAGTACACGTTAAGGAAAACACCATCACAAAAAATTCTTTAGAGGAAAAAAAACCAAAAAACATCATACTCCTCGTTGGTGATGGGATGGGATTAAGCCAGGTTTCTACTGCCATATATTACAAAAATGGCAAGCCTAATTTTGAACGTTTTAGCACCATTGGGCTTAGTAAAACCTCATCTACAAGCGATTTAATTACAGATTCGGCTGCAGGAGCAACCGTTTTTTCTTCAGGTATTAAAACCTATAATGGTGCCATTGGAGTGAATAAAGATACTATAGCAGTGCCATTAATTACCGAACAATTGTCTAAAAGAGGCCTTTCTACTGGTATTATTTCTACTTCTTCTATACAACACGCCACACCGGCAAGTTTTTATGCACACGTAAAAAGCAGAAGAATGTATGAGGAAATAACAACCTTTGCTCCTAATAGTGGCATAAACTTTTTTGCAGGTGGCGGACTCAAGTTTTTCAACAAAAGAGAAGACGGCAAAGACCTCTTAGAAGACATGAGAGCTAATGGTTACGAAGTTATTACAGACAAACTACCTACTTCTTCAAGCGAAAAAAACGAACTAATATTACTCGCAGAAAATGCTATGCCAAAAATGAGTGAAGGTCGCGGCGATTTTCTTCCAAATGCTACGAAACTAGCTTTAGAGAAACTCTCTAAAAACGAAAATGGCTTTTTCTTATTGGTAGAAGGAAGCCAGATAGATTGGGGTGGTCATGACAACGATGCAGAATACTTAATAGGTGAATTACTAGACTTTGACAAAACTTTGGGCGTAGCCTTAGATTTTGCTAAAACCAATGGCGAAACCCTTGTTATAGTAACGGCAGATCACGAAACAGGTGGTTATACTCTTGCTTCAGACGATGGAGATTACAATAAAATTAAACCTTCTTTTTCAACTAAAGGACATTCGGGGACTATGGTTCCAGTATTTACAGAAGGACCAGGCGCATCATTGTTTAACGGTATTTTTGAAAACAACGAAATTTACCATAAAATGATGGCTCTTTTTAATAAATAAAAGCTAAAAATAATTTTTTCAAAATACCCTGCACTAAATTTAGTACTTTAGCCGAAGTTATCTTTTATATGAAGTATTTACAAGATATAGGCTCCTACTTTTTGATGCTTAAGAAGGTGTTTGGTAGTTTTACCAAAACATCTGTATTAAGACACCTTATATTTAAGGAAATCAACGATCTTATCCTTAGTTCACTAGGGATTGTAGCCTTTATTTCCTTTTTTGTGGGAGGCGTTGTAGCAATACAAACCGCCCTTAATATGGACAATCCTCTTATACCAAAAAGTCTTATTGGGTTTGCAACTAGGCAGTCTGTAATTTTAGAGTTTGCACCTACTTTTATTTCTATTATAATGGCGGGTAAAGTTGGATCGTTTATTACTTCTAGCATAGGTTCTATGCGAGTTACAGAACAAATAGACGCTCTAGAGGTTATGGGGATTAACTCCTTAAACTACTTAGTTTTCCCCAAAATTGTAGCCTTAATGTTTTATCCATTTGTAATTGTTATTTCTATGTTTTTAGGAATGTTTGGAGGATGGGTAGCTGGAGTATACGGAGGCTTTAGCAGTTCGTCAGATTTTATAGCAGGATTACAAGAAGGCTTTATTCCGTATCAATTATTTTACGCTTTCTTTAAAACCTATGTATTTGCTTTTATACTTGCTACAGTCCCTTCTTGGCAAGGTTTTTATATGAAAGGTGGAGCATTAGAAGTAGGTAAAGCCAGTACAAACTCGTTTGTTTGGACTAGTGTGCTTATTATTTCTGCAAATTATATTATAACCCAACTCCTTTTAAGCGCATGATAAAAGTAGAAAGTGTACATAAAAGTTTTGGAGATGAGGAAATCCTAAAGGGAATTACCACAGAATTTGACAAAGGCAAAACAAACCTAATAATTGGGCAAAGTGGAAGCGGAAAAACGGTTTTACTAAAATGTTTGATAGGGCTTTTTAAACCTGAGCAAGGCAAAATATTCTTTGAAAACAAAGCGATACAGGATATGAATGACGAGGAGCAACGCAAGCTCCGCGAAGAAATAGGTATGCTTTTTCAAGGAGGAGCTCTCTTTGACTCTATGAACATTGAAGAAAACGTAATGTTTCCTTTGCGTATGTTTACCAAACAGAAGAAAAGCGATATGCTAGACAGGGTAAACGAAGTATTAAAACGCGTTAACCTTGAAAACGTAAACAAAAAGTTTCCTGCAGAAATTTCTGGAGGGATGCAAAAACGTGTTTCTATTGCCAGAGCAATTGTAAACAAACCAAAATTTCTGTTTTGTGACGAACCCAACTCTGGGCTAGACCCAAAAACAGCTACTTTAATAGACACCCTTATTCAAGAAATAACCCACGAGTACGATATTACAACTATAGTGGTAACCCACGATATGAACTCGGTTATGGAAATAGGCGAAAAAGTAGTCCTCCTAAAAAACGGCAAACTCGTTTGGCAAGGAACCAACCAAGAAATCTTTAAAACAGACAACGAAGATGTAACCAATTTTGTGTACTCCTCAGATCTCTTCAAAAAAATTAGAGAAGTACAACTTAAAAAAGGTTAATCTGTCTTTATCGATATTCAGTTACCTGCAGCGTGTCTAGCTTCATCTTGTATTTAAGCCAAGCTTCAATCTTTTTTAAATCTGCTTTTCGTGTTTCGGAAGGAACGCTTTCTTTCCAACGAATATTAATAACCGGAAGCGTATCTGTATCTTTAAAATTTGTCGTTATTTTATTTGAATAGCTAAAGGTTTCTATGCTTTCGTAATTAATTTTAATCTCCTCACTCAATTCTTTAAAAGGAACATTTCGAGTTTTTAAAATTGCTACTTCATTCTCCAAAAACCTTATTTTTTCGTCTTTATCTTGTATTAACTGTTCGTTTTTTACATATAAATCTTCTAAAATTCCGGCCTTAATTTCGCCCGAAAGTTTTGCTGCCATCTCCCCGCTTTGATCCGTTCCTTGGTAAATTCGCAATTTAGTTTGCTCTAAGTCTTCTGTGTTTTCGAGCTCTTGGTTCCATTGGTCTATTTTGTTCTGCGGAACGGGACGCCCAATTAAATACACATCTATACTTTTTGATTCATAGTCTTGCGTTAGTTTTACAACTTCTGCTCCTTCGTAATTAACCACAGTTTTTACAAACTCTTTAGTTTTGTTTTCAAAAACCTGTTGGTCTAATAAATTTATAAACAACCACACACTAGGAACCATTACAGCAATTGCTATAAGCGAAGCTATTTGCGCCGTTCTTTTTCTTCTTTTACTATTTGCGTAGCGCACTAATGGGAACTGCAATATTTTTGAAACTATAAAAGTAGACAAGGCTATAAATACAGCATTTATAGAAAACAAATAAAGTGCTCCTCCAGCATAAGATGCATTGCCAATAGCCAATCCATAACCCACTGTACACAGTGGCGGCATTAAAGCGGTTGCAATAGCAACCCCAAAAATAACAGAGGCTATCGTTCCGCTTTTCGTTTTAGCAACGATAAGACCCAAACCACCAAAAATTGCAATTAACACATCTAATATTGTAGGGTATGTTCTTGCTATAAGCTCTGGTGTTTCTTCGGTTAAAGGCGAAAGCTTAAAGTATAAAAAGGCGGTTAAAACACTTAAAAAAACCATCACTCCTAAATTTATAAGAGAGCGTTTAAGTGTGTCTACATCGTTAATAGCTACAGAAAGACCTATACCTACAATCGGTCCCATTAAGGGCGAGATAAGCATCGCTCCAATCACCACCGCTGTACTACTTACATTAAGCCCGATGGAAGCGACAAAGATTGAGAAAATTAGAATCCAAGCTGTATGCCCTTTAAACGATATATCCTTCTTTACAGCCTCTATGGTTGCATCACGATCTGTGTCTGAACGTATATCAAAAAGCTCTTTTAAAAACTTTTTAATGCTTTGCCAAGTGTCGAGTTTTACAGTGTCGAACTCCTCGTTAGTTGGACTCACTTTAATGTCGTTGTCGTTCTCTGGTGTATTCATTTACAAATATTTTTCGCCAAATTTATCCTTAACTTCCTTTAGAAGCTCCTTTATTTGCTGTTCTTTCTTCTTTGGAAACAACAACAATACATCTTTTTTATCTACCACAATATAATCTTCAATTCCATCTAAAACAACTAATTTTTTTGAATCGGTAAAAACCATATTGTTTTTAGAGTTCTTCGAAAGTACTTCGGCATTTACAACGGCATTGTTATCCTCTTCTTTCTCCAGCTTGTCGTAAAGCGCTCCCCAAGTGCCCAAATCATTCCAATCAAAAGTAGCTTTTTTTAAATATACATTTTCAGCTTTTTCAAGGATGCCATAATCTATAGAAATGTTTTCAGACTGAGGATAATTTACTGTTACAAATTCTTTTTCTTCGGAAGTATTTAAGGCCTCCATTCCGTTTAAAAACAGTGCATTCATCTTAGGCAAGTGTTTTTCAAAGGAAGCCGTTATACTCTTAGCGCTCCAAATAAAAATACCGGCATTCCACAAAAAATTTCCAGCAGCTAGAAACTCTTTTGCTGTGTTATAATCTGGTTTTTCTCTAAATTGTTTTACCTTTTTTATAGCTGAAGCATCGCTTTTATCACTTTCTATATAGCCATAGCCCGTATTAGGAAAACTTGGTTCGATACCTAAAGTGAGTAAAATATCTTCTTGCTGAGCCGCCTTAAAACAAGCCTGTACATCGTTTGCAAAAGCTGTTTCGTCTTCTATCCAATGGTCACTTGGCGCAACCAACATAAGCGCATTGGGGTTTTCTTTTTTAATCTTTAAGGCCGAAAGTAATATACAAGGTGCCGTATTGCGCATAGCAGGCTCTAAAACCACTTGCTTTTCTGTAATCTCTGGGAGTTGCTTCAGCGTTATATCTAGATATACTTCGTTTGTAAGTATGTATATGTTTTGCGAAGGGATAATTTTATTGAGTCTAGAAAAAGTTTTCTGCAGTAGTGTTTGTCCAGTCCCCAACATATCGTGAAACTGTTTTGGAAACGCTTCAGTACTCATAGGCCAAAAACGAGACCCTATGCCACCTGCCATAATTACTGCGTAATAATTTTTATTCATAGTCTATTAAATTTAATAAGACCTCCTATAGTTGTAAGTATATAGAAAATCAATTCCCTTTAGGAGTTAGGGGATTTTAAAAACTCCACCTCAGCATTTGGATTAAAAAGATAAGTTCTACCTGTAGCGATTTCAACACATTCAAAACGTTTTACTCGCTGATTTCCACGCTTAAAAATTTTACCGTTATACAATCTAAAATGCGCCCCAAAAGGAATTTCAAAGATATAGTTTTTATCGTTCTCTGGGTCATACTGTTTTAGAGCCAGCGCTAGTGCTGCATCGGTATCGCTAGAGGCCTTTGGGTTTTTAAAATGACGCGCTAAAAGCGGTAATAATTCATTGGGAAAAACCTCTGGTCGCAAATAGGGTAACATCAATAACTGAAAAGTTCGTTTCCACTCTAAGCCATGAGGTTTTATATATCTTCCGTATTTAGTAAAAGCTTCTAGATGCGCTATTTCGTGAACCAAGGTTATTAAAAACCGATACTTATTTAAGGAGGCATTTACCGTAATCTGGTGTTGCCCATTCGGCATTTTTCTGTAATCGCCGTGTCTAGTTACACGCTCGTTTACAATTTTAAGATGGACGTTATGGGTTCTTATAAGTTCAAAAGCCGAAGCAACGGAAGCTTGTGGAATGTATTTTTCTAGAATCTCTGTCATAAATACTTAAAAAGCGAAGATTACTATCCTCCTTGAGTAATTTCAAAAATAACTAGTCTCCAAAATATATAAGAGTTTTTGGTTCGGAAATATTGAAAAAATATCAATTTCAGAAAAAAATACTTCCATTTCTGTTAGTCTCAATCGGTTATACTTTTTTATTTAAATCTATTCTAAATAATGTTTGATTTTATGTTTTTTCGCAATAGATTTGCACCCAATTTAAAAGCGGTCTAAATAAAAATAGTTTTAAAATGAAATCATTAGCTACTTTACTATTAATCCTGTGCACACAAATGGTACTTGCACAAGAAGTAACAAAAATAACCGGTACAGTAACAGATATAGACAACAATCCAGTTCCTTTTGCAAGTGTGTATATACCCGAATTAAAATTGGGTAATGCTGCAGATGCAAACGGAATTTTTACTTTAGAAAACATTCCTCACGGCACGTGGCAGCTTACAGCTAGTGCTGTAGGTTTTAATGCTTCTACTGTAACCATCAACCCAAAAGAGATGGTTTTAAGCGGAATTTCATTTAAACTAAAGCTAGATAATGAGTTAGACCAAGTAGAAGTATTTGGAAACCGTTACGACCATCCAGACAAGATAGAGTCTATTACTCGTTTGCCGTTAAAGCCATATGAGCAAATACAAAGTATTTCTGTTCTTTCTGAAAAATTAATTGAAGATCAAGGCGCTCTAACTATAGCTGAAGCAACCAAAAACGTACCTGGCGTTTACACATTTGCTACTTATGGCAACAAACGTGAAAGTATGTCTTCCCGTGGTTTTAGAGGTATTCCTATTTTAAAAAACGGTGTTAGAATCCACTCCGATTTTCGCGGTGTAGGTATTTTAACAGATATGCAAGGAGTAGATAACATACAGGTATTAAAAGGAAATGCTTCAATTACTCAAGGGGTAGCGACAGATTTAGGTAGTCCAGGAGGAATTATAAACATTGTAACCAAAACACCTAAATACACTTCTGGTGGTAGTGTGAGCCTTCGCGCAAATAGCTTTGGACAAGTACGACCTACTTTTGACCTTTACGGCCCACTTAACAAAGAAAAGAACATTGCTTTCCGCTTAAACGGCGCCTTAGAAAGAGCTGATAGTTATAGAGATTTAGTAGGAAAAGAAAGCTTCTACTTTAACCCTTCTTTTGAATGGAAAATAAACGACAAGACAACTGTAACCTTAGAATTAGACCACTATTACGACAGTCGTACACCAGATTTAGGAACTGTAAACCTTGCCGAAAACGATGTTAATGCAATTTACGACCTTCCAGATTCGCAGTTTTTAGGTTTCGAAAATGACCGCTCTATTACGCAAAATACAACTTATGCGGTACGTATGGATCACGAGCTTAACGACAAGCTTACCTTAAAAGGAGCATTCTATAGCTCTTCACTTAAACTAGACGATAAAGGAGCAGGATTAAGCAAAACAATTGAAATAGATGAAACACCTATTTACAATATGCGCCAGCGTACGTATTCTACTTCAACCCGAAATGATGACAATAGTGTGCTTCAGTTTGACTTAATAGGAGACAATGTATACACAGGAACAATAAAACACACTTTCCAAGTTGGTTTTGACTATCGCTCCTCGCGCTTTAGCAGTACAAGTAGAGCTGCAGGCGTTGTAGATACAATAAATGTATTTCAGAATATAGAACACCGCTTAGGAGATATAACACTTGGAGATGAGAGTGTGAGTGGCGGAAAAACAAATTCGTTGGGCTTTGTTGCGCAAGATGTAATTACGTGGAACACTTGGCTTAAAACATTCTTAGGAGCCAGATACAGCTCTACAGAGACCATTGCCGATACAGAAAACACACGTAGTGATGCTTTTAACCCATTAGGAGGTGTTATTATTTCTCCTATTAAGAACGTAAATATTTTTGCTTCTTACACCAACAGTTCTTACCCTCGAACTGCTTCACGCTTAGGGCAAAATGGAGAAGAGTTAGGCAATGAGCGCTACGACCAATTAGAAACAGGCTTAAAAACAACTTGGCTTAACGATCGTTTGCGATTTAACTTAACGCTCTTTAAAATAAACAATAAGGACATAAACCTTCCTGTTTACGACGAAACTTGGACTAACATCTTGTATTACGAAAAAGGTGGAAACGACCAACGTCAAGGTATAGAAGTAGAACTTACTGGCCGACCGCTTAAAAACTTAGAATTAATTGGTGGTTACTCATATATTGATGCTCAATATAAAGAACACACTTCATACGTATACGGGTCTGCGCCTTTAAACACCCCTAAACACACTTTTAATGCCTACGCAAATTACTCTTTTGTAGACAACGCTCTAGAAGGATTATCTGTAGGTGCAGGAGCGTATTATACAGGAGAGCGTCCTATTAATGATTGGTCATCTGGTCCTGTTACTCACGAAGGGATAGTGCCAAATCAAGAACCTTTTAATGTAGAAGCTTACACTTTAGTAAACTTTCAAGCAGAATACCGTTTTAATAAAAACTGGAGTGTACAATTTTTATTAAACAATGTATTTAATAAAATAGGGTATAACGCGTATAGAACTAGTTATATAAACCAAACAGACCCACGAAATTTTGCGGCCGTAGCACGCTATAACTTTTAGTTGTTTGAGTAGTTAATGTAAGGGCACAACTTAGGTTGTGCTTTTTTTTTGCGCTATTGCTAGTTGCAATAAAACATTTTCTCAGAACTTATTAGGGTGTTGTACTAGAAACCTGAAGTATCTTACCGTTATAAAACTTATGGCCGTTTAGAGAAAAGTCCATAATGTATTGTGCCATTTCGGTTGCAGAAAGCGGTGCTTTAAAGCCTGGGAAAGCTTCTTCTAGCATTTCTGTTTGCACAGACCCTAAAGCCAACACATTAAAAGAAGGCCCCGTTTCTTTGTATTCTTCGGCTAGCAGCTCGGTTAGTGTAATTACAGCGCCTTTGCTACTACTGTAAGCACTAAGCCCAGGAAACTTAACACTTCCTTGCACTCCACCCATACTGCTAATATTTACTACGTGGCTGTCTTTTTTTAAGAACGGAAGCACAGTTCTTGTTAAAGATGCCACACCAAGGACGTTAATATCGTAACATTTTTTAAATTCTTCTGAAGAGATTTCAGCAAAAGGCTTATTCACCAGGTGCCCGGCATTATTTATAAGAACATCTACTTGTTTTATTTCCTTCTGAAGAAAACTAGAAACTTTCACCATTTCGGCTTCCTCAGCTATATCGAAAGCTATGGCAGTAACGTTTTTAAGGTTTAAGTCTATAACTGGTTGTGTATTTCTAGAAAGCGCTAGAACATTGTGACCTGCTTCAGCAAAAAGCTTTACCATTTCAAAACCTATACCGCGAGAGCTACCAGTAATTAATACGTTTTTCATATTATAAATATATTATAAATCCCGATAGATTCGCTTAAAAAAGGAGATCTATCGGGATTCTATCAAACAATTAAATTTCACTATACAAACATAGTCACAGGATTCTCGATATACTGTCTTAAGGTTTGTAAAAATTTGGCACCTGTTGCACCGTCTATCGTTCTGTGGTCGCAAGCTAGCGTTACTGTCATTGTATTACCAACGGCAATCTGCCCGTTTTTCACAACTGGTTTTTCAACAATTGCTCCTACAGATAAAATTGCTGAGTTTGGTTGGTTTATAATAGAAGTAAACTCTTTAATTCCGAACATTCCCAAGTTTGAAACCGTAAAAGTACTACCCTCCATTTCCTGAGGAGTAATCTTTTTGTTTCGCGCTTTTCCAGCAAGTTCTTTAACCTGCCCTCCTATTTGTGAAAAGCTCATTTGGTCTGCAAATTTTAATACAGGAACCAATAGGCCTTCATCTACAGCAACGGCAACACCTATATGTATGTGTTTTGCAAGCTTAGTAGCTTCTGGCGTCCACTGGCTATTTACTTGCGGATGTTTACGCAAAGCCATAGCACAAGCTTTAATTACCATATCGTTAAAAGATATCTTTACATCTGGATCTGCGTTTATAGCTGTACGAGCAGCAATAGCGTGATCCATATCTAGCTCAATTGTCAAGTAGTATTCTGGAGCAGTAAACTTTGATTCTCCCAGACGCTTCGCAATTGTTTTGCGCATTTGCGAGTTCTTAACTTCCTCGAAGCTCTCTGTACCAACTGGCACATATGCTTGTGCTCCGCCAGCTGCTGGTTGGTAATTTTCAATATCGCTTTTTACGATACGTCCATTTTCACCACTACCATTAACTTGACGCAGGTTTATTCCTTTCTCTTCGGCTAATTTTTTAGCTAAAGGCGAAACAAATATACGACCCTCATTAGCTGATTGTGCGGCTTGAGAGTTGCTAACTTTTGCTGGAGCAGCTTTTTTATCTGAAGCTACTACAGCAGCTTGTGTTTTTGTTTCTTTACTTTCTTCTTTGCTTTGAGGTGCTTCAGAAGTAGTTGCTTTTTTAAAATCTTTTGAAATCCCAGAAACATCTGTTCCTTTAGGGCCTATAATTGCTAACAATGCATCAACACTAGCAGATTCTCCTTCGGCTATACCTATTTTTAAAAGTGTACCAGCATAGAAAGACTCAAACTCCATAGTAGCTTTGTCTGTTTCTATTTCGGCAAGTATATCGCCTTCTTCTACTTCATCACCTTCCTTTTTAAGCCAGCTAGCTACGGTACCTTCTGTCATGGTATCGCTTAATCGCGGCATGGTAATTACCGAAACACCTTCTGGTATTTCAACTCCACTTGAAGCAGTTTCAGTAGGAGTTTCTTCTTTAGCAGCTTCGGTTTTAGCTTCCTCAGCTTTTACTTTGGGTGCATCTCCAGCTAATAAACCAGAAATATCTTCATTTTTATCACCTATAATAGCTAAAAGTGAATCTACGGCTGCAGTTTCACCTTCAGCAATACCAATATGAAGCAAGGTACCTTCGTAAAAGGATTCAAACTCCATGGTTGCTTTATCTGTTTCAATCTCGGCAAGTATATCACCTTCTTTTACGGTATCGCCAACTTTTTTAAGCCAAGTTGCTACCGTACCTTCTTCCATAGTGTCGCTTAAACGCGGCATGTTTATTACTTCTGCCATTTCTTATAATTTATCTGATAAAAAAGGGTAATCGTCTTGTTCATAAACAGCATCAAACATTACATTTTTCTCTGGATACGGAGATTCTTCGGCAAATTTTTCGCATTCGCTTACCAAATCTTTTACACGTTTGTCTATCTTTTTAATTTCAGCTTCTGTAGCCCATTTATTTTCGTAAATCTGGTGAAGCACATAGCTAATTGGATCTTCCTCTTGCTTTTTTGCCACCTCTTCTTTGGTACGGTAATGCTGTGCATCACTCATAGAATGTCCTCTATAACGATAGGTTCTCAACTCAAGAAAAGTTGGGCCATCGCCACGACGAGCGCGTTGTATAGCCTCGTCCATTTCTTTAGCTACCACTTCTGGCTTCATAGCATCTACAGGCTTACAAGGCATTTCGTAACCTAAACCAAGTTTATAAATATCGCTATGGTTTGCTGTACGCTCTACAGAAGTACCCATGGCATAGCCGTTGTTTTCTACACAAAATACTACAGGTAGTTTCCACAACATAGCAAGGTTAAAGGTTTCGTGAAGCGACCCTTGGCGTGTTGCACCATCACCCATATAAGTAAGGGTTACAGCATCTCTTTCAAAATATTTATCGCCAAATGCCAATCCAGCTCCTAAAGGAATTTGTCCTCCTACAATACCATGACCACCATAAAAACGGTGTTCTTTAGAGAAAATATGCATAGAACCCCCTAAACCGTGAGATGTTCCAGTGCCTTTTCCGTAAAGTTCTGCCATTACTCGTTTTGGGTCTACACCCATCCCTATGGGTTGTACGTGGTTTCTATAGGCGGTAATCATTCGGTCTTTGCTAAGATCCATGGCGTGCAAAGCACCTGCCAATACAGCTTCCTGACCATTGTAAAGGTGCAAGAACCCCCTTACTTTTTGATTGATATATACTTGGGCTAGTTTATCTTCAAACTTGCGCCAAAAGAGCATGTTTTCGTACCAATCTAGATACGTCTTTTTGGTGATTTTCTTCATCTAAACAACTATAGTATTTTTCCGGGGAAAAATTATTAAACGGAAAACAAAAATAGCAT
Source organism: Aequorivita sp. (assembly GCA_048264505.1). GTDB lineage: Bacteria > Bacteroidota > Bacteroidia > Flavobacteriales > Flavobacteriaceae > Aequorivita. The sequence continues at coordinate 51,407 of JBLXDA010000017.1, forward strand.
TTTAAAAAGTTAAATCACAAATTACATTTCAGAATTAAATCACAAAGCTTTTATTCTGAAAAAAAACAACTGTAAATACTAAATTGAAGTCATTAACTTACCGTTATAAATACTTTGCATCAAAGCCCAAAGGCAGTAGATCTTTTACCGAAGCCACTTTTTTAATTTCGCCTGTTTCGCCCATAAAATAAATTGCCATTGGGCTTTTTTGTTTCTGTTCATATTCTGCCAAAGATTGGCGGCAGGCACCACAAGGCGCAATAGCTTCTGTTACTTTATGGCTTTCGGCTCTAACAGTTATAGCGAGGGTTGTTATAGTTTGGTTTGGAAAATTGGCTCCTGCATTAAAAACAGCAACTCGCTCTGCACACAAACCTGAAGGGAAAGCGGCATTTTCCTGATTATTACCCAAAACTATTTGTCCGGAAGAAAGCTTAAGAGCGGCACCCACTCTAAAACGTGAATAAGGCGCATAAGCATTTTCACGTGCTTGCTGCGCCTTATTCATTAACTCTTGAACATCTTTTGGAAGCTCTGAAACTGCTTCAAAAACCTCCAATTGGATTTCAATATTTTGTTTTTTCACTTTTATTATATAAACCTGCAAGATTTTTAGAACCTCACAAGAAATTTTGAATACCCTTCTAATTCCCCATCTGGAGGTTAGGGGGATTAGTATTCGTCGTAAGTATCGCCAAAGTTAAACGTTAACCCAAAACGAAGGGTTCCGTCTAATGGGCTATTTGCTAATTTAGACGTAGAGAATAAATACGAAATATCTATATTAATTGCGGTATAACGGAAACCTGCTCCAAAGGATAGAAACTTTCTACTTCCTTTGTCATCACTTTCGTTAAAATAACCTGTACGGAAAGCAAACACATCTTGATACCAGTACTCTGCACCTAAAGCCCAAGTAAATTCTTTTAACTCTTCGCTAAAACCATCTGGAGCATCGCCAAAAGAAGAGAACATTCCTCCAAAAAAGCTTTCGTTGTAATAATCGTCTTCGTTATTGATTAAACCATCATTGTTTGAGTCACTTGGAGTTGGCACTAACAATTTGTTAACCTGTGCAGAAACACCTACTGTATTGTACTCGTCAAGAATAAAGTCGAACCCACCACCAAGAGCAAGGTTTGTAGGAAGGTTACTTTCAGAACCTACTTCATCATACTTTAATTTAGGACCTATGTTTGAGATATTGAAACCCATTCTCCAACGACCGTCAAAATCGTCGTAAGGAATTTCTTCACTCTGGTAGTAACCAGCAACATCTACTGCAAAAGAACTTGCTGCAGAAGCGTCGTCAAGAGCTGTTTGAAGTTTTAAATCTGAACGTATATATCTACCAGCAACAGCCATAGAGAATCGCTCGCTTAATCGCAGTGAGTAAGAAACATCAAAAAGAAGTTCGTTAGGCTTTACAAGTAAAGGCTCTTCATCTGCCGTTTGGCGTAATTCTATTTCACCATTGCTAAAGTAACGGAAAGAAGCTGCTACTGCGCTACGCTCTGTTAAACGATTGTAATAGGTTAAATTTCCTAAAAATATATCGTTTACTAATTTGCTTAAGTAAGGTGTATAGGTTACCCCAACTCCTTGTTTAGACAGTGAAAAGGCATATTTTGCTGGGTTCCATTGTTGTGAAAATGCATCAGATGAAGTTACAACACCTATATCTCCCATACCCGCAGCACGCGGATCTGCTGCTATCAATATAAAAGGAACTCCTGTGGTTATTACTCTGTTTTCGATTCCTGTATTGTCGTTGCCTGGTTCTTGCGCCATACCTTTAAAGGCAACTAAGCATAATAAAACTGGAATAAATAATTTCTTCATATTAGTTAATTTTGGACAAATATAATTTTAATTTTTAAAGGATAACAAGTTTCTCGAATTTTTCAACCCGTTGATTGGTTAACGAAGATCTTACAGTTATCTTGTATACATAGACACCTTTTCCTATTCGATCTCCAAAATCATCGAGGCCATCCCAAGTAATTTCACGGCTTAAAAAACTACCAGAGGGCGGTAGTGTTGCGTTTTGGGTCCAAACAACTTTTCCAGTGACAGTAAAAACTTGAACTTGCACATCTAGTGTTTCATCTGGTCTGTTATGGTTAAACCAAAATTCGGTGTAATTAACAAATGGGTTTGGGTAATTAAGCACCCTGGTAATCTCTAATTTATCGTTGCCAGCAACAATAAATTGTATCTCTGCTGTGGAAGAGTTGTTGTACACATCCCAAGCTTTTAATGTAAGTGTATGTAGTCCATCTTCTAAATCGCGAAATTTATACGTAGTTTTTCCTTTTGAATAATCATCTACATCTGCCTGGTAAAATTCATTCAACACAAAAGGATTAGATTCATCACCATCTAAAATTGCAACTATATCATGACCTATCCCACTTGCTGTATTTATACCATTAGGATCTTCAAGCTTTGCGAGTAGCATAGGAGAGTCGTCTGTAATTCCGCCAGAAACAAAACTTTCATCATTCATATATAGTTTTATCAAAGGCCCTTCATTGTCTTCTGGAGCATTTTCATCTAGCCCTCCTACATTTAAATCTAGGTTTACCCCCGATTGATCTTCTAAGGTGTTATCTCTTTTTGCATAAAGACTCACCCTGCCTTTGCCCACGGGAATCTGTATGTCGCGAGGAACCACAAACTCAAACTCAAAAAGACCATTTGTCGCGGTTGCTTGACCGTTAAAAATCCCTTCGCCTAGCGTTTCAAAATCCATTATGATTCCAAAATTATCGTTGTCGAGAGTTTGACGTTGAACATTTTTGTCGAACACTTTGGCCTCTAGTATACCGTTATAATTTGTCATAAGCACACCCGCTTCGTTAACAATTTCGCCAGCTAATTTTACTTTACTAAGTGCTTTAAGGGTATCTGTAGCTTGTGCAATAGGCACATCGTTAAGTTTAGTAATCCTGATACTTTTTTTAGGAAACGCCAAAGGCATTGCAGGGTCTCCAATATAAAAAACCACACGCCTTAAATTACTATTAATTTCTTGCTTAGAAAGCCGAAGCCCTTCTGCTGGAGTAACAGGCACATCTCTACCATAACCAAAAAGATTGTCTGCTAGGAGCTCATTAAACTCTATTCCTGTTGATATAAATATTGCTCGTGTAGTTGTTACAAGTGAAATAGCACCTCCATTTGGATTCTGAAAAGTAAGTTCACCAGCGGTAATACGCAGTGGATTATCAAATTTTGTGAATTCACAAGTTACCGTTATCACACATGGCAAATTGTTAATATTGTTAAAGTTCTGAGCTGTCTCTTTAGTATAAATATACTCTGCCGCCAATCCATCTTCGCCACCGTGCCCAAAATAATCTATTATAATTGCACCTACATCAAAGGCACTTTCTATAGCTTCATTTACTTCTGGATATCTATTTCCTCCAGCAGAAGCTTCTTGTTGGTATGCGTCTGAATGAATTTTCTTAACATTTATAAATGGTTTTTCTGCCGAAATTTGATCGCCTAGCGCATCTAATTTCATTTCCAAATCCTCCTCGTTATCGTCATCTATATCATCTGAAATAAGTACAAAGTTATTTCTCCAATTACCATAAGAACTTTCGGAAGTATATTTTATAATCTTGTCTATCATGGCATTTGCAAGGGTAACATTATCTACTACAATTCTACCCATTGCTATGTCTAGTAAATCATCGTCGTTACTTCCGCTTCCTATAGCTCCTTCACATTCATCCATATTTCCAAAAAAATCGTCAGACATAAAGGACTGTGCTATACTAACACCTGTAAGCGTTTGGAAAGTTGGTACTATATTGTTGTTATTAGATAGCCTGTTTTTATAATCTATTGAGGCATCGCCTATAATCCCTACGTATTTAACACGTTTTGCTGGAGTTGAAGCATTTTTATAAACATAGCGCACAAAATTTCTAATTGCGCCTATCTCCTGTCTACCCGAGCTAAATTCTTCATAGATTTTATCTGTAGTTACTACTTTTACATTTAAACCCTGTAAATTTTTATGATAGGTCGCTAGTCTAAGTGCAGGCTGAATAAGAAAAGGAGCTGTAATAATAAGATAGTCTACATCTTGAAAATTTCCAGATCCATCTTTAAAAATTGTACCTTTTAAATTCTGGTTTTGAACTACAGATTGCGCAGGTTTAACTGGAATATAATAATCATTTGGGTTTACAGCTATATATTCTCTGCTGTTTCCAAGTGTTTGTTTAAAGCTGAAAGAAGATGCGCTGCCTTCATTTTGCTTGGAGGTTATAAACTGCGTGTCAGTTACATCCCAAACTTGCGAAAATTGTGAAGCATTGCTAATTTGATACTCCCCAACACCCGATAAATTAACGGCATCTTTATACCTAAAAGCCAACTGACCATCTACACCGCTTAATTGACGCACCGCCCATATACCTATATAATCTAAGTAAGCTATACTTGAAGGATTTCCGGCATTGTTGTAAGCAAGGTCTATTTCTACAGTTTCGCTATTTACTGAAACTTCCTGAAAATAATCATCAAGATCTAGAAGACCTCCTACCCCTAACCTACTAAAAGAAATAGGGTCTAAGCTTGTGCTGTTTATTGTAACAGCCATAGAAGTTGCACTTTCGGAAGCTGCAGCAGATTTAATTGTTAACTGCATAGGTTTTCCAGCTACTATATTTGGAAATTCAAATAAAAACGTTTGTTCATTTTCAATATCAAAACGATTTCCAAACCACTTTCTTCCTAGTTTTGTAGGACTTTCCTCGTCTTTTTCATGAAATTTATAATCGTCAAATTCGTTGATAGCAAAATCTACTCCACCCGTAGGCTCTACCATAGGTCTCACTCTTTTTCCAGCTGCGCCATCTGCAGTTATAAAATAATAGGAGTCATCACTATAAGGATTAAGGTTTGAGTCGTTTTCTTCTACATAACCTTCGGTATTAGAACCATAAAACAGCACATAATCACCAGAGTCAAAAGAGCCATCTTCCTCGCCTATAACTTGTATTGCATTTTCGGGAGCATCAAAAAATTTATTTTCAGCATTTAAAAGCGGTAGGGACTTTCCTCCAAAACCATATATTTTTATGTTTCTAGGGTCTATTCCGTCTGTATTCATTCCTAAATTATTTAGGAAAGATTTATCTATTTTGTGAATTCCAGTTTTTTCAACCTTAAATTTATACCAATTCCCTGTTGCGAGTATAGAGTTTGTAATCCCTGGCGTGTAATCATCGCACGGAGGGCCGTAACGATATTCTACATTAAAAGAGAGGACTTTCTGAAAACGACCCGCTGTTTTTACGATAGGGGAAATCTTTAATATAGAAAAAAGCTTGTCTCTAGAGCGTGAACTACCAAGGTTATATTCTAGCTTGTCTGGAACTAAATCTGTATTTATTTTGCTCAATTCAGCCGAAGAAACCGAACCATAGCGAACATTTACTATTTTAACGCTACTCTTATCTACAAAACTTTCATCTTCCCATTTTGTATGGTAGATTACAGTTTCTTTATCTAGCTGAAGACTGAGGGATGCTTTTGCTCTTTCTTTAGCAGAAACAGCAGACTTATTCCCACCAACACTGTTAGTGCTCGTATAGGAATCTCCCCAATCTATAGTCACACTTTTAGACTGTGCTATTGCCAAAAGTGGCAAAGCAAATAAAACAAAAAGAAGTATCGCTTTTCTCATTAGTACAAATAACGCTTCAAATATATACTTAGTATAAAGATGAATTTTAAACTTATTCTCTAGCTATGTATTAGGATAATAATTTTAAAACTAATACGTTTGCATTGATGATTGGTCGTAAAACCAATCAAAACCCCACAGCGCAATATTAATAAAATATTATTGTGTTTTTGTCGTTAATTACTATATTGCGAACCCAATTTTATCATAATTGAATCTATGATGTTATATAAAAACCTAGCATTAAAGCTATTTGTTACTGTATTAACAGCCTCAATATTTGTAGGCTGCAACAAAACTAGAGACTACAAAGACAGTTCTCGAGCCACCGGATGGAAGATGAACGCCAAAGAAGGTGGTTTCCAATACAACCCAAAATCTCAAGAACAAGAGACAGGTCCAGGCCTTGTATTTGTTGAAGGAGGTACCTTTACTATGGGTAGAGTGCAAGATGATCCTATGCACGACTGGAACAACTCTCCAAACCAACAACATGTTCAATCGTTCTATATGGACGAAACAGAAGTTACTAATTTAATGTATCTTGAATACCTAGATTGGTTAAAGAAAGTATTCCCTCCTGCAGACGAAAATTACAGAAGAATATATGAAGGTGCAGTACCAGACACACTTGTTTGGAGAAACCGTTTAGGTTTTAACGAAGTTATGACCAACAACTACCTTCGTCACCCTGCATATGCAGAATATCCTGTAGTAGGAGTAAGCTGGGTACAAGCTGTAGAATTCAGTAACTGGAGAACAGATCGTGTTAACGAGGCTGCTTTAGAAACTGCTGGCGTTACTTCTAGAAACGCTCGTTATGACGCTAAACCTGGTGAAACATTCAACACAGAAACCTATTTAAACGCACCTACTTTAGCTTATGGTGGTAATGATTCAATTACGCGAGGTGGAAAAAAATCTGAAGCTATTGCTAAAAGAAGTAAGGATAGCACAAACTTGTACATTCAGCGTAAAGACGGTATACTACAACCTGCTTACCGCTTACCTACCGAAGCAGAATGGGAATATGCAGCTCTTGGTTTAGTTGGGCTTCGTAACTATAATGTATACAGAGGTAAGAAAAAATACCCTTGGGAAGGACAATACACCCGTTCAGGTAAAAGAAGATCTCGTGGTGATCAATTAGCAAACTTTAAACAAGGAGATGGTGATTACGGTGGAATTGCTGGATGGAGTGATGATGGTGCAGATATTACTGCTCAAGTAAAATCTTACGAGCCTAACGATTTTGGCCTATATGATATGGCTGGAAACGTTGCAGAATGGGTTGCAGATGTTTATAGACCGATTGTAGATGACGAATTTAACGACTTTAACTACTACCGTGGTAACGTTTATACTAAAAATGCTATAGGCGAAGACGGAAAAGTAAAAGTAGTAACTATGGACTCTATAGTTTACGATACTTTAAGTAACGGAAAAATTATAGCTCGTAACTTACCTGGAGAAATTCTTCAAGTACCAATTGATGAAAACGAAACATATTTACGTACTAATTTCTCTGAAAGCGATAACAGAGACTATAGAGATGGTGATAAAAGCTCGTCTCGTTACTACCAATCGTTTGCAGATGACGAAAGCGAAAGTAGTGATGGCACAAAACGTATGTACAACTCTCCTATTCAGAAAGTATACGCAGATAGCGCAGGAACGCTAGACCGTCAATACGACAAGAGCTCAAACAGAACAACCCTAGTAAACAACGAAGTTCGCGTTTACAAAGGAGGTTCCTGGAGAGATAGAGATTACTGGTTAGATCCAGCACAGAGACGTTATTTCCCACAAGATATGGCAACAGACTATATTGGTTTTAGATGCGCAATGAGCCGTGTAGGTTCAAAATCTAAAAAAGGAAAACGCCCAAGAAATTAATTTTTATTAAAATATATTAAAAAACCCTCCTAGTCGTTATGTCAAGGAGGGTTTTTTGTATTTTTATTATATGAATATACCAGAACTCCATCAGTGTTTTTTACAGAGTAGCGGGCTAAGCACAGATACTCGTAAAATATTAAAAGACTGTATTTTTTTCGCTCTTAAAGGGGAAAACTTTAACGGCAACTTATTTGCTCAAGAAGCATTAGACAAAGGAGCCTTAAAAGTTATAGTAGACGAAGAAGCCTTTCATAAAAATACAGGCGAAACTATATTAGTTCAAAATGTACTGCTTACACTCCAGCAGTTGGCAAAATTTCACAGAGAGTATCTAGACATACCCATTATATCACTAACTGGAAGTAATGGAAAAACCACTTCAAAAGAATTAATTAAGGCTGTACTTTCTCAAAAATTTAAAACAGTTGCAACCCAGGGAAACTTAAACAATCACATAGGTGTGCCGCTAACATTGCTTGCTATGAACAAGCAAACCGAATTGGGTATCGTAGAAATGGGCGCCAATCATTTAGGCGAAATAGAAATGCTGAGCGATATAGCTGCCCCAGATTACGGGTATATAACCAACTTTGGGAAAGCACATCTCGAAGGTTTTGGCAGTATAGAAGGTGTTGTAAAAGGAAAAACCGAATTGTACAAACAACTTAAAGCCAACAATAAAAAAGTCTTTATTAACACTAACGACCCTAAACAACTGGCAAATTCTGAAGGAATGGAAAAAATTACCTTTGGAGACTCACATGGCGATTATAAGATTGCTTTAATTAACAGCTCTCACCACCTTTTAGTTGAATTTAAAGGAACTAAAATACAGAGTAATTTAGTGGGCGTCTATAATTTTGCAAATATATCTGCCGCTATAGCCATAGGAGCATATTTTGGAGTTACTACCGAAAAAATAAAAGCCGGTATTGAAGGGTATGTACCTTCAAACAACCGTTCGCAATTAATTTCAAAAGGTACTAACGTTATTTTAATGGACGCATACAACGCCAATCCTACAAGTATGTTAGCTGCTTTAGAAAACTTTAAACAGGCCAAAGGAAGCAATAAAATATTGTTTCTAGGCGATATGTTTGAATTGGGAGCCGAAGCCAAAAGCGAACATCAACATATCGTAGATTTTTTAGCAAAGAACCCCTTTGGAAAAGTGTATTTAATTGGAAGTATTTTTTTAAAAACCACAACTAATGCGGCGCATATTCAACAATTTGAAACTTTTGAAGAATTGAAAAAAGAGCTTAAAGAAAACCTCCCAAAAGAAGCAACTATACTTATAAAAGCATCTCGCGGAATGGCCTTAGAGCGCATACTAGATTGCATATAGTTGTAGCCACTAATAAACAGTTAAACAAAGCATAGTGATAAAACGAATAAGATTTATTTATCGAATTTTTTGATAGGTTTCTTTTTTATCATTCCTCCTTTTGCATCTTTTACAGAAGTCATAATAATAAATGCTTCTGAGTCTATTTTGTCTATTTCGGTTTTAAGCTTGCTCATCTCTAAACGGGTGATTACGGTATAAACAACATCTACTGGTCGTCTAGCTTCACCATTTTTAGAAAAACCATTTTCAGCTTTAAAAATAGTACAACCACGTCCCATTTTTTCAATAATTGCACGTCTAACTTCTTCACTGTACTCAGAAATAATGGTTATTCCCATAAACTCCTCTATACCATCAATCACAAAATCAACGGTTTTTGAAGCAGCAAAATAAGTGAGTATCGCATAGAGAGCAATTTCTGTGGAAAGGAAATATGCTGCTGTTATAAAAATGATAACATTAAACATCATTATTACATTCCCAACAGTAAGGCTTGTTTTTCTACTTATAAAAATTGCTAAAACCTCTGTACCATCTATAATTGCACCTCCTCTTATTGCCAGACCTATGCCTAAACCCAGGAATAACCCACCAAATGAAGCCACCAATATTTTATCGTCTGTAATTGTAGGATACGGAATTAAAGCTACAGCAACGGCCAACAAAATTATACCTAACACACTCTTTACAGCAAATCGTTTTCCTATAGAATAATAAGCCAGAATGATAAAAGGCAGGTTAAAACACACTAATAACAATGGAAAAGGTATTCCTGCCAATTCATTTACCATAAGTGAGATTCCCGTTACACCTCCGTCAATAAAATTGTTAGGCATTAAAAAGCCCCTTAGTCCAAAAGACGCCGAAACTACCCCCAATAACAGATAGAAAAAATCCCAAGTTTCATGAGTAACCTCAACTTCTAGGTTTTTTACACGTTTATCAAATGGTTCAGAAGAAAGCGAAGGTTCTTGCTGGTTTTGACGGTTTTTTACAACCTTTACTAATATACTTTTAATGAATGGAATCAAAGGCTTGGTGTTTTTTTTTGTGAAAAACCAAAGTTAAACTTTTCATCCTAAAATGAAATTAGAAATGATTATTCTTTGATGAATAATTACACACGATTAATTAATGATTCGTACTGCGTAAAATATATCAAACTACTATCCTAAAGTTTTGAGGTAAAAATCGATCCCGATAGCAATCGGGAGAAATCGAAGATGAAATCGAAAACAGCAGTAAGAACAATAAATCTACTACAGAAGAAGAGTATTAGATCTCTACTTCCAAAGAAAAAGCGTAAAATATTTGGACTTGATCCCTTAGTATTTATCGAGCTTGCTAGAGTACAGTATGTAAGTGAAGTATGTCATAACAAAAAAACCGAAGCTTTCGCTTCGGTTTTTGGTAACTGGTGGGCGATGAGAGCTTGTTCCGAATTTATT
>JBLXDA010000018.1:0-57972 GCA_048264505.1 Aequorivita sp.
TAATAAGAATATAGGAAGCAGTACATAATATAGAAAATTGTCTTTTATGAAATTATACAATAGAATAAAAAATAAGGTTTTAAGTATATATGCTAGTTATTTATTTGGAAATAAAGTTTATGTATTTGGTATGTATAAAGTAGGTAATTCCAAAAACATTAGGATGGGGAATAACACTAAAATTAACTATGGTGTTTATATCCAAGGTAGATATAATGTAGAGATAGGAGAAAATGTTGTATTATCTGCAAGGTGTATGATATTTGATAGTGGGTTAGATGTAAAACAAATGTTGTTAACAGATAGACTTCCTCATATAAAATCTTACGTTAAAATAGAGGATAATGTATGGGTTGGAGCAGGAGCAATAATTTTACCAGGTGTTACAATTGGTCATCATAGTGTGATTGCTGCGGGTAGTATAATAACTAAAGATGTGCCTCCTTATTCATTATATGGAGGAAATCCAGGGCGTATAATTAAAAACTTAAATTAATTTGAAAAAAAAGGTATTATATTTAAGCTATAACGGAATGCTTGAGGCTTTAGGTGCATCACAAGTGCTAAGCTACCTCTATGGACTTTCAAAAGATTATAAAATCACTCTTATTTCTTTTGAAAAAGAGGAGGATGTCAAAGATAAAATCACTTTTGAAAACCTTAAAAAAGAAGTTTTAAAACACAATATTGTTTGGAAACCTATAATTTACAAATCTCAAGGAATTGCTAAGAAATTAAATATTCCAAGGTTTTATTTTAAGGTGATTTTTACTATAATAAAATATAACTTTAAGAATGTTCATTGTCGCAGTTACGCCACGGTTTTTCCTGTATTTGCATTAAGTTATTTTAAGAAAATTAACTATTTGTTTGACACCCGTAGTTTCTCGATAGATGAACGAGCTGATGTAGGGTCGCTAAATAGAGAAAAATGGTTGTACAAATGGACAAAAAGACTTGAAGCTAAACTTTATAAACGTGCTGCTGCAACTGTAATTCTTTCTAAAAAAGGGATACAGACAGTTAAAGAAAATAAACTGTTTAAAGGAGGGGACCAAATAGAGAATTTATACTTTATTCCTACCTGTGTAGATTTAGAGCGATTTTCACTTTTAGAACGAGATCAACAAAAACCTTTTGTGAATATTGGATACGTAGGTACGGCCACTGGCTGGTATGATTTTGACAAAACCTTAGTAACCTTAAAAAGAATAGGGGAGTATTTGGATTACAGATTTATTGTTTTCAATAGTGACAGACATGGGCAGCATCAATTTATAAAAGACAAGTTAAGAGAATACAATATTCCTATAGAAAAGTGTACAATAGAAAAAGTGTCATTTGACGCTATGCCTAAAAGGCTTGGAGAGATTGACATATCCTTATTTTATATTAAACCTTTCTTCTCTAAAAATGCTTCAGCTGCAACTAAATTAGGTGAATTGCTTGCTACAGGTATACCTGTTTTAACAAATAAAGAATGTGGAGATCATGAGTATTATATAAAAGATTATAATGTTGGTGAAATCTTAGAGTTTGAAAATTTGGAGTCTTATAATTTTAAAACTATAATAACCCCACTTCTTACAGAAGAAACATCCTTAAGATGTAGAAGTTTAGCTGAAAAATATTTTTCATTGAGTAGAGGAATAGATGATTATAATAATATATATAAAAAAATATTTAACTAAAAGAATATGGAAAAGAAGGTGTTAATTACCGGTGGTGCTGGTTTTATAGGTTCTAATTTGGCCTTAAAGCTTATTGATAAAGGGTATAAGGTTACAGTATTGGACAATCTATCTGAGCAGATACACGGAGAAGACTCCACTTTATATTCATCTATAAAAGATAAAGTGAATTTTATAAAAGGTGATGTACGCAATAAAGAGGATTGGTATACAGCTCTTAAAAATCAAGATATTGTTATTCATTTAGCAGCTGAAACAGGTACAGGACAATCCATGTACGAAGTTCAGAAATACGTTGATGTAAATATTAATGGAACAGCCATATTTTTAGATTATTTAGTTAATGAAACTCACACTATAGAAAAGGTAATAGTTGCTTCTTCTCGCGCTATTTATGGCGAAGGGAAATACAATTGTGAATTACACGGTGCGGTTTATCCAACCGAAAGAAATGAAAGAGATTTGTCATTAGGAGATTTTGAACCTAAATGTCCTATTTGTAATAATACTGTTACTATTTGTGCTACCGATGAGGAGTCTAAAATTCACCCATCATCTGTATATGGCATCACAAAACAGAACCAAGAACAAATGGTGTTAAATGTTTGTAAGTCTAAAAATATAGCTGCAGTTGCTTATCGGTATCAGAATGTGTACGGTCCAGGACAATCTTTAAAAAACCCTTACACAGGGATTTTATCAATATTTTCTACCCAGATACGTAATGGTAATGATATTAATATTTTTGAAGACGGTATGGAAAGTCGCGACTTTGTATATATAAATGATGTTGTTACTGCAACTATTATGGGTGTTGAGATGCAAGAAGCTAATTACCAGGTTTTTAATGTGGGTTCGGGAGTTGCAACCACTGTACTTGAAGTTGCTAAACAACTTAAACAGAATTACAATTCAAATATTGAAATCAAGGTTTCAGGAAATTTTAGATTGGGAGATATAAGACATAATTATGCGTCTCTTTCTAAAATAAAAGAAAAACTAAATTTTTCTCCCGCGTTTACTTTTGAAAAAGGTGTTGGTTTATTTGTAGATTGGGTAAAATCTCAAGAAATCCAAGAAGACACCTATCAAAAATCTATTGATGAAATGAAAGCTAAAGGGCTTTATAAATAATTTTTAATGAGATTTATTTTCTTTTCTTTACGAAATTTTAAGAGAGATGGTGGTGGTAGTATCCGTATGTACGGTATACTAAACGCTTTAGCTACTAAAGGACATGAGGTTGTTTTTATATCAAATGCATCTGATTACTCAAAGTTTAACTCTAAAATTGAACATTTATACATAGACAAGGAGATAAATAGTTTTAATAAACGAATACTACAAAGTATAACTGTTTTCTTACCAGTATCTATAGTTTGGTTGTTATATCCTCAGTTATTAAAAAAAATACTGAATAATTTAAAAAAGGCAAATGTAAGAGAGAACGAAGTGGTGTATTTCTTCGAATATCTTGACAACACTATAGGATATCTATTGAAGAAAAAGAAGTTAGTAAGTTCGTATATAAACGATTTACATGGTATTAGTACAATTGAATTTGAATATCAATATAGTAATGCCAATAATCTTAAAACTAAAATAGTTTATTACTTGAAGTATAAGTTCGCATTCTGGCTAGACAAAAAGGTATTTGAATATGGTGATGGTTTTATTTACGCTAGTGAAGCAATGAAAAATTATTATGAAGCTTCTTATGACATAAGTGATAAAAAGTCTATAATACTACCTTATGTATTAGGACAAGAGGTGTTTGAAAGAGTTATAGACACTACTTTAAAAGGAGAAATAAAAAAGAAATACAATATAGAAGAAAATGATTTTGTTTTCTTTTTTGCAGGTGGATATAAACCAACTGCAGGGGTACAAGATTTAATAATTTCTTTTGCTGAGTTCAATGCTAAATATAAAAACAGTAAGCTTATCTTAATTGGTACTGGTCCAACAAAAAATGAATGTTTAGCACTAATAACTGATAAAAACATTCAAGACAATATAGTTTTAATTGAAAAAATACCTTATCATGAACTAACAGCATATCAGAGTGTTGCGAATGTGCTGGTTTGTCCGGATAGGCAAAATCCATATTCTGAACTTATTGTTCATTTAAAGTATTTTGATTGTTTGTCATCAGGGATATTGGTTATTAATGGTAATTTTAACAGTGTTAAAGAAATTAATACAAACGATAGTCTTTCTTTAACTTTTGAACCTTCAAATACAGATAGTTTATTCAAGACTATGGAAAAATCGTATTTAGAATATAAAGAATTAAATACAGTTTATAAAGATACGCGCCAATATACATTAGAGAATTTAACCTATGAAAGTTGTGCAGATAGACTGACACATTAAAAACTATTTCTATTTCCCAACTATGATTTTACTAGATATATTAATTGTCACCTTTTTTGTTATAATTGGGTTTAAAATAAAAGACCGTTTTAAGGTGTTTTCTTACCAAGAAAAAATACTTTTAAAAAAGATTTATTTATATCATTTAGCATTTACATTTATATTTTTTATCTACATAAAGATTAATGGAGGTGATGCCGAATACTATTGGGAAGGTGCAAAAGAGTTTAGTTATTCTGAAATTTTAGGCTATGTATTATCAAGTGGAAGACCTACAGAGCTTATGCTTTTAATAAATTATTTCCCTTCGTCTTATTTGGGGCTCTCTTTCTTTACAGGTAATGTAATATATGGTCTTATAGGATATTCAGCTTTTGTTTATTTTTTAGCTATATTAAAATTTCTTATTCCAGATTATACTTATTTAAAAAACATTAAAGTTTTTAGAATAAGTATTTTCCCCTTAATTCTTTTTTTGCCAAACCTTCATTTTTGGTCAGCTGGTGTAGGAAAAGACACATTATTATTTTTTGCGATTTCACTTTTTATTTATTCTATAATTAATATAAAAAAGAGGTGGCTTAGTTTATTAATAAGTCTATTAATATCAATTTTAATAAGGCCTCATATAACACTCTTTTTAATTGTTGGATTTGGAGTAGGCCTTATTTTCTCACCTAGTTTAAAAATGTATCAACGCATTTTTTTATCTGGAATTGGAATGGTGGTATTTATTTTTCTTTTTTCTAAGGTGATGCTATTTGTAAAGCTTGATTCGTTTAGTGTTGAAAGTATAGAGCAATTTTCAAATTCAAAAGTGCAAGCACTTTCTGCAAAAGGAGGATCTGTGGTAGATATATCTTCATACCCTTATCCATTAAAGATTTTTACTTTTATGTATAGACCTTTCTTTTTTGATATGAATAACCCAATTGCATTGGTAGCATCATTTGAAAACTTACTACTTCTTATTTTATCTATAAGAGTATTACTAAGAAAACCCTTTAAAATATTTAATAAAAGTAATTTTATTTTACGTGGATCTCTCATTTTTTTTCTTATTGGCACCCTTTCCTTTTCATTAATATTAGGTAATCTTGGTATTATGTTACGACAAAAGAATATGTTGATGTTGCCATTTTATTTGTTTATTTTATGGAGTTTTTATTATAATGAAATACAACCAAAACTAAAGATAAATCATGGAAATTAATTTGTTTATTACTGGTGATTATTGTCCTATAGGCAGAAACGAAACAAAAATACTGAATGGTGACTTTTCTATGATTGAGGCAATAAAACCTTATTCACAAAATGTTGATTTAGCTATTACAAACCTAGAGGCTCCCATTACTGAAAGTAATGCTCCAATAAAAAAGTCTGGACCAAATATTAAAGCAAATTATAAAAGCTTGGAACCATTACTAGAAGCGGGTTTTAGCTTGGTTACACTTGCAAATAACCATATTTTAGATTTTGGTGAAAATGGTGTAAAGGATACAATTAAAAATTGTGATGATAAATCTATTCATTATGTAGGCGCAGGTTGTAACCTGGCTTATGCAAGGAATTTAAAAATCATTGAAATAAAAAATAAAAAAATAGGAGTTTTAAACTATGCAGAGAGCGAGTTTTGTGCGGCAACTCTCAATTCATATGGAGCAAATCCGGTAAATCTTATTCAAAACCACAGAGATATAAAAAGGGCTAAAGAACAGGTTGATTTTCTTTTAGTAATAGCTCATGGTGGTAGAGAACATTATCAATTACCTACGCCAAATCAAAGAGAACGATATAGATTTTATATTGAGAGTGGCGCAGACACTGTAGTAGGACACCACCCACATTGTTTTAGCGGTTATGAAGTTTATAATAAAAAGCCTATTTTCTATAGTTTAGGTAATTTTATATTTGATTATAAAAAAAAATATCAAAAAGGACATTGGACGAAGGGATTTGGTTTAAAACTGACTATTAAAGATAATAATATATCATTTAAACTAATTCCATTTCATCAAGGAAGATTTAATAACTCCAATATTGAATTATTTAACAATGAAGAAGAAAAACTTTTTTTTGAAGAAATTAAGGCTCTTAATGAAATTATTTTAGATGATTCACTTTATTTAAAAAATTGGGATGATTATATAAATACTCAAAGAATTAATTATAAAGGGATGTTATTTCTGCAAAATAAATACATAAGGGCTGCGGTAACAAAAGGACTTTTACCAAGATGGTTTTTTCATTCAAAACAGCACCAAACGTTATTGTTAAATATGTTTAGATGTGAAACCCACAGAGAAATATCTATGGCTGTATTAGAAAAAGACTATAATAATATATAAATGAAAAAAGATAAGGTCTATAGAGCACTACCTAGTGTATTTCAAAATATACTTATAAGTGTTTTCAATTTTATAGCATATAGAAAACGTTATGGAGGAGAATATCCTCATTTCCTAAAACTTTTTTCTAAAAATGAAAAATTAACTAAAAAAGAGCTTCAGGAAAATCAGAACTCTAGATTTCTTTCATTGTTTGAGTATGCAAAAAAAGAGTCTCATTTTTATAAAAAAAAATATAAAGATATCACAGAGGTAACTAGTGTAAAAGATATCCTAAAATTACCTATCATTTCAAAAGAAGACCTCCGAAAGCAGATTAATGAAGTGTATACAATTCCAAAATCTCAAGGAATAGTTTCCAAGACAGGAGGCACTACAGGGAAATCTCTAGAAGTCATCTTTACATACAAGGATATACAGGAGCGTTTTGCTATGATCGAAAATTTTAGACTACAATATGGATATAAATTAGGAAAACGGACTGCTTGGTTCTCAGGAAAAAGCCTTTTAACTCAAAGAGATATAAAAAAACATATATTCTGGAAAACGGATTATTGGTATAAGGTTCGTTATTATTCCACATTTCATATAAAAAAAGATCATTTAAAGTATTATATTAATGATTTAATTAAGTTTAAACCAGCCTATTTTATTGGTTTTCCTTCTACTATGTATGAAATTGCAATATATGGTTTAGAAAATAATATTATTTTCCCAGCAAACATTGTTAAGGCTATTTTTCCAACAGCGGAAAGTATAACACCGCAATCCAAAAAAACTATAGAATCTTTTTTTAAAACCACTTTATATGATCAATACGCATCATCAGAAGGTGCACCTTTCATTTTTGAATGTAAAAACAACAATTTACACTTGGAAATGCAAAGCGGTGTTTTTGAAGTTTTAGATCAAAATAATCTTCCTGCCAAAGAAGGTCGTTTGGTAGTTACATCCTTCACTACTTATGGTACTCCATTAATTCGATATGACATTGAAGATAGTGTTGAATTAAGTGATGAACAATGTAGTTGTGGCAATAACAATCCATTAGTAAAACAAATTTTAGGTAGAATAGATGATTATGTTTATTCTCCAGAAACAGGAAAAATAAACCTAGGTAACGTCTCTAATACCCTTAAGGATATAAAGGGAATCGTAAAATTCCAAGTTATACAAAACGATTTAGAGAGTGTAAATGTGAAAATAGTTATAGATGAAAAAGTTTTTTCTTCTCATTATGAAAAAAAATTAATAAAGAATTGGAGAGATAGAATAGGAAAAAGCATGAAAATTCATTTAAAAAAAGTAGACGAAATACCTGTTGAAAAAAGCGGAAAATATAGAATGGTAAAGAATAATATTAAACACCTAATCTCTTAGAATTGAATAAGCTTATACGTACAACAAAGATTCTCATTTCTTTTGAAAAATTACTTGTGGTGTAATTGTTATATGGAATATTATTTTTAATCAGAAATGAATGTATTTATTCTTGGTTTTTTGTATTTTTTTTCAATACTAATTTTGTTTCTAATTTTTTTTTAGGCTGATAAGAAGAACGACTTACAGATTTTGACAGAAATAATTAAAGTATATTTGATATAAATATTTTTCACTATCATATAAGTTGTTTAGATCAAATAATTAGGTTGAACAATATGATTACAAGGATTTAATAATGTGTGTTTTATGGGCACTCTCAGATTATCAGCTAATTATTTTTAGCAATAAAAAGCAAGAAATTCAAAGTTATGAATAGTAGTAATTACACAGAAATAGATCAAAAAAGTAAAGAGAAATTAAATTGCGGTAGCTTAGTGATTTCTTTAGATTATGAACTGATGTGGGGGGTTCGGGATAAAAAAACAATAGATACTTATGGAGATGCCATTGTTGGTGTAAAATCTGCTACACTTCAAACATTAAATGTTTTTAATAAATTTAATGTAAACGCAACTTTTGCTACTGTGGGTTTTTTGTTTAATAAAAATAAAAATGAACTATTAAATAGTCTTCCCGCTAATACAGCTAGCTATATTGATGAAAACTTATCTCCGTACCCAGGTATAGATGATTATATTGGTGAAAACGAGGACGATGACCCATATTATTATGGGTACAGTTTACTCAAATCAATAAACAAATCAGGTAAGCATGAAGTGGCTACACATACTTACTGCCATTATTATTGTTTAGAACCTGGGCAAACAATAGAGATGTTTGACTCAGACCTTCAAAAAGCAATTGAAGTAGGTAAGAGGGAAGAGATAAAAATTAAGAGCATTATCTTTCCTAGAAACCAATATAGTAAGGAGTATATTGAAATATGTAAAAATAAAGGTATCACTTGTTTTCGTGGAAATGAAAAACACTTTATTTATAAATCTAGTAAAGGACAAAAACAAACTTTGTTTAAGCGCGGGTTAAGGTTAGTTGATGGCTATATTAATATTACAGGACATCACTGTTATAGCTATGAATCTATTGTAAAAACATTCCCCTATAATATACCTTCTAGTAGGTTTTTAAGACCATATAATAAAAAACTAAGAGTTTTGGAACAATTTAAATATAGGCGAATTATAAACTCAATGACACATGCTGCTAAAAATAATCTTGTATATCATTTATGGTGGCACCCACATAATTTCGGAAGGAATACTGAAGAAAATATTCTATTATTAGAAAAAATTCTTAAGCATTTTGAATTTTTAAAAAATAAATATCAATTTCAATCCATTACAATGGGAGATCTTTCCGTAAAACTTAATATTAAATGATGAAGATAATTATCCTTGCTGGAAAAGGTCAAAGCACTACATTTTTATATAACGCTTTAAAAGATGAATTTGATATTGTAGCAGTTATTATTGAAGAAAAGGTTAGCTCTAAAAAGCTTATTAAAGCTAGGATTAAACGTTTAGGTTTTTTTAGAGTATTTAATCAAATCCTCTTTCAATCTACGATATCTAAAATTCTTTTATATTCTTCAAAAAAAAGAATTGTTGAAATTAAAAATAAATACAATCTTTCTTCTAAATCAATACCTGAAAAGAAAGTTATTAATGTTTCTTCTGTTAATTCCTCTGAATCCATTGAGAATTTAAAAAAAATCAAATCGGATATTATTATAGTGAATGGGACAAGAATAATTACTAATAAAGTATTAAAAAGTACCAAGACTAGATTTATAAACACACATGTGGGGATTACCCCTTTTTACAGAGGAGTTCACGGAGCTTATTGGGCTTTAGTTGCTAAGGATACTGAAAATTGTGGTGTGACTATACATGAAGTTGATCAAGGTATAGATACAGGATCAATCATTAAACAAGAACGGATTAAGATTTCTAAAAATGACAACTTTGCAACATACCCATTTCATCAGTATGGTGTTTCTATTGTTCCAATGAAAGAAACTTTAAATGAAATCAAAAATGATACTTTAATATTACAAAATAAACCTTCCCAAAAAGGCAAATTATATTATCACCCTACTTTTACTGGTTATATTTATAATAGAATTTTAAAAGGTATAAAATAATGATAATTAGTTATATATATTTATCTTTTAAAAAAGAGCTCACTTGTGAAAGTTTTTTATTCTAGTTATTGATAAATGCACAAACTCAAACTCATCCGCATCACAACGGTTCCTATTTCACTTGAAAAACTTCTTGAAGGTCAATTGGCCTATATGAAGGATTATTTTGAGGTGATTGCTATTTCAGCTGAAAAGGATAGATTAGCAGCATACGGAAAAGGGGAAGGAGTGGCTGTATTTCATTTGGAACTTACCCGAAAAATAACACCAATAGCAGATTTAAAAGCCGTTTATAAACTTTATAAATTTTTAAAAAAAGAAAAACCAGCTATTGTTCACACTCATACCCCAAAAGCGGGCATAGTTGGTATGATGGCAGCTTGGTTGGCTAGAGTTCCTAATAGACTACATACTGTTGCTGGGCTTCCATTAATGGAAGCTAAAGGGGTTAAAAGAAAGATTTTAAATACAGTTGAGAAAAGCACATATGGTTTTGCAACAAAGGTATATCCAAATTCAAAGGGGTTGTATAATTTTATTACTTCAGAAAAACTTACAAAGCCATCTAAACTCTCAATAATAGGTAATGGAAGTAGTAACGGAATAGACACTTCATTTTTTGATCCAAGTTTGTATTCAGAAAAAGAGAATGTGTCTCTAAGAACAGAATTAAATATTTCAGAGGAAGATTTCCTTTTTATTTTTGTAGGTCGTTTAGTAGGAGATAAAGGTATTAATGAGCTTATTTCAGCTTTTATAAAACTTTTAAAACAAGAGAATAAAGTTTCCTTGTTATTAGTGGGTCCTTTTGAAGATGAACTTGATCCATTGCAACCAATTACTTTAGAAAATATTAAAAAGTGCCCAAATATTTATGATGTTGGATATCAAAATGATGTACGTCCATACTTTGCAATTTCAGACGCATTAGTTTTCCCAAGTTATAGAGAAGGTTTTCCTAATGTAGTTATGCAGGCCTGTGCAATGGGTTTAGCATCTATAGTAACTGATATAAATGGTTGTAACGAGATTATTTCAGAAAATAATAATGGGCTTATAGTGCCTCCTAAAAATGAGACGGCACTCTATGAGGCTATGAAATTATTGGTAACAGATCCTTTTTTAAACAACAATTTAAAGGCGAATGCGCGACAATTAATTGTAACAAAATACAACAGGGAAGAAGTGTGGAAGGCATTACTTAATGAGTATCAAAAGTTAAGATGATGGTATAAACAGATCGTTAAAAATCTTAAGTGTTTTTTATAAATGTGATATAATTTCCAGACAATACCTACTTTATATTTAAATAAAAACATAACATAATGCTTACTTATTTCTATAGTTTACCTATCATTTTTTATGTAATTTCGCGATTTCTTTGAATAACCTATAAATGTACCAAAACATAATAAAACCATTTTTCGATTTTTTAACAGCATTATTATTGCTGCTACTATCTGGACCTATAATTGTTTTAATAACGGTACTACTTGTTTTTTCTAATGGAGGCTCACCTTTTTTTTTACAGAAAAGACCTGGGAAGAATGAAAAAATATTTACAATAATAAAGTTCAAGACCATGAACGATAAAAAGGATGAAAATGGAAAGTTACTTTCAGATGCAGAAAGGCTTACTAACATTGGAAAGCTAGTACGTGCCACTTCAATAGATGAATTGCCGCAATTGTTAAATGTACTTCTTGGCGATATGAGCTTTGTAGGACCAAGGCCTTTACTACCTGAATACCTTCCCCTTTATGATGAGTTTCAGAAACAAAGACACAACGTTAAACCAGGAATTACTGGATGGGCCCAAGTAAATGGTCGAAATGCAATAAGTTGGAAAAAAAAATTTGAATATGACCTTTGGTATGTAAAGCATCAATCTTTTTTACTCGATTTAAAAATCTTGTATAAAACGTTTTTAAAAGTCATAAAAAAGGAAGGAATTAATTCCAGCGGAGTTGCAACTACAACAAGCTTTAAAGGAAATGAATATGAGTAAAAAAGAAATATCCCTTTACGGTGCTGGTGGTCATTGTTTTGCTGTAGCAGATTTAATTTTAAGCCTAGGCGAATACACAATTACAGACATTGTAGACGATGCTCCTAAACGAGAGTCTATTTTAAATATTCCTGTAAAAAAGTTTAACTCAATTAATTTTCAACCTAAACACTTATTTATTTCAATAGGTAGTAATAGACATAGAAAGCTAATGAGTAGTAAATTTAATGCAGTCTACCCTTACTTTATACACAGTACTGTAGTTTGTTATTCTTCTGTTAAAGTAGGTAAAGGAACAATAGTACATCCGCAAGTTGTTTTAGATTCTAGTGTGACTATTGGAGATTTTTGTGTCATAAATAACAGTGCTTCTATTTCACACAATACTATAGTTGAGGATTTTGTACATGTAGCGATACAAGTTAGTGTTGCAGGAGGGGTAAAGATAGGTGAAGGCACATTAGTAGGAGCGGGGAGTGTTATCTTACCTGAAATAAAAATAGGAAAATGGGCAACAATTGGAGCTGGCTCTATAGTTACTAAAGATGTTCCAGATAATGCAGTTGTATATGGCAATCCTGCTAGGATTATAAAATTTAATGATGGAAAATAAAATTTATCTTTCTTCGCCACATATGGGGGGTAATGAACAAGATTATGTAAATGAAGCTTTTGATACCAACTGGATAGCTCCTTTGGGGCCAAATGTAAACGGTTTTGAAAGTGATATAGAAAAGTATTTACAACAAGATAGCTATGTTGCCGCAGTAAGTTCAGGAACTGCCGCCATACATTTAGCACTTATTTTGCTAGGTGTAGAAAGTGGTGATGAAGTAATATGCCAAAGCATGACATTTTCTGCATCGGCAAACCCAATTGTATATCAAGGAGCTACCCCTATTTTTGTAGATAGTGAACCAGATACTTGGAATATTTGTCCAAACCATTTAGAAGAAGCCATTAAAGATAGAATTGCAAAAGGAAAAAAACCGAAGGCTATTATAGCGGTTCACCTTTATGGGATGCCTTATAAGGTATTAGAAATTAAACAAATCTCAGAAAGATACGAAATACCTGTTATAGAGGATAGTGCTGAGGCACTGGGTAGTAGTTTTAAGAATCAAAAATGTGGCACTTTTGGCGATTTGTCCATACTCTCGTTTAACGGTAATAAAATAATAACAACATCAGGTGGAGGCGCTTTAGTTTCAAAAAGTATAAAACTGAAAGAAAAAGCTATATTCTTAGCAACTCAAGCCCGTGATGATGCACCACATTATCAGCATTCAGAAATAGGCTATAACTACAGATTGAGCAATATTTCGGCAGGTATTGGTCGTGGACAAATGGAAGTGCTGGATAAGCATGTTGGGTTAAGGAGAGAAATGAATCAATTTTACAAGGATGTTTTTTCAAAGACAGATGGTATAAGCGTTTTTTCTGAACCTACTACCGATTTTTATTCAAACCATTGGCTTTCTTGCATACTTGTAGATAGTTCTAAATGTAATTTTTCTAATGAGGATATTAGGTTGGCTATGGCAGAAAATAATATAGAATGTAGGCCATTATGGAAGCCTATGCACTTACAACCTGTATTTAAAAACACACCTTATTACGGTAAATCAATAGCAAAAGACCTCTTTATTAGAGGATTATGCTTACCTTCGGGGTCAAACTTAACCTTTAATGACAAACATAGAATAAAAGAAACTTTAATACATTTAATTACTAAATAAGACATTTTTAATCCCCCAATTAGTCTGAAAAAATTTTTAAATTTTTTAAAATTTATCATTTTACACTAATAGAATAATGCAAGTAAAAAAACTAAAATATTTTGACCAAAAATACTTACCACGCTGGGTTGTATTTTTAATCGACATTCTTATCTGTATAGCATCCTTTGGGATGGTGTATTTAATTCTGGACGACACACCACTTAAACATCACCTTACTTGGTCCTCATTGAGTAGGGCAATGTTTCTTGTTTCGGTAAATGTATTCTTTTTTTACGTTCTTAGAACCTATGCAGGTATCGTTCGTCATTCCACATTTACAGATATTGTAAAGGTTGTTTCCTCTACTTTTTTAACAGCTATAACAGCAATAGTATTTAACTATATTTATTTTGTTGTCACTGGGCAGAAAATTTTCTTAACAACTGGTATATTACTGTATATGTTTTTTTCTTTTACAATGATGCTTATTTTCAGAATAGCTGTAAAAGAAACCTATCATTATTTAAAAGCCAGTACAGCTGGTCAATTAAAAAAGAGAATAGTTATAGTAGGGATAGACGATCAAACTATATCATTGGGAAGAGCACTTACATCAGAATCTAATTTACCATATAAACTTGTAGGTTTTGTGACAGAAAACAATATTGGTAAGAGTTTAAAAATACTTAATAAACCAGTTTTTTCAGTTTCTATATCAACAATTTCTAATGAGTTTACCGAGCTTTTAGCTCAAAATAATTTAGATGGTGTATTAATTGTAAGCGATTCACTAAGTGTAAAAGAAAAAAACCAAATAGTTGAATCCTGTTTAGCTAATAAAGTAGAAATTTTTAATGTTCCTTTAGTAGAACATTGGAATAAAAAAGAAGACATTCACGCCCAGATTAAGCCAATACAGATAGAGGATTTATTGGAGCGAAATCCTATAGCAATGGATGTTGATCTTATAAAACAGGATATATCTAATAAAGTAATTTTAGTTACTGGTGGTGCTGGCTCAATAGGAAGTGAGATTGTAAAGCAAATAGCAGCATTTAAACCAAAGAAAATTGTAATTCTAGATAATGCAGAATCTGCTTTACACAATATGGAGTTGTACATGAATCAGAATTTTAGCGATGTAAATTTTAAAATTCTGCTAGCTGATATCCGGAATATTGATAGAATGGAAATGCTTTTTTCTAAGTGTAATTTTAATACGGTATATCACGCTGCAGCCTACAAGCATGTTCCACTGATAGAAAAAAACCCACATGAAGCTGTGTATGTAAATATTGGAGGGACTATAAATTTAGCAAATCTTTCTGTAAAACACAGAGTAGATAAGTTTGTAATGATATCTACAGACAAGGCCGTAAACCCTACAAACGTTATGGGAGCATCAAAAAGAGCAGCTGAGATGTACGTACAATCATTACAAGATTACATAACTACCCCTACACGCTTTATTACAACGCGATTTGGGAATGTGCTAGGCTCTAATGGATCTGTTATTCCCTATTTTAGAAAACAAATAGCAGAAGGAGGCCCTGTAACAGTAACACATAAAGACATTATTAGATATTTTATGACCATTAGTGAAGCCTGTCAATTAGTTTTGCAAGCTGGTACTATGGGGAATGGCGGTGAAATTTTTGTCTTTGATATGGGTAAACCTATTAAAATACTAGCTATGGCAGAAAGAATGATACGTCTTTCTGGTTTAAAACCATATGAAGATATAGATATAAAAATTACAGGACTTAGACCTGGCGAAAAATTATACGAAGAATTACTGAACGACACTAACACTTCTTTACCTACTTACCATTCAAAAATTATGGTATCTAAGGTGCCAACATTAACTTTTCAAGAAATGAGTTTTAAAACAGATGAGATTTTAGCTATTTCAAAAAACGGTAAAAGTAAGGATATTGTAAAAAAACTTAAAGAGCTCATACCAGAGTTTTTAAGTAACAATTCAGAATTTGAAGTTTTAGATGTTCAGAAACAAAACTAAACATTTACCTCTCCCTAGATAAGTACCCAAAAAAACGAGTATTAATAATATGAAGACCTTATATTTGCGTCTTTAAAAAATAAATTGATGAATAAAATAGCAGTACTGCTTTTAATTTGTGTAAGTCTTTTTTCTTGCGCCACAAAAAAGCAAATTTTATATTTTCAGGATGCTGAAAATCTTAATTTAAAAGAAATAGAAAACACTTTTGAACCCATAATTGAACCTAATGATATACTTTATATTACTGTTTCTTCCATAGACGAAGAAGTTGTAAAACCTTTTATGCGAAACAGTGCTTCTTCAATTGGCAGTTCAGGAACAGGAGGAGGTGTAGAATTGCAGGGATACCTTGTAGATTCTAAAGGAGCCATTCGTTTTCCTGTATTAGGCACTTTAGAGGTAACGGGAAAAACAAGAGGTGCTTTAGAAGAAGAATTGAAGCAGAAACTTTCAGACTATATAACAGATGTAGTGGTAGATGTGCGGATTGTTAATTTTAAAGTAACCGTTATAGGTGAAGTAAAAGTGCCTGGTGTTTATAGAATACAAGATGAACGCATTACCCTACCTGAAGCAATAGCTTTAGCTGGTGATTTTTCTGAAGATGGTTTGCGAAAACAAGTAACCGTAATACGTGAAGAAAACGGTGTTCGCAAAGTGAGTAGAATAGATTATACCAGCTCAGAATTATTTACAACACCCTATTATTTTTTAAAACAAAATGATTTGGTTTACGTAGAACCTTCACTTAAAGGCGTGCGTAAATCAGGATTTATACCAGATGTACCTGCTTTGTTGTCATTAGTTACAGTAATACTCAGTACAGTAATTCTTTTAACTCGTTAACAATAAACAATGGAGGAAATTAACAATACTCAAGAAACTAAAGAAGTACCAATTAGGGAGCTTATAGAGCAATACACAAAATATTGGTATTTATTTGTACTTGGTGTACTTATAGCCCTAACAGTTGCCTTTTTTTATTTACGATACTCAACGTCATTATACCAAAGTCAAGCTACTATAATCATTAAAGACGAGAAGAATGGAGGAAACCCATTAGATATGCTCGGTTTTTCACAATTTGGAAGCTTTCTTTCTAAATTTAGTAATGGTAAGATAGACAACGAAGTAGTTATATTTAATTCTAAACGAATCATGACTAAAACCGTGAAAGAGTTAGGGTTAAATATAAAGTACGAAACAGTAGGTGCTGTAAAAACTACAGAGATATACTCTAATCTACCTTTTGTAGTTCAGTATCAGACATTTAATGAAAGTGGAGCAAGCATGAAGGTTCCACAACTTTTTATAAAAGTACTCTCAACATCTGAGTATCATATTGAAACTGAAGACCAAACCATAGAAGGCACTTATAAGTTTGGTGAAAAGGTTTCACTTCCTTTTGGAGATATCTCTGTTCTTCCAAATGTACAGGACATTTCAATTTTAGAAAATTATATAGATAGAACAGTATTAATTTCTTATGCCCTTGTTGAAAACGTAGCATTAAGTTATCAGGGCAGTGTTACTATTGAAAACTCAGTAAAAAACAGTAATGTTTTAACATTAAGTATGATTAGTCCTGTACCCGAAAAGGCAGAAGACTTTTTAGACGAACTCATTAATCAGTACAATAAAGATGCAACCAATGATAAGAACGAAATTGCTAATAGTACCTCTCAATTTATAGATGATCGTTTAAAAATTATAAGCCGTGAGCTTGATTCCGTTGAAAACAATAAAGAAGTTTTTAAGACTCAAAATAGATTAACAGATATACAGACGGAAGCTCAGATTACTCTTCAAAGTGTTAGCGAGTTTACGAAAGAACAACTAGATGTGTCTACCCAATTACAATTGTCTAAAACAATGATAGACTATATGGAAAATAGCTCTATGAACGAGTTGTTACCCTCAAATATAGGTATCCAAAATGCAGATGTTTCAGCTACTGTAAGTAATTACAACCAATTAATTTTATACAGGAATAAGCTTTTACAAACTTCTACTTCAAAGAATCCAGTTGTTCAGAACGTAAATAATCAAATAGAACAAATGCGTTCTGGAATATTGAGTAGTTTAAAAAACTCTACAAATTCATTGGAGATAGCAATGAAAGATCTTAATATACAAGGATCTTCATTAAATTCTAAGATAGCAAAAGTACCTGGCCAAGAAAAAATATACAGAGGTATAGAACGCCAACAAACTATAAAAGAACAGTTGTATTTATTTCTTTTACAACAAAGAGAACAAGCTTCTATTACTTTGGCCGCAACATCGCCAAAAGCAAAAATTGTAGATTACGCCTATAGCAGTAAAACTCCTGTTTCACCTCAAAGGCAGATGATATATATGGGAGCATTTTTAGCTGGATTATTACTTCCATTTATGGGGATTTATGGAGCTAATTTATTAAATACAAAAGTGACTGTTAGAAGAGATATTGAACAATACCTGCCCAAAACACCAATCATAGGTGAGATTCCTAAGATTAAACGCAAAGAGGCAGATTTAATTCAAGACAACGATCACAGTATCATGGCTGAAGCCTATAGGATTTTACGAACAAACCTTCAGTATTTATTTATCAATAAGCTAGATGAAGATGATAAGGGAAAAACTTTAATGGTAACTTCAACCATTAAAGGAGAAGGGAAAACATTTGTTGCGTTTAATCTAGCTTTAAGTTTAGCACAAACAGGTAAAAAAGTAGTTTTAGTTGGGGCAGATATTCGTAATCCACAATTACAACGTTATTTACCTGAACATTCAAGGTCTTTAAAAGGGTTTACCGAATATATCTTTCATAACGATATGAAGGTAAGTGATGTTATAGCACAAAGCGATTACAACAAAAACCTTAGTATTATAGTTTCTGGAGCCATACCGCCAAACCCAGCAGAGTTGTTAATGCAAAAAAGAACTAGTGTATTTGTAGAGGAACTTAAACAAGAGTTTGATTATGTTATTATGGATACTGCACCTTCTATGCTGGTTACAGATAGTATTTTGATAAATAAATTGGCAGATATTACATTGTATGTAGTTCGTGCAGGATATACAGACAAGCGCCTTCTTGGCTTCCCTCAGGATGCCATTAATGATGGACGTCTAGCAAATGTTGCTGTAATAATGAATAATGTAAGCAATGGTAATTTTGGCTACGGTAATAAGTACGGTTATGCCTATACAAGTGAAGAAAAATCTTATTGGCAACGATTTTTGAATAAATAGAAAATAACGGTATGAAACTTCTAAAAGTCTTCATTTTTCTTTTTCCTGTAATCGTTTTTTCGCAGGAAATAGATATTAATGGAAGCATCAATACTAAAGTGATCTTAGCTAATGAGGATGAAAATCCTTTTTGGTTTCATACAAATACCAATTATGCTGTAAGTGAGCTTTCAAATATTTCAATAAATGGCAATTTAAATGGAAGTGTAGATTTTTCTACTTTTAAAATTAATGCTGGAGCGTCAATATTTGGGAGAGATGGAGTAGAACATGCAGTACAGAGAGAGGATTTATACCTTCAGTTTGAAAATTCTTGGCTTTTTGCAACGATAGGTTCAAAAAAACAAGAAGAAGTACTCGACGGTCTTTCAGCAACCAATCAAGATTTTTTATGGTCAGGAAACGCAAGACCCTTACCTGGAATTCTTTTGGAAGCTAACAACCCTCTAAAGATTTCAAAAACATTTGCTTTAGACTGGGCTATTGCTCATTATGAACTTAATGATGATCGTTATGTAGAGGGTACACATGTACATTATAAGAAACTTGGTTTAATTACTACTATTAATGAAAATCATAAAATTACAGCTCAAGTACAGCATTATGCACAATGGGGAGGAACATCACCGGAGTATGGTAAATTGAAAAACGGGTTTAAGGATTATTGGAATGTGTTTTTTGCTCGAACTCAACAAGAAATTGGCTTAGATGGAGAAATTCAAAACAGGGTAGGTAATCATCTTGGTAGTATCTCTTTAGAGTATGAATTTAATGCCACATATGGCGATTTTTCTTTTTATCACGATCACTATATAGAAGATGGATCTGGAAGTGGCTTTAAAAACTTTCCTGATGGTTTATGGGGAGTTTATTTTAAACCAAAAAAACAAAACCTTATTTCGGCTATACTTTATGAATATATAGACACTAGTGATCAAAGTGGTGCTACAGGTGGAAGTGGAAGAGATAATTATTTTAGCAATTCCATATATAGAAGCGGGTGGACTTATGATGAAAATGTTATTGGTGTACCTTTTATAGTGTACAACAAAAACTTACCCTTAACAACAAACGAAACTCGTTTTATCAGTACTAGAGCTAAAACACATCATTTAGGGATTTCTGGTAATGTAAAAATGTTAGAATGGCAGCTTAAATCTACTTATTCAAAATATATGGGTACCTATGGTCAACCTCTAAACCCCGAATGGGAATACTGGTATAACTACGGTTCTGTTTCCTATAAAAATGAAAAGTTGGGGACTTTTAAAGTTTTAGGAGGTCTAGATTTTTCTAATGTTACAAATACTGTAATAGGTGGTGGTATAGAATACCAATACACTTTTTAGCCTATTGTTTTCTATAAAACAGACCTAAAGGCAATCCTATAAAGAGAAATAAATATTTTCCTGTAACAAGACCAATAATAGTAATTAAAGCCGCAACTATCATTAAAAGTTTGTTAGAGTTGCTTTTCATCAAAATGGTGTTTAAAAATATATAACAGCCTAAACCATTTCATCTTCACCGTATATTAATTCTATAAACTCTTCTTTAGGAATCTCTCCAAAGTATTCATTTACAACTATATCTTTTAGTGTCTCTACAATATCGCCTTTCTCATAGCGAACACCTTCTAGTAGCTTTTCAAGATTTTCTACAGGTTCTTTTCCAAAGAAATCTCCAAATATTTTAAATTCCTTTATATGCCCTTTTTCCACAAAAATCCGCAAATCTATTTCGCCAACAGCAAAACGTTTACTGCGTTGTATATTAAATTTTGGTGAACGACCAAAGTTCCAGTCCCAAGTATCGTATTTCTCAGCTTTTAGCTGATGTACGGCTTTCCATTCTTCGGCAGTAAGTTTATATGTTTCAAAAGGCTCGCTTTCTTCATAAAGACCTTCTAATAAAAGTTGTCTAAATTTTTCAATAGGCAAAGCTTCCTTTAAAAATTCGGAAATATTTGCAACTCGGCTTCGCACAGATTTATGACCTTTAGATTCTATCTTGCTCATCTTAACGTTTAGCGCATTAACAACTTCACCTAAATCTGTGTTAAACAAAAGCGTTCCGTGACTAACCATTCGCTTTCCCGTAGAAAATTGTGCGGTACCAGAAATTTTCTTTTCAGCAACCTGAATATCATTTCTACCTTTAAGCTCTGCCGTTAGGCCTAGAGTATTTAATACTTTAATTACAGGAGCTGTAAATTTTTTAAAGTTGTTTAAACTTTTAATGTCGTGATTTGTGATAAAGCTAAAGTTGAGATTTCCAAAGTCGTGATAAACAGCACCACCACCAGAAACCCTTCGTACTACATGTATAGCGTTATCTTCTATATACTGAAGGTTTATCTCTTCTAAAGTATTTTGATTGCGACCTATAATGATAGAAGGTTCGTTAATATAAAACAATAAATAATCGTTGGTTGCGCTAAAATTTCGCAAGGCGTATTCTTCTAATGCTAGATTTAACCTAGGATCTGTGTTGCCTTCGTTTTCAATAAAAATCATATGCTACTTTTCTTTTAGCAAAGATATATAATTGTTTTTGGGGATAAGAAAAATTGTAGGAACTACTAATATTTATATTTTCTAAGACTTTTTAAATAACTTTAATTAACGATTTTACAGCTATCTTTGTCGCTTATGAGTAAATTGGTACAAATAGCTGTATTACCCCATCAACAGGAGGATTTAGACTATGTTCTAGAGCTTGCTTTAGAAAAAGAAAAGCTTCGACGCGATATAATTGCAGACTGGCGCATACGAAAGCGCTCTATAGATGCACGTAGAAAACCTATTAAAATTAATCTACAAATTGAATTGTGGTTAAAAGGTGAAAAACGAGAACTTATACCACCATTTATTCCTAAAAATGTTTCTGAAGCTAAAGAAATTGCAATCATAGGCGCAGGACCTGCAGGACTTTATGCCGCATTACGCGCTATAGAGGCAGGCTTAAAACCTGTAGTTTTTGAACGTGGAAAAGATGTTCGCGAACGTCGTAGAGACCTGGCTGCTATAAATAAAGACCATATTGTAAATCCAGAAAGTAACTATTGCTTTGGTGAAGGTGGCGCAGGTACTTATTCTGATGGTAAACTATATACACGTTCAAAAAAACGTGGCAATGTACTTAAAGCATTAGAGTGGTTTGTGCATTTTGGAGCTGAAGAAGATATACTGGTAGATGCGCATCCTCATATAGGAACAAATAAGCTTCCTAAAATTATTACTGCAATGCGTGAAGCAATTATTGAAAATGGAGGAGAAGTGCATTTTAATTCTAAGCTAACAGATTTAAAACTAAAACAAAACGCTATTGAAGCTATTCAGATAAATAATACTGAATGGCAACAATTTGATAATGTTATACTTGCTACAGGACATTCGGCTCGCGATATATTTTATTTACTTCATCAAAAAAATATAAAAATTGAAGCCAAACCTTTTGCAATTGGTGTACGTGTTGAACATCAACAAGAATTAATAGATTATATTCAGTATCACGGCGAAGTAGACAACCCTTACTTGCCTCCATCTAGTTATGCCTTAGTAGAACAAGTAGATGGGCTAGGGGTGTATTCTTTTTGTATGTGTCCTGGGGGTATTATAGCTCCCTGCGCTACTGCACAAGATGAAGTGGTTACCAATGGCTGGAGCCCTAGTAAACGCAATAACCCCTATGCAAATAGTGGTATAGTGGTAAGTGTAGCTCCAAAAGATTTGCCTAATTATAAAGAGAATGATCCTTTTGTGTGTTTAAACTTTCAGAAGGAGGTAGAGCAGGCTTGTTGGGAAGCAGGAGGGAAGACTCAAAGAGTACCAGCTCAGCGAATGATAGATTTTGTAGAAGGAAAAATTTCTGAAGATTTCCCTAAAACATCTTATCAGCCAGGAATTGTTTCGGCAGATTTAAACGAAATACTTCCGCCTATGCTCTCTAAAAGATTGAAAAAAGCTTTTGTAGCTTTCGGAAAAAAAATGAAGGGGTATTATTCAAATCAAGCAGTGCTTCACGCACCAGAAAGTAGGACATCTTCGCCTGTGTCTATTCCTCGCAAGCCCGAAACTTTAGAGCATATTGATATTAAAGGACTTTATCCTTGTGGTGAAGGCGCTGGCTATGCAGGAGGGATAATTTCGGCAGCTATTGACGGAATTAACTGCGTTGATGCAATCGTTGAAAAAACAACTGTCAACCAGACTTAATACGTAAATAAAATACAGTTTCACTAAAAAAGGCAACCAAATAGGCTGCCTTTTTTTTAAGATATATTGTAAAAACTACTTAATTTCAAGTAATTCTAATTCAAAAGTTAAATCTTGTCCTGCTAAAGGGTGGTTAGCATCTACAATTATAAACTCTTCTTTTACATCTGCAACACGCAATTGGCGTTCAGACCCATCAGGGTTTTTAGAAACTAATCCCATACCTACTTCAGGTTGGATTTCTTGCGGTAGATTTTCCTTAGGTATTTTTTGGAAAAGTTCTTTTTGAACATCCCCATAAGCTTCCTCTTTTGGAATTGTGATTGTTTTTTTATCGTTTACTTTCATATCCACCAAACCTTTTTCAAAACCCGGGATTAATCTCCCTTCGCCTAATTTTACCTCTAAAGGTTCGCGTTGTAGAGAACTATCAAACACTTGTCCGTTGTTTAATTTTCCTGTGTAGTGAAGTTTTACGGTTTCATTTCCTGTTACTTGACTCATACTATGTGTTTTTCGATTAATTAATCAATAAGTGGGCAAAACTATGGGTTTCAATAACCAATTCCACAGAAAAACTACTATAATGTATTGATTTAGGGAAAGATTAACGGTTACAATATATTAAAATAAGAGGCAGGGATTATTTTACGTCTATATGTAGAACTATTTTATCTATTACAACTGAGCATAAAATCTTATTGCTTTAGATCTTTAATTAGCTTATTAATCATTGTGTCCTTATTATTTTTATAATCATCCCAATTGTAATTGCTTAATATATCTGGTTGTACGCCTTGTACTATTTTTTCTGAGAGCTTAAATTTTCTTTTTGAATAGGAGATAAACAATTTTGACGAAGGTAATTCAAATTGGTCCATATCCTGATAACCTGTAGGATTCGAGCCGGTTGGTTGCCCTACAATTTTTGCATTGAGCAATTGTTTGAAAAGAGCAACATTGCTTGTAGCGGCAGAAAAAGTAACTTCGGAACACAATACATAAACGCCATTTTTCCAATCTATAGAATCTGCTAAATTTAGTGCATAAGCCAAAACAACGCCTACATAAAGATCTCCGCCACCATTATTTCGCATATCGATCACTACATTTTTTAAGTTGTTTTTTGCAATATAGTTTACTAATTCTTCTCCAAACAGCTGCATTTCTTCAAAACTTGGATAGCTTTCAAAATTTACATAAACAGCTTCAGTACTTTTAATAGAAGCATGCCATAAATAATCAAACATAG
This sequence comes from Aequorivita sp., assembly GCA_048264505.1. Classification (GTDB taxonomy): domain Bacteria; phylum Bacteroidota; class Bacteroidia; order Flavobacteriales; family Flavobacteriaceae; genus Aequorivita. The sequence continues at coordinate 24,421 of JBLXDA010000018.1, forward strand.
GTTTTTCTGGCTTGCTTATCTCGGGTACGTTTAGGTTTAATTCTGAAAAATTTTCCTTTTCTATACTTTCAGAGTCTAATGCATCTAGCGCGAGTTCTATTTCATTCTCTTGATCGTCTATAAATGTAAAGACAGCTTTATGTTTACTTTTTGTGATATTGAGAGCATATAGCAATTCACTTATTGTTAGGTATTGCCCAGTTCTTACAATTTCTGAGTGTTGGTTTTCTACAAATTGTGCTACCTTAGAAATTATAGATGTAATTTCGGAAATTGGTAGGCCGTCAATTTTTACTAGCGAAGCTTTCAAAATCTCATTATGAGCTTGTGACACTTTTATTACGCGCCATTTATTTTCAATAAATTTTAAAGTAAAGGGATACTGATGGGTTTTTAAATTTCGCAATGAAACAGCGGTATGACCATCACCTATTTGTCTGGTTAATTTCATTAACTCAACAATAACATTAAAGTCGGTTTCGGTTTTAGAAATCGTCTTTATTTTTTCTAATTCCTTTAGAAAATCTTCTTTACTTATTTTATTGTACAAATCTATATGCTTGTCTTCTAAGAAGGAGGCATAGGTATTTAAATCATGATCCCAATCGATATTCTGAGAATATAACAACGGTGTAATTAAAAGTGATAAGGTTAGTAATTTTATTTTAAAAAACTTAAATGTCTCCATTAGTCAAAAGGTAGAAAAGTTAATGATATAAATATTGTATTTGTAAGCATATGAACAAATAACGGGTACTGAAAGCCAAAGTTAACTCTAGTATACCCAGCTATTGTAGCACTAAATAGTTGTGGTAGTGTTATTATTGGTAAAAGTAAAATATTTAACGCGTTCAATTCAAAATTAAAAATATGTAGCCAAGCAAAAAGAAAACAAGATAAGTAGTAAATAAACTTGAAGTTTTCATTCCAAAAGAGTTGCATTTTGTTTTTAATTGATGAACGATTTAAAATACCATAACTAATAATACCTATAATAACAGCTATATTTACTCTATTTATAAAACTATCGTCTATTAAGCTTAAATTAGTTCTATAAACCGCTTTTGTTATAATATAATAGGTGATTGTGGTTAAGGATAAGCTTGCATATATTGTTTTATACCGTAGTGAAAGTCTAAAAGTTACCTCTTCAAAAGCAGGTAGTACAATGCCTCCAACCATTAAATAAATAAAAGGAGTAAAGCGTTCTGCCATATTAGAATCTGTAATATTTTTTGGTTCATATAACAAACTTAAAAGGATTGCGATTGTTATGGAAGCTGTCATTTTAATGACAAAAAACCCAATTGTTTCTATTATTTTCCTTTTAACAGATTTAGTATGTTTAGGTTTTAATTTTGGTTGTTTTATAAACCCTAAAAGTTCTAAAAAAATAGAAAAATAAAATCTTGGATTTATTAAGGGATACTTCATTTTTTCTCTATTGTTTTAAAATTACATTTAGAATATTGGCAATTAATACAATAGAATTTTTAAGGGCGTTTGTTTGGTTTAAGGTTCCAGATACATAAGTGTCTAAACTAGGACAATAGTACAAAAAGGATCCTGTGCTCCCCGAATGACCAATAATCTCTAGTGCTGGTAAGCTTGGGTGCAATTCATTTAAAACTACTTTCCTCAATCCATAGCCGTAATACATCGCTTGAGTTTCAGGAATCCATGATTGCATAGTATGTAAGGTTTCAGAAGTAATTATACCCTCAGTAAATAAGGCTTGCTGAAATACTATTAAGTTTGATGCTGTAGATACGATACCTCCTCCAGCCCAATCGGCGCTTAAACTAGTATAACTAGAGATTTCTTGATCACCAACAAATACTTCAGCCATATTAAGGGTTTCGGCTATGGGTTTCGATCTTAAATTAAGGTAAGTATTATTCATTTTTAAAGGGGTAAAAATGAATTTTTTAAAGAAATCATGTAATTTCAACCCACTAATTTCTTCAATTATCAAACCCAATAAAACGTATTCGGTATCTGTATAATGGTATGAATCTCCTGGTACAAATAATGGTTCCATATTAACTTTTGTATACTCGACAAGTTCATGAGGACTCCAAGTTTTACTAGGATTTTTAAATAGTTGCGAAATAATATTAGGACTACCATTAAGGGTGTTGTCTTCAAAATAATCTGGTAGGCCAGAGGTGTGTTGTAAGAGTTGAGCTATAGTAATATCGTTTGATGCTTCAACATTGTTTAATACATGAAGACCTTTTAAAATTTCTGGCGACAAATACTTACTTATTTTGTCATCAAAAGTGAGCAGATTATTATCTTTTAGTATTCCTACAGCGGTAGCAGTAACCATTTTTCCTATGCTCGCAGTGTAAAAAGGGTGGTTTACAGTTACAGTATCTCCGTTTTTAAATGCTCCTTCAGCTATTTCTATATCTGTGTTTTTAGAATGCGAATACACTTTTAAAAAACCGTTTTTTAAGTCGTTGGCTTTTATTTCAGAATTAAAAATTTTTGAGATTTCATTTTCTATTCCCTTTTGTGCTAAAGCCGGAAATACATTGAATAAAACGCAAGTGATAAGTATAATTTTTTTCACGGTATTATTTATTTTAAAGACTCTGTTTTTATAAAATCTGTTACTGTTCTATTGCTTTTTTTGTCTAATATATGTTTAGCACCTTCTATTACTTTAATATCTACCAAAGATGAAAAAAATTCTTTCGCCCTCTTTTGAAGTTTTTCACAAGGAAATAAAATGTCTTTTTTTGCAACTACTATATAAATAGGGGTAGTGATAGCAGTAATTTCATTTTTGGTTAATATCGGATATGTTGTAGACTGGTGTTTGTAATTTAAAAAAAGTTTTGATGTATATGAGAAAGTATAGTAATCTAATTGAGTATTTAGTCTGTTTAAGTACTTAAAAAGGAATACATATTTCTTAGTCCATTGATAAAGTTTTATAGGGAGATAGAGTTTTATAAACCTATTTAAATAAAAACTATTTGTTATTCCTGAAGGCGTCACTAAAAATGTTTTTGCTATTCTTTTTTGGTCGTAAATCAATGCTTTAACACATATAAAGCCTCCAAAAGAAATACCTACTAAAGTTATATTGTAGAGATTGAGTCTTGAAAAGATCTCGTACATCCATTTGCCGTAATCACCAGTCTTGGGGTTTAATCTTACTTCTGAACTTAAATTGGGCTGTCCTAAAACATCTATGGCTATTACTTTATAATCTTCTCTTAAATCTATAACAGTGTCTATAGCATTTGGCGCACAGCTGTTTAAGCCGTGCACCACTACTAAGGGTGGTTTGTTTTTATTCCCTGTTATTACAATATTGGTATCACCAAAACTAGTTTCTACAGTTAAGAATTCATAATCTATATGTAAAGCAGTTAGCTTTTTATAGTAGATATCTATAATTTCTTTTTTTGACTTTGTATTGGTAAAGTAAGAGTGCATTTTTATATTGTTTTATTATAACCAACTAAAACCTAAGCCTACATTAAAGCTAATTGCATCTCTGTGTGCATCTCCTTCTAAAAAGGCGCGGCCAAGCACTATTTTTGATTGTAAATTAAGGGCGAAATTATTTTTTTTATAAAGTTCATAGCCTGTACTAGCCATTACTGAACAACCAAAGTTCCAATCGTCATTTACATTGTCTTTAATATCGTATAGTGCTGGTGAATCTATAGCTAAACCAACTCCGCCGTGCACCCACCAACGGTCTTTAACCCAATATTGCAATGATGGTATAAATGAACCAAAGTGTCTATCGTTGTCTTGAAATTCATAAATATTACCGGGAGTAGAAGCAGTAATTGCGAGCCTATCGTTAAGCATATATCCTACCTTTAACTCTGGAAAACTAAAGACTCCTTGAACTTTGTCGAAGGTTTGTATTCCTTCACTATCTTCTATATTTATAATTCCGCCCCCTAGGCCAATTTCAATTATAAACCCCTTGCGCTGAAAAGGATTTTCATTAGTAGATTCGTTTTGAGCAAATGTCATTGCAGACAATAATAATAAGGCAATACTTGCCAATTTTAGTTTTGTTTGTTTTGAGATTGTTTTCATTTTAATTGTTTTCATTACTATTTGATTTTTGATTGATTTTAATATTGATTGTACTGTAAATGACTGCTAACTAAGGATAGAATCAACTTGATATACTTTAGAGCCTTATTTACACTATAATCTTATTCCTATATAAAGGTTAGGCTCAAAAAGGAAATAAGATTTCCATCTATTGTCCAATTGTTTAAATGCTTTGGGGGTATTGGTGTCAAACATCCAATTTTGACAGTGAATTTGAGGTTCTACAAAAATTCGTTTCTTCTTTCCAAAAGCGATGTGATAACCAATATGGTAGGATGTATAAAGCTTAAAACCGTTAGCGATTTTTTTATTGTTTAGATCCAAATAGGTTTTGTATTGCGGTAAGACTTCTACCGAAGCAAATAAGCCTTTCCAAAGCATTCGTTGATAAGATATTCCCACACCTGTTTCGCGTAAATAGCCTGGGTAAAATTCGGTTTCAGAATCTATTTTGTCTCTAAGTCCATCCCACCACTGTATGCCCATTGGTTGAAATAATCTCCAAGTGGCAAATTTTACACCTACAATATTTTTAGCTTCTATTTCACGTTTAAAGTGAAGTTCAATGTGCTGTGTATTTGTCCTTTCACCTCCTTTGCCAATGTTTCCTAAGATAATGGCAGGAAAACTAAGCCTGTAATTGTAATTAGATGATTCTTTTTGAACTGCTGTATTATTGCTTTGAGCAAAAACTTGTATTGCACAAAAAGTGAAACAAATAAATAAGAGCTTTTTCATATTTGATATTTGTTTAAATGGTTTTAGTTGATTAATAATTTGATGATGCAAAGATGCCTCAAAGGCTAAAGTGAATCGTCTCGATTTATAATTCCGAACTTAAGTTTAGATATTAGAACCTTAGCTTAAAGGTTTTTAGATTCTTGTACAAAGAATGTTTTAAGCCTAAAAGTCCCATAAGTTGGTGCTATATTGTCCTCAGCCATTAACGTTAAGAAGAACTCTATAGGGCCATAGGTTTTCACACTAGTAAAAGTCCTTAAACTCCAAATAGTAAACCTCCTTACCCAATCTGGTAAATGTGTAATCTTTATTGGTTTATTTAAGCTGTTTAAAGCTAGTTTACTAATGTCGTTTAAACTCAATACATCTGGTCCTCCTACAGTGACTTCTCTTGTGGTTTTATCGAGTAATAGGTAAATAAATTTGGCAAGATCTTCACCGTGTATAGGATTAAACGTCTGCTCGCCATTTCCAAACAAATAGACGCGTCCAGATTTTGCCATTTGCAAAAAATCTTTCATATCTGAAAAGAAACCATTAGGCCGTACGATGGTATAGGCTATACCCGAAGCTTTTAGGGCATCGACAAACTTTTCTTTTGCTTCAAAAATTTTTAAGTGCCTATACCTATCACCATTAATAGCCGAAACATAAATAAAGCGTTTTACACCAGATCTTTTGGCTTCTTCTAGCAAATTGATATTTGCTTGATAGTCAACATCCATATAGCTAAGTCCATCTTTTTGTCTGGTGATGCCTACGGTTGAAATGACCACATCAACAGTATCGCATATACCAGAGAGGGTATTTGGTTTTGTGATTTCCGCTTTTCTAATGTCTAAATTTTTTGAATTCTGAAATGCTTTTAGTTTTAAACTATTTCTTGCAATATCTCGGGTGTTTATCTCATTTTCATCTAAAACTTTTAATATATGACTGCCTAAATAGCCTGTAGCACCTGCGAGTAATACCGTTTTTTTATCTGAAGTATTCATCATTTATTTTATGAGTTGTTAGAAATGTATTGAAGTACAGCTTGAGAAATTAGAGTCTTAACTTCTTCCCATTTTGAATCATTAGCAGTAAAAGTTCCATCCATATTAGAGATAATAAAGAAGCCTGAACTGCCATCTTGTTTTAATTGTATATGTGTAGACACACCAAAACTGTTTCCTCCGTGCATTAAATATCCATCTTTCATATACCAGAATAAACCGTGGTTTTCTGCAAAATCAAATGGTACTATGCCATTCTCTAATTGCTCTGAAAACATTAAATTGTAATATTCTGAAGGAAATAAAAGAGAAGATTCACCACGAGCGCCATTCATCATATCTAGGAGGTACTTGCTCATATCGTCGCTATTGCTGTGTAAACCGCCTTCTACATAGCCGTGATTGCCATATCTGGGGAAGGGCGAAGTGTAATCGTAATATTGAGTTGCCATATTCTGAAAATCTACTTCGTCTAAGCTAAAAGTAGAATTGTTCATCTGTAAAGGGTTGAGAATGTTTTCGGCTACATAATCGTCAAAAGATTGTTCAGTAACATACTCTATAATATAACCCATTAAGCTTGTTGCATCGTTGGAGTACGCCCAGGTTTCTCCAGCTGTTGCCTCTAAATAATTATCCAAATTGTAAAGCGCTCCGTCTTCTGCAAATATTTCTTCTAGGTAGTCGTCTAAGTCTATTTGCTCCCTTTGTAGTATTCCTAAATCGTTCACCAATATACTTCCTATATTAGTTGAAATATCTTCTCCTGGCAGTATAAAATAGTTGTAAGCGATGTAAGTAGAAGGTACATCTACAATTCCTGATGTGTGTGTTACCAAGTGTTTTATCTTGATTTCACTATTGGGCTTTTTAGGATTGTTAATTGCTATAGGTAATAGCTCATTGATATTGGTTTCTAAGGTAAAATAACCTTGGGCTATCGCTTTTGCCGTTGCGACACCTACAAAGGTTTTACTCACTGAAGCCATATTGTTAATAGTGTGATTTGTGTATGGTGTTTGGTTAGCGATATTGGCAAAGCCAAAAGACTCTTGAAAAGCGATTCTATTGCTTAAACTTACATTTACTGAAAACCCGGGCACATCGGTTGTTTTTGCTAAAGATTCTAAATATGCTGAAAGATCTTCATTTGTTTCTATGCCTTGGGGAGTAAGGATGTTTACAGCATCATCGTCTGTAGAGCAGGAGCTAAGTATACTTATTAAAAGAAGTGTAATTTTTAATTTAAAATTTTTCATGGTTTTACTTTATTGGTTGAAATAAAAATTGATATACTAAAGTGTTGAAGTCTATGTCTTGAGTAGTATTTCCTAAGGGTAGCCCCACATTAAACGGGTCTGTATTTGGCCAGGTATGCCCTCCATTTTCAATAGTAACAGCTTTTAATGTTCCATAATCAATTAGCTCTACCGAGCTACCATCATCTTCAGTGTCTATTGTTTTAATTATAGGATTGCCCTTTACCTTATTTCGTTTTTTCCAATACTCAATTGATTCATCATGAGAAAGATATGCGTCCTTCTTTCCATTTTTATTTACAATTTTATCTGCTGTGCCATGTACATATAATGCTTTAATAGGAGTAGTGGAGCTTGTTCTGTTTTTTACTTCCGTAGGCATAGGGGCTCCAATGGAAGCAAATCCGGCAATTTGCTCAGGTATTTCGGAAACTAATCGCTGAACAAAAAAACCTCCTCGAGACAAACCAATTGCATAAACTTTTGTAGTATCTATGGGGTAATTCTTAGCGAGTTTTTCAATAAGCAGATTAATAAATTCTACATCCTTAGAACCGCGATCGTAATCTTGTTCAAAACCCACATTCCAATCGTTGTTTATACCTTGTGGATATACTACTATAAAGCCCTTATCTTCTGCTAATTTATTGGTGTTAGTATAGAGCATATGCTCAATAGCAGTCATACCAGAACCGTGAAAATTTAATAGTACAGGCACTTTTTCAGTATCGGCAATCTTAGATGATTGGTAGATAGTGAATTGTCTTAAAGTGTCATTGACTTTTACAAGTCGAGTTTGTGAATACCCTTTTGCTAGTGTAAATATTAAAGCAAAAAGGAGAAATACTTTTGTTTTCATTGTTTGTTGTTTTAATTGAATTTCTCTCATTTTGAGAGTGCAAATTTGAAGTATAACAACAAGGCAATCGTCCCAGATTATAATTTAGAACCTCTGTGCTTTTTTAAGATGAATATGAGAACCGGAAATCGTCTGGTTTGTAAGAAATAAAAAGTGATTTTATACTGAAGGTTTGTAAATAGCTAAAATACAGTCTTTTTGCTTCCTAAATGAATGCTATAGGGGAGGAGGTGTAGTTTTAAAGTACTAAAATGAAATAAGTGAGTTTACTTTTTAACCTATCTGAGACTTTACCCATTGGCTAGGTGTCAATGCAGTTGCTTTTTTAAAATAGGTGTTAAAAACACTTTTAGAATTAAACCCGCTATCATAGGCCAAACCAAGTATGGTTATGTGTTTATATTTTGGATTACACGAAATAGCTTTAAAATGCTCTAAACGAAATTTATTGATAAACTCATTAAAGTTAACATCCATCACTTCGTTTATTAAATACGATAACTTATTAGGGTGTATATCTATATCTTCGGCCACTTTCGTCAAGCTTAATTGAGGGTCTAAATAAGGTTTTTCTTCAGTAAAATAGGATAATAATTTAGTTTTAAAGCCTTGTAGTTCTTTTGTGTTTAGCAGATTTTTAGAATCTGATTGTGTTTTTGTTTCCGGATCAATATCTGAAAGTAACAAATTTGAATGGTGTAAATTTTCAAATTCTGGAAAGGTGCGTAGTCCTTTTAATAAAGGTTCCTGTCTGTAATTTACAATTTGGCCTCGCCGTTGTTCAATATATTTTTTTAAGAGATTAAAAGCTACATTTTTGTGATCTGTATTTGCTAAGATATATAATTGATAAGGGGTTAATTGAGTATTTTCTTTTTCGGCATTGCCAAAGGTCACCACTTTGTCTTTGGGTAGTGTACAGCCTTTGTGTACTGCCTTATACAGCAATCGCTGTAATTCTTGTAAATTTTGACCTTCTATAGTTTGTTCAAATTCATCTTCGCGTTTTAAGCCTATGAGGCATAACACATGTAAATGGTTAGAAAGCTCTAAATCGGGTCTAATACTTATAGCTTTTCTAATACTCGTTAGCGCTAGTTTGTACTGCTCTTGGTAGTAATAAATATGAGCTAAAGTGTAATGGTTGTTTGCAGATAAAGGATCTATTTCTATCAGTTTGTGAGCATAGACTATAGCCTGCTCAAAAAAACCATTTGCGATAAACAATTCGGCCATAGCTTCTAAGCCATCAATATGTTTAGGGTTTATCGCTAATACTTGTTTTATATGTGTATATGCTGATTTAAAATCCCATTCGCCCCAAAAGGTACGCCCAACAAATGAATGAGGGTATTCAGGTAATTGAGTGTCTATATCTTTAGCGATTAAAAAATTTTTAGCGGCTAATTCCATACCTTCTTCGTAGGGCATATAGCCCCAAGCAGCTAATAAGCCGTAACACTGTAAGTTTGCGTAATAAGCTTTTGCGTAGTTTTTATCTATCGCTATAGCATGGTCGTAATGTTTTATCGCTGTGCGCAGCGCATCTGGTGTCCATTGTAATTGCTGATAACGTCCTTTTAAGAAAAGTTCATATGCTTCAAAACTAGTAGTAGGTTCATTTACTAAGTGATCCTGAATTTCAAAATGCCCAAAATTATTTCTAACTTCATTAGCAATCAATAAGCTTATTTCGTCTTGGAGTTTAAAGATATCTAATAGCTCTTTGTCAAAGTTTTTAGACCAATAATGAGTGCCATCGCTAGTGTCTATTAACTGCACAGTAATACGCACCCTATTTTGCGCTTTTCTAACACTTCCCTCAAGAAGTGTTGCAACATTAAGCTGTTTCCCTATTTTTCTAACGTCTATATTTTTACCTTTAAAAGCAAATGAAGAGGTCCTAGCTATAACCTTTAGACCTTCAATTTTTGTTAAAGCATTTATTATTTCTTCTGTAATACCGTCGCTAAAATATTCGTTGTCCGTATCGTTGCTCATGTTTACAAATGGCAGAACAACAATAGATTTTGAAGGTGTACTCATAATACTAACAGCTTAACAACTTATAAGACTTATAAGCACGCAAATTGTTACTTAGTTTAAATATTTAAAGTGAAGAATATCACAAATTATTGAATTGCTAATGTACAAAACTAAAAATATATTTAGGGAATAAGCTATTTGCCCGATGGAAATAGTTTTAATTTATTAGTGAAAAACATGATTTTATAAAGTTTATTAAAGCGTTTCGTTTTTATTTTTTTAGAGGCTTAGTCGAGGCCAAATAAAAATTGAAAATAAAAGCACTTAGAAAAAAATAAGTTACATACAGAAAAATTTGAACCAAAATTTATAGCATAAATAGTAAGTTTGTTTATTTATGTTTAGGGGTTTTATTTACATATTCATTTTTGGCTTGTCGTTGAATCTTAGTGCTCAAGAACCAGTTTTTGAGCACATGGAGAATGTGTCTAATTTGCCAGACGTCGAGTTTTATGATGTAGCCGAAGATTCGCAAAACTACATTTGGTTAGCTGCCGATAAAGGCTTGTACCGTTACGACGGAAAATCTTACCAGCATTTTAGCAATCCCGAACAAAAATCGAATTCCTTATTTCAATTAAAATTTGACAAGGAAAGTACTCTCTGGTGCAATAATATTTACGGACAATTTTTTTACATAGAAAACGATAGTTTAAAACTTTTTTATGACGCCAGCTCATTGGTAAAGGGCCAATTATCACCTTATGTGGTTACTCAAGAATACATCCGCATTTTTACTCCCACAGGTATTTACGACATAGATAGAAATTCGAAAAATGTCACCAAAATTTTCAATGGATTTTGTATTAGCAACGCTAATGATAAAGGGATTAATTATACGTTTGTCATCAATGTTGAAGGTAATTTAAAAAAGCACCGCATATATAAATTTAATGGCAGTAAAACGACAAAAATCCTGGAAATAGACAGTTTTAAGCACATACAATCGCCAATGTTATTTGCCTTTGAAAAGGCACAATTTTTTATACATAAAAATAAAAAGGGGAATATAATTTACATTATAGACAGCATAGAGAACACAGCCCAAAAAATCTTAACACCAGTACAATTAAAGAATGAGACTATATATAAGCTTTTAAGTTTTGATGGTGATTATTGGTTTTTAACCAGTGCTGGAGTGTTTGTATTTAAACTTGAGGGTAATTCATTAATATTTAAAGAACAGCTTTTTAAAACCGAAGCTATTACAGATGTTCAATTAGATTTTAATGACAATTACTGGTTTACTACCCTAGATAATGGAGTGTTTGTATCGCCAAATTTAAGTATAAGACGAGTAGACTTAAAGCGAGAAGGCACCAAAATAACGGCGTCTTGTAGTTTGCAAAACAATCAATTTGTATTGGGAACGAACAACAGTCTACTCTTGTTTTACGAAAATGATACGCTTGTAAAAACCCTTCAATTACCTGGAAAAAAGTTTGTTGGCAATCTGTATTTTGATGCCGAAAATCAGTATTTAATCGTAAGTATCAATGCTTCAGATTCGTTTGTGTTAGATTTAAAAACCGGTAAAACAGATGATTTTACAAACACTTTTTCGGTGGCAAAAACTTTTTCGAAAATTGATACTAATACTTTGTTTTACGGTAATTACAGACAGGGCATAGTGTATAAAAATCCCTTTGTTTTACCAGAAAAGAAAATTATTCGCGACAGCAGGGTAAAAACAAGTATTGTGAGTAACAATAATTTGTTTGTGTCCTATATAGACAATTTTTATAAATATGATGTAAACACTTTTGATTTTGAAGAAATTAAATTCAATTCCCAAAGTTTGTTGGTAAATTCAATAGCGGCATATAACAATTCTATTTGGTTAGCCACTCAACACTACGGTTTGCTAAGGTATGAAAATGACAGCTTGGTTAAATCGAGATTTCAACTAGCAGAAAATCTTCAAATCAACAAGATAAAATGTGATGATGAATTGCTTTGGATTTCTACAGATTCAGGTTTAATTCAATACAACACTAAGACTAATTTGTCAAAATCTTTTAGTGCACAAGATGGGCTAAACACGACTTTGAAGGATTTTCTGATACTCAAGGATAAAATAATTATAACTTTTCCCAATGGGTTTTATGTGCTTACAAAAAACGAAGACTTGTTTAAAACCTTTAAAACTTCAGAGGTAAGGGTAGAGACCCTTAGCATTAACGATCGCGATACTTTGGTGCAAACCAATTATAAATTACCACACTATCAAAATAAAATAGGGATTAAATTCAATTCTAATGGGTTTCAGGCCAACCAACATGTCAACTATCATTATCGCGTAAAAGAGATAGACACCAATTGGCAAAGCATTCCCTTAAACACACATTTTGTAAACTTTAATAGTCTTGCTAGTGGCAAGTATACTTTTGAACTAAAGGCTCAAAATGTAAGCGCTGTAAGTCCTGTTTTTGCACAACCTATTAGCTTTGAAATAGCTAAACCTTTTTGGGAAACTTATTGGTTTTTTGGCTTGGTTTTGTTAACGACTTTTGGAGTGATAAGCTTGTATTTTAGAAATCGATTAAAGCAAAAAGAAGCCCAAAGGATAGCAGAAATTGATAAGATTTTAATAGATAAAAAAATTACCAATTTAAGATTGGAAAATTTGCGTTCCCAAATGAATCCGCATTTCATTTTTAACGCTTTAAATTCCATTCAGGACTATATAATTTCTAACGAAAAAGAATTGGCGAGCTCGTATTTGGTGACGTTTAGTCGCTTAATTCGGATGTATCTGGACTACAGTCAGCAAAACGAAATTTCCTTAGAAGAAGAATTCAACGCTCTAAAACTCTATTTAGAATTGGAAAAAGTGCGTTTTGAAGATGAATTGGAATACATAATTGAGATTGATAAAAACCTAGAAACCAAACAAATTAAAGTTCCGTCATTGTTTATTCAACCCTATGTTGAAAATGCACTAAAACACGGTTTATTACACAAAAAAAACGACAGGAAGCTAAGAGTAGAAGCGAAAGTATTACAACAAAATATTTTACAAATAACTGTTGAAGACAATGGAATTGGTAGAGTACAATCCGAAAAATTAAAACACTCAAACCATCAACATAAACCCTTTGCTACCAAAGCAAATCAAGAACGTGTACATTTATATAAAAACAGTTTAAAACGCAATATAACCATTGCTGTCGAAGATTTGTACAATGCAAATCAAACACCTTTAGGCACCAAAGTGGTTATAAGAATGCCAATTTAATAAAACGATGAAAGCCCTAATAATAGACGACGAAAAACGCGCAAGACATTTATTGACAAGCCTCCTTAAAGAACATTGCAAGAATATCAACAGTATTGATGAGGCTCAAGATTTATTAACTGGAGTAGATTTGATAAAGGAAATAAAACCAGAGCTGGTGTTTTTGGATATTGAAATGCCAAATCAATCTGGGTTGGATATTTTAAATTACTTCCCAAACTCTATAGATTTTAAAATCATTTTTGTGACAGCCTATAACCAATACGCTATTGAGGCTTTTAAGCTTTCGGCTGTAGATTATTTGCTAAAGCCTATTGCTATCAATGAATTAAAAGAAGCAGTTGCAAAAGCCCAAGAGGCCATAAAAGTTAGTAATCTCAACGACCAAATAAACAAGCTGCGCGACTCCTTAATGCAGCTTTCTATAGATAAGATTGCTTTGGAAATACCTAAGGGCATACTGTTTGCTTCGCATAACGACATCCTGTATTTTGAGGCAGATGGCATGTACACACACGTACAACTTATCAATGGAAAACAGAAAACCATTTGCAAGCCTTTAAAGCATTTTATTGCGCAGTTAGAAACCAATGTAATGTTTTTTAAATGCCATAGATCATATTTCATCAATCTAAAATATGTAAATGAATTAGTAAGAGATGATGGAGATTACTTGCTGATGAACAATCAAAAACGCATTCCAATTTCAAAATCTAAACGCGATCAGTTTTTGGAAGTAATCAAAGAAACCTTTATGTAATTTGGTATTAGCTAGTTTCTAAATTTTCACTTCAGAAAAAAATCCACCCTTTTCAGAAAATACCGCAGTGTGATTAGGGGTAATGTCACTTCTTTTGTAGTTAAATAAACACAATTTACCCCTATGAGAAAAATTACCTTATTAATTGTACTTGCCTTGTGTTATACCACTTCCCAAGCACAACTCGGAAAATTATTAAAAAACAAAGCAAAAGCTGTTGTTGAAAAGAAAATCAACGATGAAGTTTCCAATGCTACATCTACAAGCTCAACATCAGAGAGTAATACTTCTGCTGCACAAGCAGAATATTCAGATGAAGAATTTAAGGCAGCTTTGGCCCAAAAATATCCAAACGACGAGGCCAAACAAGAGCTGTATTTTCAAAAATACAAAGAGCATCAGCAAAAACAACTCGAAGAAGAAAAGGCGTTAACTGCAAAAGCCAAAGGACAAGGAACGACTGTTACAGAAGTGCCTTCACCTGTAGAAAGTAGTGAAGCCAACAAGTTTAAAGATGCTGAGATTTATGTAATAAATAGAACAAAATACATTAAACGGGCAGGCTATGACGGTGGTTTTACAGACGCTAAAGGACTTTCTGGCTACTACCATTTATCGAACTACTTTTTTAGAAACCCTAGTAGTCATTTTGATAACAATCCAGGAGATATTTTTGATGGATTTTCAATAGAATATAACCCTGAAACTTATGAACTACAGGCCTACTTTAGCCCAGGCCAAAAAAGGTACGGCGTGGTGCCAGAGCGCTATAGAAAATCTGCAGACAAGGGCAATATTCAGTTTCAGTTTGGAATGGGAAGCGGTCCAGATTGGACTAATGTCAATGCGCTTGTATTAGAACCAGGAGTACTCTTAATTGGAGCTGAAGTGTATCATAAAAACGAAAACGAAGGGCATAAATGGATGAATAATGCACAACCCAAAGAGTTTATAATTGCAGCCAAAGACCCAGAAAAAATTAAGAAGTACTATAAAAATGTTGAATTAACAGAGAGTCTTACCTTTTCAAAATTTGATGAATTGCGCAAGGATTGGAAAGGAGAAGCTTTAAGTAAGGTTGTTATGCCTGCAAAAGGAAGTTTTGATAATGATACTGCTATTAAAAATGCAGCTGTTAGTGGTCTAAATGGCTATTATGGAAAATTGAGTATGACTAACCTAACTCAGTATATGACCTCCAATAAATGGTCTACAGTATCGCATAAGGTAACTGGTGTACCTTTATACCAATGGGCAGTAGGAGCAGTGGTTCAAAAGAATTCAGATGGACAATGTATGTTACAACAGTTTATTATTAAAAGAGAGTATACGGGAGGGGGAAATTATGGAACTCCCTATTTTAATGGAATTAACAGAGCTAGTGTAAGTGCCCCTTATGGTGGCTATTGCGATTGCGATGCTAAACCCTAAACACACCTATGTGTACTAGAAATAACTAGGGATTATTTATTAAATTATGAAAAGCCTGCATTTTTGCAGGCTTTTTCGTTTTTAAGACTTTTTAAGTATATGAGATGATTAAATAATACACTTATAATGTGTTACTTTCCAATACAAAAGTTCGCAAAAATATTCCCTAACAGTTCATCATTAGATATTTCACCGGTAATTTCACCAAAATAATACAGTGCTTGGCGAATGTCTATAGCTAGTAAATCGCCACTTAGGCCACTGTCTATGCCTTGTTGCACTTTCACTATTTCTTCTAAGGCTTTTGTCATAGCGTCGTAGTGACGGCTGTTTGTTACTATAGTTTCGTTATTGCGCAAGGCACCTGTATTTACAAAGTGAAGCAACTTGTTTTGAAGTGCTTCCACACCTTGATTGGTTTTAGCAGATAAGAGGTTTAGATCGCTAATTGAAGCTTGTAGCTTTTTAATTTCAGCTTGGGTAAGTTTATCAACTTTATTAGCAACAATTACAAGGTTTTTAAGAGGGTATTTGTTTTTAATAGTTTCTATTTCTAG
This sequence comes from Aequorivita sp., assembly GCA_048264505.1. Classification (GTDB taxonomy): domain Bacteria; phylum Bacteroidota; class Bacteroidia; order Flavobacteriales; family Flavobacteriaceae; genus Aequorivita. The sequence continues at coordinate 40,402 of JBLXDA010000018.1, forward strand.
TTGAAACTTGGAAGCCTGTCCTGAAACTTCGGGATAAAATTTTTCGGCATCAAAGAGATAGATAACTACTTGTGCGGCTTCAATCTTTTCAAAGGTTTTTTTAATTCCCAAGCCTTCAATTACGTCTTTAGTATCGCGAATTCCAGCAGTATCTATAAAACGAAAACCAATACCGCCAATAGTTATTTCGTCTTCTATAGTATCGCGTGTAGTACCAGCTATATCACTAACAATGGCGCGTTCTTCGTTTAATAGCGCGTTTAACAATGTAGATTTACCAACATTGGGTTCGCCAACGATGGCTACAGGTATTCCGTTTTTTAACACATTTCCTGTAGCAAAAGAGTCTATTAAGCGCTTAAGTACGACTGTTATTTTTGAAATTAATTTTTGAAATTCATCGCGATTAGCAAATTCAACATCTTCTTCAGCAAAGTCTAGCTCTAATTCTATTAGCGATGCAAAGTTTAAAAGCTCTTCGCGCAGTTTTTTTATTTCAGAAGAAAAACCTCCACGCATCTGTTGAATTGCCAGTTGATGACTTGCAGCACTATCACTAGCAATCAAGTCTGCCACAGCTTCGGCCTGACTAAGATCCATCTTTCCATTGAGAAAAGCTCGCAGTGTAAATTCGCCTGGCTGTGCCATTTTGCAACCTTTACGTAGACAAAGTTGTATAATTTCTTGCTGTATGTAATTACTACCATGGCAAGAAATTTCTACTACGTCTTCACCGGTATAACTATTAGGGTTCTTAAAAATGGTGATAAGTACTTCGTCTATAACACGTTGTTCATCTTTAATATGCCCTAAATGAACGGTATGTGTTTTTTGTTGCGCAATATTTTTTCCGGACACAGATGTAAATATAGAAGCGGCTATAGTAATAGCATCTAGTCCTGAAAGTCTTATTACTGCAATAGCACCTGCTCCTGCAGGCGTAGCCATAGCTACTATGGTTTCTGAGTGTGTCATAGAACGCAAAGGTAAGATTAACTTTTATAAACTTTAATAACTTTATTAAAGTTGAAACGATAGTTTTATAAAGTTCAAATCTGTAAAGTATATGAGCTTCTTCAAAGTGAAATCTATAAAATAAGTATAAAACAGCTGAATAATCTAAATTCAAAGGGGGTCTAGTACCACATTCAACCCCCGATTTTATTGAATTTATTCATTTTTAATTGAAGTTTGTTGCATAATAAATTTTTAATCTAATCTTTAACGCTAACATCATGACAACAACATTTAAAAAAACTAATTTTTTCCGAAACGTATTTTTTATAGCAAGTTTTCTTTTTTGTACTACTTTATTTGCACAACAAGAAACAACAGAAGAAAAAGGGATACTTCAGTTTGAATCTGAAGTAATTGATTATGGAACCATCGATTATAAAGCAGATGGAGTACGCGCATTTAAATTTACTAATGTAGGGAATGCACCCATTGTAATTTCAAACGTAAAAGGTAGTTGTGGCTGTACAGTGCCTACTAAACCTAAGGGTGCTATTATGCCTGGTGAAAGTGCCGAAATAGGGGTAAAGTACGCTACAAATAGAGTAGGTGCATTTTCAAAAACGGTATTGGTAACTTCAAACGCAAGTAAACCTACAGTAGTTCTCAAAATTAAAGGAACTGTTTCGCCAAAAGAAACAACAACCGCGGCTACTCCTAGCGGAAAGTAATTATAAACTATAATTATATTTCATAAAAAAACCTCTTGTAGAAGTACAAGAGGTTTTTTATTTATTATATAGGTTGGTCTAGTTGTTTAACATCACTGGCATTACGAGCATAGTAACATTTTCACCTTCGTCTAGGCCGTCTACTGGAGTAAGTATACCAGCGCGATTAGGTAGGCTCATCTCTAAAGAAACCTCGTCACTTGTTAAGTTGTTTAGCATTTCTGTAAGAAAACGGCTATTAAAACCTATTTGCATATCATCGCCTTGGTAATCGCAAGTTAAGCGCTCTTCAGCTTTGTTGCTATAGTCTAAGTCTTCAGCAGAAATATTAAGCTCTGCACCCGCTATTTTTAAGCGAATTTGATGTGTTGTCTTACTTGAGAATATAGAAACCCTACGCACCGAATTTAAAAATTGATTTCTGTCTATTATCAATTTGTTTGGATTCTCCTTCGGAATAACGGCTTCGTAATTTGGGTATTTACCATCTATTAAGCGACAAACCATTTCGGTATTATCAAAAATAAACTTTGCGTTACTGTCATTGTATTCAATAGTTACTTCCTCTTCGCTACCTGCTAATATGCTTTTTAAAAGCGTTAACGGCTTTTTAGGCATAATAAATTCGGCGGTTTGTGAAGCGCTTATATCATCACGAGTATACTTTACCAGTTTATGAGCATCTGTAGCTACAAACACTAAGTTGTCTGTTGAAAACTGAAAGAAAACACCACTCATTACCGGTCTTAAATCGTCGTTTCCAGAGGCAAAAATTGTTTTACTAATAGCTGTTGCAAGCACATCGCCTAATACAACGGTTGAAGAAGGTTCATTTAATTCAACAGCATTTGGAAATTCCTCGCCACTAGCATATGCCAAAGCATATTTACCGTGATTGCTGCTTATTTCTATAGTATTGTTGTCTTCTACTGTAAAGGTTAATGGTTGCTCAGGGAAGGTTTTAAGAGTTTCTAACAATAGCCTTGCTGGAATACAAACCATTCCTTTTTCTGTACTTTCTACTTCTAGTTTTGAGGAAATTGTTGTTTCCAAATCTGAAGCTGAAACTGTAAGTGATTTTCCATCCAAATTGAATAGGAAGTTATCCAAAATAGGAAGGGTATTATTGTTATTTATAATACCGCCCAATACTTGCAGTTGTTTTAATAAATACGAACTCGATACGATGAATTTCATTGAATATGTATTTTTTTTAATCTGAAATTATGATAAATGCCTTGCTTCTAGCATACCTACAAATATATTTCAAATGAAGTGTTTGATAAAACAAACTTATTAACAGTTAGCGTGTGTATTTGCGTTTGCGGTTGAAGCTAAAAAGGATTCCGAAGATTGCTAATAACACCAACGGTAGCAATAGGTTAAGTGTTTGCCATTTGCTTCTTTGCTCTACTGTTTTTTGTATATCTAAAAATGGAACCGCAATTTGCCGTGTTCGAATGTTTATAAGTCCGCTATCGTCAAGAAGGTAATTTACCGTATTCAGCAAAAATTCTTTATTTCCGTAAAACTGATTTGTCATTTTATCAAAACCAAGTTCTAAGGGTCTGTTGCCTTGCAATTGGTTTTTTATGATATCACCATCGCTAATAACAACCATTTTTGAAGCGCTTCCATCGTCCCTGTTTTTAAGCTCACCAGTAAGCTTAATAGGCTTTACACGATTTTTATAAACCGAAGTAAATTTGCCTTCAAGCAATACCGCCAGAGGAATTTCGCCAGCGTTGTATTCGTTTGGGTTTGGGCCTTCGTTTACCACTTGAAGATTCTTAGGTATTTCAGTATCAAAATCAATAGGGAAGGGGAGCCCCACTATTTTACTTATAGGCGAAGTAGAAAGTAAAATTGTTTTGTTTATTGCGTTTGGCAAAGTGTCTATAGCGCTTGCATAGTCAAACTTTACCGCTTCAATATTGCTTACAATTGGGTGATTGTTTGCACTACTACTTAACGGACTAAAAAACCAAGGGTATCTGCTGTATTGCGATTCGCGTTCATTGCCACTAGCTAGTACAATTGGTGCCGAATAAACATCTTTCACCAAGTTTGGGTTAATGCGTATTCCATACTTAAAGAAAAAATCGTTTAAGCCTAATTCCTTTCCAAAGGCAAATGTTTTTCCAGTTACAGTACCTGTTTGCATTTGTGTAGCATCTAGTAACCACAGGCTGTTACCGCCATTCATTATATATTGATCTAGCACGTATTTTTCTGTATCGCTAAAAGCTTCAGTAGGTTGTGCAGCAACAATTAAATCGAATGTTTGCAGTGCCTTTAAGGTTTTTTCTGGATTTGAATTCACAGAGTCTAAAGTGAATGGCGCTATGTAATAATAGTCTTTTAAGCTCGAAAAGAAATCGGCTATATAACGATCGTCGTACTCACCATTCCCTTTTAACACGGCCACTTTTTTAGATTTTTCAGTAGCTAATTTTTTAAAACCATCTGCAAATGCATATTGTAAATTTTGAAGCGAACTGTTTACGCGTTCTTCTGAAGTAGCCCCCAATTGATTTTTAAGCAATCCAATTTTAACCGACTTCCCGTTGTAATGTGCAAGTGCCCAAGGATATACTAGTTCTGTACTTTGTTTGCCATTTTGGTTAACCGAAACCTGTGCTGGTGTTAATTCAAATTTATTTATTTGCGCTTGAAACGCTTCGTTACCCGACTCGGTAGGGTTTACAAATTCAAATTTAATATTAGAGTTGTATGCCGAAAATTCTTCTAAAAGCTGTTCGGTTTCTGTTTGTAGCCTTCTAAATTCCTGCGGGAAGTCTCCCTTTAAAAAGACATCTACTATTATAGGAGAGTCTACTAGTTTTACTATGTCTTTTGCTTCTTCAGAAAGGGTAAATCGCTTGTCTTGCGTTAGGTCAAAACGCTTGTAAAAGTAGCTTCCTAGTACATTAAAAAGCACTAATCCACCAATTAAAACTATTAAGGAAACGCTATTTTTTTTAATTGAAGTCTTCATTAATTTTTCTTCAATTTTAAAACAGTTAAAGCAATAAAAAAGATAGTAATGCTTATAAAATATATAAAATCTCTAGTGTCTAAAACCCCACGAGCTACACTGTTAAAGTGCGCTTTCATACCTAATCGCGAAATATTAAAAGAGGTAGTAGAAATTTCGTCAAAACCGTAATACAAAGCAAAACAGAGAAAAACTGCAATTATAAAAGCTACAATTTGGTTTTGAGATAGGGTAGAGGAAAAAATGCCAATTGCGGTATAGGCTATCACTAAAAAGAACAAACCAATATAGGAGCCTATAGTACTTCCTACATCCCAATTACCAGCGGGATTACCTAGTTCAGATATGGTGTAAACATATAAAAACGTTGGTATAAGAGCGATTAAAATTAGCAGTACTGCACCTATAAATTTGCCTAAAACTATTTGTTTTAAACTTATAGGTTTAGTGCGTAAAAGCTCTAGGGTTCCCATTTTCATTTCGTCACTAAAGGCGCGCATACAAACGGCTGGTATTAAAAACAATAAAACCCAAGGAGCGAGTTCAAAAAATGGTGAAAGATCTGCAAAACCAGAGTCTAGAATATTAAAGTTTCCGTTGAAAACCCATAGAAATAAACCGTTTATCACTAAAAAAACAGCAATAACCAAATACCCAATGGTACTGGAGAAAAAAGAATTTATTTCGCGTTTTATTAATGTTAACATATATTGTTTTATCTATGGTTTAAAACCATTTTTTTATTTGTTTTCCTACAACCTACAACCTACAACCTACAACCTACAACCTACAACCTACAACCTACAACCTACAACCTACACCCTAGATTACCTTAAACTATGAAGTGTATCTACACTCCAGGCTTGGGCTTTGGCTTTAAACATAGGTTTAGTTACACTCCATACTTCTTTAAAAAGTTCACTTTTTCTATAGTTTTCTAGGTCTTCTTCTTCATTCCAACGGCTATATGTAAAAAAGATTGTAGCGTCGTGCTTATCATTGTAAAGCTCTAAAAATGTACAACCAGGAAAATTCCGAATCTTTTGTTTTACGGTTTCAAAATTAGCTAGAAAAGCTGGAATGTTTTCTTCTTCAAACTGCATTTTAACGATTCGTGTAAACATAGACTTTAATTAGGTTTGTTGTTTGGGGTGAATAATTTATAAAAAATTAATAGTAATTGTATCTCTAAACTCCAGGCCAAAAAGGCTAGAAGCGCCACCAACCGAAGTTGGGTTACTCTTATAGATAGCGAGTTCTAGATAGTTTGATGAGTTCCAAAGAGCGAGTTTTTTACCATCTTCTTCACGTTTTTCTGGTGCTAATTTAAAATTTATAGCATCGCTATAATGAGTGTGTATTTGTTCAAATTTTGCGGTTCTTGCATTTATGATAAAATCTCGTCCTTTCCCAACATTTTCAAACAGTTTTCGGGTAATATTACTAATTACATTTCCGTAATTGTCTATATAAATAACATTGCCAATTATCTGGCTTTCTTTATTACTTACAACAGGACGAATACCTGTAAGTTCTTTAATTTCAGTAATATTCTTCCCTATAACATCTAGAGTACCCCCACGAGCAATATGTCCAGCCACTTTTACAAAAACATCTAGTACAGGAAAATTGCTAATAACACGGTCGTGAATATTAATTTCAACCATTTTTTCGGGGCGCATTTCTGAAGTGAGCATAGAAATAATCCCATTGTCTGCACACACAAAATAATGACCATCCATATAGACTACTATATGCTTGTTTTCTGGGTTTAATTCAGAATCAACCCCAATAACATGTATACTACCAGGAGGAAAGCTTTTATAGGCATTTTGGATTATATAAGCAGCTTCATGTAAATGAAAAGGAGATATAAAATGCGAGATATCAACAATTTTAGCATCTTCCATTTCTGTATAGATAGCTCCTTTTACCGCACCAACAAAGTGATCTTTTTCTCCAAAGTCTGTCGTAAGTGTAATTATTGGCATAAATGAAATGTTGATATTTTCTTAAAAGAATTACCACAAAAATAGGTTACTTTTGTTAGTAGCAAAACTATTTTTTGCTTATTCTATATAATAAAACAACAAGCCTTTTGAACGAACTTATCATTGAACTTACAGAGATTAGCCCAAGGGATTTCTTCGGCCTTGAAAATGCTAATATTGACCTTCTTAAAAAATATTTTCCAAAACTTAAGATTGTTGCACGCGGCAATAAGATAAAAGCTTATGGCGATGAAGATGTTTTAGAAGAATTTGATCGTCGTATTACTATGCTCTTAGAGCAGTATATGAAGTATAACAAAATAGACGAAAATGTAATTGAACGTGTTTTATTAAGTAGAAATAAAGAAGAGTATGAAGCTCCAGTAGGTAGTGGCGAAATTATTGTTCACGGTTTAAGTGGAAAGCCTATTAAAGCCCAAACGGCTAACCAAAGAAAGCTAGTAGCTTTAATGAATAAAAACGATATGGTTTTTGCCGTTGGTCCTGCAGGAACTGGAAAAACATATACAGGGGTTGCCCTTGCGGTAAAAGCACTTAAAGAAAAAGAAGTGAAACGCATAATTTTAACCCGTCCTGCGGTAGAAGCTGGTGAAAATTTGGGATTCCTCCCAGGCGATTTAAAAGAAAAATTAGATCCTTATATGCAACCTTTGTACGATGCATTACGCGATATGATTCCTGCAGAAAAGTTAGCTTCACATATTGAAACGGGGGTTATTCAAATTGCACCACTAGCCTTTATGCGTGGTAGAACCCTAGATAATGCTTTTGTAATCCTTGATGAAGCTCAAAATACGACCCACGCTCAAATGAAAATGTTTTTAACCCGTATGGGAAAAAACGCAAAATTTATGATTACAGGCGATCCGGGACAGATAGATCTTCCAAGACGTGTTATTTCTGGTTTAAAAGAAGCCCTCTTGGTGCTAAAGGATGTAAAAGGGGTAGGAATGATTTATTTAGACGATAAAGATGTAATCCGTCACCGCTTAGTAAAAGAAGTAATTGCAGCCTATAAAAATATTGAAAACATAGATTAAACAAAGTGTGTATTTAAACATACAAATTGCACATTTATATATTTAAAAAACAAAAAATAATAATGAGTACTACCTTACTATCAACCAATTTTAATTTTCCTGGACAAAAAAATGTATATCACGGAAAAGTTAGAGAGGTTTATACGCTAGAAAACAACAAACTTTTAATGGTAGCTACAGATAGGCTTAGTGCTTTTGATGTAGTAATGCCAAAAGGAATTCCGTATAAAGGACAAATATTAAACCAAATAGCAACAAAGATGATGCGCGATACCGAAGATTTGGTACCTAATTGGTTAACAGCCACTCCAGATCCTAATGTTGCCATAGGGGAAGCTTGCGAGCCTTTTAAAGTTGAAATGGTTATAAGAGGCTATATGAGTGGTCATGCTGCACGCGAATACAGTTTAGGTAAAAGAGTACTTTGTGGAGTTGCATTGCCCGAAGGGATGAAGGAAAACGACAAGTTTCCAGAACCAATAATTACACCTGCAACAAAAGCAGAAATGGGCGATCACGATGAAGATATTTCTAAAGAAGATATTATAAAACGCGGTATAGTATCTGAGGAAGATTACCTTCAGCTGGAAGATTATACGCGTAAACTTTTTAAACGCGGAAGTGAAATTGCAGCAAAAAGAGATCTTATTTTAGTTGATACCAAATATGAATTCGGAAAAACGAAAGATGGTAAAATAGTGCTGATAGACGAAATTCACACTCCAGATTCTTCACGTTATTTCTATGCTGAAGGCTATAGCGAAAGACAAAAAAATAATGAACCACAGAAACAACTTTCAAAAGAATTTGTTCGTCAATGGTTAATACAAAACGGATTTCAAGGTTTAGAAGGACAGAAGCTTCCTGTTATGAGCGATGCATATATTGAAACAGTTTCTGAAAGATATATAGAGCTTTATGAAAATATTACTGGCGAAAAATTTATTAAGGCAGATGTTTCAAATATTCAAGAGCGCATAGAAATTAATGTTTTAGCCTACCTTAAAAGCAATTAAGGTTCAACAACCTTATCATTAAAATTAAAACTGTAAACATAACCTAGGCTAAGTTCAGAGAAATCTGCTTGTCCTAGGTTTGAGTTTATATGGGCTGCAACATAAAGGTTGTTTTTTGGTCTTTTTTCAGTCCCAATTACATAATACTTGAGACCCAATCTTCCCGAAATGAGTTTTTTATAACTAAATACATTATTAAACTCCCCAAGAACCCATCCATCAGGGATTTCTCTAGGGGTGTTATCCCACCCACTGTTTATACGCCATTCTAATTGATAAGCAGGTTTATGAAGATTTAAGCCTACTTGAATTTCTACACCTATATGATTCATTAAAACTTCACCATTTAGACTAACTCCTAGATTTGTGGAATAATAAAAAGGAGCGCTTTTAAAGTAATCGAACTCTTTACCCGTCCTAACCATCCATTCATCACCTTCTATATAATCGTAATAATGTTTATAAAACCTGTAGTAAAAGCCAATACCAAGTTTAAAGGTGTTATTGTAAACTTTTCCGTATTCACCAGCAAAAGTGTATACATAATTCTTTTTATTAAACGCTAATGCAAATGAGTTTTGCCCAAGTCCTCCACGAGCTGTAAAATAATTATAAGAAGTTTTTTTTAGTTCTTTTTCGGCTACAAAATCTGTTGGTGAAACTGCTTTTAAATGATTTTTAATATCTACTGAAAGGCTTAATAAATACGAGTTAAACCCTTTGTTGTGCAAACGTGTATGCCCGTTAGAATGATGTGTATAGCCTAAACCTAATTGTAAATCTACATTTTTTGACGATAGAAACTGATAGTAAAGATACATTCTAAAGGCCCAAGTAATATCTGTAGTTACCGCTTGGTTTCTCGGGTTTTTGTCTTCATCAAACTTTTTTGTTAAATATGAAGCACCCATACCGCTAAGTATGCTTATTCTTTCACTTTTAAAGGCGTTAAACTTTATAAATGGCATAAAAGAAAATGCCAAGCCTAAACTATCTCTATTTCCAAAATCTGTTATTCCGAAAGAATATCCAGTTTTAGGACCTTTTAAACGTTGTGACCACTCTTGTGGATTTGTAGATTGATACCTGCCAATATTAAAAATTAATTGTTTTTGTGTCTTTGTTGTTGGAAAATCTACATTGGCTTCTAGCGTTTTTCCCAAGAGAATTTCGGTGTTTACCAATAATGAAGTATCAACCCAATTTGTGTTTTTTTGAGCTATTATAGAAGAAGTGCTTACTAAAATAAAAATACAAGTTAATAGCTTCAGTTTAGGCAACCAACAATAATTGAATTTAAAAAATAGGGCATAAGACGATAGGAGTTTAATATAGATATATGCTATAAATATTTTCATATTTATTAGCGGTTTCTTGTTTTAAAATTAAAACTATGTACATAACCAAGGCTAAATTCTGTAAAATCGGCTTGCCCAAGATTGGCATTGAGGCTTGCTCCAATGTAGAGGTTGTTTTTTGGAGCTTTCTCCATTCCTATTAAATAATATTTAAGTCCAAGCCTAGAAGAAATAAGATTTTTCTTTTTATAAGTAGCGTCAAGTTCTCCTAAAATCCAATTAGTAGGAATTTCTTGAGGGGTGTTATCCCATCCTTCGTTTATACGCCATTCCATAGCATAAGCAGGTTTATGAAAATTAAGCCCCAATTGTAAATCAATCCCCACATGATTTAAAAACACTTCTCCGTGAAGACTTATACCTAGATTGGTAGCGTAAAACCAAGGATCACTTCTAAAATAATCAAACTCTCTTCCTGGCTGTACCAACGATTCATTTCCTTTTATATAATCGTAATAATGCTGATAAAATCTATAGTAAAAACCTACCCCAATTTTAAATGTATTATTGTAAACCTTACCGTATTCTCCTGCAAGGGTGTATACATTTTTTTTATCGTTAAAGGCTAATGCAAAAACATTTTGTCCCAAACCACTACGTATGGCTATGTAATTATAAGTTGTTTTGTTATGCGGAACAATAGCTTCAGAAGTAAAATTATCATCACGGTTAAACGGATTTTTTATATCTGCTGAAAGACTAAGTAAAAACGAATTATACCCTTGGTTTAACAGTTTAGTATGCCCGTTTGAGTGGTGTGAATAACCTAGACCGAGACGCCAATCTATATTTTTTGTAGCTAAAAATTGATAGTAAAGATACATTCTAAAAGCCCAAGTAATATCTGTAGTTACCGCTTGGTTTTTAGGATTGGTTTCGGCATCGTATTTTTTTGTGAAATACGAGGCCCCCATACCAGTTAATATTTTCCAGCGTTCACTTCTAAATGCTTTAAATTCAATAAAAGGCATTGCGGTTATAGCAATCCCTAAACTGTCTAGATTACCAAAATCGGTTACTCCTATTGCTAATCCAGTTTTGGGTGCTTTTAATTCTTGCGCCCATTGTTGAGGATTATTAAGGTGATCACGTCCAAAATTAAAAAGTAATTGCTTTTGTAAGTTTGTAGATGGAAAGCCGTCATTAGACTCCATAGTCTTACCTAAAAGAAACTCGGGAGTAAAAGTAAAAGCACTTTTTTTCCAATTAACTTCAGTCTGGGCATAGGTTAAAACTGAAATTAATAATAAGATAGTGGTTAGTTGTTTTTTCATTTGGCTTTGCAAGTAACAATTTCCCTGTTAATTTTAAAAATTTAAATCATACATTAGTTAAAATAAATATTGCTTTTGGAAAAAATAGACAATTTCATTGCTGAAATAGCATCGATGGCCTGGGGATTACCATTACTTATCATACTAATAGGTGGCGGATTATACCTTTTAATTTTGATTAGGTTTCTTCCGTTTCGTTATTTAGGACATGCTATAGCTGTGTTGCGTGGAAAATATGACACAGAAAGCGATGCAGGTGAAATAACACATTTTCAAGCCTTAACTACTGCGCTTTCTGCAACTGTAGGTATGGGGAATATAGCAGGTGTGGCTGTAGCTATAGCTATTGGCGGCCCTGGCGCGGTATTCTGGATGTGGGTGAGTGCTGTAATTGGGATGTCTACAAAATTCTTTACAGCTACACTCGCTATACTTTATAGAGGAAGTGATAGTGAAGGAAAATTACAAGGAGGTCCAATGTATTTTATAGTAGAAGGCTTGGGTAAAAAGTGGTTGCCTATGGCTGTGGTATTTAGTATAGCCGGCTTAGTGGGGGCTTTACCGGTTTTTAATGTTAACCAATTAACACAGGCTATAAACGATATTCTTTTAAAACCAGCAGGTCTTTATAACGGCTTTAAAACTGATATAATTATTGGACTTGTATTAGCAACAATTACAGCTGTGGTTATCTTAGGAGGACTTTCTAGGATAAGTAAAACTGCGTCTAAAATGGTTCCTACCATGGTTGTTTTATACTTTGTTTTAGTAATGATTATATTAATAGTACATATAGATGTTGTTCCTCAATACCTGCAGTTAATCTTTACGGATGCTTTTTCGGCAAACTTTTTTAAGGGAGATACTTTTTTAGGAGGTGTCATAGGTGGAATTATTCTTCTGGGAATTCGCAGAGGAGCTTTTTCTAATGAAGCGGGTATAGGTACTGCGCCTATGGCTCATGGTGCAGCAAAAACTAATGAACCTATACGTGAAGGTTTAGTGGCTATGTTAGGGCCAGCAATAGACACCTTAGTAATCTGTACATTAACGGCTTTGGCTATTTTGGTTACAGGTGTTTGGCAAAGTACCGATGCGAATGGGGTGAGTTTAACAGCTTCAGCCTTTGAGGAAAGTATGCCTGTGTTTGGAAAATACGCCTTGTTAGCTTGTATACTTGTGTTTAGTATATCTTCACTATTTTCATATTCATATTACGGAAGTAAGTGTATGTCGTTTCTTTTTGGAGCAAAGCACAAAGGGATTTATAACTATTTCTATATAATAAGTATACTAGTAGGGGCAACAACCTCATTGAGTATGATGATAAACTTAATAGATACTTTCTTTGCTTTAATGGCTATACCTACTATGACAGCAACTATTTTACTTGCTCCAAAAGTGATAAAAGAAGCAAAAAAATATTTTGAAAAACTGAAACAAGACTAGTTTAAACTATCAAGCTTTTGATTTAATAAAGCTGTGAATTTTTTGGCTCCGTCTGGATTTAGATGATTTTCATTTAAAAAATCCTTTACAGTAAAGTTTAAAGTATCAGATTCTTTATCTAAAAGTACAACGTTATTGTATTTCTTTTCAATTACTTTAAGTACACTATCGCGGCGGTGTACTAAACCTGGCAATCTTTTTTTTACATAAGTCTTGTAGAGTGGAACCGTACAGATTATAACTTTTAAATCCTTTTTCTGCATATAATCCATCATCTCTATGAGAAACGCAGTATTCTTTTTAAAGACAATTGCATCCTCTCTATTTATTACCCTAAATTTATGGTCTGCGATTTTAGCTAGGTCGTAATTTAATTTTTTAAAAGCTCCATCATAATCATTGGTGTCATACCCATACTCATTTAAAACAGCATTATCTGTTTTATGAACGTAATAATCCATTAAAATATGGGAGTAAAAATGTACGTTAGATAGGTAAACCAAACGGTCTTTAAACCAAGTAGGCCGTTCAAAAGCGTTAACGTTGTAGTATTTTAAATAGACGGTGTTTTTCCAATAATCTGAAGGACGATGAGGAAGCTCTAAATGGTTGTAGGAAACCTCCATAACAACGTATTTTAAATTTGGCATCCTGTCGATGGTTCCTTTCAGCAAATGAAAATCCTCGTTGTGATGTTGCCCTGTAGAAGCTAAGTTTAAAGCACTATGATTGCAAAGAGCAGGATTAAAACTATTTTTAATCTGGGATGAACCTAAACCTAATACCTCAATATCTTCAGCATGAGTATCAAGGTAGCTGCCAAAAACTTTATAATTAATAGGAATATTTAAAACCAGTAACTCTAGTACAAAATAGGCTAGGATTACGGGTGTAAAAAATAACCCACAATATTTTAACAAGCTAAGTTGCGCTTTGTTAAAACTGAAAATAGATAAAGTCTTCTTTTGGTCCGGCATAACGGAAAATTAAAAATATAAAAATGTAATATATAATCCAACGCGTAGGTCTATTTACATAGTTGTCTAATTGTGTTAACGGAAAGTTTTTATTGCGTGTTATAATTTCTAAAACCATCATAATAAACACAAACACCAAAAACTTTTTATTTACGATAGAACCAAGATTTGGACTTGGTAAAAATGAAAAAATTCTATTTAAAATAATCTCAACATTTTCTATAGTCTGACCTCTAAACAGTATGCTTGAGCCTGTAATAAAAGCGAGGCTTAAAAATGGCACTAAAACTTTTGGCACATAAGATTTATAGTATAAACTTGATTTACGATCTTTGGTAAGTGGGGTGCGTTCTATAATTATTAATATTCCTTGAAAAACTCCGAATAAGATAAAGGTCCAATTTGCACCATGCCATAAACCTATTAAGACCATAGTTATAAAAATGGCAAAGTTTCGGCGAGTGCTACTGCGAATGTTTTTTTGAATTATTGGCGAATAGACATAATCGTTAAACCACCGAGTGAGCGATATGTGCCAGCGTTGCCAAAAATCTGTAATACTGGTTGCTAAATAAGGGATGTTGAAATTTTTACTGAGCTTAAAGCCAAAAAGCTTTGCTGTACCAATAGCAATATCTGAATAACCTGAAAAATCACCGTATATCTGAAAAAAGAAAAGAACAGAAGCGTAAATTGTTGTAATACTACCATAGTCTTCAGGACTTGCGTACACCATATTTACAACACGAGCAGCATTGTCTGCAATTACCATTTTTTTGAAAAGCCCCCAAAGTATTTGCCGCAACCCATCTTTAACATCAGCAGTATTAAAAGTTCTAATATTTTTAAACTGCGGTAATAAATCTGAAGCTTTTTCAATAGGACCAGCGACTAGTTGTGGAAAAAAGCTTACAAAGCATAAAAAGTTAAGTATGTTTTTGGTGGGAGGAATTCTGTTTTTATAAACATCAATGGTGTAACTCATTGTTTGAAATGTATAAAAACTAAGACCAACCGGAAGTATAAGGTTTAACGAACTAAAGGCATAATTGCCTTGTTGCATATTAAAGAGCAGTGCAAATTCGTCTATAAAAAAATTGTAATACTTAAAGAGAAAAAGCACCCCTAAATTCCAGGCAATACTACTGTAAAGAAAAAGTTTTTTTCTGCTTGTGGTATTAGTTTTTTGTATGGCAAGAGAGGCAAAGTAATCTACCAATGAACTAGCAACTATTAAAAATAAAAAACGCCAGTCCCAAAGGCCATAAAAAATATAACTTGCTACAAGTAATATTGCGTTTTGAGCTTTTATTCTTTTATATCCAACTACCCAGTAGAGGAGTAGGGTAATAGGTAAAAACAATCCAAATGAAAAGGAGTTGAATAACAAATGATGCTTTATTTTAAAGTAAATATATAAAAACAAACCTTTACAATATAAGATTTGTTAAGGTTTGCTTTTTTTAATCTTAAATAGAGTTTGTTTTATGCAAACTCTATTTAAGATATAGGTGTGTTTATCTAAAAATTGATTTTCTTCAGCTTAAAAGCTTAGATTAATCAAAATAACTAAAAGTTTCACCGTCCTTAATATTGAGTAGAGTTTCGTATATAAGTTTAATTACATTTTCAACATCATCTCTATGTACCATTTCTACAGTAGTGTGCATATACCTAAGGGGTAATGAAATAAGCGCACTAGCTACACCGCCATTACTGTATGCAAAGGCGTCAGTATCTGTGCCGGTTGCTCTAGAAAGTGCTGCTCTTTGAAAAGGGATTTTTTTCTTTTCGGCAGTAGTAACTATTAAATCTCGAAGTTTTTGTTGAACGGCAGGAGCATAAGCTATAACTGGACCATCGCCAATTTTAGCTAAACCTTGCGATTTTTTTTCAATCATAGGTGTTGTCGTGTCATGGGTTACATCTGTAACAATGGCAACATTTGGTTTTATGCGTTCAGCAATCATTTCTGCGCCCCTCAGTCCAATTTCTTCTTGAACAGAATTTGTAATATAAAGTCCAAAAGGTAGTTCAACCTTATTTTCTTTAAGTAATCTAGCTACTTCGGCTATCATAAAGCCACCCATTCTATTGTCTAATGCACGACAAACAAATTTGTCGTTATTTAAAATATGGAATTTATCTGGATAGGTGATAACACAACCCACATGGATTCCCATTTTCTCAACCTCTTCTTTATCTTTAGCACCAACATCTATAAAAATATTATCGGGTTTTGGAGCTTCTTCTTTTGCTTTATTCCGGGTGTGTATTGCTGGCCATCCAAAAACACCTTTTACAATACCGTCTTTAGTGTGGATGTTTACAATTTTTGAAGGTGCAATTTGATGGTCACTTCCTCCGTTTCTAATAACATAAAGCAAGCCTTCGTCACTTATATAATTTACGTACCAAGAAATTTCATCGGCATGACCTTCTATAACAACTTTAAATTTTGCATCTGGGTTAATTA
The DNA here is from genome assembly GCA_048264505.1 of Aequorivita sp. GTDB lineage: Bacteria > Bacteroidota > Bacteroidia > Flavobacteriales > Flavobacteriaceae > Aequorivita. The sequence goes on from JBLXDA010000018.1 coordinate 56,687, forward strand.
CAGCTACGGCAGTTCCATAGGTATCTGTGAAAAAATCGTCTACATAAGGTTTAAGATAATTCATCCATATTTTTTGCCCGTCCCATTCGTATCCTGTAGGAGCCGCATTGTTTAGATATGATTCTAAAAACTGTAGTGATTTGTCGTTTAATATTGATTTACTCATATTATATATACTAAAAAATTACGTGTCTGGTAAAATTAGCAATTTCTTATTAAGAGCAACAATGCAATTTGTTTATTTTTGGAATGCTTTTAGATAATGTGATGCTAATTGTAAAAGACCCTTAAAATGAAAATTTACCTACCTATATATATATGTATATTATTTTCCTGTCTAAACTCAGTTTATGCACAGGATGATGATGAGTATCTGAAAAAACAAAAGGACTCTACCGAAATTATGTACTATATAATTGAAGGAGATACCATAGCTAGAGAAATTATAGACCTAGATGAAGTTATATTATTAGACAAACTAAAGTTTAAGTCTGAACAAGATAGAAGACGTTACCTTATACTTAGACGAAAAACCCGAAAAGTATATCCATATGCAAAATTAGCTTCGGAAAGATTGACAGTAATGTCTGAAAGGTTAGAAACAATAGAGAAAAAAGGAGATAAGAAACGATATACTAGACGAATTCAAAAATATATAGAAGGCGAATTTTCTGAAAAGCTTAAAAAACTAACCCATACTGAAGGGCAAATATTAGTAAAACTCATCCATAGACAAACTGGACGTACAGCTTTTGATCTAGTAAAAGAACTTCGAACAGCCTGGAGAGCCTTTTGGTATAATACTACAGCTAGTGTTTTTGAGATATCACTTAAAGAAGAATACAAACCTTTTGATGTAAAAGAAGACTATTTAATTGAAGATATCTTAGAAAGATCTTTCCAATCTAATATACTAGAACGACAAAAACCATCTTTCCCAATAGATTTTCTTGACTTAAAAGCTCATTGGAACAAAAAAACTGTTGATAACTAAGAGTATCAAGTAGTTGCATAGAATTTTAAAACATGTTATGTTTGTAGTTCGCTCTTATATTTTTTGCAAACACCACATAATCAGGACAACTGGTTTTTTAGATATTTTTAAGGCTGTTTTAGTTGTACTTAAACGAGCTAATTTTTTTTTAAAACCATAGTTTGGTAGTTCTCAAACCCTTATAAAAAACATTGTATTTTTTTGAAAAAAAAGGCTGCAATAAGTTTGTAGGAAACGAAAAGGGTTCTATATTTGCACCCGCTTAGAACAACAGCGATGATGTTTTAAGGAT
>JBLXDA010000019.1:0-57463 GCA_048264505.1 Aequorivita sp.
TTATCGGTAGAGCCATTATCAATATCGTTTGCTGTAATACTAGCCATTCCGCTTGCATCTAGTTGAACCGTAAATGGCGCGACACAGTTCGCCACGGGCGTTATATTGTCTTCTACTGTTACTATCGTAGTACAAGTAGAAATGTTTCCGTTATCATCAGTTACTGTTAGGGTCACTGTATTTGGTCCTACATCAGAACAAGTAAAAAAGAATGGACTTACAGAAATATTTGCAATGCCGCAGGCATCGGTAGAACCATTGTTAATATCACTTGCTATAATACTAGTGGTTCCGTTGGCGTCTAGCTGAAGTGTAAAGGGTGCTACACAATTTGCAATTGGCGCCACATTATCTTCTACAGTTACTATTGTAGTACAAGTTGAAGTGTTTCCGTTTACATCGGTTACCGTTAAAGTTACTGTGTTATCACCAACATCTGCACAAGTAAAAAAACTAGGGCTTACAGATAAACCTGCTATTCCACAGGCATCAGTACTGCCATTATCAATATCATTTGCTGTAATACTAGCCATTCCGCTTGCATCTAATTGAACCGTAAATGGTGCTACGCAGTTAGCTACTGGAGCAACATTGTCTTCTACTGTTACTATCGTAGTACAAGTTGAAATGTTTCCGTTTACATCGGTTACCGTAAAGGTTACTGTGTTTGGACCTATATCTGCACAAGTAAAAATACTTGGGCTTGAAGATATACTTGATATTCCGCAGTTATCGGTAGAGCCATTATTAATATCGAGTGCTGTAATACTAGCCATTCCGCTTGCATCTAGTTGAACCGTAAATGGCGCGACACAGTTCGCAACGGGCGCTATATTGTCTTCTACAGTTACTATTGTAGTACAAGTAGAAATGTTTCCGTTTACATCGGTTACTGTTAAGGTTACTGTGTTATCACCAACATCTGCACAAGTAAAGTCTGTTATATCAATTGAAGTACTTGCAATTCCGCAGATATCAGTAGAACCATTTTCAATATCGCCTACCGTGATACTTGCATCACCATTAGCGTCTAATTGAATTGTAAATGGTGCAGCACAGTTTGCCACTGGAGCTGTAGTGTCTTCAACAGTTACATCATCTGAAGCACTATTGGTACAGCTATTACCATTGGTAAAGGTATATGTTATTGTATGTGTTCCATTACCTGCAGCTGCTGCATCAAATTGATATGTGAGTCCATTTCCGTCATCGCTAACACCTGGACCACTATATACACCGCCCGTTGGTGTTGCTCCCCCTTGACCTGTTAGCAAATCACCTGGGCAAACAGGACTCGATGGCGCTGTAAAAGTAACTACTGGTAATTCAAATACTTCTACATCGTCTGTTGCAAAATTTCCATTTTCGGTATAGGTTAAGGTGTGCGTTCCAACTCCAGCAACTGCTGGGTCAAAACTGTAAGTCATACCATTACCGTCATCGCTAACTCCTGGACCACTGTAAACACCACCAGTTGGTGTTCCACCACCAAGACCAGATTGAACTCCTGCATCTATACATAAATCTGCTAGGGCTGTAAAAGAAGCACCTACAAGATAAGTACATCCAGATTTTGCTGCAGGAACAAACTCGGTAACATCATTAGTTATCCAATATTGAATATCATTAATAATAGCTGCAAGTTGTGCAGGGTTTCCTGTAATAGGAAATCCTCCTGGAACCGATGAACAGTCAAACTGCCAGTTGTCTGATTCGGTTTCAGGCGCACCCGGAACATAAAGTCTAATAGCGTTAACTCCATTGGTTAATTGATCAGGAAGTGCTGAAGTCGTACTCGATGTATTTGCTCCATCCCAATCTACATCTGTAGTTACACCCGGATCCACATTACTATGTATACCCGTAATAAAAGAAGGAGAAGCTTCTGTGCCTTGATACGCAAATAACTGATCTCCAACAACAGACATTATACTACTAGACATAAAGCTTCCTTGTAGTGTTACTATATCTCCTGCACTCATTGCAGAAGGAGCATACCAAGTTGCGCTTCCATCGCCTGAACCTAAGCAGCTAATTGTATTTGGGTTTGTAACACCACAATCTGTAAATTTTATATTTGTACCTGCTATTATATCCTTAAGAAGGATAAAAGCAAATGAATCATTCCCGTCTAAATTAAAGCCCACAAAGGCAATATCACCTGGATTTAAGGTGGTTGAAGGTGGTTCGTTTACCGTAACTGTTATCGAACAAGTTGCGGTATTTAACGCTTCGTCTGTAGCTGTTAAAACAACGTTATGAACTCCCACACTTACCATAGTTCCGGCAGCAGGCGACTGAGTTATAGTAATATTTGCCGGTAGCGAGGTGTCATCTGTAGCGGTAGTTCCACTCACTAAATCTGGTATTGCTACCGTGCCATTTACTCCTGCGGTAATAGGCGCTGGAGTAGACGCACATGTAATTACAGGAGGAGTAGTATCTCCGCCTCCGCTAATTGTAAATGTACAGCCAGCTTGAGCGGCAGGATTATAAGGTATAGTGTTATCACTAATCCAGTTTGCTCTATTGTTTACTATTGCTCTTATTTGAGCGGCTGTTCCAGTAATTGGCCCTCCAACAAGGCTACAACTAAACTGCCAGTTGTCTTGCTCTGGAGTTAATCTTACTGCTGTAACTCCTGTAACTAAATCATTAGGAAGTGCAGATGTAGAATTGGAGGTTGCAGCACCATCCCAGTTTGTATCGTCTCCACTAGTATCATTATATTGTAAACCAGCTATAAATACTGGAGCAGCTGTTGAGCCTTGAAGGGCAAACAGTTGATCTCCTATAGTACCAAAAGCTGCCGTTGGAGGCATAGCACTCAAATCTATGGTTACAACTTCACCTGCTGTTCTTGCAACACCAGAGATCCAACTAAATTCGCCATCTCCATTGGTTGCAAAAAAGCCAGTAGTATCGTTCCAACCCATGTCGGTAAAAATTATCGTGGTTGCCGCATCTATATCTTTTAAGAGCACAAAAGCAACTGTATCTTCAGCACTTGTTGCACCGTCAGAATTACTGCCAATAAAAGCAATATCCCCTGCAGATAGGGTGGTTTGACTAATACCAATTTGAGATACCAATATTAGTAATAATAGGGTAATTTTTTTCATGGTTTTGGTTTTATGATATTGGGGAGTTTTTTAACAAATATTCTTTTTAATTTCGAGAAGGATACACCCCCTGTAATGCAATTATATAACGTATTACATTATAAGGTTGCATATTATTAAAAGCTAGCCCGCCACCCGTATTTGAAACGGCGTTTGCAGCCAAAGTAACATTAGAAGAAGTCCCAAATGCATTGGTGCCATCTCCAGCTATAAATGCACCTCCTGGATTGTCTGTATTACCTTCTTCTAAGGCATTTATAGCATGACCATGGGGGGGTAAATTTGTTATGCTAAGTGTTGTGGATTCAGTTCCTCCTTTTTCTCCTTGTGATCGACTTGTAAGTCCTGGGCCACTTCCCAAGTGCATAGCCACCCTCCCTCTTAGTTCTGGCAAACCAAAAGTGGTTCTACCATCACCTCCATAAGTAGTTCCTAATAGAGAAAATAAAGCATTGTTTGATGATATAGCTAATAATTGCCCATCGCAATTAGCCCAGGCTCGAGGATTAAAATTACCTCCAAACATGGTGATTTCTGCAAGTGTAGGTTCGTGTATTGACATAATTTATGAGTTTATAAAAATTAATTTCGAGATGGAAACACCCCCTGTAATGCAATTATAAAACGTATAACACCATAAGGTTGCATATTATTAAAAGCTTGCCCGCCACCCGTATTTGAAATGGCGTTAGCAGCCATAGTAACATTTGGAGAAGTCCCAAATGCATTCGTACCATCCCCAGCAATAAATGCCCCTGAAGGGTCATCAGTATTACCTTCTTCCATAGCATTTATCAAATGCCCGTGGGGGGGTAAATTTGCAATACTAAGTATGGTATTTTCAGAGCCTGATTTTTCTCCTTGTGGTCTATTTAAAAGTCCTGGTCCACTTCCCGTGTGAAGGGCTACCCTCCCTCTTAAATCAGGTAAGCCAAAAGTGGTTCTACCATCCCCTCCATAAATAGTTCCTATTAAGGAAAATAAAGCTGTGTTTTGTGATATTGGCAGCAACTGCCCATCACAATTAGCCCAAACTCGAGGAGGAAAATTACTTCCAAACATGGTGATTTGTGCAATTGTTGGATCGTGTATTGACATATAAAAAAAATTTAATTAATAAAATAGTTATATTGAAAGGTTGAATTTTATTACAGTTTCATCAAAAAATGAAGTTTTACTAGACGGTAGTAGTTTATCGCCTAGGCTTTTATTTTTAGCCCAGTGTTCTCCAGTTATATGAGCGCCCTGTTTGGTTAAAATTAATTCGGTAAAATCTGTGTTTTCTGATGTTGACACTTTAAAGTAAATTCGTGCGCTTTTACCCGTTTCCGTATTTGGAAAATCGGTAATAAAAGAGTATTCACCCTTATGGTCGGCACTGAGTTTTGCGCGATTTCTATATTTTGAAGAATTTGGTGAAAGATGCCAAACCTCTATAGTAGCATTTTTTAATGGCGTAATGCCGTCTTTTTCAAAAACAGTTCCCTTAACAGTTACTGAAGCACCCTTAAAAATACCTGTTCTTAAATCTGTCTTAGTCTCCGCATACGGATTATACCCTAAATAAGGGCATTCTGAACTAGTAAACGCAGATGAAAGTGTAGGACTCAATACAGCTAAGCCCGTTATTGCGAATGCTGAATTGCGCATAAAGTGCCTACGTGAAGTAGTGTTTTTCATAATTTTGGTTGGTTAATTATTTTAAAATTTTACTTTAAAAAAGCAAGCTTAAAGTCCATTTCTTTTTTAAAAATAAAACTCCTAAATATTTCATAATGCAATATATAGCATAAAAAATTCCTACATATACGTAGTACTACGTAATTTAAATATGTATTTTAAATGTATCTTAGCAATGAAAAAATGCAAACCTATGCCTACAACAGAAGCTAAAAATGAATTAGCAGCGGTCACTCAAAAAATCATTTCCGAACCGATTAATACTGCTAGTTTAAAGAACACTATAGATTCGTTTAAGCTATTGTTAGAAAAAATTACTGGTCTAGACCAAGAGGCTGAAGTTAACTCTCAAAACATAAATTTACCTACGGGTAAAGCTATAGGTCCTAAATGGGCGGGAATGTGTCTTGAGGATGCTATACGTACTTATAAATTTATTCGCGGTATAAACGAAGGCGTAAAAAATTCACTTAAAAAAAATCCAGGCAAACCGGTAACCATACTTTATGCAGGAACAGGGCCTTATGCAACACTAATTTTACCTTTACTTTCTCTGTATAAACCCACTGAAGTACAATTTATTCTACTTGAAGTAAACACCATAAGCATTGAGAGTTTAAAAAGAGTTATTAAGAGCTTTGATGCCTACGACTATGTTAAAGCAATCTATCATTGTGATGCTGCTAATTTTATAATTCCTGCAGAATTAGACGCAGACATTCTACTTGTAGAATGCTTACAACACGGATTGTTACGCGAGCCTCAAGTAGGTATTACGTACAATCTTCTGTCACAATTAAAGAAAGATGTTGTTGTAATTCCCGAAGAAATATCACTACATGTTTCGCTTATAGATATTGAAAAGAAAAACGATTATCTCTCAATTGAAGACAATACTAATGAAAGAGATTATTACGTAAATTCTGAAGCTGTATTTACATTAAATAAAGAGGAAGTACATAAAAACAACATAAAAATCACCGAAGAAGGATACTTGTTTCCAGAAAAAGAAACTCAATTCACCGCAGAGCAGTTAAGTGCTTACGATTTAATAGCAATTTCAACAGAAATAACCATTTTTGAAGCTATAATTATAAATATAGACGAAAGTGGGCTTACTACTCCTATGTATTTAGCAGATTTAAACCGAGATCAAGCTGTAATTGGAGCAAAAACCCAATATAAAGTAGGCTTAGATCCTGGCCTTGAAGTGCAGCTAGTTCGCACAAAAAGCAAAGCTATAATTTAACTGTGCTTTACTTTTAAAGTACTCTTCCCTTTTCAAAACTTATAACTATAACTTGCTATTTATAACAACTACTTTAATTTGATATCTTTGAAAAAAGATTGAAAGGCATTGTTATGACTTTAGAAAAAAACCTTAAGGAACGCATTAAAGAGCTTACTTGCCTGTATGAAGTTTCTACCATTATTGTAAACAACGACTATAAGGAGCTAGACAAAACGTTGTATTCTATTGCCTTGAGCCTCAGAAAATCGCTTCAGTATAGCAAACATGCTACGGTAGAAATTAGCTCAGATCCTTTTCATCTTATTTCATCGGCACTTCCTAAGAAATCTGTTTTTATAGAAAACAATATCAATGTGTTTAACGAGCCAAAAGGGTATATAAAAATTCATTATCCTGCAGATAAATTCACCAAAAAAGATTTTTTAAAGGAAGAAAAAAAGCTACTTGAAAACGTTACTATCAATGTTGGAGATTTGCTAGAGCGCGTTGCAATTCGCGAAAACGAAGCTGTAATTAAACGCAAAATGGAACATACAGACCGTTTGAGTATTTTAGGCGAAATAACTGCCGGAATAGCTCATGAGCTCAACACTCCCTTAGCAAATATATTGGGTTTTGCCGAACTCTTAAAAAGCAAAGAGCCCGAAAATACGCAAACCACAAAAGATCTAGACAAGATTATTAACAGCGCTATTTTTTCGCGTGAAGTGGTTAAAAAATTAATGTTTTTTGCTTGCGAAATGCCTCAAAATCTTGGGCAAACAGATATCGTACCTGTTATAAATGAGGCTATGAACCTCCTAGATCCTACCTTTAAAAAAAATCAAGTAAACTATAAAATTAATCTACCTAAAACCGAAATTCTTTTAAAGGCAGATACAATACAATTAACACAGGTAATATTTAATTTAGTTTTAAACGCCATTTACTTTTCGCCTAAAGATGGATTGATAAAAATAAAATTAGATGAAACTAAAAAGAAGATTGTCCTAAAAATTTCTGACCAAGGCCCTGGCATAAGTCCAGAAAATGTACAGAAAATATTTCAGCCCTTTTTTTCTACCAAACCTGTAGGAGATGGTTCTGGGCTAGGATTAAGTGTAGTTCATGGTATAATACGCAGCCATCGTGGCACTATAGATTATCAACAAAATAACCCAACAGGAGCCATTTTTATTATTACATTTCCGAAACAATAAAACACATGCTACAAAAGGAAAACATACTATTAGTAGATGATGATATTAATATCTTGGAACTTCTCCAAAGACATCTTCATGCCCTCAATTATCACACCTACAAAGCGGTATCTGTAAAAGAAGCTGTAGCCATATTGCGCGACACAGAAATAGATCTACTTATAACAGATTTAAAAATGCCTGAAGTAGATGGGTTTCAGTTAATACAATTTGCTTCAGAACATTACCCCAATATCCCAAAATTAGTGGTAACTGGTTACCCTTCTGTTCAAGATGCACTTTCGGTTATTAAATCTGGTGCGGTAGATTATTTGGTAAAACCATTTACCAAGGAAGAATTAAAACAAGGCGTACTAAAGTCGCTATCCACTAAACCAAAGAAGAAGCGTATTGTTACCCCTTCCGAAGAGAAAAAATACAACGAAATAATTGGTGAAAGTGAAGTTATAAAAAACGTAACTCAAATAATTGATAGGGTAAAAGACAATAAAGCTACAATTTTTATAAATGGTGAAAGCGGTACAGGTAAGGAGTTGGTAGCGCGTTCTATTCATTATAGCGGCAAATTTTCGCGCGAGCCCTTTATTGTTGTCAATTGCGGTGGCATCCCTGAAAACCTCTTAGAATCTGAATTATTTGGATATGTTAAAGGTGCTTTTACAGGAGCTAATGATACGCGTGAAGGCTTTTTTCAAGCGGCAGATGGCGGTACAATTTTTTTAGATGAAATTGGCAATGCATCATTAGCAGTTCAATCCAGATTGTTGCGGGTGTTACAGGAAAAAGAAGTGATGAAAGTAGGCGCGCGTAAAAGTGAAAAAATAGACGTTCGCGTTATAGCAGCTACCAATAGCAACCTAAGAGAAATGACTGCAAAAGAAACCTTTAGAGAAGACCTTTACTACAGGTTGACGGTAGTAGAGATTGAAGTGCCACCATTGCGAAAACGAAAAGAAGATATAGCCCTTTTAGCAGACAAATTTTTACTTAAATACGGCACAGAATACAAAAACCGCTACATAACTATAGACCCAGAAGCCCAAACATTGTTAGAACGTTACGATTGGCCTGGTAATATACGTGAATTAGAAAATGTAATACAGCGTGCAGTTATTATGTGCGACCGCACTATAGGCATAAAAGACCTACCCGATACTTTAAAATACCAAATAGATTTTCCCGAAGACGGCCTGCTTTCTTTAAAAGAAATAGAAAAAAGACATATAGAAAAAGTTCTTGCAGCAACAGGCAATAACCAAACAAAAGCTGCAGAAATTTTAAAAATAGACCGCAAAACTCTAAGAGGTAAAACCAAAGAATAATTCTAGCTTGTTTAGTGGCTTAACTAAAACTAGGTTTATTAGTTGTTTAGCAGCAACTACTACTTTAATTTCTGGGGACTTTCTCCCCAATGCAGAAAAAAATCCCCAATAGATTCTTAGGACAAGTTTTATTCAGTAATATTTAATACGCTGTTTTTCAGTGTGTTGAGTATATTTAAGAGAATACATATTGTTCATGGCACATCGCTTGCCATTAAGCAAGACAAACAATACGTATTTATGACTAATAACACTACTAATCTTTGCAATGTTTGTGTGCATGCTACTTCTTGCGTGTTAACGCACAATCACAATGCGGTGTTTTCCTGTAGTGAGTTTGACGAACTGCAATACCGCACCCCAAAGCCTATACAAAAAATAACTAAAAGGGAGCCAGAATTGGCAACTGTTTAAAACTATTATTAAAATGACAAACACACAAACCGTGGAAAAACCCCAAGCTGTAAAAAGAGGAATGTTGGATAATGTCTTAGAACAATTCAACAGTGCTGCAGACAAAATAGAACTAAATCCTAATGTTCGTAAGATACTCAGTATCACAAATACTGAAATTATAATTCATTTTCCAGTTAGAATGGACAATGGAGATGTAGAAGTTTTTACTGGCTACCGCGTACAGCACAACAATGCGTTAGGACCTTATAAAGGTGGACTTCGCTATCACCCAACAGTAGATATTGACGCCGCACGTGCATTAGCTATGTGGATGACATGGAAAACATCCTTAGCGGGCTTGCCTTATGGAGGTGCAAAAGGAGGTATTCAGATTGATCCCTCAAAATATTCAAAAGGAGAATTAGAGCGTATTACAAGACGATTTACATATGCTTTAGGTGAAAATATTGGGCCAGAGCACGATATACCTGCTCCAGATGTAAATACCAACGACCAAACAATGGCTTGGATTGCAGATACTTATATGAGTACAAAAAGTACTAGTGAGCGTTCTAAAAACCAACATGTGGTTACAGGAAAACCTGTAGGTAGTGGAGGTTTAGAAGGTCGTGATCGCGCTACGGGTTATGGCGTTTTTTTAACGATAAAATTTTGGGCCGAAAAGAATAACGAATCTTTAAACGGAAAAAAATTCATCGTTCAAGGATTTGGTAATGTAGGGTATTGGGCTGCACATTTTCTAGAAAATGAAGGCGCAAAAATGGTGGGTGTTCAAGATGCTTATGGAAGTATTGAAAACAAAGATGGAATTACTGTTGAAAGCCTATTTAACTACGGAAAAGCAAATAACGGTAGTATCGTAGACTTCCCTGAAGCAACAGCTTTAGAGTCTAGCAACTTTTTTAGTTTAGATTGCGATATCTGTATTCCTGCAGCTCTAGGCAACCAGATTACAAAACACAATGCTCACAGTATAAAAGCTTCTTTAATTGCTGAAGGTGCCAATGGCCCTACAGATGTAGAAGGCGAAAAAATATTGCTAGAACGCGGTGTTACTATTATTCCAGACATTATGTGTAACTCTGGTGGAGTGATAGGTAGCTATTTTGAATGGCTTCAAAACCGTAATGGTGAGCTTTGGCAAATGGATGAAATCTTAGAAAAGCTAGAGAAAAAACTATTCACTACTTTCAAAAAGGTTTCAGAATATTCCGAAGAAAAAGGAATAGATATGCGTACTGCAGCTTTTGCAATTGCTATTGAGCGCATAGAGAAAGCCTATGTAATAAGAGGTATTTTCCCATAAATAATAGTTTGAATCCATGAAGATGGAACATCGCTCCTAACTTATAGTTATGGGAACGGTGTTCCAGCTTCATTACTAATAATATAGAGACAATGAAATATGGAAGTTTGATATTAGAGAAAAAAGAATACGTTTTTTTAAAACGTCTACTAAATGTTACTGGCTACTACAAAGATGAAAATACCAAAATTTCTCTGAAGAAATTAAGCGGTGAGCTTACCAGTGCCCTTATTTATGACCATGAAGAAATGCCGGCAGATGTTATTCGTTTTAATAGTCTAGTTACTGTTAAATCTGGAAATTGGGAAACACAATTTCAATTGGTAATCCCTACTGAAAGAGATATAGCTGCCAATAAAATTTCCATTTTAGCTCCAATGGGTTCTGCCGTTATGGGCTATGCCGAAGGCGACTCTGTAACTTGGAATTTTCCAAACGGAACTAAGGAGCTTATTATCACTAAGGTAAAACAGACAGAAAAACCTATAGATATTGATGTACTATCATAATAGTAATCATTAAAAAAAATTACCAACATGCAAATTTACAATCACGATTCTCCAGATGATATAACTTTTAAAAACAGTTTTATTGAGTTAGATAACTGGATTGAACACCTCAACTATATAGAAAAAGAGATTGATAATTTACTAAATCTTAAAAAACCAACTGATACAGTAAATCCAAATTTTCAAAATATACTTGACAAATTAATTCGTGAAAAAGAAGTAAATACAGCAACCATTGCACGATTTTTAAAATACAAAGACGGCCTGCCAAAAGCGGCAGAATGTGAAGATGTAGAATGTGATATGTATTACGTTACAGAACACGAAAAGTATAGAAAAGTCTACCTAGCGCATTTATCAAACTATAGAACTGTAAAGGAAGAATATTTTAACACGCTAAGCAAATAGGGTTTAAACTGAAATAATTTCAATTAAAATTATGAGTGAACAGCTACAACCAAAGACAATAGGAATACTAAAAACAGAAAACGACCCAAGAGTTTGTTTGTTACCCAAAGAGGTAAAACGACTTACCCAAGAGTTAAAAATCAATATTCTTTTTGAACCCGGACTAGGCAGTTCATTACAAATTACAGACGAGGAGTATAAACAAGCAGGTGCCCAATGTTATGCTCGAGAATTAATATTTAAAAACGCAGATACAATTGTATCTATAAATCATACTTTTAGCGAAGTGGAAATGAAGGGGGGTTGTTGCTTCATTGGTATTTTCAATCCCCTCTTTCATGATTCCAAATTCGCTTTTTATAAAAAACACGCTGCTAGTGTGTACAGCTTAGATCTTTTGCCACGTACTACCCTAGCCCAATCCATGGATGTTTTGTCTTCTATGGCTTCATTAGCAGGCTATCGCGCAGTAATAAAAGCTTCAGAACTATATAACGGAGTCTTCCCTATGTTTACAACTGCAGCGGGAACACTTACGCCTGTAAAAGTTTTAGTGCTAGGAGCTGGCGTTGCTGGTTTACAAGCAATAGCAACTGCTAGACGTTTAGGAGCAATCGTAGAAGCTTTTGACGTTCGTAAATCTGCTGGAGAAGAGGTGAGAAGTCTTGGTGCAACTTTTATAGAGGTAGAAGGTTATACCGAATCTTCAAATGCTGGAGGCTATGCCGTTGAACAAAGTGAAGAATATCAGAAAAAGCAAAAAGAGTTAATACACAATCACATTCGCTCTGCAAATATTGTAATAAGCACAGCTAACATACCGGGGAAAAAAGCACCTATATTAATAGAAACTCGCTCTTTAGAAGCCATGATACCCGGCAGTATTATTGTTGATCTCGCTGCAGAACAAGGTGGAAATTGTGAACTCTCCATCAATAATCAATCAATACATCACAAGGGAGTAACTATTATAGGTAATTCTAGCTTGTCGGCAGAAATACCAGCTGCTTCATCAAAACTACTCTCAAACAATTATTTCTCGTTTTTAAAATACAAACAGAAAGCAGAAAACCAACAAGACGACCCGCTACTTAGTGCTTGCCAGATTTTAAATGAAGGCGAATGGTCGCATCCTCATTTCACCAACCAATTACAACCAGCCTAAAATTATGGATTTTATAAACCAACACATTCAAGAAATCTATTTTGTTATCTTCTGTGTCTTTATAGGTATTGAAGTTATTGCCAACGTTCCCGCAATTTTACACACACCTCTTATGAGTGGTGCCAACGCCATTAGTGGTGTTATTTTAGTGGGTGCAATCTTAGTAATGCTACGCGTACCCGCAGACGATTACTTAAACCTTTGCCTTGGCGGAATAGCCGTTTTTCTAGGGACTCTTAATATTTCGGGAGGATTTTTTGTCACTGGACGAATGCTGAAAATGTTCAGTACTAAAAAATAACTCAAGTCTAAAACATTAAGACTCAACATATTTTACCTCATTGTATTTAGCCATAAGCGCTTCACTTAACTAATTAAAACTTCAGAATAAAAAGCCATGTACGCAATCATAGAAGTAGGTTATTTAACTGCCACACTTTCCTTTTTAGTAGGATTAAAGTTTATGAGTTCTCCTAAAAATGCAAAAACAGGAAACCTAATTGCAGCTATGGGAATGGTCCTTGCCGTAGTGCTAACCTTTATCGCTGCTCTTACAGCTACGGTTCCTTACACTAACTTAATTATCATGCTTTTAGCCATAGCGGTAGGAACAATTATTGGCAAACGACTTTCAAACAAAGTAGAGATGACGGGAATGCCACAATTAGTGTCTCTCTTTAATGCTACAGGAGGTGGTTGCGCTATGCTTCTAGGTTTAGTAGAAGCAAACCAAATAGCTATAGAAACAAGTATTTTAGGCAACCAAATTCTACTTATTGCAGGCTTAATTACTGGTGCAATAGCATTAACAGGAAGTATTATAGCAGAGCGAAAACTTGCTGGAAAAGTAAAAGATAGACGAAGTAAAACCGTAATCTTTTCTGCGCGTATACTCTTGGCTTTATTATTTGTATTACCCGTATTATATTTCTTCGGAATAATCCCTATAGACTTTACTGTCTTTATGTATTTACTTGCAACCATTGCAATGGTTTACGGTGTTCTTTTTGTTATGCCTATTGGCGGCGCAGATATGCCAGTTGTAATTTCGCTATTAAACAGTATTACAGGTATTGCTACAGCTTTTGCAGGTTTTGTATACGGAAACAAAGCGATGATAGCTGGGGGTATTTTTGTTGGTGCTGCAGGTATACTACTTACCCTTTTAATGTGTAAAGCAATGAACAGATCTTTACTAAAAGTACTTGCAGGTACCTTTAAAAAGAGTTCTAATACGGCTGTAGAAGAAGAACAGGAAATAAAAGAAATAAGTATTTCGGAAACAGCTCTTTCGCTTTCTTTTGCTCAAAAAGTAGCAATAGTGCCTGGCTATGGACTAGCAGTTGCACAAGCACAGCACATTTGTGGCCAACTTCAGCAATTATTAGAAAAAAGAAACGTAGAAGTTAATTACATCATTCATCCTGTTGCAGGGCGAATGCCTGGGCATATGAATGTACTTCTTGCCGAAGCAAATGTGGACTATTCTCGTTTAAAAGAAATGGATGAAGGCAATGAAAATATGGAACAATACGACAGCGTTTTAGTAATAGGCGCTAATGACGTAGTAAATCCCGCCGCAGAAAACAATCCAGACAGCCCAGTTTACGGTATGCCTATAATTCGTACTTATGAAAGTAAACAAGTAATCGTGATGAAACGAAGTATGAATAAAGGGTATGCAGGAGTACAGAATGACCTTTTTGGCTTAGACAACTGCAGTATTCTATTTGGTGATGCAAAAACTTCTTTACAAGAAATTGTAAACCAGTTGAAGCTAATTTAATCATATTAAAATACTTTTTACAATCAAGCTCTTTAGCTTATAAAACAAGCTAAAATTAAAGTGCAAGTATTATTAAAATTGCGCTTATAGAGATAAATACCCATAATGACACCCCAAGTATCATTGGTTTCCACCCTGCAGCTTTAATTTTATCTATTGAAAGGCCTGCGCCAATTAAAAAGAGGGTTAGCACCAACAATGATTTTGATACCGTTGTTATTCCACTTGTTAGAACTTCAGGTAGTGGCAAGTAACTATTCAAGATAATTGCTAAGATAAAGAGGAAGATAAAATACGGCATTTTTACACTCTTCCCTTTTCCTTTAAAGAGGAAAACCGAAAGTACAGAAAGCGGGATTATCCATAGTGCACGTGCAAGCTTCACGGTTGTTGCAACTTTTAACGCTTCTTCACCAAAGGTATAGGCAGCACCCACCACCGAACTAGTATCGTGAATTGCTATAGCACACCACAACCCAAACTGATGCTGGTTTAGCTCTAACAAATGCCCTAAGGGCGGAAAAACTATAAGAGCGATAGAATTTAGTAGGAATATAACGCCTAATGCTATAGATATATCTTTATCTGAAGCATTTATAACTGGCGAAACGGCCGCTATAGCACTCCCTCCACAAATAGCTGTTCCAGAAGAAATAAGGTGACTGCTTTTTCGGTTCATTTTTAAGAGTCTTCCCAAAAAATACCCTAGTATAAGCGTGGCTGTAATTGAAAAAACAGTAAGCATAAACCCATCTTTCCCAGCGGCTAGTGTTTCGTTTAAACTCATGCCAAATCCCAAACCTACTACAGCTATTTTTAGTAGCCAGTTTACGGCTTTACTATTTAATGAAATAAACGGATTGCCTAAAAAATTAGAAAACAAAAACCCACCTACTAATGCCACGGGGCTGCTTATATAGCCTAAAATACAAAGTACCATACACAGTATAAAAAGTACTTTTATTACGGTTTCCTTATGGTTTTCAATTTCCATAACTTCTCTGTATTTATTTATAGTGAAGTATTACTAGTGTTTTCATTTGTCTGGGCATCTGGTTTTGTGTTTTTAAAGACAACCGTTGTATACGGAAAAGGGATCTCAATACCTTCTTCATCATAACGAATTTTTATACTTTCTAATAAATCACAACGCATATTAAAAGAGTCTGTATAATTACGCGCCCACGCCCAAGCGCGAATAGTAACTGAAGAATCATTAAGAGAAGTTAAAGAAACTCGTACTATAGGTAGCCCATCTAATATTTCAATCTCTGTGCGATTGTCAAGAATTTTAGGATGGTTTTCACATTCTTCTTGCATAATCTTTTTTGCAAGGGCTATATCACTATCGTATGAAATACCTATCTCAATACGTTCGCAGATTTTCATTTCGCCTAAATCGTAATTAATAAGCTTTTCCTTATTTATTATTGAATTAGGAATTACAATCATTTTGTTTTCAAAATTGCGAATTACAGTATGCCTAAGGGTTATATCTGTTACCGTACCTACCATATTATCTGTCACTTTTATAACGTCGCCTATTTTAAAGGGCTTAAACGAAATAATAAAAACACCACCTACCAAATTTGCCAATGCTTCCTGCGATGCTACCCCCGCAATAATTGCAATAACACCGGCTCCACCAAGTGCCGTTTTGGCAATACCTTCAAGAGAAGGAAACGCTAATAGTGCAAAAAGCACTCCTGTAATATAAATACCTATAATGGCTACATACCGCAAAAATTTATAACTCGTAGGGTCTTCATGATTTTCAATTTTTCTTTGAATACCCTTGCGGAACCAGAAATTAGTTGAAGCTGCACCCGCAATAGTAAGAACCGAAAGTATTCCTAAATAGGAGATTAGATTAAAGTTATGAAGGAGCACACTAGATTTTTCTTCATCTACAAATAAAAAACTTAGCGCAATAACCCCTAATACTAACCACAATACATTTAAAATACGTTTTATCCAATTAACCGCCTTTGGGGTTTCGTCTGGATATTTTTTCTTTTCTAGCTTCAACAACCATTTATGAAGTAGATTCGTTGCAAAGCGCAATATTACTACCGAGACAATAACAAATAATGCATAGATAATATCGGCCCTGTATACTTCAAAAAATTCTTTCATAATTCAAATATATTATTCATTTCACACTAAAAAACTATCTAAAATTTTAGTGAAATTCCTTTTTCAAAAATACTAAATGAAAAACTCCTAAACTTTAAAATAAATCATAACTCTTAATTATTCATTTTAAGAAAAAATCTGATTGAATACCGCGAGTGATTTGGGTTTTTGATAACCCTGAACGTGAAAACTGTAATAACTCAAGATAAGTTCTAACAGCTTTTGACGTTCTTTTTTTGAAAGATATACAGTTTGTAATGTTTCTAAAGTAATATCAAAAAACTTTTTAAAATTCTCTATTTGCGGACCGTTCAAACAATAGTTGCTCGTGTTTGTAGTTTGAAAATTACCTTCCATTATATTAAAATAATCCTCATCAATATTTGAAGCGTCTGGATAAAAACCCAAATGCATACTTAATTGCATTAAAAAGAAAATATGAAAATTGGCTATACTTTGGTTTTCATCAAGCCAGTTGAAGGAGTCTTCTAAAAAAAGAAATAAGGATTTATTTGTTTCCTCTTCCCGAATACAATTTTTAAGCATTTCTGCTAAAAACATAACCACGCTAGATTTTACAATATCTGTATGCAAGCTTTGGTATGGAAAGTAAACTTTGGCTTCTTTTATATATTCTAAAGAGCCTTTGTTCCTATGATCCGCAATAAGCTCTAGCTGTGTAAGGGGTTGGAAATAAGAGGCTTTTAATTTTCCTTTTTTTGACTTCAGAACATTGCGAAGCAAATAGTTTTTTATACCTGCAATTTCTGTGAAACAACATACAATAAGATCTGCTTCAGAATATTTAATTGCTGAAAAGACGATGGCTTTAGTTGCAACGATCATCAGCGGATAATCATAATTTTAGAAACTTTGGTTTCAACGTTATCATCTGTAGTTACAAGTACTAAGTACACCCCAGAACGCACCTTGTATTTTCCAAAAGCAGTGGTATCCCACAAAACGCTTCCACCTTCGGAAGTTTCTTCAAAAACTAAATTTCCGGTTATATCGGTGATTTTCACATTTGCTTGGGCTGTAAGCCCATCTATAGTAACATTACCTTGATATCCTGGACGTACAGGATTAGGAAATGCATGTAAATTTTCCAGCGTATCACTTGGTGCTGTAGAGGTCCCTTTGTAAGCTACAAGACCTTGTGTAGTGGCAAAATAAACAACTCCCGTAAATGGATCTATTGCTATGTCTTGCACATTATTTGTTGGCAAAGGTGAGTTGTCTTTTGTAAACCTAAGCAAGGTTTCTTGCCCATTTGGAGATAAGTAAAAAACTCCCGAACTTGTGGTAGCTATCCATTTATTATTTGAGCCATCTACTTCTATGTCTGTTATAGATTGTTCATATAAAAGTTCCTGAGCTACACCATCCTCAAGTATAATAATAGCCTGTGATTCTGGGATACCCTCATCAAAAAAGCTTCCAGGGCTAAAAATCAATCGCAATCCCTTTAGCGTACCAATCCAGAGTCTATTCTGACTATCAACCGCCAATGCCCTAACCGATGGAGAAGGTAAATTACCATTGCCGGCACCATCACCAATTCTATTAAAACTATTTGTAGTAGCATTATAGCCTAGCACTCCATTACCATAAGTGCCCATAAAAGCGTAATTTTCACGGCTTAATGCTAGTTTTGTTAAGGCCAACTCACTAGAAGAATTAACACTAGAAATATCAATTTTTTGAAACTGCCCATTAGGGCTTAGTTTAATTAAACCTTCGTCTGTTCTACTCTGAAGAAACCATAAATTACCTTGACTGTCAAACTGAGAGTCTGATATACGTATTCCAGCATCGGCACCACCAATTACAATTCTGTCTAAGGGGCTATTAGTTTCATCGTAAAGTATAGAAGGTGTATCATCTACAAATTTAAGAAGTCCTTTTTGAAAAGAGCCCATAAAGACTTCATTCGTTGCCTGTGGGTTGATACTTACACTTATTAAATCTGTAGGTTCTGCCCCAACAGCCGCGCTTAAATCTTCATAGGAAATAGAAGACCATAAAGTGTCTTTTAAAAAACTAATTCCGTGTCGTGATAAGGGAAAGGGGTTATAATCTACATCTACTTCACCAAAATTAACCCATAATTGTCCCGCGGAAACGTCCATAGCAAATGGGCTGTTTCTCAAAGGACCATTTGGAAGAATTTGATCTGCTTGCATACTTCCAAAAGGCACAATTAAAAGGCCGTCTTCGTTTGTTCCCAGATAAAAATTGTTTTCAAAACTATAACCAGACAATAAATCAAGATCAAAACCCAATACAGTATTTACAGCAGCTACTTGAGTAAATCCTTGTGAATACGCTTGTATAGAAGTTTTGGTTGTGATAGTGAGAAGGTCGTCTGCAAGTCTAAACTTAAGTACTTCCGAACTAAAAGTCTGCACTGTATTGGTAGCCCCGTTTGGGGTAAATCGCAATATGCTATTGGAAAGATTAGCGGCATAAAGTTGATTTCCTAACTTTTCTGCTGCTTTAAACCCACCACCAATGATGGTTGTCCAGTTTTGATAGTCTATTAAATTATCGTCTTCTACAAAGGCTCTTCGCATACCATTTGCACTGCTAGCAGCAAAAATATAAGGCTCCTGTACTATGGTTTGAACAATATCTATTTGTGATCCTCCATCGCCTATAAAATAGGTATCTCCAAACTCTAAGGCTTCTAGATCATACACAGAAACCCCAAATTGGGTCGCTATGTATAGATTTCCGTTGTATTCGTTAAAATTATTAATGCGTTTTCTATCTGGAGGTATGGTTTGCTTTTCTAATATATCTACTACTTTCAGTATATTTTCCTCGTCTTCTTTTATAATTTCTATCAGTCCATTTTCATAACCAATAACAAGTAAATTAAATGTTTCGCTATAGTGTATTGTAGAGATGGTGTTCCCTGAAAGCCCATTAACAGTAGAAAAGGTTTCTATTTGCTGGGTATATAGATCATAAGAAAACACAGCGTTTTCAGCCCCAACATAAACCTTATTATCTCCTTGCGATATATCTTTTATAGATACATAAGAGAAATGGCCTGTCCAGCGGTCTTCAAAATTTTGAGCGCTTAGTAGAATTGGAAATAGTAGTATAAATGCAATAGCCCACCGTTTCATATAAAAACTAGTTTTGTTTATAAACACGCTAAAATACTATTTATTGCTGTATATAAATGAAAAAGCCTTTCCATATCTTTTATTTAGAAAAAAAGACAGCAGGAAAGGCTTTTGCCTTATTTTAATATTGAAGTTATTAAACTACTCCTTGAGCTAACATTGCATCGGCTACTTTTACGAAACCGGCAATATTTGCACCTTTTACGTAATCTACATACCCTTCGCCATCATTACCATACTCTACACAAGCGGCGTGAATATCGTTCATTATACTGTGAAGTTTTTCATCAACCTCAGCAGCAGTCCAGCTTAAACGCAATGAGTTTTGAGACATTTCTAAACCAGAAGTTGCCACACCACCAGCATTAGAAGCTTTTCCTGGAGAGAATAATATTTTTGCTTTTTGAAAGGTTTCAACAGCTTCTGGAGTACAAGGCATATTAGCGCCTTCGCCAACACACATACAGCCATTTTCTAAAAGCATTTTTGCTTCCTCGCCGTTCAATTCGTTTTGAGTTGCGCAAGGTAGGGCAATATCGCATTTTACTTCCCAAGGGCGTTTACCAGCAACATATTGAG
Source organism: Aequorivita sp. (assembly GCA_048264505.1). Classification (GTDB taxonomy): domain Bacteria; phylum Bacteroidota; class Bacteroidia; order Flavobacteriales; family Flavobacteriaceae; genus Aequorivita. Next base: position 20,019 of record JBLXDA010000019.1, read on the forward strand.
CGCCGGTATACTTTTTTGTGTATTCTGAAATTCGGCCTCGTTTTTCGTTTTTCAATTCCATAACGAAGGCAAGCTTTTCTTCATTTATACCTTCAGAGTCATAGATATATCCAGCAGAATCTGAAAAAGTAATTACTTTACCTCCAAACTCTATTACCTTTTCTGCAGCGTATTGAGCAACGTTACCAGATCCAGAAATAACAACCGTTTTTCCTTTAAAGCTTTCGCCTTTTGTTGCTAGCATATTTTTAGCAAAATACACATTTCCATAGCCTGTAGCCTCTGGACGGATAAGTGAACCACCAAAAGTGCGGCCCTTACCTGTTAATACACCCGTAAATTCATTGCGAATTCGTTTGTACTGGCCAAACATAAAGCCTATTTCACGACCTCCCACGCCTATATCTCCGGCAGGAACATCTGTGTCTGGACCAATATGTCTAGAAAGCTCAGTCATAAAGCTTTGGCAGAAACGCATAATTTCGGCATCGCTTTTTCCCTTTGGGTCAAAATTAGAGCCTCCTTTACCACCACCCATAGGCAATGTAGTTAAGCTGTTTTTAAACGTTTGTTCAAACCCTAAAAATTTTAATATACTAAGATTTACAGAAGGGTGAAAACGCAAACCACCTTTATACGGTCCTATAGCCGAGTTAAACTCTACTCTATATCCTTTGTTTACTTGTATCTCACCGTTGTCATCTGTCCATGGCACTCTAAAAAGTAAGGTGCGCTCTGGCTCCACCATCCTTTCCAACAATTTTTTGTTGGCATACTTTTCGTTTTTTTCTATAAATGGAATTACAGTTTCAGCAACTTCAGTTACTGCCTGAAGAAACTCAGGTTCATTAGGATTGAGTTTCTCAACACCCGAAATGAAATCTTTTATACTTTGCTTCATTGTTTAAATTTATATATTACTTTTAGCGAATACCACAAGTTTTTGTTGATTAAAATGCATTTTTCACAAAAAATACATTAAATTATACATCTACATATGGATTATGCAAATATAAGCGTTATCATAAAACTGTGTGTCAATTTTTTACAAATTAGCTAAATAGGATTATTAATTTTATCGTTAAATATGTTTTTATATATTTGCTATGTCTCAATCTAAACCCATATTTATAATGAATACCAGAATTATATTAATGGTATTTTTCTTGTTTGCATTTGTACAACAAGAAGTTTACAGTCAATTTGGCTTTTCTCACGAGGTGGGTGTAATTGCAGGTCCTGTTGTTTTTTATTCAGACTTTGGTCAACGTAATAATTTTGAAACCAATGCAAACAACACCGGTATTGGAGTTGGTCTTATACACTATATAAACTTTTCGTACCGCGCAGATTGTAATTGTTATACGCGCGATAAATATTTTAACGACCACTTTAAAATACGTACAGAGATTGATTATCACAAAACCAATTTAGAACACTTTGGCCGTTGGGTAGAGCCAGACCAAACGTCTCTATTTGCAGATCAATTACGAGCTATGAGTGGTTCTGTTTCTGTTTTTGAAGTAGGTTCACAACTCGAATATTTTCCTTTTAGCATTCGCGATTTTGCAGCTGGAGGCTATAAAATTGCTCCTTTTATAAGCTTTGGAGTGCATTGGGTAAGTTTTGACCCAGAAGTTACCTCAAGCTTAGGGCCTTTAAATAGCCCTATTACTACTCCCGATAAATATTTTAATGCCTTTCAACAAGATCCAGCTTCAACCTGGGCTGTTGTAGGAAGTGTAGGTATACGTTATAAACTATCTCCATTAAGTGATTTAATGCTAGACAGTCGTTGGCATTTTTACTTTTCAGATTGGGTAGACGGTCTTAATCCTAGTTTTGACAATAATGGAACCACACCCGTACCCGAAAACAAAGCTAATGAATGGGTGTATTGGTTAAATATTGGATATATCTATTACATAAACTAAACAAAATATAATACTATATAAATAAGGCGGATTTTAAAAAATCCGCCTTATTTTTTTTAAACACTACTGTTACTCTTAGCCTATAGCTTGTTTTAAATCTTCAATTAAATCGTCTACATCTTCTATTCCTACAGAAAGACGTATAAGCGAATCTACAATTCCTGTTTTCTCGCGTTCCTCTTTTGGTATACTTGCGTGCGTCATACTCGCTGGGTGCCCCGCGAGACTCTCTACACCTCCTAGACTTTCAGCTAGAGTGAAAATTTTAAGATTTTCAACAATGCGAATTGCTTCATCGTAATTATTTCCTTTTGTAACAAATGATATCATTCCGCCATAATCTTTCATCTGCTCTTTTGCGATGTTGTGATTTGGGTGATTTTCAAAACCAGGCCAATATACTTTTTCAATTTTTGGGTGTCCAGCTAAGTATTCTGCAACTGCTTTTCCATTTTCACAATGACGTTGCATACGAATATGAAGTGTTTTTAAACCTCGAAGCACTAAAAAACTATCCTGTGGACCACAAATGGCACCACTAGCATTCTGGATAAAATAAAGTCTGTCTGCAAGCGCTTTATCTTTTACTATCAATGCCCCCATAACCACATCACTGTGCCCGCCTAGATATTTTGTAGCACTGTGCATTACGATATCTGCCCCCATAGCTAAAGGCTGTTGTAAATAAGGGGTCGCAAAAGTGTTGTCTACAGCTAGTAAAACCTTGTATTTTTTAGCTATAAAAGCTGCTTTTTTAATATCGATAATATTCATCATTGGGTTAGTAGGTGTTTCTACCCAGATGAGTTTGGTTTTATTGGTAATATAGCCTTCAATATTATTGGCATTATTCATTCCTATAAAATGAAACTTAATACCAAAACCTTCAAATATTTTTGTAAACAAGCGATAGGTTCCACCGTAGAGATCGTTTGTAGAAATCACTTCATCTCCTGGTTTTAAAAGCTTCATAACGGCATCTATAGCTGCAAGACCACTGCCAAAGGCAAGGCCAAATTCACCGTTCTCTAAACTAGCAAAAGCCCGTTCTAAGGCCGCTCGCGTAGGGTTTGCGCTTCGTGAATACTCAAAGCCTTTATGACCTCCAGGAGTAGTTTGAGAATAGGTAGAGGTTTGGTAAATAGGGGGCATTACAGCTCCATAGGCTGGGTCTACATCCTGCTGGCCACCGTGGATTGTTTTTGTGTTAAATTTCATAGGTTTGATCTGAATTCTAAATTGAAAATTAGTAATAATAAAACTAAATTTTCACGATTTAGTATAACTTTTGCACTAGCTGGTTTTAAAGTTCTTACTTTTGAAAAACAAATGTAAAAGATTCGTTTGTGATTGCTAACCATCAATACTTTTAAACCTATGAATAATTCATTTAAGATAGCTGCAATTATTGGCTTTCTATCCATTGGTTGCACCCAAGAAAAAAATATTGAATTTGCTTCTGAAAGCTTTACAGAAAAAGAGCTTGCTATATGCCAAGACAGTAATTGTCCAGAAATAACCATTAATTATGTTGAAGTTTTTGGCGATGCTGCTGTTTCTGAAAAAATAAATGCCAAACTAAAAAGTTTTATTTTCTCCTCGCTTTTAATGGGAGAAGATACAATTGCCACTGCCAAAACCATTGAAGAAGCCGCAACAGGGTTTATTGAAGCCTATAAAGCAGATAAAGCACAGTTTCCTGATATGGCTGGAGAATATTTTGCCGAAATTTCAGTAAACCAAATTTACACCTCTAAAGATCACTTGTGTTTTGAAATGAGTCAATATCTTTTTACGGGGGGCGCTCACGGTTATGGCACCACTTCTTTTTTAAACATAGACCCAAACACAGGCGAAGAACTCACTGCTAGTGAGCTTTTTAAAAACCAAACTGAGTTTACAGCTTTTGCCGAAACTAAGTTTCGCGAACAACAAAATATTGCAAATAACCAATCTATAAATGAAAAAGGATTTTGGTTTGAAAACGATACATTCTACCTTCCAGAAAGCGTGGGCTTTACACAGGACAGCCTTATTTTTGTTTATAACCAATACGATATTGCTAGCTATGCAGATGGCCCAATTGAACTAAAAATTGCATTAAAAGACGCCCAACCATTTCTAAGTATTGATTAATTTTGGACTATGCAAAAAGTATATTATTTATCAACTTGTGACACCTGTAAACGGGTGATGGATGAAATAGAAATTCCTTCATCATTTATAAAACAGGATATAAAAGTACAGGGTATTACAGAACAAGAGCTCACCGAGCTTTATAATCTAACCAATAGTTACGAAGCCCTCTTTAGCCGAAGAGCAAGACTCTACAAAGAACGCAACTTGAAAGAGAAAACGCTTTCAGAAGAAAATTACAAAGAGCTTATTCTTGATCATTACACTTTTTTAAAACGTCCTGTACTCGTAAATAACGACGAAATTTTTATTGGTAGCAGCGCAAAAACTGTGGCAGCCGCAAAAAAATCTATCCATAACAATTGAATTACAAACGCATCTTAGCGCTTTTGGCAGCAACCGCTGCCAGTACAATTTATGGCGTAAACCATACAATTGCAAAGGGAGTAATGCCAGATGTAATAAAACCGTTTGGGTTTATATTGTTACGAGTAGCTGGAGCAGCAGCAGTTTTTTGGATAGTAAGCCTTTTTTATCCTTCAGAAAAAATTGATCGCCGCGATTGGTTTCGTTTTCTAATCTGCGCCTTCTTTGGGATGGTATTAAATATGCTCGCCTTTTTTAAAGGATTAAGCCTGTCTACGCCTATAAATAGCTCGGTTATAATTACGCTTTCACCTGTTTTGCTTCTTGTTCTTTCTGCTTTTATTTTAAGAGAACGGATAACTTGGGTAAAGAGTTTCGGTATATTTTTAGGGCTAAGTGGAGCGCTGGTCTTAATTCTTTTTGGAGCTAAAGAGCAACCAAATGCACCTAATATTCCATTGGGTAACCTATTGTTTATAGTTAATGCAGCCTCTTATTCTGTGTATTTGATCTTGGTAAAACCCTTAGTTTCAAAATACAGTTCCATTACCTTAATGAAGTTTCTGTTTTTATTTGCCTTGCTTATAAATCTGCCTGTGGGCATTTCAGAATTTACAGAAGTAGCTTGGACAAGCTTGCCCTTTGATGCAATTTGGAAACTTAGCTTTGTAGTAATTTGCACTACAGTGCTCACCTACTTATTTAATATATATGCTTTAAAACAACTGAGCCCATCTACTATTGGAGCATTTATATATCTACAACCCGTAATAGCAGTGCTTTTTGCTGTAATTGTAGGTGCAGATAGTCTTACACCCTTGCGAATAGGCGCAGCTGTTTTAATATTTTTAGGGGTTTATCTGTCTACCATAAAACGCAACAGTTAACCTTTTATTAAAGATCTACAGGGCGCTCACTGTGCTTACGAGTATCTTCTTTTGTCAACACCTTGAAGTCTTCCGTTTTTTCTAAGGAATCTAACTTGTCAAAAAGCTCTTTAGGAAGTCCAACTAGTTTGCGTTCTTTCAAATTAACCCAGCCTCCCATCATTTCGCAACGGGCAAAATTTTTGCCTTCTTCGTTGTAAAAATTATGAAGAAATTGAAAATACATTCCATCTTCAGAAAGTCCTTTAAGCTGAAGTGATACCCTAACAGGTTTCCCAGGAAATACTTCACGGAAATAATTCATATGCTCATAAAAAGCAACAGGACCTAAGTCGTATTTAGATAAGTGTTGATGCCCAAGACCCTTTTCTAGCATATAACTCATACGCGTATGACTCATATAATCTATATAAGCACTATTTCGCAAATGGCGGTTGGCATCTACATCACTCCAACGGATATCAAATTGTTTTGTGTACATCTTCAAATTTTTATACAAATTTAAACTACTTTTGTTATGCAGGCATAGTAAATGTGTTTAGTTTCTGTTAAAATTTCTTTAGTAAATGCCACTCATAAAAAGTACCTATAATCCCAGCTTTCCATTTAAAAACGGACATTTTTCCACTATTTATTCAGCAAAACTACGTCCATCGCCTTCTTTGGTTCAAGAAAGAGAACGGCTAGACTTGGCAGATGGAGATTTTATGGATATTGATTGGTCTTATTCTAAAAAAAGCAGTCAGAAAGTAGTTATTCTGCTTCACGGTTTAGAAGGAAACGCCCAACGCACCTATATAAAAAGCCAAGCTAAGGTTTTAAACCAAAATGGATGGGATGTAGCAGCCTTAAACTTTAGGGGGTGTAGCGGGGAAACAAATCTTACTTATCAATCATATAACGCAGGAAAAACAGACGACCTAGAGGCTACAATCAATTTTATACTTAAAAAAGATAAGTACTCACAAATTGCCTTGGTAGGTTTTAGCCTTGGCGGAAATTTACTTCTTAAATATTTAGGAGAACGCAATGTGCTTCCTAAGCAGATAATAAAAGCAGTTGCTATTTCGGCTCCGCTTAGTTTAAAAGGATCTTTAGAATCTTTAAATGAACTTTCTAACTGGATTTACCACACTTCATTCCTGATAAATCTTCGGAAGAAATACAAAGCGAAAATGAAGGATTTTCCAGAAAAAATGACTGCTTCCGAATACAAGAAAATCAATTCGCTGTTAGCATTCGATACTATTTATACTGCGCCAGCCCACGGTTTTAAAGATGCTTACGATTATTATAAAAAGAATAGCAGTTTACAATTTCTGCCTGATATAAAAATTCCTGTGTTTATACTAAATGCAAAAAACGACAGCTTTCTCTCTTCAGACTGTTACCCTACAAAATTAGCTGAAAGTATGAAAAACCTCTATCTAGAAACTCCTAAATACGGGGGTCATGTGGGTTTTCATAAAACAAATACATTGTATTATAGCGAAGCTAAAGCCGTTGCCTTTCTCAATGAATAAACACTAAATACCATTTGATTAAAACCCTTGCAACTCCATCCTTTACCTACCACCTAATTTTCTTACCTTTGCCTTCACAAAATCAGGAATATGATTCAATCCATGACAGGCTACGGCAAAGAAATTGTACAGTTGCCATCAAAAACTATTACGATAGAAATTAAATCCTTAAACAGCAAAGGGCTTGATTTAAACACACGTGTACCATCTACCTACCGCGAAAAAGAACTTGAAATTCGCGATTTGCTAGCAAAATCTTTACAGAGAGGGAAAGTAGATTTTTCACTTTATATAGAAGTTACAGGAGAAGAGGTTACAACCAAGCTCAATGAAACAGTTGTAAAACAATATATTGCTCAGTTGGCAAATGTTGTAAAAGGCGAGCCTGTAGAGCTGTTAAAAATGGCTGTACGTATGCCTGATGCGCTTAAAACCGAACGCGAGGAGATTGATGAAAAAGAATATGAGGCTATCCTTAAAGGAATAGACCAAGCCTTACAGGCTATTAACAAATATAGAACAGACGAAGGCGCGGTACTTGAAAATGATTTTAAAGACCGTTCTAAAACTATTTCAAAACTACTTGATGAAGTAATTGCTATAGATCCAGAACGTTTAGATGCGGTAAAAGAAAGATTGCGTAAGGCTGTTTCAGATTTAAAAGAAAAGGTGGACGAAAACCGCTTTGAACAGGAACTGATTTACTATCTAGAAAAATACGACATCACTGAAGAAAAAGTACGCCTTAAAAATCACTTGGCATATTTTGAAGAATCTTTAAAGTCTCAGGACTCTAACGGTAAAAAATTAGGCTTTATCACTCAAGAAATAGGGCGCGAAATAAACACTATTGGGAGTAAAGCAAATTTTGCTCCAATGCAGCAGGTAGTTGTGCAGATGAAGGATGAGTTAGAAAAAATAAAAGAACAAGCACTAAATGTATTATAGATGGAGGGAGGAAAATTAATTGTTTTTTCGGCTCCTTCTGGGAGTGGTAAAACCACTATAGTACAACATTTACTTAAACAACAAGATTTAAATCTAGAGTTTTCCATTTCTTGTACAAGCAGAGAAGCTCGTGGCGATGAGAAAGACGGGGAGAATTACTATTTTATTTCGCTTAAAGAGTTTAAAAATCATATAAAAAACGATGATTTTTTAGAGTGGGAAGAAGTGTATCGCGATAATTTTTACGGTACCCTAAAAACCGAAGTAGAACGTATATGGAGTAACGGCAAGAACGTTATTTTTGACATAGATGTTGCTGGAGGACTAAGGATTAAGAAGAAATTCCCTGAAAGAACACTTGCGGTTTTTGTAAAACCTCCAAGTATAGATGAATTAAAAATTAGGCTTAAAAAGCGCAAAACCGAAAGTGATGACCGTATAAACATGCGTATTGCAAAAGCTTCGGTAGAACTAGCTACGGCGCCACAATTTGACCGAATCATAAAAAATTACGACTTAGAAACAGCCTTAAAGGAAGCCCACGATTTAGTTGAAGATTTTATAAAATCGTAGATACCCCCTTTTTTGGCAATTACGTCTAAAAGCAATGACAAAAAAAATAGGACTCTACTTTGGTACTTTTAACCCCATCCATATGGGGCATTTAATTATCGCCAACCATATGGTAGAATTCAGCGATTTAGATGAAGTATGGCTTGTAGTAACGCCACATAATCCGCACAAAAAAAAGAAAACACTTTTACAAGATCATCACCGTCTTGCTATGGTTCAAATTGCCATAGAAAATTACCCAAAACTAAAGGCTAGTAATATAGAATTTGGCTTGCCTCAACCCAACTACACAGTAAATACATTAGCGCATTTAGAGGAAAAATACCCCAATAGAAACTTCTGTTTAATTATGGGGGAAGACAATTTAAAAAGTCTCCCTAAATGGAAGAATTTCGAAACCATTTTAAAGCGTTACCCAATCTATGTGTACCCAAGGGTTTCAGAAGAAAAAAGCACTCCTAATCCTGCTTCAATGGAAGTGGAAAGCCTTCAGATAAAAATAGTAGATGCGCCTATAATTGAACTTTCTTCAACCTTTATTCGCAAGGGAATAAAAGCGGGTAAAAACATACAACCTATGCTTTCTGCAGCGGTATGGAAGTATTTAGATGAAATGAATTTCTACAAATAGAACACCTATTTTTTAGGGTGGCAAAAAGAAAACCGCCCCAACAAATAAGCATTTGTGGAGCGGTCTCAACTAAATAACCAACCAAAATTATTGCTTTTACTTCCGTATTGATAAAAAAGTAAAACACAACAATCAAAACTAATAACGCACAGCATTCTTGAAACATTGTCCTGCTATTCTTAAGCTACTGTTAAAAGTTTATGTAGGAAATGTGTACTTTTGAAAAAGTATTTAGACTTTAATTATTAATAAGAAGGCTTTATAATAAGTGTATATTACTCTTTGTAATGCAGTCTTATGTTTGAAGAATAAAAAATTTTCGTCTATATTTCATTTTTAAATCATTTAAATGACTGAAAAACCGAAATTTGCAGTGTTTGGCGGGGGCAGCTGGGCAACAGCAATTGTAAAAATGCTTTGCGAAAATCTAGACGAGGTTCATTGGTATATGCGAAATAAATTTGCATTAGAACACTTAGAAGAACACGGCCATAACCCCAATTACTTGAGTTCTGTTGAATTTAACTTAAAACAGCTAAAGCTCAGTAACGATATTAACGAAACTGTAAGCGCTGCAGACTACCTTATTTTTGTGGTTCCTTCTGCTTTCCTTCATAAAGAGCTTGAAAAGTTAACAGTTTCTCTAGAAGATAAAGTAGTTTTTTCTGCTATTAAGGGTATTGTTCCTGAAACAAGCCTAATTGTTGGCGACCATTTTAATACATTTTACAAAGTACCTTTTAATAATATTGGTGTTATCTCTGGACCCTGTCATGCTGAAGAAGTAGCCTTAGAAAGGCTTTCCTACCTCACCATTGCAAGTGCCGATGATGAAAAAGCATCTATAATTGCAGAGGTGTTGAGCAGCGACTATATAAAATGCACCACTAGTGATGATGTCTTGGGAATAGAATACGCCGCTATGCTTAAAAACATATATGCCGTTGCAGCAGGAATTGCACACGGACTTGGCTATGGCGATAATTTTCAGAGTGTACTTATGAGTAATGCCATACGAGAAATGAAAAAGTATGTAAAGAAGGTACACAAAATGAAGCGAGACATTAATGACTCTGCCTACTTAGGCGATTTATTAGTAACTGGATACTCCGTTTTTAGCCGTAACAGACTTTTTGGAACAATGATAGGCAAGGGCTATACCGTAAAAAGTGCCCAACTAGAAATGAGTATGATAGCCGAAGGGTATTACGCCACTAATAGCGCCTATAATCTAAACCAGCAAAAAGGAAAGAAAAAGGCAAAAACTCCTATTATTAATGCTGTTTACGATGTTCTTTATTCTAATAAAGACCCTAAAAAAACATTCAGGAAACTTACCGAAAAGTTAGATTAAAAAAAAAGCTCCATAAGGTTATGGAGCTTTTTTTATAAATCAATTATATACTACTTGCTTTGAGGCAATTCTTCGAAGCCCATATTAAAGAGTGTAAACCCAAAAATATCTGCGTATTGTTCGATAGTTTTACTTACTGGAGTTCCTGCTCCGTGACCTGCATCTGTTTCTATTCTAATTAAAACAGGATTAGCACCCGTTTGTTTAGCTTGCAGTTCGGCAGCATATTTAAAACTGTGTGCTGGCACCACTCTATCATCATGATCACCAGTAGTAATTAAGGTTGCAGGATATTCAACACCCTCTTTTACGTTGTGCACTGGCGAATAAGCTTTTAAATACTCAAACATCTCTTTGCTGTCTTCTGCCGTACCGTAATCATACGCCCATCCTGCACCAGCAGTAAAGGTATGATACCTAAGCATATCTAACACACCCACAGCAGGAAGTGCCACTTTCATTAAATCTGGTCTTTGAGTCATCGTTGCACCTACTAATAAACCTCCATTAGAACCACCACGAACCGCTAAGTAATCGCTAGATGTGTATTTATTAGCAATTAAATATTCGCCTGCAGCTATAAAATCGTCAAACACATTTTGTTTTTTTAGCTGTGTTCCAGCGTCATGCCATTTTTTACCGTATTCGCCACCGCCACGAAGGTTTGGCACAGCATAGATTCCGCCTTGCTCCATCCATACCGCGTTGGCAATGCTAAAGCTAGGCGTTAAGCTTATGTTGAACCCTCCATAACCGTATAAGATGGTTGGGTTTGTACCGTCCATTACAAGCCCTTTTTTGTGGGTAATAATCATTGGTACCTCTGTGCCGTCTTTAGAAGTATAAAAAACTTGATTGCTTTCATAATTTTCTGGATTGAAATCAATTTCAGGCTTTATAAACAACTCTGAATCGCCACTTGCTATATTGTATTTATAAATACTTCCTGGGGTTACATAGTTTGTAAAGGAGTAGTACAATTCTTTTTCTTCTTTTTTAGTGCCAAAACCACCTGCCGAACCAACACCTGGAAGTTTAATTTCTCGTATAAGTTTACCGTCATAATCGTACTGCATCACTTTTGAAACAGCATCAACCATATACTTAGCAAAGATACTTCCACCTCCTGTGCTAGGAGAAAGTACGTTTTCTGTTTCAGGAAGAAAATCTTGCCAGTTTTCTGGGCTAGGATTAGCAGCGTCTACCGTAACAATTTTCTTGTTTGGCGCATTCATATTTGTCACTAGATAAAGCTTAGAGCCTACATTTTCTAAAAGATAAGTATCTGTATCTGTATGGTCTAATATCGTGATAAACTTGGCATTAGGATTGGTTAAATCTTTTATAAAAAGTTTATTCCCAGAAGTAGAAGTACTCGCTCTAATAATTAAGTAATTATTGTCTTCTGTAACATTGGCGCCTATATAGCGGTGTTTTTCTTCGGGGGTTGCTCCAAAGATTACTTTGTCTTCACTCTGTGGAGTGCCCATTTTATGATAATACACTTTGTGTTGGTCTGTCTTTGCAGAAAGCTCACTACCTTTTGGCTTATCATAGCTAGAATAATAAAAGCCATCTTCGGCTTTCCAAGAAAGTCCACTAAACTTAATGTCTTTTAAAGTGTCTCCTATTAACTCTTTTGTTTCGGTATTCATAACAAGCACTTTACGCCAGTCGCTTCCGCCTTCAGAAATACTGTAAGCCATCTTGCTTCCGTCTTTAGAAAAGCTTGTTTGCCCTAAAGAAATTGTTCCATCTTCTTTAAAAGTGTTAGGATCTAGAAACACTTCAGCAGTACTTGGATCGGCATCAGATTTATAACGATAGATTACGTACTGATTTTGAAGGCCATCGTTTTTATAGAAATAGGTATAATCGCCTTCGTGAAAAGGTGCGCCTACTTTTTCATAATTCCAAAGGGTTGATAGTCGTTCTTTTAACTCTTCGCGAAAGGGAATCTTCTCTAAATACCCAAAAGTAACTTCGTTTTCTGCCTTTACCCAAGCTGCAGTTTCTTCACTGCGGTCATCTTCTAACCAACGGTATGGGTCTTTAACATTTACCCCAAAATAGGTGTCTACAGTATCTACTTGCTTTATTTGTGGATAAGTCACGGTAATTACTTCTTTTTTTTGTTCTTCCTTACAGCCTACTAAGGCAAGAATAAGAATAGCAGGAACGATTGAAAACTTCATAATTTATAATTTTTGATAACTGTAAATGTACAGATTTTAACTTAAAAGTGATTCTCTCAAAACATAAAAAGGCTTCTTTAACAGAAGCCTTTAAAAATCTAGAAACTATATGCTTTAATGAAATAAGGGTTTGTAATACCTCCAGTATTTATAGATAAGTACAGCGTTTATAATTGTTATTACTAAGGCAATAACAAGACCAGGTGTGTCTAGAAACACATGAAATAGTAAAATATTTACCGTAATGGGAGCTAGTAAAAGCAATCCAAAGGGAACCCATTTATTAATAATAAATAACAGGCCAATTACCATTTCAAAAAATCCAACAACTTTTAGGATGTATCCCGTGTTGCTTAGCGAGTCTATAAAAATAGCTGCTTCTCCGGTGTAAATATGCGTTGGCATGATGCTGAAATCAATCAATTTTGAAAGCCCAAAAAAGAGTAATCCCAAGCCTAAAACGACTCTTAAGATTGTAGTAAATGTTGAATTCATAAAAGTTCCTTTTAAAGTTAATTACCTAAAGATAAATAAAATATAAAGGAAGCTTCCCGTTTTTTTAAGAAATATGAATTATTAACCTCAACAAAAATCTAAACTAATTTTTGTGCATATATGCATTTTGCTACTTCGAAAGCAATACTATAAAACGTCTTTTTTCTGGTTTAAAAAATAAAAACACCCCTTTTAAACCAACGCATTTTCCACAAGATACTCTGCAATCTGAACGGCATTTGTAGCTGCACCTTTTCGTAAGTTATCACTTACAATCCACATATTAAGCGTATTGGGTTGGGTTTCATCTCTGCGAATACGTCCTACAAAAACATCGTCTTTATCGTGAGCGTATATAGGCATTGGGTATGTATTGGTATCTGGATTGTCTTGAACCGTTATCCCTGGAGTTTCATGTAGTATTCTACGAATATCACTAAGGTCGAAATCGTTTTCAAACTGTACATTCACAGCTTCGCTATGACCCCCAGCCGTAGGTATTCTTACTGCAGTTGCGGTGATAGAAAAGGTACGATCGTCTAATATTTTTTGAGGCTCGCGCGCTAACTTCATTTCTTCTTTTGTATATCCATTAGCTTCAAACACATCGCAATGAGGCAAAGCGTTTTTATGAATTGGGTAAGGATACGCCATTTCGCCTTGTACGCCTGCCATTTCATTTTCCATCTGTTTCACAGCTTTTACACCAGTACCCGAAACAGATTGATAAGTAGAAACCACAACTCGTTTCATTCTATATTTTTTATGCAACGGTGCTAAAGCCATAACCAACTGTATAGTAGAACAGTTTGGGTTTGCTATAATTTTGTCTTCCTTGGTTAGTAAAGAAGCATTAATTTCGGGAACGATAAGCTTTTTGGATGCTTCCATACGCCAAGCCGAAGAATTATCTATTACGGTACAGCCTACCTCAGCAAATTTTGGAGCCCAGGCTAAAGAAGTGCTTCCGCCGGCAGAAAATATTGCTATGTTTGGTTTTGCAGCAACAGCCTCTTGTAACCCAATTACTTTATAGGTCTTACCCTTAAAAGAAATCTCCTTACCAACAGATTTTTCTGAAGCTACTAAAAGTAATTCATCTATTAAAAAGTTGCGTTCTTGCAATACTTTCATCATTACTTCGCCTACCATTCCGGTGGCACCAACCAAAGCTAATTTCATAGTGTTTCTCCGCTACAGCGGAATTTTTTAAGTTAATATTCACTGAAACACAAAAGTAGTTTATAACGAGTTATTTTTTCAGAATAAAACACAAAAAAAGAACCCTCTTTTGCTTTTAACAAAAGAGGGTTTAGGGTTAGAATATATAATGTAGCGGTTAACTATTTGTTTTTAAGTGCATCGCGAATTTCTGTCAATAAATCTACCTCTGAAGGTCCCGCTGGTGCTGCAGGCGCTTCTTCTTTCTTTTTACGAGCTTTAGAATAAGCCTTTACCATTAAAAATAGAACAAAGCCTACTACTACAAGGTTAATAAGGGTGTTAATCCATTTTCCCCATAAAATAGCATTTTCTGGCTTGGTTACCTCACCATCTGCTCCTATAACGGCAGGATCTAACACGTGTTTAAGATCTGCAAAATTCATTCCGCCCGTAAAGTGACCTACTAGTGGCATAATCATATCATTAGTAAATCCTGTAACAACAAGCCCTACAGCGCCTGCCAAGATTACTGCAACGGCAAGGTCTACTACATTGCCTGTCATTATAAAGTTTTTGAATTCCTTTAACATATTGGTGTGTTTTAGAGTTAATTTATGCGAATTTAGTAAAATCTAGTCATTTTACATATTTTCTAGCTAGCTATTAGTTTTTAACAACAAGCCTTTTTACGCGTTGAGAGACCGCTGTTATTAATTCATAAGAGATAGAGTTAATTGCGGCAGCTAAGTCTTCTGCTGTAGCCGAAGGTCCAAAAACAATTGCTTCGTCACCTTCTTCACAGGCTATATTTGTAACGTCTACCATTATCATATCCATACAAACATTTCCTAAAATATAAGCCTTCTTTCCATTGATGCTTACCCAGCCTTTTCCTTTGCCGTAGCTTCGCGGAATACCATCTGCATGACCTATAGGAAGCGTTGCAGATTTAGTTGGTTTGTCAGCAATAAATCCTCTGTTATAACCTACACTTTCGCCATTTTCAACCTGATGAATTTGCGAAATAACAGTTTTTAAGGTAGCTACGGGCTTTAAATGTTTGTTTTCTTCTGGATCGTTTCCGAAACCATAAAGACCAATACCTGAGCGTACCATATTAAAATGTGCTTCGGGGTAGTTTATAATTCCAGAAGTGTTTGCGCAATGCAAATAGGGTTTGTATCCAAGTTTTGAAACTAAGGTATCCGAAATATTTCGGAATAAATTAATCTGATTTAGTGTAAAATCTTTCAGCTTTAAATCTTCACTTGCCGCGAGATGCGAAAAAACAGACTTCACTTTTACACTATTGGTTTTAGCGAGCATTTCTACAATAGCAGAAACATCACTTTCAATAAAACCCAAACGGTTTAAACCTGTGTTAAATTTAAGGTGAATAGGATAGTCTTTTTGTTTTTTTTCTTCTGCGAAGCTTATAAACTCACGCAACATTTTAATTGAATAGATACTAGGTTCTAGACAGCGGTTTACTATGAGTTCAAAATTTATAGGAAGTGGATGCAAAACCAGTATAGGGGTTTCTATAGCCGCGTTTCTAAGTGTTTCCCCTTCTTTTGCATAAGCAACTGCTAAATAATCTACCCCTAAGGTTTTAAGTTCCTTTGCAATAACAACCGAGTCGCTTCCGTAAGCAAAAGCTTTTACCACAGCCATCACTTTTGTCTTGGGCTTTAACTTTGAAGTGAGATAACGGTAATTATTAGCCAGTGCATTTAAGTCTATCTCTAATACTGTTTCGGTGGCTTTGGGCATATATATTTTGAAGTTTGTATTTTTTCTATTAATAACACGATTTAAAAAGTTACTTTTTAAAGTGGAAATAACTTTTTACTCGGCTTGCTTTTCTGAGCTATCGGAAGTATTGTTTTTGTTTAGGTCTTCGGCATCTTTCACTTCCATCTTTACAACCTTGTCTCTAAGTTGCGCTTTGTAGTAAGCAGCGCGACTTAAAGGCTCGTATTCTTCGGTTTCACCAAGTAAAACAAGCGCTTCACTTTTTGCTTTGCGATAGCTGTAATTTGCAAGGTTTCCGGTACGTGTACATACGGCATGTACTTTGGTTACATATTCGGCGGTAGCCATTAAAGCAGGCATAGGACCAAAAGGATTGCCTTTATAATCCATATCTAGACCCGCAACTATAACACGCACTCCCCGATTGGCGAGGTCATTGCATACTTTTACAATCTCGTCGTCAAAAAATTGGGCTTCGTCTATACCTACCACATCGCAATTATCTGCCAAGATAGGAATATTAGCTGCCGCTGGTACGGGTGTAGAACGAATCTGGTTGCTGTCATGACTGGTTACGGCATCTTCTGCATAGCGCGTGTCTATGGAAGGCGTAAAAATTTCTACACGTTGACGTGCAAATTTAGCCCGTTTAAGCCTGCGAATAAGTTCTTCGGTTTTTCCTGAAAACATGGAACCGCAGATTACTTCTATCCAGCCAAATTGTTCTTTCTGATTTACGGTATTTTCAAGAAACATAGTTTAATTTTACACGATACATTGAGTACTCAGTCTATTCCCAAAAAAATAATCAACTTGAAGAATGCTTGAAACCTTTAAAAATCAAAGGATTTAAACAAGAAAACAAAAATAGTTGACGTTTACATAAAGGATGCGTAAATTTATAAAAACAAAATAGAAATTCAGGATAATTTAAAAAGATATGAAGAAGAAACTCCGCGAGCAGATAAGTGTGTTAGCAAAACAATTATTAGAAGAAGAAAAATCGTTTAATACCGCTTCTATAAAGGGCTTGATAGGCGAGCTTTACGAAAGATTGGCCGTTCTTGAATATCTTGAAAACCAATTAGAGGCTCCCTCACAAACTCCTGCCGCTACCTCTTTAGACTCTAAAAGTTTTCGCGAGAAAAATTGGTTTACAGAGCCAGAGCCTGTTCCACAACCCCAACACAAAGAAGATCTTATTGAGCCTTTGATGGAAAAAATAAAAGATATCGTAGCACAGATGCCTGAAGAAAGTGAGCGTATAGATGAATTGCTAGATGAAATGTTGCCAAAAGCACAAGAAACTACTGTGGCTGAAGCAGTCGAAAAACCTTCGGCTATACACACCAACAATGAATTGGAAGAATTTGCTTCAAACTATCAACAAATGCCTGAATTTGAAAGAAAAGATGCAGAGTTATTTCCAAAATCTAACGAAAACATCGCAGCGAGTAAAACATTGACAGACACGCGCTCAAAATCTATAAACGAAAGTATAAACAAGGGGTTAACCATAGGTTTAAACGATCGTTTGGCATTTATAAAACATCTTTTTGAAGGGCAAGTAGAAGATTATGCACGTGTGCTATCGCAAATAAACACCTTAGCTAATTTTGAAGAAGCCGAAGCTTTTATAAAAGAAAATGTAAAACCAGACTATAACCATTGGCTTGATAAAGATGAATATTCTAATAGGTTTATGAATATCATTGAAAAAAGCTTTAACTAACAAAAATTATGACAGCCCAAAAAACAATTTATTGGATAGCTACAGGGCTGCTCAGCGCCTTATTTTTATATTCTGCGGTAATGTATTTAACCAACACAGCAGTGGTTGAAGGCTATTATCAAGACTATCAATACCCTACATACCTAGTAATTCCTATGGGACTTGCAAAAATATTGGCTATAGTTTTTATATATTGGCGCAAACCTAAATGGGTCATGGAATGGGCTTATGCAGGTTTATTTTTTGATATGGTTTTAGCCTGCTTGGCACACTTTAGAATGAATGACTCGGGTATTACCCTTCCTTTAGTGGGAATTTTAGTATTACTAATTTCCTATTTCTTCGGAAAAATAGTACGCCCCTAAACTATGACTGGAAAACTTTATATAGTCCCTACACCCATTGGCAATTTAAAAGACATGACTTTTCGCGCTATAGAAGTGCTAAAAGAAGTAGATTTAATTCTTGCTGAAGATACTCGCAATAGCGGAAAATTGCTAAAACATTTTGAAATTGGCACTCAGATGCACTCGCATCATATGCACAACGAACACAAAACTGTTGATGGCCTAGTAAAACGAATGCTACACGGCGAAAACATCGCCCTAATTAGCGATGCTGGAACCCCAGCAATTAGCGATCCGGGCTTTTTGTTAACTCGTGCCTGTGTAGAAGCAAACATACTAGTAGATTGTCTTCCGGGGGCAACAGCATTTGTACCCGCATTGGTTAACAGTGGTTTTCCTAACGATAAATTTGTTTTTGAAGGGTTTTTACCTGTGAAAAAAGGTAGGCAAACCAGACTCGAACTCTTAGCCCAAGAAACAAGAACCGTTATTTTTTACGAATCGCCTCATAAACTACTAAAAACACTTACTCAATTTGTTGCGTTTTTTGGCGCAGACAGACAGGTTTCCGTTTCTAGAGAATTGACAAAACTTCACGAAGAAACCATCCGAGGTACTGCAGAAGAAGTCTTAAAACATTTTGAAAACAAAGCCCCTAAAGGAGAGATCGTTGTAGTTGTCGCTGGGAAAAAAGGCAGTAGGGAGTAGGGAGTTGCAGTTTGCAGTGTTAATTAACGAGTATCGGGTGAAATCGAAATCGAAAACGAAATCGAAAACGAAATCGATCCCGATAGCTATCGGGAGAAACCCAAATCGAAAAACCCAGAACCAACTATATGTGTTTTCCTTTGTTCCAACCGTGTTTTCCGAGGTATTGTTCGCCACTTTCTACGGCACCGTCTTCTATTGAAGTTCCCATAGAATCGTTCCATCTATTTAAATACCCAAAGAGCGAAATAACGCCTAGCATTTCTACTATTTCACCTTCATTCCAGTATTTGTACAATTCTTCTTTAATTTGCTCATTAACGGCATTAGGCACTTGGCTAGCGGCAAGAGAGAAATCGAGTGCAGCACGTTCTGCATCCGAAAAAGCGGGATGCGTTCTGTACTCCCAGATATTATCCAGTTGCTCCTGCTCTGCTCCATAGCGTTCTGCAGCGCGAATGGCGTGGGCTTGGCAATATCTACAACCTGTAGCATTACTACTTACCCAAGCAATCATCCTTTTTAAAGCCGAAGTCACTCTGCCTTCATTTGCCATTACAGCTTTGTTAAGATTTATAAAAGCCTTGCTTATTGCGGGCCTGTGCTGCATAGTAAGCACACTGTTAGGGCAAAAGCCAAGGGTTTCGTTAAAAAATAAGGCCAACTCTTTTGTTTGGGCGTCGTGGTCTGGAGAAAGTGGATTTACTAAAGGCATAATTTTAATTTATTTGAATTCCGAAAGTACAAAATGCCAAGCGCTTTTACCACTCTAGAACACAAAAGATTAATTTTTCAGCAATCGGAATACTCTATTTGAAGTGTTTAGAAAGTAAACACCACTTTGAACTGTAGCGAGATCAATTGAAGATTGCGTATCATTCAATTCACCTTTAGCAATAATTTTTCCTGTAATGTCTGTTATTTGATAGGGTGTTTTTTCAGAAATCAATTGGCTTTTAATGTAAAAAATACCATTGGAAGGGTTTGGATAAATAGTTAGCTCACTAGAATCAAACTGAGGTACGCTCAGAGTTCCGTTTAAAATTCTCGCCACGGCATAGTCTTCACCACCGTTGTAAAAAAAAGTGTTGCCAGCTACTACAAGTTTCCCGTCTGGCTGAAAGGCAATATCGGCACCTTCAAAACCCAATTCTATAGATCCATTCGTGCCAAATGTGCTGTCTATAAAACCATCGGACCTAAAACGATAAATAATATTTACATCAGGTTCAAAAAAGAAAGTAGGACCAAAAACCAAAATATTGTTGTTTTCATCTTCTAAAGTCTTAAGAGCTATAAACCTATCGTTATGAATGTCTAGAATGCCGCCGCTTGCAAAAGTGTTATCCAAAGTGCCTTCTACTAGCAATCTTGTAAGCTTTACAACAGATGTTGCTTGTCCTTTATATGAGTATATAATTTTGCCATCTGTCTGTATCATTAATGAGCCATAAAAAGTTTCACTACTTATAACAGCTTCAACTACGCCATTTACACCAAAAGCAGTGTCTAAAGTACCATCTGGGAGGTATTGATTCAGTTTAATTTTTTTTTCAAAGTTTTCAATAGTGAAGTATAAAACTAAAATTTTACCGTCTTCTCGAGTCTGTATATCAAAGACTTTTAGCGTTTCATTATTTACAAAATCAACTAGAGTACCCCCACTCCCAAAAGAAGGGTCTAATTGTCCATCAGAAAGATAACGAGCTAATAAAATATGGTTTTCTGTACTGTTTGTAGTAGTCTTTCCTCCCGCCATAACTTTATTGTCCGCAAGGAGATTTGTAGATGCAAGTTTATCAAAGTCATAATCTGTTTTTACGCTACCATTTACGCCAAAACTAAGGTCTGGTTCACCATTAGGCATAAAGCGCATTAACATAAAGTCTGCATTGTCAACGTCCTGAAAAGTAGTGGAGACCATAATTTTTTGGTCATCAAGTATATGTATAGAGTTATGATACTCATAGTAGTTTTCACCCCCTGGAACTATAACAAAGCCATCTGTTCCAAAGCTTGTGTCTAACTGGCCGTCTGGAAGGTATCGCACTAATCCATACGAAAATCCACTACTTAGATTAACTACTCCAAAAACTACAATTTTTCCATCTTCTTGTACTGCTATACAAGAGCCACGATCTGAACCTTCAAAAAAATCGGTGATTACATATCCATTATTTCCAAAAGAAGTATCTAAAATACCTTCCTGAGCACCCAAAGTAAATGTTAGTGTTGTTGCCAAAAAAAATAAAAGTGTCTTCATAAATCTAGTCTTTAAGCAAAAAGTAGAGTCTACTGGTACAAGTTACTAAATTATCTATTACATAAACCAGTGCTGATATACTCCAATTTTCGTAATTTTACAGTTCCCTTCTCTTTAAATAGTATTCATAATAATTCCTAAAAACAGAGTTTAAAAAAGATGCGCTGGACTCTTAAACCAAAACCCGATGTCGAAAAAGTTGCTTCACTGGCTAAAGCCTTGAAAGTAGAACCTATAATTGCTTCACTATTGGTACAGCGCGGGATAGAAACCTTTGAAGAAGCCCAAAAGTTTTTTCGTCCAAGCCTAGCCGAGCTACACGATCCGTTTTTAATGCAGGATATGGATAGAGCTGTTGTGAGGATAGAAAAAGCCATTGAAAACAACGAAAACATATTAGTCTACGGCGATTATGATGTAGATGGAACCACTAGTGTGGCCTTACTTTCTTCTTATTTAAAAAGCTACTACCCAAATGTTTCAACATACATTCCAGACAGATATGATGAAGGCTATGGCGTTTCATACAAAGGGATAGATTATGCCGAAGACAACAACTTTTCACTCATCATCGCTTTAGATTGTGGTATAAAAGCCATCGATAAAGTAGCATACGCTTCAGAGAAAAACATAGATTTTATAATCTGCGATCACCACCGCCCGGGAAAAGAAATACCAAAAGCAGTGGCTGTGTTAGACCCAAAAAGAGAAGACTGCAACTATCCTTACGATGAACTATGTGGTTGCGGTGTAGGGTTTAAATTAATCCAGGCTTTGGCTAAACAAAGAGGCTTGCAAATTGAAGATTTACTGCTTTATTTAGACCTAGTTGCCACGGCAATTGCAGCAGATATTGTGCCTATGACGGGCGAAAATAGAATTCTTGCTTTTTACGGTTTAAAAGTTATAAATAGCAATCCACGAACAGGAATACAGGCTATTTTAAAGCAAGTAAAAAAAGAAAGTCTCACTATTACCGATGTAGTTTTTATTATTGCCCCGCGTATAAACGCTGCCGGAAGAATGAAGCACGGCATCCACGCCGTTGAACTACTCACAGAAACCGATTTTGAAAAAGCCGAAAGCTTTGCTTCCGAAATTGAAACATTTAATTCAGACCGAAGAGAAGCAGACAAACAAATTACAGAGGAAGCCCTTCAGCAAATAATTCAAAATAAGGAAGAGGAAAGAATAACCACGGTTGTCTACCAAGAAGACTGGCACAAAGGTGTGATTGGTATAGTAGCTTCGCGTTTAACCGAAACTTACTACCGCCCAACATTGGTATTTACTAAAAGCGGCAAAAAGCTCGCTGCCTCTGCTCGTTCTGTAAAAGGATTTGACGTTTACAATGCTTTGGAAAGTTGTGCTGAACACATAGAACAATTTGGCGGCCATATGTATGCTGCAGGTTTAACGCTATTTGAAAAAGATTACGAAAATTTCAAGAATGAATTTGAACGTGTGGTTTCCGAAACCATAGACCCACAGCTATTAACACCCGAAATACGAATAGATTCTGAAATAAACCTAGAGGAGATAAGCCCAAAATTTTACAGAATCTTAAAGCAATTTGCACCTTTTGGCCCTGGAAATATGACTCCCGTTTTTATGGCTCAAAACTTAAAAGACGTGGGCTGGGGTAAATGTGTGGGCGAAGACAAAACACATCTACGCCTTGTTGTAAAACAGGGAAATTCTAAACAGTTTACAGGAATAGGTTTTAGTATGGCTAACAAAAGTGAGATCGCTCTTAGTGGAAAACCGTTTAAAGCGGCATTTACTGTAGACGAAAACGAGTGGCAGGGTAATGTAAGCTTACAGCTAAGGCTAAAAGATATTAAGGAGTAAAGGTTTTAAGCTCAAAACTATCACCTTCAAAAACACCGTAAGTGTAATGGTTTATCCAATCGCCTAGATTGTGATAGGTTGAATTTTCTCCCACTTTAATTTCCATAGGTAAATGACGGTGTCCAAAGATAAAGTAGTCATAGTGTTTGCTTTCCAGTTTTCGCTTTGCGTATTGGGCTAGCCATTCTTGGTCTTCACCTAAAAACTTCTTGTCCTCATCGCCAGAAATCAATTTGTTTTTTACAGAGAGGTGTTGCGCTATGCGCACTCCAATATCTGGGTGTACCCATCTAAAAAGCCATTTAAAAAAGGGATTGGTAAAAACTTTCTTCATCCGTTTGTAGCCTTTATCTCCTGGGCCTTTACCATCGCCGTGACCAATAAAAAAACGTGAGTTATTAAAAACAAATTCTTTAGGCTCGTAATGTACTGGGATATTCAATTCTGTTTCAAAATAATCGCGCATCCACAAATCGTGGTTCCCCACAAAAAAGTGAATTTGAATTCCGCTATCGCGAAGCTCGGCAAGTTTGCCTAATGTACGTACAAAACCTCTTGGAACTACCGTTTTATATTCAAACCAAAAATCGAATAGGTCGCCTAGCAGAAAAATAACTTCGGCATCGTGTTTTATGCTGTCCAACCACTGCACAAAAATCTTTTCGCGCGGTAAGCTCTCGGCTTGCGTAGGAGCACCTAGGTGATTATCACTAGAAAAGTAAACTTTTTTACCTGCTGGAAT
This sequence comes from Aequorivita sp., assembly GCA_048264505.1. Lineage (GTDB taxonomy): Bacteria > Bacteroidota > Bacteroidia > Flavobacteriales > Flavobacteriaceae > Aequorivita. Next base: position 43,623 of record JBLXDA010000019.1, read on the forward strand.
TTGCATATTCAAAGATATATAAAAAGACCTTTTAACACTGTTTAGGCTACAGATATATAATTAATTATCTGAAGCAATCCACTCTGCGTAGCTACTGTCTGTTTCTTGAAGTCTTAAAGAATAAAGCGCAATGTTTTTAGGAAGTCGGTTCTTTATTTTTTCAGAAAAATCTATCACCATCATCTCGCTAGTAGGCTGATAATCTACTAATAAAACATTGTGCCCACGGTCACTTAGCTCCTTTGCTAAGGAAACGTGAGGGGTGTTTTTATTAAAAACTGTAGCGTGGTCAAAAACATCTACAATTTCTTCTTTTACAATCTTTTTAAGGTCGCTAAAATCTATGACCATCCCAAATTTTACATTTTCACTATCCGCAATTGGAGTGCCAATTACAGTTACCGAAAGTTTGTAACTATGCCCGTGTACATTGCGACATTTGCCGTCGTAGCCATAAAGGGCGTGACCGGTTTCAAAAGAAAAAATTTTGGTGATGCGTATTTTGCTCATAGTAAAATATTGGGTTACAAAGATACGTTTTTATTGGCCGTCATCTTAATTGTAGTATTTGAAAATATACAGCGCTTCAACGAATTTATTTTTTCTGAATTCAATTAAAACAATTGTTGTTAAACCAATTGATTTCTGACCTATATTTACCCGCTATTTTTAATAGAATATAAAAAATGACCGAAGAACTATTTGAACAGTTGGAGTTTGTTGAAAACCCTTTGTTTGAAACTATCATTAACGATTTGCTTCAGCAGCAATACAGTGTAGTAAACACTTTTTTTTCTTCGGAAGAAGTAGAAATATTACGCAATTCACTAATTGCAAAACATCAGGCAGACCGCTTTAAAAAATCTGCAATTGGCAATAAAACCAATGAAGAGATCGATAAAACCATACGAGGCGATTTTATTCTTTGGATAGACGAAAAAAACGCCAATGAAGCCGAGTTGCTTTTTTTCAGAAAAATAAATGCATTGGTTTCTTATTTAAACAAAACCTGTTTTTTAGGAATTCTACATAAAGAGTTTCACTATGCACTTTACCCTACAGGTACTTTTTACAAACGTCATTTAGACACCTTCCAAAACGACGATAGACGCAAGCTATCTATTGTTTGTTATCTAAATGAAGACAATTGGTTGCCAGAAAACGGTGGCGAATTAACAATTTACACCGAAAAAGAAGCGCTAGATATTCTACCCCTTCCAGGACGCTTGGTTATTTTTGAAAGTCAGATTTTAGAGCACGAAGTTAAAGTGATAAAAGCTTCAGAGCGTATGAGTATTACCGGATGGTTAAAGACAAGATAAAAGTGTTATTTATTGATAAGCGGGATGTACTTATTTCGGTATTTAATAAGTAAAGCAAGGGCTCTGTAGGCAATCCAAACTATTAATGCCGCCCAAATACCAATTAAGCCCCAATCCATATATTTTGAAAGATAAAGCACAGGAATAAACCCAAAAACTGTCGCCCCTAATAGCACGTTTCTAAGAAAGCCCATTTCGCCCAAGCCTTTAAAAATTGAGTCTAAGGTAAATGCCAATGCGTTAAAAGGCAAGCATAGTAAAACCATAAAAAACATATTGTAAAATATGGAGAGTACTTTTGGGTCTTTGTTAAACAACTGTCCAAGCGGTTGATAGAGTAAAACTCCAATAAGTATAAGTACCATAGCGACACCAATATTATAAAGGTTTACTTTTTTTGTGAGTTTCCACAACGAACTGTAATTGCGTTCGCCAAGGAGTTTACCGCCCAATATATTGCCTGCGGCACCATAACCATCTATAAAAAAAGCTGTGAATATCCAGATATTAAAAGCTATGGTATGAGCTGCAATATATTCTTTTCCTAGATCTGCAGCTTCGCGAGTAGCGAGGATTAAAGCAGTGTTTAAAGCCACCGAGCGTAAAAAAAGATTGAGACTCATAGAAACTAATCTCTTAATTTCTGGATGTAATGGAAACTTTAACTTTAAACTAACCTCTGTTTTTTTCAATAGAAAAATCAAAGCAATTACAGCCATTACAGCTTGCGAAATAAGACTTGCCCAAGCGGCTCCTTTTATTCCCATAGGTGTAATATAACCGTTTATACCATAAACAAGGGCAAAGTCTAAACCTATGTTTAAGGCAGCTCCAATAGCGGCAATAATCATTGGCCAAAAGGTGTTTTGAAGCCCGCGAAAGATACCAAATACCGCAAAAGTAAAGAGGGTAAGTGGAAAACCCCAAACACGAATATTGTAGTAATCTATGCTAAAGGAGAGAATTAAACCTTCGGCATTGAGGAGTTTAAAAATTTCTTCAACAAAAAAATAGGTAGAAAACAATACTAGTATACTCAAGGCTATATTAAAATATATGGCTTGCGCAGGAAAATTGTGAAGGTCTTTTATTTTTCCAGCCCCTAAATTTTGTGAAACTATAGCCGAAATTGCAGATCGTGTTTGCCCTAAAATCCAGATTAACGCAGAAAGAAAAGTACCTACAATCCCCACAGCGGCTAATGATTCTATACCAAAATCTTTTATGTTACCCACTACAGCTGCGTCTGTAGCAGATAATACCGGTTCTGCAATACCAGAAATAATAGCAGGTATTGCCAACTGTTGTATTCGCTTAAAAGAAATGTCTGTTTGTGTCATTTTTGGAAAAAGCGAAATTACGTAAAATGACAAAGACAGTAATCAAAAACAGTTAAAACTGTTACTGAATACTGCCTAACTAAGTGTTTAAAAAAGTGGAGAATATCGGAGTCGAACCGATGACCTCTTGCCTGCCAGGCAAGCGCTCTAGCCAGCTGAGCTAATCCCCCTTTTTAGGTTTAAAATTTCTTTGTATTCTTGCTACAAAGGAAGCCAAAAGTAGTGAATTTTTTAATACACGCTTTATTTAATAAAAGCTATTGTATTTGCAATGACAGTATTTAAATGCTCAGGTAATTCTTTTTCTTCCCAAGGGTGTGTTGCGCCAAAAACGTGATCTGCTTGGTCTATAACAACTAATTTACTTTCTGGGTTCCACGAATGGATTGCCTCTGCTTCTTTTAAAGATACCGTAGGGTCTTCGCTTCCGTGAATTACAAGCTGTGGTATAGTTATGCGCTTAACCACCTTATGCAAGGTGTAGCGCTCTTCGTTTTCTTTAAAATCTCTATAAAACTGAAACTTATGAGGTAATAGTTGTTTTGTACGGCTGTTTTCTACGTAAGTAACCCCTGTTTGTACCCATTGCTTAAAATCTTCGGTTTCTTCTCTAAATCTAGCCTTAAAATCGCTTACTCCTGCCCAACTTATCACTTTGCTTATTCGCTTATCTTCTACAGCTTTTATCAGTACAATTCCGCCACCTCTACTGTGACCAATTAAAGAGATACTTTCTACCTGTTCTGGAAAAATGTCACTTTTATTTGAATTATTAGGGTCAATTTCGTTTAAAATTCTGTCTAAATCATCGAGTTCTAAGCTAAAATTATTTTCAGCAAAAGCGTCTAAATCTGGGAAATCTATAGGCTGCTCTACAGTGCCTCCGTTATGAGAGAAATTAAATTTTACAAAACAAAAACCCGCTTCTGCAAAGGCTTCTGCAACTAAGTGCCAAGGACCCCAATCTTTAAAACCTTTGTATCCGTGACATAAAACCACAACCTTAACCGGGTTTAGGTTTTCTTTGTAATAAACATCGTATAGAATTGGTTTTTTATTTGGGGAACTGAGGATGTTGTTCTTTTTTACTAGCATTAATCTATTTCTTTTTCTTTAAAGGGGATTTCTTGATTGCAAATTTCAAGAATTAATTTTTTTAATTCAACCGTAAAATTAGTTAAGGTTTCTTCAGATATAAGGGAGCTTTCGTTTTTTAAGGCAAATTTTAAAAAGCCTGCGTTCAAATTTTTAAACGAAATAATTCCTGCTTCGGCATTCGTTACAGGCAACTCTTTGTTCATCATTAAGGCGTATGTTAGCACCTGAAACGCTTTGCTGTACTTATAGTCTTGGTTTAAAACTTCCCACTCTTTAAGTTCTAACTGTGCTTTTTCTACTTTGCCTGTTTTGTAATCTATCACTCTTAGTTGGCCGTTGTACTCATCTACTCTGTCTACTTTACCGTGAATTTTTACTGGAAAATCAAGTTCTTCAATTTCAACATCTAAACTAAGATTAGTCTCTATTTGTACAATTTTTATAGAATTACCAGCTTTAATTTCTTGTATTTCGGCTTCAATAAAGTTTGAAATATACCGTTTAGCGACTTCAAAAACAATCAAGTTTTTTCCCTTTGAGAAGGTTCCACCTTTAAACGATTTTATAAACTGCCGCGTCACCTCGTCGTGGATTAAATCCTTCATTTTAAGCAAAGCTTCAACCGTAAGCTGTTGACCTAGCAGATCTTTGTAAAATGTTTCGAGGGTATCGTGTACAATGGTTCCCAAAGTATTTGCAGCTACGGTTTCTTCTACTTCTTCAAATTCGTTGAGTTTTAATATTTTCTGAAAATAAAAATCTAGCGGATTCCGAATGTAAGCGGTTAATGCCGAAGGTGAAAACCCTTTTTCTGCAATCTGGCGTATACGCTCCATTACAGCTTCGGTTTTTTTAATTTCCTTTAGTTGTGTGGGTTTTATTAGAACTTTTGGAGTAAGTATACGTTTCTCCACAGTATGATTAGGATGTTTTTCTATCTCTAACTGCCTTATAAAACGACTTTTTTCGGCTGTACTTATCCCTTCTGTGTGGTTGTTGTATAAAAGGGTAACTGTATTAGCGCGTTGTAACAACCTGTAGAAGTGGTAAGTATAAATAGCGTCTTTTTCGGTGTAAAGAGGCAGAGAAAACTGCTGTTTTAAATCGTATGTAATAAAAGACGCATTAGACTTTCCGGAAGGGAAAATACCTTCGTTTACAGAGCATATAATTACGTTTTCAAAATCGAGCACACGTGTTTCTAGCACACCCATTAATTGGAGTCCATTATAGGCGTCTCCTTCAAAATCTAGAGATGTGGTTGCCGTTAACTCTGTAAATAAGTTAAGAACACTCTTAGTGGTTTTTAAATGCGGGTATTTAGCGTTTAAAGTGTTTAGCTGTTTAAAGATTTTAGCTAAATTATGAATTACGATACGCTCTACTGTATTTAAAGCATCTGTGTCTTGAAGTATTTCAACTAGTTTTATAGATGTGTCTATTGCCTTTTGGCTATCGTTATCCCAGCTGTCAAAAATAAGCTGAAGGGTATTGTCTTTCGCGTTTTTAGAAAGAGCTTTTAGTTCGCTAAAACTTATATGAGTACTGTTTTGAGACACTAATTGAGCCGCAATATTTGAAGCATCTTTCAGTAAATAACTAGCCAAAGGATGGTTTAAAATAGCCAGAACGTCTTTGTAATAAAGGGTAGTTGTATTGTGATTATGAATGCCATATAGCAATTCAAAAAATAGAACAGCGGGAAAGTTTTTTATAGAAACTCCCATTGTGAGGTTTAAATTAGTAACATTGCTAGGCAGCGAATACAGCATAGGAAGCAGCAAGTTTTCATCGCCTAATACAATAGCCGTTTTATTTATTTCCTCTTGAGGTAAGCTAGCTAATAATTCGCCTACGTATTTTGCCTGACCTATACTTTTTTGAACTTCTATAAACTGAAAGTTTTTAGGTTTCTCAAAATTTGAAGCTATAAACTTTGGGTTGTGTTTTTGAAAATACTTCCACTCTTTAATGTACTTTCTAATAAAGTAGGAAGCACTGTGTTTGTTATCATCATAGAAAAAGCGATCTGTGTCCCAAAATATTTGAGAATTTTCGGCTTCAAGCAATTCCTGAATTATGGTTTGTTCTGCAGTGTTTAGGGCATTAAAACCTATAAAAATATGTTTCTTAGTGTTATTGTGCTCTATATAATGTTCAAGATTAGAGACGGCTTCTCTGTACACCATTCCTTGATATCCTATATGCTCTTTAAGCAGAAGGCTTTGGATGTTTTCATAAAAGGAAGGTAATGATTCCCAAAAGCGTAAATAATTATTTATTAGTTCGGTTTTCTCATCGGTAACACCCCAACGTTCTAAGGTTTTAATACTAGCCAAATAACTAAAAAAAGCACTTGGTTCAACCAAGTATCTATCTATTTCGTTAAAGTCATTGAGCAATGTACTAGCCCAAGTAGTGTAAGTGTCAAAATCTTCTTTATCTTCTAGTGAAGTTGTATTTAAATAGGCTTCATAGCTTTTAAAGAGAAGCTCGGTATTATCTATAATTTTAAGGTTAGATAGGTTTTCTATAAACTCTTCAATACTGAGAATATGAGGTAAAAACTCGGTTTGGGTAGCTTTTCTTTTTAAGATATTCTTTAAGAACCCACCAGCGCGTTTACTAGGTAGAATAAAAGTGTAATTGGAGATATCTCCATCATTGTTTTTAATAGTTGTAACAACTTCTTCAAGAAAGCTAATCATAAGTTTAAAAATAAAAAAAGCCTTCCAAATAGGAAGGCTTTTTAAAAATATTTATTGAATTAAATCTATTCCTTATTTTCTAGGAATTAAGTTAATTTCAGTTCTACGGTTAGTAGCACGTCCTTCTTTAGTAGTGTTAGGAGCAATTGGGTTGCTTTCGCCAAAACCTCTAGACTCTAAACGGTTTGAAGGAATACCATTTTCAATTAGGTATTTCACTACAGCAGCAGCTCTACCTTCAGAAAGTTTTTGGTTACTAGCTTCGCTACCTACACTATCTGTATATCCATCAACGTGGAATCTAGCGTTAGGGTATTCTTTAATGATATCAGTAACGTTATCTAAAACTTTTAATGAAGCAGGCTTAAGAGTTGTTTTACCTGTATCAAATAAGATTGTTTTAGCGTAGTCATTTAAAGCTTTAAGTATTTCTACAGAAACTTCAGGACATCCGTTGTTAGCTACAGTACCTGCAACATCTGGACACTGATCGTCTTTGTCAAGAACACCGTCGCCGTCTTTATCTGCGTAAGGACAACCTTTGTTTTCTTTAGGACCAGCTTCGTTAGGACAAGCATCATCTTTATCAGCGATACCATCACCATCAGCATCAGGACAACCGTTTAATGCAGCTGTACCAGCAACAGTAGGACACTCATCTTGAGGATCAGCAATACCATCACCGTCTGTATCAGCACAACCGTTAAATTCAGCTACACCTGGAGTATTAGGACAAGCATCGTTTCTGTCTTCTATACCGTCACCGTCAGTATCTGGGCAACCGTTGAATTCAGCAAGACCTGGAGTCTCTGGACATTCGTCATTTTTGTCGTATATACCATCACCATCAGTATCTTTTCCACCAAATTGGAATACAATACCAGCAGAGTGTTGGAAGTGAGTAACTCCGTAAGTTTCTTCGAAAGAATGCTTATAAGTAGATTGTAAGTTAAGCGCTAAGTAGTCGTTAAACCAAAATTTAACACCTGCAAGAGCGTTAGCAGTACCAAACCCGATATCATCTATCCAAGTATAACCACCACCTAAACCAATAGAAGGGTCAAACCAGCTTGTACCAATAACATTTTTAAGGCTGTATTTTACCTCACCATCTGCACTGTAGTAGCTTAAATCGTCTGCAGCAACATCACCTAATCTGTCTAGGCGGTTGATAGATCCAGCAGCAGTAAATACAAATCCACTACCTACATATCTACTAACAGCTAGTCTAGAAACTGAAGGTAAGATATTCCAGTGGTCGTTTGCATTAAAATACTCGTCAAAAATTTCTCCTCTCATTCCATGTTCGGAATAACGTACATTATCCTCATTAAGACCTGCAGGGAAAGCGTCAACTGCGTTTACGCCTACCTCAACAGCCCAAGGATTGTTTTCGTCTTGCGCGTTCGCCACCCCGATTCCCATAAATAGGATAGCAGCAACTAATAATCTGTTAAGATGTTTCATATTCGATTGTTTAATTTTTAAGTGTTAATTATGAGCAAAAGTAAGTTGTTAAATATTATAAACAAAAGCAAATCTAATAAAATTTTCCTAAACTAGGTGCTATAGATACGTTTTTAAAGGAATTACTATGAAATAATCTCTAATTTTTTTCCAATCTTAATAAAGGCATTTATTGCTTTATCTAAATGTTCCGTTTCGTGGGCCGCAGATAATTGCACGCGTATTCTCGCTTTTCCTTTAGGTACTACAGGGAAAAAGAATCCGATTACGTAAATCCCTTCCTCTAGTAACATATCTGCCATTTGCTGTGAAAGTTTTGCGTCGTAAAGCATTACCGGCACTATTGCTGAATCTCCGTCTATAATATCAAAACCTGCTTTTTTCATCCCCTCTTTAAAATAAGCTGTGTTATTTGCAAGCTTATCTCTTAAGGAAGTATCTTTAGAAAGCATTTCAAATACCTTAATTGAGGCTCCAACAATTGCTGGCGCTAATGAGTTTGAAAATAAATATGGTCTTGAACGTTGACGTAACAATTCAATAATTTCTTTTTTACCCGTGGTATAACCACCCATTGCACCGCCTAAAGCTTTTCCTAAAGTACCAGTTATAATGTCTATTCTTCCCATTACACCCTTTTCCTCAAGAGTTCCTCTACCGGTTTCTCCTATAAAACCTGCAGCATGACACTCATCTATCATTACCAAGGCATCGTACTTATCTGCCAAATCGCAAATCTTGTCTAATGGTGCTACTAAACCATCCATAGAAAACACACCGTCGGTTACTATAATTTTAAACCTAGCGCCATTTTCATTGGCAGCAATTAGTTGTTTTTCTAAATCTTCCATATTGCTATTTTCATAGCGATAACGCGCAGCTTTACACAAACGCACACCATCTATAATAGAAGCGTGATTTAGCGAATCTGAAATTATTGCATCTTCGGCACCTAACAATGGTTCAAAAACACCACCGTTAGCATCAAATGCTGCAGCGTATAGTATAGTGTCTTCTGTTTGATAGTAATCTGCAATCTTTTGTTCTAGCTCTTTGTGAATATCTTGAGTTCCGCAAATAAAACGAACAGATGACATCCCAAAACCGTGAGTGTCCATTGCGTCTTTGGCAGCTTGGATCACTTCTTTATTAGCTGATAACCCCAAATAGTTATTCGCGCAAAAATTGATAACCTTTTCGCCCGTAGAAATAGTAATTTCAGCATCCTGAGGCGATGTAATTATTCGCTCCTTTTTATAAAGACCATTGTCTTTAATATCTTCTAGTTCTTTTTCTAAGTGTTCTTTAATTTTACCGTACATAGTATGCTTTCGTTTTAAAGCTTCAAAATTAAACTTTATTTATTACTATTTCAGTTTCGTTACTATAGATTAGTATTTTTTCTGAAACACTATACCCCATTTGTTGCAATGCATTTGCGTAATCATATAATTGATCTTTATGCCAAATCTGGGGGCTTCCAGTCTTATAATCTATTATAATTGAAGCCTTTTCTGAATTTATATTTATCCTGTCTGGCCGTAAAACCAAGCCTTCTTTTGTGAGTATATCGCGTTCATTAAAAACTTTGTCTTTTCCTTCAAAAATTGTTTTTAATTCTGGGTGTCTAATTATTTGGTAAACTGTTTTCTCTAAAATCGCAAACTCAGAAGCTGTTGTAATTGCGCGTTCGTTCAATTCGGTTAAAACGCGCGCTGCATCTTGTGTTGTATAAATTTGAGCCATAGTATTGTGCAGTAAATTTCCTGCTGAAATGGCTGCCGCTGTTTCTGCTTCCATAGAAATCTCTTCTGAAGCTACTACCTTTAAGCCGTGTGCCTTTGGGCTACTGCTTAAATACTGTGGTTGAGTTTGTGTACTGCCAGCTTTAGACTTTGCTATTTTATCTGAATTTTTTCCAAATTCATAACGCATTTGATCGTTATTCCACACGCCTTTATGCTTTAAAAACTCCATAAAAAGATGGTTGTACGAATTAGGAATTCCGTCTTTTGGATTTCCGGGCTTTTCAGCAAAAATATACAGCTTTTCTACAGCCCTAGTTAAGGTAACATAAAGTAAATTTATATTGTCTAATTCTAACTGGCTGCGGTGATCGCTGTACATTTTTTCTCCTACTTCGCCGTAAGCTGCTATCTCACTCTTATAATTTATCTGCGCTTGCTTAAAGTTAAAGTCTTCATTTTCTAGCGGAAACCACAACTTGTCTTTTCTGGCGTCGTATAATTCAATATCGGCAAACGGAAATATAACTACTGGAAACTCCAATCCTTTTGCCTTGTGAATGGTCATCAACCGTATGGCATTTACCCCCTCACTAACCGAAATAGAGGCCTTTTCCTTTTTTGTATCCCAATAGTCTAAAAATGAAATTTTATCTGCTAGAGGCTGCTGCTCAAAATCATAAACCAAATCCATAAACCCAAAAAGATAAGTATCTGCTACAGCGGCAATTTTAAATTTATCTACACAATATTCTAAAGATTCGTAAAGCGAAACAGCTCGCATTTCCGAAAAAGAAAAATCTATCCCGTAGCCACTTAAGTATTCACTAAACTTATCTTCTGAAATATGCAGTGAATTAATAAAAAAAGTGTGTTTTTCTTCTGAAATATTTAAGTGTTCATGCAGCAAGTCTAGCAGCTGTACTTTAGCCTCGTCATTATTAGGATACAAACAAAGTTGAATTGAAAAAACCAATATCTGAACCAACGCAGAAGACTGCAACAACAAAGTGTCTGAAGAGACTACCGGAATGCCCTTATCCATTAAAAACGCACTTAAAGCTTGTCCTTCTGCTTTTCTTCTAATTAATATACAAATATCACTTTCCGTAAAACCCTTGCTTTTAAGACTTTCAATAGTCTCAATCACTAAATTTGAATAGGTCTCTACATTTTCAGATTTCTTTTGTTTTTCTATAAATTCAAGATTTATATAACCGCCTTTCTTATCGTTACACGCTTGCTTATTGCCGTCTAAGTAGAGCTTATTGTGTTGTTGGCTAGCAAAATAGGAAGAGATAAATGTGAAAAAATCATTGTTAAAGCTCACTATCTCGTCATAACTGCGATAATTAGTGCCTAGAGAATGAATTGTTTTTTCGGGTTGAAAAGGATTTACATCGCTGTACAAACCTATAAACTGTTCTGGCAAACCGCCACGCCACCTATAAATAGATTGCTTGGCATCACCCACCAGCAAAAGACTCCCCGTGTATGGCTCTAAATATTGCGACAGTACATTATCTATAAGTGGCACTAGGTTTTCCCACTGTAGCTTTGAAGTATCCTGAAACTCATCAATAAAAAAATGACGGTATTTCTCGCCCATACGTTCATAAATAAAGGGCGCAGGCTGATTTTTAATTTCTTTGTTTATAAGTGAATTAAATTCTGAAATTGGCAGCAAGTTCTTTTCTTCCTTAATGTTTTCAATTTCTTGATTAACCAAGTTTATTACAGAAAGTGGCGTGATGTTTTTTAAGATGTTTTCATTGCGTAAATAACTGTTTACTTTTTCCTTTATGGCTAAATAATTAGAAAGCAGTATAGGTCTTATTTGCTCAATAGTAGCAACGATATTAGGGTCTTCTTTTACTTTATATAACGAATTACCTGTCTCTAGGTTTTCTTGAAGCTTATTGCCATAAGCATCATAGTTGCCTTCTACAATTTTTAAAAAATGATTAGGCAGTGTTTTTCTTGAAAAATTACTATGCTCCAACCCACTTTCAGCTATAAGTTCTAAGGTTTTTGAAGCTGTAGCTTCAATGGCTTCAGAAAGTTGTTTGTTTTTATGAAGTAATTGTTTTTTAAAATCAAGAAAGTCGTTTAAGGTTTTCTTTTTCAGAACAGAAACCTGTTCGGCATCATTTTCATTATAAAGCAGCTTTGCCGCAGAAGCTATATCGCGGGAAATATCCCAGGACTTATCGTCGTCTGTTTTTTCGAGGGCAAAATCGAGTAGCACCTTTGTAATCCCCTTGTTTTCACCAGCTTTACTCAGCAATAAATCTACAGCTTCTGCCAAGAGTTCATCCGTATCTAAACTTACCTCAAAATTGGTGCTAAGCTTTAAATCGCGTGCAAAAGTGCGAATAAGGCGGTGGTTAAAACTGTCTATAGTTTCTACACTAAAAGCGGCATAGTTGTGCAAAAGATTCTTCAATATCTTGCGCGATTGAAGCTGAATATCTGCTAAACTTTTTGTTGTTTCTTCAGCTATAGCAATCATCATAGGAAGTGGCTCTACTACACTTTTATCATTACTAAAGTTTACTAGTGTTTCTACTATACGCTGTTTCATCTCAGCAACAGCCTTATTAGTAAAGGTGATTGCTAAAAGATGTTTAAAATAATCTTCCTTATTTGAAGAAAGTATTTGCTTAAGGTATTCTTTAACCAGTGTAAAGGTCTTTCCGCTTCCCGCAGCAGCATCGTATATTGAAAAAGTAGATTGATTTTCCAAGAATTGTGTTTTTTACTAAATTAGTGTTTTTATATCTTTAAAATAAAATAAATCTATCGCTCTATAGAAATCTTATTAAATCTATAACAGTTTAAAAAATTGAGAATGTCTAAATTTGAGTGAAATTAATAATAACCAATATAAAAACGATATAATTATGTCTTTCGAATTACCAAAATTACCGTATGCATTTGATGCTTTGGAACCAAACATAGATGCAAAAACAATGGAAATACACCATGATAAGCACCACCAAGGATATACCAACAATCTAAATGCTGCAATTGAAGGTACAGATATGGAAGGTAAAACAATTGAAAATATTTTAATTAATCTAGACATGGATAATAAAGCTGTACGCAACAATGGCGGTGGCTTTTTTAATCACAGTCTTTTTTGGAAAATTATGTCTCCAAATGGAGGTGGAAAACCTACTGGCGAATTAGCTCAAGCAATTGACGATGCTTATGGAAATTTTGAAGCCTTTAAAGAAGTGTTTTCAAATGCTGCAAAAACACAGTTTGGCTCTGGATGGGCTTGGCTTTGTGTACATAAAGGAGGAAAAGTAGATGTTTGCGGAACACCTAACCAAGACAATCCACTTATGCCAAATGTAGGTTGCGGTGGTACACCAATTCTAGGACTTGATGTTTGGGAGCACGCATATTATTTAAAATACCAAAACAAACGCCCAGATTATGTAGGCGCATTTTGGAACGTAATCAACTGGGAAGAAGTATCTGCTAATTACGCTAAGAATAAATAAAAATAATTTTTTGATAAAAAATCCTGCAACTGTTATGGTTGCAGGATTTTTTTTGCTTTATATTTTCTTTTAACTAGCTATTTTATTTATAAAAGTCTCACTTTTTTAAACAACTAACACAAAATATAATTGCTCGCCACCCCCATTTCACTTTTGGATATAAAAAAAGGCAAACTACCGTTCGCCTTTTTTTGCCCCAAATCTACCATGAACTTAACCTACTTATGCTAATGGTATACACAAATATAAATCTTTAAATTGTTTAAAAATAAGTATTTAGACGAATTACCCAATTACTCGTTTAAAAACACTAGTTTCATTTTTACAGTATCAGAAATTGATGATTAAGATTAAGTAAACGTGAGTGAAAACGGCTCGCTACATACTATCTCTTTCAAAAAAAAATACTCAATGCTCGCCACCCCAAAATTTGGCGCATGAAAAAAGGCAGACCTAAGTTAACAGAAAAGAAAACGGCTCGCTACATACTATCTCTTTCAAAAAAAAATACTCAATGCTCGCCACCCCAAAATTTGGCGCATGAAAAAAGGCAGACCTAAGTTAACAGAAAAGAAAACGGCTCGCTACATACTATCTCTTTCAAAAAAAAATACTCAATGCTCGCCACCCCAAAATTTGGCGCATGAAA
>JBLXDA010000020.1:0-54649 GCA_048264505.1 Aequorivita sp.
TGATTAAAGAAATCTTTGTCTTTAATACTTTCAAGTGTTACGCTTCCACCATTTGGATTAAGTGTTCCAACATAAGCAAAAATACTATCCCAAATTTCATTTTCGGTAGCAGTTGAATTTTTGCTTCTGGATAGCTTAATGAGATTAAGAAAATAAGCTTTATCAACACTACCTTCGTTTGAAAAATCATATTCTAAAACATCAATACATTTTAAAAACTCCCATAATTCTTTATCGCTTAAGGCTATCTTTGAGTTTGCTTCTTTTAATACTTCTCGAAAAACATCTAATCGTTTCTTTTTTCCCTTAATTCTGTTTACTTCCGAAATAAAGTCTGTTTCTGTAGCGTGTGTTATAGCCCAATTAAAGAGTGATTTAAGGTGATTTCGTTCATCTTTAGTTAAACCATTTTTTACGACTATAAGTTTATCTCTTGTTTTGTCAAAAATTGAAGTATTATTATAGTCTTTCCAAAAAGCACTAATTACGTCTTTGAATTTTTCATTGTCAGTAGTAAACGAAATGTCGTGTTTTACTTGAATTAATAATCGATGTTTTCCTTTTGTGGATTTTGCAGTAGCCATCAAATCATCAGTTTCATAGCCTCTGTTGGTTACTTGCATTGCAACCTCAGATAGGTGTGCTGAACCTAAAGAAGGAACATTACCACGAATGATAAGCGTAGTTATAAATGCGGTTTGAACGAGTTGCTCAAAGTTTGTCCCTCCACCTCCTTTTTGAAAAACGCTTCCTTTGTCTGACATATTAAGTTAATCTATTAGTCATCTTACCTTAGTTTAATAAAGCTCTTATAAATTAATGCTTGTACGGTTTTACTTAATATTCATTTTTATTTCAAATCTTCTACTGCGTCCATAAAATCAAATTCGTGAACTAAACAAATTTGATGTCCGCTTTTTCTCATTTCCAAAGCTTTTTCAACTTTCCGTCCATAACAAGCAAATGCCCAGGCTGGATTTCCGTTATCGCCAACAATTAGATAGTCAGTTTTTTTAGTTACAGTTCTTGTTGGTATTCCGCCTAAATCAGAAATCAGATTTTCCAATTCAGACCGATTTCCACTTTTTAAAATTCCTGTTACGCAAAAAGTTTTTCCATCAAAATCAATATTCGGGTCGTTAGTACAATGTCCTGAAATATTTATGTCAGCAGTTTCGTGGTCAATTTGTTTCGCAATTTCTTTGTTTTCGATATTTACAAATTGATTTAAATATGCTTTTAAAATTAAAACTTCTTCTTCCTCTATTATTCCGTCTGACACAATTGATAATATTAAACTTCTAATTTCATCATAAGGATAGTAAGTGCTTAAATGCGTATTTTGCTCAAGCCATTTCTCAAGGTCACGAACTTCTTTTTCATTTATTATTCCGTCTGCTAAAATTCCATGACAAATTCCTTGTAGAGTTTGTAAATCAGTCGTTACTGCGTTATAATAATAATTGTCATTTTCATATTTCTGACAAAGCCAAAAAAGATCTTCTATAGTTTCTGTTGCCGGAATATTCTTTGAAACCGTTTCGGCAATAATTGTCATAAATTCTTTGAAAGGATTTCGGTTTATTAAACTCTGATGATTTTCAGCCCATTTTTTGAGTTCAGCGATTTCCTTTTCATTTACTTGTTTATCTAAATTTATTCCAAGTAGTACTCCTTTTAATGAGCTGATAGCTTTATCAGCTCTTGCTTTTGAAGTAAAAACTTCTAATTCTTTTTGACTTAATTCATTCATCGATTATTTATTTCAGATTATTCGAAATGTATTTGTATAACATTAGTTGCGTGGTTTAAGCACGTAATTTAGCAAATACAAACCAAATAGAAAATATGCGAGGATTTTAATAATCAGCTTCTTATAAAGCATGTAATTATATACAGTTTAAATTTGCTTATTTCGGTCGTTCTTTATTTGTAAGTTATGTATTTATAAGAAACATAAAAGGTACTTTCCCACTACTTTAATATTAATGCAATATGTTACGCCCCCCAATGTGCATACACGTTACACAGATTTGCCATCTTGTTATGGTTTTTGTTGTGAATTGTAGTTTTTCCAAATTTTAATGAATATGTTTTGGTCAAAACCCCAATATTTTTAAGGCTTCAGGGGTGCTACTAAATTTTCATAACAAAAAAGGGATGGTAAAATGACAAAACCACCCCTTAAATAATCAAAATATTGAATTTACTTTTTGATTATCATCATTAAAATCAAACTACCATTGTTATTTAGCAAATTTCCTTTAATCTTCCATCCTTTTTTTAAATACTCATTAATCGTATTTTCAAATTCGGGAGTGCAATTGCTTTCTAAAATTTTTATTCTTTTTTCCATAAACTTTAAGTTGTTAGTTCGATTTGAAATTGACCGTCCGCTTCAATTACATCCGATACAGGTTCATGGCCTTTGTGAAATTGATCGACTATTTTTTTCTCTAATTCGGTTCTCGTGTTTGCCACTATAACCATTGTGTGATATTCTGTTTTCATTTGATTGTAAGTAATTTATTATTATTAAAATTTATTGTTTTCATATCATTGCTCAAACCTATTTTTTCACTTTGAATATTACCCTCAAAAAGATATTCTTTAATCAGTGGTCGTACCTCATCTACCTTTTTTCCAAGCTTTTCACAATTCTTAATTAATTCTCTAACTGTATTTATAATTAAAATTTGTTTGCTGTTTGTGGTATAAAGTGTAAAAAACTCTTCATTAAGGTTTACTACCACTTTATCCCTCGAAATTTTAAAAAGGTCTTTCAGTAAAATTGATACTTTACTTGGGGCTTCATCTAAAAAATCTTTTAAGAAAGGACTACGGGGAGCTCTCATTTCGCAGTATTTGTAAAATTTGTCATTTTGGGGATAGAACTCATACGATTTTTCAGTTCTTGTCTTGTAGATACTTTCCAGCTCGATAAGGGGAGTGGTATCGTATTCAAGCATTTCGATATATTTTTCGTAGCTTAATCTTTTGGCAAAGCCATCGGTTTCATTTTGGTGAGCGGTTTTGTGGTGTTTGTGAAATCTTGAAATGAACTCGCCATCAATTAAATCCTTGGCATTACATTTAACCTCAAGGTTGTTTAATATGGTTTTAGCTTTTAAAATTATTTCACCAGTTTCCAACGCATAATTTTTTAGGCTATCGTAACCATGTTGGTCAAAATCTAATTTTACTTTTTCTCTCATTGTATTAAAATTTTTAGTTGCAATATTTAATCAATAACTGCCACTCGGTTAATTATTTATTTTTTGCTGTTTAAGCCGTTTTAGGTTTAGGGGGGTAAATTGTTTACTTCTTTTATATATATATGTTTTTTTTCTTCGTCTGCGTAATACCAGAAATTACCCTACTGACCCACCAATTTGTAGGGTCAGGGGCTTAATATTTGAGTTTATGTAAATATTTATCGCTTGTTCTTCCATACCTTTTTTAAAAATTACCCTACTGACCCACCTCAAGGGGGGTTGCCGAATTCCTAACCCTACAATTATTCTTTGCGTTTTTATATCAAAATCACTCACTTGCTTAACTTTTCTTTTTAGTAAAACCAAACTTAACAATCCCACCACTTTCAAGTCTTTCAACCTTATAGCCTTTAAAATCTGCCCAAATATTGATCCATCCACTTGCAACCCTACTCCTAACACTTCCATTATTGCTGTTAATTGAATCGCCAAGGTCTTTCGCTATGTCTTTCAATAAGTAATATTCATTTAATTTGCCGTAAGTCGATTTCATAAGTTTTAGGAAATCTTCGCTTGTATCAACCTCTAATTTTTGCAAACGCAGTTCGGGACTGTCATAATTAATCAAGCCACTTTTGAAATACTTTTTTAGGCAAAAAATCATAAAGGAGTAGAAGCGTTGATATTCTTTATCATCCCATTCTATAAAAAACAAATTCTTAAAATGGTTTTCGGGTTTGTTGGTGCTGTTGAAGTGGTTGTTAAGTAAAACAACGTGTTTCCTATCTGTATAACTTCCGCCTTTATCCGATAGCGTGTAATTTGTTGTTACGGCAATTTTAGGACTACTTTCAAAATCAAGGGTAATTTTGTCTTGGTGCTTCTTTTCGATATTCATTTTATCGGTAAGAACGGCAAAGAGAGCTTCAAAACTGAAACTTTGTTCCACGTCCTGTAATACAAATAAATCCGTTTGGGGTGTAATTGATTGGAAAACAAATTTATCCTTGCTTAAATCTAAGTTCTTGCCGTTATACTCAACCACATTTAAAACTTCCGCTAATGCTTTTATCATTAAACCCTTTCCGCTACGACCGCTTGCTGTATTGGTTGCTTGGCTTAAAATATCGCTTAAAATGACTGCTTTGGCGACACTTGGGTTTTTGTACCTATGCAATATGTACCCAAGGGAAGTAACTACATTTTTAAGGTGGGTTTTTTCATTGGTAGAAAGTTTCAAAAACTCATAAAACTGGCTTTTCTTGTAGTCGTTTTGAGGTTGGAAAGTGTTGTCTATAATCTGGGTTTCAAAAATAAAATACCCCTTTATAACCTCGCTAAGCTTTGAATATTCATAGGACTTAAAACCAGCGTTATTTATTACGACAAAAATATTTTTGAAAAAGAATATCCCAGAGGACTTTGTGTCTTTGAACCGCTTTAATGTTAGTTCTTGCAAACTGCCCAAAATCGCTTTTTTGCTTATGAGAAGTGCTTCACCATCCTTAATAAATTGGGAGCGTAGATCATTCTTTTTTTGTTGTTTCACATACTCAATAACAAAATTATAGACCTCCTGTGGCTTTAGGATTTTGGCAATGTTATTATCTACCTTAACAATTAAACGAGTACCGAAATAACTAACATTATAAAAGTTGTTGGCTTCTAAAAAATCGGATAGCAAAGCAGGATCTATAATATGCTTTCCGTTTTTACTATTGAATAGCCAAAATTTCAGTTCTTGAAACTTTGAAACTTTGTTAAGTGCTTTCTTTTTTGCTTTTTTTGGAAGGCTATGTTTTTTGTTTCCTTTCATAGCCTATTATTTTTGAAGCTTTACAATTGCTTCTTCCAATTCCTCAAGTTTATAGTAAATGCGACCCCCAATTTGGTAGGCTTGGAGAATACCTTTTTGTGTCCAGTTGTGGACACTCGAAACATTTATACCCAATAATTCGGCTACTTGATTTCTGCCAAGGTATTTTGTTTGCTCTTTAGGTTTGAGGTTGTCTTTTATTTCTTGAAGTTCTTTCTTCAATGCCTTAATCTCATCGGTAAGGCTTTCGGGAAGTTTAAATTCTATTTCCATTTCGCTTAATTTTAAATGATATTCATTTATAAGCGCAAATGTAAAGGGGTGGTTTATGTCTAAATTTAAGTTCTTAAGATTTTACGGTTGTGGTAATTGTGTAAATTAAAAAATACAATTATTATAGATTATTCTTATTTAAATCGGTCAGTATTTTGTCCATCTCTCGGTATTTTTTCTCACTAACTCCTGTTGTATTATAAGCTTGTTTTGAGTTCTTTCCAATCTTTAAACTATCAAAATTCAACTTTACCTGTTTGTTACAGTTTTGGTATGGCTGGGCGGTTTCTTTTTCATTACTTTCTACCTTATTATATCCTTTGGGCTTTAAAAATTTTTCAAATGATAATTGTATTTCTTTTTTATTATTATCAAAATCAATGTCTTTATTAAACTCTAAGACAGCAATTAAACGATTAAATTCAATAGCACTGCATCCACTAAAGTTATCTTCGATATAATTTTTAAGAGCTGTCTTTTTATCAGACGCCACTAATATATCTTCATCCTTATTAATTAGTAATTCGGTAATTTCTTTACATTGAGCCTTGGGCTTGCCAGCATTATTTTTTTTCTTAGGTTCGATAGCTTTTTCTATCCTTTTTTTAATTTTAGATGCCCCTTTAATATATTTAATTGGTTTATTTCCTAAATCAAAATTAAAAGCATCCTCAAGGTTACTAATATCATTTTTTGATACACCATTAATACAATGTTTAACGTCGTTTATCACTTCAAGCATTCTATAAATAATTTCTCGCTTTTCATCTTCTAATTCAGTGCTCATAGCATAATTAGTTACTTCATGTGTAATAAAGTGTATTTCAAAAAACAATTTTTTGCTGTTTTCAGGTAACTCAAAGTTTTTAATGCGGTCATATAACTCCGTAAGTTTCCCATAAGTTTCATTTTTATGAGTAAACGGAAAGGGAATTTTTACATTTTTGTCATTTAAATATTCTTTCATAACTCTAAATTCTATTGATTAGAAGCGTTTTTGATTATACTTAAATGAGGAGTTTTTTTAGGTTTGTTCCCTTTTTTACTAAAGCTATCAAAGGCTCTCTTGGCTTTATCGTAATCGGGTCTTACAATGTAGTTAAGAAATTGTTTCTCGGTGGTATGACCCGTGAAATACATTAAATCGGGGGTTGAAATATTACCATAATTTACAGTTGCAAATGTTCTTCGCCCAATGTGGCTCGTTATTAGTTCCCATTTTTCAAACTCACCCAAAACGTCCCTGTAATCGTACTTTGTTGGCTTTTTGCCTTCTGCGGCGACACAAATTCTTTTTTTACCCTCGCAAATATTATTTAGCCCTGCCTGTTTACATACTAATTTTATGTAATCATTATATTTTTGATCCGAAACTGCTCGGGGAAATTCCCCATTGCGTTTTTTCAAAACATCTTTTATTTCCTCCCTTAAAGGAAGGTACATTTCATGCTTGGTTTTAACTTGCTCAAACACTATAAACGAACGGTTGTTTTCGTCTTCAAAAACCATATCGGAAGTAAAGCGCATAAAATCGGAAACACGTTGCCCTGAGTAAATGCTTATTAAAAGCCAATCACGAGCATTTTCTAAATAATCGTGCTTTAATTTTACCTTTTTGATCTTTTCAATTTCAAAGTTTTCAAGATATATTTTTGGCGTTTTCTCTTTTGGTATTCTAAAACTGGCATCCAATAATGAATTGCTTATTTCCAAGCCCTTTCTTTGTGCAAATCGGCAAATGGTCTTGATACAATCAAATTCTTTACTTTGGGTGTTTATTGAATACTTATGGAGTTCCGAAAAAGCAATATAGTCGGCTTTAAAATCTCTGTCGATATTCTTTATCTTATACCTTTTCCTGTTTTCTTTTTCTAACCGTACTAATTTGTTTTTTGTAGTTGTTATTCGCTTCCTCTGCATATCCTTTAATTCGTTTAGGGCTTTTTTATCTACCAAATAATAATCAATAAAATCAACTAAAAATTCAGGATAAGTCTTTTGCTTTTGCTTTGGGGAGTAATAATCTTTTAGTACGTGTTTGAGCCAATTTTTTTCCTCGGGTGCTGGGCTATCCTTTTCATATTGTCTAAGTATAAAATCCTCTAACGGTAGGATGCTTTCGTTAATGGCTTTTATTTCATTTTTTTCGTTTCCGCTTAACCCTCGTATTTTCTTTCGTGTGTTATCCCAAAATTCTTTGGAAGTGTGGATTTGGGTATTCCCCTCAAATTGGAAAAATTTATCATTATTACCCTTGTCTTGCAGTCTTACTTTTAATGCTGCTTTTTCCTTTTGGGAACGAAATAAGAAATATACTCTGGCCATGTGTTTAGTTTTATTGTTAGTACAAGATTAAGATAATTGTACTAAAGTTGTACTAAAAACATCCATTAATTTAGACCTACCTGCATTGATTTAAAAGTCTGCTGTTTGGGAAGTATTGTTATTATTGGAGTTATGCGGTATTCTCTTATTTAAGGAAATGTAATATTAATAATATTTGTGTTATCTCCGCCTGTACAAGAGCCGAAGCGAAAGCTTCGGCTTTTTTTATGGAGTAAGCACACTGAGATAGGTTTTTCAACTTTCTTTGTTTTCTTTTTAAGTAAAGTTGCCAGTAATGATTATTTTGCCAAAAATCCATTGAACTTGTTTTATAAAGAGTAATCACAAAGTGAAAAATACAGTAACCAGTTATACTATTTGCTTGGAATGTAATGGCCAAGGAAAAAAAAGGAGGAGGCCTCGCAAGAAAGAACGTCTCCGGTATAAAAGGGAAGTAGACCACTTTGTAAAAACAAAGAGTGAAGGAACACCGCCTATTCGCCCTAAGGGACATCTGTATTCCTGTTTAAAATGTTCTGATTCTGGATTGGTAGCGTCTGTTAGTCCTCCAGTAGCAGATAAAGAAAACTTCCCGCATCTTGCAATTATAGGTGGCGGTATTGGTGGGGTTGCCCTAGCAGTAGCCTGTTTACACCGTGGGATTCCATGTACACTTTATGAACGCGACATTAGTTTTGATGCCCGCTCACAAGGCTATGGGCTTACTTTGCAACAAGCTAGTAAAGCAATAGAAGGTTTAGGTGTTTTTTCTTTAAATGATGGAGTAGTTTCAACAAGACATGTGGTGCACACTACAGATGGCGAAATTATTGGCGAATGGGGGATGCGAAAATGGTTAGAGGATGAATCTAAAACTACATCAAAACGATCTAATATTCACATTGCACGGCAGTCGTTACGCCTAGCATTGCTTAAACAGCTTGAGGGGACTAATATAGTACAGTGGGGACATGATTTAGTAGGTTTTGATACGCCTGAAAATGAAGCTGTAACCCTTAGTTTTAATGTTAATGGAAAGCTAAAACAAGCAACGGCAGATCTTGTTATTGGCGCAGATGGTATACGCAGTAAAGTGCGAAGCTTGTTGATGGGAGATGGTATTACACCTTTGCGTTACTTGGGCTGTATTGTTATTTTAGGTATTTGTAAGTTACGGGATCTACAAGCTGTTGAAAGTAATTTATTAGATTCGGCAACAGTATTTCAAACCGCCAATGGCAATGAGCGTATTTATATGATGCCCTATACTGCAGACTCGGTAATGTGGCAACTCAGTTTCCCACTGCCCGAAAATGAAGCTAAGGCTTTAAGTGAAAAAGGAGCAGCTGCACTAAAAAAAGAAGCATGTAAGAGAGCCAATTGGCATCATCCTATTCCTCAAATATTAATTGCAACGCAAGAAGCTTTGGTTTCTGGTTACCCGGTATACGATAGAGAATTACTAAAAGCTGAAATGTTGAAAAATGCAGCAGCGGTAAGCTTGTTAGGAGACGCTGCTCATCCTATGAGCCCTTTTAAAGGTCAAGGAGCAAACCAAGCCTTGTTAGATGCCTTAGCACTTGCTAGAAAAATAACAAGAGAATGTAGGCCTTTGTCTCAGTGGAGAGAACAAGGTATTAGAAACAGCGTTTTAAAGGCTTTTGAAACAGAAATGTTAGCCCGAAGTGCTATCAAAGTAAAAGATTCGGCAAAGGCGGCAAAGTTTCTCCATTCCGAAGTTGTTCTTCATGTAGGAGATCAACCCAGAGGACGGTGTTTAAAGGGTGAAAGCTAATAAAAACTAAAAATATGTTGTATCTTTGATAAACACAGATGAAGAACATTGTTTACATATTTTCATGTCTATTATTCTTGTTATCTACAGCTGAAGTTTTTGCCTGCGAAAATTTTTCTGATAGAGTAGCCAAAGAACAAAGTTCTTGCAAACATATAGATAAAGACAGCGAAAAAAAATCCTGTTGTGATACTAATAGCGAGGATGATGACGAATGTAATGGCAGTTGTAGTAGTGCTATGTGCCATTGCCCTAGTACAGTAAACACTACTGTTGCTATAGATAAATATCAATTACAAAATACCGTAATTACCACACTTTTGAATACAAATAACGCTTATAATGAGCATAGTCCAAAAGCAGTGTATCTTTCCATTTGGCTCCCCCCAAAAATAAGCTAAAACATTTATTGACAGCCCTAGGTATGTCTTATTATGTACAAGTTTTCTACTTGTATGCATAGCTTACACAAACATTTTAAAAAATTATTAAACCGAATAGAATTTCGTCTAGTCTAGAAGTAGCTTAGATCAATTTCTTTTCAATTAAAATATTTAATCATGAAAAACTCATTTATATATATAATGATAGTCGCTTTTATGCTATCAACAGTAGCTGTAAAAGCTCAAAATATGAAAACAGAAACAGTTAAAATCCTCGGAAACTGTGGTATGTGCGAGAGCACTATAGAAAAAGCAGGTTCCCTAAAAAATCAAGCCGATGTAGATTGGAATAAAGAAACCAAAATAGCAACAATTACTTACAACAGCATAAAAACTTCTAAAGAAGAAATCTTAAAACGAATTGCTTTAGCAGGTTATGACAGCGATAGTTTTTTAGCACCAAACGACACCTATTCTAATTTACCAGGTTGTTGTCAATACGAAAGAGCTGGAAAAACAAATTCAGAAATGGCCGATACCAATGCAAAAATGGAGGTAAAAGAACATTTAATGCATTCAAAAAAGATGAATAAAACACAAGAGGTGAATCCGCTTTCAGCAGTTTTTGACAGTTATTTTTCCCTAAAAGATGCATTAGTAAAAACCGATGGAGCGACTGCAACTACAACTGCAAAAAAACTTTTAACGGCTATAGATGATGTAAAAATGGATAAGCTTTCAATGGATGTTCATATGGTTTGGATGAAATTACAGAATGATCTAAAAACTGATGTTCAAAAAATTGCAGAGACTCAAAATGTCGACAGTCAAAGAAACTCTTTTAAAACATTGTCTAAAAATGTATATAAACTTCTTAAATCGTCTAAAACTTCAGAAACCATTTATTATCAATATTGCCCAATGCAGGACGCAAATTGGTTAAGTAAAGAAGAAACAATTAAGAACCCATATTACGGTTCGCAAATGTTGAGTTGTGGTAAAATTGTTGAAACTATAAAGGAGTAAATCATATGAAAAAACACATAAAGTGCTTAGCAGTATTCCTAGGAATATTGTGTATTCATAACACATTCGGTCAAAACATAGTTCGTTATGATTTAACCGTAACCGATACTCTTGTCAATTTTTCAGGAAAAGAAAGGCGTGCAATAGCAGTAAACGGACAAATCCCAATGCCTACTTTAACTTTTACAGAAGGGGATATAGCAGAGATTGTAGTTCATAATAAATTAAAGGAGAGTACGTCTTTGCATTGGCACGGACTTTTTCTGCCAAACAAAGAAGATGGCGTTCCCTATTTAACACAAATGCCAATAGAGCCAAACGAAACTTACACCTATCGTTTTCCTATTATACAAAGTGGTACGCATTGGTATCACAGTCATAGTGAATTGCAGGAACAGATAGGAATGTATGGCTCCTTAGTTTTGTTAAAGAAAAATGACGACCCAACTTTCAGAAAGGGAATTGATGATTTAGCTGCTGTTCCAATAATTTTAAGTGAATGGACAGACATAAAGCCCGAGAATGTACATAGAATGTTGCACAACGCAAACGATTGGTCGGCTATTAAAAAAGGAACGGTTCAAAGTTATTCTGAAGCTATAAAAGCTGGGCATTTTAAAACTAAACTAAACAATGAGTGGAAGCGAATGCTGGCAATGGATGTAAGCGATGTCTATTACGATAAGTTTTTAATTAATGGACAAAATGAAAGTCAGTTATCGCAATTTAAAGCAGGTGATAAAGTGCGATTACGCATTTCAAATGGAGGCGCTTCATCTTATTTTTGGCTGAATTATGCAGGAGGTAAAATGACTGTTGTAGCAAATGATGGAAATGATGTAGACCCCGTGGAAGTAGACAGATTAATCATTGGAGTTTCTGAAACCTATGATGTAGTAGTTACAATTCCTGAAAATGGTATTGCATACGAGTTTTTGGCAACACCTGAAGACCGAACAAATTCTGCTTCAATTTATTTAGGAAATGGAAAAATTCAGCTTAAAAGTAGAATGCCAAAACTGAAATATTTTGAGGGGATGAAGATGATGAACAATATGATGAATATGGATGGAAGTATGGATGATATGGGTATGGATATGTCTTATCAAAAAATGGATATGAACACAGTTATGTATCCTGAAATTACTGGTGGTGGTCAAATGAAGACAGATCATTCCAATCATTCAATAAATGAAAATCAAGACATTGAAACTTTAAACTATGGAATGTTGAAAGCACCACAGATTACAACATTGCCAAAGGATGCACCTGTTAGAGAATTGCGTTTTGAACTCACCGGAAATATGAATCGTTATGTTTGGAGTATGGATAATAAAGTACTTTCTGAAACGGACAAAATCTTAATTAAAAAAGGTGAAAAAGTTAGGATTACTCTTTACAACGGTTCCATGATGCGACACCCAATGCATCTTCACGGTCACGATTTTAGAGTGCTAAATGGGCAAGGTGAATTTGCACCACTTAAAAATGTGTTAGATATTATGCCAATGGAGACTGATGTTATTGAATTTGAAGCAAATGCAGATGGTGATTGGTTTTTTCATTGTCATATATTATACCATATGATGGCTGGAATGAACAGAGTTTTTAGTTATGAAAATTCAGCCCCCAACCCTAATTTACCAAACAAAAAATGGGCTTATAAAAAACTACAAGCAGAGAGTAATAGGTTTCATTTTATGATAGAAAATGATTTTGCTACCAACGGAAATGACGGCATGGCAATGCTTCAAAATACACGCTGGAGCATAGGAACAGAATGGAGTTTGGGGTATAATAAAATGCATGGGTATGAAGTAGAAACACATCTTGGTCGTTATATTGGAAAAAATCAATGGTTTATGCCGTTTATTGGTTTTGATTGGCGTTACCGGGTTTTGGGAATGGACGAACAGGAAGAAAATATATTTGGACAAAAAAACACAAAAGATGAAAGAGGTGTTTTTAGCCTAGGCGCTAATTATACATTACCTTGGCTAGTGGTGTTACAAGGAGAGATTTTTCACGATGGAAATGTACGTTTTCAATTAATGCGAGATGATATTCCTATAACGCCAAGACTGCGTTGGGCTTTTATGGTGAATACAGATAAAGAGTATATGACAGGGTTTAAGTATATAGCCACCAGAAACTTAGCTGTTTCAACGCACTACGATAGCGATATGGGTATTGGGTTTGGAGCAACCTTGGCTTACTAATTGTAAAAATATTTTTAAAATTATCTTCACTTTTTTTGTTTGGTTCTTACTTATTTTACGACAAGCATATAAAGTCAATTAATTTAATATACCTCAAGACAGTTTGTTTTGAGGTATATTTGCCTTTAGTGAATAAACTATAGGTTTTAAACTCTTAATTTAAAAAAAAATGAAATTCAGTTTATCAGTAGTATTATGTAGTCTTCTTTTTATAGGATGTAAAGAGAAATCTCAAACAACCAACACAATGGAAGACACCATGGAGGTTGTTGCTCCATCATTTCAAAACAAAGGAGAGGAATTAGTGTATAATATGATTCAGAAAGTAGGTGACTACAATACGCTTGCCTCAAAAAAAGACGTGGTTTATACGTATACTTACCAAACTCCAGATGGCGGTGAAGATATCACTACAGAAAAATACCTTTTTGACGGTGAGTTGTCTTACGGGGCATACCACAAACACCAACGCACACTTCCAGAGCTAGAGGGAGAATTTGAACAAGGGTATGATGGTAGCGAATACTGGCTAAGACATAAAGGGCAGCTTGTTAGCGATACTACAGCTTTAAAAAGAGTAGCTTTTAATAGACCAACAAATTTTTATTGGTTTACTATGTTTCAGAAATTACTAGACCCAGGCGTAAATTATGAGTTTATGGGAGAGAAGACTGTTAGTGGAACAGCTTATAATGTTGTGAATATAACCTTCAATTCCGAAGGGGGAAAACCAACAGATATATACCGATTATACATAAATAAAGAAACAGCTATAGTAGATCAGTTTTTGTTTACGGTAGCAGATTTTAACGTGATGAAGAACCCTTTTCTTATGCAACTTGAATATGAAGAAGTAGACGGAATGTTGATGCCTACTAAGCGCAAATACAAAAAATCTACTTGGGATGCCGCTGTAAGTGAAGATCCGTGGATTCAAGTAAGTTGGACTGATATTAAATTTAATACAGGCTTAACCAAAGACGATTTTAAAAAGTAATACTATTTCCTGTAGCTGATATATTTCGGCTGCAGGATTTTTTTTATAAATTATAAAAGTGAAAATCCATATAGAAACAGACCGGCTTATAATGCGCGACCTAATAGATGAAGATTTAGAGGGTATGTTTGCTATGGATTCTGATGCCGAAGTGCACACTTTTTTGGGTAATAAACCTATTGCTACTTTAGCCGAAGCAAAAGCAATTATAGATGCTATAAAAAAGCAATATGTAGATTACGGCATAGGTAGATGGGCCGTTGTAGAAAAAGAAAGCGGCGCTTTTGTGGGTTGGAGTGGCTTTAAATACATTACAGATGTTGTAAATGGAAAAAGCAATTATTACGACCTTGGTTATCGATTTATTAAAGCGTATTGGGGAAAAGGCTATGCTTCAGAAACAGCTATAGCTTCTTTAAACCACGGTTTTAACACGCTTAATTTTGAAGAAATTGTAGGTATAGCAGATGTAGCTCACACTGCTTCAAACGCTGTTTTAAAAAAAGTAGGTCTCTTAAAGCGAAATGAATTCTACTATGACGAGACACTTCACAACTTCTATTCGCTTACAAAAACAGAGTGGTTACAAGCTGCTGTTTAAATTATTTTTAAGGCCTTCACACTAGTTTATTATTGATTTTTTGTAAAAACTAAAAGTATTTTAAACTAACTTTTAGTGTAAGTAGTCTTTTAAGATTTAATTTCTTATTAGATTAACGAGCAACTCCCTTATATTTCGTAAATTTGCAACTTCGTTTTTTTATTCATTAAACCACAAACATGACTAATATAATTTTGTTCGGCCCTCCCGGCGCAGGAAAAGGAACTCAGGCTAATTTTTTAAAAGAAAAGTACAATCTTGTACACATCTCTACTGGCGACGTTTTTAGATACAACATTAAAAATGAAACAGATTTAGGGAAACTAGCAAAATCTTTTATCGATAAGGGAAAGCTGGTGCCAGACGAAATTACTATAGATATGCTTAGCAACGAAGTAGATAAAAACGCTGAAGCTAATGGGTTTATTTTTGATGGTTTTCCACGTACCGAAGCACAAGCAGAAGCACTTGGGCATTTAATGGACGATAAAAATACTCAAGTTGACGCGATGGTAGCTCTAGAAGTAGACGATGAGGTTTTAGTTCAACGTTTATTAGAACGTGGAAAAACAAGTGGTAGAGCAGATGATGCCGATGAAAGTATTATCCGTAACCGTATAAAAGTTTATTATAACGAAACGGCTATCCTAAAAAACTACTACCAAAAACTAGATAAGTACCACGGTGTAGATGGTGTTGGGAGTATAGAAGATATTACAGAGCGATTAAGTAAGGTTATAGACAGTTTATAAAGTATTGTTTATAATCTAATTATAAACAGCATAGATAAACAATAAACAATAAAAAGTGACTGAAGGCAATTTTGTAGATTACGTTAAGATTCATGTTACTTCCGGAAAGGGAGGGCAGGGCAGTAAGCACATGAGGCGGGAAAAATATATTCCCAAAGGTGGCCCCGACGGTGGTGATGGAGGTCGTGGTGGACACGTAATTGTAAAAGCAAACAAAAACCTTTGGACCTTATATCATCTTAAATTTAAAAGACACTTTAAAGCCGAACACGGCCTGCACGGTAGTAAACAAACTAGTACGGGTGCAGATGGAGCCGATGTTTATATAGAAGTACCGCTGGGTACAGTAATACGCGATAAAGAAACCGAAGAAATACTTTTTGAAATCACCGAAGACGGCGAAGAAAGAATAATTGCTAAGGGCGGTCGTGGCGGTCTGGGAAATGCACACTTTAAAACTGCAACCAACCAAACTCCACGCTATTCGCAACCCGGTGAGGAAGGTGAAGAAATAGATGTAATTCTCGAATTAAAAATACTTGCCGATGTTGGTTTAGTAGGTTTTCCAAATGCTGGAAAATCAACCTTGTTGTCTGTAATAACTGCAGCTAAGCCAAAAATTGCCAATTATGAGTTCACCACTCTAAAACCCAACCTAGGGATAGTAGAATACCGCGACTTTAAAACATTTGTAGTAGCAGATATTCCAGGGATTATAGAAGGTGCAGCCGAAGGTAAAGGAATAGGTCACCGTTTTTTAAGACATATTGAAAGAAACTCTACCTTACTGTTTTTGATTCCTGCCGATGCGCCAGATATCAAAGAGCAGTACAATATTTTAGAAGACGAGTTAAGACGTTACAACCCGCAACTTTTAGATAAAGAACGCTTGGTAGCTATTAGTAAAAGCGATATGCTAGACGAAGAGCTAAAAGCCGAAATGAAAAGTATTTTAGACAAAGAGTTTAAAGACATTCCATATTTGTTTATTTCTTCTGTAGCCCATCAAGGCCTTACAGAATTAAAAGACAAACTTTGGGCAATGCTTAATTAAAACTCCAAATATTCTAGCGGAGCGAAGCTCAAGCCATATTTTTGTCGTATTTCTAAATAAACTACAATAGATATAACTACTTTTTAGTAATCCAACCTATTTTGTTATAGCTATAAAAGCTTTCACTTTATTGGTGCAATAGCTCCTAAGCTACATTTTCTTCTCTTTGGTTAAATAATTTCCACTTAATTAATTATCTGATATTCAGAATTTTCTGTTCGAATTGGACTTTGTTAATTTATTTTAAATCATATTTCTGTACTTCCAAGCTCAAAAACTGGACGTTCACATCATTTCAGCTAAAAGAGGGAAGACATCTCTTAATTTAGTGGATGTAAAAATACCTGATCAGGAATTTACACTTATGAGAAATAAATTTTAATCCTTAAAAGAATCAGTTATGAAAACTTTAATTTTTTCCATTACATTTATTTTGACCGCAGTGGCACTAAGTGCCCAAGAAGTTACAGTTCTAGATGAAACTAGATTGTTCTACGCACCTATAAATACAGTGATAGCTCAAGATGGCGACAGTTATGTTTATAAGGTAAACGACAGCAAAGGCCGTCAGTTTGCAGAAGATCCTATAGGTTTTATGAAAGATAATTTTGACATTCAAACATTTATAAATCATACAGCAGACAAAAATTATGACGCATATTTGGTGACATTTATAAGTACAAATGGCTCTTTAGAGGCAGATTTTAACAAAAAAGGGGAGTTGTTAGAAACCCGCCAAAATTTTAAAAATGTGGCTTTACCAGCATCTATTAGAAACGACGTTTATAATGACTACCAAGGATGGACCCTGACAAAAGCTAAATATACTGCTCGCACCAAAGGTGAAATCTTAGCCAATGCTACCTATAAAATTAGACTAGAAAACGGAAAAGACAAGCAGAACCTAAAAATAGACGCCAAAAACAACGGCATTGGAGTTGCCTTAAATTAGATGTTCTTTGAAAGACAATTTTTTAAAAAAGACCGTCAGAAAAATATACGACTGATGGTCTTTTTTTAGATAAATAGTCTCTAAAAAAATGATGAAACACAAAGTAAAAATGATTTTGAATATCTTTACTTAAACAAGGATATTCTTTGTAATAAACTTAAAGATAGCACATTATGTTAAAAGCACTTGTAATAGACGACGAAGAGCTTGCCCGCAAAAGGCTGCTATACTTACTCCAGCAAGTGCCGGATGTGGAAGTATTGGGCGAATGTTCTAACGGGAAAAATGCCATAGTTGCTATAGATCAGAAAAAACCAGACCTTATTTTTTTAGATATAAATATGAAGGATATGAACGGTTTTGAAGTATTGCAGAAAATTACACTTTCGCCTAAGCCCATAGTTATATTCGTAACGGCCTATGACAATTACGCTTTAAAGGCTTTTGATGTAGACGCTTTCGATTTTCTTCTGAAACCATTTAAAGACGAACGCTTTTTTAGAACCATAGAAAAAGTTCGAAAAATATCAACTAACGAAGCCGACGAAAATTTTGAGAACCGCATTATTGAGCTTTTCAATCTGTATAAAAACAAATCTGATAAAGTGGCGGCCCTCCATAAATTACCAGTAAAACAAGGAAACAAAACCATACTATTAGACCCTGAAGATATAATGTACGTTACCGCTTCGGGTAGTTATGTAGAGGTTTATGTAGAAAATAAAAAGTATGTGCTTCGCGAATCCTTAAATAACCTGTGCGACTCTTTAGACTGCAGTAAGTTTATTAGAATTCACAGATCAAGCATGGTTAATCTACATCATATTAAGGAAATAGTGCATTCAGAATTTTCTGAAATTGATGCGCGAATGACCGATAACAACTTGTTGCGAATTAGTAAATCTTATAAAAAAGATTTTCTTGAAAAAGTAGGGATATGAACAAAACTACAAACATAAAGAAGAAATATATAGACCTAAAACTAGTGCTTCTATTGGCTGGGTTTTACGCCTTGTTCGATCTGGTTATGATCGCCAAAACTGCGTATATGCAATTCTTTGGGATGGAAAAAATGCCGTATTTTTCTTGGTCTCGATTTTTAATAGACAACTTGCTTTTTGACTATATAATTGTGGTGTGTTTTATGACGCTTATCGCTATTAGCACAAAGCGTTTTCTTCGAAAAAATTATTCTTGGATCAAGATTATATTCACCCATATTTTATTTTCAATACTCATTGGTATGGTGATACGCCTGATAGTAGATTTTTATTTTATCCTTATAGGGAAGATGAGTTTTAGCGAATACGATTTTGAGCTGAGTATCTTTAAGTTTATGTACGTTATAGATTTAAACTTCCTTATCTATTTTGCCATGGTTTTTATTATTTACACTTATTACTATGTAAAAGAGGTAAAAAAAGCCGAAAAAAGAGAAGGTAAATTGGAAGCACAATTGGTAAACACTCGTATGAAAATGCTCTCTTCCCAATTGCAACCTCATTTTCTTTTTAATACCTTAAACTCTATAGCAGTATTAACAGATATTGACGCCGGAAAGGCAAAAGATACAATTGCAGACCTTAGCGATTTTCTAAGAGAAATACTTTACGACAACGATGAAAACCGCATTCCACTAGAAAAAGAATTGCGTATTTTAGAATTCTATCTCAATATTATAAGAATAAGGTTTTCAGATCATCTGGAAATAACTAAAGAAATTGACGAATCCTTGCTTTCCAAAAAAGTGCCTGCACTATTGCTTCAGCCGCTACTAGAAAACTCAATAAAACACGGTTATGATTTTAACCACACCGATTTAAAAGTAGTCGTTAAAATTTATTCAGAAGACAAGGCCCTTATAATAAAGGTTGAAAACAATGGAGCCCCTGTTGCCCTTGCCCATAGTCAATTGCTTAAACGCGGAATGGGCTTGGCAAACATTAATGACCGCTTAGGAAACCTTTACGGCGACAATTACTTCTTTGAACTTAGAAACAAAAACGATGATTCTGGGGTAGAAACACTTATTAAAATTCCTATGGAAAATTAACAAGAACGCTTCTAAAGCACTCTTAAACGGACCTTCTTTGTAGTTTTGTTATGTCAATTTTAACCTTTTCTAAAATTTAAGTTATAGGTTTTTGCGTATTTTTATTGAAACGAAAAAACAATATGAAATTCCTCACAATTTTAATACTCTCTCTGTTTTTAATTTCTTGCGGCGCAACAGTTGCTGTAGACTATGACGATCAGATAGATTTTTCAAAGTACACTAGCTATAACTACTTTCCAACTATAGATTCTGGACTAAATACACTAGATGACGGTCGTATTATGCGAATTACAGATAGCCTTATACAACAACGCGGCTTTGTAAAAAGTGAAACACCACAATTGTATGTTAACTTTTTTGCACGTGAAAATGTGTCAAATTCTCGCACTACACTTGGTATAGGTGTTGGTGGTGGCGGTGGCAACCTAGGAGTAGGTGTTAGCGGCGGAATTCCAATAGGTGGAAGGGTAGTTAATCAACAGTTAACGATAGACTTTATAGATGTTGAAAAAGACGATTTGGTGTGGCAAGCTGTTGTTGATGGTGAAATGAAAGAACGCCAAAGTCCACAACAGAAGGAAGCCTATTATGTTTCTGTAATAGAAAAAATATTAGCAAAATACCCGCCAAAGATTAAGTAAGCAGTTGTAATTAGCAGTTTTTATGAACTTTGAATCTCAAAACTTGAATAGTAACATTTTTTTCAAAAAAATAGCATTTCTTTTATTTCTCCTTCCTATGTCTGTTGTTACACAGAACAGTTACCAGGATGCGGAAAAATATTTTAAAGCGGAAAATTTCAGCAAAGCAAAACCTATTTTTGAAAGCTATTTGCAACAACATCCCAACGATAAAAAAACCAGAGAATACTTAGGTGATATTGCTAGTTATACTAACAATTGGGATACAGCAATAAACTACTATGAAGCATTAGTAGAAGCGGATGATGCCAATGCCAATTACCATTTTAAATACGGAGGAGCTCTAGGAATGAAAGCCTTGTCTATTAGTAAAATAAGAGCGGTAACCTATATTGGCGATATAAAACATCATCTAGAAAGTGCCGCCTCATTAGATCCAAAACACATAGAAACTCGTTGGGCTTTGGTTGAGTTTTATATACAATTACCAGGTGTTTTTGGAGGAAGTAACAATAAAGCCATCGCGTATGCCGAAGAATTAGATAAAATTTCTGAAGTAGATGGTTATCTTGCCAAAGGCTATATTGCGGAATACACAAATAGACCTAAAGATGCGGAGCGTTTTTATAAAAAAGCGATTGAGGTTGGTGGATCACCACATACCTATGAAAAACTCTCAACACTTTACGAAAATAACAACCAGCCAAAAGAAGCCTTAGCAACGGCTTCAGAGTCATTAAAGAAGCATAAACGCAATCAGCTTAATTATCAAATAGGGAAGATTTCTGCTCAGTACAACTTAGAACCTCAATACGGTATAGCCTGTTTAAGCGAATATTTAGCGAATTTTTCTGTAAAAGATGGCGTGCCTAAAGATTGGGCATATTTTAGATTGGCACAGATATATAAAAACCTCGGAAAAAAAGAAATTGCGCTTACCTGGATAAACAAAGCTTTGGCAGACCGCAGTGATTTTAAAGAAGCCCTAGAAGAGAAATCCCGAATTCTTAAGCTTTAATTTTTATAGAAAACAAGAGTATTTGCAGCTTGTCTCTAATTTATTCTGAAAGAGCTAGCAGATGTCTTAACTTTGTATCTTTACACTTAAATAAAACCTTTCAACTTAAAATGAAAATCCACTTTATAGCAATAGGCGGTAGTGCAATGCATAATCTAGCCTTGGCATTACACCAGAAGGGAGACTTTATAACAGGTAGCGATGACGCTATTTTTGAACCTTCAAAAGGCAGACTGCAAGCCAAAGGCTTATTGCCCGAAGCCGAAGGGTGGTTCCCAGAAAAAATCACTTCAGAAATAGATGCCGTTATTCTAGGAATGCACGCAAAAGCAGATAATCCAGAGTTGTTAAAAGCGAAGGAATTAGGCTTAAAAATATACAGCTACCCAGAATTTCTTTACGAACAATCTAAAAATAAAACCCGTGTTGTTATTGGTGGTTCCCACGGAAAAACTACGATAACTTCTATGATATTACACGTGATGAATTATCACGAAAAAGATGTAGATTATATGGTAGGAGCACAGCTGGAAGGGTTTGATACTATGGTAAAGATTACTGAAGACAGTGATTTTATGGTTATTGAAGGCGATGAGTATCTGTCTTCACCTATAGACAGGAGGCCTAAATTTCATTTGTATAAGCCCAATATTGCGCTGTTAAGCGGAATTGCTTGGGATCATATAAATGTGTTTCCTACCTATGAAAATTATGTTGAACAGTTTGAGATTTTTTTAACTGAAATTACCAATGGTGGCGCTATTATCTACAATGAAGAAGATGCTGAAGTAAAGCGTGTGGTTGAAGCAACTACGAGTCCAATAAAAAAGTATCCGTACCAAACGCCTACTTATACGGTAGAAAATGGCACTACGCTTTTAGAAACTCCAGAAGGGCCTATGCCTGTTGAGATTTTTGGAAAACATAACCTTAATAATTTAGAAGGAGCCAGATGGATTTGCCAGTTGATGGGTGTAGATGCCGATGATTTTTACGAGGCTATAGCCACCTTTAAAGGCGCGAGTAAAAGGCTTGAAAAGATTGCAGAATCTAATACTGCTGTGGCATACAAAGACTTTGCGCATTCACCTAGTAAAGTTAAAGCAACCACGCTGGCGGTAAAAAATCAATACCCTAACCGTAAACTTATTGCTTGTTTAGAATTACATACTTATAGTAGCCTAAACCCTGAGTTTTTAAAAGAATACAAAGGCGCTTTAGATGCTGCAGATACAGCGGTGGTTTTTTATTCGCCTCAGGCTGTAAAAATAAAGCAACTAGAAGAAATTAAACTCGAGCAAATAGAAGCCGCTTTTGAAAGACAAGATCTAGTGGTTTTTACAAACCCTGCCGATTTTAAAACCTATCTCTTTTCGCAAGATTACAACAATGCAAGTTTACTGTTAATGAGCAGCGGTAACTATGGTGGGCTAGATTTTGATGAGGTAAAGGAGTACTTGAAATAATAGATACTACAGTTAAAAATCAATCAGGCTTATAAACTTCATCTATAAACCCTGAAATATCTTTTTTAGAATTGTTTAGTATTTGCTGTTTTGCAATTTCAAAGTCTTGTGGGTTTTTGTCCTGGGAGAGTTTAAACTTTCCTTCCCAATGGGTGGGTTCTATTTCAAAAGCTTGAATATAGTTGATAAGTCGTTCCATACGTTGATCGTCTTTTTTCAGAATAAATTTTTGTTTACTTCCTTCTAGAAATTCCGTCATTGCAAGCATAGTTTGCTTTGCAGCTTCTGGATTGTGGATTAATTTAATTTTTCCTGTTAAGTGAACGATTATATAATTCCAAGTAGGTAGTTGTGGAGTAGTATAAATACTTGGCGAAATATAAGTGTCAGGCCCTTTAAAAACTACTGTTACTTCAGCATTTTCTGTTAGTGTTTTTAACTGTGGGTTATTGCGATCTATATGTGCAACCAATCTTTTTGTATCTTCATTGTAAATAAAAGGAATATGAGTAATTGCTGCTTTGCCATCTAGAGTAGTAACTAACATTCCCAAGGGGAATTGTTTAATTACAGCAATCATTTTTTCTATATCGTTAGATTGGTGGTGTGGTGGTGGATACATTAGCTAGCTATTAGAAACGCTAATATACTAATAGTTATTTCTTTCTAGATAATGGGCTTTTGTAAAGTAATCGTGTTCTTTTTTGGTAAATAACCTAGATAAAATTAAAAACCGAAGCCTTAATGATATTTCTAAAGAAAAACTAGCGCCTGTACCTTTGGTAACATCTATTGTTATATGGGTGTGATTCCAATATTCAAATTGGTCTCTACTCATGTAAAAGTCCACACCTTCTACAGTTCCTAATTGAATGTCGTTGCTGTCTAGATAAAATTCATCTTTTTTTAAGAGTATTGGACTAGAACCATCACAGCAACCACCACTTTGATGAAAGATTAATGTTCCGTGTTTCTCTTTTAATGTATTTAACGCTTCTGCGGCTCTGTCTGTTATCGCTAATCGTTTCAACATAATAATTAATGTTTAGGTTAAAAAAAGATGTCCTTGCCAAAAACATGACAAGGACATTATTTTACTTACAATTAAAAGAAGCCTAACTTCTTTTTATCATAAGAAATTAGCATGTTTTTAGTTTGTCTGTAGTGATCTAGCATCATTTTATGATTTTCACGACCGATACCAGATTTTTTATAACCTCCAAAAGGTGCGTGAGCAGGATATGCATGGTAGTTGTTTACCCAAACTCTACCTGCCTTAACCTGTCTAGAAACCTGATAAGCTTGATGCATATCGCGAGTCCATACACCCGCGCCTAAACCGTATAAAGTGTCGTTTGCAATTTCTATAGCTTCTTCTTCATCTTTAAAGGTTGTTACGCAAACTACAGGGCCAAAAATTTCTTCTTGAAAAACCCTCATTTTATTATTGCCTTTAAAAATTGTAGGTTGAATATAAAAACCACCTTCTAAGCCTTCATTGTATGCGGCTCCACCTCCAGTAAGCACTTCACAACCTTCTTCCTTACCTATTTTAATATAGCTAAGTATTTTTTCATATTGATCATTAGAAGCCTGTGCTCCCATCATTGTTTCTGGATCTAATGGGTGTCCAATTTTTATTGCTTTAGTACGCTCTACAACACGCGCTATAAAATCATCATAAATACACTCTTCTATTAATATTCTTGAAGGACTAGTGCAAACTTCCCCTTGGTTAAAAGCGAAAAGTACAGCTCCTTCTATTGCCTTGTCAAAGAAGTCATCATCTGCATCCATAATACTTTTAAAGAAAATATTTGGAGATTTTCCTCCCAGTTCTAGAGTAACAGGAATAATGTTTTTTGAAGCGTATTGCATGATTAATTGCCCGGTGGTTGTTTCGCCTGTGAATGCAATTTTATTAATGCGTGGGCTTGAAGCTAATGGTTTACCAGCTTCTAGACCAAAGCCATTTACAATGTTTAATACCCCTTTAGGAAGTATGTCTTGTATAAGCTCGGCAAGTATCATAATACCAACAGGAGTTTGCTCTGCAGGTTTTAATACTACACAATTTCCAGCAGCTAATGCTGGTGCTAGTTTCCAGCTTGCCATTAATAGCGGGAAATTCCAAGGGATTATCTGTCCAACAACTCCTAGAGGTTCCCATATATTTAAGGAAAGTGTGTTTCCATCAAGTTCGCTTGCACCGCCTTCTTCTGCGCGTATTACTCCTGCAAAATAACGAAAATGATCTGCAGCTAATGGAATATCTGCAGCTGTTGTTTCGCGTAGAGGTTTTCCGTTATCCCAAGTTTCCGCTCTTGCCAGTAACTCGATATTTTGTTCTATTTTGTCTGCTATCTTTAGTAGTATGTTACTTCTTTCGGTAGCAGAGGTATTATTCCAACTTTTTGCTGCAACCCATGCTGCGTCAATTGCTTTATTTATATCTTCTTCAGTAGAACGTGCTACTTTTGTAAATGTGTTTCCGTCTACAGGTGATATACTTTCAAAATATTCACCCTTTATAGGTGCAACCCATTCTCCACCTATAAAATTATCATAAGTGTCTTTAAAATTTGGTTTCTCAATTGCTTTTCCTGTAGCTGTTTTAATGTCGCTCATATAAGTAAAATTAAAATGTTAATAATGTAATTTTTTAAAGGTATTTTGATTATTTAATAACTAATTGAACGATACTGTTTTAGTATAACACATAACTGTATTTATGTTATAAGTAGCTGTTTTTTTTGTAATATTGAATATGAATCACTCGCTTAGAAGACATAAAGAAAACCGTAAACTATATACTTTGGTGGAAAATAGAACCACCTATAATGCAGATTTTGCCGAGCTTAATATATTTGAAACCCATAAAGCGGCAGAGAAAGTTTCTCTTACTTTTGAGTTTCCTATTATAGCCAGTATGCTTACGGGTAAAAAAATCATGCATTTAAAAAATATGGCTGCATTCGATTTTCTGCCTGGCGAATCTGTTGTGATGCCTGCCAACGAAGAAATGATTATAGACTTTCCAATAGCAAGACGTAATAAACCAACACAGTGTTTAGCCCTAGGTATTAATCCTGAAAAGATAAGTGAAGTAGCCTTTAAGTTTAATCAGTTAGTGGCTATCGAAGAAGAGAATAACACTTGGAGTCTAGAAAAAGGCTTAGCCTCTCATCTTACCAATCAACTTGAAGTAAACTATCTTATAGACCGGTTGCTGTCTACATTTACTCATAATTCAACTTCAAAAGATGTATTGCTAGACCTTATGATACAAGAATTAATTGTAAGGTTGCTTCAAACAAAAGCCAAACAAAGTATTCTAAATAACGAATTAGATGTTTTTAATGATACGCGTATTGGTACGGTTGTGAAGTATATAAAAGAAAATTTAACAGACCGAAATATTAATGTAGAGCAATTGGCGGCTAAAGCTTATATGAGTACTTCCAACTTTCATAAGAAGTTTAAAAATACTTTGGGGATTTCTCCAATTGATTTTATTAATTCAGAAAAAATAAAATTCGCAAAAAAGCTGATGAAAGAAAATAGAAAAATGCTTATTTCTGAAATTGCTTTTAAATCTGGCTTTAATAATGTAAGCTATTTTAACCGACAGTTTAAAAAGCTTGAACTAATGACTCCTCAACAATTTATCTCTTCTATTAAAAAATAAAAGAAACTATTTAGGAGACATTAAAGAAGTGAAAAACACAAAGCCAAACCCTATAAAAAGCATCAAGTGAAACGGAAACAGTCCAAAATCTCCTCCTTGATCACCTACAACAAAAGCGCTGTACATTCCAAAGGCAAAATACAGCATTAATACACCTTCAATAATTACGTTAGGTGAAATGTTTTTAGTGATGTATTTATTTCCTTTCCAGCTTTCCTTTAAATTGCTAATATTAAATTTTGGGGTGCGAATAAATTCACTTTTCTTTCCAAAATGACCTTCTAAAACGGCTATAGAATTGTGGAGTGAAAAACCCATAGCTATAGAGAAGAAAGTAAAAAACATAGCGGTGTATTTAAAAAAGTGTACAAAGCCACCGCCGTATATAGTTTTATAGGTGTACCAATAACATATAAAAAAGATTATAGTGCTTAATACAAAAAAGCTCATTACATAGAAGTACAACTTTAAATGCTCGTACTCATTCTTTATATACAGCATAGGAATGCTAAGTATAGCAACTATAAAAATGCTTAAAAACATACTGCTGTTAAGCAAATGCAGAAAACTGTGAATTTTAGTTTTAAAAGACACATCTGGGCTCTTAAAAACGCGCCAAGCCATTTTCTGAAAATTTTCTGCACCACCTTTATTCCATCTAAATTGTTGCGAACGCGCAGCGCTAATTACTACTGGCAACTCTGCAGGGGTTTCTACTTCTTCTAAATATTTAAACTTCCAGTTTTTAAGCTGAGCGCGATAGCTCAGGTCTAAATCTTCGGTAAGGGTGTCGCCTTCCCAATTACCAGCATCAAGGATACACTCTTTTCGCCATACGCCAGCTGTACCATTAAAATTTATAAAATGTCCCTGACTGTTACGGCCTACTTGCTCTAGTGTAAAGTGAGCGTCTAGGGCAAACGCTTGTACACGGGTAAGTATGGAGTAGTTGCGGTTTAAATGCCCCCAACGGGTTTGTACAACACCTATGTTTGCATCTTTAAAGTATGGAATAGTGTTTTTTAACCAATTTTTCTTCGGAAGAAAATCTGCATCAAATATTGCTATAAATTCGCCTTTGGCAGTTTTTAGTCCTTCTTTTAAGGCGCCTGCTTTAAAACCTACTCGGTTTTCGCGGCTCATATGCTTTATGTCTAAACCTGTTTTTTGAAGCTCTTGAATGTGTTTTGCAGTTTCGGCAAAAGATTCGTCTGTACTGTCATCGAGTACTTGTATTTCTAATTTGTCTTTTGGATAATCCATTTCCGCAATGTTTTCAAGCAAGCGGTCCATTACGTATAACTCATTGTATACGGGAAGCTGAATGGTAACCAGTGGAATTTCATTTTCGTTAGAAAAATCGAAAACAGGAGCGCTTTTATGTGTTTTTCGTGCTCTTAAGTAGTTGAATAACAGGTTTAATTGCGCTAATGCATACATAAATATGAGGATTAGAGCAATAGAATAAATTGTTATGATTATGAATTCAAGAATCATTTTTTAAAACTGTATTTAAAGATCCAGCTTAGGATTTTTACGCCAGCAAAGATAGCACCTTTTACCGTACCTGAAACTTTTGAAACACCAATACGGTTTTTGTATTTTACTGGTATTTCTTTATAGGTGAATTTCTTTTTTAAAACCTTTAGTTGCATTTCTACCGTCCAGCCATAGGTTTTGTCTTCCATAGCTAGTTCGAGAAGCTTTTCGTATTTAATTGCCCTAAAAGGGCCAAGATCTGTAAACTTCGAATTGAAAAAGAGAAACATCAGTTTTGTTGCTAGACCATTGCCAAAACGTTGTGGGAATGTCATAGAACCCTTTTCGCGTAAGCTTTTTACACGAGCGCCTACAACAAAATCTATATTGTCTTCAAGAATAGGTTTTACAATCTTAGTTAATTCGGAAGGATAATCACTGTGGTCGCCATCTAGAAAAACAACGATATCGGGTTGTTCTAAACTGTCTAAACCTGCTATGTATTCCATTCCTTTTAGGCAGGCGTTTCCGTAACCTGGTATAGGTTGCGAAAGAACAGTTGCTCCAGCATCTTTGGCTACTTGAGCAGTATTGTCTGTAGAATTATTGTTTACCACAATTACTTGTGAAACAATAGCTGGAATTTCGGCAATCACTTTCCCTATAGCGCCTTCTTCATTATAAGCGGGAATGATTACTTTAATATTTTTCTGCATTAAAAGTTGAGGAATTTATAGATTGCGAATTTCAGTAAAATTAATGACAATTCATTACTTGTTACCAAACATCTAGAAACAACTAATTATTACTTATTTACATAGCTCATTAAGTCTATGTCGTTTCCAAGAAGGATTTCATTGCTATCTATTCTTTTTTCTAAAGGTCCATTTTCTAGTTTTAATACACCACGAGGACATACTGCAGAACAGATACCACAACCCACACAGCTAGAGCGCACAATGTTTTCACCTTTTTGTGCATACGCACGTACGTCTATACCCATTTCGCAATAGGTAGAACAATTACCGCAGGAAATACACTGCCCACCGTTAGTGGTGATTCTAAACTTTGAAAATAAACGTTGTTGAAAACCTAGTATTGCCGCCATTGGGCATCCCATACGGCACCAAACACGGTTACCGAATATAGGATAAAAGCCTGTACCAATAACCCCGCTAAATATAGCGCCAATTAAAAAACCGTAAGTTTTGCGCAAGGATTCTGCTTCAAAAATAAATAGGGTTTTTCCTGAAATAAAGTGAAAGCTTATTAATGAGATTATAATAACAAAATACCCTATAGCCCCTAATCGTGCGTCTTTTTTCAGTTCTTCTCTTTTAAAAATCCAAGTTCCTAGAAAAACGAGCGTTAAAAATGTAGCTACTATAATTAAAAAAGTATCTTTTGTAAGCCAGTATTTAGAACTGTCTTCACCCAAATAACTGTGTATAACAGCTGTAGTCATTAAGACTACAAATACCAAAACACTGTGTATAACCCAACGTTCAACCTTCCAGGCAACTAACCTTTTATCACTTAAATGTCTAAAAGAATCTCCTGCTGTTTCTGCCAATCCACCG
Organism: Aequorivita sp.; assembly: GCA_048264505.1. Lineage (GTDB taxonomy): Bacteria > Bacteroidota > Bacteroidia > Flavobacteriales > Flavobacteriaceae > Aequorivita. The sequence continues at coordinate 29,337 of JBLXDA010000020.1, forward strand.
CAACCACAAACCCAGCTACAGTACCAACGTTTTCCGTATTTATAGGTTAAAATTGGGGTGATTACAAATATAGAGACCACACCAAATACAAGTAAGGCAATCCCAATGTTTCCAGCAGAAATAAACTGATCTATGCGGTATTGCTCAAAGTTGTAATAGTTAAGAGGCCAGATGTTTTTTAAATCGTAATACGGAAGCGAAAAAGTATCGCTGTTTAAACGCGCCATTAATTCTGGAATAATAAAGGCAAACCCAAGCTGAAAAAACATTACCGAAAAAGTTCGCAGTCGTTCGTAGCGATTGTGACGGTATTTCCATATAAATTTTATTCCAAACGCAAGAATAGCAACAGTGTAGAGAGAGCCATAAACAAACCATTGGCTCGCTGGTCCTCCATTTAAAAACTTACTTAAAGGGTCAAAGAAAGAAATGAGTCCTGTGTTACTTCCTTCATTAGAAAGCCCTAAGAGCTGTGGGAAAAAATAAAGAACAATATAAAAACCGGTTAGTGTAATTCCAGAAATCCAAGCTAGAAAACCACGACTAGACATAGATTTAAACCATACACCGTCGTTCTTAATCCCTTCGTGTTTATGACCATAGGCTGCTTTTGCAAACCAAACGATTCCTCCAAAGATGCTGGATAGTGATATGGTAAGCCAAATTGCTTTGTGTGGAAAATTTACATTAAAAACAGCCAATACCAAGATAAATAAACCAAACATCCCCAATAGGGTTGCTATTTTTTGTTGTGTATTTAAACTCTTTGGCGGCTCTCCAGTAAGTGACATATTTCTTTGAACAGTACTCATGTGTTTTTGTATTTGGGATTTTGAAACCTTAAATTTTTCTCCGAATTATAAGCTGCGGAAAAGATTTATGCTTCTACAGTTTTGCGGTTAGTATTATAGGCTTGTATTATTTCTTTTTCATAGTGTTTAAAGAACTCTGGGTCAAAATTTGCTTGCATTAAATTTTGAACTACATAATCTACGCTTCGTTTTTCGGATAACCATCGGTCAAAAACTTCATGTCTCATGCGTATGCCAAAGGTGTTAATTCCTAAAAATTCGTTAGTGTCTTTATGATAAGAGATAATTACAGATTGAAGGTTGTTATCGGAATGCCAACTAAATTGTTCTTCGTACTCTTTTCTTCTTCTTTCAGAAAAAACCCAACCGTAGGTTTGGTATTCAATATCAAAAAACTTGGCGCTGTTAAACCAGTTTCCTGGATTGTATTCAAAAGCTTGTTTTCCGGCTATGGTTTGTGCCAGTGCTTCACCCATCATTCTGCCAGTATACCAAACGGCTTCAATAGGAGGGCGGTTGCCAATGGGTTCGCGTTGCTGAGCACAATCGCCAATTGCATACACGTCTTTTATATTTGTTTCTAGTTTTCTATTAACTAAAACACCTCTATCGGTTTCAATACCTGAGTCTTTCAGAAAAGAAATCTGTGGTTTTACACCTGTCGTTATCCCGACAACTCCGCAAGGAATTTCTTCGCCATCTTTAGTTAAAATAGCTTTTACATTGCCGTTTTCGTCGCCAATAATTTTATCTAATTCGGTGTTATGACGTAAATCAACACCGTGAGATAATATGTGTTGCGAGATCATTTTAGCTTGCGATTTAGGAAGTACATTGGTCCAAAATGCGTCTTCGCGAACAAGCAAGCTCACTTCTATATTTCGCACGCGTAGCATTTCGGCCATCTCAACACCTATTAGCCCACCTCCAATAATTACTGCCCTAGGGCATACTTTATTGTTTGGTGCATTTTTTTCAAGTTTTTCTAAATCTTGTTTTGTCACGAGACCTTGAACGCCGTTTAGCTCTAATCCTTCCCAACCAAAAGTACTTGTTACCGAACCTGAGGCTATAATAAGTTTGTCGTAGCTAAAGCTAGCTTGGTCTTTTAAATGAAGCGTTTTTGAAGCTGTATCTACACTTTCTACGTAGGCATTTTTGAGCTCAATTCGGTTTTTTTCCCAAAACCAAGATTCGTATGGTTCAATATCGCGCCAACGCATATGCCCCATATACACATACATAAGTGCGGTACGGGAGAAAAAATAGTCTGATTCTGCAGAAATTATGGTTATTTTTTTGTCGGATAGTTTTCTAATATGACGGGCAGCGGTTACTCCTGAAATTCCGTTACCAATAATGACGATATGCTCCATATTTTTTTACGATTGGTTTTCATTAGTCGTATATAAAACTAAAGAATTACAGCTGGTTTAATCCTAAAAAGGTTAATTAATTAAGTATATTTTGAAATTAGTATTACTTTCAGCCTTTATTTCTGATTATTATGATGTTTTTCTACCGTTTTGTTGTTGTTTTTTTGCTTTTGTCAATTTTTTCTGGCTGTGCACAAAAAAAAGAACCCTCTGTTGAACCAATTGTTACTGAGGTATTTGCTCCAAAAATAAATGGAGTGAGCCTTGTTGCTTCTAAAGATTCCTTGTCGCAGCAAAGTATACAGACCGTAGCAGCTGTTAACGCTAACTATGCAAGTGTTATGCCCTTTGGTTTTTTAAAGAGTTTAGATCATCCAGAATTATTATACAATCAGCAACGACAATGGTTTGGCGAAACAGATGAAGGCGTAAAGCAGTATATTAAATTACTTCATAAGTCTAATATTAAAGTTATGATGAAACCACAAATATGGGTTTGGCATGGTGAGTTTACAGGACTCCTTACTATGGCTTCAGAAGAAGATTGGGTGCAATTAGAAAATACCTACCGCAATTTTATTTTAGACTTTGCTAAAATTTCTGAAGAAGAAAATGTGGCCATTTTGTGTATAGGTACAGAATTAGAAAAATTTATAGAACATCGCCCAGACTATTGGAGAGAATTAATAGTAGAAGTAAAAAACGTGTATAAAGGCAAGCTTACATATGCCGCAAATTGGGACGAATACAAAAAAGTACCCTTTTGGGATATGCTAGATTATATAGGTGTTGATGCGTATTTTCCTATTTCAGAAAAAGAAACACCTACTATAGCCGAAGCAAAAGCAGGATGGGAACAATGGAGAAACGAGTTAAAAACCGTTTCAGAAAAAGAAAACAAAAAAATCCTGTTTGCAGAATACGGCTACCGCAATGTAGATTTTAGCGGTAAAGAACCGTGGAACAGCGATAGAGCTATTACATCTTTTAACGAAGAAGCCCAATCAAATTTATTAGAAGGGTTGTACCAAGCTGTATGGCAAGAAGAGTGGTTTGCGGGTGGTTTTCTGTGGAAATGGTTTATAAATCACGAGGAAGTAGGAGGGGCTACTGACAATCAATTTACGCCGCAAAATAAAGCTGCTGAGACTTTTGTAAAGACGTATTACACCAACTGATAATTAGACGCTTTCTTTAGCGAGTATTCTGTGTTTTTCTATTTCTTGAAGTGCTTTCTCTTTTGAAGGTTTAATGTGTTTTAAATAGTATTTATACAACTCGGCTGCGTCTGCGCCTAGCCAACGTTTTAGGTATATAGCAAAAAAATGATATTGTAAATTCCATACGCCACATTCTTCGTAAAGCCTTGCAGAAGTTGTAATCCAATAGGGGAGCACAACAAAACTTTTGCGGTTGTAAAGCTCGTTTATAAGTAGAATGTCTTCGTAAATAAAAAAGCTTTCGTCATAACCTCCAATTTCATTAAAGAGCTTTTTTGTGATAAATAGGCTTTGGTCACCGCCACGGCTAGCGCGCCAGTTAAACTGTGTAAGCCACCCAGCAAGTTTTAACCACCAATGATTGCTGTTAAACTTCATTTTAAAACAACCCGCAGGCTTTCCATTTTTTACAGCTTCTAAGATGTAATGATCAAAGTTTTTTGGAGGAAAAGTATCTGCGTGTAAAAAATAAAGTGCTTCGCTAGAAGCTAGTGAAGCACCTTTATTCATTTGTTTTGCCCGTCCTTTTTCTGAATGTATCAGTTGTATTTTTAGGGAGTCTTTCTTAGATTTTGTACTTAAAAAAGATGAGGTTTCTTCTATAATTTTAACGGTATTATCGCTACTTCCTCCATCAACTAAAATTACTTCAACAGTGTGCTTTCCAGAAATATGACCAGCTAAATGCACGAGAAAACTCTGAATATTCAAAGCTTCGTTAAGTACTGGGACAATTATGGATACCATTTACTGTTTTCAGATTATTTTAATTAAAAACTTAAAATTACTAAAGCGAAAGGTTTTATGGGCTATAACTTATTCGTTTAAATTCCAGTCGTAGTTTTTATAGCCTATACTCGCATCTGTATTTATTTTTGTTTTAGCGTATTTGTTGATATAGCCAATAACATCTTTCTTACCGTTTACCGTGAAATCTTTAGCATACCAATCAAAAATTGAGGAAATCTTTGGGTTGCTAGCGTTTATATCGTTTTTGTCGCTATTGATGAACTCTATGGTAGCTTTTTCTAATTGTTCGTTGATTTTTGAAGCTGTAAATGCTTCGTTTAAAATTTTAGGGCAAGAAACAGAGGCGCAATTTATGGCGAAGTGAATACGAGGTTCATTCATTTTGCGAAGTATTCCGTTTTCTATTCCGCCTAAAGACAACTTTTTATCACCTATACTTACCCGACCTTTAGTCCAAGCTCCATCTATATCTTTAATGCTTTTTAAAGGGTAATTTTCTACAATTAGTTTTACCGTTGCTGCGTTGTAGAGGTTTATATAATAGGCAAGTAATTCTTGTACACTCCAACTGTTAGCAGGTTCATTTTCCGAAAGCATTTTTAAATAAGCGTCTAGTTTAGCTTCGTCTTTTTTAAAACCTTTATAATCTACATTGCCATTGGTGTTTACGTATTTCTTTAACAAAGCGTCCCATTGTGAATGGTCTATAGCTACAGTAGAATTTGCTGTTGTAGCACTTAAGTTGGTTTCAATCATTTTTGTAGGTTGCCCTTGACTGCTTAGACCTGCAGCAGAAAGTAAATTGCAACTCTGTAATGAAAAGGTTAAAATAAAAATTGCGATGAGTTTAAAAATATTTTTCATAAAAGACTTCGTTTAAATAGTATATCAGTTTCTTTTGACGGGATAAAGTTCCTGACTTACAAAATCTTCAGGAAAATTTTCGTCTCCATCAAACCCTAATACAATATCTCTGCCATTATGAGGGATGTGATTTGTTTTAAACAGATAATCCCAAAGGCTTAAGCTAATTCCAAAATTCACCCCGTATTGTGCGTTTTCTGGTAACTCTTTAGCGTGATGCCAAATATGCATTTTCGGGTTGTTAAAAATGTATTTTAAAATGCCGTAATCCCAGCCTAAGTTTGCGTGGTTTAAATGGCCAATAGCAAGGGCCGAAAAATGAACTATTGCTACAGCTTCTACTTTAAACCCACCAATTAATGCCAAGGGGATATACAAAAGCGACTTATATACCACGGGTTCCATCCAGTGATAGCGCAAGTGAGCTGCAAAGCCCATTTCTTTAACCGAATGATGCAGCTTGTGAAAATTCCATAAAAAAGGCGAATAATGAAGCAATCGATGGACGTTCCACTGCACAAAATCTGTGACTAAAAAGAAAATTAACAGTCCAAGACCAAGTGGTAAAGCGTCTAAATCTATAAGCTGAAAATCTGAAACGGTAATTCCAAAGAGACTCAGGAAATCATTAAACAGTGCTTCGGTAGCATTCGATAAGAAAATAAGGATGATTAAATTCAGTAGAAAAAAATTGAAGAACATATAGAATGTATCCAACCAAAAGTCTTTTCTAAAAACCTTTTGATTTTTCCGCCATGGAAATAACAGTTCTAGTCCCCATACGATCAAAGAGACAGCAATTAATCCGTAGAAGTAGTTTTCCCAATGAAAATGGGTTATTTCACTCCACAAATAATTAAAATAACCTCTGTATGAATCTGAGAATATATCTAAGTATTTTTCCATGAGTGACTAAGAATTGAAAATTAGTTTGCTGTTAGATTAGCAGCAGCCGCCACCGTCGTAATGAAAGGTAGATTCACTAATAAATATATCATCGCGATTTAAGCTAGCAATAGCATTTGCAGTTTTGTCGCAAATTGCTAAGGGTTGATTTTTTAATAATACATGCCCTTTTTTATCGTCAAAATAATCGTCACTTCCGTAATAAATAGCTGCTTTTCCTGTAAATATACAAGGACCATCCTCTGGCATAGGGTCTTTAATGGCAGCAACTTCAATAGATTCTATATAGATTAACTCCTCTGTTGGGTAATTTTTAGGGTCGAGAATACGATAAGGTTTGCGTGCACGTATTTCTATGGTTCCAAAGCCTACATCGGTTAGTGCTTTTATGTATTCTGCTATAGGTAAACTTCCGCTTAGACATAGAGCTCGTAGGCGTGCATCGTCTCTAAGAGTCTGATTCATTTCTTGCTCGCAAGTAGGGTCGCTCATAACAAGTCGTCCGTGTGGTTTTAGTACGCGGTACATTTCTTCTATTGCTTTTTTGAGATCTTCAGCTTTAAAGATATTGAAAAGACAATTTTGAGCTGCAACGTCTATGCTGTTATCTTCAACAGGAAGGTTAAGTGCGTCTCCTTTTTTTAGCGAAACAAATTCACTTTTAAACCAAGGGTTTAGCTTTTCTGCTTCTTTAAAATTTTTACTAGAAGCTTCTAGCATTTCTGGTACTGTATCTACACCAATAACACCTCCTTTAGTTCTATTAAAATATGAAAATTGTAAAAGTTCCATACCTCCGCCAACGCCTACGTATAGTATGTTTGGGTTGTTTGTTAAATCGCGAGCGTTTACTGTGCTTCCGCAGCCGTAATTCATTTCCTGCATAATCTTCGGAATTTTAAGACCAGGAAGTTCCCAAATAGGGTTAGTAGTACAACAAAGCCCAACGTCTGGCGTTAGCGCAGCTTGCTTGTACACATCATTAGTAGTATCTAGATAGCTCATAATAAGATTTTAAAGATGTTTAATTAAGTTAATAAACAAGGTAATCATATCGGGTTCTGCTTTGGCAGCCATTTCAATTATTTCTTCGATGTTTGCGGGTTTTAAGGTGTCTGGATCGCACTCATCTGTTAATACAGAAACGGCAGAAACAGCAACTCCTAAGTGATTTGCAACTATTACTTCTGGCACAGTGCTCATTCCCACAGCATCGGCTCCAATTAATCTTAAAAAGCGGTATTCTGCTCTAGTTTCAAGCTGAGGACCTACAACACTTACGTAAACACCTTTGTGAAGGGTTATGTTATTTTCGGAAGCAATCTCCTCCATTTTAGTATTCATAGATAAATCGTAAGGAGTGCTCATATCTACAAAGCGTTCACCCATTTTTTCTACTCCACGAAAAGCCAAAGGAGAATCCCCCTGAAGGTTTATATGATCGTCTATAAGCATTAGTTCCCCTTTTTTGAAGTTGTTGTTTATAGCACCCGAAGCATTGCTTACCAGTAGTTTTTTTATTCCTAATAGATGCATTACACGTACAGGAAACGTTACATCGCGTAAGGTATAGCCTTCATAAACATGAAAACGCCCTTGCATAACAACTACTTTTTTTCCTTCTAATGTGCCATAAATTAATTTTCCTTTGTGAAACTCTACCGTGGCAGTAGGAAAATTAGGTATGTGGTTGTAGCTTACTTCGGCTTCTATTTCTAGGTTTTCAATTATTTTTCCTAACCCTGTGCCTAGAATGATTCCTATTTCTGGATTTTCAAAGCCTCTTTGTTGTAGAAATGAAGCTGCTTCTTCTATGTATTTTGTGATACTCATAATTTGTTCAATAGTTTGTGATGCTCTTTTAAATAACCAGTTATGCTTCTGCTTTAATATGCTGGTTTTTAAAATTAATAATATTTTTTTCTTTTCGCATTTCGGTACAACTAAGCTTGTTTTTTACCAACTTTTATGCCGTGCTCTTAACTAAATGCGGTGGTAAAAATTGCTGAAATACGGTTTCATCTTTTATATCCTCATAATAATCTACGTCGTTGCGTTCATCGAGTAGAATGTATTTTTCGTTTTCTAAATCGGCTAAAGTGTCTTTTAAAACCGTACTGTTACCCCAATCTTTATTTTTGAAAATTTTAGCGTTAAGCTCCTTCATTCCCAATAAATAATAACCGCCATCTGTGGCAGGACCAATTACAGTTTGCTTAGTTTGTAGTGTATTAAAAGCAGTTTCAAGATCTGTTTTGTCTAGATCGTACATATCGCTGCCTATAATAATTGCTTGTTCGTAACCCATAGCAAAGATATCTGAAAATGCATTCTCCATTTTTTTGCCTAAATCATTTCCAGCTTGAAGTTTTTTTCTGAAAATAGCTGTGTCCCATATATCATCTCGATGGATAGCTTCCGAATAAAAAACGAATTTATCTACCGCTAATTCCTTAGTGATTTTTACGGTATGCTTTAGAAGAAAATTATAAATGTTTAGTGCGCTCGCATCGCCAATAGTTTTTGCTAGACGCGTTTTTACTTTACCCAGCTCTGGATTTCGCGTAAAAATAATCAGTGCTTTTTTTGAAGTAGGGAAGTGAAAATCTAAAGCCATTTTATTATCGTCTTCAGTGTTGTTTTTGGTTAATAACGCCATTTTTTAATCAGTAATCAGTGTTTTTGTTAATAAACAGGATTTCCGGCTTCTAAGTATTCGCTCCATTGTTGAGAAAATGCGTGAATATTTTCGGTTTCTTTTTCTGAAATATCAAAAACAGGAAAGCCTTTGTTTTTCCATTCAAAGATACCGCCGTATAGGTTTTTTACATTGCTAAACCCCGCTTTTTTTAGTTTTTCTCCTATTTCTTCTGAACGTACACCTAAAGAACAATAGACAACTACAACTGCGTTTTTATTTATATTTTGAAGGCGTTTGTCTTCAGAAGAAAAATTATTGAAGCCTATGTTTATAGCTGAAGCTATGTGACTTGTTTCAAATTCTATGGCTTCTCTAGCATCTAGGATTGTTACGATGCCATTTAGTTGAGACATTCGCAATTCTTCTACAGAAATATACGGAATGCTCTGAGAGTTGTGCTTTAGCAACAAATCTTCCACGCTTTTCTGTGCAAAACAATTTGCAGCTATAAAAAATATAAAGAAAGAGATTGCTTTTAGTTTCATCTGAAAAATATTGCGAAAATATATTTGCTATTCTGCAACTGCGCCTTGACAGCTACTTCCAGCACCTGCGGTACAGCCGTAGCAATGTTGCGAGATAATAATTTTTCTGTTGTTTAATACTTCTTCGTTGTATTCTGAAATATGCTGAATTTTACTAGCGACCTTTAATTCTAACATCTGGTTAAAATCGCAGTCGTATAGATAACCATCCCAACTTATAGAGATTGTATTTCTGCACATTACGCTTTTTACAGCGGCGGGATTATAGGCTTCAACTAAAGAATACATATAATCTTCGTAGTTATCGGAAGCTATTAAATAATCTAAAAACCGTGAAACAGGAAGGTTTGTAATGGCAAAGAGATTGTGAAAATGTATACCGAAATCTTCCAGTAATGCTTTTTTAAAGTCCTTCTCCATATTTGCTTGGTTAGTAGGTAAAAAGGCACCGCTAGGGTTGTAAACCAAATCTAACCTCAAATCGCTATCTGGCATACCATAGCCTACTGCATTTAACTCTTGAAGCGCTTTTATAGATAAATCAAAAACACCTTCGCCACGCTGTTTGTCTGTTTTTCCACGAGTCCAGTGAGGCATACTGCTTACCACATGCACATTGTGATTTTTAAAAAATTCGGGTAAGTCGTAATATTTTTTATTTGAACGAATTATAGTCAAGTTACTGCGTACTATAAAGTCTTTAATACCGGCTTTACTAGCTTCATCTACAAACCATCTAAAGTTAGGGTTCATTTCTGGTGCGCCACCCGTTAGGTCTAGGGTATGTGCTCCTGTATTTTTTATTACTTCCAGACATTGCTCCATGGTATCGCGAGTCATGATTTCCTTTCTGTCTGGTCCGGCATCTACGTGACAGTGTTCACAAACCTGGTTACACATATAACCCACATTTATTTGAAGGATTTCAAGTTTGTTTGGACGCAGCGGAAATTGATCTGTCTCCTTAATTTTTTCAGAAAAAGTAGGAAGCTCTCCATTGGCAAAAATACCATTGGATAGTTTCTCAAGCTGTTTATTGGCTATGGCTAATTCGCTATGCCTTTTATGAAGAGATTGTTGTTTTTTCTTTTTGTCTTTTAACATAAATTCTTTCAAATTTCTTTGTGAAGTAGCAGAGGTTTGAAACTAGAGCTAGATTTTTTCTGAATCTACTATAACTTACATTTCTAATTTATTCACTTTGTTCATCATCATAACACCGTGTACTAAGGTTGCTCCACTTTTAATGGCTGCACCTACGTGAACGGCTTCCATCATTTCTTCTTTTGTAACACCGCGTTGTAAGGAGTCTTTAGTGTATGCATCAATACAATAAGGGCATTGTTCGGTATGTGCTACGGCAAGTGCGATTAAAGCTTTTTCGCGAGCTGTTAATGCGCCTTCTTCAAATACTTTTCCGTAATAATCAAAAAATTTATCGCCAAGTTCTTTGCTCCATTCGGTTATATTTCCAAATTTTCTAAGATCAGCAGGATCGTAATAGTTGTTTGATGCCATAATAGTAGACTAATTATAAGTTTTAAAACCTAATTTTTAATGTTTCCTAAAAAAGTAAATATAGTCAAGTAGTCTTTTAAAAGCTGAAATGCTTACGAAAGTTTAACACATTAATTGAAAGAATAAACAAAACCACTTTCAAAATTGTATTGCGAATTTGGAATACCAACCGCTGGAGTTTCGTCATAGCTAAAAGTGTAGGTAGTGTTGAAGGCAAAGTTTTTAAATAAATCTATAAGTATAGTTGTCTGGCTGGTAAATCTATAATCGCTAAAGTCTTTTAACTTGGGCTGGAAGTAAGTTGTGCTTGCTATAGTAAGCGTCTTAGTAGGGTAGAGGCTGAATGTGAAATATGAAGAGCTTCTAAAGTCTCTTTCAATGGGGGTAACATCGTCGCTAAGCTCTTCGTATTCGTACATAATATGGGAGCCTAAGTAAAACTTATAGTTTTCTGAAGTTGTTAGTTTAAATCGCGGTCCCGTACCAACAAGCCCTCTAAATTCTATTTTTGAAACTTTGTTGTATTGTGCTTGGCCAAACAGCTCCCAAGCGATACGAGGATGAAAACGGTAATTGTATCTAAGGTGTGTTATCCCGGCATTTTCAAATTTGTTGTTTTCTATATTCTTTAACTCTATATCATTTTTTAAAAGCAGTAAGTGCTTTTTCATAGTGTATTGAACATGAACAGTACTGCTAATGCTTAGGTAGTCGTAAACCTCTCTTTTTAATGAAAAATCTAGACTAGCAGCCCCAGAAAATCCAGAGGTGTCTGTTACTTTTCTAAGAGATTCGGCATTTAAAATTTGAGCTTGGGTGCTTAGTGAAACGCTTAATGTAATTATAAAGAGTAGATACCTCATTTTATCTTTAATTTATAATGTTGAAACCTGTTTGTAATTCAAGAGGTTTCGCGGTTAATGTTCTTATTCGTCTGTGGCAGGTAAAATGAAACTGAATTCTGACACTTCAGGGTTTGGACATAGGGGAGGGGGAAGCTAATTGTCTGTCTTTATAGAATTTAATATAGTATTTATATATTAATAATCTTGAATTAGAACTTCTGTAGGAATATTAAGTGTGGTATTCAATTTTCTTATCATGTTTAGAGTGAGTTTGCGTTTTTTGTTTAATATTTCGCTAACTCTGCTTTTAAATCCAACAAGTTCTGCTAAATCCTTCTGCTTCATTCCCATTTGTTCCATACGGAATTTAATTGCTTCAATTGGGTCTGGCATTCCGATTGGAAAATTCTCGTTTTCAAAGCGATCAATGAGAATAGTAAGGATTTCGAGTTCGTCTCCTTGTTCGGTTCCTTTTTTTGCGTCAAATATCTCCTCAAGTCGCTCTAGAGCTTTTTGATAGTCTTTTTCGCTTCTAATTGGTGTAATATTCATAATTAGATGTTATTTGCGTCAATTTCGTCGTATTCTGCGTGAGTTCCAATAAATCTTATCCAGCATATTTGGTATTCAAAATTGAACTTTACAATCAATCGATAGTTGTTTCCTTTGATGTTGTAAACAATTCGATTGTCCTTTAAAATACTTGCACTTGGATATTCATTTTTTAAATCGTTGATAGAATCCCATTCAGCTTTTTCAGTTTCTCTATACCACGACTTTAATTGCTGTTCACAATTAGCGTGTTTTTTCCAAAAATCGCGTAATGTTCGTTTCGCAATTACTCTCACAATATAATTGTTTGATACAAAGATAACAAAAAGTTACCAATATGGTATTTTTTAGCGTCAACGTCTGCTTTATAAAACAGAGACTCAGTGATTATATTTTTTGAAATTCAATACCCATCAATTTAAACATTATTACCTCATTTTTATCATTTCTCACAAATTCTATTGGGCTAATCGATATTTCTAATAAATTTTTAGATAGCGATGATAATTGGGTTTTCCAAGCTCCATTTTTGTAGTAGTAATATAAAACACCATTCTCCAATTGTATTTTTTTGCCGATTTGAAAGTCTTTGTTGAAATAATGCCCTTCAAACTCTTTTAGCTCTTTTGCTGAATGTTGATAGGGCGTAAATTGATTGAAAATCCAAAGTGGTTCGTTGTCAAAATCATCGTAAGAGTAATACTTTTTACCTTCTTTTAAGTTAAATTTTATTAATGACTTACTATCTCCTATTAAAAAAATAAACGCGTCATTTCCTAAAGGTTTGAGTTCGCCAATTTCATCTCCATCTAAAGTTAAAACTAAAAGTTTAGAGTCTTTTGCCTTTATTGAATTTGCTTTTCTATCCTCATCATTATAATAGAATAAATACTGACCTTCGTATTTTTTTAACTGATTATTTGATAGTTCTATATACTTATATTCTTTCTCGGTGCTTTCTTTTTTGTTTTCAGTTGGAAAATAAAGATCTACAAACTGAAAAAAACGTTCTCTAAACTCATCTTCGTATTTATTTTGAGTTGTAAAAAAGGCAATGTCTAAAACGGGAAAATATAAGTATTTAGAAACAAAACCACCTACGCTCATTCCGTCAAATCCAACAGCTTCATAGCCATTGTGGGTTTCAAATTCTACTCCTAAACCATAATTTATTTTTTCGCCATTATTTAATATTGCTTTTGTATGCATTCTTTTCCACATTTCTGGCGAACCAATTGTTGAGTTCTTTATGTTGAGATGCCATTTATGCATATCGGCAGAGTTAGTTAAAATCTGACCATCTCCAGCAAATTTTACAGTATGAAAATGGGTTTTATAGAAATGTCCATCATCTTCTAAATATCCAATTGCTCTATTTGGTACTGTTTTATAAATATCATCTTTTACAATTGTATTTTCCATATTAAGTGGAGCAAAAATTTCTTCTTGTAAATAGGTGCTATAAGTCTTTCCAGAAGCTTTTTCAATAATTGACGCAAGTAGTATATAATTGGCATTAGTATAATAGAAGTACTCACCTGGCGCAAAACGAAGGTCTTCTATTTTTGTAATGATGTTGATCATTTGCGATTGATTTAAATAGTCATTAAACCACAAATCTATAACGCCTAAATAAGGATCTACTTCTTTTATACCGCTTGTTTGATTTAACAATTGCTCAATGGTAGGATTTCCCTTTTTATAACGAGGAAGTTTCTCAATGTATTTATAGGCAGGTTCTTTTAAGTTTAATTTACCTTCTTTTTCTAATAAAAGAATAGCTGCAGCTGTAAATTGCTTTGAAATTGAAGCAATGTCAAAAACGGTTTTACTCGTTATGGGTATGTTGTAATCTAAATTTGTAGTGCCATATTGCTTCTCAAAGAGAATTTGGTCATTTTTGAATACGGCAACAGAAAATCCGGGTTCATTATTATTGACTTGATATAATTTATCAATTTCAGATTCAAGGTTTTGTGAATATAGAAATTTAGGAATTAAGAATAGGTTCGCTACAAATACTAAAATGTATGATTGCTTCATTGAGGTTGGTTTTCTTTTAAAGACAGTAGCTTTTTTGAATTGTTACAGTTTTACTTTTATAAAGGCTAAAGATGGGTGTATGAAGTTAAGTGACAAAGACTAGTGATAGTTTTTGAATATATAGCCAACCGCCCCGATTCTTTGAATTATGTTTTCTTCTTTTCTTCAAAAAAATCAATTATCTTATCTTCTTTGATCAGCTTTTTTGTGTATTCTAAAATAGAGCCTGATGACAACTCGGGACTTTTAATTTGTAAGAATTTTAAAGACTTATCTTTTTGTGGTGAAATAAGAATTGTCTTGCCATAATTCAAGTCGAAAATTCTTGTGTTTATAATTGCATAAGTATTATTTTCAGGAGTTTGAAACGCTAGATAATCAATTCTGTTTTTTTTAGTTTTAATAAATCCTTGCCCTAAATAATCAGGGTGATTTCTTGATATAGCAATATTGGCTTTTAAATTATAGTTGATGTTGTCAATTGTATCTGTTGCTATTATTATCTGAAAAAATATTTCGTCTTTTCTGTCTTTAAGCCTGCTTTTATTAAGTTCATTCTTTTTAACAAAAAAACTATTCATTACAAGTGTGTTATTTTTCATTGGGTAATCACCCCCAATACTCCCTAGGCCCTTAAAGCTTTCTTTACCTATTAAACTGTATTTTGGAACTGGAAAAGCACCTACTTCAAACGGTCCAGTGTCGCCATTATCTTCATAACTTTTATCTTCTTCAAACAATTCAAAATCCCAAGTTGTTGAGTCATTTACATTGTGTATGTACTCTAATCTTTTTGATTCAGACCAGTTGTTATGATTACTAGTTTTATTTACTGAACAACTAGTAATTGTGGTAATACTTAAGAATGTAAATAATATTCTTTTCATTTTGCTTTTTCAGTTAACCACCAACTTGTTTGTCAGTGATTAATATGCTGTTTAAGCATCTAATTTAGTGAATATATATTTATTTGAAAATCCGAGACTTGAGGTTTGTAGGTAGGCGAGTGCCCAGCAATTAAATGTACAGATTGTTGGCATTAGTCCCTTCGCTAATTTTATGTCTTTTCAGTTTTAGTAAGAGGTGTTTACATACGTCTTGTAATAAAATAACCGTTAATTGCCCCAATCTGCTATTTCTTGTTCTGTCCATAGAGAAGGGAAGAATTTGCGTTGCTGGTATTTTGGGTGCAAGTATTTTTTCCATTCAGAACCTCCTGTGGCAGCTTTGTTTTCGCCTTTTTTATTTAAGTAATGTTGTGCGGTGTCTAGATGAACTAAAGGCCATGCCACATTGTAAAAATGGTCAAACTGTTGTAGTTTTTCTTTTAAAGCAGCTGAAGGGTTCTCCATTTGCTCTATACGTTCTTCTAATGTTTTGCCTTTAACCTCATGTGCGAGTGTCTTAAACTCTTTTTCGTATTTGTCTATAAAGAGCTTTAGGGTAAGCGACATTTTACCTGTTTTTCGGTTAAGCCCAGCGTCTTTCCAATAGATATGATTAAAATAATCGTCCATGGTTGGATTTTCTGGTAGTCTTTCTCTTCCTTGACTATTTACTAGGTTTTTAATGGGAGTGCTGTAAATTTCTAATATTCTAAATTGCGCACTCTGAAAACCACTTGCGGGAGTAAGAGTAGCGCGAAAAACATTGTAGTCTTCATAACTCATACCGTCTTTCATAATATCAAAAGAGGTGATAAGCATACGGGTGTATCTTTTTAAACGATCTAGTTTAGTAAGCCACACTTCTTCAGGGAGGTTTTCGCCTTCAGAGAGTTGTTTTATTTCGTGTATCATCATCTTTAAGGTAAGCTCTGTTACTTGATGATACATTACAAATATTTCTTCATCTTTAAAATCGGTACGGGTTTTTTGTAGCGATAGTAAAGTGTCTACTTGTATATAATCCCAATAGTTTATTGGTTTGGCTTGTAAAAGGCCATTTAAATAGGTTTCAGGGTTTTCTCCTAAAGCTTGGTATTTTTCTTCAATAGATTTTATAAGCTCGTTATCCATGCGTGTCTTTTTAGTTTTGTTTTGGAAAGCACTAACTGTTAAGAGCTTTTAAAACGTGTTTAAAAATAATGGAATTTTTTGTCTTCTTCAAGCAATATAAATCTGTTTTAAGCAAAAAGCCTTGCTACAAATTTTTGTAGCAAGGCTTTTTAGTTACTTAAAGATGTTTTTTAGTAAAAAGTAGCGCGATTATCTTCTACGTCGGCTTTCTTTTTAAGTGCGTTGTAAACAGCAGTTTGAGATGCTGGTGCAGCTTTAGCGCTCAATTGGTTTGCGTAGTTTACATACGATTCCATTTTTGGAGCTGGATTAAATGCTGTAGTTTTTACTTTGTATACTCCATTTTCGCCATCTATAATAGCTGTAGACTCGCCTGGTTTTGTTCCAAAGGCAGTACCTACTACTTTAGGTTCGTTGTTTGAGCCTAACATAGGAGAAGCCATAGTAACTCCCGTAGCGCTTAATACACTTACACTTTGGCTAGTTGCAACTTCTTCTACAGTACTTCCTGAAATAGATTCGCGTATTTTTTTAGCTTTCTTTTGTTTAACAAGAATAGGCTTTACTGTTGCAGATGCTTGTGAAGCGCTCATTAAACCTTTAGCGTTTTTGCGTGTAAGTTGTGCTACTACATATCCTTCTGGCACATTAAAACGCTTAATGTCTCCAACCTTAGTGTCTTCGTTAAAAGCCCAGTTTACAAGGGTGCGGTTCTCACCAAGTCCAGGGATGTTAGCATCCATCTCTCCAATATTGTTTACTGGCTTTATCTCTTTGTTTTGTGCAGTTGCTAATTCGGTAAAATCACCATCTTGTAGCGCTACTTCAAATTTTGAAGCGTCAGAAAACACATCGTTTATCGTTTTAGTTGAAGGCTCAATAGCTTTAACAACTGTAGCTAGTTTTATAGCTTTCTTAGGAGCAGATTGCTTACCTACTTCTACAATGTGAAAACCGAAATCTGTTTCTACTAAACCAATAGTTCCTGTTGCGTTTTTAAAGATAAAGGCATCAAAAGCAGGTACCATTCTTCCAGGTGTTGCATTTCCAAGCTCACCGCCGTTGTCCTTAGAGCTATCGTCAGAAAACTCAGCAGCAAGAGCAGCAAATTTAGATTTATCACTCTTAACAACACTTAAAATACTATCTGCAAGTTTTTGAGCTTCTTCTTTTGTTTTAGTAACAGTTTCTGGAGCACGTAAGGTGCCAACATAACGTATTAAAATATGCTTAGATTCTGCAGAATCTGGCATTTTTTTAGTCTCTATTACCTTAGCCAAGTTAAAAGAGTTTTCTATTTTAAAAGGACCGTAAATATCGCCTTCGTTTAAGTTTATTAAAGTGTCTGCTACTGTTTCAGGAAGTTGGTTTTTAAATACCCAGTTATCATAAAAAGGAGCATCAGAATTAGCGTTAACGAATTCTTCGTAATTTTTTGTGTTTCTAAAACCAGCAATAGTATCGTTTGCTTTAGTGTCTTGGTTAAACACAACTTTATCGTTAAGTAATGCTGCAGTTTCTACTTTAGCAGCATCAATATCTTCTTGAGATGGCTCTTCTGAAAATACTACGTACTGTATGTCTGATTGTGCTTCTACTTCGTATTCACTAGGGTGAGCAGCAACGTATTTGCTTATTTCATCGTCTGAAACTGTAATATCTGCATCAGCAATTTTGCTGTAAGGAATCATCGCATAAGACACGTTAATCTTATCGTTTTGAAAATGATACTCTTGTTCGCCTTCTGCAATAGTAGTTCTTAAAGCACCTTTAATCATATTGTAATACGTGCTTTGAAGTACGCCACTAGCAATATTTTCTTCAAAAGTTAACCATTGCTTGTACATTTCTGGAGAGGAAGCCTTGATACTTGCAATGTATTCTTGAATTTTTCCATCATCTACTAGTCCAGCTTCGTTTAAAAATGTTGGATTGTTTGCCAGTGAAGATTTAAGTGCATTGTCTAATTGTGCTTTTTCTACACTTAGACCTGCTTTTTCAAATTGCTCATCAAGAATTACACGACGTAGCTCTCTATCCCAAACCATATTTACAGCTTGTGAAGTGTTTGCGTTAGCTCCCATACTACGTTGGGTAGCTTCTACTTCTTGCATAAAACTCTGTCTAGAAATGTCTGTACCATTTATTGTGGCAATAGTGTCTTGTACTTTTGTGCCACCACCACTGGTTAATACATCACTTAAAATAAAGGCGAATAACGCCAATGCAATAATAAGGATAAGAAATATCCCTCGTTTTCTAATACTGTTTAAGATTGCCATTTGATGTTCAAAATTTATAAGTCTTTACTTTCAATAACTGCGATTGTAAAGGGTTTGGTTGTGATTTCCTTTAAGGACTCAATAACTATCAAGTATTTAAAGGATTTGTTTTTTCTTCAATTAGTGGGCGAAAATACCATTTTCCTGCCATTAATAAAAAAGTATATTAAAAAAAGTGAGTATTATTTATAAAACTAATCCTCGTAAATCTTTTTTACCTCAACAAGTTCAATTTTTGTGCTTGAAACTTCAAGTATTGTAAAGATATGATCGTCTACTTCAACAGTTTCTCCTTGCTCTGGAATTTCTTCGGTATAATTTACAATAAGACCGCCAAGTGTTTCGTAGTTTTCACTTTCGGCTAAATTGAGTTTGTAGTTTTCATTGAGGTAGTCTACCTCTAAACGGGCAGAAAATTTATAATGCCCTTCGGCGAGCTCTTCTTCTATAAGTTCAACGCTGTCGTGTTCGTCTTCTATATCGCCAAATAGTTCCTCTATGATATCTTCTACTGTTATTATACCGCTTGTACCGCCGTATTCGTCTATTACAACCGCTATACTTTTTCTTTTCTTACTAAGTATGCCTAACACATCTTTAATAAGCATTGTTTCGGGAACAAACACAACGGGCATCAATACCTTCTTAATAGTTGAAGGTTTTTTAAAAAGCTCAAAAGAGTGAACATAGCCCAAAATATCGTCTATATTTTCTGAATAAATCAATATTTTTGAAAGTCCTGTGTCTGTAAATATTTTTGCGAGCTCTTTAGGTGTTGTTTTTATGTCTACCGCTACAACTTCGGTGCGCGGTATCATGGCTTCTCGCGATTTTACTTCGGAAAAATCGAGGGCATTTTGGAATATCTGTATTTCAGAATCCATTTCGTCCTTGGTTTCGGCAATTTCCATTTGTTCCGAAATATAATTTCCAAGCTCGAGCTTGCTGAAGCTAAGCTGCACGGTATCGCCTTCAGTTTTAAAAACTAGCTTTAGTACTAAATCTGAAATCCAAATAACAAATTCTGAAATAAATGAAAAAAGGATATAAAAGAAATAGGCAGGTAAAGCGAAAATTTTAACCAAGCTATTGGCGTAAATTTGAAAAAATACTTTTGGTAAAAATTCAGCCGTTAGCAAAATTACTATCGTAGAGATAACAGTTTGTATTAATAAGCCTGAAAAGCCGTCCATGGGGATAAATTCCATGAGGAGGTCTCCCATAAATAAACCGTAGATTACTAGAGCTATATTGTTGCCCACGAGCATGGTGGCGATAAACTTTGAAGGGCGTTTGGTGATTTTTTTAAGAATGCCAGCTAAAAAAGTGTTCTGCTTTTTTTCAATTTCAATATGGATCTTGTTTGAAGAAACATAAGCTATCTCCATACCCGAAAAGAAGGCAGAGAGAATAAGCATAGTTACTATTATTATGATGCTATAATCCAAATTTGAGTTGTTTTAGGTAAAATTTCAACATTAACCCGCACAAAAGCTAAGGTAAAGTTGAGAAGTTAATCTTTAGAGCTGTTCTCTATTTTTTTTCTAAAATTTCTTCTGAAGAAAAACATAAATATTGCAAGAGCAACAAAGAAGAGAAATAAATACGCCTTATTAGGGTCTGTTTTCCAAATGTTTATGGCTTCATAAGCAAAAAAAACAGCTGCGATTATATAGATGTATTCAATAAAATGGAATAGTTTAGTTAGCATTTTCGATATTTTTTTTGTCTACAAGTTGTACTCCTTGATTTTTTCTGGATAGAAAGGTAGTGAAATCTTCACTGCTGTCAAAGCCAACAGCTCCATCGTTAAAAGAGCCGTCTTTAAATTTTATTTGGTAAGGCTTATCTGTAAAAACCCATTTGTTTTTTTGATCCCAATACAGTTGATTGGCTTTTAAAACAACGCTGTCTGCTGTTATTACAACCACATTGTCTTGTAGGTCTACTAAGCCGGTATCGTCAAACTGCATAGCGTAATCTGCTGTAACAGTATTTTTTTTGCCGTCTTCATTCCAAAAGTGCACTTCAATACCGTTGGGAAATTCTTTATATGGAAATGTTAAGTTTGAATAATCGAGAAGTTTTTCGGCTAAAAGATTAGTGACTAATTTTCCGGAGTCTGTGTATTTAAAATTTATGTTTTTACCTTCAGCTATAGGCGCGCCATCTGAAAGGTTCATTTTTTTTACATTTTGGTAATTTCCTTCACATGCAAAAAGCGTGATGGTCAATACCAGGACCATCACGCTCTTAAACATATTTAGTTTTGTGTACATTCTTATAAGTTAGGTACCTTAACGCTTCCGCCAACCCAGCACTTAAAGGTAACTGTTTTTCCAGCCATACCTTCAGAAAAGATATCGCTAGCTTGTGGAGCACGTTGTCTGTACGAGCTTGCAGCTGCTCTTGCATTTGCAGCAACAGAACCGTCTACACGTGCAGCTTTGTCCATCATATCTGCAGCAAGCCAGTTCATAGCTCTTTTTTCAAATACTGTAGTACCACAGTTGTTTGCGCTTTCGCCGTACATTGAGCCTATTTTGTAATAAGCAATACCAGCAGATGGCTTTACTTCAAGCATTTTTCTGTAATACGTTCTCGCAGTTCCAAAGCTTCCTTTTTTGCGGTAGTTTTCGGCTATACTATAGTAAATTCTGTATTTTTTTGAATTGTCTTGTTCAAGTTCAGCAGCTTCGTTAAAATACTGTAGTGCTTTAGAAGCGTTTCCTTCAGCTTCAGCTTGTTTTCCTAATAAATACGCAGAAGTAGAACTAGGCTCTAATTCGTGAAGTCTTACGGCTAGTTTAGATGATAATGGGCTGTCACAATCTTTTGCATCTAGTCTGTTACTAGCAGATTTTATCCAAGCTACATCATTCTTTTTAGCTTCAAAGTCTTTTTCGTAAAGTGGAATAAGGTTAGGACAATCTGCTAACTGACCTAATTTTCCATTTACACTTTCTTCAACTGTTGCATAAACGCCTAAGTTGTTTTCGTAAACATCTTTAGCTCTTTGCTCTTTAGAAGTAAGCGGCTGGTTGTTTTCTTCTTTATCTAATAAAGGAGTAAGTTTTGATGCAAGGCTGTTTTTTTCTGTGTCTATCTTGCTAATTACAACATCGTAAAGGTCAAAAATTTCTTGAAGGCTTTTTTCTCCTTTACTCTGCATATCTACTGCAAGAGAAAAGTAAGAATATAAGCTTTTTCCACTTGTAAAGTCTTCTGGGTGTTTAGAGATCGCTTCATGGTAAGCATCGTATTGTTCTGCTTTAGTACCTATATTGTTATCAAATTTTATTTGAGCAATAGTAGCAAGTACATCGCCTTCTTTTGTTTTAGCTGGGAAATTTTCCAGACGTAACTCCCAAGCATTAATAAGGTCGTTTACTTTGCTTTTGTCGCCTTTTTCTTCTACAAAGTACTCAAACATTTTCACGCCGTATTGGTAAATAGCAAGGTGATAATC
Organism: Aequorivita sp.; assembly: GCA_048264505.1. GTDB lineage: Bacteria > Bacteroidota > Bacteroidia > Flavobacteriales > Flavobacteriaceae > Aequorivita. Next base: position 51,178 of record JBLXDA010000020.1, read on the forward strand.
TGGGCATTCTTTTATTAGTTTTTCGTAAAAAGGAAGCGCAACATCGTAGTTTTTAATCTTAGCGGGTTCTGTAAAATACGACAGTGTAATAGCACAGTCGTCTGGCGCTTGTGCGAAAGATTTTCCTGAATAGGAAAGTAGTAAAATTGTAACTAAAAGAATGAATCTTGTTTTCATGGGAATTTTATTATTGGTATTAATCATATAGTCTTTTTTCGAACCAACGGTCGTTTAACGAGAAGCTTAAGAAGGAGTTGAAAAAGTTTTCTTGTATCAAGCCAAAGTCTGTGGTTCCGCGTTTTCCGACTTCAAACCCTACGTTTACATTAGAGAATAATCGGCCTACAGGTAAACCTAAACCAAAAGATATGCCAAACTCGTTTATATTTTGACCATCTACGTTTAAGCCTGTTTGTTCGTACCTTGCTCCAGCACGGTAAACCACCCTTTTAAAGTAGTTTCCGAATGAATTGTAATTTGGAATATAATACCCTCCTAATCGATATTTTGAAGCGTTTTTGTAGGTTACATTATCAATGTTTGTTGAGCGATTTGTAAAATTACTGGTTTTTTGATTGGTGTATTCTACACCTAACCCCCAGTATTTTGGCTTTCCTATACCTGCGCCAATTGTAAATTGGGAAGGAAAAGTAAAATCTGTATCTTCTACTGTAATATCTCTTTCATCTACGGTAAAGATACCCACTGGTAAAATTGATACAGTACTAACTGTTCTGTAATTTTCTGAAGTAAAACTAGTACCAGGAGTGTAAGTAACAGAACCTGTAAGTTCAAGGTCTTCAGTAATCATCCTTTTGTACATGGCACCTAGATTAAAGCTGAATCCAAATACATCAGACCTGTTAAAAACACGTGTACCGTATTCAACGCCGTCTTTTTGAGTTGTTGCGGTGTTTTCTATTTTTCCGAAATTGTAATTTGCGTCTATACCTAGGCTTAGGTTTGGGGTTACTTGATAGCCCAGAGCAATATAGGTTTTGTTTAACCCACCACTTCCGGTGTATTCTGTTAAACCACCATCTACTTCAGAATAAAAATCATAGCCTACAGATGAATAAGGAACAAGACCAAAGCCCATTCCCAATTTTCCCATAGGTATTCCCATAGCAATATAGTCTAGAGAACTTGCAGATTTATTCTGACTGTCTACTTCATTTTTTTGAGTTGAAGCTTTATGGCTACCACCTACAGAAAAATTCACTAATCGTAAATCTGCATAAGATGCTGGGTTTTGCAAGTTAAGGTGTATACTATCTGAAAACACACTTAATCCTCCCATGGATCTGTTTTCTACGGTTCCGCGAAATTTCAGGGTTCCTATTCCATAATATGAATATGGAGACGTGGTTCCTTCTTGGGCCACTGTTACACCTGCAATAAGTATAAATAAACCGACTATTATTTGTTTAAACATCAATGTTTGTTATATTCTAAAATATGGTTCAAGCCCTCCAATAAAAAATTTGAGTTGGCAAATATGTCATTTTTTATGGTATCTCGCAAAAAATGTGCGTCTCCTCCTGTTAAAATAACTGTTAAATTCTTGTATTTCCGTTTATAGTCTTCTATAAAACCTTCAATTTCATGTAAAACACCATTCACTACTCCACTGTGTATAGAGGTAGCTGTTGTATTTCCAAGCAATGATTTTGGTTTAGTTACTTCCAATAACGGTAATTTATTGGTGAACGTATGTAAAGCGTTATAACGCATGGAAATTCCTGGTGATATTGCTCCCCCTAAATACGCATTGTCTTCATTTAAAAAATCGTAAGTAATGCAAGTGCCCGCATCTATTATTAAAACATTTTTACTTGCATATTGATGTGCTGCTGCGCTTACAAGAGCTATGCGATCTATACCAAGGGTAAGAGGTGTTTGGTAACAGTTTTTAAACGGAACTTTTGTTTGATGGTCTAAAACCAAAACCTCACAATGTTGTTGAAGTTTTAATAATTGATGCTCAGAAAAATTTGCAACAGCAGAAACTATAGAGTTGTTGATAGAAGGAAAACTTTCAATAATTTCTGAAAGCGTAGTTAAAAAATCCTTTTTTACACAGGTCTTTTTAAGCTTAAACTCCCCAGAATCAAACACTCCCAGCTTTACTAGAGTGTTTCCAACGTCGATTACAAGATTCATTTTTTTGTTTATGGCGATAAAAATACAACTACGCTAACGAAGTAATTGTTAAGGCTCTATTAAATTGAAGTGTAAATATCTATTTATTTTTTCAAATAATGTTTTGCAAAAAAGAAAATAGCTTTATATTTGCCGTCTCAATAATGGTGCCTTAGCTCAGTTGGTAGAGCAACGGACTGAAAATCCGTGTGTCCCTAGTTCGATTCTTGGAGGCACCACTTAAAATCCCCTAGCATTTTTGCTTGGGGATTTTTGTTTTTAAGGTGATGCATTATCTTTATACACCCGCTCACACCAACATGGGACTAACTATGTATTAAGTAATGAAGCTAAAAAAAATTGGTGACATATATTAGGTAAGTTATATCTTTAGTCGGTATTTAATATAAAACTCATTTATAAAACCTGAAAAATGACAGAAAAATTAAAGATTATTAAAATTATTCATCTTGCTATCTGTGGCGGAATAATTATGGCTTATGTGATGCTTGCAGATTTTTCCACTCTAACTAACTTAGAACTCCCAACAGTAGATACAACTTCAATTATTTATCTGCTTTTACCGGTTTTTTGTATTCCGTTAAGTGTTTTTCTTTATAAATCTCAAATAAAAAATACAGATACATCTCTAGAGCTTGAAGAGAAACTTCCAATTTATCAAACAGCCACAATTATTCGATTGGCTGTTCTTGAAGGCGCAGCTTTCTTTATTCTATTTGTATATCCAGAGGTTTTATTGTTAGGGATATTAATAATACTATACATTATCTACCTAAGACCCTCGGAAGCTGAATTTAAAAGAGATTTTGGAAACACAAACTTTTAAGTTGGAGTGAAGAATTCCTTAAGTTGATTTTGAACTCCACTACCGCAAGAGTCCCGCTGGTATACTAAACACATGATTTCTAGTACTTCTGTATTTCCATTCAAAGCCGTGCGCTTTTGAGAAGTAAGTGTATTTATAGTAGCATTTTAAATGCTCTTTTTAAGGCTATTTGTATGTGTTCGATAACTATCGGGAAAGTCTTCGATTTCGATTTATCTTAGATTATTAAAAAAAATCTCAAGAACATCACGTGACAATCCCATTAGTTGATTTTTTTTAAATTATTTTTCATCTCAAATCTCAAATCTCAAATCTCAATGAACTTCCCTAAATAGAGTTGACCGTTTTTAGTTATTTAATTCATTGTCAAAAATAGTCATCAATTTTCTTTCTTGAGGCCTCAAGAAAGAAAATTGGTTTATGAACTTTTTAGGGCTCATTCTATCATTATTGTTATGTATTCTTTTGTTGTTATAATTAGTA
>JBLXDA010000021.1:0-14612 GCA_048264505.1 Aequorivita sp.
GTTAAATTAAAAACTCCTGCCGTAGTACCATCATCACACTGAAACATATCTGGTGCTGGATTGGCAATGGGTTGGGGAGCTAAAACAATATTGACCTGAGTTGTAGCATAACAACTTGAACTTAAATTATTCTCTACACGTATAAAAATAAAAACCGAAGAAGTAAGTAGATAAGGTTGAGGCAGTGCATTAAAGCCAGCAATAGCATCTGCTGGATTAAGATGGTATGTTACTGTAAAATCTAATGGATCTTGACCATTAAGCACAGTAACATCAAAAATTGTATTGAGGTTGATAGATTCTTGTCCATCACTTCCTAAATCGCAAACGCTATACGGGCTTGGAGGAGGTGTTGCGATAACAGTAGCAAAGGATATTTCAAAAAAGTCTAGAGCAAAACAGCTTCCCGTAGGATCTTCTATACGAACCCAAATTGTTTCGGAAGAGCCCACTATAGGGTATGCATTTGCAGGGATAATAGGATTTACGCCACTAAACGCATCAAATTGAGAATGGTGATAAGTTATATTAAACAGTGGATTCTGACCGCCTAGTACATCATCGTCGTTTTCGGTTAAATCAAAAATACCGGGGTTTGAACCATTATTACATATATTAAGATCTTGAGGTGGAGATGCGATCACTGGTTGTGATAAAAAATTAACATCAACACTATCTGAAAGAGTACACGCTCCATCTGTTACTTCAAGAGTATATGTACCTGAATTTGGTGCATTAACAGTGTAAGTTGGGTTTGTTGCTAATGGAATAATAACGCCACCATTATACCATTGATAAGAAACACTAGGCACACCAGTATTGCCATCAAGCACAATTGGCGCTGTTCCACAGCTATCAATATCTGGTCCTAAATCTACAGTGAAATTTGTTTGTAATGAAACTTCTACATCGTCTGTTAAGACCACAACATCACCATTACACGAATTAGTATAAGTAACCCTTGCTGTATACACTTCAGTATCTGTTGGACAAACAGTAATAGTAGGAGTCGTAGCTATTACCGCACCAGTATCATCCAACCATTCAAAAACATAAGTCTGAGGACCGTCTGGCGAAAACTGCCATGCTTCGTTGGTTGTTGTCCAAGGTGAATCTGATGTGTTTCTTCCCGGAGGAACATAACCTACTGTACCATCGTTGTTTTGTATTCCCATTGCAGCATTAGCATCATTCCAATCTCTACAAATAGGTTTATTTAATATGTACATTTCAATTACATTAGAAAACTCATAAAGCACGACCATTTGTGTTGCTAACAGGGAATCACAAGTACCAAAAGAAAACATAGGCACTTCATAATAAGAAACCACCAACACTCTATTTGGGTAGGTTCCTAATACCTCATACCCTATTTCTTCTCCAAAAGAAACCGTAGGGTCTATATCGTGAAGTGGTAATAAGATATTAGCTTCGGCTAATGCTTCTTGCACATTGTTTGGAATATCAGCGTCAAAATCCCAAGCATTAGAACCTGTACCAACATCACTTGGATCCACATCAAAACGAACCACCCCATTTGAACCTACTTGAAATTGTGTTTCGGTATTTCCGAAAAAACAAAATTCAAAAGGCAAATTTCCTACTGGCGACCATGCGTCATCTATGTCTGGATTTAAAGAATTTGCCAATCCATTAAAAGGAAAAGGTGGCTGGTAAGGAATTGGGCTTACCGTATAAGTACTTCCAGAAGTATCAAAAGTTTCTAAAAAGCTAGCCGTTAAATTTGTACAACCAACGCTACAATCCACAACAACATCGGCACCAGCATCAACAAATAAAGAGCCTGGCCCTTGTGAGTAAACCAGTAATGGTAGTGTATATAATAGTAGTGATATGTATAATTTAAGTGAGGAGTAAATAAGTTTCATAGTAATTAGAGGGAATTTTGGCAGGAAAATTAAGAAAATTTTATGAATACTAACTGCTTCCAGGCTTAAAAATAAGAAGAATGACTATTCAGTAGCAAAATGCTATTGCGTATCTTTGCACCCTTATTACACATTATTTTAAATGGATTTAGAAAAACAACTTAAAGAGATTGAAGCAATGGGAGATGATCACATTGGTAGTTCAACAGAAACTCCTATTCGTCCAGATGCTTTTGAGCTTAGCGATAATGAAAAGATTGCAAGTATAAAAAAAGATGTAAAAAACATCATGCATACCTTAGGCCTAGACCTAACAGACGATAGCTTAAAAGGCACTCCTACACGAGTGGCAAAAATGTTTGTTCAAGAAATATTTGGAGGACTTCACCCAGAAAGAAAGCCTAAGGCTTCAACTTTTGACAACAAATACAAGTATAGTGAAATGCTTGTGGAAAAAAACATAACCCTATACTCCACTTGTGAGCACCATTTACTTCCTATAGTTGGAAAAGCTCATATTGCCTATATTTCTAACGGTTCTGTTGTTGGTCTTTCCAAGATGAACAGAATTGTAGACTATTACGCTAAGCGACCTCAAGTACAGGAACGTTTAACAATGCAAATTGTAAAAGAACTTCAGCAGGTATTAAACACTGAAGATGTAGCTTGTGTGATAGACGCCAAACATCTTTGTGTAAACTCTAGAGGAATTAGAGACATAGACAGCAGTACTGTTACCAGTGAGTTTGGCGGTGCCTTTAAAAACCCTGAAACGCGTAGAGAGTTTATAGATTATATAAAATTTGACACCGAATTTTAACAAACAACGAACGAATTTCTAAAACTGAAACCAAAGACTTTGATACAGCAAGACCTTTATATTTACAATTCAATTTCAAAAAGCAAAGAAAAATTCAACCCAATCCACAAAGATGCTGTAGGAATGTATGTTTGTGGCCCAACGGTGTACAGCAATGTACATTTGGGTAATTGCCGCACCTTTCTTTCTTTTGATTTAGTGTTTAGATACTTAAAGCATTTGGGCTATAAGGTACGCTATGTGCGCAATATTACCGATGCGGGTCATTTAGAAAACGACGGCGAGAGTGGCGACGACCCAATATTAAAAAAAGCACGTATTGAACAGCTTGAACCTATGGAGGTTGTTCAAAAATATACTGTAGATTTTCATACAATAATGGCAAAATTTAATGCTTTGCCTCCAAGTATAGAACCTACAGCAACTGGACATATTTACGAGCAAATTCACATAGTTGAAAAAATTATTGCTGAAGGCTTTGCTTACGAAAAAAACGGCTCGGTTTATTTTGATGTTTTAAAGTTTAACGAAAGCAATACTTACGGAAAATTAAGCGGAAGACAAATTGAAGACATGGCTTCAAATACCCGTGAGCTTGCTGCGCAAAGCGACAAGAAAAACCCTCAGGATTTTGCACTTTGGAAAAAAGCCGAACCCCAACACATTATGCGCTGGCCTTCACCATGGAGCGAAGGTTTTCCCGGTTGGCACTTAGAGTGTACCGCAATGAGCACCAAATATCTCGGTAATAATTTTGACATACACGGAGGTGGTATGGACTTAAAATTTCCACATCACGAATGCGAAATCGCACAAGCTGAAGCCTGTAATCACACAAGTCCAGTAAATTACTGGATGCACGCCAATATGCTTACCCTCAACGGCAAAAAAATGTCTAAGTCTACAGGCAATTACATTCTTCCTAACGAAATGTTTACAGGAGAAAATGATGTTTTAAACAAGCCCTTCTCTCCTACTGTCACTAAATTTTTTATGTATCAAGCTCATTATAGAAGCATACTAGATTTTAGCAGTGAGGCCTTGGAAGCTTCGGAAAAAGGGTTTAATAAGCTGATGGATGCCTATAGAATGTTCGATGAAATTACAGCTTCAGAAAAAAGCACTTTAGACATTAAAGCTTGGCGAAAATCTTGTTATGACGCCATGAACGACGATTTTAACAGCCCTATTCTGATTGCTCAACTTTTTGAAACAGTAAAATTTGCAAACGCTTTAAAAGAAGCTAAGGAAACTATTTCAGAAGAAGATTTAACGCTTCTGAAACAAACATTAAACGATTTCCTTTTTGATGTTTTAGGGCTTCAAGATACTGTTTCAGAAAATTCACAAGATGGCGAAAAGCTTACCGCAGCTGTAGAACTTCTTATTCAATTAAGAAACCAGGCACGCGCTAATAAAGATTTTGCGATGAGTGATAAAATACGCGACGAACTTGCTGAGAAAGGAATTCAGCTTAAAGACGGAAAAGAAGGAACAAGTTTTTCACTAAATTAAAACACCTTCCTTCTCTATATTGGCGGTTTTATGAAAAAAATTATAACATATCCATTCATTTTGTTAATCAAGGGATATCAAACTTTTATTTCACCATTAACGCCAAGCACTTGTCGTTATTCGCCTACTTGTTCGCATTATTCTATAGAAGCACTTCAAACTCACGGTTTGTTAAAAGGTAGTTGGCTAGCAATAAAACGAATATTGAGTTGCAATCCATGGGGTGGCTCGGGTTACGACCCTGTTCCTCCAAAACATAAAAATTAAATAAATTTCACCTGTTTTAACTGAACTCAATACTGCCATTGTAAAAAGGTAAATCTTTTAGCTTTAGCTGCTTGTTCTATTAAATGGTTAAGAATAAAATAAATGTACTGCTTTACTTTTTCGCTTTTAGTATCTTTACGCAGCTTAATTAAATCTCCTATATGCACTATTTAAGTTTTACATGGAATCCAACAGAAGGGATTGACCTTGGATTTTTTATGATTCGTTTTTACAGTTTAATGTTTGTTGTAGCATTTACATTGGGCTGGATACTCACAAAAAAAATATACGAGCGCGAAGGCATGGCGCAAGAAAAGCTAGACAGCCTTTTTATATATATGGTGGTTGCCACCTTGATAGGCGCGCGATTAGGGCATGTAGTTTTTTACCAACCAGAACTATTTGTACAAGACCCGCTATCTGTTTTCTTACCGATTAGCACAGTACCTGAATTTGAATTTACCGGATTTCAAGGACTAGCGAGTCACGGTGCTGCTATCGCAATACTTATAGCAATGTATTATTACACTAAAAATGTTATTAAAAAACCATTTTTATGGATAATGGATCGCATTGTAATTGCTGTTGCTTGCGGTGGAATTTTTGTTCGTATCGGGAATTTTATGAATTCTGAAATAATTGGTAAGCCTTCAGGTGATTTTCCATTAGGTGTGCGTTTTGTACATGAAGGTATCTTAAAACACGAAGCTGTTCAAGCAACCGGAATTAAAAACCCGAGTATGGCTTATGATGCAATTGTAAACAATCCGCAGTTTTCTGAACTCCTAAACAGTGTCCCTTTTAGACATCCAGCACAACTTTATGAAGCTGCAGGCTACGTTATAGTGTTTTTAGTATGCTGGTATTTATACTGGAAAACGGAACGCAGAAAGCAAATAGGCTATATTTTTGGAGTGTTTTTAATCCTTCTATTTATGGTTCGCTTTATAGTAGAATTTGTAAAGGTAAGCCAAGGTGGTTTTGAATCTGCCCTAGGGTTGCTCTCTACAGGACAATGGCTTAGCGTACCTTTTATACTTGCGGGAATCATTATTATGTGGAAAGCAACTCAAAACAAACCACAAAACCTAGAAGAAGGAGCTTAATAAATTATCGTATATAGAATGAAAAAAATATTTATTTCGGCAGTAATACTAGGCTCCTTGCTTAGTTTTTACAACTGTAAAGACAACACAAATTCAGAAAACAAAAGTCTCACTAAAGAGATAACATTCACCAAAGAAGGAGAACTTAGCTTATTAAAAGCTAAAAACGATTCCTTAATAGTAAAGCTAGACATAGAAATTGCCGCAGACGAATACGAAACCCAAACTGGGCTTATGTACCGTAACTCTTTAGCAAAAAACCAAGCTATGCTTTTTATATTCAAGGATATGCAACGACGTTCCTTTTATATGAAAAACACCAAAATACCACTCGATATAATCTATTTAAATGCCGAAAAAGAAATAGTAAGCATACAGAAGAACGCAAAACCTTTTGACGAGAGTTCCCTTCCTTCAGAAGCTGCTTCACAATATGTGCTTGAAGTAAATGCAGGACTTTCTGATGTGTGGAATCTTGAAAAAGGCGATAAGATTATTTTCAGCTTAAACAATTAGAAATTTCGGATAAGAGAACAAGCTAAGTTATTGCTTCGCATACACTCATTTACTTTTTAATGCATAAGTATATATAGTTTTACAAAACACCTTCTAGCCTCCTAATAAACTCATATTACAACAAACAAAAAGACCTTTCCAAAACGGAAAGGTCTTTTTAATTATTTCGGTAAGGAGTTCCGCTATTAAGCGTGTTGAACTTCTTCCTCTTCTTCTTTCTTGTCTATTAAATCTTCAACTTTTTTGCGTTTCACTGTATCGTACATTACTGGTGTAGCGATAAACAATGATGAATAGGTACCTACAACAACACCTACTATAATTGCAAATAATAATCCGCGGATAGATTCTGCACCAAAGAAGAACATACTCAACAATACGATAAGTGTCGTAAACGAAGTATTTAATGTTCTACTAAGCGTGCTACTTAAAGCTGCATCTATAATGCGGTTCATCTTCCAGTTTGGGTGTTCACCAAAGTACTCACGTATACGGTCAAACACAATTACGGTATCGTTAAGAGAGTACCCAATTACTGTAAGTATCGCAGCGATAAACGCTTGGTCAATCTCCATACTAAATGGCATAAACTTATAGGTAAGTGAGAAAACACCAAGTACAATAAGTACATCGTGGAAAACAGCCGCAACCGCTCCCAAACTAAATTGCCATCTTCTAAACCTCAATAAGATATACAAGAACACTACTATTAACGATCCAAATACAGCCCAGAAAGAGTCTTTCTTAATATCGTCTGCAATAGTAGGACTCACTTTATAGTACTCCATTCTACCAATGGTTTTACCCTCGCGATCGCCCACAAATTCTTCGTAAGTCATCGTTGCTGGAAGATCAGATTTAACGGTCTCAAAAAGCATTTGCTCTATTTCGTCGTCAACCTCAGTTCCTGTTTCATCAACTTTGTACTTTGTTGTGATTTTTAACTGGTTGTCGCCACCGTATGTTTTTGCTTCAGCACTACCAAACGTTTTAATTAAGTTATCCTGAATTTCATTAGAGTTTACATCTTTCGCAAAACGAACTGTATATGTACGTCCTCCAACAAAATCTACCCCTTGGTTAAGACCTACGGTTACTAATGAAGTTAAACTTATTAAGATTAATATACCAGAGAACACATACGCCATTTTACGCTTTTTCAAGAATGTAATATGAACATTGGTGAAAAGGTTTTTTGTAAATGAAGTAGAACACGGTAATGATTTTCCGTTTTTAGTATATCTATCTATAAACAATCTTGTAATAAAAATTGCTGTAAATAGTGAAGTTGCTATACCTATTAATAAGGTAGTTGCGAAACCTTGGATTGGTCCAGTACCAAAAACTAAAAGAATTAAACCGGTAAGTCCAGTAGTAATGTTTGCATCAAGAATAGAAGATAAAGCATTGTTAAATCCATCTTTAATAGCATCTTTCTGTGCCTTCCCTTTTGCGAGCTCTTCCTTAATCCTTTCAAATATAAGTACGTTCGCATCTACAGACATACCTATAGTTAATACAATACCTGCTATACCAGGAAGTGTTAATACGGCTCCTAGTCCTGCAAGTATACCGAAGATAAATAAGATGTTTACCAACAAGGCAACATCAGCAAATAATCCAGCTCTTCCGTAGTAACCAATCATCCATAAAAGCACAATAAATAGCGCAATTACAAAAGACATAACACCACTATTAATAGCTTCCTGACCTAAGGTAGGCCCTACAACTTCACCTTGAATAATCTCGGCAGAAGCAGGTAATTTACCCGCACGTAATACGTTTGCTAAATCCTGACCTTGGTTTACTGTAAAGTCACCAGAAATCTGGCTACGTCCACCAGCAATAGGACCCGAAGTTACACCCGGTGCTGAATACACTATATTATCTAGTACAATAGCAATCTGGCTTTGCGTTTCGTAGGCTTTACCCGTCATTTGTTCCCAAACTTTAGCTCCTTGCCCATTCATTTGCATAGACACAACCACGCGGCTTAAGTTATCGTACTCTTGTCTTGCATCTACAACTACGCTTCCTCCAAGAGGTGGCGTATTATCGCGGTTACTTTTTATTGCATAAAGCGCGCTTACTTCTTCACCGTTTAACTGAAGGCTTTCATTAGGTAATCCCCAAACAAACTTTGCATAACGCAATTCATTTGGCAATAACGATTTAATTTGTGGATTGCGTAAATAGCCGTTTATAGCCGAAGTATCCTGTAATTTAAAAGTAGCAATTACTGGTCCTCCTTGAGTTCCCAAAGAAACCATTTTTGATAGTATAGGGTTGGCTTTACTGTCATCTACAAGAGAATCGCTAACATCCTGCCCACCTAAAAGCTTACTTACATCATCATCTTCTGTTTTTGAAGAATCTGCAACTGTCTCTGTAGTTTCTACAACTTCTGGAGTTTCAACAGCTGTTTTAGCCATTGCTAGCTCACCTGCTTTAGTATCTGCTGCTTGAAGGAAACCAGCAACTTCTTCAAATTTATACACTTCCCAGAATTCAAGCTGAGCTGTACTTTGAAGTAATTGCTTTACCCTGTTTACATCTTTAGCTCCTGGAAGCTCTACAAGTATTCTTGCAGAATTACCCAAACGCTGAATATTAGGTTGAGTTACACCAAACTTATCAATACGTTTTCTCAATACTTCAAAAGCAGAAGTAATAGACTCGTCTATCTTCGTTTCAATAACTGGCTTTACCTGTGCGTTAGTCATCCCAACGGTGATTACATCTTCTAAATTTTTATTGAAGAAAATATCTGGTGAAGCAAGTTCATTATCACCTGGCAATGCTTCAAAAGCTTTAAAGAAAGACTCTAAGTACGTATCTTGACTGTCTTTCTGTAAGGCTTTAGCATTCTCTAATGCTTGGTTAAAAGCTGGGTCTTGAGTATTATTTGCAAGACCTTTCAATATATCGTTAACAGAAACCTCAAGAATTACGTTAATACCCCCTTTAAGGTCAAGACCTTTATTAAGTTCTTTTTCTTTAGCGGTACTATAATCAATTCCTAAGAAAACTGGTGCCTTAGCTACAGAGTCTAAATAATGAGCCTCTGCATTGTCTCTTTCATGGGGTTGATCTTCAGAAAATTTGCTGTTGGCAAATTCTTTGGCGCTGTCTTCTACTTTGTTCGTTACGAAAGTAAAAGAAAGCTGATAAATACTTACCAACCCAAACAGGATGGCAAATACGGTAACTAGTCCTTTGTTTTGCATGTTTATTTTTTTTGGTCAGATTTTAACTCATTTCGAAACCTCGAAATAAGAGCGCAAATATATGATTTGCTGCTATATCTAACAATTATCAAGCTTATTTTAAATTTTAATTTTAACGGCTTCAAAAAGATGTATCTGAAACCATTTTTCTTCATAGCTGAAAGCATTTCAACAACGAAGAAAACCTGAGTATTTCACTAAGACAAAGGGCCCGCCCTTACCTCAGGTATTTTATATGAAGTAGAATTAAGTGAAAATGAAACATCGCGATAATTTTTGAAAGCGACATTTTCTAAAATTTGTTTTAAACTGAAGTTAATTTCTGAAGCAGAAACAGTTAAGACAGGCTTTATATATTGGTCTTTTACAGATTTTACCACTACTGGTAAACCTTGTAAACCAAGCGTTGAGTCGTAATCCTTTTGAATCTTAACTATATCTAGCTTATAAAAAACAGTGTTTTTACCAAATGGAGGCTCAGACGGAAACTCTTTATCATTAAAAGCAGTCTCCTTAAACCCTATTTTTTCTTGTTTATTGAAAAGACTTTTTACTGCAGAAACATCTTTAGAGCTGTAATAACTCACCCTTAATTTACCGTCTTGTAAATCGGAAACTAGAATATCTGTTACCCCAATAGATTTTAATTGCGAAGTAATGTTAACTATTGCTTCTTTCTTTTCTGAAGCACTAATGTTATCCGAATTAAACTGAACAACAATTTCCTGATTAGGCAATGCAGATTGCTCTAGCCCAACTCCAAAAAAAGTTAGTGCTATTACAAATACAGCTATATACCATTTATAGTTCACGCGCCAAATATAAAAAATAAAGAACGCACTCCTGCATTCTATACAAAATAACACATAAAATAGTAATCTTTTTTTTGAAACATAAATAGTATAACAAAGCGACAAAAATTTCAAAATTTGTCAACTTTTTACTGTTGATAAATTATTATTTTATTGAAAATGAATATATTAACAATGTTTTCTTGACAACTTTAAATATTTAATTTTAAATACACATTACTATTTAGTTATCTTTACATTCTTAAATTTTTTTATTCAAAATAATCAGAAATAACTCAATAAAATGCAAATAAAACCTGCCACTTTCACCCCAAAAACCTACACACAAGAAGAAGCATTTGAAGCTTCAGTTGCATATTTTAAAGGTGATGATCTTGCTGCCCGCGTATGGGTAAACAAGTATGCACTAAAAGATTCTGCAGGAAATATTTACGAAAAAACACCCGATGAAATGCACCGTCGTATCGCAAAAGAAATTGCACGCGTGGAGCAACGTTACGCAAACCCTATGAGCGAAGACGAGGTTTTTGAAGTGATAAAAGACTTTAAATACATCGTTCCTCAAGGTAGTCCAATGGCGGGAATTGGCAATCCGTATCAAGTAGGCTCACTTTCTAATTGCTTTGTAATTGGCAATGAAGGCGATTCAGACTCTTACGGTGGTATTATGAAAATAGACCAAGAACAGGTACAATTAATGAAGCGTCGCGGTGGTGTTGGTCACGACCTTTCGCACATACGCCCAAAAGGATCACCTGTAAAAAACTCGGCATTAACCTCAACTGGAATTGTTCCTTTTATGGAGCGCTACTCAAACTCAACTCGCGAGGTGGCTCAAGACGGCCGTAGAGGCGCGTTAATGCTTTCAGTATCTATAAACCATCCAGATTCTGAAGATTTTATAGATGCAAAAATGGAACAAGGAAAGGTTACAGGAGCCAATGTTTCTGTACGTATGGACAATGCATTTATGCAAGCGGTAAAAGACGGAAAAAAATACACTCAGAAATATCCTATTTTCAGCCAAAACCCAAAATTCTCTAAAGAGATAGAAGCCGAAAAACTTTGGAAAAAAATAGTTCACAACGCGTGGAAATCTGCCGAACCTGGAATCCTTTTCTGGGATACAATCATCAATGAATCTGTTCCAGATTGTTATGCAGATTTAGGCTACAAAACTGTATCTACCAATCCTTGTGGCGAAATACCACTTTGTCCTTACGATTCGTGTAGACTACTTGCTATTAATTTATTTTCGTACGTAGAAGAACCATTTACTGATAAAGCTGCTTTTAATTTCGATTTATTTAAAAAACACATCAGTATCGCCCAGCGTATTATGGACGATATTATAGATTTAGAGCTTGAAAAAGTAGATGCAATCATCGCAAAGATTGATGCCGACCCACAAAGTGACGAAGTAAAGGCCGTAGAGAAAAACTTGTGGTTAAACATAAAAAGAAAAGCCGAAGAAGGCCGTAGAACAGGTATCGGTATTACCGCAGAAGGAGATATGCTAGCAGCCTTAGGCATTAAATACGGAAGCAAAGAAGGGAATGATTTTTCTGTAGAAATACACAAAGTACTTGCCGTTGAAGCGTATCGCGCTTCGGTTTATGCCGCAAAAGAAAGAGGCGCTTTCAAAATATTTGACAGCGAAAGAGAAAAAAACAACCCGTTTATTCTTCGCCTTAAAGAAGCAGACGAAAAACTGTACTTCGATATGCTTGAGTTTGGCCGTAGAAATATAGCTTTACTAACCATTGCACCTACAGGAACAACGAGTTTAATGACCCAAACCACTTCTGGTATTGAGCCTGTTTTTCTACCCGTGTACAAACGCCGAAGAAAGGTAAACCCAAACGATAAAAATGTACGAATAGATTTTGTAGACGAAGTTGGTGATAGCTGGGAAGAATACGTGGTTTTCCACAATCGTTTTAAACAATGGATGGAAGTAAATGGCATAGATACCGATAAAAACTACAGCCAAGAAGAACTAAATAAAATTGTAAAAAAATCGCCTTATTACAAAGCTACATCAAACGATGTAGACTGGTTGAGTAAAGTGCGTATGCAAGGTGCTGTGCAAAAATGGGTAGATCACTCTATTTCTGTAACTATTAATTTACCAAGCGATGTATCTGAGGAATTAGTAGGTAAATTATACTTAGAAGCTTGGCAAGCAGGTTGTAAAGGTGTAACTGTTTACCGCGATGGTTCTCGTTCTGGGGTCTTAATCTCTAACGAAGAAAAGAAAGAAGATGACAATGAGCCACATCTTACTGCATTCCCAACAAAACGACCAGAAGTCCTCGAGGCCGATGTAGTTCGTTTTCAAAATAGCAAAGACAAATGGATTGCTTTTATTGGGCTTATAGACGGGAAACCCTATGAGATATTTACTGGTTTTGCAGACGATGAAGACGGTATTTTAATACCTAGATGGGTAAACAATGGTGTGATTATTAAAAACCGAAATGAAGACGGTTCATCGCGCTATGACTTTCAATACAAAAACAAAAGAGGCTATAAAACCACTATTGAAGGACTTTCGCATAAATTTAACCCAGAATTCTGGAATTATGCAAAGTTAATCTCTAGTACACTCCGTCACGGAATGCCTATAGAAAAAGCTGTAGAATTAATTAACAGCCTACAACTAGACAACGAAAGCATAAACACTTGGAAAAACGGTGTTGCCCGCGCTTTAAAACGCTATGTTGCAGACGGAACTGAGGCTCGCAAACAAAAGTGCGACAACTGTAATAGCACAGCGCTTATTTACCAAGAAGGATGCCTTACCTGCAAGGACTGCGGATCTTCTAAATGTGGATAATTAGAGCTGAGAGCTGAGATGTGAAAACGCTTAGCTTTTTAGATTTTATTAAAAACCCCAATGGTAATAATTACCATTGGGGTTTTATCATTAAATTAAGCATATGAAAAAAACAGATATACTCACTTTCACTTTGTACGGCTTCACAACTGCTTTGATTGTTTTATCCACTTATTTATATCGTATTTATAAGAAAAATGAAATAGAAATAGGCTAATAAAAAAGACCTGTCAGGTTTTGAAAACCTGACAGGTCTAATTATTTTTAAATGAAACTTAGACTTAAAGCTCCAACAAATCATTTGTTTTACGAACACCTGCTGCACTTTCTGCTATATGTGCTTTTTCGGCATCGTTTAATTCTATCTCTACTATTTTTTCTACACCGTTTCTACCCAAAATAACTGGAGCACCAATACAGATATCATTAAGACCGTATTGACCATCTAGCATAACAGAACAAGGAAACATTTTCTTTTGGTCGCAAGCAATAGCTTGAACTAAAGCAGAAACTGCAGCTCCTGGAGCATACCAAGCAGAAGTTCCTAATAACTTAGTAAGTGTTGCCCCACCTACTTTAGTATCTTCTTTTACTTGTTCTAATCTAGCGTCAGAAATAAATTTTGAAACAGGAACACTATTTCTAGTTGCCAAACGCGTTAATGGAACCATTCCTGTGTCGCTATGACCACCAATTACCATTCCGTCTATATCGCTAATAGGAGCCTCAAGAGCTTCCGCTAAACGATATTTAAAACGAGCACTGTCTAAAGCACCACCCATTCCTATTACTCTGTTTTTAGGCAATCCAGCTGTTTTATGAACTAAATAAGCCATCGTATCCATAGGGTTACTAACAACAATAATGATAGTATTAGGCGAATTTTTCACAAGGTTTGAAGACACATCCTTTACAATACCAGCGTTTATACCAATTAGCTCCTCACGTGTCATACCTGGTTTACGTGGAATTCCACTAGTAATTACACAGATATCGCTACCAGCCGTTTTTGAATAATCATTTGTTACACCTGTAATTTTAGTATCAAAACCATTTAACGAAGCTGTTTGCATCAGGTCCATCGCCTTACCTTCTGCGAAACCTTCTTTAATATCTAACAAAACTACTTCGCTTGCAAAATTCTTAATGGCAATGTACTCGGCACAACTTGCACCTACAGCACCTGCTCCTACAACTGTTACTTTCATGTGTGTATATTTAATTAATTATTATTTATTGAATTAGACAATCACTTTTTAGGTTAACACTTAAGTGATTAGAAAAGTTGTACAAAAGTACCAATATCTACTTAAAAATTATGACAATAAAGGGTTAAAAACGAAATAGCTCTGAATAAATTCTGAAGGAATTTCATATTTATAAAAAAAACATCAAAATAGGTACGACCCCGTTGGGGTCGAATCTTTAGGGACACAGTGTGTTTTACAAACATTTGAACCTGTTGGGTTCAAA
Source organism: Aequorivita sp. (assembly GCA_048264505.1). Classification (GTDB taxonomy): domain Bacteria; phylum Bacteroidota; class Bacteroidia; order Flavobacteriales; family Flavobacteriaceae; genus Aequorivita. The sequence goes on from JBLXDA010000021.1 coordinate 14,465, forward strand.
ACAATGACTCTGAATAAATTCTGAAGGAATTTCATATTTATAAAAAAATAGCCTTGTTGGGCACGACCCCATTGGGGTCGAATCTTTAGGGACACAGTGTGTTTTACAAACATTTGAACCTGTTAAGTTCAAAACAATGACTCTGAAT
>JBLXDA010000021.1:14712-53635 GCA_048264505.1 Aequorivita sp.
TCGAATCTTTAGGGACACAGTGTGTTTTACAAACATTTGAACCTGTTAAGTTCAAAACAATGACTCTGAATAAATTCCGAAGAAATTTCACATTTATAAAAAAAGAGCCTTGTTGGGTACGACCCCATTGGGGTCGAATCTTTAGGAACACAGTGTATTTTACAAACATTTGAACCTGTTGGGTTCAAAACAAAATGATTCTGAATAAATTCCGAAGGAATTTCATATTTATAAAAAAAGAGTCTTGTTGGGTACGACCCCGTTGGGGTCGAATCTTTAGGGACACAGTGTGTTTTACAAACATTTGAACCTGTTAAGTTCAAAACAATGACTCTGAATAAATTCTGAAGGAATTTCACATTTATATAAAAAAAAGACTCTCACAAGGAGAGTCTTTAAATTTATTAAAAATCAAGCTATTAAGCATCAATATTTGCATATACTGCGTTTTTCTCAATAAACTCACGACGAGGTGGAACCTCATCACCCATAAGCATTGAGAATATTCTATCTGCTTCGGTTCCATTATCTATAGTTACTTGACGAAGTGTTCTAAAATCTGGATTCATAGTTGTATCCCAAAGTTGCTCGGCGTTCATTTCCCCAAGACCTTTGTAACGTTGTATAGAAGCAGAGCCGCCAAATTTATCATTTAGCTCATCGCGTTCTTTATCGCTCCAAGCGTATTCCTTTTTAGCTCCTTTTTTCACTAAGTAAAGTGGTGGTGTAGCTATGTAAACACACCCGGCTTCTACCAATTCGCGCATATAACGGAAAAAGAAAGTTAAGATAAGGGTTGCAATGTGGCTACCATCTACATCGGCATCACACATAATTACTACTTTATGGTAGCGTAATTTTGATAAGTTTAAGGCTTTACTATCTTCTTCGGTACCTATAGTCACCCCTAGTGCAGTATAGATATTCCTAATTTCTTCGTTTTCAAAAACCTTATGGTGCATAGCTTTTTCAACGTTTAGAATCTTACCTCTAAGTGGAAGTATAGCCTGAAAGTTTCGGTCGCGACCTTGCTTTGCAGTTCCACCTGCCGAATCTCCCTCCACAAGGAATACTTCGCATTTTTCTGGATCTTGTTCAGAGCAATCTGAAAGTTTTCCTGGTAAACCACCACCACTCATCACGGTTTTACGCTGTACCATTTCACGAGCTTTTCGTGCCGCGTGACGTGCTTGTGCTGCAAGTATTACTTTTTGAACTATCGTTTTGGCATCATTTGGATGCTCTTCAAGATAATCTTCAAGCATTTCAGATACTGCTTGGCTCACCGCTGCAGTAACCTCTCTGTTTCCTAATTTTGTTTTTGTTTGCCCTTCAAATTGAGGCTCTGAAACTTTTACCGAAATGATAGCTGTTAATCCCTCGCGGAAATCATCACCAGCAATTTCGAATTTTAATTTATCGAGCATCCCCGATGCATCTGCGTATTTCTTTAAGGTACGGGTAAGACCGGCACGAAAACCCGAAAGGTGTGTTCCACCTTCGTGGGTATTAATATTGTTAACGTAAGAATGTAAATTTTCGCTAAACGAAGTATTATACACCATTGCAACCTCTACAGGAATGTCATTCTTCTCGCCTTCCATAGATATTACTTCGGCAATAATAGGTTCACGGTTACCGTCTAAGAAACGGATAAACTCTTTTAAACCTTCTTCACTGTGGAATTTTTCGGTTGCAAACTCACCATTTTCGTCTTTCTCTCTTTTATCTGTAAAGTAAACTGTAATTCCTTTATTCAAAAATGAAAGCTCACGCATTCTACTTGCAAGCGTATCATAGCTATATTCCAAGGTTTGTTGAAATATCTGCGAATCTGGCTTAAAGGTTACAGATGTACCGCGTTCAGTAGTTTCTCCTATAGATTTTACAGGATAGACAGCCTTTCCACGTTCGTATTCTTGTTGCCATATTTTACCATCGCGATGTACAGTAGCGGTTAAGTTTTCGGAAAGCGCGTTTACTACAGAAACCCCTACCCCGTGCAAACCACCAGATACTTTATAGGAATCTTTATCAAACTTTCCTCCTGCACCAATCTTGGTCATTACAACCTCTAGGGCAGAAACACCTTCTTTTTTATGAAGATCTACCGGTATTCCACGTCCATTATCCTTTACCGTAATAGAATTATCTTCGTTTATCCAAATTTCAATAGTATCGCAATAACCCCCCATAGCTTCATCTATGGAGTTATCTACTACCTCATAAACTAAATGGTGGAGTCCTCTTACTCCTACATCCCCAATATACATAGATGGACGCATGCGCACATGCTCCATTCCTTCTAACGCTTGAATCTGGTCGGCGCCATAACTCCCTTTTTTCTGTTCTTCGCTCATATAATAATTTGAAAGATTTTCAGTTTTTTTGATAACGAACAAATATAACCAAATCACTACTAAAATTAAGGGTTTACGCTTTTTATAAGTGATAAGTTATTAACAAATTACTGTGAAAAAAACGCTTTTATTCTCGCATTGAAAAAGTTTTCGGTATTTGCGTAATAATAACATACAATTTTCGACAAATTCTACGTTTTCTAATTAAAGTCTTCTAAAAATAGTTTACTCTTTTTGAAATCTATTTTTCACAATTAAGAAGACACTCACAGGCTAAAAAAATTAAAACTATGAAAAACACATTCCTCTTACTATTATTTATTGTCACTGCTTTCTCTTTTCAAGATCTAAGCGCTCAGAGCTTTCCTAAAATGGACGCCTCTCCTATGGATTTGGCTATGGCTCGCCCAGACAAGAACAGCACACCCTTAGCCAGAGTTATTTACAGTCGTCCTCAAAAAAAGGGGCGCGATATATTTGGTGATGTAGTGCCTTATAGCGAAGTATGGAGAACAGGAGCAAATGAAGCGACAGAACTTACCATTTACACTCCTTTAAAATTTGGTGAAACCACTATTAAACCAGGAACTTACACTCTTTACACTATTCCAGACCAAGAAAACTGGACTATCATCATTAACCGCGATACTAATGTTTGGGGTGCTTATAGCTATAAAAAAGAAAAAGACTTAGCGCGCATCACTGTTGAATGTAAAGATGCTGCTGCTCCTATAGAGTCTCTTTCTATGATTTTCCGTCCAGAGAAAGACGGAACAACTTTAATAATAGGATGGGACGACCACTATGTTGAGATTCCTTTTAAAAAGGTGTAATCTGAGGTTTATTTAACCTCTTAGGGAATATTTAGATACTTATGTGTTTGTAAAGAAACCTTCCATTTAGGGTTTTGCATTACATAGTCTACAATTAATGGGCTCATTTTTTCGCGCTTACTCCATTCTGGTTGTAAGTACAAAATACAGGTATCGCTAACATTAGCTGCTTGCTCTTCTGCAAAGCGGAAGTCATCTTTGTTAAAAATAATCACCTTTAACTCATCTGCAGCTTTATAAACCTCTTTAGTAGGAAGTTTCATTTTTTTAGGAGATAGGCATACCCAATCCCAAGTACCTGTTAGTTTATAAGCACCAGAAGTTTCTATATGCGTTTGCATTCCGTTATCTTTTAGCATTTGGGTTAAGGGTCCCATATCCCAAGTAAGGGGTTCACCTCCGGTTACTACTATTGTTTTTGAATACTCAGCTGCTTTTTGAACTATACTCTCTATTGCGGTAGGCGGGTGTAAATCTGCATTCCAACTTTCTTTTACATCGCACCAATGGCAACCCACATCACAACCACCAACTCTTATAAAATAAGCAGCAGTACCTTTGTGAAAACCTTCGCCTTGGATAGTGTAAAACTCCTCCATAAGCGGCAACATAACTCCTTGATTAACTAAATTCTGGATTTCCTTTTTCATCGGTACAAAAATACTTTAATTGTGAGTTATAATTCTATTCTTAGCGCATCAATTTTTAAAGAATGTAGCATCACAAAAAATAAAATGTAATTTTTTTCTTACCAAACAAATTAAATCTTGTCTGTTAGCTATGAACATTGACTTAAGATTAAACTTTTGGAATTTACAAATTGAGTTTTGGCGCTTTTATTTGTTACATTTGAACAAAATTTAGAGCGATGGCAGACAAACAAGTTTTTTTTGATTACATCAACAAGGGGTATACCACTAAGGGAGATTATATAAATCTTGGTGCAGCAATGCTTGAGGGCGAAACCATAAAAGACGCTTATGTAAAAATCCCTCTAAAGACTCTTAACCGTCATGGATTAATTGCTGGAGCTACGGGTACCGGAAAAACAAAAACACTTCAGATAATTGCCGAAAATCTTTCAGAAAAGGGCGTTCCTGTTCTTTTAATGGACATAAAAGGCGATTTAAGTGGAATAGCACAAGCCGGAAGTAATAATGCTAAAATTGAAGAACGCCACGCTGCAATAGGATTTCCTTTTGAAGCGAAAAAATTTCCTGCGGAAATCCTTACGCTTTCAGATCAAGAGGGGGTGCGCCTTCGTGCTACCGTTAGTGAGTTTGGACCTGTATTGCTTTCTAGAATCCTCAATTTAACCGATGTGCAATCTGGAATTGTATCAGTAATCTTTAAATATTGCGACGACAATAAAATGCCGCTGCTTGATTTAAAAGATTTTAAAAAAATACTACAGTATACCACAAATGAAGGCAGGGATGAATTTGCAAGCGAATACGGTCGTATTTCTTCTTCTTCAACAGGAGCCATACTTAGAAAGGTCATTGAACTAGAACAACAAGGCGGCGATTTGTTTTTTGGCGAAAAATCTTTTGACACAGACGATTTACTCAGAATAGACGAAAACGGAATGGGCTTTATAAACATTATAAGGCTTACAGATATTCAAGATAGACCAAAGCTATTTTCTACATTTATGCTTAGCCTTCTGGCTGAAATATACGCTACCTTCCCAGAACAAGGCGATAGCGGCAGACCAGAATTAGTAATCTTTATAGACGAAGCTCACTTAATTTTTAATGAAGCTAGTGACGCTTTATTAGACCAAATAGAAAGTATCGTAAAACTAATACGGTCTAAGGGCGTAGGACTGTATTTTGTAACCCAAAACCCAACAGACGTGCCAGATAGTGTTTTAAGCCAGTTAGGTTTAAAAATACAACACGCCTTAAGAGCTTTTACTGCAAAAGACAGAAAAGCGATAAAGCTAACAGCAGAGAATTATCCGCTTTCAGATTATTATAAAACAGACGAGGTTTTAACCTCATTAGGTATAGGTGAAGCCTTAGTAAGTGCTTTAAATGAAAAGGGAATCCCTACTCCACTTGCTAGAACTATGCTTCGCGCTCCAATGAGTAGAATGGATGTGCTTTCGGATAACGAATTAAAGGAGTTGTTAAAAGCTTCAAAACTAATTCCTAAGTACAATGAAGTTATAGACCGTGATAGCGCCTACGAAATGCTGACGGAAAAAATAGAAGTTGCCAATAAAGAAGAGGCTAAAGAAAAAGCTAAAAAAGAAAAAGAAGCGGCAAGCAAAGCTACAACTTCACGTAGATCTAGCAGTAAAAAAAGCACTACAAACCCTTGGGTTAAAACATTATCCAGTCCTACCGTTATACGTAGTGTTTTAGGAATTCTCGGGAAATTTCTAAAATAAAAATCATTTAATATACAATCAGTAAAAATTTAAATAAAGAAAGAAAAAAATGAAAAAGATATTATTTATCGGCGCTTTTGCAAGTTTATTATTTGTTCAATGTGGAAAGGACAGCGATCCTTTTGTAATCTCTAATGGCACTATAGGAAAGCTAACAAAGGAGGTGAAGATTAAACAAATTGACTCAATTTTTGCTGAAGACTCTATTGTAAAAATAAACTCATCACCTAATGCTTTAGAAACACAAGGTGAAGTAGAAATATATGAAAAAGGTGGTAAGAAACTATTACTACTTTCTCCAGAAAACGAAAATGATGCTAACGCAACAATAACCAATATTCAAGTTTTTGACAGTCGTTTTAAAACAGACAAAGGTTTAAATTCTGCAAGTACCTTTAAAGATGTAAAGGCAAATTACACGGTTGCTAATATAGAAACTACTATTAATGCTATTGTGGTCTTCTTAAATGAAACCGATGTTTATTTAACTATAGACAAAAAGAGTTTACCAGAAGAACTTCGCTATAATATGGATCTTAAAATAGAAGCGAGCCAGATACCAGATGAAGCTACTTTTAAGTACTTTATGATAGGTTGGGATCCAGCTGAAGAATAACAAATCCACAAAAAAGTTGAAAAGTTTTAACAGTTAAAACATAACCTTATGAGCAATCAACTTAGACCGTTTCATCTTGCAATACCAGTAGACAATCTTGAGCGATGCAGGCTTTTTTACAGAGACACACTAGGTCTTTCCGAAGGTCGCAGTAGTGATCATTGGGTAGATTTTGATTTTTTTGGACATCAACTCGTTATTCATTTAAAAGAAAAAAACTCTGAAGAGGTAGAAGCTATAAACCCCGTTGATGGTAAGGAAGTTCCTATTCCACACTTCGGGGTTGTTTTAGACATGGAAACCTTTAAGAATTTTTCTGAAAAACTAATTCAAAAAAACATTAGCTTTATCATTGCGCCTTATATTCGTTTTGAAGGTCAGGTGGGTGAGCAAGCAACTATGTTTTTTAAAGACCCTGCAGGCAACGCACTCGAATTTAAAGCTTTCAACGATTTATCGCAATTATTTGCAAAATAATGAAACAAATACCTGCCCAGATTATTAGACAAATATTTGTCATCCTTCTCATCTTGTTAATGGGCAGTCTTATATTTAGAGAACTATTACCTTATTTATCTGGAGTATTGGGCGCCATCACCATGTATGTTTTAATGCGCAAATGGATGGCAAGACTAGTGAATAAAAGAAAATGGAATTCATCACTAGCAGCTATCTTACTTATAGTAGTTTCATTTGTTGGCATCCTTATACCTATTACGGGCGTTATTTTAATGCTAACCAACAAAATAGGTCACGTTGTTAAAAATTCTGGTGAAGTTGTGCACGCCGTAAAAGAACAACTTAGCTGGGCTGAAAACAGGTTTGGTTATGATTTAAACTCCCAAATAGACCCTAATGCAATAACCTCTTGGGTTTCTGAAAGCCTTCAAAACCTAGCAGGAGGCACTTTCAATATTTTTATAGCCATTGGTTTAATGTATTTTATGCTTTACTATATGTTTACAAACCGTAAACAGTTGCGTAAGTCGTTACAGCTATACATACCAATGAACGACGATAATCTAAAAGAAATAGGTGTAGAAGTTCAAGGAATGGTTCGTTCTAATGCACTTGGAATTCCTTTGGTAGCAATTGCCCAAGGGATAGTGGCTTTAATAGGCTTCCTTATTTTTGGCATTGAAGACCCCTTCTTTTGGTTTGTAATTGTTGCAATAGGTAGTATGATTCCCTTTGTAGGCACCTTGGTAGGTATTCTTCCTGTTTTTATACTTACCCTTTCTACAGGCGACACTTTTCAGGCTTGGGGAATACTTATTTACGGTTTTGTTGTCGTAGGCTCTACAGATAACATAATAAGACTCTACGTACTTAAAAAACTAGACGATGTACATCCATTGGTTACACTCGTAGGTGTTATTGTAGGAGTTCCTCTCTTTGGATTTATCGGTTTAATTTTTGGCCCTTTACTTATTAGCCTCTTTATGATAATAGTGAAGATATACCGCAACGAATACGGTCAAGACCCTAGGGAGAATGACCCCGATTCCGATAGTTATCGGGACTGGGAGAAAGCGAAATCGAAATCGAAAACGAAAACGAAAGCGAAAGCGAAAGTTCTGGGGAGTAAACGGGAAAACGATCCCGAGGTATAAAGATAAATCTACTGTTTTGTAATTACTGCAGCTTGTCTATAAAACTTGCCTTAGGGATAGGAGCGGCATCCTTTTGTAAAGCGTAGCGGCACAAAAGATATAGCGGATAGCCCGACCCGTCCGCCAGCGGCGGTGGGTAAGGCCCAAATACTGAATCTAAAAACAGAAAGAGGCTTAATTATTTTTTCGTTGCTCTCTTGCTAAAAGTGTGTTTTTAAGCAACATCGCGATGGTCATAGGCCCTACTCCACCTGGAACGGGAGTGATAAACGAAGCCTTTTTACTCACGTTTGCAAAATCTACATCGCCTGTAATCACATAGCCTTTTGGGCGCGTAGCGTCTTCTACTCTCGTAATCCCAACGTCTATAATTACAGCGTCGTCTTTTACCATTTCGGCCTTTAAAAAATTGGGAACTCCCAATGCAGAGATTATAATATCTGCTTGGGTGGTAATTTGGGCAATATTTTTTGTGTTGCTATGGGTAAGTGTTACAGTACTGTTACCTGGCCAGCCTCTACGACTCATCAAAATACTCATAGGGCGACCTACAATATGGCTTCTCCCAATTACTACCGTGTGCTTTCCTTTAGTATCTACTTCGTAGCGTTGAAGCAATTCTAAAATACCAAAAGGAGTTGCCGGAATAAAAGTACTCATATCTAAAGCCATTTTTCCGAAGTTTTCTGGGTGAAAACCATCAACATCTTTTGAAGGGTCTACAGTAAGCAACACTTTTTGAGTGTCTATTTGCGGAGGTAATGGAAGCTGAATAATGAAGCCGTCTATATTGTCGTCTTCATTTAATTCTTTAATTTTCTTTAATAATTCTAGCTCGCTGGTAGTATGCGGCATACGCACTAAAGTAGACTCGAAACCTACACGCTCGCAAGCTTTTACCTTACTACCTACATAGGTAAGACTAGCACCGTCATCACCCACAATTACAGCAGCTAGATGTGGTACTTTTTCACCTTTCGCTTTCATTTTATCAACTTCTGCGGTGATTTCGTTCTTTATGTCGTTACTTACTTTTTTTCCGTCTAGAATTGTCATGTTTATGGGTTTACGGGTTCTGGGTTTTGGGTTCTGGGTTCTGGGTTCTGGGTTCTGGGTTCTGGGTTCTGGGTTCTGGGTTTTGGGTTTTGGGTTATTTGAATTTTGACCCTTTAAAGTCTGATTTATTTAAATACGATATAAATGAACCTAATTTTTTATTTTGAAGAATCATCTTTTCATTAAAAAGTTCAAATTGTTCTTCTGATATATGTTTTCTATCTAAACAACGATACAATTGAGACCTTAATTCAGCACAGGATGCTTTTGAAATACTTAAATACTGTCTAAATTCCTTGTTGCCATTCCTTTCAAAACCTTCGGCAATATTATCCATAATTGAACCCGAAGATCTACTCATTTGATTTTTTAATTCAAAATCATTTCCTAAAGAAGTAGTCTGAAATAAATTATAAACATCCTGACAAATAACTCTTGCAAGTTGCCAAACCTCTAAGTCTTCAAAAGATTCAATTTTACTCATCTTTCATTAATTAAGAAACTCGGAACCCAAAACCCGGAACTCAGAACTCTTCAATTATCGCATTTTCCCCATGGCTTGCATCATCTTTCTGCCGCCACCGCCTTGCATCATCTTCATCATTTTGCTCATTTGGTCAAATTGCTTTAACAATTGATTTACTTGCTGTACGCTAGTACCGCTTCCTGCTGCAATACGCTTTTTTCTGCTTCCGTTTATTACAGAAGGTTGTGTTCTTTCGGTAGGCGTCATAGAATGAATAATAGCTTCTATACCTTTAAAAGCATCGTCGTCTATATCTACATCTTTTAACGCTTTTCCTGCACCGGGAATCATACCAACCAAATCTTTCATGCTTCCCATTTTCTTAACCTGTTGTATTTGGTTTAAGAAATCGTCAAAGCCAAATTGGTTTTTCGCTATTTTCTTTTGAAGCTTTCTCGCTTCTTCTTCATCAAATTGTTCTTGGGCGCGTTCTACAAGAGAGACAACATCCCCCATTCCCAAAATACGGTCTGCCATACGGGCTGGATGAAACACATCTATAGCGTCCATCTTTTCGCCAGTACCAATAAATTTAATTGGCTTATCAACTACACTCTTAATAGAAATAGCAGCACCACCTCGTGTATCACCATCTAATTTGGTAAGGACAACCCCGTCAAAATTTAATCTTTCATTAAAGGCTTTTGCCGTATTTACCGCATCTTGCCCGGTCATAGCATCTACAACAAAAAGGGTTTCTTGAGGTTTAATAGCCTTGTGAACTTCGGCTATTTCGGTCATCATTGCTTCGTCTATAGCTAAACGACCCGCGGTATCTATAATAACTACATTAAAGCCATTTTGCTTAGCGTGTGCAATTGCGTTTTGAGCAATCTGTACTGGGTTTTTATTTTCGGGCTCACTGTAAACCTCAACGCCTATTTGGTCTCCCACCACATGCAATTGGTTAATTGCCGCTGGACGGTAAATGTCGCAGGCTACCAAAAGTGGTTTTTTTGTCTTTTTTGTTTTTAAGAAATTGGCTAGCTTACCAGAGAAAGTGGTTTTACCACTACCCTGCAGACCAGACATTAAAATTACCGAGGGTGTACCGCTTAAATTAATTCCAGCTGTCTCACCACCCATTAATTCGGTAAGTTCATCTTTTACCAATTTTACCATTAATTGGCCCGGCTGAAGCGTAGTAAGTACGTTTTGACCTAAGGCTTTTTCCTTAACAGAATTGGTAAATTCTTTTGCCGTTTTAAAGTTAACATCGGCATCTAACAGGGCGCGACGCACCTCTTTTAAAGTTTCGGCTACGTTAACTTCGGTTATACTACCGTGCCCTTTTAGTACGTGTAATGCTTTATCTAACTTATCGCTTAAATTATCGAACATATTCTTACTTGCTTTTTAAGAATTGCAAAGATAACATTCTGAAAGGGAGTATCAAAAATAAAGTGAGCAGTATTCGGCAGTTAATGGCATAAATTAATAGGCTTTATAAAATTGTTAATACGAAATGAATTTTGGCTATTTTTGAATGCTTTTCGAATAAAAATAGACCGTTAATTTTCTGAATATGATACGCCTAAAACGAACAGATTCTACCAATACAGATTTTATAGCACTCGTAAAAAAACTAGATGCAGATTTGGCTATACGCGATGGTGAAGATCATTCGTTTTACGACCAATTCAACAAAATAGACACTATAAAGCACGTAGTTGTGGCTTATAACGAAGCTAATAATCCTGTAGGTTGTGGCGCCATTAAGCAATACAATGAAGAAAGTATGGAAGTAAAACGAATGTTTGTTCCTCTAGCAAACCGCGGAAAAGGAATTGCCGTTATAGTTTTACAGGAACTTGAGTCTTGGGCTTTGGAGCTAAAGAACACCAAATGTATTTTAGAAACAGGCGTTAAACAACCCGAAGCTATTTCGCTTTATAAAAAAAGCGGTTATCAAATTATTGAAAATTACGGCCAATACGCAGGCGTGGAAAACAGTGTTTGTTTTGAAAAACTTCTTGTGTAAATAACACATATCCATTGTCATTTTAAAAAAAAAATAATCAATTCTATTTTGTCAAAACTTTTATTCATCGTAATATTGCAATATAGATATATAACGATTATGGGAATTACTAAAACCGAAAAATTTACCGAGCAACAAAACCAAATTGCCCTTTATGCAAAAGCCTTTGGGCATCCTGCAAGAGTAGCTATACTGCAGCATTTATTTAAAATTAACGCTTGTATTTGTGGCGATTTAGTAGAGGAGATAGGTTTAGCTCAACCCACTATTAGTCAGCATTTAAAAGAATTAAAAAACCTAGGCTTGATAAAAGGAAGTATAGAAGGCACTAGCATCTGCTATTGTATTCACGCTGAAAATTGGACTGCAATGAAAGCTGTAGTCTCCCAATTTTTAGATCAAGATTTAGAAAATAAAAACGATTGTTGTTAATCTTTAAAAAATAACATTATGAAACTATCAGAAATAAAAACACATTTAAATTCATTAGAGCAAATATCTTTTATGCTTCCTAATGGCGAATTAGTACCCACACATTTTCACGTAACCGAAGTAGGGAAAATAACAAAGCATTTTATAGACTGTGGCGGCACAGTACGCAATGAAGAAGTTGCAAACTTTCAGTTGTGGAATGCAGATGATTACAACCACCGCTTACACCCAGAAAAACTAGTAGATATTATCGGTCTTTCTGAAAAAGTGCTCGGTCTTGAAGACTTAGAGATTGAAGTGGAATACCAAGGAGACACTATTGGTAAATTTGGTTTAGACTTTGACGGAACTAATTTTTTACTTACCACGAAACAAACAGACTGTTTAGCTAAGGACAAATGCGGCATTCCTGAAAGCAAACCAAAAATGAAACTTTCAGAATTACAGCAAGCTTCTAGTTGTTGCGACCCTAAATCTGGTTGCTGTTAAGATGAAACTCGTCACCATTTCTGAAAAAAACTACGCTGATGTCTCCAAAATATACGGAGAAGGTTTAGCTACAGGAAAAGCAACTTTTGAAACCGAAATTCCTTCTTGGGAAAAGTGGGACAGCGGTCATCTTAGCTTCGGAAGAATTCTAGCAATAGAAGACGACAACGCTTTGGGTTGGGCTGCGCTCTCCCCTGTTTCAAGCAGATGCGTATATGGCGGAGTAGCCGAAGTAAGCGTATATGTTTCTGAAAAAGCAAGAGGAAAAGGTGTTGGCGAATTTCTGCTTAACAAACTTATAGCCATAAGTGAAGAAAACAATATCTGGTCGTTACAATCTAGCATTTTTTCAGAAAACAAAGCCAGTTATAAGTTGCATAACAAATGTGGTTTTAGAAAAATAGGTTTTAAAGAAAGAGTAGGTCAGCTTCACGGTGCTTGGAAAGACAATATTCTCTTTGAGCGACGCAGTAATATAGTAGGATTATAAAAACAAATAAATGAAACTCTTACAACCCATACAAGATTACATAGATACCTTAGACACTTCGGTATTATTAGAAGAGAGAAAAGCGCTTTTACAGCCTTTAATTGAATATATAAACGCCAAAAAGCAAGATTCAGAAACGGTATCTCTCAATTTTATATGCACGCATAACTCACGTCGCAGCCATCTGGCACAGGTTTGGGCACAAGCGATGGCTAGTTATTATAAAATAGAAAATATAGCGTGCTATTCTGGTGGTACAGAAGCAACTGCTGTATATCCTATGGTTGTAAAAACACTTGAAGCTGTTGGTTTTGAAATAGACAAGGCTGCAAGCAGTGAAAATCCTTTGTACCGCATTACATATGCTTCAGAAAAAACGCCACTGTCTGCTTTTTCAAAAAAATATGATGATGCATTTAACCCAATAACTGGTTTTGCAGCAATTATGACTTGCTCACAAGCAGATGCAGGTTGTCCGTTTGTAGCGGGTTCAGAAAAAAGGATTTCAATTATGTATGAAGACCCAAAAATTTCTGATGGGACTCCTGAGCAACAACAAGTTTACAGCGAGCGAAGTGAACAAATTGCCACTGAAATGAAGTATGTATTTTCAAAAATTGACAACTAAAATGGCTTCACAAAAAAAATTAAGTTTTCTAGACAGTTACCTCACCCTTTGGATTTTTATAGCTATGGCTATAGGTGTTAGCATAGGTTATTTTGCACCTAGCTTTCCAGAGTTTATAAACTCCTTTAATCAAGGCACCACAAATATCCCTATAGCAATTGGGTTAATTTTAATGATGTACCCACCGCTTGCCAAGGTAAATTACGCGCTTTTACCAAAGGTTTTTAAAGATGTAAAAGTGCTTTCCATCTCGTTAATTTTAAACTGGATTATTGGACCTGTGCTAATGTTTGTGTTGGCAATTACCTTTCTTAGAGATTATCCGGAGTATATGGTGGGTCTTATTTTAATAGGTCTTGCTCGTTGTATTGCAATGGTATTAGTCTGGAACGACCTAGCAGAAGGCAGTAGTGAATACGGCGCTGGCTTGGTTGCTCTTAACAGTATATTTCAGGTTTTTGCTTATAGTTTTTACGCTTGGATTTTTATAACCGTACTACCGCCTTATTTTGGTTTTGAAGGCGCCATAGTAGATATTTCTATTGCTACGATAGCAGAAAGTGTCGCTATTTACTTAGGAATTCCCTTTGTGATGGGCATATTGAGCAGAGTGATTTTAGTGCCTCTAAAAGATGAAGAATGGTATACAACTAAGTTTATACCTGCCATTTCGCCAATTACGCTAATTGCGCTTTTATTTACTATAGTGGTTATGTTTTCTTTAAAAGGCGAATTGATTGTAAAAATACCAATGGACGTATTACTCATAGCGGTACCCTTACTCATCTATTTTATCTTAATGTTTGTTATTGGGTTTTTCTTTTCAAAAGCAATGGGTACTACTTACGACAAAACAGCTTCAATAGCGTTTACTGCCGCAGGCAATAATTTTGAACTGGCTATAGCCGTAGCAATTGCAGTGTTTGGACTAAATTCTGGACAGGCGTTTACAGGTGTAATAGGCCCATTAGTAGAAGTACCCGCACTTATTTTATTAGTACGCGCCTCTTTTTGGCTTCGGAAGAAATACTTTTTAAAAGCAACATCCTAAGCGTAAGAAGCTAATTCAAGCTGAAATCAAGTAGTATTACTGTTTTATTTCAGCGGAATTATTCTGCCTTCAATGTCTTTATGTCTGCAATAAGTTGCTTAACAGAGGTTTGATTTAAGCCGTTGTAAATACCGCGAATATGTCTGTTTTTATCTACAAGAATAAAATTTTCGGTATGTAGAAATTCATCTGTACTTTTTTGAAGCCCTAAGTCTTCTTCAACAAAATATTGATTTCTTCCAAGATTGTAAATTTCATTTCGAGGACCAGTTAGCAAATGCCATTTTCCAGCGATTACTCCTTTTTCTTTTGCGTATTCCTGTAAGATTTCTGGCGTGTCTGATTCTGGAGTTACAGAATGCGAAAGTAGAAGCACGTCTTCATCATCTTTAAAAGCGTCTTGAACAATTTTTAAATTATTAGTCATTTTTGGGCAGATCCCTGTGCAAAAAGTGAAGAAAAAATCTGTTACATAAATTTTATTTGCAAGCGTTTTTTCTGTAATCGTATCGTTGTTTTGATTTACTAAACTAAAGGCTGGTATTTTATGTAAAGTGCTTAAAGCTGGATCTTCCGGTTGAAGCCATTGCGGGGTAAAACTCGCGTCATTGTAATACGGAAGCACTTCTACTCTACTTGTATTTTCTTGGGATTTATTACAAGAAAAAGCTAGTATAGCAACAAAACTAATAACTGCTAATTTGAGGGGCTTCCTCATCCAACTGAAAGCATAGATTTGCTCGTTTAAGTCCGAATATTCTTCCATTTTTAGCTTCATAATTGTTGTAAATTTTTCCGTTTTCACGCCAGGCTTGTTGCAAGCCTTCTTCTTTGCCGTCTACCAGCGTAATTATCTTAAACTTGACTCCTGTTTTATACCATTGGTATTGCTTACCATCTGCAATTCCGTTTTTAAAATTAGATTGCGAACGCATATTTCCATTTTTCCACCAAGTGAAGGCCTTACCGTTTCGCAACCCTTGAATGTATGTAGCTTCAAAACTTAGTTGTCCATCATCGAACCATTTTTTATAGCTACCGTGTTTTTTCCCCTTAGTGTATTCAGCACTTTCTACGGTTAAACCGTTTGTAGTTTTTACAACAGAAACACCTGTAAAGGGTTGCTGTTTATAATACACCAGTCCTTTTTCGCTATTAAACTGCAAGGCAGTTTTTGCGACAGTGTCTAAGTTGTTGTTTTGTGTTGCTTCAATCACCCCCAACTCGCTTAATGGGGGTGTTTCTCGATTATTACATCCAGAAAGAAGCAATACAAAAACAAACAAACAATTACTGAATAGGATTTGGCGTACCTTGGTAGTCGCCAGGAAATATGATATAATATTGATTGAGATAAAGTTCATTTTGAACGTGATAATGATATTCTGCTGTGTCTGAAAATTGAGTTGTTGAAGTATGACCTCCCGAAGAATCTAAATCTGTAGGATAGCTTCCTGTTGAAGCACATTTTCTACCATACACAAAGAATCCATCGCTTATAATACCTATTAGCTTATCGTCATCATCTGTAAACGCTTTAGGTTCTAGGTGATAATGATAACTCTGTGGTCCAGTATGTGCCCCCGAATAGTCCAACGAACCAATAGCACTGTCTAGTGGTACATTAGGACCTTCTTGATCGTCATAAATCATTGCACCACTCACAGCAATCCCAATAGGACCTAAACCTGTGGCTGTAGAACTTGAAGCTAACTCTGGGCTTACTGGCACCGTAAGTGTAAACGAACCATTAAAGTCGTCTATATTTCCTGGTGCCATCATCATATAGGTAGTAGCTGTAGGCTCAACAAAAAGCGGATGATCTACGGGTGCCGCAGGGGTTATTAATTCATTCCCCATAGGGTCTATAGCAATACGCTCTGTGGTATTAGACCAATAAGGCGAGGTATGATTTGCCAGCCCATTAGACTCTATAATTACATCTGTACCGCTTAACATTATTGATATATTATCTGCATCAAATTCTGCAAACGCTCTATGAAGTTCTGTAGTCTGCTGTTCATCTTCAACTGTAGTTGTATCGTCATCGCTACAGGCTATAAATGTGAACCCAAACAGCCCCAAGGCTAACATTAATGTAAACATATTTCTTTTAGTTAGTAAATTCATTTTAGTCAATTTAAAAGGTTACTCTTTTCTTCCTCTTGGCTTTCTGCCTTCAGGTTTTGGTGCTTTTTCTAATTCTTCTTTAGTGATATACCCATCGCTATCTGCATCTATTTTTTCAAAATTTTCAGCTAAAGGCCCTTTTACTTCATCTTCAGATAATTTTTCATCTTCATTGGCATCCATTTCAGCAAACATTTCGGAAGCAGAAGGTGGTGTTCTTCTTTCTTGTCTATCTTTAGATTGTGCGTTTGTGGTTAGTGTAAATGATATTCCAAATACCAACAATAACATTCCGTTTTTAAAAGTTTTTACATTCATAGTTTTTATTTTTAAAGTGTCTTTCTATGACCACAAAGTTTAACAATAGTTCAATGAGATTAGCCTTATTTATGCGAACACACTAAAGTTTTAAGCCAATGAAACATCTGCTTCTGCAAGCCAATCTTTTTAAGGGCTTATAAAGGCTGTTTTAAAAATTGATTAATAAAATTTACGCTTTATTTGTAGTATGAAAATACGATTACATATACTTGCACAAGTAGTATTATGGGGTTTAGTGTGGCTTATTATGGGCGTAAACCAGCTGCATTTTAACCGCTTTATTTTAGAAAATATAAGTGAGTTTATATTTCAAATAATACTCATACTTCTAGCTTCGTATTATTTTGCACCTAAATTATTATTTCAGAAAAAATACTTGCTTTTTATAGTGACTTCTATAGCTTTAATAGGAGTAAGCGCATACCTTTTTTCTACTATAAACTTACATCCTCAACGTATTAGACCTTTTGGTCCGGGTGGGCCAAGACCTCCTTCGGCTTTTATGATTCATCTGTTATTGTTTTCTGTAGCCTATATTATGAGTATAATGGTTGAGACTTTCTTGTTTGCTCAAAAAAAGGAAGAAGCTATTGCTAAGCAAAAAACAACGCTTGTAGAAAGCGAATTGAAATTGTTGAAAATGCAGATTAACCCACACTTTCTGTTTAATGCCTTAAACAACATCTACGCTTTATCTGTAGTAAATTCCGATAAAACACAGGAAAGCATAAGCACACTTTCTGAAATGTTGCGTTATGTGCTCTACGATTGCGAACAACCCCAAGTGCCTATTCAAAAAGAAATAGATTACATCAACAACTTTATAAACCTCTTTAAACTAAAGAGCAGTAAGCCTTTCAATATTAATTTTAATTTCGACATAGAAAACCCTTCCACTTTTATGGAACCTATGCTTTTAATTCCTTTTATTGAAAATGCCTTTAAACACAGTGGTATTGAAAAAGGGGGCGATAATTTTGTAAATATCTTCCTTAAGTCTAACGCTACAGAAATAAATTTTCAGATAGAAAACAGCATCGACAAACCAAAGGTCGTAGACGATTATAGCGGCATTGGACTTAAAAATGTAGAAAAAAGATTAAAATTAACCTATCCAGAAAGGCACACATTATTAATTGAAGAAACCACTACCTTTAAGGTTTCATTAGAATTGCGTACGTATGAATAAACTAAAATGTGTAATTGTAGACGACGAGGAGCTAGCGCGCGAACTGTTAAAAACCTATGTTGGTAATACAGAGCATTTACAACTGGCCGCAATGTTTGAGAGTCCTTTGGAAGCTATGTCTTTTTTAAAAAAAGAGGCAGTAGATTTACTCTTTTTAGACATCCAAATGCCCGATTTAAAAGGTACAGACCTAGCAACTTTAGTACCCAAAGAAACGCGCATTATTTTTACTACAGCCTATTCTGAATACGCTTTGCAGGGTTTTGAGCTAAATGCTTTAGATTATCTAGTGAAACCCATAACATTTAAACGTTTTTTAAGTGCTATTAATAAATTACCACAAGAAAAAATT
Source organism: Aequorivita sp. (assembly GCA_048264505.1). Classification (GTDB taxonomy): domain Bacteria; phylum Bacteroidota; class Bacteroidia; order Flavobacteriales; family Flavobacteriaceae; genus Aequorivita. The sequence goes on from JBLXDA010000021.1 coordinate 33,178, forward strand.
GTAGAAACAGACCATCTTATCATAAAATCTGGTTACGATTTACACAAAGTGCTTTTTAATGATATAATTTATATTGAAAGTGATAGCGAATATGTAGTTTATCATATACAGAACGGAAAGAAACTTATGGCTAACCAGTCTTTAACCAAGCTCGAAAAAACGCTACCTTCATCTATGTTTATGAGGGTTCACCGCTCTTATATTGTAAACAAACAAAAGGTTACGGGTTTAAAAGGTCGTGATCTTGCAGTTGATACTTTTGAAGTACCTGTAAGCGACTCTTATATAGAACAGCTAAAAAATGAGTTGTTTAAACTATAGCAACTAGTTTCCTAGCTGCTATAGTCTTTAAAATTATCTTCTTCCTCTACCTTTATTAGCAGGCTTGCTATGGTTGTTCTTTTTAGTTCCTGAATTACGCCCACGACTATGACGTTGTGCTTTTTGGCGTTTCTTTTCTGCTTCGGCTTCTTTTACATCGGCCATAGTTTCTGTAGGTTGAAAGTCTGGAAGTGTTTTTGGCTGAAGACGCTCGCCAATCAATTTTTCAATATCTTTTAGATAACCAACCTCATCAAGGCTCACTAAAGACAGTGCCTCACCACTAGCCCCTGCTCTTCCTGTACGCCCTATACGGTGTACATAATCTTCAGAAACATTAGGAAGCTCAAAATTAATAACGTGTGGCAATAACGGAATATCTAGACCACGGGCCGCAATATCTGTAGCTACCAAAACACGAACTTTTCCTTCTTTAAAGCCAGATAAAGCTCTGGTTCGCGCACCTTGACTTTTATTACCGTGAATAGCAGCCGAAGTGATTTTAGATTTTTCAAGTTTTTCACTCAATCTGTTGGCGCCGTGTTTTGTTCGTGTAAAAACAAGTACTTGTTGCCAATTGCCTTCAGAAATAAGCTTTATAATCAGCTCGGTTTTTTGAGCTTTATCAACTCTATAAACTGTCTGATCTATTTTTTCTACAGTAGTGTTTTCTGGTGTTGCTTCAACTAAAACTGGATGGTGAAGAAAATCGTTAGCCAGTCGTTTTATTTCTTTTGAAAAGGTAGCCGAAAACAATAGGTTTTGTCTTTTAGACGGCAAGAGAGCGAGTATCTTTTTTATATCGCGTAAAAAGCCCATATCGAGCATTCTATCTGCTTCGTCTAAAACTAGCATTTCTACTTTTGAAAGTGAAAGGGCGCCTTGGCTCTGAAGGTCTAAAAGCCTTCCTGGAGTTGCTACTAATATATCCACACCATTGCGAAGCGCACGTATTTGTGGGTTAGCACCTACACCACCAAAAATAACGGTGGAGCGCAAGTCTGTATATTCGCTGTATTCCTTAAACTCGTCTAGAATTTGCGCTGCAAGCTCACGAGTAGGGGTAAGTATTAATGCACGAACGGGACGTTTGTGTAATACTGGCTGACTATTTAGCATTTGAAGTATTGGTAACGCAAAGCCTGCAGTTTTACCACTACCGGTTTGTGCAGAAGCTAATACATCTTTTCGTTCTAAAATTAATGGAATTGCTTTTTGTTGAATCACTGAAGGTGTTTCATATCCTTTTTTGCTGATTGCTTTCAGCAGGGCATCGGATAGCCCAAGAGATTTAAATGACATAAATATAATTAAGTTGTAAGACCGCTGCGCTTGGAGATAGTATATCGCGGCGCTTTTAGAATTCGGTCTTTTTAAAAACCATTAAAACTAAGAAGACGGTTTTAATAAGGTGCGAAGGTACGACTAATTTTCTGCCTGGGCGTTTTTATATTCAAATGAGGGTGTTTTCCCGAAAAAATAGTATTATTGATATTCAAACTTCTTCTATGTTGGGTGGCTTTGGCAGTATAAACCATATGATAGTTACATTGCGTAACAACAGGAAACTCCTTCCTGTAAAACCATCGTATTTTAAAAATAAGAGTTACACAAATATTAAAAATGAATATTACAAAGTTGCAAAGGAATCATTTGATATTAAAAAAGCAACTCCCGAACAGTTAAAACTCATTAGGGAAAAAATAATTAGTAATCGCAAAAAAGAGACTCGAAGACAAGCAATATTCTTAAGCATAGCAATGCCCCTGGCCTGTTATGGATTGTATTTAGTATTTCATAATTTTAGTTTTGGTTTTCCAGAAACTAAAAAAATAACTACTGAACAAATTGAAAACAACGATCAAGAAAAATATTTGTTTTTATTAGAAGATGGAGATAACTGGTTGAAAAAAAGAAACTACTACAACGCCGTTTTTCAGTATAAAAAAGCAGTGCAACTTTACCCAAACGATTTTGACGCCAATTACAGACTGGCATTAGGTTACAGTTATAGGTGTCAATACAATTTTGAAGATTGTGAAATAGGAAAAAAACTCATTAATAAGCTTGAAATACAGTATCCAAACAATAACGAAATTAAAGAAGTTAAGAGCATTTTTGAGCGTTGGGGAGAATAAAATTATCATTTCATCCTCTCTTTCACCAAAATCTAGAAATCTTATAAATTAATAACTAGTCTCATCACTTTTTCAACTAAGGCATCACACTTATGGTTTCCAAACTCAAAGACAGCAGTATCATTTGTTGTTTTAAAGAGCTCTTCTTTAAGTAATTTTTTGGCGCGATGCAGACGCACTTTTACATTGCTAACTGATAGCTTCAGGCATTCTGCAATCTCCGGATTGGTTAAACCTTCTATTTGCTGAAGCACAAAAACAACTCTATATTTTTCGGGTAAACGGTCTACAGCTTGTTCTACAAGAGCGCGGGTTTCTATTTTTATGGTTCGTTGTTCGGGGTTCATTTGATTTGCATCTGCCAATTGAAAAACATTTTCTAAGCGTTCTGTTTTGCCGTAGTTGGTTAATTGTCGTTTATTTTTTCGTAAATGCTGTAGGGCTTCATTTATGGCTATTCTAATTAACCATGTAGAAAACGATGCTTGATTGTTAAATTGCTCCAACTTAGTATAAGCCTTTACATAAGCGTCTTGCATTATGTCTGGTATATCATCTTCTGAAGCTATATAACTTCGCACAACTCTAAAAACACGTTGATTATATCTGCGCAACAAAATCTCAAAAAGCTCCTTTTCACCTTCTAGCACACGTTGCACTACGGTAGAATCAGTTAATTTGGTTAATGAAAAACGATCGGGTTGTGCAGCATTCATAATGTGTTTTTCTTTTTAGATGCTATTGCTTGCTTAAAGTTACAAATTTTGTAACCAGCATCTTTAAAAATCATCTAACCTGTAGAAATTAAAACACAAAAACTATGACAACACTTGAAAACAGTACAGAAATCATCAAATTACAAACTCTTTTAAAGTACACATTTACCCTAGTACCAATTGCTGCGGGAGCCGATAAATTTTTGAATATTTTAACCCAATGGGATGGCTACCTTGCACCTTCAGTTATAGAAATGTTACCTTTTAGTGGCGCAACATTTATGATGATAGTAGGTGTAATAGAAATTATTGCAGGAATACTAGTTTTTACAAAAACTCAGTTGGGTGCTTATATCGTTTCTGCTTGGCTTTTATTAATTGCTTTAAGTTTACTATTTACTTGGCATCAACCAGATGTTGCAGTTCGCGATATAGTAATGGCCATTGCAGCATTTGTATTAGCAAAACTTAGTACACTACAAATGGAAGCTAAATAAGTTTAGCTCTTTATTAATCAATACTACTCTTCTATCTCTATTACTGGCGATAGGAGAGTTTTTTTTGAAATACAAAGAACACTATAGTCTCCTTTACTCTCTTATTTTATAAACATCATAATTGTTTATTACTTCTTTTATAACATAACGAGAAGTATAATATTGAACTTTACTTATCTTTATTTTCTGAAATCTAAACTGAAACAGAGAATGAATATCGAACAAATTTTCAAAAACAATCAAGCTTGGGTTAGCGAGAAATTAAAAGGTGACCCAGAGTATTTTAAAAATTTATCTGAAGGTCAAGAACCAGAGGTGCTTTACATTGGTTGTAGCGACAGTAGGGTTACAGCAGAAGAGTTAATGGGTGCTAAGCCTGGCGAAGCTTTTATCTTGCGCAATATTGCCAATATGGTCTCTAACCTTGATCTTAGCGCAATGAGCGTAATAAACTACGCTGTTTCTGTTTTAAAGGTAAATCATATTATTGTGTGTGGTCATTACGGTTGCGGGGGTGTAAAGGCAGCTATGCAAAGTAAAGATTTAGGCATCTTAAACCCGTGGCTTAGAAACATTAGAGATGTATATAGACTACACAATGATGAGCTTAACGCAATAACGAATGAAGGAGAAAAATACCGCCGTCTGGTTGAGCTAAACGTACAAGAACAGTGCGTAAATGTTATAAAAACTGCCGATTTTCAAGTTGCTTATAGAACGAGAAACATAACCGTTCACGGTTGGGTAATGGACCTAGAAACCGGGAAATTGATAGATTTAAAAATAGACTTTAAAAATGTGCTTAAAGATATTATGCAAATCTATCATCTAGATTAATCACTTTTAAACACAAAATTACATTCGTTCTGGGACTTCAATACCTAAAAGGGTAAATGCACTTTTAATAATTTCGCCTACTGCCTTTGAGAGTTTTACTCTAAAGGCTTTTTCTATTTCATTATCTGTTGCTAAAATTGGCACATTTTGGTAAAAGCTATTAAACTCTTTTACTAAATCATAAGTGTAATTTGCAATTACTGCAGGACTGTAATTTTCTGCAGCCAACTGTATTGTTTCAGGGAATTGCTGTATAATTTTTAGCAGTTCCTTTTCTTTAGGATGCATTTTTAGTTGGTCTTCGTTCAGAGATTGGTCGCCGAGCGATGTTGAAGCCGCTTTTCGTAAAATAGACTGAATACGCGCATACGTATACTGTATAAATGGCCCCGTATTCCCTTGAAAATCTACACTTTCCTCAGGATTAAACAGTATTCTTTTTTTAGGATCTACTTTTAAAATGTAATACTTAAGAGCTCCTAACCCTATTATTTTATACAATTCTTCTTTTTCTTCTTTTGAAAAATCATCAATCTTCCCAAGATCTTCAGAAATTGTTCGGGCAGTATTGGTCATTTGTGCAATTAGATCGTCTGCATCTACTACAGTTCCCTCACGACTTTTCATTTTTCCTGAAGGTAAATCTACCATCCCATAGCTTAAATGAAACAGACTTTCTGCCCAACTATATCCTAATTTTTTCAGAATTAAAAACAGTACTTTAAAGTGATAATCTTGTTCGTTACCTACGGTATAAATCATACCACCTACATCTGGGTGGTCTTTTACACGTTGTATTGCCGTTCCTATATCTTGGGTCATATACACAGCCGTTCCATCACTGCGCAACACAAGTTTTTCATCTAGGCCGTCTTCAGTTAAATCGCACCAAACAGAGCCATCATCTTTCATAAAAAAGACATCTTTCTTAATGCCTTCTTCTATTATATCTTTTCCTAAAAGGTAAGTATCGCTTTCGTAATAATAAAAGTCGAAATCTACACCAATAGATTTATAGGTTTCTTCAAAGCCTTTGTAAACCCAAGCGTTCATTTTTTTCCATAGCGCAACTGTTTTTTCATCTCCAGCCTCCCATTTTATCAACATTTCTTGGGCTTCTTTTATAAGAGGTGCTTGTGCTTTTGCTTCTTCTTCTGTTTTGCCTTTTTCTTTTAAAACTTCAATCTCTTTTTTGTATTCTTGGTCAAATTTTACGTAATAATTTCCAACAAGTTTATCACCTTTAAGCCCTGTAGTATCTGGCGTTTCTCCATTTCCAAATTTTTCCCAAGCAAGCATACTTTTACAAATATGAATACCGCGATCGTTAATAATTTGAGTTTTATACACCTTCTTCCCTGCTGCTTTTTCTATTTCTGAAACAGAATAGCCTAATAACACATTACGAACATGCCCCAAGTGCAATGGCTTGTTGGTGTTGGGTGAAGAGTATTCTACCATCAACGCTTTATCGCCTTGAGCTACTTTTCCATAAGCCGAAAAATCTGTAACGCTATTAAAGAAATTTAGATAATACGAATCGCTTAAAACAATATTTAAAAATCCTTGAACAACATTAAACTTCGCTATTTCTGAAACATTTTCAACCAAATAATTACCAATAGCCTCCCCTATTTGCACAGGATTGCCTTTTACCACACGTAATATTGGAAAAACCACAACGGTAATATCGCCTTCAAAATCTTTGCGGGTAGGTTGCAGCTCTACATTTTCTAGCGTTGCGCCATACAACTTCTCTATTGCGGTTTTTATTTGAGTATCTAAAGTTTGTTGAAGTGTCATTTTTAAAAATTAGCCGTTAAAATAAAGTATACTATTACTTACAATTGATATTAGTAATATGTGCTTTTACAATTGCAAAGATACTTTTTTTGAAAACTTAAATGCACCATCCTATTTTCGAATTTTTAATACTTAACTAATAACCTTCATTTAAAGATTTGATAAACTACAAAAAGAAAAACCAAACTTCCTTTGCCGAAAAAACTATGGACATTTTTTTATATGTTTTTGCAGCTCTTTTCTCTGTAATTAACCCCTTGGGAACAGTACCTGTATTTGTAGGTTTAACAAGCGACGAGAGCGTTCAGGAACGCAACAAAACTTCACTTTTAACCACGGTAAATGTAATTGTAATCCTTATTATTTCGTTTTTTGCAGGAACCTATTTACTGGCGTTCTTCGGTATAAGTTTAAATGCTTTACGCATAGCAGGTGGGCTGATAATTGTAACTTCAGGTTTTGCACTTTTAACGGGAACTTTTTCAAAACACAAGGGGATGAAAAACAAACGGGTTCAGAAAGACTTAACTAATCGCGAAAAATTTTCGCTTACCCCTTTAGCAATTCCTATGCTGGCAGGCCCAGGATCTATTTCGCTTTTAATAACCTTTAATCAGAAATATCAGGAAACAGTTGCTGTAATTTGGGTTCTTCTAGCCGTTTTAGCTGTGGGTTTGGCAACCTATTTAATTTTAAGAAGCTCACATTATATCTCTAAGTTTCTTGGAGCATCAGGCATCAACGCTATTTCAAGAATAGTAGGTTTTATTGTAATTTCTATAGGTGTAGAATATATAAGTACTGCAGTAATTTCAATTTTAAAAACAATAAACTTATAGAGTGCTAAGAACGTTTTTTTAGTAGTAATCCCGCTAATAATGCCAATACACCTATACCAATCATTCCAAAGGTTTGGTTGTTGAGGTCTTCATTAACATTCGCTAGGTCAATAGCTTGTTGTGGTGCAAAGCTGCTATAAATTCCATATGCTATAAGCGATACTCCAGCAAGCAAAAGCACTATTTTTAAAATTTTCATTTATAAACTCTTTTAAAAAATAAAGATAGGCAAAACACTTGTTATCCGCACCTATAAAAAAAGTACTTACGCCTTATGCTTTTGGAAGAAAAACCTCAGCCATCATACAACGGGCACTTCCACCACCACAGGTTTCTATAGTTGTAAGGTCGCTACTTAAAATTTCGCAATGTTTTTCTATGGAAGCTATTTGTTGCTTGGTTAAACTATTGTGTGCTGCTGCACTCATTACCAGATATTTTTTGTCTTTACCCTGAAGTTGAAGCATATTTCCGGCAAATTGATGCATTTGCGCTTCGGTAATTGCAATAACTTCTTTTCCATCTGCTTTTAAATGTTGTAATACATTTTTCTTTTCTTTAGCATCGTCAATAGTTTCAAGACAAATTACGCAAAACTTCTCTGCAAGACACATCATAACGTTTGTGTGATATATAGCCTTGCGTTTACCATCTACGGTTTGATTTGCTGTAAAAATAACAGGCAGGTATTCAAAATCTTCACAAAACTCTATAAGTAGTTCTTCGTCTGCGCGAGGAGAAAGTGCGCAATAGGCTTTGTGGTTTACTCTATCTAGCAAAAGACTACCGGTGCCTTCCAGAAAAAGACCTTCATCTTCGGCAGAAGAGTAATCGTACACATTGTTAATTATAAAACCTTCGCTTTCTAGACGTATTAAAACTTCTTCGCGTCTTTCTCTGCGGCGGTTTTCAGCAAACATAGGATACAAACCTATATCGCCATTTTCGTGAAAGCTAATCCAGTTATTAGGGAAGATAGAATCTGGCGTATCCATTCTTAAATCGTCATTTTCAACAATTACCTGTACACCCACTCCGCGAAGTTTTTGCACAAAAGCATCAAACTCTGCTTGCGCTTTGGTGTTTATTTCGGCATTCTTTAGAGCGATGTCTTCCTGAAAAAAATTATTTACCGCCGTTTGTTCGTTCATTCTAAACGCAACCGGGCGTATCATTACAATGGTATCTGTTATTTGCTTTGCCAATTGAAGAGGTTTTAGGCTACAAATTTAAAGCAATTTATTATTGAAAAATACTATAAACTGCCTTTTCGTATTAAAAAAAACAGCTTTCCTAAGAAAGCTGTTTGTAAAAATATATAAAAGAAAAATCGTTATTGTTTTTCTTGAAGTCCTTGACTGTCCCAGTTTAAGAAACCACCTTCCATATCATAGATTTCTTTAAAACCCATTTCTTTCATTATACTAGCGGCTTTAGCACTTCTTTTGCCACTTCTACAGTAAAGATATACGGGCTTTTCTTTATCTAGCTTAGATACTTTTTCTTCAAAATCGTTATCTGTTACACATATATTCTGAGCCGCAGCAAGGTGATCTTCACCAAACTCATCTTGTGTACGAACATCTATTAACTGAAGATCTTCACTGTTTCTAACAGCTTCATATACTTCTTCTGGAGTAATAACTTTTATCTCCTGTGCAGTAGTTTTTTCTTTACAAGCTGTAAAGAAAAGAAGCGTTGTTAATCCTAGAACAAAAAGTAACTTCTTCATCGTGTTTAGATTTAGTTTATTATTTCGCCTTGCCATTCCGTAATACCGCCTTTAAGGTTAAAAGCGTTTGTAACACCTACCGAATTAAGCAACATACAGGCTTGTCCACTTCTGCCGCCAGAACGACAATAGACATAATAGTTTTTTTCAGGATTTAATTCCTTAGCGCGTTTAAGAAATTCAGCGCCATTAAAAATATCTATCTGTATTGCATTGGGGATGTATCCTTCTTCAAACTCTGCATCTGTACGAACATCAATTACCACTGCTTTAGGATCATTCTTGAGTTGTTCACTCCACTCTTCTTGAGTTAAATCTGCCATTTTTAAAAATTTTTCAGTAAAAATAATAAATGTTGGGGTTTATGTATAAAAAAAACCGAAAACAAATTGCTTTCGGTTTAAAACCTTATTTATAATAGCGTTATTACTGCTTCACAGAACAACCAATTGCTTTGGTTTCCTTCAGGTTAACTTCTTTTCCTGCTAGTAATTCATTTACAGCATTTGCTAAAAATCGCTCTTTTACAGCAGAAGCCTTACGCACATTATCGTCTATAGCTCCTATGTATTTTACTATGTTTTTACCGTTCTCCTTTTGAAGTAAGTAAACATGTGGTGTTTTTGTAGCACCGTATTTTGCATAAATAGATTGGCTCTCGTCATATAAATACGGAAAAGTAAACCCAGCCTCTTTAGCTTTTTCTTGCATCAACTCAAAGGTGTCATCTGGTTGTACCACCGGATTGTTAGGATTAATGGCAATTACAGGATATCCCTTAGGCTTAAACTCTGCATCTAATGCTACCATTCGCTCTTCACTAGCAACCGCATAAGGACAGGTATTACAGGTGAAAATTACGATATATCCTTTGGCGTCTTTGTAATCTGAAAGCGACACCATTTTTCCATTCACATCTTTTAAACTAAAGTCTGTTGCTTCATCGCCAATTGTGTAGCCTTTAGTAGTATTGGTTTCTATTTCGGTTAACTGGGCTTCAGCTTTTTGGGTAACTGCAACTTCTTCAGTTGTTTTAGATTGCTCGTTCTTACAGCTGTTAAAGCTTAGTAACACGACAGCGGCAAGAGATATACTAGTAAGTACTTTTTTCATAGTTTTTATAATTATAGGAATGTTGTTAATTCAGTTTTAAGTTCTTCAAAAGTAAAAGATTGCTCGTAAAATTTACGATTTTCATTTTTATAGATTATCGTTGCAGGGATTGCTCCGCTCCATACTGGAGATACTTTGGGAATCCAGCTATTGGCATCGTCATCAGCTAGTAAAACTACTTCGGCTTTAATATTGTGTTTCTTTACAAATGGTATTACTTGAGTTTCCTTTTTTTCAGGAAAATCTAAACTCACCAAAAGCAATTTTACTTTTTCATCTTTGTATTCTGAAGCAATTTTTTCGAAAGCTGGAAGCTCCTTCACACAAGGTTTACACCAGGTAGCCCAGAAATTAATAATATAGACAGTGTCTGTTTTTTTCTGAAAATATTGCTGTTGAAGTTCATCAAAATTTAAAGAAGCTATAGCTACACTATCCGAAGTATTCTCGGTGTTAGCAAGAGATTCATTTTTTGAAACTTCTGAAGAAGTACTAGCCGTTTGTGGGTCTGTGTTTTTGTTAGCACAGCCTACAATCATTAAGGTTAAAAACAGTAATTGTAATAATTTCATACCGTAAAAGTATTGATAGTCAACAAAACAAATTACTTCCTTAACGTATTCTTAATAAAATTTAGTAATTGATAGCAGCTTCATAAAACCATAAATATGTTTCAAAAAAAGATTTTAATTAAAAAATTTCTATATTTGCCCAATCTTATGAACACAATTACAACAAATACTTGGTGGTGGAAAAACTTACGGAAAACGTCGTGAGCAGAACACCTATGGTATAAACTATATACAAAAAGGCTTGTCATTCACGACAAGCCTTTTTTTTTGGCCATACCCTAAAAAATCCGCACAGGGTAATAACAGTACAACAAGCGGAACTGAAAAGAAAAGTAAAAAATGAATTACAATTTAAAAACACATTCTAAAAAGCTATTGGCAGACACTATCACTCCAGTGTCTGTGTATTTGCGCATTCGCGATAAGTTCCCCAATAGTTTATTACTAGAAAGTAGCGACTATCACGCCAATCACAATAGTTTTAGTTATATCTGTTTTAACCCCATTGCTTCTATTAAGGTTGAAAACGAAACCATTTTTCAACATTTTCCAGATGGAACGAGCTTGACAACTGCGGTTTCTGAAAGCACTAATATTCCAAATATTATAAGTGAATTTGCTTCAGCTTTCTCCGTAGAATACGCTAGCCCTTCCACCCTTCGGAGGGATCAAGGAGGGCTCAACGGGCTTTTTGGCTATATGTCTTTTGATGCTGTGCGTTATTTTGAAGATATAAAACTTCAGAAAAAAGAGGAAAACCTCGCGATGCCAGATTTGTATTACGCAGTGTATCAAAATATAATTGCTATAAATCATTTTAACAACGAAGCCTATATTTTTGCGCATTGTTTTGAAACCGAAAACAACATCCCTGAGATAGAACAGATTTTAAAATCTAAAAGCTTTTCGGAATTCTCTTTTAAAAGAAATGGGGAACGCACTACCAACCTAGACGATTCGGCTTTTAAAGCATTAGTGCGTAAATGCAAGGAACACTGTCTTCGCGGCGATGTGTTTCAGATTGTGCCAAGCAAGCGGTTTTCACAAAAATTTACTGGCGACGAATTCAATGTTTACAGAGCTTTACGAAGTGTAAACCCTTCACCTTATCTGTTTTATTTTGACTATGGAAACTTTAAAATATTTGGAAGTTCGCCAGAAGCTCAGTTAGTTGTAAATGGCAATCGCGCCGAGATTCATCCTATTGCAGGTACAATTAAACGCAGTGGTAATGACGAGCAAGATGCAGAGCTTGCCAAAAAACTTTCAGAAGACAAAAAAGAAAACAGCGAGCATGTAATGTTAGTAGATCTCGCAAGAAACGACTTAAGTCGTCACGGTACAGATGTAAAAGTGGAGACCTATAGAGAAGTACAATTTTTTTCGCACGTTATACATCTGGTGAGCAAGGTTACAGCTACAAAAAAACCAACTACCTCAACCATGCAGATTGTTGCAGATACTTTTCCTGCGGGAACTTTGAGCGGCGCTCCAAAACACAAAGCATTGCAATTGCTTGAAAAATACGAAAACCGAAGTCGCGAATTTTATGGGGGCGCCATTGGTTTTATGGATTTCAATGGTAATTTTAATCACGCTATTATCATTCGCTCATTTGTGAGCAAAAACCATACATTGCATTATCAAGCTGGTGCTGGTGTAGTATCTGAAAGCAATGAAGAAAATGAATTACAAGAAGTTTATAACAAATTGGGCGCACTCACAAAAGCGCTCGAATTAGCCGAAAGCATATAACTATGAAAATATTAGTAATAGACAATTACGACAGTTTTGTGTACAATTTAGTTCACTATTTAGAAGAATTAAATTGCGAAGTAACCGTACTTAGAAACGACACCTTTAATATTGAAGAAGTAGAAGATTACGACAAAATATTGCTCTCCCCTGGCCCAGGAATTCCAGATGAAGCGGGTTTACTTAAAGAAGTAATCAAAAAATACGCAGCTTCAAAACCCATTCTAGGGGTTTGTTTAGGACAACAAGCAATAGGCGAAGTATTTGGAGGAACTTTAGAAAATTTAAGCGAAGTATTTCACGGCGTAGCCACTAAAGCAACAATTATTTCTGAAACCGAACCGCTATTTAAAGGCTTAGAAAAAGAAATTGAAATTGGACGTTACCACAGTTGGGTCGTTTCAAAAAATAATTTTCCCGAAGTTTTAGAAATCACCGCTGTAGACGAAAACGAACAAATAATGGCGCTTCGTCATAGATTATACAATGTATGCGGCGTTCAATTTCATCCCGAAAGCGTACTCACTCCACACGGAAAACAAATAATTAAAAACTGGGTTGAAAGCTGAAGAAAGCACACCGTATTCAGTAGTAGTTTGAGTAGTCAAACTCCTTAACAATTAAACTCATCAACTTAAGAATGAAACAAATTCTAAACAGATTAATAAATCACGAACAGCTTTCAAAAGAAGAAGCCCGCAGTGTATTGGTTGCTATTTCTGAAGGCAAATACAACACTAGTCAGATTGCCGCTTTTTTAACGGTTTATTTGATGCGAAACGTAAGCTTAGAAGAACTAGAAGGTTTTCGCGACGCCTTGCTAGAGCTGTGCTTAGCAATAGATATAAGTGAATACAACACTATAGATTTATGTGGCACTGGCGGTGATGGCAAAAACACTTTTAACATCTCTACTTTAGCTTCTTTTGTAACAGCTGGCGCTGGCGTAAAAGTATCTAAACACGGTAACTACGGCGTATCTTCTATAAGCGGAAGCAGTAATGTAATGGAGGCATTGGGAGTGAAATTTAGTAGCGATCAGGACTTTTTAAAACGCTGTTTAGACCAAGCTGGAATTTGTGTTTTGCACGCTCCCCTATTCCACCCTGCTATGAAAAATGTGGCTCCCATTAGAAAAGACTTGGGGGTAAAAACCTTTTTTAATATGCTTGGCCCTATGGTAAATCCAGCATTTCCTAAAAATCAACTAGTAGGTGTTTTTAATTTGGAACTAGCCCGTATGTACGGCTATTTATACCAAAAAAGTGAAAAAAATTACGCTGTCTTGCACGCAATAGATGGCTATGACGAAATTTCGTTAACAGGCCCTGTAAAAGTGATTACAAAAGCTTCAGAAAAAGTAATAAGCGCTTCCGATTTTGGTGTTGAACAGGTTTTAGAATCAGATATTTTTGGTGGCGAAACGGTAAAAGATTCTGCGGCTATATTTCTTAACATTTTAAACGGAAAGGGAACCCAAGCGCAAAACAATGTAGTTTGCGCAAATGCAGCTATGGCTATTTCGGTAGTAGAAAACTGCAGCATCTCTGAAGGTTTTGAAAAAGCAAAGGAGTCATTAGCTTCTAAGAGTGCACTTAATTCATTAACACAACTACAAACACTTAGCAAATGACCATTTTAGATAAAATCACAGCCTATAAACACAAAGAAGTAGCTGCAAAAAAAGAAGCTATACCTCTTCGTTTATTAGAGAAATTCCCTCTATTTGCTAAAGAAACAAAATCTTTAGCAGAAGCTTTAACCATTTCTACCACAGGAATTATTGCAGAACACAAACGCCGTTCGCCTAGCAAATCTGTTATTAACGATCAGGTTTTAGTGCACGAAGTAGTTTCAGCATATCAAAACGCAGCTGCTAGTGGTATTTCTGTTTTAACAGACTCCAACTTTTTTGGAGGTTCCTTAGAAGATTTATTGGTTGCCGAAAAAACGGTTTCCATTCCCATACTTCGGAAGGAATTTATAATAGACCCATACCAAATCTACGAAGCCAAAGCATACGGAGCAGATGCCATTTTATTGATTGCGGCTTGTCTCTCTTCAGAAGAATTAAAGCAGTTTTCGCATTTAGCTAAAAGTTTGAAACTAGACGTTTTATTAGAAGTTCACAACCGCGAAGAACTCCAAAAGTCCTTATTGCCAAACGTAGCTATGATAGGTGTTAACAATAGAAATTTAAAAACTTTTAAAGTAGATACGGCCATTAGTAAGGAACTTTCCGAAGAAATACCAAAAGACTTTGTGAAAATTTCAGAAAGTGGTATTAGCAGTGTAGAAACCATCAAAGACCTTAAAACCTATGGTTATAAAGGGTTTTTAGTTGGCGAACATTTTATGAAAACCGAAAATCCGGGTGAATCTGCTAAACTTTTTATTAAAGAACTATCAAAATGAAAAACGAACTAACACCTTCCCACCTTGAGAAGTCTGGAGTGGCGCTAAAAATATGCGGTATGAAGCACAATACAGCCGAAGTTGCCACACTACAACCAGACTATTTGGGTTTCATCTTTTATGAAAAAAGTGCGAGGTTTTACAATGCTGAAACAATTCCTTCATTGCCTCCAGGAGTTAAGAAAGTTGGTGTTTTTGTAGATGAAGACATTTCAAAAATAATGGATTTAACTAGAAAATATTCGTTGGATTACATTCAACTTCACGGCAACGAAAGCAAGGAATACGTACTTGATTTGCAAGGGTGCCTCATATTTTCTGAAGTACTTGTCTGGAAAGCTTTTAGCATTGACAACGACTTCGATTTTAGCCAATTATCAATTTTTGAAAACAAAGTAGATAAATTTCTTTTCGACACAAAAGGAAAGGAAAAAGGTGGAAACGGCTTTACTTTTAATTGGGAGATACTAAAGAATTACACATTAAAAAAACCTTTCATTTTAAGTGGCGGCATAGGTTTAGAAGAAATAGATGCGCTTAAAGAGCTACTAAAAACAGACCTTCCCATATATGCTATAGATATAAATAGCAGGTTTGAAGACGAGCCAGGTTTAAAAAATATTGACGATTTAAAGAAATTCAAAAATGAATTATAACGTAAACGAAAAAGGCTATTACGGCGAGTTTGGAGGGGCGTACATCCCAGAAATGCTTTTTCCAAATGTAGAGGAATTAAGGCAGCAGTATTTAAAAGTTATGGCTGAAGAATCTTTTAAAGAGGAGTTTCAGCAGTTGTTAAGAGATTATGTAGGGCGTCCTACTCCACTCTATTTTGCAAAAAGGCTTTCCGAAAAATACAAGACAAAAATCTATTTAAAGCGCGAGGATCTCTGCCATACAGGAGCACATAAAGTAAACAATACTATTGGGCAGATATTAATGGCAAAGCGTTTAGGCAAAACCCGTATCATTGCTGAAACAGGCGCTGGGCAGCACGGTGTAGCAACCGCTACCGTTTGTGCGTTAATGGGTTTAGAATGTATCGTTTTTATGGGCGAAATAGACATTAAACGCCAAGCACCAAACGTTGCTAGAATGAAGATGCTAGGGGCAAAAGTTGTTCCTGCAACCAGCGGCAGTAAAACCCTTAAAGACGCCACTAACGAAGCTATACGCGATTGGATAAACACCCCTGTAAACACACATTATATTATAGGCAGTGTTGTGGGACCTCACCCTTATCCAGATATGGTTGCACGCTTTCAAAGTGTGATTTCTGAAGAGATAAAAACACAACTTCTAGAAAAAGAAGGGCGCGAAAACCCAGATTTTGTAGTGGCTTGCGTAGGTGGTGGTAGTAATGCAGCTGGTGCTTTTTACCATTACTTAAACAATCCAGACGTAGGTATCATTGCCGTTGAAGCCGCAGGAAAAGGCATAGATAGCGGCGAAAGTGCAGCAACATCGGCTTTGGGGAAAGTTGGCATTATTCACGGTAGTAAAACCCTCTTAATGCAAACACAAGATGGGCAGATTACAGAGCCTTACTCTATTTCTGCAGGCCTAGATTACCCTGGCGTAGGGCCTATGCACGCGCATCTCTTTACCAGCAAAAGAGGCGAATTTATTTCAATAACCGATACACAAGCAATGCAAGCAGGTCTTGAGTTGTGTAAGCTTGAAGGTATAATTCCCGCAATAGAAAGCAGTCATGCACTTGCCATTTTTGAAGACAGAAAATTTAAAGAAAACGAGGTCGTAGTAGTAAATTTAAGCGGCAGAGGCGACAAGGATTTACAAACTTATAGCAATCATTTTAACTTATAATGATGAACAGAATACAAGAAAAACTTTCAGAAGACAAAAAGCTACTTTCCATCTATTTTACGGCAGGTTATCCTGAGCTAGACAACACGGTTGCTATATTAGAAAAGCTTGAAGAAAACGGCGTAGACTTAGTAGAAATTGGACTTCCTTTTAGCGACCCGCTAGCAGATGGACCTACTATTCAGCATAGCTCTCAACAGGCTTTACAAAATGGAATGACAACCAATTTGCTTTTTAAGCAACTTAAAGACATTCGTGATAAAGTTTCAATCCCCTTGATAATTATGGGTTATTTTAATCCTATACTTCAGTATGGGGTGGCGGATTTTTGCAAAAAATGTTCAGAAATAGGTATAGACGGGCTTATTCTTCCAGATTTACCCTTAGCCGAATACGAAGAACACTATTCAGAGATCTTTAAAAAACACGGTTTATTGAATGTTTTTTTAATAACCCCACAGACTTCAGAAGCGCGAATTAGAAAAATAGACAATGCTTCAGAAGGGTTTATTTATATGGTTAGCAGCGCAAGTGTAACGGGTAGTTCGGCAGGTTTTGGAGCTTCACAAGAGCGTTATTTTAAAAAAATAGCATCCCTTTCACTTAAAAACCCACAGATTGTTGGCTTCGGAATAAATAATTCAGAAACCTTTAAACAGGCTACAAAACACGCAAAGGGAGCCATTATTGGCAGTGCTTTTATAAAAATGCTTTCGGAAAAAGGACTCGACGGAATTTCGCCCTTTATAAAATCTATTAGATAGTTTTTCTTTTAAAAATGACTTTAAAGAAACTAGTACGAAACACTATCTTTGCACTTTAACCTTACCTAATTACATGAATCAAGCTATTTCTGGGTTTTCAAAAAAGACCAAAGCCGAAAAGATTGAATGGCTTGCAGCAAATTACCTGCAAAACCAGCCAGAAGCCGTACAAGTTTTAAAAAAATACTGGAATGAAGACGCTTCATTACAGCAGCTTCACGACGATTTTATAGAAAACACTCTGTCTAATTACTATATGCCTTTTGGCATTGCGCCCAACTTTTTAATAAATGAAAAATTACTGGCCTTGCCTATGGTAACCGAAGAAAGCTCGGTTGTTGCAGCCGCTAGTAATGCTGCAAAATTTTGGCTAGAACGCGGTGGTTTTAAAGCCGAAGTGATTTCTACTGAAAAAAATGGGCAAGTGCATATCAATTTCTACGGAAGTGAAAAAGACTTAGAAAATTTCTTTGAAGAAGTAAAACCGAAGCTAATAGACAGCATTCAAAGCATAGAAAAAAATATGAAAGCACGTGGTGGCGGGCTTTTAGAGCTTTCATTGGTAGATAAATCACACATCTTAGATGGGTATTATTACCTACACGCCACTTTTGAAACCCTAGATGCTATGGGTGCCAACTTTATAAACAGTTGTTTAGAGCAAATAGCACAAACTTTTGAGGCAGAAGCCAGAAATTACAAAGTATTTCAGGAAAAATCTAGCTTTCCAGAAATAGTAATGAGTATACTTTCTAATTATGTTCCCGAATGTTTGGTGCGTGCCGAAGTGAGCTGTAAGGTAGATGAACTTAGCACTAAGCATTTTGAAGGCAAACAATTTGCAGAAAAATTTGTGCGCGCTATAGAAATTGCAAAAACCGAAACACGTCGTGCCGTTACCCATAACAAAGGAATAATGAACGGAGTTGATGCTGTTGTATTGGCAACGGGAAACGATTTTCGCGCTGTAGAAGCTGGCGTTCACGCTTACGCTGCAAAAAACTCTTATTACGGTAGCCTTACGCACGCTAAAGTGGAAAACGATGTTTTTAGCTTTTGGATAGAACTGCCCTTGGCTGTTGGAACCGTTGGCGGACTTACCTCGCTTCACCCCTTAACAAAGTTAGCTTTTGAGATTCTTCAAAAACCAGACGCAAAACAACTTATGAAAATTCTGGCAGTAGCCGGACTTGCTCAAAACTTCGCGGCTGTGCGCTCTTTGGTAACTACAGGAATTCAAAAAGGACATATGAAAATGCACTTAATGAATATTTTAAACCAATTGCAAGCAAGCAAAGAAGAGAAAAACGAGGCTGTACGTTATTTTACCAAACAGGCCGTTTCGCATAGTGCGGTGGTACAATTTTTAGAGGAAATAAGAAGTTAGCTAACTAACGGAATGTTGTGAAAAAGTTGTAATTTTAGTTTTATGGACATTAAAGCAAAAAAACTGGATTTGATAGAATGGTTAGTTCATTTAACAGATGAATCAATCATTGAGCAAGTATATAACTTCAAGAAAGGTTCAAAAGAAAATTTGTATCCAGAACTTTCAGAAGAAGAAAAACGCGGCATTGAAAGAGGACTAAAGGATTTTAAAGAAGGAAGAACAAGCACCCATGAGGAAGTAACTGCACGCATTAAAGCAAAACATTCCTTCTTGAAATGAAAATCATATGGACAGTTGGTGCTGAAGAATCCTTTAGAAATATTTTATTGTACTTATCTTCTGAATTTTCGGAGCGTGAGGCTGAAAAATTTTATGATGATTGTTATAAAGTGTTAGATCAAATAAAAAATGAACCATACCTATTTATAAAAACCGAATTAGAATTCGTTCACAAAGCAGTTATTCATAAATTTACCACGCTATTTTATAGCGTTGCTATTAAAGATGACGCAATTGTGTTGCTTTTCTTTTTTGATACGAGACAAAATCCGAATAAATCATCTTCCAAATCTTAGTTTTTGCTTAAAACATTTCACAGTAACGGAAAATTATTGCTCACAGGCGAATACCTTGTGCTAGATGGCGCTACGGCTTTGGCTATCCCAACAAAATACGGACAGTCTTTAGAAGTTATTACTTCCGAGAACGAAGGGTTTTACTGGAAAAGCTACGATAAAAACAGAACCGTTTGGTTTGAAGATGTTTTCGACTTAAAGAATTTTAAAGGAAAAAATCCTGAAAATCCTATCTCCCAAACACTTACTAAAATACTTAGCGAAGCGCGTATACTAAACCCTACTTTTTTAATTGATGAAAAAGGAGTTTCAGTAACTACAAACATAGATTTTCCTCGCAATTGGGGCCTAGGAACCTCTTCTACGCTAATAAATAATATAGCTTTATGGGCGAATGTAGATGCTTTTAAACTTCTAAAAAACAGTTTTGGCGGTAGTGGATACGATATAGCTGTTGCACAAGCGAGTGCACCTATATTCTACAAACTAAAAGACGACATCCCAGAATACAAAAAAATAAAACTGACTTGGGATTTTACAGATCGCCTGTTTTTTATTCACTTAAACAAAAAGCAAAACAGCAAAGAAGGAATTTCAAGCTATAGAAAATCTAATGTAGATAAAAAGCAAATTGAAAAGATAACAGATATTAGTAGAAAACTACTAATGTGTTATACCCTTTCAGACTTTGAAAACTTAGTAGAAGCACACGAAGCAATTATTTCGAGTATTATACAAATGCCTACTATTAAAGAGCAGCTTTTTACCGATTACCCACATATTATTAAAAGCCTGGGCGCTTGGGGTGGCGATTTTGTATTGGCAACGGGCAATGCTACCGATATGGAATATTTCAGAAAAAAAGGATTTGAAACTATTGTTCCTTTTAATGAAATGATGGTTTAAAAGATGTGAGATGTGAGATGTGAGATGTGAGATTTGAGATGTGAGATTTGAGATGTGAGATGTGAGATGTGAGATGTGAGATGTGAGATGTGAGATGTGAGATGTGAGATGTGAGATGTGAGATTTGAGATTTGAGATTTGAGATTTGAGATTTGAGATTTGAGATTTGAGATTTGAGATTTGAGATTTGTGTACGTCCCTGATATAGGTTGACCACTTAAAGAGTGAAAAACTATGAAAGCAAATGTACGAAAGTTG
>JBLXDA010000022.1:0-46624 GCA_048264505.1 Aequorivita sp.
TATTTAAATAGTACTGCACTTTTCCATCTTAATGCTAGATATGCTTTATAACCTAAGCACGATGTATTGATTTACAGGCATGATGCTTTTATTTCCAATCCATTTCATAGCCCAATTTACTTTATTGACTGTTAATTTTAACTAGCTAAAAACAATACTTAAAACAATGGAAAGGCGCGTTAAAAAATCAAACATTATAAACACAATTTTTTTAGTTAGCAGCTATTTGTTTGTGTTATTGTTTTTGTATGCTGCCACCAGCAAACTGCTCGACTTTGAAACTTTTACGGTACAATTGGCACAGTCGCCACTCCTCAGCGCATACGCTGGTATCATCGCTTGGTTAGTGCCAGGAATAGAGATTCTTATTGCTTGTTTCTTAGTAATAGAGCGCTTTAGAACCCTTGCCCTCTACGCCTGTTTTACGTTGATGGTCATGTTCACGGCCTATATCTATATCATCCTTAATTTCTCCGACTTTATCCCCTGCTCCTGCGGTGGGGTGCTCGAAAAACTTAGCTGGACGCAACACCTCATCTTTAATGTGGCTTTCATCCTCTTGGCCGGGGTGGCACTGTTTTTCTCTGAGCACTGGGGCATAAAAAAGAAACTCCTATTGCTTGTCGCCCTTACCATTATCGGGATTGGGATTGTTGCTTTGTTATTTGCCTTTTCGGAGAAAAAGATGCACCGGAATAATGCCTTTATTCGTCGCTATCCACAACAGGTAGCCTATAAAATGAATAAAGTAGACTTAAAATACAATTCCTACTATTTTGCAGGGATAACTGAAAACAGTCTCTACCTAGGAAATAAAACCGCTCCCAGCCACTTTTTGGTTGTCGATAAAAAAGATCCTGATACAGTACATAGAACATTGCAGTTTACAGATTCCAATTTCTCTATTCGTGATCTTAAAACCACAATTACCGATACATTATTCTATACCTACGATGGTACGGTTCCCATAATCTTTAAGGGAAATACATATGAGCTAATTGCAACAGAGCGTTATTCAGCCGCACAAAAGTTTTTAAGGGCCGAGCTAATTAGCCAGGATAAATTTGCCATTCGTGTATTCGATTACAGGAGCACAAAAAACGTTTTGGGTAAACTTGAAATTAAAGATTCCCTCCGTTTTCAGGAATATCCAGACCTTTTAAAAGCTAATAGTGACCCATTTTTTGACACTGATGGTCTATTACTTTACAACAAACAACTGCAAAAGATTATTTATGTATACTTCTACAGAAATGAATTTGTTGTCGCCAACCAGGATTTCTCTTTGGACTATGTAGGTAAGACCATAGATACAATTTCGCATTCCCAACTTGATGTGCATAATATCACTTCCAAGAATCACAAAAAGATGGGCAAAAACCCAATTTTCGTGAATTTACGTGCATCGACTTATGGAGATTATCTCTTTATCCAAAGTGATCGCTTGGGAAAATTTGAGCCAGATGAAGTTATAAACTCGGCCTTTATTATTGACGTTTATAATCTTACGGATAAAACATATGCTTTCAGCTTTTATCTATACCACCAAGGGGAAAATAAATTAAATGAATTTCTTGTAGCGGACAACAAACTGTTTGCCTTGATAAATAATTATTTAATAAGCTATCAACTCGAGGAAGGAGAATTTTTAGGAGATAAATAGTATAGAAAAACTACGTAGTTAAGGGGTGAGACTGAAAACCTTTAGAAAAGAGTAGGTCATAATAAGTAATTTTCAAAATAATAATACGATGAAAAAAACGAGAAACAGATTTCTGTTGCCACTTTTGGCAGTAGTAATTGCAGTTGGCAGCGCCTTTGCGAGCCAAACAGAAACAACTGAAAATGCCCTTGTGGAATATGGGCATTTTAAGACGACCATTCCCTGTGATACCCAAATTCTTTGTGGGTCCAGCGGAATTCCAGGATGCTTTGCGCCAAATGGCCAAGAGGCCAAAAAAATGGTGGGAGCAAGCTGCACATTGCCGCTTTTTAGGTTAAATTAATCTAATAAGTGAGAGCGAAAATAGGCTGGCACATTTGCCAGCCTATTTTAATTTATACCAGTCATCCATTCAGCCGCTGACAAATCCTTTAAATAAAAATTATACCACTCCATTATTTTGATAGTAAGATCTTTTTGATTGGCAGGTTTGGAAATATCATGACCTTCTTCAGGGTAAAGCAACATAATATGTTCCTTTTCCAATTTTCTAAGGGCCAAATAAAATTCCAGATGCTGTTCCCAGTTCACGTTGCTGTCTTTTTTGCCTGCCCATCCAAGAAAAGGGGTAGAAATGTTCTGTGCAAAATTAATGGGCGAATTGCGATTATAAGCTTCGGGAATATTAAAATAGGTGTCTCCCATTCGCCATTGTTGCCGCTCAAATCGAGTATATTGGGGGCGATCCCATATCCACGACATAGAGAGATAAAAACTTAACAGATTGCTGGCCCCAGCACCCGCAACAACTGTTGCAAACCTATCGGTCTGGGTTAGGATAAACATACTCTCATATCCCCCAAAAGAATGTCCATAAAGACCTACCCTTTCTTTATCAATATATTTTCTATCAGCCAAGGTGTCTAAACTTTCCAGTACACAATCAAGTGCAGAAATCCCGGGATCCCCTATTTCATACACAATATCCGGAAGAAAGACAAAGTACCCGTTAGTAGTAAAGTTTGAAATACCGAAACCGATACGGGAGTGCAGGGTGGGATTATAATATTTGTAAAAATCCTTTGATTGTATTTCATATATAGAAACTATCATTGGATATTTTTTCGTAGGATCAAAATTTGACGGATAGTATAGAATTCCTTTTATTGGCGCTCCCTTAGGGCTTTCAAATTTAACGAGTTCCTCTTTGCCCCATTGATAATCGAAGTGTTGTGGATTGGATTGATAGACCATTTGCTCTTTTCCTGTTTTCAAATCCTGAACCACAAGCTTGGGTGGATGTTGGTAAGTCTCCACAGAATAGACTATAGTTTTTCTATCTGCTGACATTCTTAAATTGGAATAAAGCGCTTCTTCAAATACAATAGGCACTACTCCTTTGGTTCTTGAATATTCCACATATCCTGTCTTTCCATCTTCCAAACTTTGTACACTGAAGATAACACCCCTCTTCAAATCGACACTGTTGCTATTATGCCTGATACTTAACTTTGATCGTATTGCAAAATCTTCGGTAGTTAAATGGAAGCGAAATCTACTATTTGTTTCTTTTCCATTTGTAATTCTTTTGGCCTTTGAACCATCTGGCGTTATCAACCAAATATCATAACCGTCATAGAGTGCGACTTCCTTTTCATCTTCACTCCAAATAGGCGGCCCATAGGCCCCTTTTGGAATTTCCTTATTTAATGATTCCGCAAAGGAAGTAGGCAGATTAATTGTCAGGTTAGTCAAGCTATCCTTTTTTGCATCGTATAAGAACCAATGATCTTCCTTAAAATAGGATAGATAGCGTCCCGAAGGAGATACTGTAGAGCTCAATGTATAATTATTGTCGAGAATTTTTTTATATGTTCCATCATCTATATTATAAACACTAATTGGCGAAGGCATATCCTTATCCCAAGCTGCCATAATATTTTCCTTGATGCCATAGGAATAGGCAAACTCCCCTTGCTCTCCAAAAACTCCCATCGGTGCTTCTTCATTACCTAGTATATTAAATCCATTTCCTTCTTTGTTCCACGCAATTGTAAAGGAAGTTTTCGGATAATAGTTTTGAATTGATTGCGCTGCTGGATAAACAAATTCATCCTTGGTATTCCAAATTTCTACATTTTTATTGCGTACAGGTTTTTCTTTTTCGCTCATTTCGTTCAGCTTTTCTGCTTGGAAAAAAAGCTTTTTACCATCTGAGGAAAAGAGATAGGGCGTTCTATATATGTTTGTAACAGAAAGGTTTTTTTCTTGTGCCCTAAACTTTTTTATTGCTAAACTTTCCTCAATCTTTTGCCACCAAAATATATCATTA
The DNA here is from genome assembly GCA_048264505.1 of Aequorivita sp. Lineage (GTDB taxonomy): Bacteria > Bacteroidota > Bacteroidia > Flavobacteriales > Flavobacteriaceae > Aequorivita. The sequence continues at coordinate 3,996 of JBLXDA010000022.1, forward strand.
GCGTTTCCATTTTCCTCCCAAAAGGCAAGTCCCTTAGTATCCGGTTGCCATAGGAAGTTGGTGGTAAGATCGCTAACTGTAATATCCTTATAGACCCTTGCCTTCAGTAAGTCAAAAATTACAAGCTTTTTATTCCTCTCGTCCTGCTGTAGCAATCCCAAATATTTTCCATTAGGTGAAAATTCATAGGCAGTTACTCCCTTAAAATTAGAAACTACACTCTCTTCCATATCTTCTATAAATAACGCATCACTTTTTCCATCCGCCGAGCTTTTTAGATAAGCGATATGCTCTGTAAATGGAGCGAATTGATAACTTTTCACATCGTTTATTGAGGTTATAGTCTCTTTCTTCAAATCAATTTTGTTTAAAACAGAATTAAAATCCAAGGCACAAAACCAACCTCCCACTGCGGAGAAATTATTATTATAGCTGCTATCGATTTCAAACCGCTTTACGGTTTTAGTATTTTGAACTATTATCTTATAGGCAATGTTATCCTTTGCAAGGCCGTAGCTAACCCATTTCCCATCGTAAGAAAGCTTGTTGGGCAACATTGTTTCCCATTGGGAATAATCGCTAGGTTCAAGCTTTTTGCCCCCCTGCCCCCATAAAGGGCAGGAAAGACAAAAAAGGATGAAAAAAATTACCCTTTGCGTGCTAATCCAAATGTGTTTATTTACAGGCAAACTTAAATTCTTCATCAGTAGCCGGGGTTTTGGGGTAATAGATTGGGATTCAGCAACAGTTCCTTTTCCGGTAACGGAAAAAGCCTATCGGTACCGTTCCATCCCGGTTTCGATCCAAGTACATTGTCCAGATTCCCCGTTCTCTTTAGGTCGAAGAATCGATGGCCTTGTTCGGTGAAAAATTCAAACCTTCGCTCCTGTAGAATGGCCGAAAGCAATTCAATTTGAGTAGACGCGGGCGTTTCTCCCAATCCAGCACGTACCCTTACTTTATTGAGATCGGATTGTGAACCTGCAATATTGCCTATTTGGGCCCTGGCCTCTGCCCTTATCAGATACTGTTCCGCAATTCGAAATACAATGGAATATTCATCCGTATTGGTTTCCCCAAGCCCTATTTTATACTTAAAGGGAAAATAGAATGTTTGTGTGCCATCAGAAACTTCGCCCACCCATTGTTCTTTCCTAAGGTCTCCACTTTCAAAATCATCAACCAATTCATTGTTCAATACCCTTGCGGAAGGTGGCGTAAACAAAATGATGAAGGTTTGTGCCTCATTGGTGGGAAGTCCATCGATATTGGGCGAAAACTGCCAAAGTGTGGAAAGACTTGACTTTTTAAATACATTTTGAATATCCGTTTCCCAACCATTGTTTTCAATTACTTCGGTTGCATACTGTTCAGCCAGCTCCCATTGATTTGTATAGAGATAACAACGCGCCAGTAATGCCGCGGCCACATATTTGTTTGGCCTCAGATGTTCCCCACTCATATCCGTAACAGGCATAAAGTCGTAAGCCTTTAATAAATCGGTAATAACCAAATCATAGACCTCATTTTCGGTATGTTTTGAGGCAGACTTATTTTCAATATAGTTGGTGGTAGTGATATAGGGAATATCACCGTAAAGGTTTAATAGGTAAAAGTGAACCATGGCGCGAACGAACAGGGCTTCTCCCGTGTATAATTCACGTTCCTCCGGTGTGAAATACGCTGACCCGGCCACTCCTTCAATAATGGCATTGGCACCGTATATAATTGAGTAGCTAGTATTCCAAATATCCGAAATGGCGTCATCGCTTGGTATAAGATTGTTTTTAAAAAAAGGCTCATCCCCCAGTCCAAAATCACTGACATAGATGATTTCATCAGCATAATTTCCGAGAATATTTGACATCCCATTTGGCATACCCGTCAACAATACTTTATCCCTTAGGCTGGCATAAAGGCTCACCATTGCGGCCTCTACTGTTTTGGTCTCTGTAAATACCGTTTCCCCACTCAATAAATGATTGGGAGTATTCACCTCCAAGGGTTCACAGGAAAATAGAAGAAAGAGGAGCAAGAGCGGCAGTGCTCCGCTTACTGATAGTTTTGATTTAATGTAAATATTTTTCATGATGTTTATATTTGATTAAAGATTGAATTCAACGCCCAGGGAAACTAATTTCAGCGGGGGAAGGTCACCGTAAATCAAGGTTTCTGGATCAGGACCTAAATAATCCGTAAATGTGAGCAGGTTTTGCCCCCTTAGAACGATGCGGCAGTCCAAACCGTTGGACGTTGTATTGGGCACCGTATAGGAAAGTGCTATATTTTTAAGACGCACATAGGAGGCATCGCCAACGGAGGCCGTTGAGTTATAATAATTTTGATAGGCCAAATAGACCTCATTATTGTACCCGGCAGAAAATTGTTGGGTTGGGGCATTATCACCCGGTTCTTGCCAATGATCCAAAATCGCCACAGGTTGATTGGCCATGGTTCCGGGAAATGGATTGGTTGAGAAATAATTCCGAGCCTTTTGTTTTACGAACTGAAAGAGAAAATCAATCGAAATGTTCTTATATGTAAGGGAGTTCTGAATCCCCCCAAAGTACCTTGGCCCCGTTTGTACCTTTGCAATCCTATCTGCTGGACTATTTATTATACCATCCCCATTTACATCCTCGAAAGTATATGTTCCACTTTGTGGATCGACCCCAGTACTTTGGTACAACAACAAAATATCCAACGGCTCGCCCACTACATATTGATTGGAATAGGTAGAGGCTTCAAGGTTGGGAAAGGACAGCAGCTTATTTCGGGGAACGGTAAGGTTGATCGCCGTTGACCACTCAAAATTGGCCGAACTGAAGTTAAGGGTGTTAAGTTCGAGTTCCAATCCCGTATTTTGCACGGTTGCATTTAAGTTTGATTGGATGGAAGGAAAACCCGTAGTTCCCGGCAAGGGAATACCGACCAATTGGCTGGAGGATCTATTTCTGTAATAGGAGGTGCTAAAAAGAATCCTATCCTTTAAAAAGCCAAGCTCCAAGGCGGCTTCCAGCTTTTTATTGGTTTCCCATCCAAAATTTGGATTGTAGAGCTGCACTGGTTGTAGTGCGGGCACTCCCTGATAAAAGAGACCACTTGTGCCATAGGTATCCAAAAATCCATAATTTCCTATTTGGTCATTGCCGGTGGTACCATAACTTCCACGAAGCTTTCCTAGGGTTAGGAAGGGCAATTTCTCCTTAATAAAATCTTCTTCCGAAAAAATATAGGCTACACCCACCGCTCCAAAATTGGCATATTGTTTACCGGGACCAAAGCGGCTGGAACCGTCGCGCCTTGCGGTAAGGTTGAGGATATATTTATGGTCCCAATTAAAGTTGATCCGTCCGAATAAGGCCCTATAGCGATATTCTTCCTCCGTATTTGCTGCAATCAAAAGATCGGCAGCCGCTGCGGGGTTATAGATAAGACTGTTGCTTGAAAAGTTACTGGCAAACCATAAAGCGCTCGTTCTTTTATCATTTTGCACACTGGCACCCACTAGGACATCAAGTATGCCCTTAGCAAAGTTTACGTTATAGTTTAGCTGTGGCTCAACAATGTAGGAACTCAAATTTCCTTGGTTAAGGATCAGCAAGGAATAACTGCTGTCCAAGCCATACGAAGGGTCGTATAGGGTGTTTGGAGCTGTACGGGTTTCTTCCAAGCCTGTACTGTAATAGCCAAGATTGGTCTTAAGCTCAAAATTTTTAAAGGGACGATAGGACAGCACGCTATTGGCCCTTAAATAATTGCCATAGGAACGGTACGCTCCATTAAGGGCTGCCAATGGATTGTCAAAGGTGCTGTTTTCCCAATTCAAATTGCCGGTTTCGTCATAAAGGGAAGGTGCATTTGGCGGAAGTATCAATGCTTCGCGAACAAAATTAGTTGGCGGAAGGTTGTTATCATCTACCAAATAGTTACCGCTTAGCTGTATCCCAAATTTATCATTGGGAGCGGTATGGTTAAGATTTACAAGTGCTGAACCTTTTTTATTCTTAAAGTCACCGGGCAGCACCGTGGTCTGTTCCTCATAGCCTCCACGAACCAAAAATTGGGTATGCTCTCCCCCGCCCTGCACTGAAGCATTTGCGGTAGTAAAATAGGCCGTACCACCCAATAATACCTCCTGCCAATCGGTATCTCGATTTTGGTCCCAAGTACCGTTAATATCATAGGCAAAATCAGGATATTCTGAAATGCCGTCATTTGAAAAGGCCTCGCGGCGCATGGCCAGATACTGTTCGGTATTCAGTAAATCCAAATTCCTATCAATTTTTCCCATTCCAGTACTCATGCTCAATTGGAATTTAGTTTCCCCTGCTTTTCCTTTTTTGGTTGTTATCAATACCACTCCATTAGCACCCCGCGAACCGTAAATTGCGGTGGCGTCTGCATCTTTCAATACCTCAATACTCTCTATACCATTTGGATTTATTCCATTTAAAGGACTTTGTGGCACACTCCCCAAAACGGTAGATACGGTAGTATTGCCTAATGATTGCGAAGGATATGGCACCCCATCCACAATATATAAAGGTTCACTCCCATCTGCCCGGATGCTGTTGCGACCGCGGATTCGTACCGAAAACCCCCCGCCCGGCATCCCAGTGTTCTGCACGATGTTCACCCCTGCCATCCTACCCTGCATAGCGGCAAGGGGATTGGAGACAGGCTGGTTCTCGATTTCAGCAGCGGTAATGCGAGTGATACTTCCTGTTTTCTCCCTATCGGAAACCTTGTAGTAGCCCGCATTAATAACCACCGCATCCAAAGCCTGCGCATCCACCTCCATAACAACATTTAAAATAGGGGCACTGCCAACTGCAACTTCCCGCAGCTTGTAGCCTATGTAAGTAAATACCAGCGTATCGTTTGCGGACGCCCTAATGGAGTACCGCCCACCAAGGTCGCTAATGCTCCCACGGACGGTATTTTTTACCAGGACGTTGACGCCACTAAGCGGGTCCGCGCCATCGGTAATAATGCCACTGACATTTTTGAATGGCAGGTTCTGTGAAAAAGTTGGGGAGTTATAGGTTAGGAAAAGAGCAAAAGATAGTGCATAGGCATAGCTTCGCCTGTAATTATTTTTCATAATTTCGCATCAGTTAAGTGTTATACATTAATTTAACTACTGGCCTGCTCCTACGGTCGTGCAAAAACTTTGGAGCGGGTCATTTTTTTTGGTGGTGAGGGGTGAAGCGTGAAGCGTGAGCCGTGAAGCGTCTCAATACTCAATACTAACTACTCACTACCATAGTTGCGAAAAATCATAAACAAAACCGAAACAGTTGCCTTGAAAGAAAGTTGAGGGAAAAAATAACGACCAAGCCAAATACAAAAGGGCGTAGCGCTCAACCTATTGCATTAGAGGTACTGGTATACCCTGTGTACAGATAGGCGAGTCACTCACGCCCCGGGTCGTGAGCACTCTGCTTCTCTTCTCGTACACATAAAAATTACCAGTTTTCTAATGCGAGATTCAAAGCGAATGCTTCTAATATTTTATTGTTAGAAGAATCGCAAATTTAAATATGGAGTGCAATATAATAAAATATTTATTCAATACAAATATGTATCGAATAAAAAATTTGGTTATTCCAATTTTTACCGTATGGATTTGTATGACAAAAAATATATTGAACTACTTAATATCCAGATTGGTTGTATAATAAAATTACACCGTCTGCAACAAAATTTGTCCCAGCAACAAATCGCCGTTGCAATTGATTCCACCTCAACAACAATAGGTAGAATTGAACGGGCAGAAGTTGTAGGTGGATGGGATAAAATCTATATGACAAGCCATACACTTAAAATTGACTATAATCAATTATTTATTCTTTTATCCCAAAAGAAATTAATAAATATGATCGATGAAATTCATAGTCTCGACCAAAAACTAAATATGGAAAAAGAGACCTACTATATAAACTTAAAGGAAAAAGTAAGAAATAAATATAACGATCTTTTCAAATAGAAAGAATTTATTTTAAATCGGTTAGAATCCAATATCTATCAAGCAATATACCATCATCAAAAGCTACCAAGTTAGATATTTGATTATTTAGAACATTGTATTCAATTTCAACATAGAATTTGAATAGAGAATATAGCACATATCGAATATCAGCTTTTAAATAATAATTTATAAAATCCCCTTTCGTAAAAACAAGGTCATATTTATCGTGAGCCTTGAGTTTAATAAATTGGGACAAAGTAAGCGAATTTTCCATCCTGTTAGCTATTAACTAAACTCAATTATTCCAAAAACCCACAGAAAGAAAAGAACAATTCCTGCTATTGCGGCCATTAATAATGAAAACTTAAATTGTTCTCGGTAGAATTTTTCGTAGTTATCCATACCCTAAATTTTCTAATTTTCTCGAGCTAATCTTCCCATCCACATATTGAACGACCCAGCTTTTTGGCTTCACTTAATGATACAGAATAAGTACCTGTAGAACAGTTCGACAGACCTCTACAATCTTTTTTATAATGATACTTTTTGCTTTGAGGACCCTTGCAGATGTAGACTTCAGAAACGTCTAAGGAAAATGAGGTGAAGGATAAAAATACAACTCCTCCTAAAAGTAAAATTTTACATTTTTTCATTGTTTAAATTCTAAAAACTGGGGAGAATATTCAAATATAAGACATTGTTTTTTAGTCGACTATCTAAATTTAATTAATATATAATGTATATTTGGGTTCTCCCCTTTTAAAAATTTGTCCTGTTACGGTTTACCGTAATTGAGTTTTATTGCATTGACTTAAATTTGATATTATAAAAAAATGTGCACATGTGAGAGATAGCAGCCATAGTCATGTCGTGAAACGCATTTTGCTAAACCTTTAAAAACACTTTATGTCAAAAATTAATTTAGAACTTTCCATCTACACTTTCACCCTGAAAGAAAAAAATAGTAGAGAAGATTATTTTGATTTCAATGAATTTTACAGAAAAAACTTTACTGAAGACGGAGAAAATGCTCATAAAGTAAAACCTGACTTACTTTATAAGAGGTTTGTAGGAATGATCCTTGATGAGTTTGAAAATAAATTTTGGCTCAATAAGGATAAAAACAAAGGTATTAGTACCAAAGACATCACTTATAGACCGGGAAAAAGTATAATTGAGGGAATAATAAATGGTGGAAATACTGGTTACGGGCATCAAATTTACAATATACTAAATAATGAAAAATCAGTTGGAGAGATTTCGGAAGACCAATTAGCATCTTTGCCTTATTATTTCAAAATGTGGACACCACCAGATAGCCAAGTTGGCGTATTAATGATTCAAAGTTATAGTATAGGCAGTATAAACAGTATTCTTCTTGAGTTTATAAAACCAATTTTTGCTAAATATGGTGCTACATTTAGACGAATAATTCACATACCTAAAGAATTACGAGAAAGTTATATTAAAAGAAGTTCGATTAAAAAAGTAACATTCACTAGTACAATTGAAAATCCAAATTCGAGAAAAAAATTCAATCGTGCCTTTGAAGACTCGGACGGCTTAAAAATCACAATTTCAGTTGAAGGATTAAAAAAAAGAAGTATAAAGGGATTTTTAAATAAATTCAATAAAAGTAATCCAATAGGAATTGATTTGAAAGAATTGGGAATGGAACAGCCAGAGGATTATGTTACTAAATTATATTATGAAGACGAAGAAGGTAGAAGAGCACACGCGAAAATAGAAGATAAATTTGAAATAAGACCAACAATTGTATTACCTATTGAAGTTGTAAATGATAATAAAACACCTAATTTAGAGAGTATTGTTTCCTACACAGACAAACTTTTAGAAAAAGTAAAAAAAGAAATTGATTACTAATGAGAAGTAACAAACTTTTTGAAATTAGAAAAGAGGCTCATCGCTCCCTCTACTTTGATAATAGAAATCGTTTAATTGCCGAAAAATGGAAATTGAACCTACTCTACTATGGTATTCCTATAATAATTTCACTTATTCTGATTTTCCTAAATCAACTACTCACAGAAAATTCAATTACTTATTTCATAACCGGGATCTCAATTTTCGCAGGTCTTTTTTTTAATCTTTTGATTGTAGTTTCAGATAAAATGGAAAAGCGAAAGTCACAATTAGCTTCAATTTATGAACCGACAAGTAAATATGCTGAAGACTACAAATTATTTTCGGAAAGATTAATTGCATCTATAAGTTATGCGATTATATTATCCATTTTGGTAATTGGATTAATGTTCTTTACGCAAATAAGCTATGATAAGATGATTAAGTTTTTGGATTTATCATTTATTACCTGTATAAATAAAGCATCAGATTGCATTTTTAATTTTTTAGCATATTTCGTCGGATTTAAATTTTTAATATTGCTTATTCATATTCTAATTGATATTTATGATATGCTAATGCACGATATGAATATGGACGAATTTCAAAAGAATAATGATTGAAACCTGCGGCAAGATTGTATAACAAAAAGCAGAGTGTTTACTAAAAAAGATATTACATATTCTCCCTTGGCGATAAGCTCATAGTTACGATTTCCGTAATGGGAGGGTTTGTGATTGTTTTATATTTGGAAGCTACACAAAGAACTTTTCAATAACTTGGACATAGCAAACAGATTGAAGGGATGAACCTAACACAGTTGGGAGTATGACAAGTGGTGAGTAATAAAATAAAAAGAAAATAATGGAACTTTTACCGAAAGATTATTTGTTATTAGCTGGAGTTCTACTAACATTTTTAGCTACAATACTTGGTCATTTCAATACAAGAAGAAATATAAAAACTTCTAAATATATTGAAGTTGTTACAACAGAAAGAATCAAATGGTTATCAATAATTAGAAACGAAGTTTCAGAAATAGTTTCTTTAATAACAAACACCTTGATTTTTTATGAAAATGAGATGAATAATATTGAGTCAGAAAATCCAACTCAGGATATGATGAATGATGCGAATTATGAACATCAAAGACATTATTTCGACGCTATGACTACCAACGCTTTTCAACCAAGCGAATTTCCGAAATTAAAAGAATTAACTTCTAAACTGACTCTACTCCAATTAAGGTTTAATCCTGATGAAGATTTAAAAACACTTGAGCTTATAAATTTTTTCACTGTTTTTTATCAATCAAAATACATAACAACCAAAGATTTGCAAATTGCATCAGAGAAAACTAATTTATTAATAAAGGAAATTCAGGCGATGTTAAAAAGAGAATGGGAAAAGGTAAAAAAGGAATCAAAGGGTGGATAAAAACTACTTATAAAAAAATATTAGTTATGAATGAAGTTAAAGTTTTACAGCAGGATGAATTCTTTTTTAAAATTACAGTAGAAAAAGAAAACGAGTTTTTCGGCTTAGATGGATTAATGAGTCTTACTGGAAAATTACCAAGTACAATTAAAACTATAGCGGTTAAAATTGGCAATCCTATATGTACAGTTTATTGTACGACAAATAATCATTCTGATTATTTGGGTGTGGAAAGTCGTTTGAATGTTGAAATAGAATTGATTTAAAAATATCAAGAATAGAACTTCGGACTGAAATTAACCCCACTGGCGCGCTTATGGAAAGCGTGACCCACTTCTTATTGAATTTGCAATGCGACTCTAAAAATTATAAGTGTTTAACTAGAGCCCCCTTCCAAAGATTCAATAGGTTAGACAAATCTAATACGAAAGGAATTGAATACTTTACGGAAAACCGTAACAATCAAAAAGTTTATCGCTTTGCGATGCTGAGGGCAGGGATCACCACTTCGATTCGCTGGGAGTATAAAGTAGGAACGACGAGGTTGAAATATGATTTACTATTCCACTCTTTAAGAAATAAGGGAATAATAAAAATGAATCATACTTCGCAATCTAGTCATATTTTTAGATTTAGAATGAGCGCGACTAGGCAATTAGATGTGACTGATTAATTTTATCAAGAAGAATTTAATAAATTATTTAAAGCATCAATATGTGATTTATGAATTACATTGATATCCAATAGATAATTGAGCGAATCTAATCTTTTCTTTAAATCGGATGTTTTGCTTTCAATGTACATTTTTGTCGCATAATGATTGGCAAAATTGTCTTTATAAAGGTAAATATCACGATTTAGTCTATGTTTATTTTCGCCTTTATATAAATTTAACCCATTTGTTTCATTTTGAACAAACCAATTAATTGCCTTTGACATTTCATCGGATTTTGTTTGAGCAAGGCTATTTATTGTTTCAATATTGAGGTTGTCATATACAATGCAGTAATTCTTCTTAATTAGCAAATTAAAATTTTTAGTAATCATACAATTCACAAAAGTTGAATAATATATTTTATCTTGATTTATGATTTTTTTTATATCTGAATCAAGAAAAAGAGCTCCATTAATTTCTGTTTTACCCAATAGTTTTGCATTTTGAAAAATACATTTATTAAAAAAAATTGGGGTAAAAGGGATTCTCAGAATAAAATCATTTGCTGGATAAGTGAAATTGTAAATACCATCTTCTGAAAGATTTTGGTTAATCCCATTAAATTTACAGTTGGTAAATGATGTATTAGAAAAATCAATATTGCTGAAATTGCAAGCATTGAATGTAACATTTACTAAATCTAGATTGGAGAAGCTATTATTAAAGTCTGAAAAATTATATCCTGTAAAATCAATATCTGCTACCTTGATTTTTTCACGAGGTTTTAATTTTTTTTGTGCATTAATAAATTGTTTAAATGCAATTACTTTTGACTCAATAGGCGTAGAAGGGTCTGATAACACTCTTTTATTCTCAATAGAAATTGCTTGGAGAATTTGCTTATCGTCATTTCCAGAAACTTTCTCGATATAAATCCATCCCATTACTCCTACAAGGCCTATTATGAATGATAAAACAATAATAAGTCTGATAATTTTATAGCCTTGTTCTTTGGTAAATTTTTGAAATAGATTGCGCCTAATAATATCACGGAATATAAAAAATAAAAAACCTATTGACAAGCCTCCTATTCCTGCAATTTTACCCAGTTCATAAAACGTTGTTTCAGGCATTTTAAAAAATCTTAATTAAAACAAATCATTCTACTGCGGTATGAATAATATGTAATTTATGTATTTACACCAAAAACCAATTTTTCATTAAAAATATCACAGTCGTAGCTTTTTCTGTTATTTCTGGTTTTGTTGCAACCTGCACCGCTGTATCTACGATTGTCTGCCACCCCAAGCCAGCAGTAAATACAGGGATAAGTTGCATCCATTTTGGCCTGTTGGCATCAAAAGAATTTCTATAAACTGTTGGAAAAGCTACTACTGAAACAATAACAGCAAATATTACAAAGTAATAGTCTGTATAAACTTCTTCAAGACTGCCCAAGCTTTTTAACTCTTTATAAAATGCATAGAATGGTTGAACTAGAACCCCCAACAACAATGCAAGCCATTGAAAAACTGCATGGGGTCCCTTTTCAGGTGGTGCTTCTGTTGAAGCATCAGATTTAAAGATTGAAGTGTCATGGCGCTTTCTGTAAAGTGAAAAATAGCTCATAATTATTGATTTTTGGTTAGACAATATTAGTTGACTTGTATTAGTACATAGGAAGTTACATTATTTGCATTATCATCCAAAGTATTCACTTTTATTGTTACTGGAATATCGGTATTTATATCGCCAGTATCTGTATGAAACGTGACACTAATTAATCCATCTTCATTGGTTAATGCATTATTTAAACCTGTAAATCTTCCTACCTCTTCCTCTCCACTCGCGGTTCTTTGAAAAGCTTTGAATTCTGCCGGAGTATCTTCACTTACCTTACCCACGGTACGTTTAAGATATACATCCAAAACCACTGATGCTGGTTGTTCAACAGTAACGGCAGAAGGTTCAATAATTATAGTATCTGGAAAAGCACGATAGGCTTCAATGCTGGCGTCCTTGGTATATGTTTTTGCATTGAATACTACTTTTGCATCAAAAAATAAACGTTCTACTTTGTTTGGTACCTTAACCGTTATAGTTGCAATACCATTGTCATCAATAGGCCTTACTCCTGCAGAACCAGAGGTGCCTAGAAACTCACCTGACGATTTATTAAATTCTATGGTCTGTATTTCATCATCGGCATTATTGGAAATAATGGCCATTAAAACAATTAAGGATTCTCCATTTGCCAAGACTGAAGATACTGGTACATCATTAGTATCTGTAATTTCTAAATCAATTACCGAATCTATTTTATTATCGTCATCTTGTTTGCAAGAGATCACAAGAATCAAAATGAAAATTATTTGATAAAGATGCTTAACCTTCATTATATAAATGTATTTAAAATTCTTATCGGTACTACAGGCTCCCACCAATACCTTCCTTTTTCGCTGTCTTCAGGGTATATATCCCCATATTTATCGTCTTTAACACTAACGTCAACAACAACAGGTAATTCTGGAGTAGAACTTGCATTTTTAAAAATTATTTTTTTTCCAAATTCTTCAGTAAAATCCTTCGTTTTTCCGTTGAATGGTATTACAATTTTTTCGCTTCCATCTTCAAACCTATAAAGCCCCGGATGCCTTAACTCACAACTAATAGCACCGTTGACGGGTCTAGATTTGTTGGAGTCCATTTTTACCAATATCTTTATTTTTATACTATCATTTGAAATTTTTTCTCCAGTGGAAGAAAAATCAAAAATGAGAACATTGTTAACTGGTCTGTACGATATGCGATTGAAGGTTAGATTTGCTGACATTTTTATTGAGTTATGTTTAATATTTTTCCGACGCTTCCAAACGCTTTTATAAGATCTATATCTGCAGAAAAAGAAACGGTGGGTGAGACTTTAAAAGTTTGATCGCTAACTAGTGGATTAGAATTGGTTTCATAATACATTAAACCACCAACATTTACCCTAAAAGTTCTATTTAAACGCCATCCAGTTCCGGCGAGTAAACTATTATTGCCAAATAATGGTTTAAAATTATCTGGTTTGTCGGTAATTAATTGAGCTAAACCAATGTAAACACTAAAACGCTTGTAGAATTCATCCCATCCTTGTAAATCGGTAAAAAGAGCTTCTCTATTTACCGGTCTAAAATAGATATTGGTACCTTCATAAATAAATACACTCTCTAATGAAAATGCGTAAACAATTCCCAAATCTATACCTATATATGCATTTTTCTGTGCAGTTAAATCCATGTAAATAGATTCTTCTATTGTTATTATGTCCATTATATACGAATCAACCAAAATATTAGGTATTGCTTGAAATAAGGCATCAATTTTTGATTTTTTAATTTCTATTTCATTTAACTTTTCTAAAATATTAGAGATTTCATCTCTAATATTTTTTAACTGAATTATTTCTTTTGGTACGAATATGGCGTTGTTTTTCTCGTTTGTAACATTTTTAGATACAATTTTATCAAAAAATGATTGAAGTAAAATAAGCGAGCTTTTATCTAATATACTACTTGGAACGACTGTAGTGCCAACTATTTTATAGTTTCTTTGTAAAACAGCATTTAGGTTATAATCTATGTCATCAAAAAAATATGCCCCTAGAATTTGCATGGTTATATTTTCGTATCCTGTTAAAGATGCATTTACTTTTGAATCTAATAATGCTGTTAGCTTTTGAGATGGCTTTATATCTCCATTACAAATTTTAAAAATATTATCTATTGCATTTTTGTCTTTAGCAATTGTATCAAAAATTCTTCCTACCGCATCAGATATATTACTTTCACGCCTACTAATATCCTTTGAGTTGGTTTCTAACTGATTAATGGTTGGGTATAAATACGACTCGTATAATGGCATATTAATATTAAATGAAGAGCCATCATTATTATAGAAACTTTCTGCTTTAGCGTATTTTTTTAGTAGTAAAATGATTTCGGACTTGAAGTTATCAAGAGTTGAATTAGTTATTTCTTTAGAATTTGAAAAACTTAATTTAATCAATTCAAAAGTTTCAGTTTTTAAAGCAGTTTTTTCAGCCTCCGTTAAGTTAATTTTCTTAAAAGCTCGAAACTGAAATTTATAAGGCAAATTGGGATGAAGAGGTTTAATTGCTTCGGGAAATACTGCCACACCAGCAGATTTTTTTATTTGTAACGGAAATTCATCTCCATTAAAATAATGCCAGTCTTGCAAATCCTCTGGATTGATTTCATATTTAAAATAAATCGAGTCATACTTGGTTTCAAAACTCTCTAGCCTAAATCTTTGATCAAAGGGTAAAACAGTTGCTGTTTGCTCTGAATTAATATCAATTTTAATCAATGGAGCTTTTTTTGTTTGACTAAACGCTCCAAGCCCTATTGAACAACAAAAGAATAAGAAAAGCTTTATTTTCATAAAAACTACTATTAAAACAAATTACAAGTTCAATCAATTCGGAAATATCTTATAATTCGGATGATTTATGTCTAATTTTTTAAATTTGGTATTCAAAAATAGGACTGGGGAATAAGAAGCCCTCCAATGATTTGTTAAATAGTAAGCATCATCCAAAAAAGCAAAAAAACAAATTATGTCCTTGGTTAAATCTAAAACAAATGAGGGGTTTTAATTTCCCAATAAATAATAAAAAGGAGATAAATATTTTTAAATGTAATTCGTTAATTATTTTATTAAAGTTATGAAATGTGTTAAAGGTATAAAATAACATTTTATACCTTTTTAATTCCCACAAAACGACATGAATGAACTCTTGTTTCATCGTTTTAAAATGCTAAATTAGTGGGGATTACATGTAAATATAAGAAAAATAATCAAATTACAAGCGTCCCTGTTTTTCCAAACAATTTATTTATTTTAAAAGTGTAAAGTAAGTATATACTTTAATGTCACTGGGCGTTGGCGTACCGTCTATCGCTCAAAGTAAAAGCACAACTTCTACATCCGCATAGCATAAAATCAAAATAATTGCCCATTATGGCGCGCTGACGCCTGTACTGAGCGAAGTCGAAGTGTAAAGCGTGCCCATTTATAAAAGGCATTTGCAATGCGCCACTATTAATTATCTTACACTCGCCTCACTTCCAAAGATTAAACACGCTGGACAAATCTAACAATAGCGGAGTTGAATACTTTACGGAAAACCGTAACCATTAAAATTATCAAATAGCGATATAGAGATACGAACGACGGAGTACGAAAGACGAAATATGAGGAACTAATTGCGAGGAAGAAAATATGAAGTCCGAGGAGCGGAATATGAGGTTTTCTAATTTACCGCTTCCAAGAATTTTTTATCCCCCTAACCATTATCAACTTGTAAGGCAAATACTTAATTATGGTAGTATGAAAAACAAGAAAACCCAATTAAAACATTTAAAAAAATCAGCAAGGGACTCGCTGGTAACACTCCAGCCGTCAAAGGATAATCCCGATAAATTTAAAGCCAGCTTTCTGTATTTTGAAGGCTATTTGGATTTATTTACCACTATTGAATCGCTTATCAATGTATGTATTCTGGCAACACAGGGAGATACTTATTGTCCGCCCCATATTAAAGAACATGAGCCCGACATTAGAAAGACTTTGAAACTTGCGGCACAACTGCTGCCTTTTGAGGAAGGGGAATTTTTGGATGGGGCTTATGGAGCATTTATAATGAAAGACTATTGTAACTAGTTAGCGCCAAGTTTTGTTAACTGGTTTTGAATCTGCTTACAGAAGCAAAGTATATATCTTTATACCTTACCTAAAAATAGCTTATCCTGTTTTGGAGCGGTCTTTATTGGTGGTGCAAATGAAGAGGATATTGATTAATATATAATTTAAAATCATTTGTGTGTTAAGTGCTCTTTAGTCTCCTATTTTTTAACCAAATTTTTCTAAGACCAGTAGAAACTAATATAGTTTTTTAAACAAAATTATTCCTTGTACAACCTAGGTTTTCTACGTTTACCTTTTAATTTACGCTTTTTAGTCTTATCAACTTCTTGACTAAATCTTTGTATACTAGTTTTAATAACCTCTTTTTCAATTATTCCAAAATGAGCAGATAACTGACGTTTAATGCTTTTTGAATCCATCCCTAAATAAACATCTCCCTTGGAGTTCTTATATGTTTTGCTTGCAGCATTTCTAGCGTAACTTAAAAAATTTCTCTTACCAATATGTGAATATCTTTCGTATAATTGCTTCTTAAATATTTTATCTGATTTACCTTTATTACTGTAGGACATCATTATACTTTTAACAATTCGTCCTTTCATTTTTCTAAAATAACGAGACAAACTCCCTGGTCTTATATAAATATTTTGCCCATTGAACTCGAACCCCAAATATTGAAGATTCTTATAATATTTATTTTCATTATTAAGATCAGTAGTAATCTCATCTTCATCAATTTTCTTTTGGTTAAAGCCTCGAAGCTTTCCCTTTGAATTCAATTTAAACTGCACATATTCAGTTTTCCTATCTTGAATTACAAGACTATATTTCTTAATTTCATTTAATACCTTTTCTTTAATATTCTTCGCGTTATCAATATCACAAATTATTAATAAGTCATCACAGTATCTGAAGTATCGAAAGTCAATTTCCTGACTTAGCTCATATAGCCAAGCATCAAAATCAATTAAGTAAATATTAGACAGTAAGGCACTCATAGGAGATCCTTGAGGGATACCTCTGTAACTCAGACTACCATCAGATTCTTCCTTGGGTAAATTTGTAACTAATAATTTTCTTTCTCTTATTAGATTAAATTTACTCTTAAAATCTTTGCCACTAATATTATTATGAATTAAGTCCAAAAGGGTTTGCCACCTAACACCTTCTTTTCTTTTTAATTCCAGATCTATAGAGAAATGTCTCAGAACACTAGTTAATTTTACATAACTATACTTTGTTAAAGAACGAAATATTTTATATTGATCAATAGGGAGTATTTCTTGTTCGATAACTTTACACCATTTTTGTTTTAATATTGTATGATCAATGTTATCAAAATATCCTGTAATATCTAAAGCAATAGCGGCACATTTGTTTCCTTCAATAGTTCGCCTTTTAACTTCATTAAAAGCATCATTTGCGAATTGAATATTACATTTTCCATTAAGATCTGATCGGTATGCAAGAATAGACGAATCAAATCCCTTTGATTTAATATAATTCTGATACTTTTCATTAATAGCAAAAGAGTAGAAGGCATATAGATAAGAGTCAAAATGAGAAGCAAATGCTATTGGTCTAATCTTATTTTCTAAAGTATAACTACCTAAGTCGTTTTGATAACGGTATCTAGGAACCTTTGCAAGAATTTTTACAAATGGTAAAAAAGAATGATTTTTTACTGAAGCTAATTTTGGATCTTTAACTAAATCTTTTAATCGATCACTATTCTCCACAAAATTGTAATAAGGATCGAACTGAGGATATTTCTTAAGCTTAAAATTTCCTTTAGTAGTTCCTATTTTCTCTGAAAATCTCTCCCAAAGATCATCAGTATATAAAGATAAATTATTCATAGTTTTAATGGGACATTAGTCAGAATGCGATATCAGACATTAACAATCTGACTAATGTACAATGTAAATCATTGCTTAGCTAATGACTACCTCAAGTCATTTATGGGTTTTCACCAATACTAGCCTTAATCCGCCCTTGGCCAATCATTCGTAAATGTGGCACTTCAGATTGCTTAAAAGCAACCTTCTCAAGATTACCGGTGGTTGTGTCTGCTCCCACTTTCGTTCTTTCCTTGAGACCTTGTAAAATATGTTTCACTTCTACTCGGGCATACTAACAATTGTTAGCGAGGATTTAAACAAGACAAATGTTATGAAGCATCTAAATTACAACTTAAACATCTTATGCAGCTCACCCTTGTGTGGTATAGGGGTGTTGATACAGCAGATATATTCAGAAGGTATGTCAGGTGACCTGACATACTTGGCACACCTATTGCAAGGTATCCAAATAATTCTTAACTTAAACATTTGACCCTCCAATCTATATTGAAGGCAAGTTATTTTAGTCAATAGTCGTGCCGAAAAACAGCCGTGACAAATTGACAATAAGTCCTTAATTTTAATTTATCTATTTTATCTACCGCTACTACCCCCCGGCTTGCTCGAGCGTCTCGCCCGTGTCCTCCGTGTTTTTTAAATCCGCTCCTCATACATACTAGTAATCCTTAAATCTTTATCCCAAACCACATGTATCTTTAAATGATAAATGATGTCCCTGCCCTTGTTTTCTCTTAGCAGTTTGTAAACCATATTGTAAGATACGGAATAGCTATCATTAAGGGGGGTGACTTTAAATGTGTCCCATTGTATGTTTGTACTTGTCGCAGGATGTCGCTTTATATACCTTTTGGTGTCTTCCTTAATTTCTGAAAATGTAAGATCAGAGCGACTGTACCATTTATCTACTCTCGGACTAATAAACTCTTCAAGGGCATCTATATTTCCAGAATGGATAGTACTGTAATATTCGGCTGTTTTTTGTTTTAAGGTATCTTCTTTGGAAGTATTAAAGGCATTGAACAGCAAAATAGCTAACGATACCAATCCAATCCCAACGGCAGCTATTATTTTTTTATTCCTAAAAAACGGCAAAGCAGTGTATTTAACTTTGGTTTCTGATTGTGCACTTTGGGTTGCCGGGGATTTTTTATATACTGTAGCCCGTTGTGTTGTTGGGAAGTTTAAAGTTTGGTGATCTATGGGGCGCTTGTCAACATTAAATCGCCTTAAAAATGAAGGGTAAAGCTCTAAATAGCTTAATTCATCCAATGGAATTAAACTTATACTATCCGGGTTTTTCGGATTTCCGCCATATCCAATTGCAATGAAAATCGGTATGTTTTCTTTCCTTTGGATAACCTTAAACCGTTCTATTTGGGTATAGCTAATTACATCTATCTTATTATCGACATTAAATCCTGAACGGTATTTGGCCTCTACATAAAACTCCTGGCCTATTTTTTTACATCTGAATTTAAAATCCGGTCTTAAGGTATCTTCAGCATATCTAGTTTTATTTTGATCATAGTTATTTGTTCTGGATACAAGAATATAATCAGTGGCTTTAAACAATTCGTCCTCAACAAACTTTTCGAATATATCTCCTTTTTTAAATGAATCGGGTTGCATTATTTTATACTTGGTTTGATAATTGTACTATTAAGCTTTATAATAATTGGCAAGCACGCTTTGCAAACACTCGCCGGCTTGATGAGTTCGTTTAAAGGATTCTCAGCTTGTTAAAAATATAAGGCACTCATTCACAAATTGTCCTAGTGAATATAGGATTACATTTTCTTATCATCCCAAATATTTAACCAAATATTTAAAGAAGATATATATAAATCTTCAGCTCTCACATTTATTTGAACTTCATTCCAATCTTCAATATCTAGATATTTAGTTGTTTGCTTTAAAGTAGAAAATTGCTTTAATTTTTTCTTTTTATTTGACCAACTAGAGTCTCTTAAGGAACTGTTTAATTTACCTTTAATTAAGGTTAGATTACCCAAACATAATAAACTACTATTCCTTATTTCTTTAGTAATATTTTCTGGTAAATTCTTCCAATTTTTTTGCCATTTTTTTGGCATCATATGTTCTACACTGAAACCATTAAAGTTTAGTTTTTTATTATCCATGTAATCATGATCCATATCATATAATGCAATACAGTATAATACTTCCCTACTGTACTTATTTATCAAATGTTTACTGTGAAATGCAGACTTAAGTTCATTATCTGATGGAAATTTATTACTGTCATCATTATATCCTAAAAGCTTTTCAATAAGTCTACTTGATGTAATCACTTCCATTTTATTTAGTTCACTAAGGATGGAAATAAAGAGATTATTATAATTTTTAGTAGTCAATTTGCAAATTGTTCTTCGTCCAATATACGATTCTAATACTCTAATTATTCTTAGACGTTCCTCTTGGGAATTAACCTTTTTGTAAATAAGAAGCACTAAAGGAAATATTGTGTTTACATCAAATTCCCTAATTGTATGAAAAAATCTCTTTTCATGCTCTTTAAATTCAAATTCTGCAAGATTATCACCATCTGGCATAGATTGATATACCAAAGCATATTCATAAATTTCTTTTGCAAATGCTATCTTTTCATTTTCTGTTTTGTCTTTCAGATATGTTTTAAATTCTTTAAAGAGCGTATCTAATTTTACGTTGGATTCTTTTTTGATTACTAAGTAACTATAAAGAAATAACTCGACTGTAGTTCTTCGAATTCTACCAGAGGTTTTTTCAATGTTCCAAAAATCTATTGCATCTTCATCCGCTTCAAAAACTGATTGCCAATATTGTTCATAATAAATTCGAAGGCCTTCTTCAGAAAACAGATGGTTTTTAAGTAATTCTGCAGTTGTTAGTTTAACACCTAATGAGTTAATGGTATCAAATATTTGCTGTACATCATCTTCGGCATTAAGTGCCATATGTATAACAGGCAATTTTTCTATTATTACATTTATATAAGATCGAACATCATCTATATCGCAGTACTCCTCAATTTTATTTCTAAAATATATATATGCCCCAACTATCTTATTTTCGTGTTCTAATTTTTTCTCAAAATCATCACTTTTTAAATTTTTATATTGATCGTATAGTTCCAAATTATTGTTCTTATTCTGAATAATATTTTGGAAGTACTCCCTATCCACTTTACTATGGATAATTCTTATTTTCTCATTACCGTAAGAATCCTCAAAAGTTAAAAATTTATTTATCCAACTTTTTGCGGTACTTTCAGGGGAAACATCATGAAAAGCCTTAAGCAAAATGCTTATGGTTGTCATTCTTTGCTGACCATCTATTAACTCATACTCTGTCGCTCCCACCTGTGGGGAAAGTAATTGTTTAATAATAATTGTCCCGATGAAATGCTCAGATTCGACTTTGGGATTATTTTTTAAAGCTTCATACTCCTCTAAAATATTATCCCATAACTCCGTCCAATTTTCAATTTTCCAGACATAGCTTCTTTGAAAAAAAGGGATAATATATTGGCTAGAGCCATTTAAAAACATGGTTAATTGTGATTTACTTGCACTTAACATAATTTATCTATTTTATTTATAATCTCCCAGTTCAAAAGAAGCTTCTTTTTCGTAAAATATTTTTTTATATAATCCACAAAGCGTGATTTCGGTGGTTCACCATTTAGTCAGAAATTTTATTACTATTTTGTTTACCAAATTCTAATAATTGTTTAATTATTCCATTATCTTTTTTCAGTAAGTATTCAGGTATGGCAGAAGACTTAACTTTCTTCCTTATATAATTGTCTAAAGTTTGAAACGCTGAATAATTATTCTTTGTCAATTTTACATTTGCACTATCTGCATATCCTTGTAGAAGTTTGTCAAAATGTATATTTTTTTTATTTAATCCTTCTTGTATTCTCTCTAATTCACTGATGTGCAGCACAACTAATCTATTTATGCGCCACTTATTATTATCTTTTTGTATATTATGTTTAATAAGTAAATCATCGAATTTTTTATTAAATATGAACGTTGTTACTGCAAAAGATATAATTGGCTCATTAATTAATAAAACAGGATAAATAAACAATTTGTTTTTTGGAAGGTTTGCGTCAATAAACGGTGCATATTCATCAAATTTATTAATTGACATTTCTACAATTTGGTTTAAACCAAATCGCTTATAAAATCCCTCTTTATCTAAGTCATTAAAATCCTGCAATGTGTAAACCTCTTTGTAATTAATTTGAGGCACAAATGACCTTTTTGCTTGTATCAAAATAATATTACGCTTTCTTCTTATATAATAATCAACATATTCTTTCCCCTTAATAATTAATTCATCTGTAGATTTGAAAACGACATCTCTACGATCCTTGAAGCAGTATTTAAAAATTCTTTCAGCAAAATCCTCAAAAAAGAGCCCAACTTCACCACCCCACTCTTCAATAGGTTTTCCCTTTTTTCTTAACTCATCAAAATAGAAGTCCCAGAAAAACAATTCATAACACTTTTCAATTAAAAAAGTATTATCCATAAGGATGTAAATATTTTCCGTTTTACCCTCTACACAATATATTGGGGACTTTTTTATTTCTAAAAACTCAAATTTTTTGACTCCGGTATTTGGTTTACCAAGACCTCTTTTACTTAAAGCATTCATGCTTTTAATAATATTTTCATTAGTTTTTAGAACCTTAAAAGCATGAATTTCATTTAAGCCTGATGAATTAACAAAAAAATGATTGGCAATTATACTAATATAATGCTCTGGCGATTTTACATTATAGTCTTTAGTGAACGAATCCAATTCAACCGAGTATTTAGGTTTTAAATATTCAAATAATTGCCTGCCCCGTTCTAAAAGATTAATTGGATTCTGAATATAATTATATTGGTTATTGGGTATTTCTTTGAACATAAATACTTCAAAGAAATCATCTTTAAGTTTTTCAAAAGTAATTTCAGTTTCATAGGAATTATTATAAGAGAGCATCTCTGTATTGCATAGCAGCAAAAATTTGAATATTGCTAAGTAATCATCTGGATAAAATTTAATTCCTGGTTTTTCTTCATATAGAATTTTATCACTAAACAGAATTTCGTTTAGTGCAAAAAGGCAACTTGTTCTTGTGCACAATACAGCACCTCTATTATAAGCTTCAAAATAACTCTGATACTTTTCTATATATACTCTGCAATATTCTATTAATCTAGGTTCTAAATGTACCTGATAAATAGTCGTGATTATTTTTACTTGGTTTTCAAACGAAAAATTGAAATCAAGTTCTAGAGGTTTTTTTATAGCGTAGTTTAGAGCTGAAAAGCTTGCAATTAATTCACATCTAGGAATGTGTTTTATTAAAGCAAACTTATCATTTGGAATTGCTTCTTTAAAAAAATGTTCAAATTTTAAAATAGTTCCTATCATATTATTCAAACGCCAATTTATAAAGCTCCAACAAACTCTCTATCTCTTAAATAAATATTATAAACACCCCCACCTTTTGCTTGTAAAAACTTATAATATGTTTCGGAAGCATCAATACAGGTTTGTCTTATTTCTGGTATCGTCATTTAGCAAAATGCTTTAAGTGATCCTTAATGTTATTTTCATCATGCTTTTTGATTGCAGTTTCCATATAAAACTTGGCATAAAAACCATATACAGGATTATCAGTATCGATAATCTTTAATAGGGTATATTTTTCAACAAGTGGTTTAAATTTTTTCAAACCATTTCTAAACAAACAATTAAAGAAAATTAATTTTATTTCATCGTCTGAAAGCTGAGCCCTTATAATAGATGTATATTCATATTGTATTTTGAAATTTTGTATTGGATCTATATCAAAAACTTTTTTATCGACGATTTTTATTATTCTGTATAGATTTCTAAAATAATGTCCGAAATCTGTGCTTAGTTTATGATATGTATACTGAAATATGGAATTAAATTTTGTTTTATCTTTATTTTGCGTAGTTATGATATCATCATCCCAAAATTGTCGAAGTTGATTAAAAGCAGGATGCGCAGAATGTGTAAATAAAAGCTGCATATCAATATTTCCCGCAAATTTATTTGTAATTAAATCGGTTTCTAACAAATTAAATAAGAAAGAGACAGTAAATTTAAATACATCTCTTGAAGTTAAAGTGGTTTCGTTTGTTCTTCCAAATAATTGGTCTGAAATTTCATCAAGTCCGCTTGGATTGCTAACTAAATAATTTCTTAAAACATCTTCATTTTCTATAATTTTTTTTGGCTCAAAATCAATATTTTTTACTATATCATGATGTATGTTTAGTAAATTAAAAAAAGTATTTTCAAATTTCTGCAATTCCATGGTTTGGTTTTGCAATTTAAACTCTTTGTTTGTTCTTTTAACTTCTTTACGGGTGAGTTTAAGTTCTTTACGTTGTATTCTTAATTCAATACGTTGCATATAAAGACTTAATATAATTCCTGCGAACGCGAGTCCCGAAAATATCGCATTAACTGCTCCAAACATATCACCAAAAACACCTCTTGTAATATCAGATTCTGAATCTAAGCTAAGTCCATAATTATAATTAACTGTCCATAAGCCAAGAACGATCACTAATGATATAATTCCAATTACAAAGGAATAATCCTTTACCTTTTTCTTTTTATCCATCTTATTCAAACTCCAATTTAGGCAACCCCTCCACAATATCAACCGTCTGCACACTCACATTAATAATGCTCAACAGCAAATCAAAAATATAACTTGGGTTATCATGTTCTTTACTCCAATCGTTAGGGTCGTTAGTTATTCCAGATTTCTTATCTGTTTTTACTTGGTAACGCTCCATAATCCACTCAATAGCAGATTTACCATTGACCACATACTTGTAAGCTTTGTCTGGTATATTCTTTATTGTGATTTTACCATTGTATAGTATTGTATGTTTTTCATCCTTTTTAGGAAACCTCATCTTAGAAACAGTGAAGTGTTTACTTTCTGCACCAACTACCTCAACATCTTGATAAGGTTCAACAGACTCATAATTAATATGCAAATCTGCCAAAGCTCGGCCTGCTTTACTAAACTTCCAAAAATCTCTAGGTTCATCTACTAAAGGGATTCGTGGCAGCATTTTCTTTAGGTCATTTGCAAACTTTGTACGGTAATCTTCGCTATGTAAAATACCATATACATAATAAAATATATCCTCTTTACTTATGCTTTTGCCATATTGTATAATTGACCTTTTTAAAATAAAATCACTTACACCATCTCTTTGTATATATTCGCTTTCCCCAACTTTGTCAAACAAACCCGGATTATGTTTTGTATTTTCTTCATAATGATATAAAGGGAAATATTTACAACCTCCATCAAAATTATTATAATCAGGGAGAACATTTGAAATAAGAGTTACAAAACCTTTACGATTTCCTTTACCAGCAATTGTAATAACAATATTTTTTAATTTGGAATTTGAAAAAATTTTAGAACCAACCCCTGGTCTTTCAATAAGTGGTCTATCATAATATAAATTAGACTTTACATAAGGTCTAACCATACCTACTATTTCCTCAGAACTCCTGTATTTATGTTCTATATCGTTTAATGCATCGTTTCTTAAATTCACACTCCAACTGATTCTTTCATAGTCAGTTTCTAACTCCCTTTGCTTCCTTTGTTCATTATAATAGTCAATCATATTTTTCAAGTTTTTACGTAATGCAAAAACTGAAAAGTTATAAACCCAAACCTCCCTTGAACTAGAAACACCGACACCATTAACTAAGAAAAAAGCTTCTGATTTAGACATGAAATTTTTATCTGGTTCAATTGGTATTAATGTTTCAAATAAATCACTTCTTTTATTAATCCAATCACCTTCATCATTCGGTTCTATTTCTACAAAATCAATATTTAAACAACTTTTTTGTTTCTTTAAAAGTTGTAACTTTTCCTTTCTATTTAAATAATCACCTATTTGTTTATATCTAATTGCCGTTTGTGTTACGTTTGGTTTCTTTACTAAAATAGTAATAGCGACACCTGTCATAATATCAAATACATTTTGTCCTTCACGTTTTGCATCTTCCCTCGCTCTTCCTCGTATATCTCCTCTTAAATTATAAACATAAATACTTGAAAATTCTTTTTCTAAAGATTTTCTAAATCCAGAATAGCTTCCTTTATCTATAAAACCACTTCCAGTTATAAAAGCAATTATTCCACCTTCGTCATGATTAATTCTATCACTGCTCCATCTAAAAGCCTTAACATAGCTATTATAGAGATCTCTACTTAAAGTTGAATCGCTATTTGCTGCATAAGTTTTTCCAATGTTCGCCTCTAATTTTGGATAACTTTGATTTTGTGCATTGTCATTTGCATCATCTTGCCCTCTTGAATAAGGTGGGTTACCAAATATCACGCGAATAGGTCCTTTTTTCTGCATTTCTAAACGCTCTGAATTTTGCGGGAACATTTCAGAAAATATAACGCTATCCTTTGTTTCACCTAACTGAAACGTATCTGTTAAACAAATACCATCAAAAGGCACATAATTGCCTTCATTGCCCATAACATCATGGTAGGCGTTTTCAATATTTACATCTGCAATATAGTATGCTAATAATACAATTTCATTGGCATGTAATTCACGTTCATATTTACGTGGTAAATCTTTTTTCTTAATGAGTCCGGATTGTATTAAACGCGTTATAAATGTTCCAGTTCCTGTAAATGGGTCTAACACGTGGACATCTTCGTCTGAAATGCTTTGACCAAACTCCTTTTGTAAGACATCGTTAACCGAATGTAAAATAAAATCTACCACTTCAATCGGTGTGTACACAATTCCCAATTGCTCCACCATTTTTGGGAATGCAGTTTTAAAAAACTTATCGTATAACTCAATTATAATGCGTTGTTTGGCTTCTGCATTATCGATATCCGCAGCTCGC
This sequence comes from Aequorivita sp., assembly GCA_048264505.1. GTDB lineage: Bacteria > Bacteroidota > Bacteroidia > Flavobacteriales > Flavobacteriaceae > Aequorivita. The sequence goes on from JBLXDA010000022.1 coordinate 30,457, forward strand.
ATTCTTACAGACTCGTAGAATTTGTTCAATACTTTGGTGTCTTTTTCAAGAGCACCTTCTTCCAGTAAGCCCATCATATGTTCCATTGCCATTGAAATGGCATTGTTATCTACAAAGGAATAACCTTCAAACAAAGCTTCGAAAACAGGTTTGGTTATCATGTGCTGTGCTAACATTTCAACAGCTTCCTTATCTGAAATACTGGAATTTATGTTAGACTGCAATCCTTTCAAAAACATATCAAAAGCTTTTCTATGTTCTGTTTTTTCTTCAATTAAATAGGAAATACGTTCTATTAATCGTGTAGCAATTTCAGCAACATTAGTCGCCCATTGTTCCCAATAGCGTCTATCACCAACTTTTTTTACCAAACGTGCATAAAGTACATTTTGTAATGCTTCAAACTGTAAAGTAAACTGTTGATTGAGTTTTTCAGATTTCTTATAATTTTCATCACTTTCATTAACCCAATTACCATCTTCATCAAAAGAATATTTGCTGCCGAAAATGCCTATCTGATCTGGGCGTTTTTTATTGAGGTCAATTTTGTTGATAATGGCATTAAATCGGTCATCATGTGCACGAAGCGCGTTTAAAACAGTCCAAACTACAGCATAACGCTTATTATCATCCATGGCTTTTTCTGCTTCAACATCTGAAGGTACTAATACAGGAATAATAATATATCCATACTTTTTACCTTTAGAAAGACGCATTACGCGCCCAACAGATTGGACGACATCGACTTCAGAATTACGTGCCGACAAAAACATAACGGCATCCAAAGAGGGCACATCAACACCTTCACTTAAACATCGTACATTGGTAAGAATGCGAGTGTCATCACTTTCTTCTTTGAGCCACAACATCAATTCTTCACGTTCAGAAGCAGACATGGTTCCGTCAATATGTTTTGCCTGAGTACTGATTCGTTGATTTTGTTCCTCTTTAGGAAGTGCTTCTATATATTCGTTTGAAACTGTATTAAAGTAGTTTGCAATAGTTGTTGAAGCTGTCGCATCTGAATAGGCAGTAGGGTTTATTCTAGAACAAAAAGCAACAGCACGCTTCATCGGTTCTGGGTCAACTGCTTTTATTGAACCATCATCACCTAACATTTGTTTTGCCAAGGCATTAATACAACCAATAAGTTTAGAAGCATCATCTGCGTTAATTTCCTGTTCCTCATCCGAAATCATTTTCTGAACTGAAGGTGGAACATCCTTATCACTCAAAGTTAAAATGAGAACTTTATAATCCGTTAATAATTCCCTTTCCACGGCCTCTCCAAAACCTATTCTATACATTTCCTCTCCATATATGGATTCATCATCCATAGAACACAATATTACATCTTCTTGTGCCGCTTTGTCTTTTGCCTTAGGGTCGTAAAGACGCGGTGTGGCCGTCATATAAATTCTTTTCTTTCCTTGTATGAAATCGTTGTTGTGCACTTTTACAAATGCAGATTCATCTTCATCACTCAACGTAACTCCGGTTGTACGATGGGCTTCATCACAAATAATAAGGTCAAAAATAGCTTCATCACCAATATTATTTTGAAGTCCCTTTTGTGCTCTTGCTATAACTTCTATAGACTGATAGGTTGAAAATACAACCGTCATTCCATTCTTATCATGTTGTCTGTAATAAGCAAATTGCCTCATGATATTATCTATATCTGTTGAAGCGGGTAAAGCCAAATCAACAGTGCTATAGAAATCGGCATCTTCCCCTTTCCTTTTCTTTTTAGAAATATCAGGTTGTGAACAAATACAAATTGCATTTATGGGGTTAATCGCTTGAGCAGTCCATTCGTTTAATGTTTGCCCAATAAGTGCGATAGAAGGCACTAGAAATAGTATTAATCCTTTTCCATTAGTTTCATGCTCCGCAATACGTAAGGCAGTAAAAGTCTTGCCAGTTCCACATGCCATAATAAGCTTACCTCTATCATGGTCTTTAAAGTGTTGATGCGTATTTTCTAAGGCCGTTTGTTGATGGGCTTTAGTAGTATATTTTACGGTAAGAGCAGATGTACCCGAAATGCCTTCCTCTAATTTTTCCCACTGAACAGGTGCCTCTTCCAAAGCAAACAATCCTAATCTTTGTACAGGAATATGTTGCGTTAAAATAACATTTTCAGCATTTGAGCTCCATCGCTTACCCGTAGTATCAATCCATAAACGATGTGCAAACCTCGTAGTTTTAAAATCTTCACCCTTAAACTGTGTACTTGAAGCTGATAGAAAACTATCTACTGCTTTTTTATCTATGGTGGTGTTTTCTGCATAACATTTGCATTGAACGGCCCAATAATCGCCTTCATTAGTTAAAGCTACAATATCAATTCCTGTGTCGTTACCTCCTAAATCTCTTCTTCCCGGGAAGTCATTCCAAAGCCAAACCTTTTTAAATAAATTAGCATATTTAGGATCAGTTTGAAGGTATGCTGCCATTAAGCGTTCAAATCGGTCACCTTTATCGCGTTCAGAAAAAGAATACTTGCGATATTTATCTAGAATTTGTTTAAATGTCATGTGGTTTAGCTGGGGTTATTTTTCAAATATAAAACAATGCATATTTATCCAATTACGGGATTCCGCATTGGGGGCAAATGAACTGGTCCTCCTTCACTAAAGTTTCGGAGGACGATGGGGAGAATCTCAAATATATTGAATCCCAAGAACAATTTCCCAATAAAAATACTTTTCTCGATAAAAGGAGGAACGAAGTGGGAATTACGAAAGACGAGGTTTGGTGGTCAACATTAATCAGAGATATGCAATGGGGGCTGGGAAATTTTAGGTTTTTTGGTAGTAGAGGAGGGTTTCCTTACACTCGCTTAAATTTTTGTTTATATTTTTGAGTGTATATCTCAAGATAAATCACAGAGATAAATACGTAAATTACGAACCACACAAGTAAGACTGAGATAATATATTTGGGAAAGCCAAATACCAAATAAAATTGGCGCAAATTAAATTTATTTAAGAATGAAACTGCTACCAAACGAAGAGCAACTCTTCATATCAAAAAATAAGAAAATGATTTTAACCAATCATCGCGTTCAGTTGGTGGAGCGTGAATGGGGACAATCCAGCTCGATTACTATTTTTCTTGAGGATATCAGTTCAATAGAAACAAAATTCAAAAGCGATGTTTGGCTTCTAATACTGGCACCGGTAATAATGCTTTGTGGTTTTTTCATCAGTGGGTTTTATGTTCCCGAGATTGCGACTTTTATCGGAATAGCATTGGGCATCATATGTCTTGGAATATGGTGGGCCACTCGAAAACGTTTAATCTCTATTGCCTCAAACGGAGGTTCTCAACTTAATTTCGCTCCAAACGGCATGAATATCGATAAAATTAATGACTTGGTTCAGGCAATTTTGATTGCAAAACAGGCAAGGGTTGATCAATTATATAAAGTTTAATTTATGCCTTTTAAGAAAAATAACTTTTTGTGAAAGTAAAATTTTTACTACACTTTATTTTTATTCCTACTACCCTATTAATTCAACAATAAAATACGCCATTGGAGGGAATAGTAAATAAAGTAAAACCTCAAAACAATTTGTAAATAAAAAAGCTTTTCTCGATAAATTGGTTATTAGGCAACTTGTTTTTTTGATTGTCCATTTCTGAATAACAAACTATAAATTTTTAAGTATTAATTCTTTTATTAAAGGAAGAATGAAAATATGGCTTTATAAAGTGAAAATATAACCATATAAGATGATAATTATAACGAAAATATTTACCTAGATTTTATTTGATTGACAGCTATTTAACATTTAAATTTAAAGTGAAAAATACTGACCAATGATAAAAAAACTAATACTTCTCATATATCTATTTGTTTTCACTTTTACATTTTCGCAACAGGCAAAGGTTGATAGTTTGAAAAATGTTTTAAAAGACACTCCAGATAAAACAACACGAATGGAAATTCTTAAAGAACTTTGCAAAAAATCTTCCGAAATAAATAAATTAGAAGAATCACAAGTTTATTACGAAGAACTTATAAGAATCGCTCAAGCGAAAAACGATGAAAAAACATTAGTATTTGGCTATCAATTATTATTGAGGGAGCATGAAAAAAACAGAGATTCAGTTAAGGCCTTACAATATTTTTATAAGTCACATAAAATCAACTTAAAAAATAAAGATTCTTTAAATATTGCTAAGGACTACGTAGGGTTAGGAGGAATTTATAATAAATTTCAGATTTATATAAAGGCTGAAAAAAGTTATCTTAAAGCCTTGGACATTTGTTTAAATAATGATTTTGAATATGCGGGCAAGGTTTACTCAAACCTTGCTATAGTATATCAAAATCTAAACAAGTTCGATACTTCAACTAAACACGCTATAAAAGCAAATGAAATTGCTTTAAAAACTGCAGATATTCCATTGGAAGTAGGTTCTTTGGGAATTATAGGAGGAAATTATACATGGTTAAGAAATTTTCAAAAAGCAGAAGAATATCATTTGAAAGCTGTGAGTATTGCAGAAAAAAACAATCTCGGAATTGAGTTAATTAATAGTTATAGGGGTATAGCTTTAAACGCTTCAAGGGCGCTAAAATATGAGCAAGCGATTCATTATAATTTTAAAGCTTTAGAAATGGCCGAAAAATATGGGGATAAAATCTACATCTTAGATATATTATCCAATATTGGCTCTACCTATAGCAGAATGGAAAAAATAGATGAAGCTTTAAAAATTTATAATAAAGCCTCAGGCATTGCAAAAGAATTGAAAACCCAAATAGGAATAAATACCATTAATGTGAATGTAGCTTATTTAAAAATTGAACAACTAAAATACACTGAAGCCGAAAAAATGTTATTAAAACTTCTTAAAGATACAGTCAATAAGGAAAACATCTCCGATGCAATAATTAATAGCTCATTGCTTCAGCTTGCCATTATAAAAGAAAAAACCAAAAAATTTGACGAGTCCCTAAATTATTATAAAAAATATAAGGATTTTTCGGATGGATTAAAACAACAAAATCAACTTTTACAGGTTGCCGAAATCGAAACCAAATACCAAACCGAAAAAAAGGAAAAAGAAAACCTCGCTTTAAAAAAGAAAACTGCCGAACAGGAACTCGCCGTACAACAAGCCACAAACCTTAACCAACGCTATGGCTTTATAGCCTTAACCTTACTGCTAGGTATTATTGGCCTCTTTTATTACTCCAAAAACCGCAGACGAAAACTTCGGGATGAGCATATAATCAATATAGCAAAGACAAAACAAAAAGAACACGAAAAAATTGGGGCCGATCTACATTCCACAAAGGCAAAGGATTTAGAGAAAATTGCCTCCACTCTGGAACAGAAAGGTGAAGCCGTAATAGCTTCAAGCGTTCGGGAAGTAAAGGACAGTATTAGGCTACTTTCCCACGAACTTTTCCAAATTCCTTTTTCCCAACAAGAATTTGACGATCAAATTATTAACTTGCTGTTTGAATATAACAGTGATTCCCTAAAAATAACACACGAGGGAATACATACAACCCGTTGGGGCCAGGTGGACAATACCATAAAAAGAAATCTATACCTTATTATCAGTGAGGCTATTTCAAATGTGAAGAATCATTCACAAGCATCAGCAGCGAATATAAAATTCCAAAGAACTAATAAAAACATTGATGTAATTATAACCGATAACGGAATTGGTTTTACTGAAGAGAATCTTAAAAATGGCCACGGTATTGGTAATATGCGCATGCGTGTGAACGAAATAAAGGGAAGCATACGGTTTGATGCAGTTAAGGACAAAGGAAGCAAAATTGGAATATTTATAACCGCTTTTTAAAATGAAGCATATACTGATTGTTGAAGATGAACAGGATACACTGGAAAATCTCGTGGGGAGGATAACTCATGCCTTTCCGGATTTTAAAATTTCAACTGCTTTTGATTGTGATGAGGGATTTAGAATTTTAAACTCCACCAAGGTTGAAACTCCAGTGGATCTTTTAATAACTGATTTAACCTTCAGACGCCAACCTGAATCGCGCCTAATAAAGGATGGCCAGGCCTTGCTCCAAAAAATAAAGGATCTTAAGTATAAGCTAGCACGAATTGTATATTCCTCACACGACGAGCTAAAATTTATCCATCCCGTAATGCAAAACTTCGAACCAGAAGGCTATGTACTAAAATCAAGCGATAGTACATCAGAATTGCTACTGGCCATTCCAAGAATACTAAAGGGCAAAACCTATTATAGCCAGGAAGTGTATAGCAATCAAAAAAAACGCTTTGCCTTTGCCATGCAATTGGACGATATCGATCAAAAAATTATTGAATACCTACCGGATATAAATTGTATTACCGACTGGGATGATCTGTATGAGGCTGGAAAAATCCCCATCAAATACAAGTCCGTCAACAAGCGCCTACAATCCATATTTGAAAAGATGGATGTTAGCAATGAAAAGCAATTGCTTTTAAAACTTCACCAACAGGCAATAATAGGAACCTAATGGTTCCAAAATTTCTACTTCCAGGTTCCTAAAATGGAACCTTTTTTTATTTATACCCGCCTAATTTTATAACGTACAAAGGAAGAAGCCCTGCAACTATGTGGGAAGTTGAAAAAAAAATCCGATGGGCTTCTTCTACCCGCTTTAAAGCCGCGCGGCACTAGGATACTTTGTTTAACCTCTAAAATAAATAGAGATGAAGAAAACAGTGTTTTTTTGTGCCTTAATGCTAGTGTTGGGATTAAACCTAACCTCTTGCACTCCGCAACCGCTAATGCAAAATGATAACCACCAAGCCACAGGCGGCGAGGAGGAAAATGATCCCGTCAATCCTGACAACCCCGATGGGGATGATTAAAATTGCCGCAATTCCCGAAAGCAATCATATTTCGCCTTCGGGAATTTTTCCTATATTTAAAAAGCCAAACCCCTTCAGTGTAAAACATATAGTTGTACCTTGTTGAAATAGACTAAATAACCAACTCCTCTATATATGAATAGAAATTTTCTTCTATTCCTTGTATTTTTTTCATCCTTTCTAGTGGAATTCCACGGCTACAATGCTATTCCTTCACATCTGACTAAGCAAAATACAACCAAAAAAAATAGTTCTCTCCAGCAAGAAGACACCCTGTACAATTCCTACATCAATAGTATGAAAGCCGCATCCAAGAAGAAGGAGTATGGGCAGGCAATCGCGACTGCAAAAAAAATGTTTCTTTATGCCCGCTCCCTGAAAGATACTAACGGAATGGCGCAGGCACGCTTTAGAGAGGCATTCTATACCGCTGAACTTCCCAACCTCATTGCGGCCAATAGCTGTTACAAAGAGGCAATAACCTATGCCGTCGGTGCAAATGATATCGATCTTCTAATAAGCTTGCACTTAAACAAGGCCGATGTGGAAAGAAACTTGGGAGATTTTTTTCAGGCACAACAAACCGTCCAAATGGGCCTGGGTTATTTGGAAAAAGGTAAGGACAGTCTGGGTCATTACAAACTATATAATACCTTGGGCATTGCCTGCAATGACGCCCAGGAATTTGACAATGCCTTAAAAGCGTATCGCAACGCTTTGCAATATGCCTCCAACTTTAAGCAACGCGCCGCCCTCCTTAACAATATGGCCGTAAACTTCAAGGAGCAACAAAACTATGTTGAAGCTATAAAAATATATAAAGAGCTATTGGCCGTACCAGAACTAAATGAATATCCCGAAACAAAAGCACGGATTACTGACAATTTGGGGTACGCGCTTTTTAAAAATGGCGACACTATGGGCGGGGAATTAATGGAAAAAGCACTGGCACAGCGGCTGCAGTTGGAAGATATAAATGGGCTATTTGCATCCAACATCCATCTTGCTGATTTCAATATGGATAAAGACAAGTCTAAAGCCTTAAACCATGCCGATAAGGCCATGCAAATTGCACTAAAAACCAAAAGCCCGGATTGGCAACTGGAGGCACTGCAATACATTATAAGGCTTAAGCAAGATCCTACGGAAGAAGCCAATCGCTATTTTTTACTGAACGATAGTTTAAATAGGGCAAGAGAAAAATTGCGGAACGAGTATATATCCACCAAATTCCTTACCGAAGAAAAGGACAAGGAAAACCTAACCCTAAAACAACAAAAGGCCGAACAGACACTTTTAACAGAAAAGGAAAAGACACAAAAATGGGCCATTGGGGGTGGACTTGTGGTTTCCTTGGCAGGGCTCGCCTTTTTCTTTATAGCCTATAGCAAAAACAAAAAACAAAAAGAGGAAATTGAAAAACAAAAAGTCCTCGTGGAAGACCTACAGCGCGAATTGCACCACCGATTAAAAAACAATCTTTCCTTTATCGATTTCTTTATCACTTTGGCAAAGGGCAAATTCCCCGACGCTTCCTATCGTGAAAAACTGGACGAACTTCAAAATCGCATCAACAGTATGTTTGAAGTGCACAAACAGCTTTTCAAAAAAGAGGATGTAACGAGCGTGAATGCAAAAACCTATATTTCGGCTTTGGTAGAAAATGTAAAAAAAGCTTATGATAGACCGAACATAACGCTTGAAGAAAATGTTGAAAACACCAACCTTCGAGCAGACATCTCCTTCCCCATCGGCCTTATTATCAACGAATTTGTCACCAATAGCTATAAATATGCATTTCCCAATAATGAAAGTGGTGTCATTTCCATAAGCCTAAAAGCGCATAGTGGAAAATATATATTAATTTTAACGGATAACGGCAAAGGACTTCCAGCCGATTTTGATATCGACAAATTAGATTCCTTCGGAATGGAAACCATAAAATTGTTGACACAGGAATACAAAGGCTCTTTCAAACTGAATGGAAACAAAGGTGTGAAAATGGAAATAAGTTTTCCTAAAAATGAAAATTCAAAGGACGTAAGACAGTAAGATATAAATGTAAGAGTTTTGAGATTGGAGATTTGTGATTTGTGATTTGTGATTTGTGATTTGTGATTTGTGATTTAAAAATATTATTAATTAGTCTTATGTCCTAAGTCTTACAGTCCTATGTAAAAATAAAGAAATAACCAATGCCAAAAGCCAAAAGCCAAGAGCCAAAAGCCAAAAGCCAAATGCCAAAAGTCAAAAGCCCAGAATCATGAAACCAAAAGCCCACATTTTAATAGTAGAGGACAAAGCGATATTATACAAACGCCTTTCTATGGCGCTAACTGAAGAAAATTACAGTGTGGATGGATTTACCCCCAATGTGGAAAAAGCGTTGGAACGGCTTCAAAATAAAATTCCGGATATTGCCCTATTAGACATTGATCTGGAAGGGGAACAAACGGGTATCGACTTGGGCAAGATACTATCTACATCCTATAACATTCCCTTTATATATGTTACAGATTACGATGACAATGAAACCTTTTTTGAGGGTTTAAAAACCAAGCACGACAACTTCTTGGTAAAGACAAAACCCCATTTAGATACCCAGCAAGTGGTTCGTGCCATTCAAACCGCGCTCCAAAGAAGTAAAAACGAAAACTCCCTTCCCACAAAGAATGCGCTACTCTGCTTTACCGATTATATCGAAAACATCAAAGAACACGGAAGCACCCAAGTATCGCAAGTGCCTCTGCCCTATTCCAATATTGCCCTAATAACAACCAATTCCACAAAGCTTAACGAATCCAAAACAAAGTTAAAGAACAGACCTTGTTACGTAAAACTTCGCACCAATTATACACGCCTAGAAACTTGGGATAAGGAATCATACTATTTGCCGTCATCATTATCTGAATTGATAGGTAAATTACCTATTTCCTTTATCCGCATCAATGAAAGTGAGATAGTAAACCTTTCGCACCCCCTTCTACAAGGACGGATTAACGGCAGCAAACTTAAAATTGGGGACCACATCTGCCATATCTCAAAAACCTATAAGCCGGAAGTAGAGAAACGATTTGACTTGCTCTACCAAAAATTCAGATAGGCAGATTTTAATTTTCTACTGGCGCGCTTTTGTAAAGCGTGACCATTTACCCTGGCATTTGCAATGCCCTTCTAGAATTTTAAGGGCAACAGCATACTCCTCTTTTATACTCGCCCTAAAAGCCCAAATTTGAGAATAGGTTTTGAATTATTTTATCAAATATCTAGATAAAAGCAAATTTTCATTCTTATCAGGCACATTTTCATTTTTAGTTTCTTAAAATATTCTTAATGCTCATTTTAGCCATGTTTTAAATATTAAAACTGGTTAATCATGGAACTTCTTAAAAAAGTATTTCTCTTATGTGCGGTGTTATCCATTGCACACACTTCTGCACAATCAAAAAAAGCAACTACCTCAAGTGGTGAAAAAGTAATCTTGAAAACGGATGGTACTTGGTCTTATTTAGAAAAATCGCCAAATGTGGAAAGTTTAAATCTCGAATATTCTGAAAAACCCTACTACATCAACAATGGAATATTGAGCGACTTTGAAAAGGCAAAAGCAGAAATAGTTTCCAAAGTAGAAGGTTTTGGTCTTGGAGGTACTAAAACTTTTTTGACAATTTTAAGTGGGAAAAGTGATGTGCGGTTTGAAAAAGGCGAAGTACCAACAATAATCGTCAGGTTTGATGGCAAGGATGATCCTGAAGATTATTTTATAGTTATGAAGGCAATGAAATATACCGATGTCCGCAAATTTTTATTGTCTAGCCGCTCTATGTCCGGGGGCGCTAGAAAAACAGATGAAAATGAAATTTCATTTGAAATGAAAAAAATCAAGGACAATATATATGAAATAACATTGGATGAATTGACTAAAGGCGAATATGCCCTCATCCCCCAAGATGACATAGAATATACCCCCGGTGCTTCTGTGAAGGTTTATTGTTTTGGGGTGGATGAATAACGTGAAAATCAACCTAATTTTTTTTAAATATTTGTTGGAATAAAGTCGAAACACCAACGGAAATATGGGAGTAGGCCAATTTAATACAAAAATCATGAAAAGAATTCTCTTAATAGCACTTTTGCTTCTGGGCTCTAATTTTTTAACCGCCCAAAATTGCAAGGCAAAAATTTCAAAAATGGACGAAATGACAGAAAAAAAAGTGGAATACTGGGGCGGGAAAATTGGAGGCGTATCTACCATTTTAACAGGAAAGGGTTATGATGTAGAATTTTACACAAGTACTGATTCCGATAAGGACAATGCTCCCTATGCCGTTCTTGTTGTAACACACAAAGTCCCCGCAATTGATGCGGAAATTTTTGATGCTGTTTTTGAGGAAGGCAAACCCTATCTCATAAAAACCGAAAATGGTATAATAGAAATGCCAGTAGAGAAAGTTCTAAAAAGCAATAAACGGTTTTTGGACAATTATTCTGTGACAAATCAGCTATTAGGTTATATATCAAAGGAATTGGCCGAAAAACTTGCCAATGGAAAAATTGAAATGTACCGGGCAATAAGTTCAAACGGCCATTCGGTGGAAGGGAAAATAGGCAAGAAAGATGCGAGCAAACTTCAGGAGCAATTCACTTGTTTTTTGCAGAAAATATAAAAATATAAATCACAAAACCATGAAAAAAATTTTAATAATTATTACCTTAAGTTTATTTGCATTTCAAACTTCCTGCAATAAAGATGAAAATAATGAAGGGGATGGCTCAGGAGAGCGCACCCTTGAAAATCTACAAAGTGTAACATTGGATAGAATTGTTTTTTCTCAATATAGAAAATCTCCAAATGGAACATGGGATCCCAATCTTCAAAATACTGAAAGATATCCAGATGTCTATCTACAGATTTCGGTGGATAATATCATTCTTTATGAAACATCTGTAATGATGAATTTCCCATCACCACGGGAATATGACATTAATGGAAATATAATTAGAAACGGTCCAGATGTGGAATTTGTTCCAACCAATGGTCTAGTGCTTGACAAAGAATTGGCGTATGGCAATAGATATAGTTTTAAAATTCTGGATGAGGATGATGGGGATGATGATGTCATGTTCGATTCGGGTTGGGGCACCACTTCCGTTACAGACGGCAGTCATCCCATTCCCTTTCAAAATACAATTATATTTGATAACTATAGTAGATATTGGCCCGATCATTTAGACGAGGTTACATCTGTGGAATTTTACTTCACACACATATTTAATTAATTGAACTTTATTAGCCGTAAAATTAAGAGAAATTTTGTCTCTGTTGAGAACTATAAAATTTTCATTTCAAGAAGCTACATTCTAATTTTTACTGAATGAAAAGCACGCTTGCCCATATCTTTAAGATTAGTTTTAAAAACCATAGTTATGAAAAAAATTACCCTTCTTCTGATATTTATTGGCTCTTATGCCTTTGCACAATACACAGCCATCCCAGACCCAAATTTTGAACAAGCTCTAATAAACTTAGGCTATGATGACGTGATAGATGGACAGGTCCTTACAGATAATATTGATGATGTTACGGAACTCGATGTGTTTGATAAAAATATAAACGATATCACCGGAATTGAAGCTTTTACAGCTTTGGAAACATTTTATGGCGGTGGGAATACCTATACCACAATTAACCTGAGCAATAACAGCAATTTAAAACTCCTCAATCTTTTAGGCACACAACCGTTGACAGCATTGGATGTTTCTACCAACAGCAATTTGGAATCCTTACTCTTTCACTGTCCAGCAATTAACTATGTAGATGTTACCAACAATTTTAATTTGAAGGAATTTTACTGTTTGGGCGCTAATCTTACCCAGGTTGATGTTACACAAAATCCTTTGTTGGAATCCTTGCGGATTCGCAACAATCAAATAACAGGTGCTTTGGATTTAAGCAACAATCCTGTGTTGACAGTTCTGGAGTGCCACACCAATATGATAAGCGCAATAGATGTTACAAATTGTCCAAATTTAGATTATTTACTTTGCGGCGGAAATCAATTATCTACATTGGACATTTCACAAAACCTGAACTTGACGTGGCTGTCCTGTAGAAACAATGAGATAACACAATTAAATTTCGCCCCGAATCAAACTATATCGGATCTTAGTTGCGAGAACAACCAATTGACTACACTTGATGTTAGTCTCCTTCAGTCTCTAATCTATTTTAATTGCAGCGGAAATCCTTTGATTAGCGTAGAGTTAACCAACAACCCAACTCTTTACAGTATGGTCTGCAACAATACTCCTTTACAGAATATTGATACACGTAATGGAAACACCGGCCCAAACTATTTACAGGCCGTAAACAATCCTAATCTTACTTGTGTGTTTGTGGAAGATATCAACAACATTCCTTTTGAATGGGATGTAGATCCAAGCGCAAGCTTTGGTGAAGATGAGACCCAATGTAATGCCTTGATGGATTACACCTTAGTCCCTGACGCCAATTTTGAACAAGCACTCATTGATTTGGGATATGACAGTTCCATAGACGGCAAAGTATTGACCGCTAACATCAATACCGTGCTAGAACTGGATGTAAGTGAAAAAAATATTGATCATCTTGTAGGAATTCAAGATTTTGCAGCATTACAAAAACTGGATTGTGGTACCAATAATATCTCAGGCACCTTAAATATAAACCATAATGTAAACCTTACCGAAGTAAAATGTTGGGAAAATAATCTAACCGCTATCAATACCACTAATAATCCTCAAATGGAAACATTTTTATGTGGATGGAACCCCAATCTGAGTTCTCTGGATCTTTCCAATTATCCTTCGTTAGTAGGTCTAAATGTAACCGACACTGATATTTCTTATTTGGATCTATCGCATAATCCCAATCTAGAGATAGTTTATGCGTTGAGTTGCAACACGTATTATCTCGATTTGCGAAATGGAAACAACAGTGCCATAACAACGCTTGATGTAACACAGAATCCTGATCTTTCATGTATTTATGTTGATGATAGAAACAACATTCCGTCCACGTGGTTAAAAGATAATACTGCAACTTATGTGGAAACAGAAGCGGAATGTTTTGCATTAGGTCTTGAAGAAATAAAACCAATATCCTTTAAAATATATCCAAATCCAACTTCGCAGTTTCTTAATATAGAGACCGGCCCAGATATCATTATTAACACTATTTACGTATTCAATACCTCGGGTCAATTATTGATACAAAGCAAATCCACTCAAGTTATGGATGTATCAGAATTGTCTGCTGGACTTTATTTTATCAGATTCATATCTGAAGAAGGCATATCAACAAAAAGATTTATAAAAGAATGATTTTTAATCAAAAATAGAATTATGAAAAAACATATAATCTTAAGCCTCGCTATATTATTGGGAATATTAACAAACGCCCAAGTTCCACAAATAGAACACGATGCCCTTCTGGCGCTTTATAACAGTACTGATGGTGCAAACTGGGTGGACAACACGAATTGGGGTACTGGTAATCCCGTTTCCACTTGGTATGGGGTTGTGGTTGAAAATATTGGCGGAACTGAACACGTAACGGAACTCAACATGGAGTTCAACAATTTGGTCGGAACCATCCCGCCAGAAATTGGAAACCTTTCAGAAATAAACAGATTAATTTTTTGGTCTAATGGACTAACAGGGCCCATTCCACCAGCACTTGGCAATTGTTTAAAAATGAAGATTATATCATTAGAAGAGAACAATCTTTCGGGTAGCATCCCTTTGGAATTAGCCAATTGGACTCAATTGGAACATTTTTGGTTGAATGATAACAATCTATCTGGTGATGTAACAACTATTTTCTCTTCATTTCCAAATCTTAATTTTTTGGGGCTTTATAATCTCCCTTTACTTACTGGTAATCTTGATTTAAGTAATTGCACGATTTTCAGAGGGTATTGGGGATTCAATACGGGAATTAGTGCTATAGACATTCGCAACGGGAATAATGCAAATATGACAACCTTTATGGTTGAGGACAACCCAAATTTAACCTGCATTTTCGTGGACGATAAAAATAACATTCCCGCCAGCTGGCAAAAAGACCCCACAGCAACATACGTGGAAACCCAAGTAGAGTGTGATGCTCTAAGTATTGAAGAATTTAATGAAGCCACCTTTTCAATATATCCAAATCCAACTTCAAAATTTTTGCAAATCGAATCAAATTCAGAAGTTTCAATCATTGAAACAGAAATAACTAATAGTATTGGACAATTAATCAAAATTGAAATGACAAACAATCGCATCGATGTTTCAGATGTGAGCAACGGCATCTATTTCTTAAAAATAAAGACCAACCAAGGCACAATCGTCAAAAAATTCATAAAGCAATAATTTTATTTACTTTTTTCCAAAACCACACCATTAACAATTGGGGAGTTGTTCAGCGGTGTGGTTTGCTTTTGAATGAATACATAATAAAATGCTTTTCTCTATAAACTGTCAAAACCACCATCTAATTCCTCCCTATTTTTAAATCAAATCCATGTTTTAAATTCAAAACAAACACCCCTCTATCATATTCTTTAAAAATCACAAACAAACCCATAAACCCAAATGCTTAAGGAACCCATCCCACACCTAATACCTAATGCCTAATACCTAATGCCTAATACCTCACGCTTCACAACAATCTTACATCGGTTTTATTTCGAGTTAGAGCTGTTGCTATTCAGCTTAAAATGAGCACAATAAAGGCATACAAAATACTAGCTATTAATATCCCCTTTTACATAAAGCATCACTTCTAGCAATCCTAAATTTTCACTTTTTCAAAACAAAATCGCTTAATTCCCTTTCCCTAATAACTTTATGGGTTTTGGTTACCAATACTTTCTCATCCTCAATTTCTATTATATGGTAATGCGCGTTGCAGTTTTGAATTCGATAATGCAGCGCCCTTAAGCCCATAGACACCCCATTTTCCTTGATTTGTTGATATACATAATGGGAACAGGAAACTTTAAAGAGGCATTTTCTACGCCTCTTCTGCGGCACTAGGCGCCAATAGCTTTTGATGGCTAACAGAAATAGGCGCTTCATCCTTTTTTAAATACTAACATATTACTCACCAAGGTAAATCCAGGTTTTGCCCCCAAGCCAAAACAGCCTTCATTCCCCCTAATATGGTTGGTAACGGTTTCCATTCGCAAATAGGTCCAGCCTTGCGCGGAATATTTATTTATAAGCTGCTCCAACTGTAGCGATACGTAATTTGAGGAACCTGCTTTATGGTCAAT
>JBLXDA010000023.1:0-46593 GCA_048264505.1 Aequorivita sp.
GAAGGTAGCGAGCCAACGGTTATTCCTAATGCCGAAGGAAAAAGAACAACTCCTTCCGTAATTGCATTTGTGGAAGGTGGCGAAATTAAAGTAGGAGATCCTGCAAAACGTCAGGCTGTTACAAACCCTACAAAAACCATCAGCTCGATAAAGAGATTTATGGGGAATAAATTTTCTGAGTCTAAAACCGAAACGGAATATTCAGCATATAAAGTGGTGAAGGGTGATAACGATACCGCTCGTGTAGACATTGACGGTCGTTTGTACACACCACAAGAATTGAGCGCGATGATTCTTCAAAAAATGAAGAAAACAGCCGAAGATTACTTAGGCCAAGATGTAACACGTGCTGTAATTACAGTTCCTGCATATTTTAACGATAGTCAGCGTCACGCAACCAAAGAAGCGGGTGAGATTGCTGGTCTTAAAGTAGAACGTATTATTAACGAACCAACCGCAGCAGCTCTTGCTTACGGTCTTGATAAAAAAGGTACAGACCAGAAAGTTGTAGTATTTGACTTTGGTGGTGGTACGCACGATGTTAGTATCCTTGAATTAGGTGACGGTGTTTTTGAAGTACTTTCTACAGATGGAGATACACATTTAGGTGGTGATGACGTAGACCAGAAAATTATTAACTGGTTGGCTGATGAGTTTAAAGCTGAAGAAGATTTCGACTTAAAGCAAGACCCAATGGCGCTTCAACGTTTAAAAGAAGCTGCTGAAAAAGCAAAAATAGAATTGTCTTCTTCTACACAAACTGAAATTAACTTGCCTTATGTTACGGCTACCGCTAGCGGACCAAAACACTTGGTAAAAACATTGACGCGCGCAAAGTTTGAGCAGTTAATAGAAGATCTAGTGAAGAGAACAATGAAGCCTTGTGAAACTGCAATGAAAGCTGCAGGATTAAGCAAAAGCGATATAGACGAAGTAATTCTTGTAGGGGGATCAACACGTATTCCTGCAGTTCAAGAAGCTGTTGAGAAATTCTTCGGAATAAAACCACACAAAGGGGTAAACCCAGATGAAGTTGTAGCTGTTGGTGCTGCAATTCAAGGTGGTGTTTTAACTGGAGATGTGAAAGACGTACTTCTTTTAGATGTAACGCCACTTTCTCTTGGTATTGAAACAATGGGTAGTGTAATGACCAAATTAATTGAGGCCAATACAACCATTCCTACTAAGAAAAGTCAAGTGTTTTCTACTGCGGCAGACAATCAGCCAAGTGTTGAAATACACGTATTGCAAGGGGAACGCCCAATGGCAAGCGACAACAAGACAATTGGTCGTTTTCACTTAGACGGTATTCCACCAGCACAACGCGGTGTACCACAGATTGAAGTAACTTTTGATATAGATGCGAACGGTATTATTAAAGTAAGCGCAACAGATAAGGCTACAAATAAAACCCAAGATATCCGTATTGAAGCTTCTTCAGGGCTTACCGAAGAAGAAATTCAGAAAATGAAAGCAGATGCCGAAGCAAATGCTGAAAGCGATAAAAATGCAAAAGAAAAGGTTGATAAGCTTAACGAAGCTGATGGAATGATTTTCCAAACTGAAAAGCAACTGAAAGAATTTGGCGATAAATTATCAGACGATAAGAAGAAACCAATTGAAGATGCATTGGAAGAGTTGAAGAAAGCTTACGAGACTAAAGAAATTGAAACTATTCAACCTGCTTTAGACAAGATAAACGAAGCTTGGAAAACTGCTTCAGAAGAAATGTATAAAGCTCAAGCCGAAGCACAACAAGGTGCTCCAACAGGAGATGCCGGTGCAGGAGCAGCGCAAGGAAGCAGCACTGAAAACAGTGATGTGGAAGACGTAGACTTCGAAGAAGTCAAGTAGCCTACCCTGAGTTCATCGAAGGATAGATTTCGAAGAAGTTAAATAAGTTTCTAGAAATATCTAAATGCAAAAACCGCAACTTGTAAAAGTTGCGGTTTTTTTTATTTGTAGTTATCTCAAACAGGATCGTACTATCTAATCTGAATAACTAAATATACTAGCTTAAACTAGTTACTGTTAAAAACTGCCTTAGGGATAGCAGCGGCATCCTTTTGCGGAGCGCAGCGCAGTAAAAGATATAGCGAATAGCCCGACCACCCGCCATAAGCGGGAGGGAAGGCCCAAATATTTAAAATTTTAATTGCTGGCTTTATTGAAAGCTGAAGTTTAAATAACTTTTTCGCCAATAACACCCACTAAAAAGCCCACAATAGCCCCTAGGGAGGTTAGGAAACTATTTTCTAATTTACTTTCGGGAATGATATCTTGGATAAGTAAATACAAAATACCACCACTTGCAAAGGTCATTAAATGTGCCGTTAAGTTTGGGTGATCACTTAAAAAGAAATGACCCGTTAATGCTCCTATAACCCCAAAAAAGCTAAGGCAGAAAAAGATGATAAGTGATTTTTTTGCGGTATACCCACTATGTACTAAATCTCTAAAAGCGTTAAAAGCTTCGGGTAAATTTTGTAGTCCTATAAATATGGCCAATAAAGTAGCCATACTTTGGTCTATAGCAAAAACGGCACCTAAAGCGATAGATTCTGGCACGAAATCCATAGTCATAGCTAATAATGTAGCTGTTTTACCTCCTTTTTTTGCTAAGTATTGGTCTATAGACATAAAAAGTAATCCGCCAATGAGAAAAGAGAATGCAAAGGGAACTAAATCTAATTGCTCCATTCCTGTAGGGACTAAAACTAACGCTAGTGCAGATAAGATTATACCTGCTCCAAAGGTCATAAAGGTGTGTGTAATTTCATATTTTAAAGGACTTTCTTTAACGTGATTGTTAAAATAGTTTGCAAGTAGACCTCCTAGAAATACAGTAATTCCTGCAAATCCAGAATAAAGTAAAAGTTGGTTCATATGTAATTTGGTTTGGTTAATTAATTATGCTTTCTAATCACTTTTTAACTTAAAAATACTTTAGCACCCACCGAGTAGGGTATTGTAAATAGGTATTTAATTAGCTAGTATTTTAAAGCTTTTTGCTTTAAACTGTTGCGTGACTGAGGGTCTAAAATAACAAAAAAACCTAAGTTAAGCACTTAGGTTAATAGAAAACGACGGTCACAAAGTATTGATTTTGTGTAGCTAATAGAGTGAGTAAAAGTGGAGAGGGTATTATTGAAGACTCAATTTAATATAGTGTTTTTCGTAGGTTTTTACAGTATTAATTAGCTTAGGAGATTTTTTGGATATTCTTTTTTAAGTTTCACACTTAGTGGGAAAGTGTTGAATTATTTATAAACAAAAAGAACGGCTCCAAAAGAGCCGTTCTAGTTTAAAAGCTTTTTTTTTAACCAAATATTAAAGCTTTAAGGTCCTTAAAGTGGGTGGGGACCACTTAGAAAAAGACCGAGGGCAATCTACTAATAATTTCTAATTTTGCAAGACGCTTTAAGATTTTATGTAAAAATCTGTACAGCTATTTATGTAAATATTAACAAAATTGAATTGAGCAGTAAGAAGGGAGTTAATAGAATTAGTGTGTTAATCTTCAGACTCATCTCGTTCCACAGCTATTATAGTTTCGGCTGGTTCTATTTGCGTAGTGTTATTGTATAAATCTAATTTTGCGCCCGAATTAGACAATAAAATCACTGAAAAGTCATCTGGATTGTTAAAATTATTTTCAGCAACCATTAACTCTTTTAAGTTTGGGCAATTAGCTAGATTTTTAGGTAAGGCTCCGTATAAATCATTGTCGAACACATTGAAAACTTCTAAGTGCACTAGTTTTCCAATACTTTCGGGAACTATGCCACTTAGTTTGTTACTACTTAGGTGTAGTTGTTTTAAATGGCTGAGATTACCTAGAGAAGCAGGTATACTGCCTTGTAGTTCTGTTCCGTTTATGGCTAATATTTCTAAATTAGATAACTTGCCTATTTCTGAAGGAATAGTCCCTGAAATAGGATTAAAAGAAAGTTCTAAGCTTTTTAGATTTTCCAGCTGTCCTATTGAAGTAGGTATAGTGCCAGTTAAATTATTAAACAACAAGTTAATACCAACAACATGGTTGTTTTCTGTGGTAATGCCATGCCAAGTATCTACTGGTTTTTCAATATCCCATGGATTAGACCACTCTGTTCCATTGGTGGCATTATAAAGATCTAAAAGTATCTGTTTTTCCTCTTTATTTACTTGTGCCAAGACAATAGAGGCCATAAAGATACATAGGCTAGTTAGTGTTACCTTTTTCATAGTTTGGGGCTATTTGGTAGTTTATGTAGAGTAAAGAAACACTAAAACAAGATGAAATGCAAATTTATTCGATGAAATGCACAGTACAGCTAAGTTTTACTCTTATATTCTTAATAAAAAAGCTTTGTTTACTTCGTGTATGCCCTCAAAAACTTCAATAGATAAACGGTCTTGAAAGAGTTTACTTCCTTTTAAGTGTTCTTCGGTTTTTCTAGCTTCTGTTATGTATTGGTCTTTATCGCCATAGAGATAAACTACTTTTGCATCTGCTTTTAAAAACGCAAAGTCTGAAGCTTGTAATTCGTTTGGAATACCACCAGAGTGAAGAATTAGGGTATTGCATTGTATTTTGCGTTTAGCCACCCAACGTGCAGCAATAGAAACTCCTTGTGAATATCCTAAGACGATTAAATTAGGAATTTGTTCTGGGAGTTCTTTCTCAACGACTGCATCTATATAATTGAGTATGTTTTGAGTTTCTGTTAAGGTGTCTTCGCGTGTAAGCCAAGATGCACCCACATGTTTAAAAGCTCTGTCTTGATAGTATTTAGAAGGTGCTTGAGGGGCTATTATATAATTTTCATCGGGGTTTAATTCGGAAAAATAGTTTATAAAATACCTGCTTAAATACCCCATACCATGAAATACAACCCAAATATTTTTTGTTTTTGGGCTTAAGTTATTAAGGGTGTTATAGGTATTTGTAGTGGTATAAGAAACTTCTTTTTGGGTACTCATTATGTTGGATTCAATTTTGTATTTTTACAAATGTAAATCAATAGAATGAAGTATACCAATCAAGAAATTTTAGACGGATGTAATAAAATGTGTAAAAACACATTAATGGAAACCTTAGCTATTGAGTTTACTGAAGTAGGCGAGGACTATTTGATTGCAAAAATGCCTGTTACGCCACGTGTACACCAGCCAGATGGAGTTTTACATGGAGGTGCTTCGGTAGCTTTAGCAGAAAGTGTAGGAAGCGCTGGCGCTTTTGTTTTTTTAAATTCTAAAGATATCGTTATTCGCGGTATAGAGATAGCAGCAAACCATGTAAAGAGTGTGATTGAAGGTTATGTTTATGCAAAAGCAAGCATACTTCACAAAGGAAGAACAACCCAGCTCTGGCAAATAAGAATAACCAATGAAGAAGGAGCGCTTGTTTCTCTTGTGAAACTTACGACACTTACCTTAGCTAGAAAAAATTAATGGATTACAAGCTACTACTAGAACAAACCACTAAGCAGTTTAAAAACAATTTGCCTTTTGTGGTGTATTCATTACCCAATCAGGATACAGTTACAGGCTTATTACAAAAAAGTGATGCACTTTATACCATTGATGATTTAACATCTAATGGCTTTGTAATTTCTTCATTTGAAAATAAAGACGCATTTTGTTTTATTCCCGAAAGTGATTCTGAAATAATTCAATGTAAACTGAGTAAAACAAGTGTAGAATTAACTCCTGTTAACACAGTTTCAACAATTAAAGATCAAGAGGGTTATGTGGCTTTAGTTTCTAAAACGATTGAATCAATAAAAAACGGGAATGCGACTAAAATTGTTTTATCACGGCCAAAAGATTTTCAATTAAAAGATTTTTCTTTAGAAGTATTGTTTGCTAGGCTTTTTTCGGCTTATCCTACGGCTTTTAGATATATTTGGTTTCATCCTAAAACTGGAATTTGGTGTGGCGCTACTCCAGAAATTCTTGTAGAAGTAGATAAAAATTCAATTAAAACTATGGCGCTTGCGGGCACACAGCCTAAAACAGCTAATAAAGATATTGTTTGGGGTTCAAAGGAAGTAGAAGAGCAGCGTTTAGTAACTGAGGCTATAACCAACAATCTCAAAAAAATTACATCTTCTTTAAAAGTTTCAAAACCACATAGCCATCAAGCGGCTACATTATTTCACCTTAAAACAGACATTAGTGGGGTTTTTGATACCACTAAAACTACCTTGACCAATATTGCAACTGCTATTCACCCAACGCCTGCAGTATGTGGAACTCCTTTAAATTTTGCGAAATCTTATATACTAGAAAACGAAGGCTATAACCGCGATTTTTACACCGGTTTTTTGGGGCCAATACAACAAAATGGAGCATTAGCATCGCTTATGGTAAACCTTCGTTGTATGAAAATTAATACTAATACTGCCCGTATTTTTGTAGGGGGAGGAATAACTCAAGACTCAAAACCAACCGAAGAGTGGGTAGAAACCCAAAATAAAATGCAAACGATGCTTCAAGTATTGCAACCTATGCTCTAATATTTTCAGCGTATTTATACCTTTGTGCTACATGAAATTTTCAAATAAAATCCTCTCACAAACCCTTGTTCAACTTTGCTTAGACAAGGATATTAATCATATAGTAATATCGCCAGGCTCTCGGAATGCACCTTTAACAATTGGTTTTGGTGAGCATCCAGACATTAAATGTTTTAGCGTAGTAGACGAGCGCTGCGCTGCTTTTTTTGCCTTGGGAATGGCACAACAATTAAACAAAGCGGTTGCGGTTGTTTGTACTTCAGGATCGGCTTTACTTAATTATTACCCGGCTATAGCCGAAGCTTTTTACAGTGATATTCCATTGGTAGTCATTTCTGCAGATAGACCTATAGATAGGATTGATATAGGTGATGGACAGACAATTAGGCAAGAAAACGTCTTTAAAAACCATATTCTTTACAGTGCCAATTGTAGTGAAGGTGAAGAACATCAGCAGCTTAATGAAACCGAAATAAATAGCGCCTTAAATACAGCAATAGAGCAATATGGACCTGTACATATTAATATTCCGTTCACAGAGCCTCTTTATAATACAATTGAAAAACAATTAGTTCAGCCTAAAAATGTGAAGCCTCTTAAATCAGCTAGTGTTTTAGCCGAAAATTTAGAGCCATTTTTATCGCAATGGAATGCTAGTAAGCGAAAGATGATTTTAGTTGGGGTCTTAGCCCCTAATAGTGTTGAAAAACGTTTTGTTGAGCAATTGGCAATGGATGAAAGTGTTTTAGTGCTAACTGAAACTACTTCAAATTTGCATTCAGATAATTTTATTTGCGCTATAGACCAAATGATAGCTCCACTTACAGAGGAAGAATTTAAAAAACTTCAGCCCGATATATTACTCACTTTTGGAGGAATGGTTGTTTCAAAAAAAATAAAAGCTTTCCTGCGTAGCTTTCCGCCTAAAACTCATTGGCATATAGATAAGAAAAAGGCATACGATACTTTTTTTGTGTTAAAACATCATTTTAAAACAACTGTAAATACTTTTTTCGAAGAATTTCTTCAGCATACCACAAAGGTTCAATCAGATTATAGAAACCAGTGGCTTGCGGTAAAGTTATACAGATTGCAACGTCACGAGTTATATAAATCTGAAATTCCGTATTCAGACTTTAAAGTTTTTTCTGATATTTTTCAGCAGCTGCCTCAAAACATTCAATTACAATTAAGCAATAGTGCAACTATTAGGTATGCACAACTTTTCAATATTAATAGTTCTGCACAAGTGTATTGCAATCGCGGAACTAGTGGAATAGACGGGAGTACAAGTACTGCAGTGGGAGCGGCATATGCATCTAAGCTTCCAACCGTTTTTTTAACTGGCGATCTCAGTTTCTTTTATGACAGTAATGCACTTTGGAATAATTACATTCCAAAGAATTTTAAAATTATAGTTATAAATAATAGTGGGGGAGGAATCTTTAGAATACTACCTGGTGAGAAGGATACTGAGCTTTTTGATACTTATTTTGAAACCAAACACAGTCTAAGTGCCAAACAACTTTCAGCTATGTACGGCTTTAAGTATAGTTCTATAAACAACAATGAAGCTTTGGTCGAGACGCTGAACAAATTTTTTAGTAGTACTAATGGACCCGCTTTACTTGAAATATTTACACCTGCTTCCGAAAATGATAAAGTGTTATTAAATTACTTCAAGTACATATCATAAATTGTTTTTTGCCCAAATAAAAGCTTCGGTTAAATTGTTAAAAATTTGAAATGGTTTTTTACAAAACTTTTCTTCTAGTTCGGCATTGGCTTTACCCATTTCGTTGTAGTAAACTATCCCTAAGTATTTTAGGGTAGGTATGTTGTTTACATATTTGTAATCCACGGGATTAATAGAGTAGGAATTAACTCTGTTAGAAATATATACAAAAGGTTTTGTGCCTAGAATAGAAAGGAATTTCAATAAGATTGAAAAGCCCGTTTTGTATGATACTACTACACCTTCATAGGCTTCAAAAACAATTATATTTCCATAAAAGTAAAAAACACCGACCTCAGATTCCATTACTTTTTCAAGCGTGAATTCGTCGGGGAGATTATGTTGAAGTTTTTTATTCATTAACGAAGTCAATTTACATCTTAAGTTTTATATGAGCATATGTTTTGGATGTTTTTTTTAAGAAGAATACAGTACCTTTGCAGTTATGATAAAATTAGGTGAATATAATACTTTAGAGATTCTTCGGGAAACCGAACCGGGACTCTATTTAGGAGATGAAGATGAAGACGTGGTGCTTTTACCGCATAGGTATAAGCCTGAGGAGTATGAAATTGGAGATGAAATTTCGGTTTTCATATATCTAGATAACGAAGAAAGACCTATTGCTACTACGCTAGAACCTTTCCTGTTATTAAATACCTTTGGTTATTTACACTGTAGTGATGTTACAGAATACGGAGCTTTTATGGATTGGGGCTTAGAAAAACAGCTTTTTGTGCCTTTTAAAGAACAAGCCCGCCCTATGAAAAAAGGCAACTGGTATATCGTTCATTTATACATAGATGAAAAAACCAATAGATTGGTTGGATCCAGCAAAACCAATCATTTTCTTCAGAATGAAAACTTAACAGTAGAGGCTTTTCAAGAAGTTGATATATTAGTTACTCACCTTACCGAAAAAGGCGCTAATTGTATTGTAAATGGTTTGCATAAAGGACTTATCTATATTGAAGATATCTTTGAAGACATACGTACAGGAGATAGGATGAAGGCTTTTATAAAGAAAATTCGCCCCGACAATAAAATTGATTTAGTATTACAAACTCCAGGTTATAAAAGTATAGAGCCCAACGCTAATTTTATTCGTGAAGAATTAGAAGCAGCAGGAGGTTTTTTACCACTTCACGACAAATCTGATCCAGACTCAATTAAAAACCTTTTGGGGATGAGTAAAAAAAGCTTTAAAAAAGCAATTGGAACACTCTATAAAGACAAACAGATTACTATAAAAGACGACGGTATAGAATTATTGTGAAGGCGAAGTATATAGCCCATAATCTACATAAAATCCACCTCTGCGAGGACGTCGTTGGTAATAATCGTAAGAGTAAGGCATAAGCTCTGGTCTTAAATAACCACTAGCATCTTTATACACTGTATTTCTTACTCGTGTAGCTCCATCTGGTTTATAATTACTGTTGCCACTGTAAATACCGTATTCTTTTGGATCTAGCGAGATTTCAATATTAGACTGAACATAACTTACACTTCCTTCCATAGCTTCATACATGCTAACAGGTTCGCGATAATTGTTTTTATTCATCTTAAATGAAGGAAGCTTGTTTGTTGTTTTTTTGTTTAAAGCTGAATTTGAATACAGCGAAGTATTAATTAAACTTTCTACTTCTGGGAGCTTTACAAAATCTAATTTGAATTTATTAGATTCAAAGTCTAACTGAGCTGAAGTCATCAACGGCAACAATAGAAGTATAGAAAACAATTTTTTCATCCTTGCAAAGATATCAAAATTTGAGCCAAGTTTTAAAACATTTTGAATGCTAAGTCTTTATCTTTCATATGTTATTATAACGCTTATAGGCTTAAGTTTTTTGTAGTTTCTTTAAGTAACGCATCTTTATGAAGCGTAATACTTATAGCTTTTAAGCGCATATATGCTTCACTAAAATACACATAACCACCATTTGCTACACGCGTTTCATCTGTACCCCAACTATTTTTTACTTTGTAATATTTAGTGCCATTTTGGTCGCGTAGTACTCCGGTAATATGCATTAAATGATCGTCTGTTGTTGTGTAGTTTTCAAATTGATCTTGGCGGTACTGTTGGGTTATTGTTTTTTCAGGATAAATGCCTTGTAGTGCTTTTATTGTGTTTTCATCTGCCTCAGGAATAACGGCAACTCCTTCTTTAGAAGAAAATGAACGCTCACTAACATCGCAATCTAATTCTATAGTAAACCCATTTTTTAAAGCATTGTCTATGGTTGCCATCATTTCGTCCAAGGGAAGATTATAAAAACTGCCATTACTCCAATTATCTGGAATGTTGAGTATAAATTTTGAGTAGAAGGGGGCGTGCGTAAAACTCGTGATATTCACATAGGCATTAGGTTGAATTTTTGTCATAGCCAAAAATGTTTGTGGCGTGTATTGTTTGCCTTCAAAAGTAAAGTTGTTTACGTTTTTACCAATGTAAGTATCCAATACCGCATCAATTGCATTTCGCCATTTTGGGCTTAGTTTACGGCCAGGGTTGTCTACGTAAGTTTTTAGCATTGCTTCAAGTACGGCAACCATTTCGGCGTGGTCATAAGTAGTTTCGCCAGCAAATAAACCACTAAAGGCTTCTTCTGGAACTAAGCCATTTTTTGCTACAGAATTTAGAACATCATGTGCCAAACCACCTTCACTAAATTGTGCCTTTCCTTGACGCATAATAAAATTTTCGGCTTTTACAGGATAGGTGTTCCTAACCTGATACATTTCGCTTAGATCTATTTTTTTTCCAGTAAGCCTAATAATTTCACTTTCTAAAAAAGAGGTGCTACTAAAACTCCAACAAGTACCGGTAATCCCTTGGCTTATAACGGGAGTAGTTTCTAGGTCTGTTACGGTTGTAAATTTATAAGCCTCCTGAGCAGTTAGAGTTAATGTAAAGAGAAAAAGGAAGAAAAGAAGAAAGTTCCGCATTGTTTATTTTTTGGTGTTATTTTATATTTGAAGACTTTGAGATAGTTAACTCGCTGTATATTGGTCTTTTGTAGTGCTAAAAACACTAAGATTCAAAATCTTCGATTAATTATTTAAAAGAAAATAGAAAATAATAATAAACAATATCTTCTATCTTTGAAAACAAAAATAACAATTATGTCTTCACCCAATTGGAAAACAGTCAAAGAATACACAGATATAACCTATAAAAAATCTAATGGTGTAGCGCGAATCGCCTTTAACAGGCCCGATGTGCGCAACGCATTTAGGCCTAAAACAACTGCAGAGCTGCTAGATGCTTTTCACGATGCTCAAGAAGATACTGCTATTGGTGTCGTGTTGCTATCTGCTGAAGGTCCATCATCTAAAGATGGGGTTTATAGTTTTTGCAGTGGTGGCGACCAAAAGGCCCGTGGCCATCAAGGCTATGTGGGCGATGACGGTTACCATCGTTTAAATATACTAGATGTTCAGCGTCTAATTCGTTTTATGCCAAAGGCTGTTATTTGTGTGGTCCCAGGTTGGGCAGTAGGTGGTGGCCATAGCTTACACGTGGTATGCGACCTTACCCTTGCCAGTAAAGAACACGCTATTTTTAAACAAACCGATGCCGATGTTACCAGTTTTGACGGTGGCTACGGAAGTGCTTACCTGGCAAAAATGGTTGGTCAGAAACGCGCGCGTGAAATCTTTTTCCTCGGAAGAAATTATTCGGCTCAAGAAGCTTTTGAAATGGGAATGGTCAATGCCGTAATACCTCATGCCGAATTAGAAATCACTGCTTATGAATGGGCACAGGAAATATTAGCAAAATCTCCAACTTCTATCAAAATGCTTAAGTTTGCAATGAACCTTACAGATGATGGTATGGTTGGGCAGCAAGTATTTGCAGGTGAAGCTACGCGTCTTGCCTATATGACGGACGAAGCTAAAGAAGGGCGTGATGCTTTTCTTGAAAAACGCAAACCTAATTTCGATAAAAAATGGTTGCCGTAATTTAATTTCTTTTATAGCTAACTTGTCATTAATAATATAACCGCCAATTTATAATGAATAAATCATTCAGTCTTCGCAGTATTTGGTATTCACTATCTTCAAACCAGCGTTTTTTTATTAGAAGATTATACTATTTACCAAAAGATACTTTAGATAGTATTACAGCTAAACGACATAAATATGTTCCACCTCGTGGGTACATCTATACAGGTTCACCAGCGAGTGCTGAAGATTATTTAAAACAAGGGCAACAACAATTGCAATTGCTAAAGCAATACACAAATTTAAAACCCGACCACCACGTTTTAGATATTGGTAGTGGTATAGGTAGAACAGCAATTGCTTTAACGGGTTATTTAAGTAAAAATGGAGCTTATGATGGTTTTGATGTTGTAGAAAGAGGTGTACAATGGTGTAATTCGCGTATAGGCAAGGAAAATCCAAACTTTAAATTTAAGTATGTACCCTTGTTTAACGACCTCTATAATACAGCAACACTAAAAGCTACTGAATTTGTTTTCCCCTATAAAGACAATTCTGTAGATGTTGCTTTTTCTTTTTCGGTTTTTACACATATGCAAATTGAAGAAATTCAACATTATTTTAATCAAATAAACCGTGTGTTAAAACCCGGAGGTGTTTGTTTCTCTACATTTTTTCTTTATGATAATGCTTCAGAAGAATATATTTCGACCAAAAAGGATTTTAGTTTTCCAGTAAAAAAAGACGGTTATAGACTGATGAACGAAAATGTAAAATCTGGTAATATAGCTATTCATAAAGAGAAATTATCAACTATGCTAAACAGTGAAAATTTTGAACTTCTAACTGTCGTAGATGGTTTTTGGAAAGATGAAGTTCGGGATACTACTAAACTAGAATACCAAGATATGGTAGTGTTTAAAAAGCTATAAAAAAACAGCTGTGTATCGTTAAAAATACACAGCTGTTTTTAATTAAATTTTCAATTTTCTTTTTTTCAATTTTCAGTTAATTATTTAGCATAAGCGTCTGTATGCACATTTTTTACAGCGCGTCCACTTGGGTCGTTCATATTCTTAAAACTAGCATCCCATTCTAGAGCAACGGGGCTACTACAAGCTACAGAAGGTACAGAAGGCACACTAAGAGCTGCAGTATCACTGGGGAAATGTTCTGCAAAAATGCTTCGGTAGTAGAACTCCTCTTTGCTTGTAGGTGTTTGTAGCGGGAATTTATACTGCGCATTTGCAAGTTGTTCGTCGGTTACCTGTTCATTTACCATTTCTTTTAAAGTATCTATCCAGCTGTAGCCTACACCGTCACTAAACTGTTCTTTTTGGCGCCAAACCACGCTTTCGGGTAACATATCTTCAAAGGCTTTACGCAAAATCCATTTTTCCATACGTTCACCGTTTATCATTTTATCTTGTGGATTAATGCGCATAGCTACGTCCATAAATTCTTTATCTAAAAAGGGTACACGCCCTTCTATTCCCCAACTTGCTAGAGATTTATTTGCCCGTAGGCAGTCGTACATATGTAGTTTATCTAGTTTACGTACGGTTTCTTTATGAAGTTCTTCGGCATTTGGCGCTTTGTGAAAATAGAGATACCCGCCAAAAATTTCGTCTGCACCTTCACCGCTAAGTACCATTTTAATACCCATAGCTTTTATAGCTCGCGCCATTAAATACATAGGGGTGCTTGCTCTAATAGTTGTAATATCGTAGGTTTCTAGATGATAAATTACGTCGTGTATAGCATCTATTCCTTCTTGTATAGTGAATTTTATTTCGTGATGCACTGTTTTTAAATGATCTGCTACTTTTTGTGCTGCGGCAAGGTCTGGACTCCCTTCAAGACCAATTGCAAAGCTGTGAAGCTGTGGCCACCAAGCACTTTCAGTATCTTCAGATTCTATGCGTTTTTCTGAATATTTCTTCGCAATGGCAGAAGTAATACTGCTATCTAAACCGCCAGAGAGTAATACACCATAAGGCACATCGCTCATAAGTTGGCGATGAACAGCGGCTTCTAATGCCTTTCTAAGCGTAGCAATTTCGGTGGCGTTTTCCTTTACATTTTCATAATCCATCCAGTCTCGCTTGTACCAAGATTTTAATTCACCTTCGCGGCTATCTAAATAATGTCCAGGAGGAAAGAGTTCAATTTTTGTACATACACCTTCTAAAGCCTTTAACTCTGAAGCTACGTAAAATGTTCCATTCTGGTCCCATCCTATATAGAGTGGAATTATACCCATATGGTCTCGCGCAACTAAGTAATTGTCATTTTTAATATCGTAGAGTGCAAAACCAAAAATACCGTTTAGTTCATCTAGAAAAGACGCTCCTTTTTCTTGATATAGTGGAAGGATAATCTCGCAGTCACTTTTAGTCTGAAAGTTGTATTTGCCTTCAAATTGCTTCCGAAGCTCAAGGTGGTTATAAATTTCGCCATTGGCGGCAAGAACCAAATTAGCGTCACTACTGTAAAGCGGTTGTTTACCAGAAGTAGGATCTACAATTGCAAGCCTTTCGTGTGCCATAATTGCATTATCATTACTGAATACTCCACTCCAATCTGGCCCGCGATGACGAATACTTTTTGCCATTGATAATACCTGAAGCCTTAATGACTCTGCAGGTTCTTTTAGTTTAAATGCACATACAATTCCACACATGATTTCTATTTTTAATATTTAAATTATTCTTTTATGGTTGTTAATTCTCATCACAATGAGAAAATTTGAAACAAAAAAAAGCCCGTCAGGAAAAAACCTGACGGGCTGTATATCGCGACAAGTTTTTGTTACGGCAGCACGTTATTATTATTGATAGTTTGTAAGCTGAAATGTAACATAAACTCGTTTGTTTTCTTATTGTGAATTACTAAAGTAGAATAATTATTTTAAACTGAAGTAATTTTTTTAATTATTATGTAATATTATTTAACGAAGCTTTGGAAATTTAGTAGGATTAGCTTCATTCATAATTTCATAAACCTTTTCGTAAACATCTTCTACAGAGGGTTTTGTAAAGTAATCTCCATCTGTACCATAAGGTGGACGGTGTTCTTTTGCTGTAAGTGTTTCAGGCTTGCTGTCTAAATAGGTATAGCCACCTTGAGTTTCTACAATTTGGTTTACTATATAGCTAGAGGCTCCACCAGGCACATCTTCATCTATAACAAGAAGTCTGTTGGTTTTTGCTACACTTTTTACTAAGTCGTGGTTTATATCTAGAGGAAGTAGTGATTGTATGTCAATAACTTCGGCATCTATACCTGCTTGTAGCAATTCTTTTGCTGCTTCTTCTACTATACGCAAGGTACTACCGTAAGAAACCAAAGTAATATCATTACCTTCTTTAACGGTTTCTACCACACCTATAGGAGTTTTAAACTCCCCGATGTTATTCGGCATTTTTTCTTTTAATCTATAGCCATTTAAGCATTCTATTACTAATGCAGGCTCGTCTGTTTCTAATAAAGTGTTATAAAAACCTGCAGCTTTGGTCATATTTCGCGGTACTAAAACATACATACCTCGTAATAAGTGAATTAATCCACCCATTTGCGAACCACTATGCCATATTCCTTCTAGTCTGTGACCGCGAGTACGCACAATTAAAGGTGCTTTTTGAGTACCGTTTGTTCTGTAACGAACTGTAACCAAATCGTCACTCATTATTTGAAGACAATACAATATATAATCTAAGTATTGAATTTCTGCAATAGGACGTAGCCCACGCATAGCCATTCCTATTCCTTGGCCTAGAATAGTAGCTTCGCGTATTCCGGCATCTGCAACTCTTAGTTTGCCGTATTTTTCTTGCATTCCCTCTAAGCCTTGGTTTACATCGCCAATCTCGCCACTGTCTTCACCAAAAATTAAAACCTCAGGGTGCTTGCTAAAAATAGCATCAAAGTTGTCTCTTATAATTACACGACCATCTACTTCTTGGGCATCAGTAGCGTAGGAGGGAAGTACCTCTTTAATGGTTTTGGCATTCTCCTTCGCTTCACTGTAAAGGTTTGCACTGTACTTAGGTTGTATAATTTCGAAATAATTCGCAATCCAATCCTGTAGTTGTTTCTTTTCTGAAGAATCTTCACCTACTACATAACGCAATGCTTTTCTAGCTGAAGCAAGTATATTTCTACGAATAGGCTCTTTTTCTGAAGCAAGTTCGTTTTTTATTTTTTCTATGAAGTTTTTGTTGGCGCTATTTTCGGCTAAATTACCTAGTAATAAAACAGCTTCTTCTTGCTCATTCTTCTGAGGTCCTATAAAAGCTTCCCAAGCAGCTTTTTTACCATCGCGAACCTTTTTCTTAATATCTTTTTCTAGCTCGTTTAAGGTTTCTTCAGTAGCAATTTCATTAGCGATCATCCATTCACGCATTTTTAAATTGCAATCGTATTCTGCTTCCCAAGCCAAGCGATCCTTACTCTTATAACGTTCGTGAGAACCACTAGTACTATGACCTTGTGGTTGTGTTAATTCTTG
The DNA here is from genome assembly GCA_048264505.1 of Aequorivita sp. Classification (GTDB taxonomy): domain Bacteria; phylum Bacteroidota; class Bacteroidia; order Flavobacteriales; family Flavobacteriaceae; genus Aequorivita. Next base: position 16,700 of record JBLXDA010000023.1, read on the forward strand.
AACGTGAATAAGCACAGGTACGTGTTCTTCTCTTGCTATTTGTGAAGCTCTGTTGTAAGCATCAATAAGTTCTGGGTAGTCCCATCCTTTTACATTGATTATTTCGTAGCCTTTATCTTCTTCATTACGCTGAAAGCCTTTAAGGATTTCAGAAATATTCTCTTTGGTAGTTTGGTATTTTGCGTGAACAGAAATTCCGTATTCGTCATCCCAAACACTCATAACCATAGGCACCTGTAGTACACCTGCTGCATTTATGGTTTCCCAGAAAAGCCCTTCGCTTGTACTAGCATTTCCTATGGTTCCCCAAGCAACTTCATTTCCGTTGATAGAGAAGTTTGTTTTATTTTCTATGCCACTTACATTTCTAAAAATCTTAGAGGCTTGTGCCAAACCCAATAAGCGTGGCATTTGTCCTGCAGTTGGTGAAATATCGGCACTGCTGTTTTTTTGTTGACTAAGGTTTTTCCAGCTTCCATCTTCATTAAGACTATGCGTAGCAAAGTGCCCACCCATCTGCCTTCCAGCACTCATAGGGTCTGCATTTATATCTGTATGACCGTAAAGACCTGCAAAAAACTGTTGGATAGTTAATTTGCCTATGGCCATCATAAAGGTTTGGTCGCGGTAATACCCACTACGCCAGTCTCCATTTTGAAATGCTTTTGCCCAGGCTAATTGTGGTACTTCTTTTCCATCTCCAAAAATTCCGAATTTCGCCTTCCCAGTTAATACTTCGCGACGGCCTAAAAGACTACATTCACGGCTGGTTACAGCAATCTTATAATCGTTTATAACTGTTTGTTTGAAATCATCAAATGAAATATCGCTGTTTGTCTTTGGGTCTGTCTGCATTTTAATGGATTTTTAGTTTTGCAAAAGTAGCTAAAACAGGCGTGTTTTACAATGCCTAGTTATTCACAGTCGTTATTTTAAAGTTATCGTTTTTAAACTTAGCTTTTTTTAATAGCAAGGAGCTTGACTATTAATAATCTGAGTAATAAAATAAATGGAAAACCGTGAAATAAAACGTCTAACCAATCTGAACCCTGCATTCCTTGAGCACCACCAGCAATCCATTTAAGTTTACCCCATATATGAGGCTCTGGAAAAAAAGGAGCTAAACCTATGGTAAGGCAGAGTAATATTACAATACGCCAGTTGTTAAGTAGTTGCATCTATAGAATTTTAATGTGTTTTTTTAGTTATTTTATAATGAAAATTTAAAAATGGGAAGCCGTAAAACTTCAACTTATGATCTGCTCGTAAAACAGCTTCATCATCTGTGTACACCCTTAGACTTTCGTGCATAGATCTTACAAAACGCGCCCAATGGTTTCCTTTGTGATTGGTTAAAGTTAAGTAAAAACCATTATCTCCAAATTTTTTACCGTCTGAAGCCAATAATAAGGAACCATCTTCCTTAACAGTAATTGTCATAAGTACTGTAGCATTTCCGTTGGGTAAAGGGAAAATTATTTTTAATTGCGGTTTGTTAAAGTTAGGGTTGGTACAACTAGTGTAAATACCAGAAAAAATTACATTGTTATTGCTTTTCAGGATTCTATACCAAATGGTCCACTTTGTATGCTTAGTAGTTTTATCTTTTAGTTTTACGATTTCACTTTTTAATCCTTTCGCTGTATCTATAGTGCTTAAGGGGAGATTGAGTTGCTGAAGTCTCTTGCTGAATAAAATAGAGAGAAGTTTCCCAAAGGGTTTAAATATACTTCGCCATTGAGACCATACCTCAAAGTTGTAATTTGAAGTATTTTCATAAAAGTCTATTACTTTTTTGTTTAAAAGCAGTTTGTATTCAGCACTTAGACCAAGGGCGTCTATAGTTTCTAAAAGCCCTGAATTAGGTATGTTTTTATGAATTTCAAGATTTTCTTTTTCGGCTAATTCAACAAAGAATTGATCCTTTATAATTGTAGTATTTCCAATGGGGCCAAGAAGCCAATTAAAATCTACTGGATTTACTTTTCTTCCAGTTATCTTAACCCATAATTGGGTGATGTCATCTTGAAGCGCCATTTTATAGGTGAGTTATTAATACCATCTTCTGGTAAATAATCCAAGAAGGGTTTTAGGGCTTAAGGTTACTATAAACCTAACTTTTTCGTCGTAATGTGGTAAATTAGGTTCAAAGCCTAAGCTTGAATAGATAGGGAAGTATAGTTCAAAATAATCTGCTACTAAACTAAGTCTAATTCCACTGTCGAAAACAGTATTTACACCGCGTTGTTTGTTTGCTACAAGACCTATATCGCCATAGGCATAAATCCATTTCCAGATATTTGTACTAGCATTAACTGTTGTTATCCAGCTATTGGCATAGGCAGGCTCAAGTTGCGATTTAAAACCACCTTCGGCAATAATAAGCTGTTGGCTAAAGAGCCCAGAATCTTCACTTCGGCCGTAATAATTATAGTCGAAAAGATAATCGTTAGGGCGGTCTAGAGCAAAACTGAAAAAGTCTTCGTCTTCTCGCGTGTCGTTAAAAAGAAATACACCCGCAAAAAAGCGAAGGTTTAACTGTCTATTGCTCAAAAATAGTTTTCTATACTCTAAGTCTACAGAAAGCTTGCTAAATTTTGAAGAAATTTCATAATCTGCAACCCCTCTAAAGTAATTTATTAAGTTAGGGTTAGAGTACACATACTGCATATTAAATACACTGTAATTAGGCTCTTGGTCTGGGTCGTTAGGATTTTCATCTCTGTAAACGTTTACGTTCCGAAGGTTGATAAACTGTTTTTCGTTGTCTCTTAAATCATCATTGCGAAAAGCAAATGTAATGTAAGGAGTAAATCGTTTATAGAATAAGCCGCGATCGTAAGAGTAATAATTTCCGGAGAATCCATAACGCATAGCGTAAAGGGTACCTTGATCTACCGTTTGGGTATAACTTATAGAGGCGCTTCCCACAAGGGTTTTAGAGCGGAAACCATATTGTGGTTCTAAACTGTAATGTATTGCTTTAGGAAGCACTGTTTTGTTGTAAAGTCTAAGTCCAGCCGAAACACCGTCGTACAGATTATACTCAAAGATAGGCATAAAGAAAAACTGAGTGTAATTGGGGTCTTCTACATCTTGAAACAAACGAAACTGAAGCGGTTTGTTTAAAAGCCCTTTTACAGCTTTGTAGTTGTTTCTTCGGTTGTATTCTGGTATTTCGCCTTTGTAATTTAAGGCAAGTTTTCTTACGTTTTCTGCTGGAATGGTTACGCTACTAATACTATCTATAGGTTTTGTCCAGGTTTTATAAATTACTTCATCTTTATTTAGCGCATAAAGAGATACTGGCAATTCTGTATTCTTATTGTTCTTTATAAACACCTTTAAAGAGTCGCCAATTTTTTCAACTTTTTTTATTTTGAAATCTATGGTTGTTCGAGTGTCTACAAAATCTTCAAAAAACCAATTGACGGGTAAGCTTGTTTTTTCTGAAAGCATTGATATAAAATCTGTTGATTTTACGGGTTTCAATTTATTTTCAGAATAAAACTCTTTTATAGTATTGTTTAAGGAGGAATCTCCTAAATAGTTGTTTAGATATCGGAAACCGCTGGCACCGTAATAGCCGTTGGCTATATTCATATTAAACTTCAATAACGAATCTTTTGGCGTCGTGAGCGCTTGGTGAATATTGGCACGCGCCATATTTAAATAAAGCAACGAATATTGATCGTTAAATTCTAAGTCTGCAAGATGTGCCCATTTAATTACCCACCATTTACTCAAGTTACCTATCATCTTGGTATTGGGGTAATAAGTATCTACATATTCGGTCATTAAATATATTTGAAGCGCGTCGTGGAGCCAGTAATCATCACGAGCTTCTAGAATTAACGTCTTCTGAATGTAGTTTCTAGTTATGGTTTTTAATTGCTCCAGATCATATTCAAAACCATCGGGAAACGGACTTATAAAACGCGGTAATTGGTTAAGACCGTACACAGGATTTGTTTTGTAATCTGTATCGCTAATCACCATTATTTCAAAAGGGTAGGGGCCCAATCTATCGTCTAGAAAATGAACTATCCTATCTATCATCAAGGCTTTTATAGGTGGATTAACTTTGTTGTTCTGCAAGTTTGTTACAACTTTCAGTTTGTCTGTTTCTATAGTTTCAAAATATGAATTTTTCTCGAGATGAAGGACAGCACTTGTTCGGTCTTTCCCCCTAAGATTGATAGATTTAATAGCTTCTGAAGTTGTTTCTTCATTTACATCTAAATCTGAAATTAAGGTATAGGTTTTAGGAAAATGAAATGAAATATTAAATTCTGAAGGCGTTAAATAATGATCGTCTATATTTTTATTACTGTAAGTATGCCATTGCCCGTCATACACTGCTGGCGAAATATACCAATACCGAAGCCTGTAATTACTAAATTTATCTACTCCATAACGTGTAAACTTGCTATCAGGAACTTTTATAGTGTATTCTAGTGTAAATGTATAACTGCTGCCGGGGAATATTTTTGAATTTGGCACAACTTTTAAAATATCTACTTCATCTCCTCGTTGCCACTGCAATGGTGTAGTGTTATTATATACTTTTTTAATGGTAGTTTTTCCACGGTCTTCATCATTTTCAAAATGAAATGAACTGTTGTAATTTTCAGAAAAACGTTTGCCTAAAGGGCTTGTTTTTGTTGAAAAACTATTTGCCCAGTCAAGTAAATATATTTCTTGTAATGTATCTGAAGAAGTGTTTTTATAGGTTATTTCTTGTTGTATTACAAGTGTTTTTGAACTAGGGGTAAGGGTAGCGTCAATATTTAAAATATGCTGCGCCCTTGCTTGAATTACCAAACAAAACAAAATCAGGTATATAATTCTTTTTTGTGTCAAAAAACTTTGAAAATTTTAAAAGTAGCTGAATTTAGGAAGCTTTATTGATAAAAACAAACTAGGGTACAAAACCTTAAAAATTCGGACTTAAATTGTATTCGTTATAAAAGTCATTTAATATCTGAAGCACTTCATCTTCAGTATCTACTAAATGCACTAAGTCTAGATCGTCAGGATTAATGTTCTTTGCTTCTAGCAAGGTGCTTTTTATCCATTCAAAAAGACCACCCCAGAATTTTGTTCCTACCAAAATTATTGGGAATTTATCAATTTTATTAGTTTGTATAAGAGTTAATGCTTCAAAAAACTCGTCTAGGGTACCAAAGCCTCCAGGCATAACTACAAAGCCTTGAGAGTATTTTACAAACATTACTTTACGCACAAAAAAGTAATCGAAATCTATACTTTTATCGCTGTCTATGTAGGGGTTGTCGTGCTGCTCAAAAGGTAGGGTAATATTTAATCCTACTGAAGTTCCACCAGCTAAATGTGCCCCTTTATTTCCGGCTTCCATAATACCAGGACCTCCACCAGTTATAACTCCATAACCGTTTTCAGTAATTTTCTTTGCTATATTTTCGGCTAGTTTGTAGTACTCATGATCTGGTTTTGTACGGGCAGAACCAAATATAGATACACAAGGGCCTATACGGCTCATTTTTTCGTATCCGTTTACAAATTCTCCCATGATTTTGAATATTGCCCATGAGTCATTTGTTTTTACTTGATTCCAGTTTTTTGGTATATGTTCGTCTCTCATTGTTTTTATTAATAGTTCAAATATTAAAATTCGAAATTACGTAAAAGTAAACTTTGAATTCTATAATGCAGTTATTACTAATTTAATTCTTTTTTAAGGAACTTTGCGGTATAGCTTTTTTTGTTTTTAGCCACTTCTTCTGGAGTTCCTAAAGTCATGACTTTTCCTCCTTGTTTTCCACCTTCGGGACCTATGTCTATAATATGGTCAACGGTTTTAATTACATCTAGATTGTGCTCTATAATTAAAACAGTATTGCCTTTATCGGCTAATTTATTAAGAACCACCATTAATACTCGTATGTCCTCAAAATGTAGGCCAGTTGTAGGCTCGTCTAGTATATAGAATGTATTACCCGTATCGCGTTTAGAAAGCTCAGTGGCCAGTTTTATACGTTGAGCCTCACCTCCAGATAGTGTTGTAGACTGCTGCCCAAGGGTTATGTAGCCTAGGCCTACGTCTTTAATGGTTTTTATTTTGCGGTGAATTTTTGGTATGTTTTCAAAAAACTCTGAAGCTTCATTTATAGTCATTTCCAAGACGTCGTAAATAGATTTTCCTTTATAGCGAATCTCTAGGGTTTCACGGTTAAAACGTTTTCCTTGGCAGGTTTCGCATTCTACGTATACGTCTGGTAGAAAATTCATTTCAATAACGCGCAATCCACCACCTTTACAGGTTTCACAACGACCGCCAGCGACATTAAAACTAAAACGCCCAGGTTTATACCCGCGAATCATCGCTTCTGAGGTTTTAGCAAATAGACTTCTTATTTCTGAAAAAACACCCGTGTATGTAGCCGGATTACTTCTAGGTGTTCTACCTATAGGCGACTGATTTATATCTATTACCTTATCAATGTTTTCTAGGCCTTCAATTTTTTTATACGGCATCGGTTTTTTAACACCGTTAAAGAAATGTGCATTTAAAATAGGGTAGAGTGTTTCGTTTATGAGTGTAGATTTACCACTTCCAGAAACCCCAGTAACACCAATCATTTTTCCAAGCGGAAAAGTAACCGATATGTTTTTTAAGTTATTACCTGTAGCACCATTTAGTTTTAACTCCTTACCATTTCCTTCTCTGCGCTTCTTTGGGATTTCAATTTTTTTATTTCCGTTTAGGTATGCTGCAGTTAATGTGTTGTGTTTTTGTATTTCTTTTGGCGTGCCTTCAGAAACAATCTCGCCTCCGTGTTTTCCAGCTGCAGGACCAATGTCTATTACATAATCTGCACTTTCAATCATATCTTTATCGTGTTCAACCACAATAACAGAATTTCCAATTTCTTTTAATTGCTTTAGCGAATGTATTAAACGTTCATTATCTCGTTGATGCAAGCCAATACTAGGTTCGTCTAGTATGTATAATACACCTACTAACTGTGAGCCTATTTGAGTAGCTAACCGAATACGTTGAGCTTCGCCACCAGAAAGTGATTTTGAACTTCTGTCTAAAGCTAAATAAGTAAGACCAACGTCAATTAAAAATTGAAGTCGGGTACGTACTTCTTTTATAATTTCGGAAGCTATTTTAAGCTGTGTTTCCGATAGATTTTCTTCTAAAGTAGCAAACCATTTTGCGAGCTCTACCACGTCCATATTGGCGAGTTCTGCAATGTTTTTATCGTTTACTTTAAAGTAAAGCGATTCTTTTCTAAGACGGGTGCCCTCACATTCTGTGCAAGGTATTTTATCCATAAACTCTTTGGCCCACCGTTTAAGTGAAGTAGATTCGTTTGCATCAAAAGTGTTTTGAATAAAAGTGGCAACGCCTTCAAAATCTATTTTATAACTACGGGTTATACCCAGTGCTTTAGATTCTATTTCAAATTTTTCATTTCCGCCAAAAAAGATAACTTCTTTTGCTTGCTGCGGAATGCTTTCAAAAGGGTCGCTTAACTTAAATTTGAAACGCTCTGCAATGAGTTCCAGTTGCTTAAATATCCAATTGTTTTTTTGTGGTCCGTGAGCCACTAAAGCACCTTGTTTAATAGAAAGCTTTGGATCTGGAACAAGCTTGCTAAGATTAACTTCATAGAGCTTACCTAGACCTTTGCACTTAGGGCACATACCCTTTGGCGAGTTAAATGAAAAGTTATTAGGTTCTGGGTTTGGGTAAGAAATTCCAGAGCTTGGGCACATCAAGGAACGGCTAAAATAGCGTGCTTTATCTGTGTCGTTGTCTAAAACCATTAAAACATCGTCACCGTGATACATTGCCGTTTTTATGGTTTCTGAAAGGCGTTTGTCGTTATCAATTTCTTTTGAAACCTTTAAACGATCTATTACAATCTCTATATCATGAGTTTTGTAGCGGTCAATCTTCATGCCTTTTGTAATATCTTGTACTACACCATCTACACGAACCTTTAAAAACCCTTGTTTTGCAATTTGCTCGAAAAGCTCCCTATAATGCCCTTTTCTAGAACGAATAACAGGGGCGAGGATACTTACTTTCTTCTCGTTAAAATCTTCTAAGATTAATTCTTTTATTTGTTGGTCGCTATAACTAACCATTTTTTGGCCAGTATTGTAACTGTATGCATCGCTAGCACGTGCGTAAAAAAGACGCAGAAAATCATAAATTTCTGTAATTGTACCAACGGTAGACCGCGGACTTTTACTTGTAGTTTTTTGTTCTATGGCAATTACAGGAGAGAGACCGTCAATTTTATCTACGTCGGGACGTTCTAGGCTACCTAAAAATTGGCGCGCATAGGCAGAAAATGTTTCAATATAACGGCGCTGCCCTTCGGCGTATATTGTATCGAACGCTAAAGAAGATTTCCCACTACCGGAAAGTCCTGTAATTACAACTAATTTTTCTCTTGGAATACGAACGTCAATATTCTTTAAATTATGGACGCGGGCACCCAAAACTTCAATAAAATCCTCGTTTTTTGACATAGCTTGCAAAGGTAGTATTTCATTGTGAAATTTAGTAATATGAAGCACTAAATTTGAAGGGTTTTAGGGAGGGTTAAATAAAGGGTGTATTGCTGTAATATAATTACTTACAATACTAAATTTGGGCTTGTGTTTTAATAGTTAGAAACCAATAGCAGTATCATCGCCACGGCTGTCTGCACCGCCTTCTAGTTTTCCATTAGGAAGTATTAATACTGCGTCTACTTTACCAATAATTGGGTCTGTTTTTGTGTTTTCAGGATAGCCTTTTTGTTCTAGGTCTTTGATTAATTCCTTCGGAAATCTTTCAAATTCGTACCTGATTGCATCTGGTAGCCATTGATGGTGAAAACGCGGAGCATCTACTGCTTGCTGCATATTCATATTAAATTCGTAAACATTTAGGATGGTTTGTACTACCGAAGTAATAATAGTTGAACCTCCTGGAGTGCCAACAACCATCCACAGCTTTCCGTCTCTTTCAATAATTGTAGGGGTCATAGTACTCAACATGCGTTTTTGAGGTGCTATAGCATTTGCTTCACCGCCCACGAGCCCATAAACATTGGGTTCACCAGGTTTAGCACTAAAGTCGTCCATCTCATTATTTAAAAAGAATCCTAGTTCATTTACATAGAGTTTAGAACCGTATTCCGAATTAAGGGTGGTAGTGACAGAAACAGCGTTTCCAAAAGAATCTACTATAGAGTAATGTGTAGTTTGAGGACTTTCGTAACCCATAACAACACCAGGCTTTACAGTAGAAGAAGGTGTAGCCTTTTCAAAGGAAAAAGATTCCATACGCTTTAAGAGGTAACTTTCAGAAATTAATGAATCTATAGGAATGCTTACATAGTCTGGGTCGCCTAAATAAAAACTTCTATCTGCGTATGCACGGCGTTCTGCCTCGGCGAGCAGTTGAATGTATTTCTGGCTGTTATGTCCATATTCTGAAACTGGATAGGTTTCAATCATTTTTAAAATTTGCGCTAAACAAATACCTCCACTAGAGGGAGGCGCCATCGAAATTATATTTAAATCTCTATACTTAAATACAATAGGTTCGCGCCACTGAGCTTCGTATGCTTCTAAATCTTCTAGGCTAATTATCCCACCTTTTTTTGCTATAAAGGAAACGAGTTTTTTGCCGGTTTCCCCACCGTAAAATTCAGAACGACCATTTTTGGCAATGCGTTCTAAAGTGGTTGCTAATACTGTGTTTTTTATAGTGTCTCCACTAGCGTAGTTTTTGGAGTACAATATGCTTCCTTTGTTTACTTCTTCAAATTTATCTTTAAACTCTTGAAGCCTTAATTGCTGTTTTTCTGTAACTACATAGCCTTTTTCAGCTAGTTCTATTACGGGTTTTAAGATAATCTCTATAGGTAAGCTTCCAAATTTTTCGTGAACGGCAAATATACCAGCTACGGTTCCTGGTACACCAACGGCCATTACGCCAACCGAGCTTTTGTTTGGGATAACATTGCCTTGGTTGTCTAAGTACATATTTTTTGTAGCTGCTATTGGAGCTTTTTCGCGATAGTCTAATGATCCTATTTCGCCATATTGACTTCTATAAACCATAAAACCACCACCGCCAAGGTTTCCTGCATAAGGGTAGCAAACCGCTAAGGCCATTTCTGTCGCAATCATAGCATCAAAGGCATTGCCGCCTTCTTTAAGGATAGTTACTCCTATTTTTGAAGCTTCAGCCCTTGCAGAAACTACCATAGCACTGTCTGTATGTACAGGCTTTATTTTGTTAACTACAGTGGGTGAAACAAGGGGAGTCTCATTTTTTTCTTTACAAGAAAAATAAAAAAATACAATAGCGAATATAAAAACCAACCTCATAATTCGTTGAGTTTTTGATTGGAGAAAGTCATTAATTCTTCAAAAAATAAAGTGAATTCTGTTTCAAATTCGTCGTAATATTCTTGAAGTTCTGCTACGGCTAAATTCATTTTAGAAACACCTTTTGTACGTACGTTCATCTGGGCTAAAATATTACTTATACCGTCTACAGTAGCGTAACTAAGCAACCAGTTGTCTGCTATCATATAAGGCATCATTCGTTGTATTCTTGCTGGGAGCGTAGTAAAGTTATTGCGAAGTAATTCATAAAAATTTTCGATGTACTCGTCTAATGGTTCATCAGAATACTTAGTCCAATTTTTGGCTAAAAAATGATCGTATAATATATCAACAATTACTCCGCTATAGTGGCTGTAATTTTTGTGTAAGCGCGCTGTGCTTTGGTGAACAATGGGGTGTGAGTCTGTAAAGCTGTCTATGCCCCGATGTAATAAAATACCTTTTACAATAGGAGGAGGGTACTTTAAATAACGTTTTCCTTTTATGCCATCGGCAATAAAGTTACCAATTATTACCCCTTCTTCGTTTCCTGAAAGATATATATGTGCTAAAAAATTCATTCAATAAATATATGTATTTTTGAGCTGTAAAAATTATAAACTGGTTAGTTGCTAATTGAAGAACACAAGTATTTTATCGGGCTTCACATTTAAAATCTTTAAATTTCTTGATATCAGTGAGTTTACTCCTTTAGCTTTCTATAATAATAAATTAAAATAATGACACTTATAAAATCTATATCAGGAATACGAGGCACTATAGGCGGAAAACAGAGTGAAAACTTAACGCCAATTGATGCTGTAAAATACGCAGCAGCGTATGGAACTTGGGTAAAACAACAACGCAATAAGGAAAACTACAAGGTTGTTGTGGGGCGTGATGCTAGAATTTCTGGCGAAATGATTCAGCAATTAGTAATGAATACCCTTGTAGGGATGGGTATTACGGTAATAGACTTAAACTTATCTACAACTCCTACGGTTGAAATGGCGGTTGCTTTAGAACATGCCGATGGCGGAATTATACTTACCGCAAGCCATAACCCGAAACAATGGAATGCCTTAAAATTATTAAATAACAAAGGCGAATTTTTAAATGCAGCTGCAGGTCAGCAAATTCTAGATATAGCCGAAGATGGTATTATTGAATTTGCAGATGTAGATAGTCTTGGAGAAATTCACAAAAACGACGCTTATATAGATTTGCATATAGATGAAATCTTAGACTTACCTTTAGTAAATGCCGAAGCAATTAAAAGTTGTGATTTTAAAGTAGTGGTTGACGCTGTAAATTCTACAGGTGGTATTGCCGTACCCTTGCTTTTAGAGGCTTTAGGGGTAACACCAGTTAAACTACACTGTACTCCAAATGGACATTTTCCACACAATCCAGAACCTTTAAAAGAGCATTTAGGCGATTTAATGAAAGAGGTAATAGCAGAGCGAGCAGATTTCGGGATAGTAGTAGATCCAGATGTAGATCGTTTGGCTTTTGTAGATGAAAAAGGCGAGATGTTTGGTGAAGAATACACTTTGGTTGCTGTTGCAGATTATATTTTGCAGAACAAAGCAGGAAACACAGTTAGCAATATGTCTTCTTCTAGAGCTTTGCGCGACGTTACAGAAAAACACGGTGGTACGTATACTGCCAGTGCTGTAGGCGAAGTGAATGTAGTAGAAAAGATGAAAGAAACCAATGCAGTGATAGGCGGTGAAGGTAATGGTGGTATTATTTATCCAGAACTTCATTACGGACGCGATAGTCTGGTGGGAATTGCTTTGTTTTTAAGCTTTTTAGCTGAAGAAAAGATTGCCGTTAGTGAACTTCGGAAAAAATACACTGCTTATTTTATGAGCAAGAAGAAAATAGAATTAACACCTCAACTAGATGTAGATGCTATTTTAAAAAGTATGGAAGCTAAATACGCTTCAGAAGAAATAAATACTATAGACGGTGTTAAGATAGATTTTCCAGAAAACTGGGTGCATCTTAGAAAGTCTAATACAGAACCTATCATCAGGATTTATACCGAAGCTAAGAGCCAGCAAGAAGCAGATGCTTTAGCAGATAGAATTATTGGAGAGATTAAAGAAATAGCAGGCTAGATTATTAAAAAGCTATTGTAGCTTTAAAGTTGTAAGCTAGAACTTTAAAACTACTTATTTCTTAATTTCCACCTTTTATGAGACCATAAATAATACTCAGGTTTTTCTTTTATTTGTGCTTCTAAGTTATCAAAAAACATACGAGTAATTTGAAAATCTGGGTATTCTTTAGGATTGTCAACCAAAGGAACAAATGTAGTGTGATAGTAACCTCGTTTTACTTTTTCTACCTTTAAATAAAGTACAGCAAAGTCTAATTTTTTAGCCAGTTCTTCGGTGCCTGTAAACATAGGTACGTCTATACCCATAAACGTATCTCGGTGTTTAAAATCGCCTAATTTTGGTGTTTGGTCAGAAAGAATATAAGTTAAAGTTTTAGTGCCTTTTTTCCACTTTCTAAAAAGCATACTAACTATTTTTTTATTGCTTACAATAATTCCCCCAAAGTGTTCTCTTGTTTTTTTTACCAAAGCATCAAATTGTTTACTTCTTAAGGGTTTGTATACAGCGTGGGCTTGGTGTTGCATTAACTTGTTTAAAATTCCGCTCCATTCCCAATTGCCGTAATGACCAGCCATAAGAAGAACGCTTTTATCGTTTTGGTAGTAACTGTCTAGGATGTTTACATTAGTAACAACAAAACGTTTGCGGATTTCTTTTTCAGAAATAGTAAGGGCTTTAATAGTTTCAAAAATAAGATCGCAGAGATGTTTAAAGAATTCGCGGGCTATTATGTTTCGCTCTTCTTGTGTTTTTTCTGGAAAAACTAAAAGTAGATTGTCTTTTACAACTTTTTTGCGATAGCCAATTACATAATACACCAAAACAAACAAGGCTGTAGATTTGATGTACAAAATACGCATTGGCAGTTTAGAAAGCAGCCAAAGAATTGGATATACCAGTATATAAAGCAATCTTTGCATAGTAATTGTTACCGCAAAACTACTTAATTTTACGGCAAGAATAGCATTCAAAAAACCATAGTTTATAATTTTAGGTTTATTCGCCTATTAATTAATACAATACTAATTCACTAACTACTCAATCAAAATGCAAAATTTAGATATTGCAACAATTGTAATAATAGCCGCAAACGTCATTATATCTATAAAAGGATTTAATGATTTTTCTTTTTTCGAAAAATATAAATTCAATATAGCTGGTATACGCAGGGGAGAGCAAATACGAATGTTTAGTTCTGCCTTTTTACACGCAGATTTCTCGCATTTACTTTTTAATATGCTTACGCTTTATTTTTTCGCTCCCGTTGTTATAATGAGTATAGGGGTAACCTATTTTGTTTTAATTTATGTAGGCAGTTTAGTATTAGGGAATCTATTGTCTTTTTATTTTCACAAAGACGAATACCATTATAGTGCTATAGGAGCAAGTGGTGCAGTAATGGGAGTTTTGTATTCTGCCATTCTTTTTTATCCAGATATGGGCCTTTATCTTTTCTTTATTCCAATTCCAATTCCTGCTTGGCTTTTTGGAATGGCATATTTGTTGTATTCCATTTACGGAATGAAAAAAAGATTAGGAAACATAGGCCATGACGCGCATATTGGTGGAGCAATAGGAGGGTATGTACTAACCTTGTTGTTTGCACCGCATTTATTTGAAACTAGCTTGTGGATAGTTGTGCTTCTCGCCTTGCCATTAATTGTTTTATTCATTATGCATAAACTAGGAAAAATTTAAAAAAACCAATCTATGAAAATCGTAAAAACACTATTAATTTTAGCAATAACAACCACTACTATGATGGCACAAAGCACTTTATCACAACCTACAATAGATGTAACAGGAGAGGGGATAGTACGTGTAGTTCCCGATGAAGTAACTATAAATATTCGCGTTGAAAATACGGGTGAAAACACAAAAAAACTCAAGGAACAAAATGACGCTACAGTAAGTGAAGTTTTAAAGTTTTTAAAGAAGATGAATATAGCAGATAAAGATGTGCGAACAGAATATATGAACCTAAGTAAAAGCTATGATTATAACAGTAAGAGTTACACTTTTGCTGCTAACCAATCTCTATCGGTTAAGCTTCGCGATTTAAATAAATATGAAGATGTTATGAAAGGGCTTATAGATACTGGTATTAATAGAATAGATGGAGTTTCTTTTTCTTCTTCGCAAAGAGAAGCTTTAGAAAGTCAAGCTAGAAAAAAAGCTATAGAAAACGCACAAATGAAAGCTAAGGAATACACTTCAGTTTTAAATCAAACAGTAGGAAAAGCAATTTCTATTAGCGAGTTTAATAGATCTTCTGGACCTCAGCCAATGTACAAAATGGCGATGATGGATGCATCTACTGGGGGTGGAGACCAAACCATCGCCCTTGGAGAAATGGAAATACGCACAACAGTGAACGTAAGTTTTTTGTTGAATTAATTAAATCATAAAGCATAAAAAAACCTCAGCCTTAAAACTGAGGTTTTTTTTATGAGCTTTCCTGAAGCGCGATTACTCGTTAAACAAACTTGCAATCTTAGCTTCTAATGCTGCACCACGCAAGTTTTTATCTATAATAACGCCATTCTCGTCAAGTAAGAAGGTAGCAGGAATAGAACGCACACTGTATTGCTGTGCGATTGGATCTTGCCAAAACTTTAGGTTAGAAACGTGATACCAGTCCATATTATCATCTTTAATAGCTTGTATCCATTTGTCTTTTTGGGTTGCCTTATCTAAGGAAACACTAATAATATTTAATCCCTTACTGTGGTATTGGTTATAAACTTTTACAACATTTGGGTTTTCTACACGACAAGGTCTACACCAAGAAGCCCAAAAATCTATAATGGTGTATTTACCTAGGGCGTCTTTTAAAGACATAGTTTCACCAGTAGGAGTTGGCGCACTAAAATTAGGAGCTGTACTACCAACTTCTGCTTTTTTCATCGCTTCTAGATTTGTTTTTAAATCCTGTACAATTTCAGAAGAAGCAAACTTAGGATCTAGTTTTTCTAAAAGAGCAGAAGCTTCATTTGCATTTAGTTCTTTTTTGCCAACCATTTCAGAAATAAGCATTACGGCAAATAAAGAGTTTCCGTTAGTTTTTAAAAATTCTTTTTTATAGTCATTCTCTTCATTGGTATAATTTAACGATTGACTCTGGATTTCTGTTACCGTAGCCATATCGTTATTTTGAGCAGCTTCGCGATAGCGATTTTCGAGTGCTTGCTTTCTTTTATTAAAAGCAGTCATTTTATCTACAAAACCACTATAGGCTTCATTTTGCTTACCTCCAAGAACACGAGATGCCTGTATACTATCCTTGTATATAGTAGCTTTCATATCTTCGTTTTCTGGAAAATAAAGGATAGACCCATTTACTGCATTTACTCTTAAAAAGTTAAGATTTGCGTCCTCACTTTTTGGGTAAGTAGCAGAGAATTTTCCTTGAGCAACAGTTATGGTATCAAGAACTTTTGGTTGTTTGTTTTCTAGGGTGTAAACATATATCTCTGTGCCTTCATCAAACCCTATAGCATCACCTTCAAGTTTATAGGTATTGCTATCATTATTACAAGAAATTAATGAAATTGTTAAAAGAGATGCCAGTATTAGTCTCATAAGTAAAAGTATTTTTAAAATTTGCTCAAAAATAGTTGTTTATTCTTTCATTGTACGAATAGAACTATTTTTTTATTTCACATTAACATATAGTGTTACAAATAAGTGCTATACGCTAAAAAAACTTGAGAAAAATGCTCATAAAAGCAATAGTTCCCAAGTTTATGTTTATTTATATTTATTATGCTTCTGGGTGAGTGTCACCAGCTTTCATAGACCAAGCATCTAGCATCCAGCTTATTTTTTCTATGTGACCAATAAAACCACCAACCATATCTATAGTACCTTCATCACCAGCTTCGTTTGCTTTTTCGACTACTGTTCGCATTTGTTTTAACAGCTTACCGTGGTCTTCAAGTAAAATTTCAACCATCTTAAGGTCTTTTGTTCCTGAAGGAGACTCTTTAATATTACTAAGTTTTAAGTAATCTGTATAATTACTAATTGGTTGAAATCGCAAGGTTAAAATTCTTTCAGCTATTTCATCAATCTTAAGTTTTGCATCGTCATACATTTCTTCAAATTTGATATGAAGATCAAAAAAGTTATGCCCAATTACATTCCAATGAAAATTGCGTAGTTTTTGGTAGTATAAATGATAATCTGCCAATAGAACATTTAGTTCTTTTGCCGTAGTTGTAGTTTTCTCTTTATTTAGGTTTAAATAACTCATGTATTTGTTTTTTTAATGGTTTTTCCAAAGATAATTAACCCTTTTTAAGCAATCAATTTTTAAAGATGGTTTAGCCTTTTTTTAACTTGTTTGTAAAAAAGAGCGGTAATTACAACAACAAACTAGGCTGCACTTTAGTTGTAATTGTTGTACTTTCGTGATTGTATTAAAACCTACTAATGAAAACAAACCTAGCCATAGCTATACAAGCATCTTTGGATGCTGGAATAGAAATACTTAAGGTATACGAAACAGATATTAATGTAGAAATTAAAGGAGACGATTCACCATTAACACTAGCAGATAAGAATGCAAATGATGTAATTAATAGCTATCTGCTGTCTACTAATATTCCAATAATAAGTGAAGAAAACAAGCAGTTAGCATATTCTGAAAGAAAAGATTGGACTCAATGTTGGATTGTAGATCCGTTAGATGGAACAAAGGAGTTTATTAAAAAGAATGGTGAGTTTACTGTAAACATTGCGCTTATAAAAGATGGAAAACCTGTTCTTGGAGTGATTTATGTACCAGTTTCTAAGGAACTGTACTTTACTTCTGAAGATGGAAAAACATCAAAAAAAATAACTGTTTCTTCAGAAGAAGAAGCTATTGAAGATCTTATAAATAAAGCGAAAGTTATAGCACCAAGTAAATCAACTTCAGTTGTAAAAATTGTAGGGAGTCGCTCTCATTTAAATGAAGCAACCGAAAAGTTTATTGCAGAAACTGAAAAGAAAAACACTGTTGAGATTGTTTCTAAAGGAAGTTCTTTAAAATTCTGTTTAGTAGCAGAAGGATTAGCACATCTCTACCCGCGTTTTGCTCCAACAATGGAATGGGACACAGCCGCAGGACAAGCTATATGCAATGCTGTAGGTGTTTCTGTAATAGACCAGAGCACTGGTGAACCAATGCAGTATAATAAGCCAAATTTATTAAACAACTACTTTTTGGTAAAGGTGTAATGAATGATCAGTCCAGAAAAAGACACATAGCCAAGACTATTACTTGGCGAATTGTAGGTACAATAGATACTATTGTACTATCCTGGATTATTACAGGCGACCCATTAACAGGCTTGCAAATTGGGTTGGCAGAAGTAGTCACCAAAATGCTTTTGTATTATTACCACGAGCGTGTTTGGTTTAAAATAAATCTCTCTAAAACGGGGATAGTACGTGAAAGTAGAAAAAGACATATAGCTAAAACCCTTACTTGGAGAGGTGTAGGCACCCTAGACACTATGTTGTTATCTTGGTTTATTACAGGTAACCCTTTTACTGGTCTTAAGATTGGTCTCTCTGAACTTTTAACAAAAATGATTTTATATTATCTTCACGAACGCATTTGGTACCGTTTAAATTACGGACTGCCAAATAGAAAATAAATCTATATGGAAAAGAATGTTATTCCGCATAATTTCAGTATTTCGAAAGAGGATCGAAGCGAGCTAAAAAAGCACAAGCCTTTATTGGTGTGGTTTACAGGGCTGTCTGGTTCTGGTAAGTCTACTCTTGCTAATGCTTTAGAAAAAGCGCTTTTTGCTGAAGGCATACACACCTATTTGCTTGATGGTGATAATGTGCGAAAAGGATTAAACAACAATTTATCTTTTTCTCCTGAAGACAGAACTGAAAATATCCGTCGTATTGCCGAAGTTGCAAATTTAATGATAGACGCGGGTTTGTTAGTGCTTGCTTCATTTGTGTCTCCTTATCGTGAGGATAGAGAAAATGTGAAGCACATAGTTGGAGATAAAAACTTTGTAGAAGTTTTTGTGAATACACCTATAGAGGAATGTGAAAAAAGAGATGTTAAAGGGCTCTATGCAAAAGCGCGTGCAGGAGCGATTAAAAATTTTACAGGTGTAAATGCCCCTTATGAAGCGCCTATTGCAGCAGATATTGAAATTGACACTGCTATTGTTTCGGTTGATGAGGCATTAATCATACTTTTGAAAGAATTAAAGAAAAAATTGAAATGAGTAAGTACTATTTAAACTATTTGGACGAATTAGAATCGGAAGCCATATACATTCTTCGAGAAGTGTGGGCACAGTTTCAAAATCCTGTAATTTTATTTTCTGGTGGAAAAGATTCTATTCTTGTGACGCATTTGGCAAAGAAAGCATTTTACCCTTCAAGGATTCCATTTCCTTTACTTCACGTAGATACAGGGCATAATTTTCCCGAAACCATACAATTTAGGGATGATTTAATAGAAGAATTAGGAGTTCAATTAATTGTAGGTTCTGTACAAGAAGCTATAGATACAGGTAGGGTTGCTGAGGAAAAAGGAAAAAATGCTACCCGAAATGCACTGCAAATAACAACCTTGCTAGACGCAATAGAAAACAATAAAATAGACTGTGCAATTGGAGGTGGTCGCCGCGATGAGGAGAAAGCACGTGCTAAGGAACGTTTCTTTTCGCATAGAGACGATTT
Source organism: Aequorivita sp. (assembly GCA_048264505.1). Lineage (GTDB taxonomy): Bacteria > Bacteroidota > Bacteroidia > Flavobacteriales > Flavobacteriaceae > Aequorivita. Next base: position 35,917 of record JBLXDA010000023.1, read on the forward strand.
TGGACAATGGGACCCAAAAAACCAACGCCCAGAACTATGGAATTTATTAAATGGTAAACATTTTGAGGGCGAGCATTTCCGTGCTTTTCCTATAAGTAATTGGACAGAAATGGATGTGTGGAACTATATTAAACGCGAAAACATAAAAATTCCTTCACTTTACTTAGCGCATCAACGCGAAGTAGTATGGCGTAGCGATTCGTGGATTCCTGTTTCAGAGCATTTAAAGCTAGAAGGAAATGAAAAAGTTTTTAATAAAAAAATTCGTTTTAGAACTTTAGGAGACATTACTATTACAGGCGGTATTGAATCTGAAGCAGATACCTTAGAAAAAATAGTTGCCGAGGTAGCTGCAATGAAACAGACAGAAAGAGGAAATAGAAGTGATGATAAACGTAGCGAAACTGCAATGGAAGACAGAAAAAGACAAGGTTATTTTTAGTTTTTAGACTTGTTAGATAACTACTCAGATCTCAAAAAATAAATTGAGGGAGCTTTTAAAACAAAAAATATAATTAAAGAGGTATAGAGGAATTCGTGAAACTTACGAATTCTGTAAATCAATTTTAAATGGAAATAGATAAAAATCAATTACTAAGGTTTACAACCGCAGGAAGTGTAGATGACGGAAAAAGCACATTAATAGGTCGTTTGCTTTATGACAGCAAGGCTATTTTTGAAGATCAGCTAGAAGCAGTAGAAAATACGAGCCGAAAGAAGGGTCATGATGGTGTAGATCTTGCACTTTTTACAGATGGTTTAAAAGACGAAAGAGAGCAGGGGATAACCATAGATGTTGCATACCGTTATTTTACTACTCCCAAACGCAAATTTATTATTGCAGATACTCCGGGACATATTCAGTATACTCGTAATATGGTTACTGGTGCTTCAACTGCAAATGCAGCATTAATATTAATAGACGCTCGCCACGGTGTTATAGAACAAACAAAGCGTCATGCTTTTATCGCTTCGCTTCTACAGATACCACATATAATTGTATGTGTTAATAAGATGGATTTGGTAGATTATTCTGAAAAAGTGTATGAAAATATCATTCAACAATTTGAGGAGTTCTCTTCTAAATTATATGTAAAGGATATACAATTTCTACCTATAAGTGCTTTAGATGGCGATAATGTTGTAAACAGGTCTAAAAATATGGATTGGTACCAAGGTGCTCCTTTATTGCATACGTTAGAGACAATGCATATAAGTAGCGACATTAATAAAATAGATGCTCGATTTCCAGTACAAACAGTTTTACGTCCACAAAGCGAAGGGTTTATTGATTATAGAGGCTATGCCGGTCGTGTAGCTAGTGGTATTTTTAGACCAGGAGACGATGTGGTGGTACTACCATCTGGATTTAATTCAAAAATTAAAAGTATAGACACTATGGACGAATCTTTAGATGAGGTTTTTGCTCCTATGTCTGTCGCTATTACTTTAGAAGATGATATAGATATAAGTAGAGGAGACATGATTGTAAAGGAGAATAATAAGCCTACTCCTGTTCAGGAATTTGATGCAATGTTGTGCTGGTTTAATAATACTCCGGCTCGTGAACGCGCAAAGTATACAATCGTGCATACCTCAAACGAGCAAAAAGCGATGATAAAGGAAGTTGTTTATAAGATAGATATTAACACCTATGCAAGGGAAGAAGATGACAAGTCTCTAAAAATGAACGATATAGCACGTATCAGCATTAGAACCACTCGCCCACTTATGATTGATGAATACCGAGATAATCGCGTTACGGGGAGTTTTGTGCTCATTGATGATGCTACACATGAAACAGTAGCTGCTGGGATGATAGTTTAATAAAGAAAATAGATAAACTGTTAGTTATTTTATTTAAAGTGTAATTATGAATATTTTTTTTTAATAACTTGATAACAAGTTAACAGCACCAGTATGGTATCTTTGATGGACTAAAGAGGTAGCCAATTTTTATTGGTTTAAGAATTTTAGATTGAAAAAATACTTCAACATTTTTAAAGAAAAAGACGCAAAGCTACTGTTAGAGAATTTTGTGTCTTTATCTGCATTACAGCTAGTGAGTATGCTTTTACCATTAGTGACCTTGCCTTATTTACTACGTGTTTTAGGTTTCTCAAATTATGGAATTGTTATTTTGGCGACTTCATTAATCGCTTATTTTCAGTCTGCTACAGATTATAGCTTTAAAATTACGGCAACTCGTGATGTTGCTGTTTTTCAAAAAAGCCCTAAAAAACTAAACCTAATCTATAGTAAAGTACTTATGGTAAAAGGAGTGTTTTTGAGCATTTCATTATTAGTACTTTATACAATTGTAATGCTCTATCCGCCTTTTTATAAAGAACGCACTGTGTTTTTCTTAACTATACCGCTACTACTTGGATACAGTTTATTTCCAGATTGGTTTTTTCAAGGTATAGAAAAAATGAAGTACATCTCACTTTTAAATATTGGGATTAAAATCTTCTTTACTATCTGTGTTTTTGTGTTTATAAATAAACAAGAAGACTATTGGATGTATCCATTGTTTCAAAGTACAGGATATATAGCTGCTGGCTTGGTTGGCCAATATATATTGGTTAAAAAATACGGTTTAAAGTTTCGATGGCTTCGTATTAAGATGATAATAAACACGATAAGAGAAAACTTTCCTATATTCATCAATCAATTTTTACCAAATCTTTATAATAATACAAATGTGTTATTACTTGGGGTTTTCACTACAACTTATATGGTAGGGGTTTACGATGCATTAAAGAAAATCTTAGACCTTTGTGCGGCATTTCTGAATACCGTTTCAAGAGTTTTCTTCCCATTTCTTGTTAAAAACAAAGACTTATTTTTTAAATACCGTAATATAATGTTGCTTTTAGGGTTGGTGCTTACCCTGCTACCCATAGTAGCTAATCCATTGGTTTTTTGGTATTTAGATTTGGATTATGACAATTCCTTAATAATTTTAACCATTCTTTCACTCAGCCTTATTGGGTATACAGTTTATGATATATATGGATTAAACTATTTTATTATACATAGAAAAGACAAATTAGTGATGAACAACACAGTACTGTCTTCACTATTAGGGTTTGTACTGGCTTTTCCTTTGATATATTTTTTCAATATTCTTGGAGCAGCAATAAGTTTAATGATTGCAAGATTTTTAATGGGTGGAGGGGTTTTGATTAAGTATTTAAAAACAGAAAAATGAAAATTGCTATTCAAAATAGAGAAGGAGGTTTTGCAAAACGCTGGATAGCGTATTGCGAAAAAAACAAGCTGGATTATATTTTGGTAGATTGTTTTAATACAGATATCATAACTGTTTTTAAAAAGGAAAATATAACTCATTTAATGTGGCATATAAATCACTCTTCTTCTAAAGAATTAATGGTTTATCCCTATGTTATGAATGCTGCAGAACAGATGGGTATAAAAACTTTTCCAAATTTTAATACCCGTTGGCATTTTGACGATAAAGTGGCTCAGAAGTATTTATTTGAAAGTATTAAAGCCCCATTTGCACCTAGTTATGTGTTTTATGAAGAAGAAGATGCCAAAGAGTTTTTAAAAACTTCTGAATTACCATTGGTAGCCAAACTAAAAAATGGTGCTGGATCTACAAATGTTAAACTCATCTACACTAAAGAAGAAGGTGAAGAATATATTCATAAACTATTTTCTGAAGGAATTGTCGCTACCCCTAAAGCCTTAGGTAATTTAAATCAGAAGCTTCGTTTAGCGAAAGAAATTAAAAACCCGATAAGTCTCGTAAAGAAAACCTTGTCTTTTTTTAAGAAGAACAAAAAAGAGTTAACGCTTACCAATTCAGAAAAGGGCTATGTGTATTTCCAGAAATTTATGGCAAACAATAAATTTGATATCCGTGTAATAGTGATAGGAGATGTAGCCTGTGGAGTAAGAAGGTTTACTAAGAATAACGATTTTCGTGCATCTGGTAGCGGTATATTGGATTATGATATGTCTAAAATTGATATTAATATTATAAAAACAGCATTTGATGTTACCGAGAAAATTAATGGGCAATGCCTAGGATTCGATTTTGTGTTTAATTCTGATGGCCTACCGCAAATAATTGAAGTTAGTTTTGGATTTCCTGAAAAGACATGCGATCCTTGTCCTGGATATTGGAAAAAAGATTTGAGTATTGTAGAAGGAAATTTTAACCCACAAGAAGTTATAATGGATAATTTTATTAAAATATAGAAGTACATTATGCTTTGTTACCCAGTCTTATCTATAATTGAGAAAATAAATATATTTTTGCAGAGACAAGAATGAATATTTATGACTTGTTTAAAAAATATAACAAGCATATAGGTATAAATATAACTTCTCCCCTTTTCTTATTGTTATAACTATTCTAGTTATCTTTTTGTCATATAATTTGGGAAATGCACTTCGTTTTAAAAAATGATGCTTCCCATTTTTTTTAAAAAAAATATAGAAAAATAAAAAGTGAATGATAGAAAATAATAGAATTGTATTCTTGACTTTGTCATTATGTAAAGGGGGCGCTGAAAATCAATTGGTAAAATTGTCTATCTTTTTTAAACAACGAGGATTTGACGTAGCTATTATAAACGTTCTACCTCAGAACGATTTTAAAGAAGATCTTTTAATCTATGAAATTGAAAATCACTACTTTAATGTAAGGTCTTTTTCGGGTTTTATCAAACTTTTAAAATATGTAAGTAAGAGTGGTCCAGACTTATTAATATCTTTTATGTATGGCGCTAATTTAATTGCTCGGTTTTTAAAATTAGTATATAAATTCCCAATAATCACTTCAGTGAGAAGAAGAGATATCTCTAAAATATACGCTCACCTATATAGAATTTCATATAAAATAGACGATGTTACAACATTTAATTCTGAATATGCTTTAAATCTGTTTGTGAAAAATCATTGGACTGATCCTGCAAAATCAGTATTTATGAAAAATGCAGTTCACATTGAAGAAGAACATTATAAAGAAGAATCGAAAAATAAAATCCCTTATCGGCTTGTCAGTATTGCTCATTTTAGACCAGATAAAGATTATATAACTCTCTTTAAAGCGCTACAAATCCTAAACAATTTAGGAGAAAAAGTTGAATTAAATATTTTAGGTCATACGTTTGGTTCAAAATGGCCGGAAAATAAAATTGAAGAGTTAGATATATCCCAAATAGTAAATGTGTTGGGGTTTATTAATAATAATAAAGAATACCTAAGGGATGCTGATGCTTTAATACTTTCAAGTTATGGTGAGGGTTCACCCAATGCAATCCTAGAAGCTATGGCTAATAAAACTCCAGTTATTGCAAGTAATGTTCCTGGCTGTTCTACTTTAATAAATGAATCTGGATGTGGTTTACTTTTTGAATGTGGAGATGCCGATGATCTGGCGAAAAAAATTATAGAACTTAAAAACCTATCCGTACCTTTAAAAGTAGAATTGGGAAATAAAGGGTATGATTATGTGAGAGAAAATTACGATGAGAATATTGTGTTAGAAAAATGGTTTACAATTGTTAACGATATTTTGAGCATTCGATAACGTTTTGTTGATATTTGTGTTTAATTTCATTGTGTTTCTCAATTAAGTTAAAAGTTTAACAAGTTCTTTTGAGAAAAAGGAAAAGAAACGTTTAGAAAATATTACCTTTGCAAACTTAAAATTTGAAACTTTTTTAAGAGAATAGCCCTTTAAAAACTATTATAATGAAAAAAATACTTGTAACAGGCGGAGCTGGATTTATTGGTTCTCATGTAGTCCGTTTAGTTGTTAAAAAGTATCCCGATGCTAAAATTTATAATTTAGACAGCCTAACTTATGCAGGCAACTTAGAAAACCTTAGAGATGTTGAAGATGAAGAAAATTATCAGTTTTTAAAGATTGATATTACAAACGCAGCGGCCATAGACGAAATTTTTCAAGAATACAGGTTTGATACTGTTGTTCACCTTGCAGCAGAGTCTCATGTTGACAGATCCATTACAGATCCTATAGGGTTTGCTAAAACAAACATTCTTGGGACATTAAATTTACTGGAATCTTCAAAAAAACTTTGGTCTGAAGATTATACTGGAAAACTTTTTTATCATATAAGCACAGACGAAGTTTACGGTAGCTTAGGAAAGGGTGGATTATTTACAGAAACCACTCCTTACGATCCTAACTCACCTTATTCTGCTTCAAAAGCAAGTTCAGATCACTTTGTAAGAGCCTATGGCGAAACCTATAAGCTCCCCTATATAATATCTAACTGTTCAAATAATTATGGACCAAATCAATTTCCAGAAAAATTAATACCTCTTTTTATTCATAATATAATCAACAATAAAGCCTTGCCTGTTTATGGGGATGGCAATTATACTAGAGATTGGCTGTATGTTATTGACCATGCAAGAGCGATAGACCTTATACTTAATGAAGGTAAGTTAGGAGAGACCTATAATATTGGAGGTTTTAACGAATGGAAAAATATAGATTTGGTAAAACTTCTTTGCACATTAATGGATGAAAAACTAGGGCGAGCTAAAGGGAGTTCAGAAAAATTGATAAGCTTTGTAAAAGATAGACCTGGTCACGATTTGCGGTACGCCATAGATGCTACTAAAATAAATACAAAATTGGGTTGGGAGCCTAGTGTAACTTTTCAGGAAGGACTTTCAAAAACAATAGATTGGTATTTAGAAAATGAAGAGTGGTTGTCTCATGTTACTTCTGGAGCTTATAGAGAATATTACAAAAAACAATACCAATAGCATGACAGTTGAAAAAACAATTTTAAAAGACTGCTTTCTTATTAAACCTAATGTTTTTGAAGATGATAGGGGGTATTTTATGGAGAGTTTTAACAGTAATCTATTTAAAGAAAAAACAGGAATAACAACTACTTTTGTACAAGATAATCAATCGTATTCTTCCTATGGTGTTATTAGGGGCTTACATGCACAAGCAGGAGATTTTGCGCAAGCCAAACTAGTAAGAGTATTGCAAGGAGAGGTGCTAGATGTTGTGGTAGATGCTAGAAAAGGATCGCCAACCTATGGCAAAAAATTTGAAATTATCTTAAATGCAAAAAATAAACTGCAATTATTTGTGCCTAAGGGATGCTTGCACGGATTTGCTGTGTTAAGCGAAACTGCTACATTTTTCTATAAATGTGATCAGTTTTATAATAAAGAATCAGAATTTGGGATTTTATATAACGACACCGATTTAAATATTGATTGGCAAATTGCACCAGAAAAACAGTTAGTTTCTGAAAAAGACAAAGGCTTGCCTTTGTTTAGTTCATTATCATTATAATTAGAGAAGAGAAACAAGACTACTTCGTAAAAAGAAACAAGAGCAAAGCACCAAAAGCCATTCCGAGAGCAATAGGAAAAGAGCAAAAAGCGAAAAGCTGAATAAAATAAAATGAAAAACATATTAATCTTTGGAGGAGAAGGACAATTAGGGCAATCCTTAAGGAAAGTATTAGGTACAACACAAAGTGCTTTTCAATATTATTTTTTAAGCAGTCAAGAAGCTAATGTGCTAGATATTAATGGTGTTGCGTTGTTGTTTGAAAAATACAAGCCTGCGTATATAATTAATTGCGCTGCCTATACGGCTGTAGATAAAGCAGAAGAAGATAAAGACTTAGCGTTTGCAGTTAATGCCCAAGGACCTGAAAATATTGCAAAACTTTGCGCCCAAAACAATTGCTGTTTAATTCATGTTTCTACAGATTTTGTTTTTGAAGGAACAAAGGCTACACCGCTTAATGAGGAGGATTTAACCAATCCAATAGGAGTTTATGGACTTTCAAAGTTAAAGGGTGAAAAAGCAATAGTAGAAAGTGGTTGTAACTATTTTATAATCCGTACCAGCTGGTTATACAGTGAGTTTGGAAGTAATTTTTTAAAAACTATGCTTCGTCTTGCCGAGAGTAAGAAACAATTAAATTTAGTTTCAGATCAAGTAGGTACACCAACCTATGCTATAGATTTAGCTACATTTCTACTGTATCTTGTTTTAAATAATAAAAAAGGAAAAGAAATATACCACTACAGTAATGAAGGCGTAGCTTCATGGTATGATTTTGCTCATGAAATTTTCAATTCAACAAAGCTAGCGATTAAAGTGGATCCCATTCCTAGCGAAAAGTTTCCAACCTTGGCAAAAAGACCTGCCTATTCTGTATTGAGTAAAGAAAAATTAAAATCACATTTTAATTATACTATACCACATTGGAAAGATAGTTTGATTCAATGTTTAAAAAATTTAGATTAATAATATGAATTGCCTATTTACAATATACAAACCAATTGAATTTAGAGGTTTGGACACAGCATTATATTATTTATAAAACACCTAATACTTATGAAAGGAATTATTTTAGCTGGAGGCTCAGGAACACGTTTGCACCCTTTAACAATTGCGGTTAGTAAACAATTATTACCTATTTACGACAAGCCAATGATTTATTACCCACTTTCGGTATTGATGTTAGCAGGCATTCGTGATATCTTGATTATATCTACACCACACGATCTACCAAATTTTGAACGATTACTTGGTGATGGGAGTCAATTTGGGGTTCAATTGAGCTATAAAGAGCAACCAAGCCCCGATGGCTTAGCGCAAGCTTTTATAATAGGTGAAGAATTTATAGCAAATGACGATGTATGCTTAGTATTAGGCGATAATATTTTTTATGGTGCTGGACTTCAAAATATATTAAAAGAAGCGGTTAAAACAGTTGAAAACGAAAAGAAAGCTGTAGTGTTCGGTAATTATGTAAATGACCCTGAACGCTATGGGGTGGCAGCATTTGATGCCGATATGAACGTAATTAGTATAGAGGAAAAACCTCAGAAACCAAAATCTAATTACGCTGTAGTGGGATTGTATTTTTATCCAAATTCTGTGGTAGAAGTTGCAAAGAATGTTAAGCCCTCAGACCGAGCTGAGTTAGAAATTACAACCGTAAACCAGAGTTATTTAAACGATGAGACCCTTAAAATGCAAATTTTAAGTCGCGGTTTTGCGTGGTTAGACACGGGTACTCATGAAGCACTAACCGAAGCAACAGAGTTTGTTAAGGCTGTTGAAAAACGCACTGGCCTTAAAATAGCTTGTTTAGAAGAAGTGGCATTGCGTTCTAAATGGATAACGAAAGAAGCTATTTATGATAGAATAGCAGATACAAAAGGTGATTATTTCGATTATTTAAAATCAATTATTTTAAATAAATAGGTTACAAACCCCATTATGTCATTAAAAAAAACAGCTACATCTAGTGCCTTTTGGACTATATTGCAACAGTTTAGTACTCAAGGGATTGGCTTCGTTGTTATAATTATTATGACCCGCTTGGTATCACCCGAAGATTTCGGACTAATGGGGATGATATATATATTCGTTGGTATTGGTACTGTGTTGCTAGAGGGAGGGTTAACACAATCTCTAATAAGAACTCCAAATGCTACAAATGTTGACTTTTCTTCAGTTTTTTATGTAAATATTCTAGTAAGTTTCTTGGTGTATGGAATTATTTTTATATCTGCGCCATATATTGCTGATTTTTACAAACAAGATATATTGGTTTCTATTTTAAGGATTTTTTGTTTATCATTTATAATATCTGCTTTTACAGCTGTACAAAATGCCATATTAATTAAGAATATGGAATTTAAAAGACAGATTTTAATTACTTTACCTTCATTAATAGTAAGTAGTTGTATAGGTATTGTCTTGGCCTATATGGGTTATGGTGTTTGGAGTTTAGTTTGGAGTGCTTTAATTAAAGCTATTCTTTATACAGTACAATTATGGATATCCAGCAAATGGAAGCCATCGTTATTATTTAACAAAAAATGTGTAAAGCATCATTTTTACTTTGGTTATAAAGTGGCGTTAATGGAAATATTGAATAGTATATTTGCTAATATATTTCAAGTTTTTATTGGTAAAAATTATACAGTATCAGAAGTAGGGTTTTATACACAAGCTAATACATTAAGACAAATACCAGTTTCCAATATTTATGGAGCTTTAAATAAAATTGCATATCCACTATTTTCTGCAATACAAAATGATAAAAAAAAACTTGCTTCTGTGTATAAGCGGATGTTTTTAATAATGAGTTTTATAATCACTCCTTTATTATTGATCTTAGTATTTCTTGGAGAACCTATAATATCATTTTTATTTACAGATAAGTGGCTGCCTTCTCTACCTTACCTTCAAATTCTTTGTTTTGCAGGTATATTACATCCATTTGTTGTTTTTAACATGAATATATTTAAGGTTGCAGGTAGAAGTGATTTGTTTTTATCATTAGGATTCGTCAATAAACTATTTATTATAATTGGTATTGTATTTACATATAATTATGGCATAAAGGCATTGTTATGGAGTCAAGTTGTTTCTTACTTTTTTTCTTACTTGCTAAATTCATATTACTTACAAAAGATAATAAATTATAAATTAAAGAATCAGTTATTAGACTTAATACCTCTATTAATAAATTCTTTGATTATGTCCGGATTATTAATTGTGTTAACAAATTTATTTGATAATTATAATTTGAATCAATTTAGTATCATAATAATTGGTTCAGTGACTTCATTAGGATTTTATTTTTTAATTTCTTTTGTTTTTAAATTTCAAGA
>JBLXDA010000024.1:0-43297 GCA_048264505.1 Aequorivita sp.
CTGCTTACGCAACTTTCGTACATTTGCTTTCATAGTTTTTCACTCTTTAAGTGGTCAACCTATATCAGGGACGTACAAACACCTAATCCCTACTGCCTATTACCTAATTCATCATTAATCAAACATTATTAATCATTCATCAACAATCAAGCATTCCGCCTTAGGGATAGAAGCGGCATCCTTTTGTGGAGCGCAGCGAAATAAAAGATATAGCGGATAGCCCGACACTCGCTCTTGGTGAGGGTAAGGCCCAAATTAATAGCGCCTAAAAGATAGATTTTAAAATTGTATTTATGCCTTTAAAGCAAAGGTAAATAGCGCCTGCACCAGCTACTATTCCGAAGAAAAGAAAGACGTAAAACATAAATGTTTCTTTGTTGAGAAATGATAGGGTTAGTAGGTAAGGGGCTAAAAAGAGTAGGGGTAGCGCAAAGGCCATAAATTTTAAGCCTTTTTTTAGTAAATCGATATCGGTGTGTTCTCTACTCATTGCGGTACTTATTTATAGCGTTACGAACGTTTTTGTGCTTTTTAAGAAGTTCTTTTGCTTCTGTTTCAGATATATGTAGTTCGCCCATAATCATACGCACACCACGATCTACAAGCTTGTTGTTGCTGAGTTGCATGTCTACCATTTTGTTGCCTTTTATTCTTCCTAATTGAATCATAGCAGTGGTAGAGATCATATTTAGCACTAGTTTTTGGGCTGTACCCGCTTTCATACGTGAGCTGCCTGTTACAAATTCGGGACCTACGATTACGACTATAGGAAATTGTGCGGTTAAGGCAAGTGGACTGCCTTCATTACAGCAAATGCAGCCTGTAACTATATTGTTTTCATTACATTTTTTAAGCGCTTCAATAACATAGGGTGTTGTGCCTGAAGCGGCTATGCCAATAACAACATCTTTTTCTGAAATGTCTTCTTTTTGAAGGTCTTCCCAACCTTGACTTTTAGAATCTTCTGCAAATTCAACGGCGCTGCGTATTGCGGTGTCTCCACCTGCAATTAATCCAACAACCAAACTGTGTGGCACTCCAAAAGTAGGTGGGCACTCACTGGCGTCTACTATTCCTAATCGTCCGCTAGTACCGGCTCCCATATAAAAAAGCCTTCCTCCGTCTTTTAATTTTTCTATTATTTTTTTAGATAAATTTTCTATTTGTGGAAGTGCTTTTTCTACTGCATAAGCTACGGTTTTGTCTTCGTTGTTTATGTTTTGAAGCAATTCAGAAACACTCATTTTTTCCAAATGATTGTATTTTGAATCTGATTCTGTTGTTTTGGTAAAAGACATAGTCAAATTTACAATTAAAAAATAATTACTGAACGGTATAATTAAGTGTAGAAGCTTCAGATATTCTAAAGTAGCCTAAAGGAAAGTTATCTGGATTAGTTTGGTTAACAATATTGCCTCGTACGGTTGCTGGCTGTGTTTCAAATGGTCCGCCGCCACCTCCTGTTTGTTGCAGTAGTATGTACATAAAATTGTAATAAGCCTCACTAACTCCGTAAATATTAAATTGTACTTCGTCTCCAGGAGCTAAATCTTCAACTAAATAATACCCAAAAATGCTGTTTCCGTCAAAGAATTCGTCTTTGTAAATATCTAAAACATCACCACTTTCAGATAATCCTTCAAAGAAGTAAAAATTATCAACACCTGCAGGGTCTGTAAAGAATGCCTTTAGTTCTATTTCATCGCCAGTAAAACCACCATCATCAATTTGCTCAACATATTCTAGCGGTGTTACAGTGTAAAGCTGCTCTGTAGCTGTATAGGTTTCGCCTTCATATACAATTGTTATGGTGTAATCTGTATTTAATTGCGGTATTAAAGTAGTTACATAAACACCGTCTTGGTTGTAATTAAAAGGATAAACAATGTTGTTTTCGTCTGTTATAGTAATAGTGGCGTTTGCAACATAAGGTACCTCATTGTTAAAAAACGGAGCTGTAGTTGTTAAACGTACAGTAGCGCTTGAATTTCCATTCTCCCATTTGTGTATATTGGCCTCTACCACAAGTCTAGGTGGAGCATCATTTAGTTCTACGTCTATAACATCTTCACAAGAAGTTAGTGATGCGAAGAAAATCACTATTAAAAATAATTTCTTCATAATTTAAAATTTAAAGTTATAGGTTATTGAAGGAACGATTCCAAATATAGAAAGGCGTACGGCTTCATTTTGACTAATATCTGTGTTTTCTCTAAAACTAATGGAAGCGGCATTTTTACGATTGTAAAGGTTGTACAGGCTAAAAACCCATTCTCCTTTCCAGCGTTTTGTGCTTTCAGGTTTTGGCGTCCAAGTTGCCGAAAAATCTAATCGGTTATAGGATGTAAGTCGGCTGCTATTTCGTGCTTCGTATACAGGAACTACTAAACCATTGTACTCATATTGTCCTTCTGGATAGGTAGTAGGTATTCCGGTTTGAAAGATAAAATTTGCTCCAAAAGACCATTTGTTTGTAAGCTCGTATTGTCCAGTAATAGAAATATCGTGTGTTTTATCCCAAGGCGAATTATACCACTGTCCGTTGTTAATCCCACTTTCTAAAGCGGTGCGACCTGGAGTGCGTTGCTCACTTTTTGATAGGGTATAAGCAACCCAGCCTTGAAGTTTTCCTGTGTTTTTTCTGAAAAGCATTTCTAGTCCATAGGCTCTAGCTTCACCATTTAATACAATTTGCTCTATGGCATCGTTTGCAATTAAATCTGCATCGTCTACGTAATCTAATCTGTTTTTTACTTTTTTATAGAAGGTTTCAACTTCTAAAGAGTAGTTTTTAAAGTTTTTGAAATAGCCCAAAGCTACCTGATCTGCTAATTGAGGCTCAACATATTTTCCGCTAGGAGCATATATATCAAAAGGGGTAGGAGATGTGGTATTGCTAATTAAATGTACGTATTGCGTCATACGGTTATAGCTAGCTTTAATAGATGTATCGTCATTGAGCAAATACGAAATAGAAAAACGAGGTTCTAGATTTGCAAAGGATTTTATTGTTTCACTTCGGCTAAAAGAAACCGTATCTACAGGTGTTGCTTTCTGGTAAATGTCTAAACTTTCATTGTAAAGAATAGGGTTGTCGTCTTCGTATAAAAATAATTGGTCCTGTCCTAAACGACTAAAAGTTGAGAGTCTAAGCCCTGCTTGTATAGAGATTTTATCAGACAGCTCTATCTCGGCGTCTACATAAGCGGCATTTTCCCAAGCGTATTTATCGGTTAATTTCAAAGGATTTATTCCGGAATCTTCTGAAGTAGGATTTATTTCTCCTGGGTTAAATTTGTAATAAATACTATTAATACCATAACGCAAATCTATATTGTTTGAAAGGTAATAGGTAAGATCGTATTTAAGGTTGAAATTTTGAATTCCACTGTCAAAATCAAATTCAGCAAACTTCAAATTTAAGCCGTAGTAATAATCTGAATAAATTAACGATAGGTTAGCGAATAACTTATCGTTGAAAAGATGATTCCAACGCAGGTTGAGTGTTGTATTTCCGAAGCTATTTGAAAAACTATCAGATATTTCAAAAACATCTCTACCGAAGTAACCCGACAAGTATAAACGGTTGTTTTTATTGATGTTATAACTAAGTTTTGTGTTTAAATCGTAGAAATAAGCAATGTTATCATTGTCGAATAAAGGTAGAAATAAGTGCGCATAACTACTGCGACCACCTACCAAGAAAGAGGCTACGTCTTTTTTTATGGGTCCTTCTAACAACAAGCGGCTTGCTACCAAACCAATCCCACCGCTAGCGTGATAATCTCGCTTGTTGCCATCTTTTTGATAGATGTCTAATACCGAAGAAATACGTCCGCCATAACGTGCAGGAATTCCCCCTTTATAGAGGGTTAAGTCTTTAATGGCATCTGGGTTAAACACCGAAAAGAAACCAAATAAATGTGAAGAATTGTAAATTGTAGCTTCGTCTAATAGTATTAAGTTTTGATCTGCAGCACCCCCGCGCACATTAAAACCACTTGCGCCTTCACCAGCACTAGTAACTCCTGGAAGTAAGGTGATTGATTTAATAACATCTACTTCACCTAAAACGACAGGTATTTTTTTAATTGTACTTACCGAAAGCGTATTGGTACTCATTTGCGAACTGCGCACATTGAGTCTTTCGCTATCTGCTTCTATAACCACCTCGTCTAAACTTTCAGAATCTTCTGCCAAAGCAAAGTCTTGCTTTACGTTTTCTGTAAGCGAGATTGTAACTTTTTGTGTTGCAAAACCTATGCTGCTGTATACTACTTCGTGCTCTCCCTCAGGTAGTGTTATAGCGTAATAACCGTATTGGTTTGTAACGGTACCGGCTTGAAGGGAAGGAATTATTACATTCACTCCAATGAGAGTTTCTCCGGTTTCTGCTTCTGAAATGGTACCGCTAAGGGTGAATTTTTCCTGTGCGAAGCCTATAGTGCTTCCAAAAAGAATAAAGAGTAGTACTAATTTTTTAAGCTGCATAGAGTATGATTAGTTAAAAAAAAACCTTCAGCAAAGCTGAAGGTTTATAGAACGAAATAACTTCTATTTTATTTCCGTCAGTATTTCATTAAATGTCCTGCTAGGTCGCATTGCTTCAGTAACCAACTTTTCTGTTGGTTCGTAATAGCCACCAATATTAATTGATTTTCCTTGAACATTTATTAATTCATCATTAATTTTTGATTCATTAGCCTTTAATTTTTCGGCAATAGGAGCAAAAGTATTTTTTAATTCCTGGTCTTTAGATTGATTAGACAAGGCTTCTGCCCAGTACATAGCTAGATAAAAATGGCTTCCGCGATTGTCTATTTCTTTAACTTTACGAGAAGGAGATTTACTAGTTTCTAAGTATTTTTCTGTCGCTTCATCTAAAGCATCTGCAAGAACAACCGCTTTAGGGTTGTTGTATTTTGTGCCTAAATGTTCTAAAGATACAGCAAGGGCTAAAAATTCGCCTAAAGAATCCCAACGAAGGTGGTTTTCTTCAAGTAATTGCTCAACGTGCTTTGGAGCAGAACCTCCAGCACCAGTTTCAAATAAACCACCACCATTCATTAATGGAACAATAGAAAGCATTTTTGCACTAGTTCCTAATTCTAAAATAGGAAAGAGGTCTGTTAAATAATCACGCAGTACATTACCAGTTACCGAAATGGTGTCTTTTCCTTCTTTAACACGTTCTAAAGTGTATTCTGTAGCTTTTTCTGGCGAAAGAATTTTTATCTCTAGTCCTTCAGTATTGTGTTCTGGAAGGTAATTATTTACTTTTTTAATAAGCTCGGCATCGTGAGCACGATTTTCATCTAACCAGAAAATTGTTGGATTGCCAGTAGCTCTAGCTCTATTTACAGCTAGTTTAACCCAATCTTGAACAGGCAGGTCTTTTACTTGACACATTCTCCAGATATCACCTTTTTCTACATTGTGTTCTAAGATTACATTTCCAGAAGCATCTAAAACCTGTACTTTTCCATCGGCAGCAATTTCAAATGTTTTGTCGTGGCTACCGTATTCTTCAGCTTTTTGAGCCATTAAACCTACATTTGGAACTGTACCCATAGTTGTAGGGTCAAAAGCACCGTGTTTTTTACAAAACTCTATAGTAGTGTCGTAAACGCCTGCATAACTACTGTCTGGAATTACAGCTTTCGTATCGTGTGCTTTACCGTCTGCAC
Organism: Aequorivita sp.; assembly: GCA_048264505.1. GTDB lineage: Bacteria > Bacteroidota > Bacteroidia > Flavobacteriales > Flavobacteriaceae > Aequorivita. The sequence continues at coordinate 5,688 of JBLXDA010000024.1, forward strand.
CCCACATTTTACCAGAGTTACGTATCATTGCTGGCATAGATGCATCAATAATAACATCACTAGGTACGTGTAGGTTTGTAATACCCTTGTCGCTATTTACCATTGCTAAATCTGGGTTTTTAGCAATTATGTTTTTAATGTCTTCTAGTATTTCATTTCTTTCAGATTCGGTTAATTCAGAAAGTTTGTTTTCTAAATCACCCAACCCGTTATTTGCATCAACACCTAGTTTATTAAAAGTATCATTGTGTTTTTCAAACAATTCTTTAAAGTAAACTTTTACGGCATAACCAAATATAATAGGGTCGCTTACCTTCATCATTGTAGCCTTTAAATGTACTGAGTACAATACATTTTTTTCTTTGGCATCCTTCACTTGTTCTTCAAGGAAATTAACCAATGCATTTTTACTCAACACAGTGGCGTCTATAATTTCTCCTTTTAATACAGTAAGACTAGGTTTTAAAACTGTTTTAGCACCATTGTTTTCAACTAATACAATACTTAGGTTGTTGTCTGCATTTAAAGTAAGTGATTTTTCGTTATGGAAAAAATCTCCTTGCTGCATAGTTGCTACGTGACTTTTACTGTCTTTTGTCCAAGCCCCCATACTATGCGGATGTTTTTTTGCGTAATTTTTTACAGCTTTTGGAGCGCGACGATCACTATTACCTTCACGAAGTACTGGATTTACTGCGCTTCCTTTTACTTTATTGTATTTTGCTTTTATTTCTTTCTCTTCTGCTGTAGCGGGGTTTTCTGGGTAATCTGGAATATTAAATCCCTTTTTTTGAAGTTCTTCAATGGCTTCTGTTAACTGTGGTACCGAAGCACTAATGTTTGGTAACTTTATAATATTTGCCTCTGGTGATTTTGCGAGTTCACCTAGCTCGGCTAAATCGTCTTTTACACGTTGCTCTTCTGTTAGGAATTCTGGAAAAACAGCCAAGATACGTGCAGCAAGTGAAATATCACGACTTTCAAGTTTTATGTTTGCTGGCGAAGTAAAGGCTTTAACAATTGGTAAAAAAGAATGAGTAGCTAAAGCAGGTGCTTCGTCTGTTTTAGTGTAAATAATTTTAGAAGAGTTTGTCATTGAAGTAGATTTTAGAAATAAAAGAATTTAAATAAGTGTGAATTTTAAAGGTTGCAAATATAACGATTTGAGCTTGTTTATAAAAGGGAAGTGCAGGCTAAATAGTTGAAGATTACAGCTGTTTTTTTTAAGTGCTTATAAAGGAGAAAGTTGTTTGAGAAACACCAAAAACAAGAAAAGCCATATCACTGTATTTACTACATTGTGATATGGCTCCTTGTAAAGTAAATCGTTGCCAACCATCTCGATTAAATCGCGATTAAAGCAAGTTTATTATACCCTTGCGGTTGTGACTTACCTACAGAGGTTTCAAATTTATAAAAGCAATAACTGTGAAGTTGGTGCACTTTATAAAGTGATCCCTATACTTCTTTTAATCTACGTATTATAATCTAAAGATTGTCAATACCTCAAGCAATTAAAAAAAGCGTGTAAAGTGTATTCTTTTTATTTTTTCGAATCTGGAAACTAACATTCGTGAGAGCGTTAACTTCTTTAGCAATTAGATAAAATAGTGTAAAAGAACATTACTTTGTTTTATCAAACTAGCTGTAAAACCATTTTGATAATGCTAATATAAAACCTATTCTTTAATAAGCAAGACTTTGTAAGTGTTTAATAATCCACAGTTTACGAACATCGCTTGTTAACAATTGTTCATAAAAAAAGCCCTGTAAAAACAGGGCTTTTGATAGTTTTTAACAAAGAAGAAACTACATACGTTTTTCTTTGATACGAGCTTTCTTACCAGTAAGACCTCTAAAGTAGTAGATACGAGCTCTACGTACGCGACCTCTTTTGTTGATCTCAATTTTTTGAAGAGCTGGCATATTAAGTGGGAATATACGTTCCACACCTACAGTACCACTCATTTTGCGAATTGTAAAAGTTTTAGTAACTCCAGATCCTTTAACCTGAATTACTACACCTCTAAAGAACTGAGTTCTTGTTTTTTCACCTTCACGGATTTCGTAGTATACAGTAATTGTATCACCAGCACCGAATTCAGGGAATTCTTTTTTAGTTACAAATTCGTCTTGTACAAATTTTATTAACGCTTCCATTTTGTTAATTTGATATAGTTTAAAATAAAACAACATTCGCGATTTTCGCCAGAGGTTGAATTAAGTGGGTGCAAAAATAAGTAATTTATATTAGGAAGCAAGAATTTATGTCTTTTTTTGCTTTTGGTGTAAAGCTTTTATTTTGAACTTAATATCCAAGAGTTAATCTTGTTTTCAAGCAAGTTTAAAGGAACACAACCTGTTTCCAATACGCGATTGTGAAATTCGCCTATTTTAAACTTGTCTCCTAGCTCATTTTTAGCTTTAGAGCGCAATTCCAAAATCTTTAATTGGCCTATCTTGTATGCTAATGCCTGTCCTGGATTAGCCATATAGCGTTCTATTTCTGAAATAATTCCGGCTTCTGGCTCTGCTTCGTTTTCTAAACAATACGCAATGGCTTGCTCGCGGGTCCATCCTTTTGAGTGCATTCCTGTGTCTACAACCAAGCGGATAGCTCTGTGCATTTCTGCTCCCAGCATACCAAAGTATTGATATGGATCTGTGTAAAGTCCTAGTTCTTTTCCTAAAGATTCGCAATAAAGTGCCCAGCCTTCGCCATAACCACTATAAAAAAGTGTTTTGCGAAACATTGGGAGTGCTTCGTTTTCTTGAGTTAACGAAACTTGATAGTGGTGCCCGGGAATAGCTTCGTGTAAAAAAAGTGACTCGTCGCTGTAAACATTATAAGCTGAAGCATCTGGAATAGGAACATAAAAAATGCCTGCTCGTGTACCGTCTAAGCTACCAGGGTTGTACTGTGCACTTGCCGAATTTTCACGAAATTTTTCAGTTTGTTTTACTTCAAAAGCTGTTTTTGGTTTATTGTCAAAAAGCTCTTCTAGCTTCGGTTTCATCGTATCGTAAATAGCGTAAAAATTATCGATTACTTCTTGAGGATCTTTATAAGGCATCAACTCTTTATTAGTACGCACATTATTAAAAAACGCTTTTAAATCGCCTTTAAAACCAATCTGTTGTTTTACTTTTTCCATTTCAGAAGAAATTCGCGCTACTTCGCCTAAGCCTAATTGATGGATTTCATCGGCGGTCATATTAGTAGTGGTATATTTCTTTATTTGGTGTTTGTAGTAAGCTTCACCTTCTGGAATGTCTGTAATACCTGTTGTTGTTCTTCCTGCATTTAGATAATCGCCAGCTATAAAATCGTGAAGGCTTTTGTATGTTGGTATAATTTTTTCTGAAACCATTGTTGAGTAGGCTTCGCTAAGTTGTTTTTTGTCTTGGTCTGAAAAGCTTTCAGGGAAGTTTTTTACAGGCGAATAAAAAAGATTTTGTTCAATATTAGGTTCGGTCATCGCTTTTAGTTGGGGTGCTACTTTTATTATCAGTGATTTTGGAAGTACATAACCAGCAGCCATTCCTTCTTTCATCCTGATCTCTGCTGTTTGAAGCCAAAGTACAAATCCATCAACTCGCTGTAGCCAATTGTTGTAGTCTTCAACAGTTTTAAAGGGTTGTGCACTACTACCGCTAGCTAATTGCCCCATCAATAGGTTTATAGACCACATCTGGTCTATGGGTAAATACAAGTCTTTTTTAAAGGATAGCGCTTCTAGATTTATATCGCATTCCCATAAAATGACATCTTTACTCATTTTTTCGGTTTCACTCAAGGTTGAATCCTCAAAGCTTGACGCTTGTTCTTTATAGTTTGTGTAATAGTTTTTTGCTTCAGAAATATAATCGTCTGAAAGGAAGTTTGGAAAATTAGCATTGAAGCGATTATCACCAGAAAAAGTAGCGATTAACGGATTTAGCTTCAAACCTTCTTGATAATAATTATCTAGCATTTTATTGAAATCAACACTTGTGTTGTTGTCAACAACTACATTCTCAGTTTTTTTAGATTCATTTTTACAGGCTATAAAAAGAACCATTGCTAGTAGCATCGTTATAATTTGTTTAGTTTTCATATGCTATTGGTTTTAGTTGTTTATATGGTGTAAGTTATATACGCTATTTTTTTGCTAAAAATTCTTTTGCTGTTAAAACCGCAATTTTTGAATTTTTAAAATCCTTTTTGTTGCGGGTAATAATAATATCAATTTGATTTTCTATAGCAGAATAATACTGTAATCCATCTTCAAAATCTGGAAAATTATCATCACTCAATGCGAGTTGGGTTACTTTATCATCTAGGCTTAAAATTTCAACGAGAACTTTAAACTTTCTTAATATCTCTCGAGCTTCCTTTGCAGATTTTAATTTAGTAAGAATATAATTAGTGTTTGCAAAAGTTAAAGCTGAAATTGCTAGAACGAGTTCTTTTTTATCTGCACGAGAAAACAAATCTGCAGCTTCTTCATAGAATTCTTTTCGCTTTGAAAGCAGGTCTATAACTATGTTGGTGTCTATTAGTATTCTGCTCATTTGTATTTCTCAATTAAATATTCTGTGTAAGAATCTTTAACGTCAAAATCTTCATCAAGCGTTATTACACCGCTTAAACTTGCTACTAAAGGTGTAATGTTAGTTTCGTCTTTATTGCACTTTGTAAGTGAATTTAAATAGGATTCAATAAGTTTAGACAGACTTATATTGTTCGATTTTGCATAGGTTTTTGCATTTTCGATAACTGTACCGTTCAGGCTTAATGTGAGTTTTTTGTCCATTGTAAAAAGCTTTACGTGTAAATATAATGATTTTTTACGTAAAACTGTAAAATTCAACAATATTTGTTATAAATCGTGATGCTACAATTTAACTAAACAAGCATTTCTGATTAGATAATGAAAGTTCTGTTCAGTCACTTTGTGTAAAAATTCTTTTCTTTTTTCACATCAAAATAAAACACTCATATATGCCTATTAAAGTGTATTCACTCATTATAATAAACCAAACTATTCCAATAAATCTGGTCTGCGTTCCTTAGTGCGTTTATAGGCTTGGTCTTCGCGCCATTCTTCAATTTTTCCGGTGTTTCCGCTAGTTAATATTTCTGGAACCGTCCACCCTTTATAGTCTGCAGGTCTCGTGTAAATAGGAGGTGCTAATAAGTTGTCTTGAAAAGAGTCTGTTAAGGCGCTGGTTTCGTTGCCTAACACCCCAGGAATTAAACGAATTACAGCATCGCAAACGATAGCCGCTGCCAATTCGCCACCACTTAATACAAAATCGCCTACCGAAATTTCGCGGGTGATAAAATGATCGCGTACACGCTGGTCTACACCTTTATAATGCCCACAAAGTATAATGATGTTCTCCTTAAGAGAAAGCTCATTGGCAGTAGGTTGGTTAAAGGTTTTACCATCTGGCGTCATATAGATTATTTCGTCGTAATCTCTTTCGGCTTTTAATTTTGAAATACACTTATCTATAGGTTCTATCATCATCACCATACCTGCACCGCCACCAAATTGGTAATCGTCTATTTGTTTGTAGGAGTTGGTTGAAAATTCACGGAGGTTATGGGTGTGTACTTCTACTAGACCTTTGTCTATGGCTCTTTTTAAGATAGAAGCTTCAAAGGGACTTTGCAGTAATTCTGGCAATACAGTTATTATGTCTATGCGCATTATAGAAATTCTTTTTTCATTTTACAACGATCTATTGAAACTTTGGCGCGCTCTACCACACCTTTGTCTAGTGTATCCATTCCGCATTTTTTGTAGTGTTCTATAGCTTCGTCTAATTTGCCTTGTTGTTCAAACATTATAGCGTATTCGTTATAAATAGTGGCTTTCGTAATGCCCGGGATATTAATTGCAGTGTCTAGGAGCTCTTTTAGCTCGTCGTATTTTCTAAGTGTAGACAGCAAAACAGCATAATTGTAATAAACTGGTGGATACATTGGAGTTTTTTCAAGACAGAGTTTGTAAAGTGTTTCTCCTTTTTCAAACTCTTTAAACTTTACTTCGTATAAGTAGCCTAAGTGATTATAGGCTTTCCCAAAGTTGGGGTCTATATCTATAATTTTTTCAAGTTTATTGGTTGCTTCGTCAAAAGCGCCATTTTTAATATCTGTGTTGGCTTGGTTAAGAAGCTCTTCAAGTTTTGTTAAATGATCCATTGCGTTGAACTTTAGAATGTAAAAATACGCTTATTGAAGCAAATTCCACTTCCCAAGTAAAATGATTTAAATGCGAGCCCTTTTTCAGGCTAATTTTTTGTAGCGGAATGAAGAGGATCTTAGTTTAAAAATAGTTATTGTTTCTGGTATTTTCAGCAATAAAAAAGAATAAAACGGAGCCTTTTTCAATTTGAGTAAAACATAAAAAAATCCTGTCACATACACGACAGGATTTTTTTTAACTTAATTTTTAAAGACTACTAATAATACGTATATCTTCTTACTTGTGCAATGTATTTTGCCAATCGAATTACTTGGTGGCTATAGCCGTATTCGTTGTCATACCATATATAAAGCACTATATTTTTACCATCTTCGGTAACTATAGTTGCATTGCTATCGTAAATAGCTGGAGCCGAAGAACCAACAATATCACTAGACACAAGCTCGTTGCTCATTGAATATTTAATTTGCTCCACTAAATCGCCTTCTAAGGCGTATTTTTTCATAGTAGCATTTAAGCCATCTACAGATGTAGGTGTAGCCACTTCTAGGTTTAAAACAACCAATGAACCATTTGGAACAGGAACGCGAATAGCATTACTCGTTAGTTTGTTAGCTAATACTGGTAAAGCTTTAGCAACTGCTTTTCCTGCGCCAGTTTCGGTAATTACCATATTTAAAGCAGCAGCACGACCACGGCGGTATTTACTGTGCATATTGTCTACTAAATTCTGGTCGTTTGTATATGCGTGTATAGTTTCTAAATGTCCGCGAACTACGCCAAAAGAATCTTCTACTGCCTTTAAGATAGGTGTGATGGCGTTAGTAGTACAAGAAGCTGCCGAAAATATATTAACCGTTTTTGGGTCGTATTCCATTTGGTTAACTCCGTGTACAATGTTTGGAACTCCTTTTCCAGGAGCTGTAAGCAACACTTTTGAAGCGCCCTTAGCTTTTAAATGACGGCTTAAAGCTTCCTCATCGCGGAAAGCTCCTGTATTGTCTATTACCAAAGCGTCTTCAATACCGTATTTAGTATAATCTATATCCTCAGGATTGTTTGCGTTAATAATATGAACTGTAGTTCCGTTAATTATCAAGGCGCTGTTTTCTAAATCGGTGCGAACTGTTCCTGGGAACTCACCGTGTACAGAATCGTTTTGAAGCAATGATGCTCTTTTGTCTAGAACAGTTTGGTCCATCTTGCCACGTACTACAATAGCGCGAAGGCGTAACTGGTTTCCTTGTCCCGTTTTAGTCATAAGCTCACGAGCTAATAGACGCCCTATACGGCCAAAACCATAAAGTACAACGTCTTTAGGGACTACTGTTTTTGCTTCTTTAGCACCTTTTAGTTTATCTGAAACAAAGGCTAAAGCATTTGAGTATTTATCGTCTTCCAAATGAAACTCGTAAGTGAGTTTACCTATATCCAACTTAGCTGGTGGAAGGTCTAGGGTTTTAATAGCCTGTGCAATTTCAACAGAATCAAAAATTGAGATAGGTTTTTGAACAAACTCGCCTGCATATTCGTGAAGGTTTAATATCTCACTCACATTGCGGTCTATAAGTTGGTTGCGGAAAAGTACCAATTCTATGGACTTGTCGTACCAAAGGTCACTAATGATTTTAATAAATTCTACTGAAGCTTTTCGGCGGTCAGTTTGAAAAGACAGTTCTTTTTCATAAACGTCATCAAAACTCATATGGAAGGATTTTTAAGGGTTTAAATTTGCTGCAAAAATACTTATTTCAATCGTTGTAAAGAAATAAATATTGAAAATAAAAACACCGCTGAAAGTTTTGATTTTCAGCGGTGTTTAAAAAAGCTGTTGTTGTTGATTTTATCTAAATATAAACGAATTCATATTTCCTGCTGTGTCCATAAAGGTCATTTTTATTGGGGAACGGTAATCGCGTTGGGTCATTATTCGTTTTACGTCGTTTATATCGTTTACTGTTTCGTCATTAATCTTGGTAATAATAATTCCTTCTAGTTTGTATTGAGCTATATCTGGTGTAAGTGCTCTGGTTACAGTTACCCCGTTTTTGAGCCCGTGTTGTTTTAATTCTTCGGAACTTGTGTTTTTTACTTCTAAACCAAGATCGTCTATAGAAAATGTTTCTAGTTTTATTAAAGTTACTGGCACTCTTCTCTCCGAACCATTGCGAAGAATAGTAACCTCTACTGTATCATTAGGTCTTTTAGAGCCTAAATAACCTGAAAGATCGGCAAATTTTGAAACTTTATAACCGTCTAGTTCTTTAATTATATCTCCTTCTTTAATTCCGGCTTTATCGGCGCCACTACCTTTTTCAATACCGCCAACAAAAACACCTTCAGTATCTTTTATTCCATACTTTTCAACTATTTGTGGGTTTATATTGCCTACTTGAATGCCTAAAATACCACGTTGTACATTTCCGTATTCTAATATGTCTTCTATAACCTTGCGGGCATTGTTTGAGGGTACTGCAAACGAATAACCTACATAACTACCAGTTTCTGAAGTAATTGCTGTGTTTATCCCAATTAATTCTCCTCGAGTGTTTACCAAGGCGCCACCGCTATTACCGCGGTTTACAGCCGCATCTGTTTGTATAAACGATTGCGGATTGCCGTCAAACTGGTTTAAATCTCTTGCTTTAGCGCTAATTATTCCTGCAGTAACTGTTGAGGTTAGGTTAAAGGGATTTCCTACCGCAAGTACCCACTCGCCAATTTTCACATTGTTTGAATCGCCAAAAGGGACGAAAGGGAAATCATCTTCGCCGTCAATTTTTACTAAGGCAATATCGGTGCTGGGGTCTGTACCTATTAATTTAGCAGTATAGGTTTTATTATTGTTTAGGGTAACTTCTAGGTTTGTGGCATTGGCTATAACGTGGTTGTTTGTTACTATATAGCCATCTGGCGAAATAATTACCCCACTACCGCTTCCTACTTTTGCCCTAGGTTGGCCACCACCTTGAAAGTATTCAAAGATATTTGTAGGCAGGGTGCTAACAGTCGTATTTTTTACGTGAACTACTGCGTGAACAGTTTTTTCGGCAGCATCAGTAAAATCGGTATTCATTTCGGCTGCAAGCGCTGTTAAAGTTGTTGGTAAAAAAGGTGTGCTTTCTTGTTGTTCGAAGGATATAGTATCCTTCTCTTCCATGAATTTGTAACCTCCAAGAGTAACGGCTCCGGCTACTAAAGCCACTAGAAATAAACGGATTGTTTGTTTCATTGTAATCTTTTTTTAGTTAATACTACATTTTAATTAATTCAAAAACCTAAACTTGTGTTTTGCATTTTTAAACTGTTTATAGCGCTTCATTCCTGGGAAGAGTGAAAGAGTGAAGCCCTAATTGAAGAAACATTTATTTATTACTTCTACAAATTTAACAAGGAAGTTTCAAAAAAAGTATGTTACAAAGTGGTATTTAACTTGCATTTAACGTGTAAACTTTCCTTAAACTCGTTAGGGCTTTTTATATCTTTGCGCACTTATGGAATTTACTTTTTATAAATATCAAGGTACAGGTAACGATTTTGTGATTGTAGACAATCGAAAAGATTTTTTTGATAAGAAGAATACCAAACTCGTTGCAAAAATCTGTGACCGCCGTTTTGGGGTTGGTGCAGATGGATTTCTTTTGTTAGAAAATCATCCAACGGCAGATTTTAAAATGGTTTATTACAATAGCGATGGCCAGCTTAGCTCTATGTGTGGTAATGGCGGGAGATGCATAGTGCATTTTGCAAAGTTTTTGGGGATTATTTCTGAAAACACAAGCTTCGAAGCAGTAGATGGGCTTCATCAAGCCTCTGTTTTAAAAGATTGGGTCTCCTTAAAGATGAATGATGTTAAAGCGGTAACGGTTTCAGAAAACTATACTTTTTTAGATACAGGCTCACCACATCATGTGGAAGCCGTAACTCAAATACAGGATTTTGATGTCTACCAAAACGGTAAATCAATACGAAATGATATATACGGAAAAGAAGGCTCAAATGTAAATTTTGTAGAACAAACGGAAGAAGCGGTTTTTTCGGTGCGCACCTATGAACGTGGCGTAGAAGATGAGACCTTTTCATGTGGAACAGGTGTTACAGCAGTTGCTATTGCTATGTTTGAAACGGGAAAAACAACAAACAATAAAGTTGTTTTAAATACACCTGGGGGCCAGCTTCATGTGCGTTTTAACAAGCGAGATGCTGTTTATAAAGACGTGTTTTTGGAAGGGCCAGCAACACAGGTTTTTAAAGGTGAATGGAAATGAAAACTTTAAAAGGAGAAAATGTATTTCTACGGGCATTAGAAACTTCAGACTTAGACTTTCTGTATGAAGTGGAGAATGACGAAAACCTTTGGGAGGTTAGCTATACTTCAGTTCCGTTTTCTAAATATTTACTGAAACAATATTTAGAGAACAGTCATCGCGATATCTATGAAATAAAACAACTTCGGTTAGTGATTTGTAAGAATGAAGATGAAACTCAGCTAGGTTTTATAGATCTTTATGACTTTGAACCAAAGCACAATAGAGTGGGAGTAGGTATAGTAATTTTTTCAGAAGAAGATAAAAGAAAAGGGTTTTCAACAGAAGCTCTTCAATTAACCTGTAACTACGCCTTTAAATATTTGAATATACATCAAGTTTATGCAGGTATAACAGATGATAATAAAGGGAGTATTGCTTTGTTTGAAAAATTAGGCTTCGAAAAATGCGGTATTAAAAAAGACTGGATTTATTCCGAAGGGAAGTACAAGAACGAGTGTATGTATCAATTATTTAGTAATTTATAAGTCTCAAATCATAAATTAAGAAATGTATATTAAAAAGATATTAATAATTATTGTTCTCTTGGGTGCCGTTGGGATGGGGGCTTTTGCATATTACGTATACAATACCGTATTCACACCTAACACGGCTTTTAATAACAAAGAAGCACATGTGTATATAGCTAGCAATGCTTCTATTTACGATGTAATAAATGAAATTTCACCATTATTAAATGATGTTGAGTCTTTTACAGCAGTAGCGCATCAAAAAAAATATGCTTCAAGCATAAAGCCTGGACACTATATATTAAAGAAAGGAATGACTAATAACGACATCGTAAACACTTTGCGAAGTAAAAACATTCCTATTAATATAAAATTCAACAACCAAGAGCGATTAGAAGATTTGGCTGGACATATAGCCAATCAAATTGAAGCAGATAGCATCTCGCTAATACAGGCAATGCAGGACGATCAGTTTTTAAATGAAGCGGGATTAAATAAAGAAACCGCGCTGTCTATGTATATTCCAAATACCTATGAGTTTTATTGGAACACTTCAGCCGAAACCTTTCGCAATCGTATGAAAACTGAGTATGAACGGTTTTGGAATGAATCTAGGCTTCAAAAAGCTGAAAAAGTAAATCTTACCAAGGAACAAGTAATGGCATTGGCTTCAATTGTTCAAAAAGAAACGGCTAAGGTAGATGAACGCCCAAGAGTGGCAGGAGTTTATTTAAATAGATTAAAAGTAGGGATGCTTTTACAGGCAGATCCAACGGTTATTTACGCTATAAAGCACAAGAGTGGTGATTACAATCAGCTTATAAAAAGAGTGTTATATGCAGACCTGGAACTAGACTCTCCTTATAACACCTATAAATACGCAGGTGTGCCACCGGGACCAATAGCTATGCCAGATATTTCTTCTATAGACGCGGTGTTAAATCCTGAAAAACACGATTACTATTATTTTGTAGCAGATGTAACTAACTTTGGTTACCATAAGTTTGCTAAAAACTTGGCGCAACACAACGCAAATAAAGCTTCGTATGTACGCTGGGTAAACAGTCAGGGTTTAAATAGGTAATAGCTAAAACCAAGTAGTTTTTTTCTTTTCACATTAGTTTAACAGTCTAAAAATCAGATTTTTAAAATAAGTTGTATATTTGCGCGCTGAAACGAAGGTGTAGCAATACACCTGGATTTTAAAAGTATGAGGAAAAAAATATATCTAATTGCAGTTTTACTTGTTGTTACTTTATTGGTAGGGACAGGATTCAATTCAAAAGATAGTTATGATTTTTCTGCCTTTAGTGCAGAGGGATTAGAGTTAAACTATAATGTTCCCACAGAAGCTGAGCTTGAACCGCTTTTAGCTCCTGTGACCCCAAAGTTTTATTTATTTTTGGGAAAATCTTATTTAGGATTTAAAGAAGCCCTTGGTTTTAAAGAGTCAAGAGGAGATTACCATATCGTAAATGATTACGGTTATATGGGTAAGTATCAGTTTTCTAATTCTACCCTGAGAATGATGGGTTTTAAGGATACAGAAAACTTCCTTTACGATACACGCCAACAAGAAGCAGCCTTTTTGGCTTATACTTCAATAAATAAGTGGGTATTACGTAAAGATATTAAGCGCTATAAAGGCAAAACTATTGGTGGTGTAAAAGTTACTGAATCTGGTATATTGGCAGCGGCTCACTTGGCAGGTGCTGGTAATGTAAAAAAGTTTTTAAGAAGTGGTGGTGTTAATCGTTTTGAAGACGCTAACGGCGCTTCTATACGTTACTACTTAAGAAAATTTTCGGGTTACGATACTTCACATATAGAAGCAAATAGAAAACCAAGGGTGATTTAATATTTATCCTTGAATTATAAATAAGGTGGGTCTTTTATGAAGGTCCACCTTTATTTTTTTCCACAAGCTTGCCGGCGCGGTTTTAATGTATTCTGTAGGCAGTGTAATATCGCAAGCAACACAAATTCTTGTGTGTGGGTTAAGGTTTTCTGCTAAGCTTTGAAGCATTTGATTGTTTCTATAAGGAGTTTCTATAAAAAGCTGTGATTGGTCATAGTCTTTTGAAAGTTTTTCTAAGCGTCTTAATTCTGCCTTTCTTTCTCCTTTGTCAATTGGTAAATAGCCATTAAAGGCAAAATTTTGCCCGTTAAAACCACTTGCCATCATCGCTAGTAAAATAGAAGATGGGCCAACTAAAGGAATAACTTTTATACCTTTTTCATGTGCGTAGTGTACTGCTCTTGCTCCAGGGTCTGCAATGCCAGGACAGCCGGCATCACTAATTACACCTACATTAAAACCCTCTAGGCAGGGATTGAGCATAGCGGGTATTTCTTCGGCTTGGGTGAATTTGTTTATTTCCTGAATTTTAAGCGAAGACTGTTGTTTTTCAGGCTGAATACTCTTTATAAAACGACGCGCATTTTTTTCGTGCTCTACTATATAATGGTCTATATTTTCAATCGTATTTTTAACTGTAACGGGAAGTACTTCTAGTGGTGGTACATCGCCCATAGGGCAGGGTATAAGGTAAAGGTTTCCTTTTTTTGAATTCATTTAAATTTTATTGAACCATTAATTTTTTTACGGTTGTTTGTCCTTTTGCTGAAGTTATTTTAGCAAAATAAACCCCTGAGGATAGTCCTGAAACTGAAATGCTTTTTTCATTAACCGAAATATTTTCTTCAGAAATAATTAAACTTCCTCTAGTGTCAAAAATAGCAATATTTACGAATAGATCATTTTTTAAGCTGAATAAAACACTATTAGATGCTGGGTTAGGGTAGAAGGAAAGGGCTTTGTCTATTGAAAACTCTTCAATGTTTGCAGTTACACTACCTTTAATTTTAAAGATTTCGCCATCTAAGGACACTATGTAAAGTTCTTTGTTTATGTCTTCGCCAAAAGATACCCATCTGCCGCTAAACTCGCCGTGATCTATTAAGTTTCCAGTACCGTCAACGGTGCCAATCATACCGCTACACAAATCTGCAAAAAAATAAAGACCGGCAATGTCTGTGTAAACAGCGCCGCTATACACATACCCACCTGTAATAGAGCAATTGCCATTTGTGTGGGGGTATTCGGCAAAAGGGAAAGTTAAGTCTTCTGTAGGAGGGCAACCTCCAGTTGTATTAAAAGTCTGTGACCCTTCATAGCAACGCCACCCGTAATTTAAACCAGCCTCTGTTGAGGGTTGACGGTTAATTTCTTCTACATTCTGTTGTCCAACATCTGCTATCCAAAGGTTGTTTTCTGTAAAATCAAAAGAAAAACGCCAAGGGTTGCGCAAACCATACGCCCAGATTTCATCTAGGCCATTTGGATCACCAACAAAGGGATTGTCTGCTGGTACGCTGTAATTATTTCCACCTGAAGGATTGTCTATATCTAGTCGAAGTATTTTTCCTAAGGGCAATAGCTTGTTTTGAGCGCGATTTTCGGGGTCTCCAGAACCACCGCCATCTCCAGATGAAATATATAAATACCCATCTGGACCAAAAGCTAGACAGCCGCCATTGTGGTTGGTTAAGGGTTGAACGTAATCTATAATAGGTAGTTCTGAAGCTAAATCTGCCAAATCTGGATTGCTGCTATTTACGGTAAACCTAGAAACTTGAGTGTCTCCACTTAGGTTAGTGTAATTGAAAAAAAAATAACCGTTACTGCTATAGTCAGGGTGAAAAGCAAAACCTAATAAACCACGCTCACCACCATTAGAAATCAATCCAGCTATATCTATAAACGGAATTGCGTTTACAGTACCATCTGCTTTAATTATTCTTATTTTACCTCCTTGCTCAGCAACAAAAAGGCGATCGTCATTTGCATGCTGAATGTCTAAGGGATTTGTAAAACCGCTTTTAAAAAGTTCAATTTCAATGTTTTGAGTAAATAATATTTGAGTGACAAGCAAAAAGAGAAAGACGATTAATGTTTTCATAATCAGTGTTTTGTGTGTTTTACTAAGGTAGTAAAATTAACCGATTACTTTACTTAATACGTTTGCTTATTATAGTGCAGGCTTCATCTAGCATTTTAAAAACATTCTCAAAACCACTGTCGCCTCCATAATATGGATCGGGTACATCTACGTTTTCCCCAGGAAAAATTTCGTTGAGGATTAACTTTACTTTTTTCTTTTGAGAGTCGTTTTCGGCCATAGCCAGAACGTTTTCTTTGTTGCTATTGTCCATTACGTAGATTAAATCAAAGCTTTCAAAATCAGCTGTTTTAAACTGTCTTCCGCGTTGGTCTGTAATGTCTATATTGTGTTTTTTTGCAACTGCAATACTTCGTTTGTCAGGTTTATCGCCTACATGCCAGTGACCAGTTCCGGCAGAATCCACAAAAACTTGAGAAGCATCTACTTTTGACTTTAGGATTCCTTCTGCCAAAGGGGAGCGGCATATATTGCCAAGGCAAACCATTAGGATTTTATACTGCTGCAAAATATTTAAAAGTTTATTGCTAGTTTTTAAAAACCTAGTATAAACACTTAGTTTTTAAAAACTAGCAATTAGTGATTTTGAATTTAATTTTTTTAGAGCGTCAACTTCTTGTTAAGATCTTCCACATACTTGCGAAATTGCTTATCTGTTGTTGATAGATTGTCTACAGTTTTGCAAGCGTGAAGAACGGTTGCGTGATCACGTTGCCCTATTTGCGAGCCTATAGAAGCTAGGGAGGCTTTAGTGAATTTTTTAGCAAAAAACATGGCTAATTGTCTAGCCTGAACTATATGTCTTTTACGTGTTTTAGACTGTAAAGTGTCTACATCCATCTGGAAATAATCGCTTACTACTTTCTGTATGTAATCTATAGATACTTCTCGTTTTGTGTGTTTAACGTAATTGTCAACTATTTTACGAGCGAGTTCTATAGTGATTTCTTTTTTGTTGAAAGAAGAATGAGCAATTAACGAAATTATTGCACCTTCAAGCTCACGAATATTAGTTTTAATATTGTTTGCCAAGAACTCTACTATATCTTCGGGCATTTCTACACCGTCTCTGTAAAGTTTGTTCTTAATAATAGCTACACGTGTATCGTAATCTGGATGGTTTAATTCGGCTGAAAGGCCCCATTTAAATCTAGATAACAAACGTTGTTCTATATCTATCATGTCTACCGGAGCTTTGTCGCTGGTTAAAATTACCTGCTTGCCGTTTTGGTGTAAATGATTAAATATATGGAAGAAAACATCTTGAGTTCCCGCTTTGCCAGAAAGCAATTGGATGTCGTCTACAATTAATACATCTATTATTTGATAGAAGTGTATAAAGTCGTTTCTGTTATTCTTTTTTACCGATTCTATATATTGCTGAGTAAATTTTTCGGCAGAGATATACAAAACGGTTTTTTCGGGATATTTATCTTTTATGTCTACGCCAATTGCATGACCTAAGTGTGTTTTTCCTAAACCAACACCGCCAAAAATAAGCAATGGGTTAAAAGAAGTACCGCCGGGTTTGTTTGCAACAGCTAATCCTGCAGAACGAGCCAGTCTATTTGATTCGCCTTCTAGGAAACTTTCAAAGTTGTAATTAGGGTTTAGTTGCGACTCTATTTTTACATTGCGAATGCCAGGGATAACAAAAGGGTTTTTTAATTCCGGACTTTTGTTTTTTAAAGGTACATCTACTTCTTGTGCTCGTAGATTACTTCGGTTAGCGCTCGGTATTTTTTCGGTAAAAGGTTGTTTGTTGCCATAAGTGTTTTCCATCTTAATGATGTAAACTAATTTGGCTGTTGTTCCCAACTCTTTAGTAAGTGCAACTTTTAGGATTTTTACATAGTGCTCCTCTAGCCATTCGTAGAAAAATTTGCTAGGAACTTGGATGCTCAAAGCACTATCGGTAAGCTTTACTGCTTTAATTGGCTCGAACCAAGTTTTGTATGCCTGCGAAGTGATATTATCTTCGATAAAAGCCAAACAATTGTTCCAAACCGATTCCGCAGTTCTGTTCATAGTTAAATATTCTGTTTCTTTGTTTTTAAAAAAGTGTGGTCAAAAATATAGAAGGGGGGGAGCGCTTCCTTGCTATTTTTTAACAATGCAAATATGTGAACAAAAAAGTTAAAAAAAAAACTGATATTGGGTTGAATTTTTAGTTTTTTTTACGCATACTTCCTTTTCGATAAAACTACAAAAAACTTTCTTTAATTAATCAATTATTTTGAAGAATACTACTACAAAAATTAGAGTGCGTTATGGAGAAACAGACCAAATGGGGATTGTTTACTACGGTAACTATGCACAATACCTTGAACAAGGTAGGACAGAATGGCTGCGAGAGCTAGGCTTTTCGTATAAATGGATGGAAGCCAATAACGTACATCTTCCTGTTGTTCACTTTAGTATAGATTATAAACAGCCAGCCTATTACGATGATCTATTAACGGTAAAGACCACATTGAAACAAATGCCGTCTGTGAAAATTGAATTTCAATACGAAATTTATAATGAGTCTAATCAATTGCTTATTA
The DNA here is from genome assembly GCA_048264505.1 of Aequorivita sp. Lineage (GTDB taxonomy): Bacteria > Bacteroidota > Bacteroidia > Flavobacteriales > Flavobacteriaceae > Aequorivita. The sequence goes on from JBLXDA010000024.1 coordinate 23,170, forward strand.
CCGCTACAACTATTTTAGTTTTTATAAACAGCACCACTAAAAAGTTGATGAAAGCTCCAGATTATTTGTTAGATAAATTGCGCGAAGAATAACTAAGATTTTAATCTTTTGATAGTTACTTTGTAAGTGTTTTCAAAAAGCTGAAATATTCGTTCAGCATCTTTTTTGCGAACTGCAATTTTAAACTCGCAATTCAATTCCATTTTTTGGTCTGTAAGATTTAAATCTTCGTCTTTAATAATACGCATGACGGTATTCATTTCTGGATATTCAAATTTTATTAGAAATGTTTCGTCAATTGTTCTTTCAACTATCTTACAAGTTTCCAGTGCCATTTGTGCTGTGGTTTTGTAGGCTTGTATTAAACCGCCTACGCCTAGCTTTGTACCGCCAAAATAACGAACAACAACTACAAGGGTGTTTGTGAGGTTAAATGATTGCAGTTGCCCGTAAATAGGCATTCCTGCACTGTTTGAAGGTTCGCCGTCGTCGTTTGCACGATAGTTTTCGTAATTTTTGCCTAGTTGCCAAGCATAACACCAGTGACGAGCAGAGTGGTGTTGCTTTTTTAAAGCATCTATGTGTTCTTTAGCTTCGTCTTCAGTAGTAAGGTGAAAAGCGTATCCAAAAAACTTGCTCCCTTTTTCTTTAAATAAGACCTCTTCAGAAGCTTTTGTAATGGTTTTATATGTGTCTTTTTCAGTTTCCAAAATAATTTCTTTTAAGCGCTTATTGCTTACATTTTTTCCAATGCTATTAATAAAATACTCAAAACGGCCAGCAGTATACCTATCCAGTTTTTTAGCAATAGTTTTTCTTTAAAAAGCAGTATACCTATTATAGTAGAAAGCATAACGATAAGCACATTGTTTAAAGTAAATATGCCAGAGCTGTCGTAAATGTCACTGCGCAGTGCTTTAACCAAGAAGTAAACCGAAAAGTAATTTGGGATTCCTAATGCAATTCCGCCGAGTATGTTTTTAAATTGAAATTTAAATTTTCCTTTTACGGCTTGATACATTAATATAAAAAAGCCAATGACCGCTGCCATAGCATATATGGTAGCAGAGAAAATAGGAATGTCGTTTTTAGCGATATACTCACCTTCAAGATATTTTAAAGTAGTGTCTATAGTACCGCTACCTATAAATACTAATACGGGAAAGATGATGTTTGAAGGTTTTATTTTAAGTCCGTCTTTTGTTTTTACGGATGCCAAATACACAGAGACCAATGCTAATAAGATTCCTGAAGTTTTAAAAAAACCTAAGCTCTCCTTATAATATAGTAAACCAAACAAAATAGGTATTACAACGCTCATTTTAGTGGCTACAGATACTACAGATAGACCGCTGCGCTGTGTGGTTATTGCCATCAGGTTAAAAACAGTTATAAAGAGAACGCCTAAAACTAAGGCGAAAGGAAACCAATTGTAACTTGGGATAGCGCTAATATCTACCGTGTTTTGCTGAAAATATACGCCGCAAAAACAAGCCGTTATATAATTTACTATAATAGCGTGTAGCGTATTAATTTTAAACTTTGAAAAAAGCTTAAATACCACAAATATCATTGTAGAAGAAAATATGCTAAGCGCTAAAGCTATCAAGGGCGAGGGTTTTTAAATATCTGTAAATGGTCTTCTTTTATTTTTTCGTCGGTAGTTAAATTTCCTTTAAGTTGTGGTGCTTTAATGCCTTCGCCAAAGTTTGTGCTACCACTAAACACATAAGCTTCATCCCAAAGATTAGAATCTATAAACGATTGTAGTGTTTGTGCGCCTCCTTCAATAATTACAGATTGAATGTTTTTATTGAATAGTGTCTCGCAGATTTGCTTGGGAATGTTTTCAGAAAAATGAATCGCTTCAAATTCGAGTAGGTCTGTAGATTTTTCTTTTTCGGCATTAAAAACAATCGTTTTCGCTTTAGTGTTGTACACCATAAAATCTTCAGAAACCTTAAGATCTTTATCTATGATAATACGAATTGGGTTTTTTCCTGCCCAATCGCGTACTGTAAGCGATGGGTTGTCCTGCAAAACGGTGGTTGTGCCCACTAAAATAGCTTGCTCTTCGCTTCTCATTTTATGAACCAACTGCCTAGCGTATTTATTGGTGATCCATACGGGTTTTGTCTCTTTTCTAGTTTCCTTTTTTGGGGCTATAAATCCATCGGCAGTTTCGGCCCATTTTAAAAAAATATAGGGTCTTTTTTTCTGGTGAAATGTAAAAAAACGCTTGTTGAGCATTGAGCATTCCGCTTCTAACACGCCTACTGTTACTTGGCAACCGGCTTCTATTAATTTTTTTATTCCGCGACCAGCTACTTGTGGATTTGGATCTGTGCTCCCAACCACAACTTTTTTTATGCCACTTTCAATAATTAAATTGGCGCAAGGTGGTGTCTTTCCAAAATGGCTACAGGGTTCTAAACTTACATATATGGTTGCTTCTGGAAAAGCTTCGGTGTTTTTAACACTTGCGATAGCGTTTACTTCAGCGTGAGCTAAACCAGCTTTATAATGCCATCCTTCGCCAATAATTTTGTTGTCGTGAACAATTACACTGCCAACTAATGGATTAGGGTAGGTAGTTCCTAGTCCGTTTTTGGCGAGTTGAATGCAGCGCGACATATATTTTTCGTGTATCTTCACAGCGTAAAAATACAAGGATTTAATTAGAATGACCGCACCAATTATTCGTCTTATAAAAAAGAAAGACAATCCGCAAATAGCCAAAGTAATACGAAGCGTTTTGGAAGACCTTAATGTCCCAAAAGTGGGCACTGCTTATGCAGATGTTTCGCTAGATTGTATGTTTGAAACCTACCAAAAGCCCAATGCGGTTTATTTTGTAGTTGAAGAAAACAATAAAATAATTGGTGGTGCAGGTGTGGCAAAGCTCGATAACTTTGAAGGTAATGTTTGTGAATTACAAAAAATGTACTTTCTTCCCGAGGCTAGGGGAAGAGGGCTTGGTATGCAAATGATGGAGATTTGTTTGGAAAAAGCAAAGTCTTTTGGCTACGACAAGGTTTATCTAGAAACAATGGAGTATATGACTCATGCTCAACTGTTGTATAAAAAAGCAGGTTTTAAATATATAGATGCCGCAATGGGCAATACAGGTCATTATTCCTGTCCTGTACATATGCTTAAAGATTTATAACTAGCGTCTAATAACACAATAAATGTCTTTATAAATGTAGTGTTAGTTTCTACACGAGAAGTTATTTCTATGAATATTTCAGAATTAAAAACCCATTTTAAAACGCAGCTTTCGGGTGTATATCCTTCGGAAGAAATACAATCTTTTTTTAATATTCTTTCTGAAAGTTTACTGAATATTTCGGCAGTAGAAAGTGTTCTAAATCCAGAAAAAACCATAGCTGAAGCTGCCGTAATAGCGTTTCAAGATGCCGTAAATCGTCTTTTGAGTAATGAACCCATTCAGTATATATTAGGTGAAACAGCGTTTTATGGCCTTCCGTTTAAGGTGAATAAACACACACTTATTCCCCGTCCAGAAACTGAGGAGTTGGTGTCGTGGATTCTTTCAGAAATAAACAACTCCAATTTGCCTATAGACTCAGCTAGGATTTTAGATATTGGTACAGGTAGTGGATGTATAGCTGTTTCATTGGCAAAGAATATTGCAACTAGCGAAGTTTATGGTATGGATATATCTGAAGAAGCATTGACTATAGCAAGAGAGAATGCAATTTTAAACTCAGTTAAAGTTACTTTCCTACAAGCAGATGTGTTGGGGCTTCGTGGTCTTGAGGGGCAATATGATGTTATTGTTTCTAATCCGCCTTATGTTCGCGAGTTAGAAAAACAACTAATGCACGAGAATGTTTTAAAACACGAACCTAATCAGGCGCTTTATGTAAGTGATGATGATCCATTAGTGTTTTACCGCAAAATTGCGCAATTGGCAAAAAAGCACTTAAAGCCAAATGGGAAACTCTTTTTCGAGATTAATGAGTATCTTGGTAAGGAAATGATTTCCCTTTTAAAAAGCGAGGGTTTTAATACTGTTGAATTAAAAAAAGACATCTACGGAAAAGACCGGATGTTAAAATGTAGCCTAGATGAATAAACTTAATAAAATATGTGTTTTCTGCGGAAGCAGTGATGGTAATGACCAGCTTATAACAGCTGCTGCTGTAAAGCTAGGTGAGATTTTTGCTCAACGCGAAATTACCCTGGTGTATGGTGCAGCAAAAATTGGAGTTATGGGTTGTATTGCAAAAAGTGTACTAGATAATAACGGAAAAGTAGTAGGCATAATACCAGAATTCTTAAAGATGAAAGAGGTAGTGCATCTGGGTTTAACAGAATTGATTACCACGAGTAATATGCACGAACGAAAAATGAAAATGCAAGAGGAAAGTGATGCGTTTATAGCCCTACCTGGTGGTATGGGAACCTTAGAGGAGCTTTTTGAGATTATTACTTGGCTTCAGTTGGGCTTACATCAAAAACCAATTGGACTACTTAATGTAAACGGCTTTTATGATCACTTAATCCAATTATTAGAAACGATGGTAAGCAAAGGGTTTCTTTCTATGTCCAATTACGAGCTTCTTTTAGTGGATTCAGACCCCGAATTTCTATTGAAAAAAATGGAAAACTTTAAAACACCCCTACAACCAAGATGGTTGAATTCTGACAGGGTTTAATATATTATTAACAAATTAACGTATTTGTTAACATTATTTTTTATAGAGTGCTAAATTGTTAAATTTACAATCTTAACATTTAAAAATAATTTATATGAACTCAACTAGAAAGTATTTCGCCGAAGGACTCGGCACGTTCGCATTAGTTTTATTTGGTTGTGGCGCTGCTACAATAGCTAGTGTAACTGGATCTGGCCCTGCAGGTATAGGTATCTTAGGTATCGCTCTTGCATTTGGTCTTGCAGTTTTGGTAATGGCTTATACAATAGGCCCTATTTCAGGATGTCACATTAATCCGGCTATTTCTATAGCAATGTTAGCGGCAGGAAAGCTTTCTGCAAAGGATACGGTAGGTTATATAATTTCACAGTGCGTTGGCGCCGTAGCTGCAGCAGGAGTTATATATCTTTTAGCTACTGGTAATGCTGGTTTTTCAATGGGCGAATGGAGTTTGGGTTCTAATGGCTGGGGAGCGGGTTATGGAGGTGAATACAATATGACTTCTGCTCTTATAGCCGAGTTTGTACTTACCTTTTTATTCTTAATGGTAATATTTGGTACAACTTCTTCAAAAAATACTTCGCCTATGATGGCGGGACTTGCTATAGGTATTTCACTTACCTTAATACATATGGTTGCAATTCCTATAACAGGAACATCTGTAAACCCTGCACGTAGTTTAGGACCAGCGCTTTTTGCTGGTGGAATGGCTATAGAGCAATTATGGTTGTTTATTGTGGCTCCTATTGCTGGTGGTCTTTGTGCTGCCTTGGTTCGCAATATCTTTGTGGAAGATTGATATAAATCTTAAAAGATAATTCCTTGCCACGAATTCACGAATAATGATGTAAATATCATTTGTGAATTCGTGGTTTTTTTAATTTACACCTATTCCAAAACCGCTTTATTTCTATATTTGTTCTATGAATATTGAACAGCAAATTACAAGCCTTCGCAATGAACTTCGCGAGCATAATTACAAGTATTATGTACTTGATACACCTTCTATTTCAGATTTTGAGTTCGACCAAAAACTCAAGCAGCTTCAGGAGTTAGAAAAGGCGCATCCCGAATTTTTTGACGCTAATTCGCCTACTTTAAGAGTTGGTGGCGAAATCACTAAAAATTTTGAGACTGTAGTGCATACTTCTAGAATGTATTCGCTAGATAATTCATATTCCAAAGAAGACCTTGAAGATTGGGAAAAACGAATTGAAAAGATGGTTGACGGTAAAGTAGAATTTACCTGTGAGCTTAAATACGACGGGGCGTCTATAAATTTAACCTATGAAAATGGATCTCTTAAAAGAGCTGTAACCAGAGGTGATGGTTTTCAGGGTGATGATGTTACCGCTAACGTAAAGACTATCCGTTCTGTGCCTTTGCAGTTAAAGGGGGATTATCCGCCCTTTTTTGAAATTCGCGGCGAAATTGTACTTCCTTTTGAAGGTTTTAATAAGATGAATGAAGAAAGAATTGAGGCTGGCGAAGAACCTTACCGAAACCCTAGAAACACCGCATCTGGTAGTTTAAAATTACAGGATAGTGCTGAGGTTTCAAAACGACCTTTAGATTGTCTCCTTTACAGTCTTAAGGGAGATAGACTGCCTATAAAAACACAATTTGAAAGTTTAGAAAAAGCGCGTTCTTGGGGTTTTAAAGTTCCTGAAATTGCTAAACTAGCTAAAAATTTAGACGAAGTTTTAGAATTTGTAAATTACTGGGACCATCACCGTCACGAATTACCTTATGAAACCGATGGAGTAGTGGTAAAAGTGAATAACCTTCAACAGCAAGAAGAATTAGGCTATACAGCAAAGTCGCCTCGTTGGGCAATGGCGTATAAGTTTAAAGCAGAGCAGGTAGCTACCGTTTTAAATCATATTTCTTATCAGGTAGGTAGAACAGGAGCAATCACTCCAGTTGCAAATCTTGAAGCAGTAGAGCTTGCAGGAACTATAGTTAAACGTGCTTCATTGCACAATGCAGACCAAATAGAAAAGCTAGATATACGTGAAGGCGATACTGTTTTTGTTGAAAAAGGAGGAGAGATAATTCCGAAGATAATTGGGGTTGATTTTTCAAAACGAACCCCAGATTCTACCCCAACAGTATACATTAATGCTTGTCCTGAATGTAATACAGAATTAATACGAAATGATGGCGAAGCACAACACTATTGCCCGAATACTGATGGCTGTCCACCACAAATAATTGGGCGTATTCAGCATTTTATTTCCCGAAAAGCGATGGATATTGAAGGCTTGGGTGGTGAAACAGTTGCGCTTCTAGTGAAAAACGGTTTAATAATTAATTATGCCGATTTATATCTTTTAAAAGAAGAGCAGGTAATTCCTTTAGAGCGTATGGCTCAAAAAAGTGCCGAAAATATGGTTAAGGGTATAGAAGCCTCTAAACAAGTTCCATTTGAACGCGTTCTCTTTGGTTTGGGGATTCGCTATGTAGGTGAAACCGTCGCAAAAAAATTAGCTAAGCACTACAAGACAATAGACGCATTGAAGAATGCTTCAGAAGAAGAATTAATAACTGTTGACGAAATAGGTGAGCGTATTGCACAAAGTGTGGTTTCTTTTTTCGCTTCCGAAGAAAATATCACCACTATAGAACGTTTAAAAAGCTGTGGTGTTCAACTAGAAATATCGGCAGAAAAACTCGCAAACCAAACAGATACGCTACAAGGGCAAATATTTGTTGTTTCTGGGGTTTTTACTAAAGTATCTCGAGATGAACTTAAAAAACTTATAGAAGACAACGGCGGTAAAGTTTCTAGCTCTATTTCATCTAAAACAACCTATGTTGTAGCGGGTGATAATATGGGGCCTAGCAAAAAAACAAAAGCAGAAAACTTAGGCGTTGCCATAATTTCTGAAGATGAATTTCTACAAATGATTTAACTAACCTTTTAGCAATAAGCTGCTTAATAAAACATTTGTATGGTTTTTTCATTCGTTTTTATTTTGACACAAAAAAGTTTAAAAATCCTTATTTTTACTGCCTATAAACTTGGTGCTCCATGTTAAAGAAAGTAAAGAAACATTCATTTAAAAAACAGATTGATAAGAGTTTGAGTGTGCGAGATTTTTCGCAGCGCAATGAACCATTAAAATGTTTAGGTTTTTTGGTGGATGAGGCTTTTTTTAATGATTTTGAGTTGCTTTACGAGTTTGGAAAAGAACTTGGCTTACAACGAAAGGATGTGAAAATTTTTACTTTTATAGAAACACGTAAAAAGCTACCGTCCCTTAGACAAGATCAGGTTACCAACAAAGAGTTTAGTTGGCGTGGCACCATGAATAATCAAAATGCTGAGGAGTTTCTCAATTTTCCTTTTGATGTTATAATTGGGTATTACAAAGGGAAACACGAGTACTTGAGCGCGATGGTGGCTCAAAGCAAAGCGAAGTTTAAAATAGGATTTCAGGGTGCTGATGAGCGCTTATATGATTTGTTGCTGGCGGTAGATCCTTTAAAATCGGCACTCTTTATGGCTGAAACAAAAAAGTATTTAGAGATCCTTAAAAAGATTTGATATTTAATAAAAACAAACTAATGTGGCTGTACATTAGGAATTAGTGTAAAAAAAAGAAATTATGAAAGAGTTAGTAGGAACTGGCGTAGCGCTTATAACGCCTTTTAAAAGTGATTTTTCTGTAGATGTTGAAGGTCTAAAAAGAGTAGTCAATTTTAATATTGAAAATGGTATAGATTATTTAGTGGTTTTGGGAACTACTGCTGAAAGTGCCACGCTTACAAAAGAGGAAAAACAAATTGTTATAGATACAATTGTAACTACAAACAACGGTCGTTTGCCTTTGGTTCTGGGTATTGGAAGTAACAACACTCAAGAAGTGATTGCCGAAATGCAAACTCGTGATTTAAGTGCTTTTACGGCTATACTTTCTGTTTCTCCATTTTACAACAAGCCTACGCAGGAGGGTGTATATCAGCATTTTGCGGCTATTGCAAAGGCAGCTCCATTGCCAATTATTTTGTATAATGTTCCAGGGAGAACGGCATCAAATATGCTGCCAGAAACAGTGCTTAGATTAGCAAATGATTTTGATAAAATTGTCGCTATAAAAGAAGCAGCAGGAGACATAGTACAGGCAATGAAACTTATTTCTGGAGCTCCCAAAGATTTCTTAGTGATCTCTGGCGACGATATGGTAACACTGCCTATGGTTCTTGCTGGAGGTGCAGGAGTTATTTCGGTTATTGGGCAAGGATATCCTAAAGAGTTCTCAAAGATGGTAAAACTAGGATTGGATAAAAAGGTAGACGAAGCTTATGCAATTCATTATAAAATAGCAGCTGCGATAGATTATATTTTTGCTGAAGGAAATCCAGCAGGAATTAAAGCGGTATTTAAGAGTTTAAGGCTTTGTGAAGACGTGGTTCGCCTTCCTTTAGTGGGAGTTAGTGATGGCTTAAGAGCAAAAATTGACGCTTTCGTTAAAAATTTTTAAGAAACAACTTTTACTTAAAGAAGTTAAATATTTCAAAAGGCGTGTAAATAATAGCCTTCAACGCAATATTTTAGCCGAAGAATAAGTTTGTTCAATCATGTTTAATTCCCTATTTTTGCACGATGTTTTTTAAGCCTATGCGATTACCACTTTTTATAATCCTTTTATTTACTATACTTTTTTCATCTTGTAGCCAGTACCAAGAAGTACTTAGAAAGGATGATATGGGTAAAAAATACGCTTTTGCGGATTCCCTGTATCGTAAAGGGAAATACAGAAAAAGCCTTAAATTGATGGAGCAATTAGTGCCGTCATACAGAGGAAAGCCTCAGGGAGAAAAACTGATGTTTATTTACGCAAACACTTATTATAACTTAGAAGATTTTTACCTTGCTGGGTATCAATTTGAGCGTTTTACACAAGGATATCCTCAGAGCGATAGTGTAGAGGTAGCTTCGTTTAAATCTGCTAAAAGCTTTTATGAGCTTTCGCCTAGATATTCTTTAGACCAAAAAGAAACAGCTAAAGGACTTGAAAAACTGCAAGAGTTTATTAATCAATACCCCAACTCAAGCAAGCGAATGGAAGCCAATGCTCTTGTTGCAGAGCTGCGAACAAAGTTGGAAAAGAAAGAATATGAAGTTGCAGAACAATACCTGCACGTAGAAGATTACAAAGCTTCAATTGGTGCTTTTGATAATTTTATAACAGATAACCCAGGAACTGTATATAGAGAAGATGCCTTTTATGGAAGATTTGTAGCAGCCTATAAACTAGCTATAAACAGTGTTCCATTTTTAGTGCAAGAGCGTTTACGCGAGGCAATTGTGCATTACAACAGTTTTATGAAATATTACAAGGATTCAGATCTAGCTCCTAAGGCAATGGAATACTATCAGGATATTGAGAGCAGATTAGAACCAATAGAAACCGAACCCACTATTTAATTAATTTATATTATGGATATTAAAAATTCAGATGCACCCATCAATACTATCACGCTAGATAAGAATAAAATTGATGCCCCAACAAACAACATTTATGAGGCTATTTCAATTATTTCGAAAAGAGCTTCACAGATAAATGGTGACATCAAAAAAGAACTTCTAGAAAAGCTAGATGAGTTTGCTACTTATAACGATAGTTTAGAGGAGATTTTTGAAAACAAAGAACAAATTGAAGTTTCAAAATTCTACGAAAAGCTTCCAAAGCCTCATGCATTAGCTGTACAAGAATGGTTGGAAGACAAAATATACTACCGTAATACAAAAGACGAAGTAGTAGAGTAACAAAAAAGCATCTACAGGTTTTGTGTTTAATACCTGTAAGCTGTAATAAGAAACATAAAAATGGCTGTTTTGAACGGAAAAAATATCTTGCTTGGCATTAGCGGCGGGATTGCTGCGTACAAAACAGCTTTTTTAGTTAGACTTCTAGTTAAAAAAGGAGCCAATGTAAAAGTTGTGATGACGGATGCTGCAAAAGATTTTGTAACTCCCTTAACTTTGGCAACTTTATCTAAAAACGAAGTTTTTTCTTCTTTTACCAATGAAAAGGACGAGGCAAGCTTTAAAGAGCCCAAGTGGAACAACCACGTAGAACTGGCGCTTTGGGCAGATTTATTTTTAATAGCTCCAGCTACAGCTAATACCTTGTCTAAAATGGCAACAGGCGCCTGCGACAATCTTTTGATCGCGTGTTATTTGTCTGCAAAATGTAAAGTGTATTACGCACCGGCAATGGACCTAGATATGTACGTTCACCCATCTACCGCCGAAACTTTTGAAAAACTAAATGCCTTTGGCAATATTCAAATACCAGCTGCTTTTGGCGAACTCGCTAGTGGGTTAGTAGGGCAGGGTAGAATGGCAGAGCCAGAAACCATTGTTTCTTTTATTGAAAATGATATACTAAAAAATCTTCCCCTTCGCGGCAAAAAGGTTTTAATAACTGCGGGACCTACCTATGAAGCAATAGATCCTGTTCGTTTTATAGGAAATCACTCTAGCGGAAAAATGGGGTATGCCATAGCCGAAGCAGCAGCAAAGAATGGTGCTGAGGTTGTGTTGGTGTCGGGTCCTTCGGTATTAAATATTGAAGACGATTTTATAAAAATTATACGTGTTACTTCAGCTGAAGAAATGTATAATGCAGCTCATGAGTATTTTAATGAATGCGATATTGCAATTTTAAGCGCAGCAGTTGCAGATTATAGGCCTTCTGAAGTGGCTTCAGAAAAAATTAAAAAGAAAACCGACGACCTTACGCTTCAGCTTACAAAAACCAAGGATATCTTGGCTTCGCTCGGTGCAATTAAGAAAAAACAATTCCTTGTAGGATTTGCTTTAGAAACACAAAACGAAGAAGAAAACGCAAAATTGAAACTCAAAAAAAAGAATTTAGATTTAATTGTGTTAAATTCGCTTCGAGACAAGGGTGCCGGTTTTAAAACCGATACCAACAAAATTACTTTGATAACCAAAGACAATAAAACACTTCCTTTTAGTGTTAAACCTAAAAAAGAAGTAGCAAAAGATATTTTAGAATATATTATAGAACAGACAAATGCGTAAAATTTTACTTTTCTTATTATGTGCTATTGCTGTGTTTTCAACACAAGCTCAAGAATTAAATTGCACCGTTTCCATAGATGCCGAACAAACAGGACAACCCAATTTGCAAATATTTCGCACCTTGGAAAAACAACTGCTCGAATTTGTAAACAATACAAAATGGACAGATAATGAATATAAAACTCAAGAGCGTATAGATTGCAATATGTCTTTGATAATAAGTGAATATGACGGAGATAGTTTTGTGGCAACTATCCAAATTCAGTCTTCACGTACTGCTTTCGATTCTACCTACGACTCTCCAGTTTATAACTATTTTGACAAACAATTAAGGTTTAATTATAAAGAGTTTGAGCCGCTATTGTTTAATATTAACAGCTTTGACTCAAACCTAGTTTCTGTTGTAGCTTATCACGTTTACACAGTGATAGGATTAGATGCAGATACGTATGCGCCTTTTGGTGGTGAGCCTTATTTTGAAATAGCTAAGCAAATTGTAAATACAGCAGCTTCTAGTAATTTTCAAGGTTGGAAAGCTAATGATGGCAACCAATCTAGATACCGTTATAACGATGCTTTATTGTCATCTGTATACAAAGATTTTCACGACGTAATGTACAAGTACCACCGCGAGGGTATAGATGTAATGGCGGCAGATCAAAAACAAGCAAAAATGAAAATTGCTGAAGCTATAAATGACCTTAAAGGTATTAATGACCGCAGACCAAACTCTTTTTTGATGCGTACCTTTTTTGATGCTAAGAGCGATGAAATACAAGCTATTTTTAGTGGAGGTCCACAGGTTGAAATAACTAAATTAATTGAAAACCTGAACAGATTTGCTCCTACACAACGAAGCAATTGGTCTGAAATTAAATTTTAAGCTTTTATATTTCTGAAGTTTAAAACATACTGATTACTAGCAAGGGTTTATATTCTAACGTCTAACACCTATCCATAAAAAGTGATAACTACACTCGCCATAAAAAACTATGCGCTAATTGAAGATATACGCGTGGAGTTTAATGAGGGTTTAACTATTATTACAGGCGAAACGGGTGCTGGTAAGTCTATTATTTTGGGTGCTTTAGGTCTTTTGTTAGGAAAACGAGCAGATTTAAATAGCGTTAAGGATCCTTTGAAAAAATGTATTATTGAAGGACATTTTTCAATAAAAAATTATGGGTTAAACAATGTTTTTGAAGAAAACGACTTAGACTATGACCCCCATACTATTATTAGACGTGAAATTCTTCCCAGTGGTAAATCCAGGGCTTTTGTAAACGATACGCCAGTGGCATTAACACAACTGCAGGCATTGGCTCCATATTTGGTTGATGTGCATAGCCAACACGAAACCTTAGAGATTGTTTCTGAAAGCTTTCAGATGGAAATGATAGATTCCTTAGCTGGAAATACCGACTTATTAAAAGCTTACCGTATTCAATTAGAGGAATTTAAAAAAACTTCAGAAGCACTTTTAGCTTTAAAAGCTCAAAAAGAAGCAGCTTCAAAAGAATTAGATTACAATAGTTTTCTACATAAAGAGCTCGAACAAGCGGGTTTAAAAAAATTAAACCAAGAAGCGCTTGAAGAGACCTACGAAACCCTAAACAATGCAGAGGCGATACAAGAAGCTTTAGTGAGTTCTAGCCGTATGTTAGATGAAGAGCAGATAGGTACATTGCAAACATCAAAAGAAATACGTCTTGTTTTAGGTAAGATAAAGTCATTCTCAAAGACTTTTGAAGATTTATGGGAGCGCTTAAACAGTGTTATTATTGAAATGGAGGATATTCATTCTGAAATTACTACTGCTGCCGAAAAGATTGAGTCGGATCCTGAAATGCTTTTTCAAGTTAATGAAAAGCTTCAAACCTTGTATAAGCTTCAGCAAAAACACGCAGTTTCTTCAGTTTCAGAATTAATAGAAATAGAAAATGCGCTTGCAGAAAAAGTAACTATCACTTTAGGGCTAGATAGTGAGATAGAAAATTTAGAAAAACAGAAAAATAATTTTAAACAAGCTGCTTTAAAAATAGCTGAAGAGCTTCACAACAAAAGGCTGCAAGCTATACCAGAGCTTAAGGCAAAATTAGAAGAGGTATTACCGCCTTTGGGCTTACCAAATGCAAAGTTTCAGTTTGAGCTCACTGCTTCCAATGATTTTAAAAATAATGGAACAGATGTATTGCAGTTGTTGTTTACGGCAAATAAAGGCTTGGCCTTTGGTCCATTAAAAAAGGTGGCTTCAGGAGGTGAAATGAGCCGTATTATGCTAGCTATTAAAGCGGTTATGGCGGCTTATAAAAAACTCCCTACCATAGTGTTTGATGAAATAGACACAGGTGTATCGGGAGAAATAGCCAATAAGATGGCAACTATTATGCAGCAAATGAGTAAAAAAATGCAGTTGTTAAGCATCACTCATTTACCTCAAATTGCAGCAAAAGGAGACTATCATATTAAGGTGTATAAGGAAGATAGCAATGATGTTACAGCTACTCATTTAAAGGTGTTGACTGCAGCAGAACGCGTACATGAGATAGCCCAAATGTTGGGGGGTAAAAATGTTTCTGACGCAGCGATAGCAAATGCTAAGGAATTATTGAATTAAAATGTATCTTTACTTTTCTAAAAACAGGAATAAAATAACGGAAATCTATTCAACTTTAAAATACAATATAACATGTCGTACAACTTACTAAAAGGAAAACGAGGAATCATTTTTGGAGCATTAGACGAAAATTCTATTGCTTGGAAAACTGCAGAACGCATTCATGAGGAAGGCGGGAGTTTTGTACTAACCAACGCGCCAATTGCGTTGCGTATGGGGCAAATAAAAGAGTTAGCAGAAAAAACAAATTCTGAAGTAATTCCAGCAGATGCTACTAGTATAGAAGATTTAGAGAATTTGGTAGCAAAAGCAACCGAAATTTTAGGCGGAAAATTAGATTTTGTGCTACACTCAATAGGGATGTCTGTAAATGTGCGCAAAGGCAATCATTACACTAACCAGAATTATGATTTTACACATAAAGGATGGGATATTTCTGCTGTTTCTTTTCATAAAACCATGCAAGTGCTTTACCAAAAAGACGCCATGAATGAGTGGGGGAGTATTGTTGCCTTAACTTATATGGCTTCTCAGCGCGTTTTTCCAGATTATAACGACATGGCAGATAACAAAGCGTATTTAGAAAGTATAGCGCGTAGTTTTGGTTATTTCTTCGGAAAAGACAAAAAGGTACGTGTAAATACTATTTCGCAATCTCCTACACCTACCACAGCTGGTCAGGGTGTTAAGGGCTTTGATGGATTTATTAGTTATGCCGAAAAAATGTCACCATTAGGTAATGCAACAGCTATGGATTGTGCGAACTATACCGTGGCAATGTTTAGTGATTTAACAAAGCGTGTTACGCTTCAGAATTTATACAATGATGGAGGCTTTTCTAATATGGGAGTAAGTAATGATGTAATGGAAGCTTTTGTAGGTAAAGAGTAAGCTGTTTTACTTTAAAAATAAATTAAATCCTGTCTATTAATTAGATAGGATTTTTTTTATACCTACATAAATATTTTTTTTTATTTTTTTTATAATTTTTTTTTGATACTTTTAAGGGATTATTAACTAAACTAAAATTAATTATGAAAAAAATTACGATGTTAATTTTTGTGTTCTGTGGTCTAGTAGGCTCCATGAACGCACAGTTCATTCAACAATCAACGCCCTCGTTGGAGGAGTTATTGGAAAGGCTGGAAAGCAATGGCGATCAAGCGGGTCTTGATACGCAGCAATTTACAGCTGCTGAAAGACAAATGCTAAGAGCTCATTTCAATATGCAAGCTACAGGAAACAACATTCCTTTAAACAGAATGCCTTTAAATCAACAGGGGCACGTTTCGCAGGAGAATTTAACTGCAGAAAATCAGGCAGAAATATTAGCAGCTCAAAGAAGAGCAAGTTTAAATATTGTGGAAGAAGTTGCTCCGCGATCATTTGGGGTTCTTGCAGATATAATTCCAACAGCAGGTCAAATTGAAAGCTTTACACCAGCAGTTGGTGATAATTTTTTTGATCCAGGAGGACCGGGAGGTAGTAGTACTGGAGGTGATCCAGGAAACTATCCAAACTGTGGCTGTGACACTGTAACAACACTTGATGGTGTTACTGAAGTTGACTTTCAATTCTTTAGTGTATTTTCTGTTTTCGATTATTTGATTATATATGACGGTGTAGATGCTACAGGAACCGAGTTGTATAACAATGGTACGGGTGGTGCAAATGAGGGTGATATTACACTTGCAGACATGATAGCTTCTAATGGTTCGTCTACGATTACAGGTACATCTGGAAGCCTTACATTTTTCTTCCATTCTTCAACCGTTGTTGATTATGGCGGATGGGATGCTGAAATTACTGCTGTTTCTGGCGGCGGCGGTGGCGGCGGCGGTGGCGTTTCTACCGTTTACGCAAAGGACGGTGGTTTCTGTACTAGTGGAGACTTTGGTTCTTTTCCTGTAGATGGGCCATATACTATTGCTCCGGGTAACAATTCGCCTTCAGCTGTTTTTGCTGGAGATTTTGATGGTTCAGGAACATTATACGGCTTACATAACGACGATCTTAATTTGTTGATAATAGATAAAACAACAGGTGCGGAAACTGTAGTTGGACCGCTTACAAATATGGTTGCTGGTCATACGGCATCTGGATTGTCTTGGAATGAAGCAGACGGAACTATGTATATGTGTAGTACTGATACATTAACGACAACTATATATACTGTAGATTTAGCTACGGGTACACTAACTGTTATTGGTAATGCTTCAAACGCTTTTGGTGGATGGATTGCTATTGATACTGCTGGTAATGCTTTTATGGCAGATATAGGTGATGATAACTTATATTCAGTTAACTTATCTACTGGAGCTAGTACTTTAGTAGGTCCACTAGGGATCAATA
This sequence comes from Aequorivita sp., assembly GCA_048264505.1. GTDB lineage: Bacteria > Bacteroidota > Bacteroidia > Flavobacteriales > Flavobacteriaceae > Aequorivita. The sequence goes on from JBLXDA010000024.1 coordinate 39,884, forward strand.
TTAACTTTGCTCAAGATGCAGATTTTGATCCTGCAACAGATACTTTATATATGGGTGCATATATAGGTGGTGGAGTAAACCAATTTTGTTCAGTAGATACTACAACTGGAGCTGTTACTCAATTAGGTACTGTAAATGCAGACTGTGCTGAATTAACTATAGTTGCTATTGAAGCCGATAATGGCGGCGGTGGCGGTGGTGCTGTTTGTAGTGAAGAAAACCCTTCAAATGGTTTTGAAAACGGCTTTACATCATCTAGTTCAACCCCGCAAGTTATTGCTGCAGATATAACTATCGCCGCAGATACTAATATGAATTTAGATTCTATTGTAGCAAATTGGTTAGTTACTGATGGAGATGAAATTGATACCGCAGAAATAGTTGTTTATCAAGATCTAGGAGGTCTTCCAGACCCTGCAAATATAGTAGCTACAATTTCAGGATTAGCTCCTACTTCACAGCCTGTTATAGGAGATTTTCCTCCAGCAACAGCTTTGGATGTAATAGCGGCTACTTTTGATTTTCCTCCGGTGATGCTTAATGGTCAAGCTGGGGCGGAAACAACCTATTGGATAAGTATTTACGCGACTAACGTAGCTCCTGCTAATAATTCTTATTGGGAAATGAGTTCAGCGACAGTAGCAGGATTTGATGGTGCTTTTTCAGGCGATAATGGAGCTACTTGGGGTGTTGCAACAGCTGGAACAGATCAAGTATATGTGTTTTCAGGAGAATGTGAGGCTATTGGCGGTGGCGGTTCTGGTACTGCTTGTGAAGAAGATAACTTAACAGGAGTCGTGGTTGAAAACGGTTTTGGAGCTTCAAACCCAGCGCTTTATTACGCAGCTGACCTTACGGTTGGAGATACACAAAACTTTACCTTAAATCAAGTTACTGCAAGCTTTTTAACTGCTACAGGACGAGTTATAGACGAGGTTAGTGTTTCTTATTTTGAAGATGACGGAACGGGGCTTCCTGGTTTAGAAATTGGACAACAAACGGCTGTAGTGCCTACCTCTGATACTAACCAAGGACCTTGGCCTGTAGTGCCATCCTTTGATATGCATGATGTTGTGATTGATCTTGATCCATTTGTGTTTAATGGTCAAGTAGGTGCCGAAACTACATATTGGATATTAGTAAGACCAAGTAATGATCTTGATACTGATGTTTTTTGGTCTGTTACTTCTTCAAGTATAGTAGGTAACTATGGTGCTGGGCGTGCTGCACTTCCATGGACGCAAACAACAATAGTTAACGGTTTCCCTGATGATTATGAGTTTATTTATAAATGGTCTGGTGAATGTGAAGATATTGTTGCTTCAAATGACGACTGTGCTAATGCAATTGCTATTGCATGTGGCGATAGTTTAATTGGTGATACCTTAACAGCTACAGATTCTGGCGGAAATGCTGCACCAGATGTATTCTATAAGTATACAGGTAGTGGTTCTGCAGAAATAGTTACAATTTCACTTTGTGGCGGTGGTACTGATTTTGATTCTTTGCTTCGTGTATTTGACGATTGCGATTTATTGACAGAACTTGCTGTTAATGATGATTTTTGTGGTGTTCAAAGTGAAGTTTCATTCTTGTCTGACGGGACATCTACCTATTATATTATGGTAGAAGGTTTTGGTACTAACGCTGGAAACTTTAGTCTAGATGTTTCTTGTATAACGCCTTTGGCTAATGACGGTTGTGATGGAGCAATAGCAGTTAGCTGTGGAGATTCTGTAATGGGAACTACCGTAGGTGCTACTACAGATACAGGAGTTACAGATTGTGGAACAACTATTACCTCTCCAGGAGTATGGTATACCTTAGACGATACTAGTGGTCTTCCAGGTGATATTACACTTTCACTGTGTAACGGAACCGATTTTGATTCTAAAATCTCTGTTTATACTGGATCTTGTGCTGCCTTAGTTTGTGTTGATGGTAACGACGATGCTTGTGGGGTTCAAAGTGAAATTACTTTCCCAACAGATGGAGCTACAAAATTCTATATTTTAATTCACAGTTTTGGTGGTGATACTGGTAACTTTACTTTAGATGTTACTTGTACACCTACACCTCCACCTAATGATATGATTGTAAATTCTATAGACGTAGATGAAATAGGATTCCCTTATACAGACCCTGCAGTTGCTATGCCTGCTGCAACTATGGAAAATGGTAATCCTCAAGGTTGTGATCTTACAGGTGCAAATGGTGTTTGGTACAACTTTGTAGCTGCTGGAGACGGTACTGCAAATGCATCTATTGTTACTCCAGGTGGGGTGAGCTCAGTAACATTCTATACTGCTCCAAATGAAAATGCAACAGAAACAGATCTAGTATTGGTTCCTTTTATTAATAACCAATGTGTTCCAGGTACTAGCGCTGATATTTTTACAGCAGCAGGACAGGCTTATTATGTGTTTGTGTTGAATTCTGGCGCAATAACAGATATAGTGATTGATGGAACTAACCTTGGTGTTTCTGATAACACAATTGCTGGGTTTAGCTATTATCCAAACCCAACTACTGGTGAGCTTAATTTAAATAGTGTAGATAATATAGAACAAGTAACATTATTTAATTTATTAGGTCAACGTATGATGGATACTAAAATTAATGCTACAAGTTCTCAACTTGACATATCAGGCCTTAGTACAGGTGCTTATTTAATGAAGGTTACCGTAAATGGTCAAACCGGAACTTATAAAGTGCTTAAGGACTAGTATTTTAGAGTTTAAATTAACAGTAGAGCCACCCGTTATAAACGGGTGGCTCTTGTTTTTTATAAATATTAAAATTGGATTTATGTTTTGTTAATTGCTTTATTTAACATACTTTTATGCCAAGTTTAACTAAAAATACATTTATAATTATGAAGAAAATTACTCTTTTAATGCTATTTGCTGTTGGAGCCATGAGTTATGGTCAACAACAAATTAAAACAACAGGAGTTAACAATCCTGTTACATTTGAACAACAACGTACCGTTGTAAGTCAAGCGACTACAACTAATAATGCTGCAGCTACTTTAGAGATTGCAGGATTAGGTCTTAATAATCCTGAAGCTTTTGCAGCTTGTTCTGAAGAGAACCCTAACGATGGTACTTTTGAGAACGGTTACAACTGTTCATCTGCAGCTGCTTTCCAAACAGCAAACGACATAACTGTTGCCGCAGACGAAAACTTTACTTTAACAAACTTTACTGCTAGTATTTTTGCAAACGATGGTATTACTAATATAGATGTAAACTATTATGACGATGCAGCTGGTCTTCCAGGAACTATTATTGGTGCTGAAGCTTCTGTAACTATAGATAGCCAAGCGGTTATTGGTGCAAACTTTGGTTTTGATGTAAATGAAGTTGAGGTTACTGTAAGCCCATTTACTTTTAATGGTCAAGCAGGCACTCC
>JBLXDA010000025.1:0-41978 GCA_048264505.1 Aequorivita sp.
CAGATTTATAGTGGCCATAGACCAAATGCCCGTACCTACAAGTGCCACTATAAAGAGCCCAATAATAAACTTGTTATTAATGGAAAATGAAATGATTTTGTTAATCATAGAAAAAGTATTAATTCAGTTTAAACCTCGCAATGCAATTAGATGCAATGCGTTTATAATGGGATGCTTACTTTGAAAAGCATCACGTAAGGATATAGCTATCCTTAAAAAACTGAATTATACTTTAGGGGGTTGGAAAAGCGATTCCAGATATCTGGAAGTGAAGTTTACTTTATGTAAGGTAAACTGTTTTTTCCCTTCAAACTTTAGTTGATTGGTTAAAGCCGAATTGTTGTTCGCAATAATTAATACTAGAGGGTGACAACATTGATGATGGGAATGGACTGGTGTATTCTCCTTATCTGGGTTATTATGATGCCCTTCATTTTTTGCATCATTGTCGATGTAATCTTCAACTACATATTCAAAGAAAGAGTCGCCATAAACTTTATGGTCTTGATAATGGGTAATAATGCTTGAAATTTCTTTAATTGGTCCACAAAAGTCCATATCGATGCTAATTCCCTGAAAAAAGAATAAAATAGACATTGATATGGAAAAGAATATTTTCATAAAGTTTGGCAAATATACAAATTAATCGATGCACAGGTTGTGCAAAGTATTAAGACGTTGTCAGCAATTGTTTTTTGAATTGAAGGACCAGAACCTGTTCTGTTGGTAAAAATAAATACAACAAGCTCCTTTGTCTGGTTTTAGAATCGTTTTACAACTATCAACTATATTCCCTTATGAATCCTCAAATCTCATCCAAGTATTTTCGGTTTTTTTCCACCGATTTCTTAAACTGTGATGGTGACATCCCAGTAATTTTCTTAAACTGATTGCTTAAATAGGCAACACTACTATAATGTAATTGAAAAGCTATCTCACTCAAGGTTAATTCATCATAGACAATAAGTTCTTTTACACGTTCAATTTTTTGGTTGATGACGTATTGCTCGAACGTGATGCTTTCTACCGACGAGAATAGGGAACTTAAATATTTGTAATCTAAGTTCAGCTCATTACTTATAATATCGGCCCATTTTAATTCGGTCTCTTCATTGGAATAATGTATTTTCTCAATTACCAAATTCTTCATTTGCTCGATAAGCTGGCTTTTACGGTCGTCAATCAAACTAAATCCTGCATTTTGTAGCTTTTTTGACAAAGATTTTTTTTCGAATTCATTGAGCATCGAAACCAATTCTACTTCTCCTAACTTGACAGCTTTGTAATCAATGTTCAATCCTACCAAAATTTGGGAAACTGCCGATATACATCTCGGACAGACCATATTTTTTATGTGGATAGTCTCATTCATATTTTATCTGTATCAAAATAATGTCAATCCGGATTTGTATAGAGAGTAATAAACAGCTAGTAATGCCGCTGCTATAAAAATTAATACTATCACAACCACAGCAATGATTTTGTCTTTTTTTGATATATCACTTTTGGGATGATGTTTTATTCCTTCATTTTTTCTTCTATTTCTTCTGCTTTCACTCATCATCGATATCATTTAAAAAATCAAGATGACTAATTCAAACTACTCAATTAAAAATACTTTCAATCTATTGTATGGTTTCTACTACTTCACCACAGGTTAGCATTACTTCTCCATAATATGGGTTTCTTATCTCTTTTTCCAAACTTATCCAATATGCGCCTTTATTATTATCGGCCATAGGGCAAAACTCGATGTAAACTTCTTGGTCAACTCCAAAAAGCTGCACACTGCTTATCATATGGGCAGAAAGATGCTTGAAATGTCCTCTTTGAGTTGCTATATCTGAACTGTTTCCAATGGCATTAGCAGAGGCCTTTATCTCCTTTTGAATAGTCATCCAATGGTTATGCGCTTTTTCATCAGATAACAACTTCCTATCCACTTTAGTTAAAGACTGGCTTATTTGCTTTCCTGCTTGTTGAGCATTTTTGGCATTATCGTTAACCAAGGCGTCCTTTAAGAGGATATAGTCTTTAAAAACCTGCTTTAACTGATTTTGAAATTTGCCTGAAACTGTTATCCTTTCTTTCATTTCTGAATGATTGGCTTTATCTGCATTTTCTCCAGTACTGTCTTCTTGCATACCCAAATGACCTTCGTGGCCAGTCATCGTTTTACCGCCAGCTGTATTCATCATACTTTTTTTGCCTTGTAACTGGGCAGCAGCATCCACGGTAAATGTTCCGTTGGTTACCACCTCTTCGCCGTTGTTCAGACCTTCCACAATTGTGTACACGTTGCCATTTTTAGTCCCCAAGGTTACTTGGCGCATTTCAAAAATAGGTTCGTTTGGATTTGTTTTTACATACACCAAAGACCTGCTTCCCGTCCATAAAACAGCAGTGGCCGGAACGGTTATCTGGGATTGGGTAGAAGTTCCTTTCGACATCTGCACTTTTGCTGAAACGAACATTCCGGGTTTCAACAAATCTTCTTTGTTGTTTAAAGTGGCACGAACTGCAACGGTTCTGGATTTTGTATTCAATGTTGGGTCTATAAAAGATACCGTTGCCTCAAATTCCTTATTGGGATAGGCATTGGTGGTCACTTTTATTTTTTGACCTTCCTTAAGTTGGGAAATTTGGTTTTCATACGCATCGAACATCGCCCAAACCGTTCCCAAATCGCTTACTTTTAAGATGGGTTGTCCTTGCTTTACGTAGTCGCCTTCCTCTGCCATTTTTTGGGAAACCGTACCTGAAACTGTGGCATAAATGGGGAAATTTTCCCGCACTTTTCCCGAGCTTTCAATTTGGTTGATTTGGCTTTCTGAAAGTTTCCATAATTTTAATTTATTGCGAACCGCCTTGTATAAGGCAGGTTGCGATGCTTTCATAGATGCTGCTGTTAAAAGCTCCTGTTGCGCAGCAACAAGTGTGGGTGCATAAATAGTTGCCAACAATTGCCCTTTGCGAACTTCCTCTCCCGTGAAATTGACATTCAGCTTTTCGATACGGCCTTCAAAATAACTTGCCTGTACCGCATTGGCTTCTTCGTTTGCCATTATTTTTCCGGAAAGGGATAAAGTGTTATTGTCAGTCTCGGAAACATTGCCAACAACGGTGGTTTGGATATTTGCCAATGCCATTGCGTTATCGGACATTTTTATTTCGTTCATTGCCAGTCCGTCTGCGCCTGTTTCCGCAGGAATCAAATCCATACCACAAATAGGGCAGTCGCCTGGTTCGGGTTGCATAATCTGTGGATGCATTGAACAAGTCCACATTTGGTTTTTCAATGTAGAATTCTCGGTCATATCAGAAACGTTTTTGGTGTTTGCTGAACCTTCTACGGAACGGCCAAAAAAGACGTAGCCCAATATCAATCCTATAATTAAAATGGCGATGTAAATAATGTACTTTTTCATAATATATTTGCTTAATTCTTTGTAAAACCCAACAGATTTTTAAGACCTGTTAGGTTTTAGTAATTATAATTATTCTGCCGCTTGCAAGCGCTTTATCATTGCTTTCATTTCAGCTATTTCTTTTTCTTGTGCTTTAATGATATCATCTGCCAATTTACGTACTTCAGGGTCTTTGATGTCTGCTCTTTTACTCGTTAAAATAGCAATAGAATGGTGTGGAATCATCGCCTTCATATAAAGAACGTCACCAATAATGGGTGCTTGAGCCCTTACCAAGCCATATGCACTAACAAAAAGTATCAAACTACCCAATAGGACAGCGATGTTCTTCTTCTTATTTTGGTACATTTTGCGCATAAAGAACCACATTATCACGGCCATACAGGCTATTCCCAAACAGGCCATATAAAATCGGGTTAGACTGAAATAGACGTGGTCTATTTCATAACTGTTCAGATACATCGTGATGTACATTGCGATAAAAGATGCGGCGAGCATCAAAATAAATTTTGTGTAATTGCCTTTGCTTTTGTGCTGATTTGAATGTTCCATTGTTTTAGATTTTTTGGTTATTATTTACTTATTTTCTTTTTTACTTTTCTAATTGTTGGCGAGGAAGTGTACCACAGCAAGAATCCGCTTAACACTGTAATCAATCCCAAAAGCGAAAACGCCCTTAATACGATGGTATTGAAGTTGTCGCGCGTGTCATAGTCCATTGTGTGGGTCATCCATAAAAAGTCGAACCAACGCCACGCTCGATGCCTTACGGTCTGGAATTTTCCGTCTGTTACCGAAACATAAGCTTTGAGTGCTTCATTGGTATCATACGAAATAACATAGGCTGGCAATAGCTTTTCCCGATATTCGTGATAGTCGTCCACTTTTGTTATTTTTTCGATGTTTGCCACTTTTAAACCTTCTTTCATATAGTTTTTGGCTACAGACAGGGCTTCTTCTTCCGAAATATCTTTTTTTGCTTCTCCAGTTTTTGCACTGTACAATTTATGATTGTTAATCCAATAGTAAGGCTCGTTATTTATGTCGCGAATCTCAACAGTTCTAACGCCTTCGGTATTATCTATTTCTGAAGGACTTATTAGATTGTCAAAGGCTTTTGGCACATAATCTAAATTGCGGAATTGGTCGCCGTGAATGTCGTCTATGTTTGTCCAACTGAAATACATTCCGCTGATGGTCCAGAATAGGAATTGAATCCCTAAAAAGAGCCCTAAATATCTGTGGGTCTTTCGTATTTTGATTGCTGTTTTTCTGTTGACCATAGTAATAAATTAGTTTCGTTTGATTAAAATCATTTAGTTCACAAAAAATTTCACAATCAATCCACCAGCAATCCAAACGTAGCATACCAAAGCAGCATATTTCAAGATATTTTCAAGCAACTGGCTTTTTGGTGCCATTTCCTTCATATGTTTTACATCTTTCCGTTTGAAAAAACCCAGATAGAGCATAAATCCTGAAATTGCCAAAAAGGCAATGTTCAAAAAGAAGGTATAATCTATTTTAAAGTATTCACTGTCCTGAATTTTAACTTGTGATGGGTCGGGCAAAATGCCCAACAAATCAAATGAATAATGTAAGATTAATGATGTACCTATTAATGCCGTAAATAACAAAAACAAAATAAACAATGACATTTTCCAACCATAATATTTCGCATTGATGCGAAGGATTGGAAACACTACCAAATCACTAAAAATAAATGCCATTACACCTGCAAAACTTACACCTTTACCAAACAACAAAGCTGCCAAAGGAATATTTCCCATAGAACCAATAAAGGTCAAAAATGCTGCAATAGGCCCAACAATGATATGCTCAAGGATTTCAAAAAAAGTAAAATCGGTATTGCCATTACCACTATTGATGAATAAGGTTTGAAAGAATGAATCGGGAACGAAAGCACCGACAATCCCTGCAATGGTAAAGCCAACGGTTACATCTTTCCAGACCATTTTCCATTCCATTCCGTATTGTTTGGAAACTTTTGCCCAACCTTTTTCTGATTGAATTTTCTTTTTCCACGATTTGGATTCGTCCATATCATCGTCGTCCTTATCCTTTAAATTTTTTCTGGCGTTTTCGATTAGTTTTTTAGGATTTATCAAGCGTATCAATAGCCACGAAATGAGAATCAAAAAAATTCCGCCGACATATTCGCCTACTATGAATTGCCAACCAAGAAAGATGGATATGATGATACCCAGCTCAATAACCAAATTAGTGGAAGCCAATAAAAAGGCAATCGATGACACGAAACTTGCCCCTTTTTTAAAAAGGGATTTAGTTGATGCCAATGCCGAAAAGCTGCAAGAACTGCTTATAAAGCCGAAAAATGTTCCGAGTAAAACACCTTTACCTTCGTTTTCGCCCATTGTTTCCTGCATTTTCTTTTCAGTGATAAAAACCTGAATCATACTGCTGATGATATAACCGAGTGCAAATGCCCAAAGTGCCATCCAGAAAAATCCGGTGGTGGTAAATGCCGCTTCTGCCCATTGTTTTAGAAAGTTGTCCATTATTGATATATATTGATTGCCTGAAAACGGAAGGGAACATAGAAACTACCCAGTAAACTATGTGTCCCCTCCAAGGTCAGGGCTTTATTACCAAACGTTTTAAATTCTGGTATTAATAAATAAGTATAAAGTTACCTGACAAAGGAAGAGAGATGTTATTATTTTAAGGATTTAATCTCTCCTCCCTCTTCTGCAGGCTACTATTAACCAAATCAACTTCTCTTTTTCAAAATTCATTGTGCCTGACACGGGAAGGAACAAACACTAACCATCAACATTGTTTTCCTTCCCAAGACAGGACTTAACAACTATCCAATGTCCTTATCATCTTTTACCTTCTGTTAACTAAAAACCAGAATTTTATAAAGATTCTTAAACAAGGAATATCTATTGAATAGTTTTTTGAACTTTCCCGCATTTAAGCATTTTACTTCCGTAATATGGGTTTCTAACTTCGTTACTTGAGCTTAACCAAGCACTCCCTTTATCATACATTGGACAAAACTGTTCGTACAGCGTGTTTTTTGTCCCTGTAATGGCAACCATATCTGTAATATCCTTGCTCAATGTTTTAAAATGCTCACGTTGGTGGTCTATGGCACTTTCAGAAATGTGTTCTGCGTGCTCGGTGGCATCTTCTATGATATCGGCAAGTTCTTTTTGTTCTTCTTTGGTATAACTTTTCGTGTCAAAAGCTTTAAGTGAAGCCATTAATTTAGTTCCAGCTTGTGCTGCCTTTTTTGTATCATCGCCTACCAAAGCATCTTTCAGCATAAAATAATCTGCAAGAACTGCTTCTGCATTTGGATTCATTTTATCCATTTTCATCGAACTATGGTCCATTTTCATATCACCGTGCTCGTGGTTCATTTTTTCTTTTTCCTGTGCGTTGGTAAAAGAAACTGCTAACAATAGCATTGCTGCTATACTCATTTTTAGATTTTTCATTTTTTTTATTTTAAATTAATTATAAACTATCTTTTAATTGTGTGATAAAACTGATTAATTCTTCTGCCTCCGCTTCTGAAACCTTTGCATCTTTATGTATCAAAGTGTAAGAGTCCAAAGGCATTTCGCCACTTTCAATCTGCTTGATAATAGACCTTAACTTACTTGCTTTTCTTCGGCTTGACAATGAATCCCATTCGTTGAAATTCAATTCGGTCTTCCCTTCTTTGATATGGTCTTCTAAAAACCAGGCAACAGGTTGAATTTTATTATACCAAGGATATTGTGTGTTATTACTGTGGCAATCATAGCAGGATACCTCTAACTTCTTTTGAATAGTTTCTGGAACATTATTGACCAGCATAAAATCGGTCGAAGGGACAGTATTACTTTGGTTACGAGCTGTGGGAACAAACTGAATTCCCACGAACGCTACCAGTAATATCATTGCTATGATTTTCACAATCTTCATTTAGTTGATTTCCTTTTGAACTTTTCCACAATTCAACATCCTACTTCCATAATAAGGATTCATTACATCTTTACTGGTGCTTAACCAAGCGCTACCACCGTCGTACATCGGGCAAAACTGTTGGTATAAGGTCTTTTCTGTTCCTGTAATAGCAACCATATCAGTTACATCCTTGCTCAATATTTTAAAATGCTCTCGCTGATGGTCAATGTCACTTTCAGAAATATGTTCTGCGTGCTCTACAGCATCTTCAATAATATCTTTCAAATTAGCTTTTTGAGTATCTGAAAAGTTCGAAGAAACATCAAGATTACCTAAACTCGTTGCCAGAGTTGCACCAAGTTCTTTTGCTCTAGCATTATCATCTGCTACCAAAGCATCTTTAAGATTGAAGTAGTCATTTAATATAGCTTGCGAATTTCCATTTCCACTCATTGCCATTTCTTTTTTATCGTCGTCGTGATGACCATCACTGTTATTGTGATTCATTTCTGAATGGTTTTCATCAGTGCTATTTTGTTCTTTGTTGTTGTCTTTACAAGACATTGCTGTTAAGGTTATAAATGCTATCGCAACTATACCTAAAGTTGATTTTAATTTGCTCATTTTGTTTTAATTTAAGTTTGTGTTTACTAATTATTATTACTGATTTTTGATAAGTGTATTATAACTTTTCAATAACGTTTTCCAGCATTGCAGTTATTTCACTGGCAATCTCATTCAATCTTTCATTTTTCACAGCCTGCATTGATGCCATTGGGTTTACGGCCGCAACTTCAATGATACCTGCTTCGATTTCCTGTACTATGACATTGCAGGGCAACATCGTTCCAATTTTATCTTCTGCCTGTAAAGCTTTGTGAGCATAGGGCGGATTGCAGGCTCCGAGTATCCTATACTTTTTAAAGTCTATATCCAGTTTTTTCTTTAGTGTTTCGGTTACATCAATTTCTGTAAGGATTCCAAAACCTTCTTCTTTCAACCCTTTCGTAACTTTATCAATAACCTCTTCAAAAGTTCCATTTACTGTTTTATTGAAATAATAGTTCATATTTTTTAATTTTAAGAATTAATGATTCGTTTCTGTTCTTCAAATTCCTCTTTAGTGATTTCACCATTGGCGAAGCGACGATTCAAAATTTCAAGAGGAGTTTCTCGCTTTCTCATTTTACTTCCATTTTTTCCTAAATACAAGAAAATCCCCAAGACAATCACTCCCAATACAATAATCCACGCGTACATCATAACTTTAGTTTTTATTTATTAAAATCTTGCCGATAAACCTCCTCCAGCACCAAAACGGTTATCGTAGCTTGCCATCAATGAAAAGTTTCTTGACAGGAAATATTCGATTCCTGCATTCCAAACAACTTCGCTTGCGAAATTATCTCCGTTAGGAAGGTCATTTACCCATCCAAAATCCGCCTGGTATTCATAACTACCAAAAATGGCGGTTCTTGGCAAAATGAGTATTTCACGGCTTAAGCTTATTTGCGGCCGTAATTTGCTATCCATTCGCACATCGAGATTAAAGAGATAGGGTGTTAAAAATCGAATTCCGGCAATTGCTGTGGTAGAAAGTTCATCCAAACTGTCTTCCATTTCATTCTCGATATTCACACCGCTAAACACTCTTAAATAATCGTGTAGATAGCGTTCATAGGTCACTTCGGCCTCCAAATTTTTGTTCCATCCATATTCTGCCACCACATTGAATTGGTTACGAATGTTGGATGTTGTAAAATTGAATTCGGTCATATGCGATGCTGCATCTACCATCGCCCACGTATAATATTTATCGGCTTCGGTAATCAAACCACTTATGGGATATCCTTTTAAGCGGTCATCTCTTGTGGTATCATAGCTCATTACCCTTGCCATCCCGCTCATCATATGGTACAGAATGTGGCAATGAAAAAACCAATCGCCATACTCGTTGCCGTAGAACTCTATAGTTACTTCACCCATTGGGGGTACATTGACGGTATGCTTTAAGGGTGAATATTCTCCGTTCTCATTAATGACCCTAAAAAAGTGCCCGTGAAGGTGCATTGGGTGGTGCATCATCGTTAGGTTGTTAAGGGTAATTCGGGTAACTTCTTTATGGTTTATTTTAATCTGGTCGGTCTCCGAAAGCGGCACACCGTTCATACTCCAGATATAGCGGTTCATATTTCCGGTAAGGTTCAAAAGGATTTCCTTAACCGGAATATCCTTGGAATAGGTTGTTTTTTCAGGTGATTTGAGGTAATCATAATTGTACTCTGAAAACATTTGCATTCCATCCATATCATCCATTTCATTTTCATTCATAACCATTTTGGTATGGTCCATTTTCTTCTTCCCTGTGGAATCTTTGGACATATTCATATCCATTTTTTCATCTTTCATTTCCATCTTTGAGTGGTCCATTTTGGAATGGTCCATTGACATTCCGTCCATTTGCATCCCATATTCCTCTTTCATCTCATAGCGTTCATCTTTTTTTGGCTGGAATTTTAAGGCGTGTGCTCCCATTTTCATATCCATTTTTGCCATTTGCTGCATCATCTTGATTTTATCGGGCCTTGGAACTACTTCCGCAGGTATCACTTTACCATTTCCAATAAAGGCAGTTGCCGTGCCCGACCCATCCTGTGCCATTGCACGGAACTCAATTTTGCCGTTTTCGGGGATGGTGACTATAAAATCATAAGTTTCGGCAATGGCAATGAAGGTTTTATTTTTTTGGATAGGTGTTACATCCAGTCCATCCGCAGCAACCAATGTGGGCATTTCGCCACCAAAAGTCATCCAAAATTGGGTAGAGGCTGAACCGTTGATGATGCGCAACCTCACTTTTTCGCCTGCCTTAAAATCGGGATATTCGGGATTTTGCTGACCGTTTACCAAAAACGCGGGATAATAGATGTCGGCTATATCGGCACCTTCCATCCGTTGCCGCCAAAAATCGAGCTGTGCGCCAAATGCACCACGGCCTATTACTTGGTTCAATGGTGTTGACGTTCCTTTTTTCATTCCATACCATTCGTTGCCACGCTTTAGATTGCGTAGTACATTCATCGGTTTTTCGTTTGTCCAATCGGAAAGCATCAATACCAAATCTGTATCATAATCCAAGGTTTTTTCTTTTGGATTTATAACAATAGAGCCAAAAACACCGCTTTGTTCCTGCAACATCGTGTGCGAATGGTACCAATAGGTACCAGCCTGTGCTATTGGAAATTCATATTTGAAAGTTTCGCCTGGGCGAATGGGCGGTGTGGTCAAATAGGGAACACCATCGAAAAAATTGGGGATGATTATTCCGTGCCAATGGACGGAAGTTTCTTCCTCCATTTCGTTTTTCACATAAATGACGGCGTATTCGCCTTCTGTAAATTCCAGAATTGGGCCTGGAATACTTCCGTTTACCGTCATTCCCTTTACATCTTTTCCTGCTTTGTTTACCTTTTCTTCCTTGATGGTCAAAGTATATTCGCGAACAGGACGATTTTCGGTATTTCCTTCTTTGGATGGTTCAAAAATGTTTTGGCTAAAAACAGTTTGACATCCCATTAACATTAGAAGTAATATGTATTTTAACTGTTTCATTTTTAAATATTTTTTATAATTAATCTAAATTTCTCAAACCCCTTATCTCTTTAAAACAAAGTTTTAATTGGTTAAGTAATTTATGATGGTTGATTGAACATAATAAGTCTTGACCGATTCTATTTGGTTAATCTGAAATTTCAGTTGCAACTCTTGAATGTCCAATACATCATTAAAATCAATAGTTCCCGTTTCATAATTTTTTATGAGGATTTCTTCGGCATCTTCGGCTTGTTTTAGGTTTTTGGATTGTGTATCGTAACTTATTCTTGCGGAATTTCTATCATAAATTGCTTTTGAAAGCATTGTCTGCAAAGCATTTAACCGTTCTTCTTTTTGTGATGTGATTTCTTGCTGTTTCAACTGGTTCTGTTTGGTCTGGCTCTTGTATTTATTGTTGAAAATTGGAATCGAAAGCGTGACCATCGGCATCAATATATCCTTACCATTATCAATTAAAGTCATATCGGTTCGTTCTGAAACGGGAATGTAGTCCAACCCAAAACCGAGCATTGGGCTGCTTTCTTTTTGGTTCAAAAGTTCCGACTGTGAGACTGATTCATAAATCTTATCATATTTGGTAAGCTCTGGATGCACCTTTAGATTTTCTTCGGAAATGATGTCGATTTCAGCTGGAATTGTCAAATCACTCATTACGACAACTTCCATATCATTATCCCTATTCAAAAGATTATTGAAAATGGCTTGTTCCGCCAGATATTGTTGTTGTAAAACTTCTTTGGTCTGTTGAAGCTCATTTTGCCGAATCTGCAATCGTAACACTGATACAGCCGATGCCTTTCCTACTTCAACCGATGTCAATGCCAGACGCTCATAGGTTTCAAGCAACTGAATGTTTTGTTCCAAAACTTCCTGTTTTGCTTTGTTTGCCATTAAGTTGTAATATGATTGTGATACGGACACAATCAATTTCCGCTTGGCTATGACCAATTCCTCATATTGTGCTGCTGCCATTGAACTGGCATAATTTTCCCTTGCCGAGATAGTGCCAAACCACGGAATCATTTGCTTTAATGAAAGTCTTGCTCGTTGTGCACCGACCCTTGTTTCGGGTTCGCTTACAAAATAGCCTGCGCTCACTTCAGTATTTGGCAACCAATTGGCCTCATTAACTTTTTCCGATGCAATTTCATATTGAAACTGAACCTTTTGGATTTCGGGACTGTTGGTAATGGCTTCATCTATATAGGTCTGCAAATTCTGTCCATAACTATTGAAAGCCGAAAGACATATCCCGAAAAACAAGACGAATTTAATATGTGTTTTCTGTTTTATCATTGTTCGATAGTTATAGTTTGTGGTTCGTTTTTGAGCTTTCTTTTCGCAATACGTTCCTTCCTCCAACTAAAAAGTACAGGGACAAGGAAATAGGAAGTTGTGTCCAATAGCATTCCCCCAAAAATTGGGATGGACATTGGTATCATAATATCACTCCCTTTTCCTGTGGAAGTTAGTACTGGCAACAATGCCAAAATGGTCGTGACCGTTGTCATCAAACACGGACGTATTCGTTTTGAAGCTGCTTCCAACGTGGATTTTCTGATTTCCGCTTTATCAGTCGGGTCATTTTTATCGAATGTTTGTGTAAGATAGGTGGCCATAACTACACCATCGTCCGTAGCAATTCCAAATAGTGCAATAAAACCAACCCAAACCGCCACGCTCAAATTGATGGTTTTTATATTGAAGAGGTCTCGCAGGTTTTCGCCAAAAAAATTAAAGTTTAAAAACCAATCCTGGCCATAAAACCAAATCATCACGAAACCGCCTGCAAAAGCTACTGTAATTCCGGTAAATACCATTAACGTGGTAGAAACCGCACGGAACTGGAAATACAATATCAAAAAGATGACTGCCAGCGCTAATGGCACGATAATCGACAGTGTTTTTTCTGCACGCAATTGATTTTCGTATGTTCCTGTAAATTTATAACTGATGCCTTTTGGCATTACCAATTCGCCATTGTCAATTTTTTGCTGGATAAGTGCCTGCGCATTTTCCACAACATTTACTTCGGCGAAACCATCCAATTTGTCAAATAGCACGTAGCCCACCAAAAAAGTATCTTCACTTTTGATGACTTGCGGCCCTTGTTCGTATTTAATGGTCGCCAATTCGCTCAAGGGAACGGGACTGCCTTTTTCAACAGGCACATAAATATCTTTCAAATCTGATGGGTCTCCACGTAATTCTCTTGGATAACGAACCCGAACGCCATAACGTTCCCTGCCTTCCACGGTTTGGGTAAGCACCATTCCGCCAACTGCTACTTTCAGCACATTTTGAACATCTTCGATGGTAATGCCGTAGCGCGATAATTTTTCTCTGTCAATATCGATTAGTAAGTAGGGTTTACCAACAATTCGGTCTGCAAAAACGGCTTCTTGTTTAACGCCTTCGGCTTGTTTTAGAATATCTTCCAATTGAACACCAAAAGCTTCAATCTGCTTTAAATCCTGTCCTTTCACTTTAATTCCCATTGGGGCGCGCATTCCGGTTTGCAACATTACCAAACGGGTTTCTATGGGTTGTAATTTCGGGGCAGATGTAACGCCAGGTAATTTTGTGACCCTTACTATCTCGTTCCAGATATCGTCAGGCGAACTGATTTCTGGGCGCCAGTTTCGGAAGAATTCGCCATCATCATCCGGAATCAATTTTTCTGAAGATGCATCGACAGTAAAAGATACTTTCTTGCCATTTTTCCGGGCAGTCTCTACTTTTTCAGAACCAACAGGCCTGTTGGGGTTCTCAATGAGACTACTGTCCTTCATTATAAAAAACCCATTATCATCTACTTTAAAACGTTGCCTTTTCCCTTCTTTCAGCATATATTCCTGTTTATACTGAATCATATTTTCATACATTGACAAAGGTGCGGGGTCGAGTGCGGATTCCGTCCGACCCGATTTACCAACAACGGTTTCGATTTCGGGGAGGCTCGCCACGGCCATATCTAGTTGCTGCAATACGCGTTTGTTCTCTTCGACTCCAGAATGCGGCATAGAGGTTGGCATCAATAGGAATGAACCTTCATTGAGTGAGGGCATAAACTCTTTGCCCGTGTTTTTAAAAATGAGAAAACCTAAAATCAATAAGGTTGTTGGAATGGTCAAGAATAAAAGTCTGTTTGCGAGTGCCCATTTTAAAATTCGGGTATAATATCTTTGGAAAATGGAAAAAACTCCCAACAGACCAAAGCAGATAATGCCCACAAAAAGAAGGTTCCAAAATACACTTTTATCGACACCTAAAGGACGCCAGTATTCTGCCAAAAGAAACACAATGGCAGCTACGGAAAGATAGATATTAATATGATTTGAGTGTTTGTGGGACACTTTATCGGTTTGTTTTGCAAGTGCCACAATACCGAAGGCTATCAATATAACGCCAATCCAGTGCGCAAAAATCACGGCTATAAACCCAGCCAGAATCAAAAGGCTATTGATACCGTAATTCGTGTTTTTATGAATATTCCTGTTTTTAAAGAAAATCGCTGCGAATGGCGGAATTATGAACAGTGCTATAATTATGGACGCTGTAAGCGCAAATGTTTTTGTAAACGCCAAGGGACGGAACAATTTACCTTCGGCACCTATCATTGTAAATACAGGTATAAAACTAATAATCGTGGTCATTACGGCAGTCACAATAGCTCCAGAAACTTCGGCAGTAGCCTTATAAACCAATTTATTTATAGGAAGCTTTTTATTGTCCTCATCCAAATGCCTGATGATATTCTCTGCGAGAATAATTCCTACATCCACCATTGTGCCAATGGCAATGGCGATACCCGAAAGTGCCACAATATTGGCATCTACACCAAAGAATTTCATTGCAATAAAAACCATCAGCACTGCAACGGGCAACAGTCCTGCAATTAAAATGGATGCTCGAAGGTTGAACACCATTACGATGATAACTAAAATTGTGATAAGAATTTCGAGCGTTAATGCCTCGTTGAGCGTTCCCAAAGTTTCCTGTATGAGTTCGGTACGGTCATAAAAAGGAACAATCGTTACTTGTGAAGTTCTGCCATCGGCCAATACCTTTGAAGGCAACCCTTTGCTTAACTCCGCAATTTTTTCCTTTACGTTAGTGATGACTGCCATCGGGTTTGCGCCATAGCGCGCCACGACAACCGCACCCACAACTTCTGCACCTTCTTTGTCCAAAATGCCACGACGTGTAGCCGGACCAAGCGTAACATTGGCAATATCACTAATTTTTATAGACGTGTAATTTTCAGAGGTTACGACGGCATTTTCAATATCTGCCACAGATTTTACATAGCCCAGACCTCGAACGAGATATTCCGCTTGGTTGATTTCCAGAGTTTGTGCGCCAATATCCTTATTGCTTTCCTTGACCGCCTTTACAACTTGGGCAAGCCCAATATTGTATTGTCGCATCAGTTCTGGATTTACGTCTATTTGGTATTCCTTAACATAACCACCGATGGATGCGACCTCGGAAACTCCGCTTGCAGATGCCAAAGCATACTTCACATAATAATCCTGAATACTGCGCAGTTCCTGCAAATCCCAACCACCTGTTACATTGCCATCTTTGTCTCGCCCTTCCAGTGTGTACCAAAATATCTGTCCCAAGCCTGTGGCATCAGGTCCCAAAGCTGGATTTACACCTTCAGGTAAAAGGCCACTTGGCAAGGAATTCAATTTTTCAAGGATTCGGCTTCTACTCCAGTAAAATTCGATATCCTCATCAAAAATTATGTAGATGCTTGAAAAGCCGAACATTGATGAACTACGAATGGTTTTTACGCCAGGAATACCCAATAACGTCGTGGTCAAGGGATAGGTTATTTGGTCTTCAATATCTTGTGGCGAACGACCGTCCCATTTGGTAAAAACAATTTGTTGGTTTTCGCCAATATCAGGAATGGCGTCAACTGCAACAGGGTCACTGGGCAAAATTCCAGTTTCCCAATTAAAAGGTGCATAAACCGTCCCAAAACCTACAAATGCAACGAGCATAAGTACGGCAACGAGTTTATTTTCTATTAGAAATTTTATGCTTTTATTTAGCATTGGCATTGATTGTTAAACAATTAGACAATGGTATTGAGAAAATACCGAATACAACAAATTATCCTGATGGATGAACTCCATAGGATTAGTGGGTCTATTGCTTAAAAATCAAATTAAATAGGTTTCGTCAAGTTTGTAGATATGCCTGACGATAATGGGTGGTGGGTAATCGTTTAAAGAAGGGGTTACTTCTTCGGAAATTTCAAAAAGGGTATTATAAGAGTGGAAAAAAGCAGCAACGAAAAGCTGCTGATTTAAGGTTATTTTATCAAAAGTAACCTGTAGTTCGTCTTGTCCCGATATGCTTTGTTGCTCATCACTACAACAGTCCTTTTTGGAGATATTGCACTCTGGTAAAGGTGATTGCTGTTTCACTTCCATACCGCAAGTTTCAACGTGGCCAAACAATGAAGAATCCACTAAAATATCACCACAGTAATGACTATCAACAGTAAACGAAACAGTTGATAGTAACACTAAAAGTGCCATACAAAATGATACTATTTTATGAAAAACTTTTTTCATTATGGTTACGAAGTTATGAAAAACTTATTTCTAAATGCCTATTTAACAAATATTTTAGATTATTAAGTTTTAAAATGTATAACTGAAATTCGCTAAATATAATTGCAAATGAAATCCAATAAAAATTATTTCAATATGATATAAATCATATTCTTGTTGTACCATTACAATTATCTTCGTAAAAATTAATTGTTAACATTAAATTGTAAATACCTAACAATTAACCTATTGAATGAAAAGGTGAAAATTCAAAAAAACTTGAATGTTAAACAAAATTTGTTAATTTTATAGTGTGAAATCTTTTTTTACTAGAATATTGTCCTTTTTTTTAGCAGTATTTATACTGTTTTCAACCTCTTCTTTTACAGTAGATATGCATTTTTGCTGCAATAAATTGGTTGATATGTCCATTCTGGGCAAAGCCAAAGCTTGCAAAGATATGGCTCAAAAAAAAGATTCATATACCAAACAATGTACGACACTACAAGAGAAAAGTTGCTGTAGCAACCAGACCGTCTTCAAAAAAGGTGAAGACACCTTCAAAAAATCCAATACTATATTAGAAACCGAGACCTTGGTTTTTGTCAACACTTTTTTTTATACCTATATTAATCTGTTCGAGGGGCTAGAAGAAAACATCACTTCTTTTAAAACCTATAGGCCGCCTCTCTTATCTACAGATATAATAATTCTCAACGAAACCTTCTTAATTTGATTTTCTACTTCGCAGGTTAAATTTAATCTGCATTGTCTCTATAGCCACAGTTTCACTTCTGGCTAACATTTGTTGTACCCTGTTTTCAACTACACCGTACATCATTCAACAAAACCTTACAGAGCTAACCTTGTTAGCTACAAATAATTCAAACTATTGGGCTAAAACCTGACGGCAATACATTAAACACTATGAGCAAACCAAAAGAATTTTGGATTAAGAATATGGTCTGTAATCGCTGCTTAAAAGTAATTAAGCAGGAACTACAGGAACTTGGAGTAACAGTACTTTCTTTGGAATTGGGAAGGTTGTTGGTAGAAGCACCAAAAAAAACCAACAATGAAATTGTCAATGCTGTAACAACCGTACTTCACTCCAATGATTTTGAAATCGTTCAGAACGAAGACGTAATGCTTACAGAAAGAATCAAGATTATTCTTATTGAACAATTGCAAGAGCTACCCTTACATATTAAGGTAAAAACATCTGAACTATTGGCATCAAATCTTCATAAGGATTATAAGACCTTGAGCAAATTATTTTCTACCAATGAACATACAACCATCGAAAAGTACTTTATCAAATTGAAGATAGAGAAAGTTAAAGAACTCATCCAACTTAAACAACATTCCTTTTCAGAAATAGGATACTTATTGGATTATAGCAGTGTCAACCATTTGTCCCGACAATTCAAAGAAGTGATTGGAATGAGTATGACTGACTATAAAAATACCGAAAATTGGAAACGAAACTTTTATGATGAAATTATATAAATATCAACGAAAGTTATGCAGATGAAGGCCATTGGCAAATACTACATTTAATAAATTAAAAACATATCAAAATGAAAAAAATAGTTATCACATTATTGCTTCTTCCACTATTGGGATTTGCACAGACCATCGAGAATATCGATTACATTTCACCTTTTCACGAGGGACTTGCTGCCATAAAAAAAGGAGAGAAATGGGCATTTATAAATCAAGAAGCCAAAATTGTGGTGGATTTTAGGGACGATTTGGTTTTAACCAAAACAGATGATGCCAGCTATCCCATATTTAGTAACGAAAGATGTCTGATTGCACATCAAAAAAGTGATGTGCTTTATTACGGATATATTGATAGAACTGGAAATCCTATCATACAACCACAATTTTTGAATGCAACCAACTTTGAAGGCGATAAAGCATTGGCTTTAAAAGTTGAAAAAGAAATCATTGGCTATAATGACATATTCAAAAAAGACGTGGTAAGCTATCATTATTTTGAGGTTGTCATAGATAAAGAAGGAAAAACAATAGAGCATTTAACTCAATTGGCCATTCACGTCTCGCCTAAAGGCAAGAAGGATAAAAATCCACCTGCAATTACATCCAAGCTAATCTCTAGAAGTTTAGTTATGGTTGGAGACGAAAACAAGAAATGGTCACTAAAGAAAATAGAATAAATCTTATTAATAATTTAAAAACAAATCAAAATGAAAACACTAGTAATTATTTTATCTACAATTGGGCTTTTAAGCTTAAACAGTTGCAAACAGGAAGCAGACTTGCAAGCATTAATGCAAAATCCGGAAAACCGTACAGAAGTATATGATGCAATTACCAAAAATCACGATTATATGACCGAGTTTATGGAGGAGATGCACAATAGCGACCACGCAATGCAAATGATGCAAGGTGAAGGAATGCAAATGATGATGAAAGACAGTACGATGATGAACAATATGATGGGCAACAAACCAATGATGCACTCAATGATGAACCAAATGATGAATGACGGAAAAATGATGGGAACGATGATGAAAATGATGCACGAAAAAGGAATGATGAGCGAGGACTGTATGGAATCCTGCTCAAAGATGATGGGCGAAAAAGGAATGGATATGCAGGGTATGAAGATGGACAATATGGATTCTTCCACCAAGGATGACCATACCGAGCATCACTAATTTATAAAATCAAAAACAATGAAAAATAATCACTGGATATGGATGGTCATCGGTTGTGGGCTACCACTACTGTTCATCTTTTTAGCGCCCTCATTTGGTATAGGAGGTGGTTCATCACTATTTATTTTCATCATTTTTATGTTTGCCTGCCACCTATTTATGCCCCACGGCTCGCACGGACACGGTGGTCATAACCATTCACAGCATAAACAAAGTGAATCCCAAAATAGAGAGGAAAACTCTACGGCTGAATCCAAAGATGAACACAAAGGCCATCAACATCACTAAAAGCTAAATATTATGAAACAAAAATTTCAAATAAACGGAATCAGTTGTGGTGGATGTGTTGCAAGAGTCAAGAAGACATTGGAAGAACATCCCAACATTGAAAAAGCAGAGATTTTTCTGGCACCAAAAGGAGCTACTGTAATCACTATGAATGAAACTCTTTCAGTTGCCGAACTACAAAAGCAACTCGATGCGCTCAATGGATACACAATCACAGAAATAAATTAATAACATCTAAAATTAAAAATTATGCACTATTACGATGGAAGTTTTGGAGGAATGCACCTTATATGGTGGATTATATGGGTCATATTTATTGCCTGGATTTTCTTTATCCCAGCGGATATCCCATATCAAAAATCAAAGAAAGAAAGCCCACTGGATATTCTAAAAAAACGCTTTGCAAAAGGCGAAATATCCAAGGAAGATTATGAAGAATCTAAAAAGATTTTAAAGGCGGATTTTACTAAAAACCTTAATTCCTAAAAACTAATATTATGAATCACTACGGCGGTATGCATTTTATATGGTGGATTATCTGGTTTTTTTTCTTGGCCTGGATATTTTTCATTCCTACAGACATACCTTATCAAAAAACAAAGAAGGACAGCCCACTGGATATTCTTAAAAAACGCTTTGCAAAAGGCGAATTATCCAAGGAAGAATTTGAAGAATCTAAAAAGATTCTAAAATCAGAAAACTAACTCAAAATTATAAAACTATGTATCGATTAAACATAAAAAAACTCGGTTTTGCTTTCGGTCTAACAGGAACCTTAATTTATTTGGGCTGTATGATTGTAATGTTAACAGCAGGACAAGAAGGTTCAATTACCTTTTTCAACAGCCTTTTGCACGGCTTGGATACTACCAGTATCATTAGAATGGATGTACCACCTTTAGAAGTGTTAATGGGAATAATACAAACTTTTATTCTTTGGTGGTTAATAGGGGCTTGTATTGGAGCATTTTATAACGCACAAATAAAAGTTAAAAAATAGGAAAACCATTTTAGGATTATGCAGAATGTCTGGTTTATATGGTCGCTTATCATTTTAGCTCTTTGGGCAGTTATCTACTTGTCCAAAAAAGAAAACAGAAAAGCAATGCTTCAAATGAGCCTAATCACTATGCCGTTTGGTTTAACAGAGCCCTTGTTTGTGCCAGAATATTGGATGCCACCATCATTATTTGAATTGGCCGAAAAAACAGGCTTTGACATTGAAAGTTTAATATTTTCTTTCGCCATAGGCGGAATAGGTACAGTTCTTTATAACCTGATTTTTAAGCGAGGCCTTTCCGAAATACCACATATCGAGCGAAACCACAAAAGACATCGGCTGCATAATTATATACTCTTTACGCCAGTGGTCATATTCATTTTACTGGCTCTGTTTACATCGCTTAACCATATCTATTGTGGGATTATCGCTCTCTTTATTGGTGGATTGGCAACACTCTACTGTCGCCCAGATTTAAAAGGAAAGATATGGGTTGGGGGAATTTTGTTTACGGTATTGTACTTCATTTATTTCGGAAGCATACTTCCGTTCTATCCCCAATATGTGGAGTTGTACTGGAATCTGAACAACCTGACCCATATTCTTGTCTTGGGCATTCCGATTGAAGAATTATTATTCGCCTTTACTTTTGGGATGTACTGGTCTGGATTATACGAACATCTGTATTGGCGAAAACTTATAAAATTAAATAAAGCTCGTAATTAATTTAAAACTAAATAAAATGAAGATAGTATTAGCAATAGACGGTTCAGAGTTTAGTAAAGTTGCTGTTAAGGAACTTGCAAAATTTTCATTAACAGGGTAGTGAAATTAGTATAATAAACGTTTATGAGCATCCAGCGATGTCAACGCCAGAGCTCATTTCAACAACGGACACTCTTGACGTCTATTATCGAGAATTTATAGCCAATGCAGAAAAATTGGGAGAAAAAATTGTTTCCGATGCTGTAATAATCATATCTGAAAAAAATAGCTCGATTGCAATAACAACAAGCGTGGTCAGTGGGCTTCCAAAAAAGGAGATTTTAGAAAAAGCAGAGTCGTTTGATGCAGATTTAATCGTAGTTGGCTCTCAAGGGCAAGGAGCATTTTCACGTCTTTTATTGGGTTCTGTTTCACAGTATTTAGCAACACACGCCAAATGTTCAGTAATGATTGTAAAAGACAAGGACTCAAAGTAACTATGGCCAACACCAACGATATAAAAACCAAATATGAACGTCAATTACTCAAATAATAATACAGAAGAATCTGCTTGTAAGGTAACAGATACAATATGCCTTCCAGATTCAGACTTACCTCGTGTAGTTATCATTGGCGGTGGGTTTGCAGGTTTGGCATTGACAGAAAAACTGAAACACAAAGAAATTCAAGTTATCCTTATTGACAAAAATAATTTCCATCAGTTTCAGCCTTTGCTTTATCAAGTAGCTACAAGTGCCCTGGAACCGGACAGCATTGTTTTTCCTTTCAGAAAACAATTTAATGGATATAAAAACGTGGTATTCCGTTTGGCAGAAGTTGAAGAAATTCAAGCCTCATCAAATATAATTGTCACAGATAAGGGAACAGTTGAATATGATTATTTGGTTTTGGCAACCGGAACAACTACCAATTTCTTTGGTATGGAAAACGTTGAGCAAAACAGCTTGGGGATGAAAGATATTCGTGATTCCCTAAACATCCGCCATCTGATGTTGCAAAATCTGGAACAGGCAGCCATAACCTGTGATGATGATGAACGGGATGCCCTGACAAACTTCGTTATCGTTGGTGGTGGTCCTGCTGGGGTAGAAATGGCAGGAGCTTTGGCAGAATTCTGTAAATACATTCTACCGAAGGATTATCCAGAGTACCCTTCTTCTATAATGAACATTTATTTGATTGAGGCCATTGATGAATTGTTAAGTACGATGTCTGAAAAAGCCTCTACAAAAACCCTGAAATATTTGAAGGACTTGGATGTAAAGGTACTATTCAATGAATCGGTAAGCGATTATGACGGGTCAATAGTCACAACCAAAAGTGGGAAAACCATTTTAGCCAAAAACCTAATCTGGACAGCAGGTGTAAAAGGACAGTTCCCAAAAGGTATCGATGAAAAACACGTGGTAAAAGGCAACCGTATAAGAACGGGCTCATTTTTAATGGTAGAAGGTTACGAAAACATTTTTGCCATAGGCGATATAGCGGCTATAATTACAAATGAAACGCCAAAAGGGCATCCACAAGTAGCACAGACGGCTATTCAACAAGGGAAATATTTGGGTAATTCATTATTGAAAATTATTAATGATGAAGCCGTAAAGCCTTTCGAATATAAAGATAAAGGTTCGTTGGCGACCGTTGGTAAACGAAAAGCAGTAGCTGATTTGGGTAAATTCAAGTTTGCAGGTTATTTCGCTTGGTTGTTATGGTCTATTGTGCATTTGATGTCAATAAGCGGTTTTAGAAATAGATTGATGGTTGGTTTTAATTGGGCGGTAAGCTATTTCACTTACGAAAAGAGCAACCGCCTGATTATTAGAAATTTTAAACCTAAATCTTCTGTGAATAATCCGAAGAAATAATATAATAATGAAAGATACCACAGTTAAAAATAATAAGCTTTCCCTAATAGGTTCCATATCTCTCGGTACTGGGGTTATGATTGGTGCTGGAATATTTGTCCTTATGGGACAAATAGCTGAATTGGTAGGTGATTTATTTCCGATTGCTTTTATAGCTGGTGCCATTGTGGTTGGTTTCAGTTCATATTCCTATGTGAAGTTTTCAAATGCTTTTCCATCTTCTGGAGGCGTTGTTAAATTCTTGAACAAATCCTATGGCCCTGGCACTACGACAGGGGTCTTTTCTTTGTTGATGTATGTCTCAATGGTGGTTTCAGAAAGCTTGGTGGCGGGCACTTTTGGAGCATATACGCTTCGGCTGTTCCCAGAAAGTTGGGCTGGTTACGCATCCATTCTCGGTATTCTGCTATTGGTAACAGCTTACATCATCAATATTTTAGGAAACAAAGTTATTGGCGCAACAGCCACCTTTACAGCAATTATCAAAGTTGTAGGTATTGCATTGCTCGCCATTGCGGGACTTATAGCTTCCGGATTTGCAGATATTACAGGAAATTATATTCCAAGAAATACGGAAACGTTGCCACAAGGGTTCGCTTTTATTGCTGCATTGGCGTTGGCAATCCTTGCCTATAAGGGATTTACTACTATTACAAATCAGGGAGGTGACATTAAAAAACCACATAAGAACCTCGGACGTTCTATTATTATTTCCATTCTTATTTGCACGATTATTTATGTAGCCTTGGCACTGGCTGTTGCTGGAGGTTTAACTATCCCAGAAATAATCGAAGCAAAGGATTACGCCTTGGCAGCGGCGGCACAACCCATTTTTGGGGAATGGGGTTCTTGGATTACCATAGCAATAGCTATTATAGCAACCTTTTCTGGTGTTATAGCAAGTGTGTTTTCGGCCTCACGCTTGTTGGCAATGTTGAGCAATATGAAGCAAGTGCCGTCCCTAAAAAGAATGGGGAATCTTAAAAACCCTGCCCTCATATTCACGGTTTCACTGGCTATTTTACTGACCGTGTTGTTTGATTTAACAAGGATTGCTTCCATTGGGGCCATTTTTTACCTCATTATGGATATTGCTATCCATTGGGGACTTTTTCGCCACCTAAAAAAAGAAGTGGATTTTCTGCCTATCATTCCATTAATAGCCATTGTGATGGATGTTGCGGTGCTTTCAGCATTTCTTTATATAAAATATCTGAACGACCCATTGGTGCTTATCGTAGCGGCAATTGGGATTATTCTAATCATTGTTGCGGAACGCCTTTTTATGATTTCACATACAGATGATGAAGGAAATATGCCGATGGGAATGGAAGCAACAAGTAATACAAAAACAAAACATAATTAATAAATTCAATTTATATGAAAAATATAGCAGTTATAGGATATGGTGTCATCGGAAAAAGAGTAGCTGATGCCGTCAATCTTCAAGATGATATGAAACTTTCGGGTGTGTGTGATATCATTAGTGATTGGCGCATTCAAAATGCGGTGAGAAAAGAGTACGATATCTATGCAGCCACTCAAGAAGCAGCTGTTACAATGGCAAATGCTGGCATCGATGTCAAAGGAAATATGCAAGACCTTTTGAAAGAGGTAGATTTAGTTGTGGACTGTACCCCAAAAAAAATTGCAGCACAGAACGTGAAAGTTTATAAAGAAATTGGGATAAAATTTATCTTACAGGGAGGGGAAAAGCACGAGACCACGGGTCATTCCTTTAGTGCAGAAAACAATTATAAATCTGCGTTAAATCTAAATGCAACACGTGTAGTTTCCTGCAATACCACCTCTATCTTAAGAACATTGACCGCTCTAAAAAGAGCTGGTTTATTGGATTATGCTAGAGGAACACTCTTAAGAAGAGCAACAGACCCTTGGGAAAGTCATTTGGGCGGAATTATGAACACAATGGTTCCAGAAAAAGATATTCCGAGCCATCAAGGTCCTGATGCCAAAAGTGTCGACCCCGAACTCGATGTTATCACATCCGCAGTAAAAGTTCCAGAGACATTGAGCCATATGCACTATTGGAACGTGAAGTTAAAGAAGCAAGCCACGAAAGAAGAAGTGCTTAATGCCTTTAAAACATCCAGCAGAATTAAGCTGATACGCTATGAACAAGGCTTGGTTTCTAACAACACTATTAAGGAAATGTTTTTGGATATGGGAAGACCTTGGGGCGATATGTATGAAGTTGCGCTTTGGGAAGATATGCTGAAGGTTGTTGGAGACGAGCTTTTTTACGCCTACGTGGTCGATAACCAAGCTATTGTAATCCCTGAATCTATTGATGCCATTAGGGCACTTACGGGAATTGAAGTAGATGCAGCAAAATCCATTGCCAAAACCAATGATAGTTTAGGAATCCATTAATTCAACTTAAAATGAAAACTGAAAAAAATATCATAGAACTATTAGGAAAGAAGTCATCTTTCTATTTGGAACACGTTTGTGAAAAAATCACGAAGGATGAACTTCTAACCCCAAGCAAGAACAGTCTTGAAAAAGTATTTCTAAATAGTAACAGAAATCCACAAGTATTGCGAAGCCTAGCACAATTGTACAACCACGGAAATCTTGGGGGAACAGGCTACTTGAGTATCCTTCCTGTAGACCAAGGCATCGAGCATAGCGCAGCTTTTTCATTCTATAAAAATCCGGATTATTTTGACCCAGAGAATATAATAAAACTTGCCATTGAGGCTGGTTGTAATGGTGTAGCGTCCACCTTTGGTGTTTTAGGGCTGAACGCTCGAAAATACGCGCACAAAATACCATTCATTGTAAAAATCAACCACAATGAACTTCTTACCTATCCCAATAAATATGACCAAACGCTCTTTGGCAAGGTAAAATCGGCTTGGGATATGGGAGCAATTGCCGTGGGTGCAACTATCTATTTTGGTTCAGAGGAAAGTAACAGACAGCTAAAAGAAATAGCTGAAGCTTTTGAAGAAGCCCATAATTTGGGAATGGCTACCATTTTATGGTGCTATCTGCGCAATGAAGCTTTTAAAACCGAAAAAGAAGATTACCACGCAGCTGCCGATGTTACGGGACAAGCCAATCATTTAGGAGTAACCATTCAGGCAGATATTATTAAGCAAAAATTACCTACAAACAACTTTGGTTTCAAAGAGATAGGTTTTGGTAAATATGATGATAAAATGTATGAAACACTTACAACAGACCATCCTATTGACCTATGCAGATTGCAAGTAGCCAATTGCTATATGGGAAAAATAGGTTTGATAAATTCAGGTGGTGGCTCAAAAGGTGAGTCAGATTTGGTTGAAGCAGTTACGACAGCCGTCATCAATAAAAGAGCGGGAGGTTCTGGTTTGATAATGGGGCGGAAAGCATTTCAAAAACCTTTTGGTGAAGGAGTTGCGTTAATCAAAGCCGTGCAGAATGTCTATTTGGATGATACTATCAATATTGCATAGTTAACAAATGGAATAAATTTAAAAATTGATTCATATTTTAATAATGACATTAATATTCACATCCATATTCTTAATTCTTCCAGTTATCGCTATAGCAGGATATCAGCATTATAAGATTGTTAGGCAACCAGCCTATGATGCCAACAAAACTCTATTGAAATATGAAATAATGGGTTCAGGTGAAACCAAACTTGTTTTGCTACACGGATTGACTGGGTCATTGAATTATTGGAAGCGCAATGTAGAAAGCATTTCAAAAACACATTCTTTACTTTTAATAGACCTTCTTGGTTTTGGTGATTCGCCAAAACCAAGAAGCAATTATTCTCTTTCAATACAAATGCAAGCCGTTGAATTGGTTTTAAACAAGGAAGGATTCAATGATGGAAAAACTTTAATAGGTGGACATTCTATGGGAGCGATAATTTCATTAGCCCTTTTAGAAAAACATCGTCATTGGTTCAAATCAGGCGTTTTTATTAGCATACCTGTTTACAAGGATGCAGATGAGTTTAAGAAAGTTATGTCCACACATTCCTTTGTGGATAGGATTTCAACAAGCAAATTCTCGAAATACATCTGTATGATACATCCCATTTTTATGTCGCGTGCTTTCAAACCCGATAATCTTACTGACGAAGTTTATGAAGACGCAAAAAAACATCATTGGCAGAGTTATTATTATTCGCTTACAGAAGTCATTTTAAAAACAAATTTATATGCGATGGCAAGGAAAATTAAGGATAAAGACGTGCTTTTTATTCACGGAGAAAAAGATACAACTGCACCTTTAGAAAATGCCTTAAAATTATCGAGGGAATTTAAAAACGCACAAATAATTACTTCATCTGAAGGAGACCATCAGTTCTTTCTAAAAGAAGCAGAATTTGTATGGAAGACCGTCCAAGATTTTTCGGTTTCAGATAAAAAATCACAAAAAACAATATTAAATGAATACTAATAAAATCAAACATATAGGTGTATTTACCTCTGGAGGCGACAGCCCTGGAATGAACGCTGCATTGTATGCTATTGCAAAATCTGCGGAAGTGAATGATATTAAAGTAAGTGGTTTTTTAAAAGGGTATGAAGGTTTGATAGATGGTGATTTGATACCATTAAAATCTCACGAACTAAAAAAAATTACCCAAAAAGGTGGCACTATTCTAAAAACAGCACGAAGCAAACGATTTCTGGAATTAGAGGGTCGTAAAAAAGCATTGCAAACTTTAAAAACAAATAACATAGATGCTTTAATTGCTATTGGTGGTGATGGTACTTTTAAAGGTCTATTAGCTTTTTCAGAAATATGCGACATTCCGTTTATAGGCATTCCTGGGACTATAGATAACGATATTTCGGGTACAGATTATACCCTTGGTTTTGATTCGGCTGTAAACACTGCCATTGAAAATATTGATAAAATAAAAGATACTGCCGAATCCCACAACCGTGTATTTATTGTTGAAGTAATGGGAAGGGATTCAGGCTACATTGCTATTCATTCCGGGTTAATGGTAGGTGCCGATTCCATACTTATTCCCGAGAGTGGAAAGGACTTTATTTATCTATTGGATAAGGTTAAAAATTACGATAGCGAAGATGCTTTTCTTGTCGTGGTTTCTGAAGGGGATGAAATAGGAGCCGAACTTGTTTCATCAAAAATAAAGGAAGTCAAACCCAATGTCGATTTACGTATTACCAAGCTTGGGCACGTGCAACGAGGTGGAAATCCTTCTGCTTTAGATAGAATGTTGGGCATTAGACTTGGAGTGGCAGCTGTAAAAACAATTTTACAAGGCAAAAAAAATGTAATGGTAGGAATCTTAAATAATCAATTGCATCTAACCTCTTTTAAAGAGGTGGTTAAGCAACATCAAGTAAATAATGAATTATATGAACTTTTAGAACTATTTGGAAAGTAAGAAATGATTGAAGCCTTTAAAAATATCAACCCATTTATCCTCGGATTACTCATAAGTCTAGGCATTGGCCTTATTCTAGGACTGGAACGTGAATATGATAAACTGAAGGAAGAACAAGGTTTTGCAGGCATAAGAACCTTCCCGATTGTCGCCATTATTGGTTTTATATTAGGCAACCTTTCCACAGCTTATACACCTTGGTTGGTCATTATCATTGCAGGAGCATTTCTTTTGTTTTTGTCCTTGAGCCATCTGTCTATGGTACAAAAACACGTAATGACAGGGATAACCACTAATATGGCATTATTTGCTACGTTGATTTTGGGTGTTATGGTTGCCAATCATTTGCACAAGGAAGCAGTTGCCACCGCAGTAGTGGTCGTTACTTTATTGTCGCTTAAAACTACCTTTCGTTCTTTCATAAAGAATATTACTTCAGCAGAGCTTTTTGCTTTTATTAAATTTTCTATCATAGCGTTGTTGATATTACCATTCCTTCCCAAAGAAAATTATGGACCAGAAGGTTTGTTAAATCCTTTTGAAATCGGCTCTATTGTTGTTATTGTTTCCTTCTTAAATTTCATCGGCTACTTTCTTGTAAAATATGTAGGTTCTCAACGTGGTATTCTGCTCACGGCAATTTTGGGCGGATTGATTTCAAGTACCGCTGTAGCTTGGATATATGCTTCCCGAAGTAAGGAATCGCCAGAACTTTCAAAAGAATATGCCGCTGGTATCATTATAGCTTCTGCCATAATGTTTCCCAGACTTGCGATTCTGGCATATATTTTCAATAGTGCTATACTTTCTTATTTAGTCGTCCCATTTACTATTCTTACCCTTATCTGCCTAATAAGTGCGCTTTTATTCATCAAAAAGAATACAGATGTCCCAAAGACAGACATCAATCTTGGTAATCCACTCAATATTTGGAACGCCCTTGGGTTTGGTGGTATTTATGTGGTCATCCTGTTTGCGGTTTTTTATGGAAATCAATTTTTTGGCGAAAGCGGTTTGTACTATTCAGCCCTAATTGCAGGATTGGCAGATACAGATGCCATTACTATCAGTATGGCAAAATTTGGGTCTTTGGAAGAAAAACTTGCACTGGCAACAAATGTCATCATAACAGCAACCATAAGCAATATGATTGTAAAGTTGGGCATAACCTACTTTAAAGGTTCTAAAAAAACCGGAAAACTTGTACTGATGATTTTTGGAACTGTTGTCATAGTGGGCATAACATATATTTTAATACAGTTAGGAAATTAAAAAAAGTGAAATGAAAACAACCATATTTAGCACACATAAGTTTGAAGAACCCTATCTGTTAAAAGCGAATGATGGCAAGCATCAATTAAAACTGCTTGAGAGTCGTTTGACGGAAGAAACAGCTATTCTCGCAACAGGTTCCAAAACGGTAAGTCTCTTTACAGGTGATGATGCTTCGGCAAAAGTTCTTGAAAAATTAAGCACGTTAGGCGTAAAAAATATTGCTCTGCGTTCTGCAGGTTTCAATCACGTTGATTTAGTAAAAGTAGCTGAATTGGATATGAAGGTAGCCCGTGTTCCTGCCTATTCACCTTATGCCATTGCAGAACACACAATGGCTTTGATACTTGCATTAAACCGTAAACTGATTAAGGCAAACAACAGGGTGCGCGAACACAACTTCTCATTAAACGGACTTACGGGTTTCGACCTAAACGGAAAAACTGTCGGTGTCATAGGAACAGGAAAAATAGGTGCTGTATTGGTAAAAATACTTCACGGTTTTGGCTGCAAAATTCTGGCCCACGATATGACTATCGATAAAAGTCTTGTCAATACATATAACGTCAATTACACTGATTGCAAAACACTCTGCGAACGGGCAGATATCATAAGTCTGCATATACCTTTAACACCAAACACAAAACATTTGATTGATGCAAAACATATCGCACTTATGAAACCCGGTGTAATGCTCATCAACACAAGTCGTGGTGGTTTGGTGGATACCAAAGCGGTCATACAAGGTCTTAAGACGAAAAAAATAGGGTATTTAGGATTGGATGTCTATGAAGAGGAAGAAGGATTGTTTTTTGAAGACCATTCTGATGACATTTTGCAAGACGATGTGATTGCTCGATTAATGACCTTTAACAATGTATTAATAACAAGTCATCAAGCCTTTTTAACGGAAACAGCATTGACCAATATTGCTGAAACCACCATATATAATTTAGATTGCTTTGATAAAGAAATTGTTTCTACAAATGAAATTAGAGTATCAGATTAAATGTATTAAAATCAAAAGTTATGTTACAAATTATTTTATTCTGGTTCAAAACAAAGGCTGCAAAGGCAGCCAAAAAAATACTGTCTTCTGAATTCAAGAAGAATGAAATAGAAGATATCCTTAAAGGATATTGGTCGCGCTATATAGTACTGCGAAGAGATATTGAAAAACAACCCACTTTTGGAGGTACGGTTATGGTTCATCTCGCTGGTATGTCCACCGCTTTTTATAATGAGCTTATTAAAAGAGGTGCAAGTGACACCCAAACCACTCAATATTTTTATGACATAGCCTGGAAGGTTTACAAAATTATGGGGAAGTTTTCTTGGAACTTAACAAGGTTAAAATATCGAAATAATTCAAAAAGGCTGGCATATGCCACAGAACTTTTTAGGGCGTTCCCCTTTAACAGCCCTTCCTATAAATGGAAAAATATTCCACAAGCAGATGATTCTGTTTGTTTTAATTGTACTAAATGTCCTGTTGCCGAATATTTTGAAACCAAAGGGCTTTCAGAATTCTGTGTAAAAACCTGGTGTGCACTGGACTTCCCTTTGGCCAATATGTGGAATGCCAAGTTAGAACGTACCAACAGCATTGCAGGAGGAGCAATTGTCTGTGATTTTAAATGGAAACCAAATAATTAAAACATAAAAAAATGAAAAACATACTTGTACCCACCGATTTCTCTGAAAACTGCACAAAGGCAGCCTATTTAGGCATTAAAATGGCCAAACTATACAATGCAGAAATACACTTTTTGCATCTAATGACCACACCCGTAGACTGGGTAAAGTTGAGTAAACTCAAAGAAAAGCGCTATCCCGAAACTGTAAAGCAAATTGGTATTGCCAAAGCCAAATTGCGTGCGTTGGAAAAAGAGGCAGAACACGAAGGTCTTAAATGTCGAACTTTTCTACAATTTGATTCAGGACAAAAAGATATTTTAGAACATTCCGGTCACTTTCACCACGATTTCATCATTACAGGAAGTAGCGGTACCAAAGGCCGTGTAAGGGAGATAACGGGCAGTAATGTTGAAAAAATTGTAAGAAAGGCAAATGCGCCAATTATTGTGGTAAAAGAGGATGAAGTAACGTTTCCTTTTAAGGACATCGTATTCCTTTCAGATTTTAAGGAAGACGTGAGCATACCGTTCAAGGAAGTGCTGTCCATTGCAGAAAAATGTGACTCAAAAATTCATTTGTTACGCATAAATACAGAAACGGATTTTAATAGTATAGAACTTGGGCTGAACCCTGTTAAGGAATTTCTTCAAAAATTCCCTGATTTCAGCAAATATTCAATGAGTGTTTACAACGAACCTTCAGTGGAAGCAGGCATCAATACATTTTTAAATCACCAATCAGCAGATTTGATTGCGATGAGCACACACGGAAAGACAGGATTTTTGAATCTTTTTTCAAAAAGCATTGCCGAGGGCATAACCAATCATTCTGCTCTACCAGTAATGACAATACATATAAAAAAATGAAACATCCAATCAACATAGTAAAATATTCGGGCGATGTGGTAGCCTTTGATGTGGATAAGCTTATTAATTCCTTAAGACGTTCCCAAGCAAGTGAAAAATTGATTGAGCAAATAGTAGCACAAGTTCAAGACCAATTATACGATGGTATTACCACAAAAAAAATCTATCAAATGGCATTTAAAATGCTAAAAGGTAAGTCGAGAGTAAGTGCTTCAAAATACAAACTCAAAAAAGCCCTGATGGAATTAGGTCCTTCTGGCTTCCCATTTGAGAAGTTGGTAGGTAAACTATTGGCGCACGAAGGATTTTCAACACAGGTTGGTGTCATAGTTCAAGGCAATTGCGTTCAGCACGAAGTGGATGTGATAGCCCAAAAAGACAATACCCATTATATGATTGAATGTAAATACCACAGTGACCAAGGTAGGTTTTGCAACGTGAAAATTCCCTTATATATCCACTCAAGATTTTTAGATGTTGAAAAACAATGGGAACGTCAAAAAGGTCACGAAACCAAGCTTCATAAAGGAGGCGTGTACACCAATACACGATTTACAAGTGATGCGGTGCAATATGGTAAATGCGTAGAGCTACTATTGACAAGTTGGGATTATCCAATTGGTGACGGTTTAAAAGACAGAATAGATAAGTTGGGACTGCACCCTTTAACCGCATTAACTACCCTAACCAAAGCTGAAAAAACAAAGTTATTAGATGAAGGTATCGTGCTCTGCAAGGAGCTTCACGAAAAACCTGTGTTATTGGAAAAGATAGGAATTGATAAAAAAAGACACAAAAAGATTTTAGAAGATTCAGAAGCACTATGTAAAAGCTCTTGAGAATTAATAATATAAAAGTTCAACAATCTTAAAGCAAAAATTATGAAATGAGCCATATCGATTCTTGATAACAACCGAGATTTTTAATGGCGAATTACATCTGACCGATAAAAAACAATAAAATTTAAACAGATGAAAACAGATGAACTGCAAGAACAGAAAAAAATTGACCTAGAGCCATTTTACCAAGCATTGGAAGATGACCCAAAGCTACTTGAGGAAGCCCTTGAAATATTATTGGGTATGGTAAAC
Source organism: Aequorivita sp. (assembly GCA_048264505.1). Taxonomy (GTDB): domain Bacteria; phylum Bacteroidota; class Bacteroidia; order Flavobacteriales; family Flavobacteriaceae; genus Aequorivita. The sequence goes on from JBLXDA010000025.1 coordinate 33,384, forward strand.
TTCGAGCCTAAATCCGTAAAGAAGTTGGCACTCGTAATAAAAGAGGATTCCCGGAATCTATATAACGAAATAGCGGAATTGAGCAAATCAAATCAAGAAAAAGGAAATACGCCTTCCTGTTGTGGTGGAAATTAATAAATAACATAAAAATGAAAAATAATAAAATTAACATTCACTTTTTGGGAGCAGCAGGTACAGTTACAGGCTCAAAATATTTAGTGGACACAGGAGAAAAAAAAATATTGATAGACTGCGGACTTTTTCAAGGGTTAAAGGAATTACGCCTTAAAAACTGGGAATATCCACCCGTGGAAGTTTCAGAAATTGATATGGTATTGCTTACCCACGGTCATTTAGACCATACTGGTTATCTACCGCGATTGGTAAAACAAGGATTTAATGGACCTATCTATGGCACCAATCCCACGTTGGATATTGCTAAAATTATTTTGAACGATAGCGGAAAAATACAGGAGCAAGAAGCTGAACGTGCCAATAAGGAAGGCTATTCAAAACACAGTCCTGCGGAACCACTTTACGATTTAAAGGATGTGGAAAAAGCCATTCCGCACTTTAAAGGAATTCCACAATCACAATGGATTCCATTATTTGACGGTATTAGAGCTCGCTTCCAATACAACGGACATATTCTGGGTGCAACCTATATTGAGTTGGATGTGCACGGAAAACGTTTTGTCTTTTCAGGAGACATTGGTAGAACCAATGATTTATTGCTCTATCCACCCCTAAAACCAAAAAAAGTGGATGTACTTTTTATAGAATCTACTTATGGTGGAAGGCTTCATCCTGACGAAGTGGAAGCACTTCCGCAAATTGAAAAATTGGTCAACGACACCATTAATAGAGGGGGCAGTCTATTTGTCCCAAGCTTTTCGGTAGAACGTGCCCAGCTAATGATGCTCATCTTTTGGAAATTATTGAAAGAAAAGAAAATTCCAAAAGTTCAAATGATTATGGACAGTCCGATGGGTGCCAACGTATTGGAATTGTTTCATAGAACTCGTGATTGGCACAGACTGGAGGACAATGAATGTGATGAAATGTGTTCTCACTTTACGGTCGTAAGCAGTTATCGTGAAACAATGGAATTAAGAACAGACAACAAACCAAAAATCGTGATTGCTGGAAGTGGAATGCTTACAGGTGGAAGAATGCTCAACTATCTCGAAACCCAAGCGCAAAACCCAAATAACACCTTGCTTTTTGTAGGCTATCAAGCTGAAGGCACTCGTGGCAGAAAATTATTGGAAGGCGAAAAAGAATTAAAAGTGTATGGAAAAACGGTATCCTTTCAAATGGAAGTAGCCGAAATCCAAGGTCTTTCGGCACACGCAGACCACGCTGAACTTATAGATTGGATGAGCAAAATAAAAAATAAACCAGCCCGAATTTTTATTGTGCACGGAGAAAAAGAAGGTGCGGAAGCTCTTCAAAAAGGAATAAAGGAAACCTATGGGTGGGATGCGGAAATCCCGCAACTCTACAACATTGAAGAAATAGAATAGCTTTTGGAAAAATTAAAAATTATGGAACAACACTCAAACATATTAAAATATAAGCATCTCGGAATCTATACACAAAACGAGAATGTAGTGTATATGCGTGAAGATTGCCACGTCTGTGTTTCCGAAGGGTTTGAGGCACTTACCCGAATTAGGATATCCAATTCAACTACATCAATTGTAGCAAGTCTTAATGTTTTAAATTCGGATATTCTGCTACCAGATGAAATAGGGCTATCAGATGCTGCCGCGAAAAAACTGAATGTTTCAGAAAATGATACCTTGTACGTTTCACATTTGGAACCTATTGAATCGTTAAGCCACGTCAGAGCGAAAATCTATAATCAAAAACTGGACTATTCAGCATTCAATGAAATCATAACTGATATTGTTGAAGGCGACTATTCAAACATCCACCTTTCAGCATTTATTACGGCCTGTGCAGGTGACCGATTGGATATTGATGAGATATCCGACCTTACTAAAGCTATGATAGCTTCGGGAAAGCAGTTGGATTGGAACAAAGAAATCGTAGTCGATAAGCATTGCATTGGCGGATTACCTGGCAATAGAACCACACCATTAGTGGTTGCCATTGTGGCTGCTTACGGGCTTACGATGCCAAAAACATCATCGAGAGCTATCACTTCGCCAGCAGGCACAGCTGATACTATGGAAGTAATAACCAATGTTACCCTTTCATTAGAAGAAATAAAAACCGTGGTTGAAAAAGAAGGAGGCTGCATTGTTTGGGGCGGTACAGCGCAATTGAGTCCTGCGGACGATATTCTTATAAAAATTGAAAAAGCCTTGGATATTGACAGCGAAGGCCAGCTAATCGCTTCGGTACTTTCAAAAAAAGCTGCTGCAGGCTCAACGCACGTCGTCATTGATATTCCCGTGGGAGAAACCGCCAAGGTACGTAGTACAGAAATGGCTCAAAAACTAAAAAACCATATGCAAACCGTTGGAACGGCTGTTGGGCTGAATGTAAAAGTTGTTATAACAGATGGTACACAGCCTGTCGGAAGAGGTATTGGTCCTGCTTTAGAAGCCATCGATATATTAAAAGTGTTAAAAAATGAAGCAGATGCACCCAAAGACCTAAAAGAAAGGGCATTGATTTTAGCTGCTGAACTTTTAGAGCTTTCTGGGAAAGTAAAAAAAGGGAAAGGATTAGTAACCGCAAATCAACTTCTCAAATCTGGAAAAGCTTATGAAAAATTTGTGGCCATTTGCAAAGCACAAGGTCGCTTTTCAAAACCTGTTTTAGCACCTTATAAAATCGAAATTAAAGCCGAAAAGTCAGGAGTTTTAAAGAGAATTGATAACCGAAAGATTGCAAAACTCGCCAAGCTTTCAGGGGCACCAAACTCAAAGTCGGCAGGGATTCTTTTAAATGTCCATTTAGACAAAAAAATTGAAATAGACCAATTGTTATATACAATATATGCAGAATCTCAAGGCGAACTTAACTATGCTTTGGAATATAAAAATAACCACGACAACATCATAACCATAATTTAAAACTATGAAAACAATATTATTCAGCCTTCCCGGAAATGAGGAACTCACAGCCCTTTTGGCAAAAAAGATGGATGCAGAAATAGGAAAAGCAACCTTACGCAAGTTTCCAGATGGGGAATCGTACACACGTATATTATCTGATGTTAAAGACAAATGTGTGGTACTGGTATGCACATTGCACGAACCAGACGAAAAACTATTGCCCCTTTATTTTTTAAGCCACACAGCCAAATCATTGGGAGCAATGTGCACCTGTTTAGTCGCACCATATCTCGCATATATGCGTCAGGACAAAATATTCAATGTAGGCGAAGGTGTTACTTCTGGTTTCTTCGGAAAACTGATTTCAGGTTTTGCCGATAGCATTACCACTGTTGACCCGCACTTACATAGAATTAGCTCCTTGGGCGAAGTATATAAAATCCCAAATAAGGTCATTCACGCTGCCGATGCTATTTCAGATTGGATAAAAGAAAACATAGAAAACCCTGTACTTATAGGTCCAGATTCTGAAAGTGAACAATGGGTTTCCGAAGTTGCTAAAAAAGCAGGAGCACCATTTACGGTATTGCAAAAAGTGCGTCACGGCGACCGTGATGTGGAGGTTTCTGTCCCAGATGTGGAAAAATACAAGAATGCCACACCTATTTTAGTGGATGATATTATCTCGACCGCTCGAACGATGATTGAAACCGTACAACATTTGAAAAAAGCAGGAATGAAACCACCTATATGTGTGAGTATTCACGCAGTTTTTTCAGGAAATGCCTATCAAGATTTATTGGATTCCGGGGTGGAAAAAATAGTGACTTGCAATACCATCCCGCATCCTTCAAATGGTATTGATTTAAGCGATATAATGGCAAAAGAAGTTACGAAATTAATGCATCATATATGAGAAAAAAAGGCTTCATATTACTATTCATCTTATTCAATATTACAATGAATGGACAAACTGAAATGCTCATTGGGCAGATTTCAGGAAGATTTGTCATTCGGGAGAATTTTGATGAAAAAGGTGCTTTTCTCAACAAACAAACTTTTGAAGCTGGTAAAACAATGGAGAAAAATGGATATTTTGAAATTGAGGTAATCACAGAATTATTTGACATAGACAAAAAATCCACCGATAAATATACAACGACCTATCGATGTAAGCCAGATGAAGCCAGTGTAATGGTAATGGCGTTTCCGTTTTCAAACCCAAAATCAAAAGAAACCGAAATCAATACCATTTCTGCAAATTTTAAAGAGTTGTATGACTTGGAAAACTTGGAAGATATAGAACTTGAAATGAGTTTTGATTCGGGCTTATTAAATTTTTTCGGTTCAAAAAGCACGATAAAGATTTACGACCGAAAATTAGATAGTAACAAAAAAAAAATTAATTCAAAAATCAACATTAAGGCCTATGCTTTGGGAATTCGCATTAAGCAACTCGATTATAATGTTTACGAAAAATTAAATGGAAACGGTTTATTGACCTTTCAGAAATTTACCGAAGAAGATAACAGTTATTTCACAATGACTTATAAATAAAAACAAATGAAAAATTACGATACACTATCAGAAGCTATTAACGATTTACAGGCAAGTGAATATCCTTATGATTTTAACTTAAAACCTGAATGCCTGGAATGTGCTTCACTGGAAATTGAGATTCATCCAGAGGATTTCAAAGTAGATAAAACCTATCGTTTTGAAGGTATGAGCAGTACCGATGATAATAGCATTTTATACGCCATTTCATCCAAAAATGGAATAAAGGGTCTTTTGGTGGATGCCTACGGCGTATATGCCGAAAACATTTCAGAAGCAATGCGGAAAAAATTACGATAACACTTAAATAGAACTATATGGACAATAACAAAAATCACAAGGACAAAAAAATGGACCATTCGAAGATGGACCATTCTAAAATGAATGAAGATAACATCGACCATTCAAAAATGGACCACTCAAAGATGGACCACTCAAAAATGGAAGACCCAAAATCGGACGACCATAGCAAGATGGACCACAGTAAAATGGACCATTCAAAGATGAAACACGACCACGGAAGCATACCAATGGGTATGGCAGGCCACGACCATCATAAGATGATGATTGCCGATTTTAGGAAACGGTTTTGGGTAACCCTTGTACTTACTATTCCCATACTGTTCTTCTCGCCGATGATTCAGGACTTTTTTGGATATGAGTTTTTGCTTCCCGGAAACCAATATATCCTTTTTGCACTTTCATCCGTAGTTTATTTTTACGGTGGTTGGCCATTTTTAACAGGATTTTGGTCTGAAGTAAAAAAAGGTGCACCAGGAATGATGACCTTAATAGCAATGGCCATTAGTGTGGCCTATTTTTATAGTTCCGCAACAGTCTTCGGATTGCAGGGTGTCGATTTTTTCTGGGAACTGGCAACTCTAATCGCTATTATGCTTGTGGGTCATTGGATAGAAATGAAAAGTGTCTTGGGTGCCTCAAAAGCCTTACAGCTTCTAGTAAGTATGATGCCTGCCGAAGCTCACAGGGTAAAAGGAGATACAATTGAAGATATTTCACTGGAAGAATTATTGAAAGATGATGTGATATTGGTAAAGCCCGGCGAGAAAGTTCCTGCCGATGGTATCATAATCGAAGGGTCTAGTTATCTGAACGAATCTATGTTAACTGGAGAATCAAAACCAGTAAAAAAAGAAGAAAAGGATAAAGTAATTGGAGGTTCTGTAAACGGCAATGGCAGCATAAAGGTAAAAGTGGTACATACAGGAAAAGACAGTTATCTCAACAAGGTTATCACAATGGTTGAGGAAGCACAAAAGACCAAGTCCAAAATGCAAAATCTATCGGATAGAGCAGCAAAGTGGTTGACTTATATTGCCTTGTCTATAGGATTTGGTACGTTGGCAGTTTGGTTAATTCTAGGGTTCCCTTTCGTTTATGCATTAGAAAGAATGGTTACCGTTATGGTCATCGCTTGTCCACACGCACTTGGCCTTGCCATTCCACTTGTAGTTGCGATTTCTACCGCAGTATCTGCTCAAAATGGGCTATTGATTCGTAATAGAACCGCATTTGAGGAATCACGCAAAATATCCACTCTGCTCTTTGACAAAACAGGAACATTGACTAAAGGGGATTTTGGCGTTACCCGAATTGAATCGGTAGATAAAAAATATTCTTCAGATGAAGTATTAAGACTTGCAAGTGCCTTGGAACAAAGCTCGGAACATCCTATTGCCGTGGGAATTATTAAAAAAGTGAAAGAAGACAAGGTTGCTATTCCCAATCCTGAAAACTTTAATGCGATTACAGGTAAAGGTGTAGAGGCAAACGTAGAAGGCAAGCAGGTGAAAGTAGTGAGTCCGGGCTATTTAAGGGATGAAAAAATTACCATTCCTGAAGATGCTTATAGTGACGCCGCTGAAACGGTTGTATTTGTATTAATTGAAGGTGCTTTAGCAGGATACATTGCTCTTGCTGATGAAATAAGACCTGAATCTGCCGAAGCCATAAGGGTCTTTAAAGAAAACAACATAAAAGTCTTGATGGCAACTGGCGATAACGAAAAAACCGCCAAAGCCGTAAGCGATAAACTTGGATTGGATGGATATTATGCCGAAGTATTGCCACACCAAAAAGTGGAAATCGTAAAAGAATTGCAAGGTAAAGGAGAATTTGTGGCTATGACGGGAGATGGCGTTAATGATGCACCTGCTTTGGCACAAGCAAACGTGGGTATTGCCGTAGGTTCGGGAACCGATGTGGCAGCAGAAACAGCAGACATTATTTTGGTAAACAGTAATCCACAGGATATTGCGAACTTAATTTTATTTGGAAAGGCTACCTACAATAAAATGATTCAGAACTTAATATGGGCAACGGGTTATAACGTTGTTGCAATACCATTAGCCGCTGGAGTTCTGTATTCTTCAGGATTTGTTTTAGGACCTGCGGTAGGAGCTGTATTTATGAGTTTGAGTACAATTATAGTGGCCATTAATGCGCAATTATTAAAGCGAAAAATCGGTAAAAAATAAATGGAAAGAAAAGAAAAACTCAACAGGGTATTTTTAATTCTGTTGAGTTTATTTGTAGTGATGTTGGGCTATGGTATATTATTGCCAACCCTTCCTTACTATACCGAAAGGCTAGCAATAAAGGGCAATCTCGACACCGACCTTATCAACTTCCATATTGGATTGCTTACGAGCATCTATCCATTTTTTCAGTTACTATTCGTAGTGGTTTGGGGAAAGCTTTCAGACAAATATGGTCGAAAACCTATAATCATTTGTGGACTAATCGGTTTTGTAATTATGCAATTGCTCACTGGTCTTACCACATCTCTAACAATGCTTTATGTTGCTCGAATTTTTGGTGGTATTTTCACATCAGCAGTTATTCCAGTTAGCAACGCATATTTAAGCGACATTACTTCTGAAAAACGGAGAACAAAAATAATGGCCTGGTCAGGCGTTGCCATTAGCTCTGGGGTTATTTTTGGCCCTGTCATTGGTGGCTTTCTATCCCAAACTGATATTCATATAAAATATTCTATAGGTCTGCTACATTTAGACCGATTTTCAGTGCCCTTTTTATTCGTTGCCCTATTAGGATTGATTGTGTTATTCGTTGTGATGAAATGGCTAAAAAACACCGCTCGTGTACATAGGTTAACGACACAAAAAGTGAGCTTGCGATTCACATTTACCAAATATTTTATTGTATTACTCATACTATCCTTTGTAGCCCAATTTGTTGTGACCTTGTTTGAAACTGTTTTTTCAATCTATGGAAAAGATGAATTAGGGTTTAACAGCAAACAGTTGGGTTTAGGTTTTATGCTATGTGGTTCTGTGATGGCCGTTTTACAGCCTGTATTTGCTAGTTATGGTGAGAAGTTTTTATCTCCTAAAAAGCAAATTGCCATTGGGTTCCTAATAGCCGGAGTATCCTTGATTGCTTTTCCTTTTTTTACAAGTGAATTCTTGGTATATGGATTAATCATTATGTTTGCTGCTGGTGGTGCTTTGGTAACGCCAAACTTGTTATCAGCAGTATCATTGACATCTAAAGAAAATACAGGTAGAAATATATCCATACAAAGCTCAACAGGTAGCGTAGGTCAGATTTTAGGTCCTGTTGTAGGTACTTGGCTGATTGCAGATAGTTTTTACTATCCGTTTATTATAGCTGGATTAATAGTTATAATTTCAATTGGATTAGTCCGATTTGTCACTTAAAACTTTTAAAATTGAAATTCCAAATAAAAAAACTCGTTACAGCTTTACTTAAATATAATGAATTATAAATCAGGTGCGTTATTCGGTGCGTAATTAGAAATATATTATTTTAATTATTTGATTTTCAATAACTTAATTATTTAAAGATAGTTCCTCTTTCTCCGCTAAAACCTGTAAACAGTGCGTTTACAGGTTTTTTTATTTTATCAAAATTGCTTTAGGCCATAACCCAGCTTCACCAGTTTATATTCTAAAGCTGATTTTCAAGAAAATTTCTTCACAAAATTCATTTTTTCGTTTTC
>JBLXDA010000026.1:0-37760 GCA_048264505.1 Aequorivita sp.
ACATCACACCGCTACGACCATTTACCTTTGCTGCGTTCCCGCCCTGGAGGATTCAACAGGAGCTGGTTGTGTAGGACTTGCCGCTGCAAAGATAAGGCTTTTTGAAGTTTTTACAAGTATTTTTACATTTCAATTTTAATAAATACCTTGCAGAAAAATATTAATTCGCAATGAAAATATATAACCTTTTAATCCCTACACTCTTACTGCTTTTTTTAGCTAACTGCGGAAATACTTCTGAATACAAAAAAGATGCATTTTCCCTAGAAATTAAAAACAAAAAGAACACCTACACACCTAATGATGTGTTAGAAGTTACACTGAATAACAAAAAGAATATTGAAACAGACTCTGTTGCTTACTTTTTAAACACAGACAGAATTCAAATATCTGGTAATACAATAGCGCTTAAGGGGAAAAAACTAGGTGAAAAAATATTAAAAGCTGAAGTTTATAACGATGGCGATGTGTATGAAGCTACTCAAAAGATTACTATCCTTTCTGCTATAAAACCGAAGCTCTACACCTATAAAATATTAGAAACCTATCCTCACGACATTAACGCTTACACCCAAGGATTAGAATTTGAAAACGACACCCTATACGAAAGCACGGGGCAATACAAAGAGTCTACACTTCGCAAAACAGATTATAAAACAGGAGAGGTATTACAGAAAGTAAGTCTTGCCAATCAATATTTTGGAGAAGGTCTTACCGTACTCAACAACAAAATTTACCAACTTACTTGGCGAGAAAACACAGGATTTATCTATAATCTAGAAACCCTTGAACAAACGGGAACCTTTGTATATGGCAAAAGTCGTGAAGGCTGGGGATTGTGCCACGATGCCGAAAACAATATTTATAAAAGTGACGGTACCGATAGAATTTGGACCTTAAACTCAAATACACTTGCCGAAAAAGACTATATCGAAATTTTCACAAACACAAGTAAAATAAACAGTGTAAACGAACTGGAATGGGTAGACGGCAAAATATTTGCCAATGTATACCAACAAGGTTCAATAGCTATTATAGACCCTAAAAACGGAGCCGTAGAAGGTGTTATAGACTTAACAGACCTAAAAGACAAAGTAAGCCAGCACCCTAAACTCGATGTGCTTAACGGTATAGCCTACAAAGGCGAGCCTAATATCCTCTACATTACAGGGAAAAACTGGGACAAGCTTTTTAAAATTGAAATACTTCAGAAGTAAAACAAACTTAAAGAATCCAAAAAAACAGCAATTCCGATTGTTATAGAGAATCGAAAATTGCTTTCACTCACTCAAACCACCTTTTCACTCAAAGGTGGTTTTTTTATAGTTGGTTAATTGATTTCTTTGAATCAATAAAACAACCAATTATGAAAAAATCTATCACTATCCGTATTCCAGAGCCTTGCCAAGAAGATTGGGCTAAAATGTCTACTACCGAAAAGGGGAAATTCTGCAGTGTATGTACAAAAGAAGTTTTCGACTTTACTTCAAAAACAGATGAAGATTTAGTAAAAATCCTTAGCGCTAACAAAAATGCTTGTGGTAGGCTTAAAAAATCGCAATTAAACAGAGCTGTAAAATTAGAGCGTAAAAGTGGGTTTAGCTTAGCGCCTTTAGCTGCTTCTATGCTGTTACCGCTGAGTATTTTTTCTAACAATCCAAAATCTTCAACTGATGCAAAAGCATCTAAAACAATGGTTTCTATGGGCATTGGACGTTTTAGTAATGTTACAGAAAGAATGCAAATTGTAACTGAAGGCGTCGTAACCGATGAAAACGGAAACCTTTTAAGAAATGTTGAAATTATTTCAAACGAAACACAAACCCGTGAATGGACCAACAAAAATGGAGAATACAGAATTGTTACCTTAGATAAAGAACGACTTCATTTTACATTTGAAAATTATCTAGCTCAAGAAGTTGTTTTGAGCAATACATCAAAAACTGTAAATGTTGTTTTGCAAACGGAAACGCTTCCAGATAGTATTCTTGTTGGCAAAATTGCAGCTACCCCAGAAAAACAAATAGTTAAAGACTCAATAAACACACTTGTTAAAGGAGTGGTTAGTGACGATACGGGTTTACCGCTACCGGGAGCAAACGTTATTATAAAAGGCAGTTCAGTAGGGACTCAAACAGATTTTGATGGCAATTATGAAATTACCACCAAGCCAGGCGATGTGCTTGTGTATAGCTATGTAGGCTTTGAAACTATAGAAGTTACGGTTTCTAATCACTCTAACACTTTAGACGTAAGTTTAGAGGTAGGAGATTATTTATTAGGAGAATTAATTGTCGTTGGAGGGATTTCTTGGGAAGACTCTCAGCCTTCTAAAGACCCAGACTGGTACGAAAAAGCAAAGCAAGCCTATAAAAACACTATTAAATTTAGAAAACTTGAAAAAGAACGAAAAAAAGCAGAACGCAGAGCTAAACGCGAGAAATAAGTAGCAGTTGGCAGTAACTGTGGCAGTACGCAGTAGTAGTAGCACTTACATTTTACATTTAATATAAAACCGTGTACTATCACTGCCTGCTGAAACTTCAATTAAGACTGCTTGCTGAAAACTTCTTTACAATACAATAATAAGCTTCATAAAAAGTTATATTTTTACCAAAATTTTACATAAATGAAGTATTTATACGGATTGGCAATTTTGTGTTGCCTAGTACTATGGAGCTCTTGTCGCAACGACTTTGAAACTGTAGCTAGCACTGGTAATCTAGAGTTTTCAAAAGACACGGTTTATCTAGACACGGTTTTTTCAAACATTGGATCAAGCACTTACAATTTAAAAGTTTACAACAGAAGCGATGAGGATATAAACATCCCAACAGTTAGATTATCGCAAGGAGAAGCTTCAAACTACCGTTTAAATGTTGATGGAGTACCTGGAAAAGTTTTTGAAAATGTTCAAGTTTTAGCAAAAGACAGCATCTTTATTTTTATTGAAACTACTTTTGATATTACAGGACTACCAACCAACCCAACAGACTTTTTATATACAGACGAGATACTTTTTGACAGTGGCGGAAACCAACAAAAAGTAGATTTAGTTACGCTTGTAAAAGACGCCGTTTTTCTATATCCAGAGCGATTTGCAGATGGTACTACCGAAACTCTTACTTTAGGTTCTGGAGATGAAGCTGTAGAAGTAGATGGATTCTTTTTAGAAGACGACGAACTCACTTTTACAAACGAAAAACCATACGTAATATATGGATATGCTGCCGTTCCCGGCAATAAAACCCTCAATATTGAAGCGGGTGCCCGCGTGCATTTTCACAACGGAAGTGGTATAATAGTAGCAAACGGTGGTTCTATAAAATCATTAGGATTACCAAGTTTAGATTCTGAAGCTCAAGAAAACGAAGTTATTTTTGAAGGTGACCGTTTAGAGCCTGGCTTTGCAAATGTTCCAGGGCAATGGCTTACCATCTGGCTTACAGAAGGTAGTGTAAACAATGAGTTTACACATACTACAATTAAGAATAGCACAGTAGGTATTTTAGTAGATAAGAGTCCATTATCCCTTAAAAACGTTCAGATTTATAACAGTACCAATGTTGGTTTATTATCGAGAACTGGTGTGATTGACGGTGAAAACACAGTTATTAATAACAGCGGTCAATCATCTTTAGCAATACAACTAGGCGGTAGTTATGAATTTAGACACAGTACATTTGTAAATTACTGGACCAATAGTTTCCGTTCTTTTCCAGCCGTTTCTTTAGACAATACACTAGACACGGAAGATATTACCTTTGTAGCCGATTTAGTAAAAGCAGATTTTATAAACTGTATAATTTACGGAAACGAGCGCCGCGAATTCTCACTGTTCCAAAACACTGAAGCAGCCTTCAATTTTAATTTTGAAAATTGCTTGCTTCGTTTTGAAGACCCTTCAGGGGAGTTTAGTGAAAACCCTTTGTACGATTTCAATAATGGAGCATTGTTTACAGAAGTAGTTTCAAACTTAGATCCTGTTTTTCAGAATACCGACAAGAATAATTTTAATATTGAAGCTGGAGCTTCTGCAGCCGAAAATATTGGTAAAAACGGTGTTGCACCTAATACCGATTTAAACGGTGTAACTCGCGATAACTCTCCAGATGCTGGTGCATACGAAGCCACAGTATTCCCTGAAGACTAAGAGAAAAAAATATAGTAAAAAAACCCGCTTAAAGGCGGGTTTTTTTATGCGTTGTTTCTAAATAAAATATTACTTCTTGCGAAGCCATTTTAATTTAAGCCTTGAATTTTTTCGCTCTACGGGTACCATCACTAAAGTATCGCCACTAAAGTAAAACCTTCGTTCTGCAGTCAACCCAAATTCTGAAGGGTTTGAGTGAGAAAGTTTATAATGCGAAACTATACTATCCTTTTCAGAAACCTTGTAATCCCCCATATAATAGTAGGATTTTGTAATATGTTTTAAAGCTTTCAACGGAATAGTATCGTTGAAATTTGGAAACTCAATTCCTGTTTTTTCATAGCCTTTTTCATAAAGGTGAAGTGCTACGTGCTTATTATCGTCATACAATAAAAAACCATCCATACCGCCTCTATAATCACTCCAAGTATTAGAAACAGTATCGCGTACTTTCATACTCTCAAGCTTCCAAAGACCAGTAATTGTTGGACTCGTTGGTTTTTCGTTTTGACAGGAAATTGCAAATGCAAAAATTACAGCGGCAACGGTATATTTTATTTTCTTCATATATGAGACGTAATTTTGTTAAATCTATCCTGCAAGGTCTCTTTTAGACCTTGTAAGTATAATCGCGAATCTGAATCATACTATCCTGCAAGGTCTTTTTCAGACCTTGTAGGTATAATCGCGGAACCGGAATCAAACTATCCTGCAAGGTCTCTTTCAGACCTTGTAGGTATAATCGCGGAACCGAAATCAAACTATCCTGCAAGGTCTTTTTCAGACCTTGTAGGTATTATTTAGTAATCGATTTTCCCTTCTTTGGCTTCCCATTTTTTAAAAACGTTCTTACCCTCTTCCCTACTTAGATTTATAAATTTTATATCGCGATCTGCTATTTGTTTATCAATCTCGTTGTAAATAAAGTCATCATCAAAACCTATTTGGGCTGCATCTTCTTTGGTACAGGCGTAGTAAACCGCTTTAGGACGCGCCCAATAAATTGCTCCCAAACACATTGGGCAAGGCTCGCAAGAAGTGTAAACTACACAGTCGTCTAACTGAAAAGTATCTAAAACCTCACAAGCTTTCCGTATTGCTACTACCTCTGCGTGTGCGGTAGGGTCGTTGCTAGAGGTCACCTTGTTAAATCCTTCGGCTATTATCTCGTTGTTTTTAACTATAACAGCTCCAAAAGGCCCACCTGCATTCGTATCCATACCTTTTTCAGAAAGTTCGATAGCGCGCTGTATAAATTGTTTGTCTTTTTCTGTAATCATCTTTTATTTTTTTTCATTTGAAAATAATAACAACTCCTCTCCATCTTCAAAAGTGTAAGTACCAACCTCTAAAAGACCAAGCTTACTTAAAAGTTTTATTGAAGATTGGTTTGTTTCAAGAGTAATACCTACTATAGTTCTAAACCCTAGTGTTTCTGAAGCAAAGCTCATTACTGCTTCTGAAGCTTCAAAAGCGTAGCCTTTGCCTCCGTATTCAGCTAAAAAAGCGAAGCCAACATCTGGGTGGTCTAAGTTTTCTCTTTTGTAAAGACCTGAAGAACCAATGGGTGTACCATCTTTTAACAAAACTAGATAGGGGCCAAAACCGTGCTTTTTATAACTACTTAAATAGTTTTTCAGCATATAGCTTTCAGCATCTTCTAGGGTTTTAATATTTCGGTCGCCTATATTTTTTAGCCAACCTTCACTGTTCATTAATTTATAAATAAAGGGAGCATCCTGTATAGTATACTCCCTTAATTCAAGTCTTTCAGTATAAATCATATACTATTTTTTAAACAACGGCATACCAGCCATCATTTCATTTACTTTTTCGGCTATGCCTTCAAGTTTAGCGTCGTCTTGATGATTTACGATTACCTCATCAATTAAAGCAACGATTTTCTCCATATCTTTTTCTACTAAACCACGAGTGGTAACCGCAGCAGTACCAATACGTATTCCACTTGTAACAAAAGGCGATTTGTCATCAAAAGGAACCATATTTTTGTTTACCGTTATATCTGCTTTTCCTAAAGCTTCTTCGGCTTCCTTACCCGAAATATTTTTATTGCGAAGATCAATAAGCATCATATGGTTGTCTGTACCACCAGAAATAATATCGTAACCTTTAGCCACAAAATGTTGCGCCATAACCGCTGCATTCTTTTTTACTTGCACCATATAGTGTAAAAAATCATCGGTTAAAGCTTCGCCAAAAGCAATGGCTTTTGCTGCAATGATATGCTCTAATGGGCCTCCTTGGTTTCCGGGGAAAATGGCGCTATCTAATAAGCTACTCATTTTACGCAAGTTTCCATTTTTCAGTTTTATTCCGAAAGGATTTTCAAAGTCTTCACCCATTAAAATCATTCCGCCACGTGGTCCACGTAGGGTTTTATGAGTAGTCGTTGTAACAACGTGGCAATGTGGAAGCGGATCGCTAATAATTCCTTTTGCAATTAAACCTGCAGGATGTGCAATATCTGCCATTAGTAGGGCACCTACTTTGTCTGCTATTTCACGGAAGCGTTTGTAGTCTATTTCTCTTGAATAGGCAGAAGCACCCGCAATAATCATCTTTGGCTTTTCTTTAGTAGCTATTTCTTCTACTTTATCGTAATCTATACGTCCTGTTTCTTTATCTACTCCGTAAAAAACAGGTTGGTAAAGTCTTCCAGAAAAATTTACTGGCGAGCCGTGTGTTAAGTGGCCACCGTGAGAAAGATCGAAACCTAAAAATTTATCTCCAGGTTTTAAGCAAGCTGCAAAAACAGCTGTATTTGCTTGCGACCCACTATGAGGTTGCACGTTTGCGTAAGCTGCGCCAAACAATGCTTTTGCTCGGTCTATGGCAATTTGCTCTACTTCGTCTACCACTTCGCAGCCACCGTAATAGCGTTTTCCCGGGTAGCCTTCGGCATATTTATTTGTTAAAACAGAACCTGCAGCCTCCATTACTTGGTCGCTTACAAAATTCTCTGAAGCTATTAACTCCAGGCCATTTAACTGGCGTTGTTTCTCGTCTTCTATAAGTTCAAAAATTTGTTCGTCGCGTTGCATAATATGTGTAAAAGTTAATTAAAATCAAAAATAGTAATTCCATTCGTTAACTCTTATGAAATATATATATTTGATGAAGAATTTTACTAACAAAACTTAGGTTGAAAATTATAAAACGCAGCTAATTAATTCTCTGAATTCTAATATTTTGGTTTTTTTTACTTAGTTTTATTTTCAACCACTTCAAAAAAAGATATAAAATGCCAATTACAGCTAATGACCCCTCACGTAAAACCTGGCTGGAAACTACGCCAGATACAGATTTCCCTATTCAGAACATTCCTTTTGGAGTATTCTTAACGCGCGACGATATTATTACTATTGGAACTCGTATAGGTGATTTTGCAATAGATTTAGGTGCATTACATCAACTAGGATATTTTAAAGGTATTGACCTTACAGACGATATCTTTCTTCAGGATACATTAAATGATTTTATAAGCGACGGCAGAAAAACCTGGCGTTTAGTGCGCAATAGAATTGCAGATATATTTGACAAAGAAAACCCTGCACTTCGCGATAATGCAGACCACAGAAAACATATACTTTTTACCCTAGACGAAGTAGAAATGCAACTTCCTGTGCAAGTGGGAGATTATACAGATTTTTACTCTAGCAAGGAACACGCTACTAATGTAGGTACTATGTTTAGAGGTAAAGACAATGCCTTAATGCCTAACTGGCTTCATATTCCTGTAGGTTATCACGGTAGAAGTTCCTCTATAATCCCTAGCGGTATTAACGCAAGAAGACCTTGGGGACAAACTATGCCCGAAGGAGCTACAGAACCAGTTTTTGGGCCTTCAAAATTAGTAGATTTTGAACTTGAAATGGCCTTTATTACTACAGATGCAAATTTATTAGGTGAACCTATTCCTGTAGACGAAGCTGAAGAATACATATTTGGTTTGGTATTGTTTAACGATTGGAGTGCACGCGATATTCAAAAATGGGAATATGTGCCTCTTGGACCGTTTTTGGCTAAGAATTTTGCCTCCTCTATTTCGCCTTGGATAGTAACGCTAGACGCGCTGCAACCTTTTAAAGTAGAGAGTCCAAAACCAGAGCGAGAACAACTTCCTTACCTTCAATACAAAGGCAAGAAAAGCTATGATATAACGCTTGAAGTGTATATTGCTCCTGAAGCAAGTGAAGAAACAAAAGTTTCTACTTCAAATTTTAAATATATGTACTGGAATATGAGCCAGCAGTTAGCGCATCACACTGTAAACGGTTGTAATGTAAACAGTGGCGATATGATGGGAAGCGGTACCATTTCTGGTCCTACTCCAGACTCTTACGGCTCTATGCTAGAACTTACTTGGCGAGGCGAAAAACCTCTTAAACTCTCAGACGGTTCCGAAAGAAAGTTTATTAACGACAACGATACCGTAATCTTAAAGGGGTATTGCAAAAACGACAATGTGCGTATAGGCTTTGGAGAATGTAGAACAAAATTACTTCCCGCAATCAAGCTATAAATAAAGACTGAAAAAAGCCCAAATATTGAAATATTTGGGCTTTTTGTTTTTAAAGTATTTATTTCGGTAGAATTGTTTGTCTATAAATTGGCATCACTATTGTATTTTAGCCTCTTAAATCAAATAGAATTTATATGAGGCTATTTTACACACTTCTTTTTTCGGCGTTTATTTTATTTTCTTGTAATAGTGTAAAACGCACTCAAAAATATGTTTCTCAAGGTAATTATGACCAAGCGATAGAGCTTACTGTAAAAAAACTTCAGAAAGATAAGGAAGCAAAAGAGTACGACCCTCACATAAAATTATTAGAACAAGCTTTTTTAAAAGCGAAAGATGAAGACACACGACATATTTCTTTCCTTAAAAAAGAAAACAACCCAGAAGGAGCCAAAGAAATATATTACACTTACCTAGATTTAGAATCTCGTCAAGACCTAATTCGTCCTTTACTACCACTTTACAGCAATGAAATGGGACGGAATGCAAACTTTGTATTTACAGATTACAGCAACGACTTATTGGCTTCAAAAGACGCCTACATACAGTCTTTATATCAAGAAGCACTAGTGTATTTACGAAGAGACACAAAGCAAGATTACAGAAGCGCTTTTAATGTGTTGTGCGAACTAGATGAAGTACAAGCTAACTATCGCGATGTACATCAGCTTAAAGATGAGGCCCATTTTAAAGGTACCGAGTTTGTATTTGTAAAATTAAACAACCACACAGGACAATTTATTCCGTTTAGATTAGAGCAGGACTTACTCAACTTTAACACTTACGATTTAAATGAATTTTGGACAGAATACCACAGCCAGCCTGAACAAGGAATTGCATACGATTTGGGCATAGATTTAAACTTTACAAACATACAAATCTCTCCAGAGCGCATTGAAGACAGGCAATACAACAGAAATGAACGCATAAAGGACGGTTATGAATACAAACGCGACCGCAATGGGAACATCGTAAAAGACAGTGATGGCAACCCTATAAAAATAGACAAGTATCTAGATGTTTCTGCAAAGGTCTTTATTAGCGCTCAAGAAAAAGCTGTATTAGTGAGCGGCGCTGTTGTGTATAAAGATTTTAACAACAACAGACAGTTAAACAGCTTTCCTCTTTCTTCAGAATTTGTATTTGAAAACGCTTTTGCAACCTATAGAGGTGATGAACGCGCTTTAACGGTAGAAGACAGAAGGCTTTTAAACAATCAATTTGTGCCCTTCCCAAACAATGAACAAATGGTGTATGATGCAGGACAAGATATTAAGCTTCGCTTTAAAGAGATTTTAAAGGATAATGCTTCGTATTAGAAAGTTAGAATTTTTTCTTGTTTGGATGCTGACGCACATCGAAAAGTGTTAAAATAATAATTCTGTTTGATTTTATTCTGTAAAATATACGTGTTTGTTCACTAAATTGAAACCCTCTTATACCTTTATTGGGTACTTCTAAACTACCCATTTCAGGAAAATTTTTTAGAATTTCTAAAAAATCAATCAACTTATTTTCAAAAATTTCTGATACTGAAACACCAAACTCAAGTGCTATATATTCTTTAATAGATTTATAATTATTGTTAGCTCGTTTGGTGAAAAAGATTTCCATCAAGATTATTTGAAAACCTCCTTATACGGAATTAGTTCTTCTTCATTTTCAGATTCTTCTAAAGCTACAAAAACCTGTTCTTTTTCTAAATCAGTTAGATTATCCCACATAGATGAAGTTTTACCTTGCTTGTGATTTTTTAAAAAATCATATAACGCGTGTAACAACTGTTCGTCGTGGATATTGCTCATCATTTCCAAAAGTGTGTTTTTTAATTTAGAGGTTTCCATATAAATCAGTTTTAGCTAAGTTAAGAAATTATCAAACAAACTTCTCTACTATTGAAGCATCAATTTCGTGATGTGAATTGTGTTGTACCACTACCCCATTTTTAATCACAATCATCTGTGGGCTTTCGTGTTGCACTTTAAAACGGTTTGCTATTTCGTTTGAAATATCTCTGTTTTGCAGTAGATCTAAAAAGTAAATCTTAGCCTTATCATCTGTAAGTTTGTAGTTTCTTTCAAACATTTTAAGCACTCCCCTGCTAATTCCGCAACGCGTAGAATGCTTAAATATAGCTACCGGAATCTCATTAGATTGAGTTACTAGATCATCTAACTGCTCTATACGCGCTAAAATATGCCAAGGCACTTCTACTATTTCCTCTTTTACAACATCTCGAGTTGATTTAAATCTATCAAAAAATCCCATTATATACTTTTTTTTTTGCAAAGCTACAGCTTAAAGCTTCAGTATATTATAAAAAAACTATAAAAAAGGCAGTTGCAGTTTCTTGAGAAAACTTCAGAATAAACGGCTTGAGCTTACTGCCTTTTTTTCTTTTCAAATAAACAAAAACCGTCATAATGTCTGTTAAAATAGTTCTTTAAACAGACAATTTGACGTAATTTTAATATGGCTTTGTATTTGAAATCAATTCAACAGAAATAAAAAAACAAAACATTTTACATATATGAACTTTAACAATTTTACAATTAAAAGCCAGGAGGCCATACAACAAGCGCAACAGATAGCGCAAGGTTTTGGCAACCAACAGATTGAAAACGAGCACATCCTCAAAGCTATTTTTGAGGTGGATGAAAACGTAACGCCTTTCATCTTAAAGAAACTAAACGTAAACCTCGTTACCTTAAAACAAATACTAGACAAGCAATTAGAGAGTTTTTCAAAAGTAAGTGGTGGCGATATTATGCTATCACGTGAAGCAAATAAAACCCTTATTGAAGCTAGTAATATTGCCAAAAAAATGGGTGATGAATACGTGTCTATAGAGCATTTACTTTTAGCTATTTTAAATTCAAAAAGCGGAATATCACAAAGTTTAAAAGACCAAGGTGTTACCGATAAAGGTATGAAAGCTGCGATTGAGGAATTGCGTGGAGGCGAAAATGTTACTTCTCAAAGTGCCGAAGAAACCTATAATTCCTTAAATAAATACGCTAAAAACCTCAACCAACTTGCACGCGATGGCAAACTAGACCCTGTGATAGGTAGAGATGAAGAGATACGGAGAATTCTTCAAATTCTTTCACGTAGAACCAAGAACAACCCTATGTTAGTAGGTGAACCCGGCACAGGAAAAACAGCCATAGCCGAAGGTCTAGCACACAGAATTGTAGATGGCGATGTACCTGAAAATCTAAAGTCTAAAGAAATTTTTTCGTTAGATATGGGCGCTTTAATTGCCGGAGCAAAGTACAAGGGTGAGTTTGAGGAACGCCTTAAAGCCGTAATTAAAGAAGTTACTTCTAGCGAGGGCGATATCGTTCTCTTTATAGACGAAATACATACGCTTGTAGGCGCAGGTGGCGGACAAGGCGCTATGGATGCCGCAAACATCTTAAAGCCAGCACTTGCCCGTGGCGAGCTGCGAGCAATAGGCGCAACTACTTTAGACGAATACCAAAAGTATTTTGAAAAAGACAAAGCCCTAGAGCGTCGTTTCCAAAAAGTAATTGTAGACGAACCCGATACCGAAAGCGCTATTTCTATACTGCGTGGTATTAAGGAAAAATACGAAACCCACCACAAAGTGCGCATTAAAGACGAAGCTATTATTGCAGCGGTAGAACTTTCTGAACGCTATATTACAAACCGTTTTCTTCCAGATAAAGCTATTGACTTAATGGATGAAGCTGCTAGTAAACTTAGGATGGAAATAAACTCTAAGCCTGAAGAGCTAGATGTTTTAGACAGAAAGATTATGCAGCTTGAAATTGAAATTGAAGCCATAAAACGCGAAAAAGACGAGCTTAAACTCAAAGCGTTATATGCAGATTTGGCAAATTTAAAAGAAGAGCGAAACGAGTTAAATGCGAAATGGCAAAGTGAAAAAGAGGTTGTAGACAATGTTCAGAACCTTAAAACACAAATTGAAGATTTTAAACTAGAAGCAGAACGGGCAGAACGCGAGGGCGATTTTGGAAAGGTAGCCGAATTGCGCTATGGAAAAATAAAAGACACTCAAGAAGCTTTAAGCAAACTTGAAGCGAAACTTGCAGAAAACAAAGAGGGTACTTCTATGATTAAAGAAGAAGTAACCCGCGAAGACATAGCAGAAGTGGTTGCAAAATGGACGGGTATACCCGTTACTAAAATGCTTCAGAGTGACCGTGAAAAGCTTTTAGCTTTAGAAGACCACTTACACAAACGTGTGGTTGGACAAAACGAAGCTATAGTAGCTGTAAGTGATGCCATACGCCGTAGTAGAGCGGGATTGCAAGATGAAAAGAAACCAATAGGTAGTTTCCTTTTCCTTGGAACCACAGGTGTAGGTAAAACCGAGCTTGCAAAAGCTTTAGCAGAATATCTGTTTGACGACGAAAACGCTATGACGCGTATAGATATGAGCGAATACCAAGAACGCCACAGTGTGAGCCGTTTGGTGGGAGCGCCTCCAGGATATGTGGGCTATGACGAAGGTGGACAACTTACTGAAGCCGTACGTCGCAAGCCATATAGCGTGGTGTTACTTGACGAAATAGAAAAAGCACATCCAGATACATTCAATATATTGTTGCAAGTGTTAGATGAAGGCAGACTTACAGATAACAAAGGACGCTTAGCCGACTTTAAAAACACTATCATTATTATGACCAGCAATATGGGAAGTCAGATAATACAAGAACGTTTTGAAACTGTAAAAGACCCAGAAACAGCAATGGAAGGTGCAAAAGTAGAAGTACTCTCCTTGTTAAAACAAACGGTGCGTCCAGAGTTTTTAAACCGTATAGACGATATTATTATGTTTACACCTCTTTCAAAAACAGATATTCACAAAATTGTAGAATTACAATTAAAAGGTGTTTCAAAAATGTTGATGAAGCAAAACATAGTGCTAGACGCTACAGCTGAAGCTATTAGTTATCTTTCCGAAAAAGGATTTGATCCACAATACGGAGCAAGACCCGTAAAAAGAGTGATACAGCGCGAAGTTCTCAATGAACTCAGCAAAGAGATACTCGCCGGAAAAATAACTACAGATAGCATTATACTGCTAGATAGTTTTGACAATAATTTGGTTTTTAGAAATCAAGAAAGCTTGGTGGAGTAAGATTAAATTGTTGGTAGATTAGCTATTTAGATAGATTAGATAATTAGAAAAAACCCTCAAGTGTTTGCTTGAGGGTTTTGTGTTTGCTAGATAGAGTTGAAGATCTAATTTATTTTTCCATCCATTCATTCCACAAAGTGTCGTACTCTTTTATAGTTCCTTTAGGAGATGTATACTCAAGGTGTTCTTTTTGATTTTCATCAAGCTTATAGGTTACGGTCTTTAACTGCCATTGTTGAATAATGCTAAGTTCGAGGTTTTTGGATATTTCATCTATATTTCTAGGATAGCGACCATTTTCAGTTCCAAAATGGTTTATCTCAATTTCAATTTTCTCTCCTAAGCTTTGTAGTTGTGTGTTTAATGTAAAAAACCCTAATGCAAATAGTGTAATAAATACAACACCAATAAATGCTATATAACTACAAGCTTTAGTGATTGCTGGATTAAAAACCCTCCATCTAGCTTCTAAACTTGCAAGACCCGTAGCTATCATTACCCCCCAAAATATCCACATATAATAATACGAAGCATAAACTAATAGCAATATAAGCAAGCTGTTATATAAAAACCGCATAAGATATACTCTATTGTTAGGCTCTTCAACTTTAAATTTTTTGAAAACAAACTCCCTTTCCGCTTCAGAAGACTTTATCATATTTACTATAAAGTCGCACAGTAGTACTTTATCCGCATCTATATAATTTACATTTATGTAACGAGGCTTTAAACCAAAGAATTTTCTACCTATAGCAGACCTTTTTTTTATGCTTTCCTGAAGTAAACAGTCCTCGTTTAAACTTAAAGAGATATACTTTTGTCCATATAATTCTAGGAATTGCACCTCTTTTATATCCTCCCATCTTACTTCACCAGATTTCATAGTAAAATCCCAAATTCCTGTTTTTGAAATTACAATACGAGGACTAGTGTTAAATAAATAATAGATTAAAAGTAAAGATCCAGATCCAAATAATACTATTGCCAAATAGTAAAAAAAAGTGGATAGCGCATTATTTGTTGAGGGTAATAAAAGCAGTAATACGACAAAACATAAAAAGAGAATTAGAGGAGTAAATACCTTCCACTTATTTATATAAAACGTATATTTTTTTGAAATCATTCGGCTTAAAACTTTCAACTTCCCAACCGCTTCTATTACGGCAAAATGGTATTCATTATAAAAAAGGCTAACAAAGCAATTAATGTAAAATAGCCGTAAATACCAGACATAGTCCAAAGTGCGTACTTCTCGCCACTACCTCTGTAAACGTGAGCAAGTACCTCTTTTACATTATACCATTTTAAGTAGCTATACCAACGTAGGTTGTTTACATAGCTTATTGGTATAAAAATCATCGCATATAGTATTATTGGTAAAAAAATTAAGCCTATCATCGTAAAACCTACTACTATCATAGTGTGAATTTTACTAAAAACCGTTTTAAAGTGTATTTGTTCCCCGTTTATTCTTTCAGAACTTTTGGCCTTAATATATATTCCTGTTACGGCAATAGACAACACCTGCAAATCTGTTACCCAATACGGAATATTAAAAGATGGGAATAGCCAATAAATAGGCTTATAACAGAACTCAAAAATAGGCTGGACAATACTTCTGTAGTAATACTGAATCTCGATAAAACTTACCCCTAGCGGTATGTCAAAACCGCGTTGCAATAAACTAAACACAGAAGAAGCGGTAACCACAACACCAAAAACACCCCAAATTTTATTAAATGTTTTAATCATTAGACAAATTAATTGTTGCTATTATCATTGACAGTCACCTTATTGTGTTAGTTTTCAAATATAACAAAATAATAGCCCTCACATTTCTTCTATTAATTTAGCGGCGTTAACTGTTAAAACAAAGACTGTTTTATATAAAACCAAAAACCCACAACAAAGTAAACATACCTTATTGTGGGCTCTGTGATTAATCTTTTAAAGATTGCCTTATTTACTCAATGATAATTCGTTTTGTAATTGAGTTTTCTGCTGCAGTAACCTTAACCAAATAAACACTTGGCGCAAGTTGAAGATTTAATTCAATATCTTTATTTGAGTACTTATTCTGAAACACTTGTTGCCCTAAAGTATTAAAAATAACGACTGAAGATTCCATATTGCTTGGTAAGCTTATGCTTACCCCCCCCTTTGAAACAGTAGGGTAAATACTGAAATCAAATACAGTAGCATCATTTACACTTAAAGTACAAGGCATAACTTCTGGATCAAATCCAGTAGGAAAAGTAGCTTCAAAAGTACCTACTCCATTTAGTGGCCAAATATCTTTCACTAAAAGTTTATTATCTGGTCCTATTAAACAAAATGTAGGATATGCACTAACACCAAAATTGGTGTCAACTTCAGGCCCACCTCCTTCATTACTTACAGCGGGCGCGTGATTAAAGGGACCTCCGTGGCTTGCTTCATACTGCCTAACTCTCTCATCATCATCGTAGCCATTATTAATAGAAATACAAAACACGTCTCCTTCATTACAACCATACTTATCGTAAAATTCATTAAAAGTAGGTGCTGATCCTTGACAGGGAACACAATCAGCAAAAAAGAAATCTAGATATACGTGTTTTCCTTGAGCAGTAAGCGTATACAAATTATACTCATTTCCTTCAGTGTCTGTTACCGTAAAATCGTCAACAACATCGCCAACGTTGTAATTATTTACCTGCGCATTTACATAGGCGGTAAATAATAAAAGTACTAATGTAAATTTTTTCATAATGATTTATAATTAGAGAGTTACAAGAGAACTAATGTAGTTTTTTTATACAATAAACAGAAAGAATTAGCATAAAAACTACAATAATACATAAATCCCCCAATCCATTTTAAGCATTTAAATGGATTGGGGGATTGCTTTCAAGTTGAGCAGTACGCTGCTTTTACGCAAGACTACCACGCATCTATCTGTTCTTTCAATTTTTCTTTGGTTTCACCCGTTTTTTCTTGAAGGCGACCAAGTAGTTCATCAGACTTACCTTCTATATACGTTAAATCGTCGTCGGTAATATTTGCGTATTCTTGTTTAAACTTACCTTTTACTTGATTCCATTTTCCTTTAAACTGATCTTCATTCATAACTTTTTAGTTTTAAATTAATTAGTATTCTTTTTCGTTTTATAAATTTACAAGAACTAATTAGCCATTTATAATAACTAAATATTAAAGAATGAGTAGTTTTAGTTATAACTTTGCTAAGAAGTCTTAAAATTTGTTATTTAAAAACATCCTTATGAAGCATTTACTATATTTATTAATTTTCTTGCCTTTTTTCACCGCTTGTGGAGACCAAAAAGAATCTAAAACCACACAACCAAATACAGAAGCAGAAACTAATTCTGCTCAGGCTGTAGATCAAACCACCACCACTTACTATTTACTTCGCCACGCCGAAAAGGTACGCACCAATCCTAATGACCCAGACCCAGTATTAAATATAGACGGAATGTTACGCGCAAAACGATGGGCAGCCTATTTTGAGCCCGTTAAGATTGATGAAATTTACGTTACTAAATACAAGCGCACTAAGCAAACCATATCGTTTGTTGCCCAACAAAAACAGGTTTCGCCAAAACCTTATGATCCAAATACTGTTTATTCTGAAAAGTTTTTAAACGACACTAAAGGCAAAACAGTGCTTATAGCAGGACACAGCAACACTACACCACAATTGGTTAACAAATTAATAGGTGAAGAAAAATACAGCGATATGGACGATAGCGACAATGCCACCCTGTTTAAAGTAATTGTAAGTGGAAACGACAAAAAAGTAGAAACCATTACCGTTGAATAATTAGTATCATTCATCACACATCATTCATCATTCATCATTCATCACACATCACTAATCACTAATCACTAATCATTCATCACACATCATTCATCACTAATCACACATCACTAATCATTCATCACTAATCACTAATCATATATTACTAATTCTCCATAATTCGTTCTATTTTTGCAGCTATGGCAATACAGAAAAACGTAAAAATAAAAAACCGCAAAGCTAGGTTTGAGTATGAAATACTAGATACTTATACCGCAGGCATCGTGCTACGCGGCACCGAAATAAAGGCTATTAGAGAAGGAAAAGCATCTATAGCCGAGAGCTTTTGTGAATTCAGTAATGGCGAATTATTTGTTATAAATATGACTGTACAAGAATACAGTCACGCTACTTACTACAGTCATGCACCCAAGAGTGAACGCAAACTACTATTAAACCGAAGCGAGCTTAAAAAACTAGAAAAAGAAGTAAAAAACAGCGGCCTCACTATAGTTCCTTTAGTGCTTTTTACAAACGATAAAGGCTTTGCCAAAGTAGATATAGCCCTTGCACGAGGAAAAAAAGAATACGACAAACGCGAAGTAATCAAGGAACGCGACTCAAAAAAACAACTCAGCAGAATTAAAAAAGCGTTTAATAATTAGTTTTTTTAGACCGTTAATTTCTATTCTGGTCAATAACCAACTACTAATGACCAAGGGAGTCGAAATCACATTCTAACAATTGTTAAACAGTATTTTATACACATATAAGTGTGTAAATTATTTATATCACATAGTCGGTTTTAATTTCACAAAACAACTAAAAGTAAACTTAATTGTTTACTTTTTTTGTATTTTTGTAAATAGATACGTTTACAATTACTTAATTTTGTAAACTTAAATATTTACAAATAATGAGAAATACGCGAAAACTTTTAATTGAACAGCTGGATCAAAAGCTTCAACCATTCTCAAAAACCAGAAATACCTTGGTTCCAGAACGCGGGTGGATAAATACTATTAGGACAGCATTAAATATGACTATGGCACAACTTGGCACCAGGTTAAACATAACAAGGCAAGGTGTAAAAAGAATTGAGGATAGTGAAGCTAATGGAACGATAACACTCAATTCATTAAAAGATGTAGCTAATACTATGGACTTAAAATTAGTATACGCATTAGTTCCAAAAAATGGAACCTTCAACGATTTAATTCAAATAAAAGCAGAAGAACTAGCAAAAAGAATTGTCTTAAGGACTCATCAAAATATGAAATTAGAAGACCAAGGAATTGGAGATGAAAAGCTAGCTAAAAACATAAAGGAACTTGCTGATGAAATAAAGCGAGAGATGAAAAAATCATTATGGGATTAGAATTAGATTATAAAGATGGACAAACACCTATAGACGAAGAAGAAAAGGAAGGACTCAAAATTAGGTCTATTACTACTCATGGAGAACTAGATGAATTTGAACAATTAAATATTGAAAAAGCAGTAGAATGGACTATTCACACTAAATTAAAATCTGAAAAGATTTTAACAGAAAAGTTTGTAAAAGACTTACATAAAAGAATGTATGGCGATGTATGGAAATGGGCTGGAGAATTCAGAATGACCGAAAAAAATATTGGAATTCAATGGACACAAATTGCACTTGAATTAAAAAAATTACTGGATAACACTAAGTACTGGATAGACAACAAAATTTTTCTCCTGAAGAAATAGCCATACGGTTTAAACATCGAATAGTATCCATTCATTGTTTTCCAAATGGAAATGGAAGACACTCTAGGTTGATGGCCGACATTATTATGGAATCAATATTCAGAAGTGAAATCTTTTCTTGGCATCAATCAAATATGGTAAAAGCTAACGAAACAAGACAACAGTATATAAAAGCCTTAAAAGAAGCTGATAATGGTAATTTTACACCGTTAATTGAATTTGCAAAAAACTAAAACTAACACTATCAAAATTAGTTTTCCAAAGCTAGAAGCTGCTAGCGTAAGCTTACAAACGAATCCTGAAGCATTTGGGATAGTAATTGGGAGACAAATACCAATTCCCAGTAGCCAAGTAGATTTGAAACCACTATGTTCTTGCATAAAAACGACACTCAAATGATCAATAAAAACAGGAGGTGAGCTTTCTGTTAAATTCATCAATTTTTATATCTTTAAATTCGTATTTTGCACAACTAGTAGCGTCTGTAAAACAAGCAGTATTAAGTGCGCAGACTTAAACAATCACAGAAAAACTAGTTTTTAATATAATCTATAAAGGTCAAAACTGCGTTTGACTATTGTTAACTCTATGCATTTAAAAATTTTCCTCCTTCTCCTTTTAGCTTCAGCGAGTCTTTCTGCTCAAATAGTAGGAAAAGTAACCGATACTAATGGGGTTCCTTTACCTTATGTAAACATTTATCTTCAGAATAGCTATATAGGAACTACCACAAACGACGATGGAAATTTCTCCTTAAGCGCTTCAGAAACCACTGAATACAACATCATTTTTCAGTTTTTGGGATACAAAACCTTGTCTAAAAAAATTAATCCAAGCTCCTTCCCTTTTATTTTAAATGTTACACTTGAAGAAGAAACCACTAGCCTTGAAGAGGTAGTATTAAATACAACCGAAGATCCGGCTTATCGTATAATACGAGAAACCATCGCTCAACGAAAAGAAAACATCGAAAAACTAAGCGAGTTTACAGCCGATTTCTACTCACGTGGTCTCTGGAAAGTGAAAGATGTACCCGAAAAAATTATGGGACAAGAAGTTGGCGATTTTGACGGTATGCTAGATTCTACTCGCACAGGAATCATTTATCTTTCTGAAACCATTTCAGAAATAGCCTTCCAAAAACCCGATAAATTCACCGAAAAAATAATTGCAAGCAAGGTAAGTGGAAACGACAACGGCTTTAGTTTTAACAGTGCACAGAGCGCAGATATGTCTTTTTACGAAAACACTATGGAGCTAAACGCAGCCTTGGTTTCTCCTATAGCAAACAACGCATTAAGCTATTACAATTATAAGTTAGACGGTGTTTTTTACGAAGGCTCAAAGCTTATAAACAAGATAAAAGTAAACCCTAAACGCCCAAAAGACAGGGTTTGGAATGGCTATATCTACATAGTAGAAGACGACTGGCAAATTTATGGGGTTGAACTCTCTACAACTGGCGCCGCTATCCAGGTTCCATTTGTAAGTGATTTAATGGTAAAACAGAATTATAAATACGACACCAGTAACGATTTTTGGGTTAAAATTTCTCAAACCGTAGATTTTGGTTTTGGATTTTTAGGAATGAAAGGCGACGGGCGTTTTATAGCCGTTTACAGTAATTACGACTTTAAACCAAGCTTTACGAAAAAGTCATTTACAAACGAAGTGCTCTCTTTTGAAGAAGAAGCCAATAAAAAAGACAGTATTTTTTGGAAAGGCATCCGTCCAGTTCCACTCACAGACGAAGAACTAAAAGATTATTACAAAAAAGATAGCATACAAGTACTTCGCCGGTCAAAGACTTATTTAGACTCTATAGACACTAAGAACAATAAATTTGGAGCTTTAAGTATTTTAACCGGTTATTCTTATAACAATACATATAAAAAATGGTCTCTTGGTTACGACGGCCCACTTACCAGTATTAATTTTAATACGGTACAAGGCTGGAATAGCAGCGCGGGATTAAGTTTTAGAAAATGGTATGACGATAACCACACAAACACCATTTCGGCTTCATTGAAGGCAAATTACGGCATAGCCGAAGACAGACTTCGGTTTACAGCCAATTTATCTAGAAATTTTAACTGGAAAGACAAACTCAATATTTCACTCTCTGGTGGTAGCCAAGTAGCTCAATTTAATGCCCACGAACCTATTTCTGGCTTTATAAACACTTTTGCTACGCTTTTCTTTGAAAGAAACTATATGAAGCTTTACGAGCTTAATTTTGGACGTATACGTTATAGTCAAGAAGTTATAAACGGACTTCACTTATACGCTTCGTTAGGCTATGAAAACAGAAAACCACTTTTTAACAACACAGACTACGTCACTATTCCTTTTGATGATGTAAGTTATACAAGCAACAACCCTTTAGCGCCAAACAACTTTAATACAGCTGCAATTTCAGAACACAATATTGTAAAAAGCCATTTGCGTGCGCGTATCAACTTTGCTCAGAAATATTACTCTAACCCAGATATGAAGTTTAATATGGACGAAAACAAATATCCAGAATTAAACCTCAGCCTTGAAAATGGCACTGCTACTACCGAAAGCCACTACAATTACACTCAGCTAGAAGCTAGTGTAAATCAAACCATTACAGCGGGTAACAAAGGGCAGTTTTTCTACAATCTTAAAGGGGGAACATTCGCTAATGGCGATGGCATTTCGTTTGTAGACTACAAACATTTTAACGGAAACCAAACACGAGTAGGTACTTCAGCAAATTATACCAATGTTTTTAACCTAATGCCTTATTACGAATTTAGCTCTAATAAAAGTTATTTTGAAGGACATATAGAACACGATTTTCGCGGTTGGATTTTAGGCAAAATCCCCGGAATAAACCAATTAAACCTCAATCTTGTTGCTGGCGCACATATGTTGAGCACTGAAGAACGCAAACCCTATTCAGAAATTTCAGTAGGAATAGACAACCTTGGTTTTGGAAAGTTTAGATTGCTACGCGTAGATTACGTTAGGTCTTTTTACAATGGCGGTAGCGATGGCGCTTTTGTTTTTGGCCTAAAGTTTCTAGATATGTTTGGACTATAACACCTATTCTAAAAACTAAAAAAAATGGCAATTCCATTTCCTATACTCATAACAGAACGATTAAATCTTCGGAAAATAGTTAAAGCAGATTTGCAACGAATTTTATTTTTCCGTTCAGATAAAGAAATTACTAAATACATAAAACGAGATCCTCAAACCCCAGAAACCGCTGCAGCTTTTATTGAAAAAATTACTGCAGACATTCGAACAGATAAATCTATAAGTTGGGGAATTACTACTAAAGATTCTAATACATTAATTGGCACAATCTGTCTGTGGAATTTTTCGGAAGATAAAAAAACGGCAGAAGTAGGTTACGACCTAGATCCTGAATTTCAAGCTAAGGGAATAATGAGTGAAGCACTAAAAGCTGTATTGCATTTTGGATTTAAAATAAGAGGTTTTAACACTATA
This sequence comes from Aequorivita sp., assembly GCA_048264505.1. GTDB lineage: Bacteria > Bacteroidota > Bacteroidia > Flavobacteriales > Flavobacteriaceae > Aequorivita. The sequence goes on from JBLXDA010000026.1 coordinate 22,841, forward strand.
GAAGCTTACACAGATTATAGGAATATTCCTTCAAAAAACCTACTAAAACAACATGGATTTATTCCAAGTAGCAACAAACAAGACTCTGATAACCAAAACAATATAGTGTTTTACTTAAACCGTTAGTTTTTGTCTTCTAAAAGAGGTACAAATCGGAACTCGCCGTACTCTTTTTTCTCAAATTCTGTCTGAGACACACGTGTAAAAACCGTCATAATTTGAACTTTTTCACCAACAGGAATCACCAATTTTGCGCCAACTTTTAACTGCGCCAATAACGGATTTGGAACATAAGGTGCACCAGCTGTTACGATAATTCCATCAAAAGGAGCTTCATTTTCCAGCCCAATATACCCATCGCCAAAAACCATTCGCTTTGGTTTATAACCAAGTTTTGGAAGGAAAAGTTTTGTCTTTTTAAAGAGTTCGTTTTGTCTTTCAATAGTAAAAAGTGTTGCGCCAATTTCTAAAAGTACTGCCGCTTGGTACCCACTCCCCGTTCCTATTTCAAGAATTTTATCACCCTTTTTTACTTCTAGAAGTTCTGTTTGTCGCGCAACAGTATAGGGTTGAGAAATTGTTTGGTCTGCCGCAATAGGAAAAGCCTTATCTACATACGCGTGACCTACAAAACCAGAGTCCATAAATAGATGGCGCGGTATTTTGCCGATAGCTTGTAGCACATTACCATCTGTTATCCCTTTTTTTTGAAGGACTTCCACTAATCTTTTTCGCATTCCTTGATGGGTAAATGTATCTTTCACTCTTGTATTATTTTAGGTGGTAAAGGGTAATCAATACCCCTTACAAAGTAACCAAATTAGTGAGATAAGCACCAAATTTAAGTTGTAAAATTCTAAATAAATACAACCGTTTATCATCAAAATGCAGACTATCAGTTAATTCTTCATTAAACAATAAACACTTTTAAACTATTAGTTCACTTTAAGCCCACTTAGCAACACTGCTTAGGCTTGAATACGCAATGCCTAAAAGGTCGATCAACAAATACAATTATTAACAAACTAATAGGTTGATATCTTTTTAAACTTTCCGATGAAACCCTTACATTTGTGAAAAACAGATACCAATGCTAAAAGCAGGAGTTCTAGGTGCAGGGCACTTGGGAAAAATTCATTTAAAATTGCTGCAACAATCTACAAAATACGAACTTGTAGGTTTCTATGATGCCAGCAAAAAAGCTTCGGAAAAAATAGAGTCTGAATTCGGTTACAAAAGCTTTCCTTCTATGGAAAGCCTTATAGATGCTAGCGATATGGTGGTTGTAGTAACCCCAACGAGCAAGCATTTTGAATGTGCCGAAAAAGTTATTAAAGCCGGAAAGCATCTTTTTATTGAAAAACCTATCACCCAAACAGTTACTGAAGCGGAGCAAATACGCGATATGGCCAAGCAGTACAATGTACGCGGTCAAGTGGGGCAAGTAGAGCGTTTTAACCCTGCTTTTCAGGCTATAAAAGGAAAAATAAGCAATCCTATGTTTATAGAAACGCACAGATTGGCAGAGTTCAATCCGCGTGGCACAGACGTTTCTGTGGTTTTAGACTTAATGATTCACGATATTGACGCTATACTAAGTGTGGTACAAAGTGATGTTAAAGCCGTAAGTGCTAGCGGGGTTTCAGTTATAAGCGAAACACCAGACATTGCAAATGCCAGAATTGAATTTGAAAACGGCTGCGTGGCAAACCTTACTGCTAGTAGGATTTCGCTTAAAAAAATGCGCAAAGCACGTTTCTTTCAACGCGACGCATACATTTCGGTAGATTTTCTTGAGAAGAAATGCGAAGTGGTAAAAATGAAAGACGCTCCCACAGAGATAGATGATTTCGCTATGGTATTGACAAATGCGGAAGGCATCAAAAAACAAATCTATTTTGAAAACCCAAAAATTGAAAACAACAATGCTATACTAGATGAATTGGAAAGCTTTTACGATGCAATAAAGGCAGACCGAACCCCAGAAGTCTCACTAAAACAAGGCACAGAAGCCTTACGAGTGGCAATGTTGATAATTGAAAATTTTAAGAAAATATAAATGAAAAAAATTCTCATTACCTTCTTATTGTTATTATTTACTTGTCCGTTTTTCGCTCAAATAAAAGCTGAAAAAGTTGATTTAATAGAGATGGTAAAAGAATTAATCATTACTAAAAAAACAGACACTAACATTAAACAAGTATGGTGGATACCTATAGAATATTGGGATGTAGCTCTAAATGATTCTAAATATTCAAATCAAGAAATTCAGAACCAATTAAAAGAAATACTAACAGATTATACAATTGTTTCTGTTGTAGATGTAGAAATTATGCTTTTTGGCGGACTAAAAAGCAATGATATTACAATTTCATTTTCAAACATAAACGGAGATGTATTACTTCCTCTAGAAAATAATGAAAAAAATGAAAATATCTTTCAGGTATTAGAAGTCATTAAACCTACAATGAAGAATATGTTGGGGCAATTTGGAGAGAAAATGAATTTTTATGTTTTTAACAATACAGACGCTCAAGGTAATAAATTAACAGGACCGTATCAAAAAGGAGAAATCACAATACGTGTAAATAATGAAGATTTCAATTATAAACTACCACTCGGATCATTAGTTGAAAAAAAAATCTTGCCCTATTGACAGTGAATTGTTAAACGGAAATTGGGATTATTGTCCTTGGCACGGAAAAAAACTTATCGAATAAATAAATAAATAAATAATGAAAAACATAGCAGTAATAGGCGCTGGGACTATGGGTAATGGAATTGCTCACACCTTCGCACAGTTTGATTACAAAGTACAATTAATAGACATTTCTCAAGCGTCTTTAGACAAAGGGATAGCGACCATTACCAAAAACTTGGATAGAATGGTTGCCAAAGAAAGCATCACTGAAGCAGACAAGCAACGCACATTAAACAACATTACCACCTACACAAACTTAGAAGAAGGTGTAGAATACGCAGGCTTAGTAGTTGAAGCAGCAACAGAAAATGTAGATTTAAAGCTTAAGATATTCCGCGACTTAGACAAACTGTGTTCTGAAGACACTATACTAGCTAGTAACACTTCATCAATTTCTATCACTCAAATTGCCGCTGTTACTTCAAGACCAGAAATGGTAATAGGAATGCATTTTATGAATCCTGTACCAATCATGAAGTTGGTTGAAATAATAAAAGGCTACAGCACAAGCACAGAAACGTTTAAAACAGTAGAAGAGCTCTCTAAAAAGCTCAATAAAGTTCCTGTAGAAGTAAACGATTACCCTGGTTTTGTAGCAAACCGCATCTTAATGCCAATGATAAACGAAGCTGTAGAAACACTCTACAACGGTGTTGCTGGTGTTAAAGAAATAGACACAGTCATGAAGCTTGGTATGGCACACCCAATGGGGCCATTAGCCCTGGCAGATTTTATTGGCCTAGACGTTTGTCTTTCTATACTAAATGTAATGTACGAAGGCTTTAAAAACCCTAAATACGCACCTTGCCCGTTATTAGTAAATATGGTTATGGCTGGAAAACTAGGCGCAAAAAGTGGAGAAGGTTTTTACGATTACAGCCAAAATCGCAAAGCAGAAGATGTTGCAAAAATGTTTTCAAAATAAATTCTTGACAAAAACAGCATACTAATGTTCACAGAGCACTAAACCAATGGCGAAAATCATTCCTTTTAAAGCCGTCCGCCCAACGCGAGACAAAGTGAGTTTACTAGCAGCTCGTTCTTACGAAAGCTATACGGTAACACAGGTGGAATCGCGCTTACGGGACAATCCATTTTCATTTTTGCACATAGTGAACCCAGGCTATAAATACCAAAAAGAAATCTCTGGTGCAGAACGATATGGCTTAGTACGCAACCGTTATCAAGAATTTAAAGAAGACGAAATCTTTATACAGGACGATAAACCTTCGTTTTACATATACAAAATTGTAAACCGCGACGGCCTAGAGTTTAACGGCATAGTTGCAGCTGCAAGTGTTCAAGACTACGGAAATGACGTAATTAAAAAACACGAAGACACTTTAGAGTTTCGCGAAAATATATTCAAGGAATACCTTAAAACTGTAGGTTTTAATGCCGAAGCAGTGCTCCTAACCTATCCGGATAACCCGGAAATGAAGGCTATTAAAAGGAAAATAATGCAAAGCAGAGCAGAATACGAATTTACCACTACCTACAGAGATACGCACTACCTATGGAAAGTTGACGATGAAGCATTGGTCGAGAAAATCCAAAAAGTATATAGCGAAATGCCATCTCTTTATATTGCAGACGGCCACCACCGCTCTGCCTCTTCGTATTTATTAGCTGAAGAATTAAAAGCAGAAAACCCGCAGCATACTGGTAACGAGGCTTATAATTATTTTATGAGTTATTTAATTCCAGAAAGCGACTTAAAAATATATGAGTTTAATCGTTTGGTTAAAGACCTTAACGGTCTAAAAAAGGAAGAATTTTTAATTAAGCTTGACGAATATTTCAGAATTGAAAACCGCGGAATGGAGTACTACAAACCTTCAAAGAAGCACCATTTTAGTATGTATTTAGACGGTGAGTTTTATTCTTTATACCTTCGGAAGGGCAAGTATGTAATAAACAACTCGCTAGACGCATTAGACACTCAGGTTTTATACACAACAATCTTAAAACCAATTTTAGGCATAGAAGATCTTCGCAATGACCACCGTATAGAATACGCCCATGGAAAAAAAGATCTAGCCTATGTAAAAACCGCTGTAGATTCTGAAACCTTTGCTGTAGGCTTTGGCCTAGTGCCAGTAACTACAGAAGATATGAAGATGATTGCAGATGAAGGCTTAAAAATGCCTCCAAAAAGCACCTACATAGAGCCAAAGCTAAGAAGTGGTGTTACTATATATGAATTCTGAAAAATAGAAGAAAAGAAAAATGACGATTTCAGAAAATTTAAATACGCTCAATTCAAAATTAGCTAAAGACATTACCCTTGTTGCTGTTTCTAAAACAAAACCTATTAGCGATTTAATGGAAGCCTACAATGCGGGGCAACGCGTTTTTGGTGAAAACAAAATCCAAGAAATGGAGGCCAAATGGCAAGAGATGCCAAAGGACATCCAATGGCATATGATAGGTCATGTACAACGCAACAAAGTGAAGTATATGGCGCCATTTGTAAGCTTAATACATGCGGTAGACAGTCTAAAGCTTTTAAAAGAGATAGATAAAGAGGCCAAAAAGAACAATCGAAAGATAGCTTGCTTGCTTCAAATAAAAATCGCAGAAGAAGACAGCAAGTTTGGAATGAACGAAGCTGATGCTGCTGTATTATTAGCTTCAGAAGAATTTAAAAGCCTTCAAAATGTAGAAATAGTCGGTTTTATGGGAATGGCAACATTTACAGATAACAGCTTACAGGTTTCTGAAGAATTTCAGAAATTAAAAAAAGCTTATGACAAATTCAGAAAAGAAAATCCATCACTTAAAATTTTGAGTATGGGCATGAGTGGTGATTACAAAATAGCCATAGAAAACGGAAGCAATATGATACGTGTAGGGAGCGCTATATTTGGCGAGAGAAATACTCACTAAATCAATACTCAATTTCAATACTTAATACTTAATACCCATAATTTTAAAAAGTGTACGCAATTTTAGACATAGAAACAACGGGAGGTAAATACAATGAGGAAGGTATCACCGAAATTGCAATTTACAGATTTGACGGTCATAAAGTTGTGGATCAATTTTCTAGCCTTGTAAATCCAGAAAGACCTATACAGCCATTTGTTGTAAACCTAACTGGGATTAACAACGATATGCTTAGGCAAGCTCCAAAATTTTACGAAATCGCCAAGCGCGTCATAGAAATTACCGATGGTTGTATTATGGTGGCTCACAATGCTCTTTTTGACAATAGAATACTCACTACAGAGTTTGACCGTTTGGGATACAGCTACGAAAAAGAGACGCTTTGCACTGTAGAACTAGCTAAAAAGTTAATACCAGACATGCCATCCTATAGTTTAGGCAAATTGGTTCGTTCATTAGGAATCCCTTTAAGCGACCGCCATCGCGCACAAGGAGATGCAAAAGCTACGGTTGCTCTTTTTAAAATGTTGCTCGACAAGGACACTTCTAAAGAGATTATAACCCAATCGCTTCGCAAAGATCCAAAAAGACAATTAGAACCAAAACTGCTGGATATAATTGAAAACACACCTTCGGTTATTGGGGTTTACTATATGTATAATAAAGCGGGTAAAATTATATACATTGGTAAAAGCAAGAACATTAAAAAGCGGTTAACGCAGCACTTTACAAGCGATAACCGAAAATCTAAAAAAATTCAACTAGAAGTAAGTGCGGTTACTTTTGAAAAAACGGGTAACGAGCTAGTAGCACTTTTAAAGGAATCTGAAGAAATAAAACTTCACAAACCAATATTTAATAGAGCGTTAAGACGCACTCTTTTTTCGCATCAGCTCACTTCTTTTGTAGATGAAAACGGATATATAAACCTACAGATAGAAAAAGCAGATGGCAGAAAGAAAGCAATTACCACCTTTAGCAATTATCAACAAGCAAAAACGGCACTTTTTAAAATAACCGAAGAACACCAACTTTGCCAAAAACTAACAGGTCTTTATGAAACAAAAAAACAGTGTTTTAACTATACTATAAAAGATTGTTACGGCGCCTGCATAAACAAAGAAGCCGTTTCTGAATACAACAATCGCGTTAACGCCTTTTTAGAAAAAAACAGTTACGAGCATCAAAATATGCTCATTATAGACCGTGGGCGCGATATAGAAGAACGCTCTGTGATATTAATTGAAAACGGTATTTATAAAGGTTTTGGCTTTTACAACCTAAACCATCAAGTTATTAAGCCTGAAATTTTGAAGTCTATAATAACCCCTATGCAGAACAACAGGGATTCACAGCACATTATACAAAATTACCTCAGAAAAAATAAAGTACTTAAAACCGTAAACCTTTAAAACTATAAGGTTTAATTTACTAAAGTTGCTTATTTTAGACCTTACAAAACTTCACTTTGAAACCAACAGATAAAAAATCCTGGCGCTACAAGCTTCATGAAATAATATATGAAGCAGATACCCCTATGGGTAAACTCTTTGACGTAATCTTACTTATCCTAATTTGTTTAAGTATCGTGCTAGTCATGCTAGAAAGCGTTCAAGAGTTTGACCAAAAGTACCATGAGATACTTTATATAGGAGAATGGATTATCACTGTGTTTTTTACTATAGAATATATAGCTAGAATTATTACTGTAAAGAAACCACGCGCATATATCTTTAGTTTTTATGGGATAATTGACTTTCTGTCTACTATCCCCTTGTATTTGTCTTTCCTTTTTGCAGGAAGTAGTTTTTTACTTTCGGTAAGAGCGCTACGCTTGTTACGTGTTTTTAGAATTTTAAAAATCGCTCGTTATATAGGTGAAGCTGCAAAATTGCGAAAAGCACTCAGCAATAGTAAAGAAAAAATACTGGTGTTTCTTTTTGCTGTTCTTGTAGTATCTGTTATTGCGGGTACTTTAATGTATATAGTAGAAGGACCAGAAAACGGGTTTAAGAGTATTCCTATAAGTGTGTATTGGTGTATCGTTACACTTACTACGGTAGGTTTTGGCGATATAGCTCCTGTTACTCCTTTGGGGCAATTAATTGCTACTGTAATTATGATTTTAGGATATGGTATTATAGCAGTACCAACAGGTATTGTAAGTGCAGAATACACTAAAAAATTGGGCGATAACGACTTTGTACACGTAAACACTCAAGCCTGCCGTAACTGTAACTCACAAAGACATAGAGACGACGCAAAGTTTTGTCACAAATGTGGGCTTGAGCTACATCCAGAAAAAAATGAAGACGCTTAATGGCTAGCCAGACTCCATTACTTATTTGCGTGGTAGGTCCTACCGCCATAGGAAAAACTACTTTAGCTATAAAACTTGCCAATGCATTTAATGCTGAAATTATCTCTGCAGATTCACGGCAATTTTTTAAAGAAATGAATATTGGAACTGCCGTTCCTTCTGAAGCTGAATTAAAACAAGCGAAACACCATTTTATTCAAAACATCAGTATTTTTGACGACTATTCTGTTGGCGACTTTGAAAAGGATGCCCTTTCTTTACTGAACGCTTTATTTAAAAAAAATGAGCTTGTCATCATGGTGGGCGGTTCAGGCTTATACGTAGATGCCGTAGTTAAAGGCTTAGATAAGTTTCCTGAAGTAGCATCAGAAATACGTGAAGGTTTAAATGCTGAATTAAAAGAAAAAGGAATTGCGTGTCTTCAAGCTGAATTACAACAATGCGACCCTGTATATTATAAAAAAGTAGATATTAACAACCCGCACAGACTTGTTAGGGCATTAGAAATATATCGCGCTACAGGAAAACCGTATTCTTCATACCTCAATAACAAAGCTGCTAACAGAAGTTTTAAAACCCTTTTTATTGGGTTAACAGCAGAAAGAGAAACGATATACGATAGAATTAACCGTCGTGTAGACATAATGATAGAAGCTGGTTTAGTAGCAGAAGCAAAGAGTCTTTACAAACACAAGGACAAAAATGCACTACAAACGGTAGGATACAGAGAGCTTTTTGAATATTTTGACGGTACGACTACAATAGAAGAAGCAATTTCAGAAATAAAAAAGAACAGTAGAAGATTTGCCAAAAGGCAAAACACTTGGTTTAAGAAAAACCAAGCTATAAATTGGTTTAATTACGAATGTGATGCTTCAGCTATCGTTGATTTTATAAAAGAAAAAAACGCCTAATAAAGGCGTTTTTTTACACTTAATTTAATCAATAATATTAATTATCAACTTCGTCTTTTACAACTAAACGGAAACCTTCACCGTGTATATTGATAATTTCTACTCCGTCATCTTTACTTAAGTATTTTCGAAGTTTTGCAATGTAAACATCCATACTTCTTGATGTGAAATAATTATCATCTCTCCAAATCTTTGTTAATGCAAGCTCTCGCGGCATTAAATCGTTTTTATGAAGTGCTAAAAGGCGAAGCAATTCGTTTTCTTTTGGAGACAATTTAATAGGAGTTTCTTTGTTATAAGTTAAGAAACGAAGTTTAGAATTTAAATGAAAATTACCAACCACAAACTCAAACTCTTTACTATCTGCAATAGAGTCTGTTGCCTTACGTTGAATAATTGCTTTAATTTTCATTAGCAATACTTCGCTATCAAAGGGCTTGTTAAGGTAGTCGTCTGCCCCTACTTTATACCCTTTAAGCACGTCTTCTTTCATTGCTTTTGCGGTAAGAAAAATAATAGGCACGTCTTCATTTTTTTCGCGTATCTCTTTAGCTAGCGTAAACCCATCTTTATAAGGCATCATTACGTCTAAGATACAAAGATCGAAATCGTCTTTTTTAAATTTTTCAAAGCCTTCCATACCGTTTTTAGCATGGGTAACGGTATAATCGTTCATAGCTAAATAATCTTTCAAGACAGTTCCAAAGTTTGGATCGTCTTCAACGAGAAGGATTTTTTTGTTTTCTGTTTCCATAATTTTAAGATATTAAATGTAGTTTAATAATAAAGGTACTGCCTTTTCCTTTTTCGCTTTCAACGTAAATTTCTGCATCGTGGTCGTCCAAAATGCGTTTTACGTAAGCTAAACCAAGCCCATGGCCTTTCACGTTGTGAATATCACCAGTATGTTCTCGGTAAAATTTTTCAAATATTCTTTTCTGAACAGGTTTACTCATACCCATTCCTTGGTCGCGTATTTTTAAAATAATACTGTTTTTTACATTTTCTGAATAGACGTCTATTTTAGGTTCATCATCAGAATACTTTACAGCATTGTCTAGAATGTTTATAACAACATTACTTAAATGAGATTCGTTAGCAAGCACAGTAGACCTTAAAGCTCCAAAATGAGTGTTAATATAACCACCTCTATCTTCTACTATTAAACTAATATGCGATATAGCTCCTTCTACAATTTCTTGAAGATCTAGACGCTCCTTAGGTAAATCAAGTTCATTTTTCTCTAATTTCGAAATTCTAAGAACGTTTTCAACCTGTGCATTCATCCTTCTATTTTCATCCCTAATCATACCTAGATATCGGTCTAAAAACTCTCTATTATCCTTAACCTTTGGGTTTTTAAGCGAATCTAAAGCCAAATTTATAGTTGCTATTGGTGTTTTAAACTCGTGGGTCATATTGTTAATAAAGTCTGTTTTTATCTGCGAGATTTGGCGTTGTTTATACAACTGAGATATAGCGCTGTAATATGCCAAAACTATTACCGATGTAAACACAAGCGAAAGGATAGCCATCCCTAGTATACTATTTAGTACAAGCTTTTCCTTTTCAGAAAATGTTACATACAACTCATAATTATTTTTATTTTCAGTTACAAAAAGTGGGACTATATAGGTGCTTTCTTTATCAAACTTAAAATCATCAGACCTTACCTTTGTCTCTAAGTTATTGCTGTAAATAGCAAACTCAAATTTAGATTTTAAGCCTCGCTCTTGTAATTCTTTTTCAATAAGCTCTGTAACTTCATTTTTATTAACACGCTTATAGATAGGTACTATACTGGTAACATTCCCTACAAAATCTTCAAACTGCTTACGCTCATAATCTTTCATCCTAGTAAACGATTCTACACGGGTCTGCGTAGTAGTTGTACCGTCTACACCTTCAGAAATTATTGTTTTTGTTTTTCTATTGGTTAGTTTTCTAAATTGAATACTATCCATTTCAGAATCAAAAAGTCCTGAAGACAACTTATAATCCTGCTCCAAGATTCCGTCCGTAAAAATATAGGTTTCATTTGTGCTTTTATTCTGAATTTTATACGCTAATTCAGTAAAGCTTTGATTATCTGGGACTTGTATACTGTCTACATACGCACTATACACTTGATAATACGCTTCATTTTCTCTCAATTGAATCTCTTTAGCTACAGTTATAAGAACCTGCTTAGAGTTAATAGTAAATTGTTCTGCTTTTGTTTTATAAGCATTTGATATCCAATATCCTTGAACGAAAACTATTCCCAATAAAGAGAGGCTCATAAGAGCTATAAGCAAGACAAACAGCTTTTTGTTCATAGCTCAAAAATATGATTTTAACATTTAGCTATTTGTTCATTTAACCAAACGTTAACAAAAGCTATTTTGTTTTTTTTGTTGTTTTTTTAAGGAAAGAATTGTGAATTTGATAAACTTTTGCTTTAGTTTGTTGAATATCAATGTTTTCTATAACAATATCGGCTAATTTAGCTTTTTTTTCATCGCTCCACTGATTATTAATTCGTTTTTCAATTTCTGCTTTAGAAATTTCATCACGCGACATAACTCGATGAATTCGAATAGTTAAGGGAGCTGTGACTAAAATAATAGAGTCGCAAGATTTATAACTGCCATTTTCAAAAAGAATTGCAGCTTCTTTAATAACATAAGGCGCTTTTTGTTTTGCAGCCCATTTTTTAAAATGTGTTGCTACTTTTGGGTGTATTATAGCATTAACAGCTTCTAGCAATTCTTTATTACTAAATATTTTAGCCGCTACATACGGACGGTTTAAATTTCCATCTAAATAAGCATCTTCGCCTAAAAGAGCCGTTAACTTACGTTTAATAACTTTTGAGGTATTTGTGAGGATCTTAGCTTCATCATCTGCAATATAGATAGGTATACCAAGTTCAGAAAACATTTTTGCCACAGTAGTTTTTCCACTACCTATCCCTCCAGTAAGACCTACAATCATCATATAAATGGCTTATTTAAAAATGAAAAAATCTATTTTCTTTGGTTCAAAAACTATATTCTGAATGCTATTAGGTTTTTTTTCAAGTTGCGGAATCAAAAAGTTCTCATTCTTATTTCGCTTTGAATAATCACAAACTAGGCGGAATTCATCTTTAGTTATCTTAGAAAAATCGTTTACCGATACATCAAACGAAACAGTTACCAAGGCAGGAACCAATTTTAGCTCTATTTCTGGAGGCAAATTTATAACCTCAATTGGGAGTGTAAATTGTTCCTGAGAAAATTCGGCTACAGCTAGTTTTATATTAACTTTTTGAGGGCTAATTGTTACAATTTCATTATTGCTTTTAACAAGTGCAACCTTTCTTGATATACTTTCTTCTACATTGTTTTGCGTTATAAGCTCGGTATTAATAAAATTAATGTTATTTAAACTTGTTGAAGGACCAGATATAACCACAGAATCTGGAATAGACATTACACTGTCTATAGGCTTAAAACCATTTTTAAAACTTAGGCTCATTAAAGGTTTAACTCGTACTTTTTTCAAAATTATAGGGTCTAAACTAACGTGCAGCTCTTCAACAGAAAGATTTTTAATTGCCAAAGCACGATTAAAATTAGAAGCGACCATGCGCGATAATTCATTTTTTGAAATAGTGAAATGATCTTGTTCCTTATTATAATATCTACTCACAGGAACATCTATAGTTGGTTTTTTAATTTTATAGAGCAATATTTCAAAACCATTTGCGCTAAGGTCAAAAGTTATAGTGCGCACATTTTCTTCTGAAAGCATAGCGTTTTCAGGAATGTTTTCATACACAACTGCTGCAGTCATAGTAGTTGTAAATTCTCTACTAAATTTTGTTAGCACCCAAAAAATTGAAGCAAGAGACAAAAAGAAAAGAAAGCGCTTTACTTTTAGGTTATTGTTTTTCTTAAAAAATCCTTTTATCATATTTCAATATTGTCCGTCATTAAATTTACTTAAAAAATAAAAAGGGAAATTGTTTCTCTGGGTCTTTCTTTAATATATTTATATAAAAAGTAGATTTTAAAAAAGCAATTCCATACCCAAAAAACTGGACGAAAACAGCTCTTAATGAAAGCAACCCTATATATACACTCTTGTTTTGTATTGAAGAATCTACAAACAATAAAAGTAAGTAGGCAGAAATAGGCACTAGAAATAAAGGCGAAAGTACAAGCGAAAGTACGATTGAAAAAAACACGAAAAACACAAATAGTGTTGGAAACCAAAATGTAATTTTCGAAGCGTTTGGATGCCATTGATTTAAAATAGGACGTACAAGGCCAAACTTTTTAACCTGAAGGTGAAATTTTCCCCAAGAGATTCTACGCTTGTGATATACGTAAGCATTGGGTAAAAAAGTGGTATTAAACCCCATTTTTATAATACGCTGCGACAAATCTGGGTCTTCTCCTGGATGGATTTTTGAGTAACCACCTGTTTTTTCAAAAGCTTCCTTAGAGATACCCATATTAAAACTTCGTGGTTCAAATTTATTTATAGCTCTATTACTTCCTCGTATACCTCCCGTAGTTAAAAAAGAGGTCATGGTGTAATTAATAGCTTTTTGTAATGGAGAAAAGCTTTCATGAGCCGCATCGGCTCCACCATAACAGTGATAATACTCATTCTTCAGAAAACTGTCTACCGCTGTTAAATAATGCGGGGGTAACAAACAGTCGGAATCTAAAATAATAAAGTAATTTCCTTTTGCTAGTTTCATTCCGTAATTACGAGATTCACCAGGACCTGAATTCGGCTTAAAGTAATAAGCGATGTTCAGTTTTTCAGAAAAATCTGATATAACTTCTTCAGAGGTTTCTGTAGAGCCATCTTCAACAATAACTATTTCATACTCTTGTTGAAAATCCAATTGCTCAAAGCTCTCTAAAAGCTCTCTAACTTCCTGTGGCCGGTTAAAAACTGGTATAATAAAGGAATAATATCTTTTCATCAGGCCAAAGTTAATTAAATAAAAAAAAGCCACCCACTTTCGTTGATGGCTTTTCAGAATATTTAAAGCTATCTAGTTTTTCAATACTTTGAAAGTACCTTCTTGACCATCAACAGTAACCTTCATAATGTAAGTTCCAGTTGTTAGACCAGCTAAGTTAATCTCTGAAGTAGTAGCAGCAACAGCTGTGCTAAGTACTTGCTGTCCTAATAGATTGTAAAGAGATACCGATTCTATAATGCTAGCAGATTTTAAAGAAAGTATATCTGTAGTTGGGTTTGGAAAGTAAGAGAACCCTGCTAATGCATTTTCAGATACACTTAAAGGATTACAATCACCCTCCCAAATGTAAACACCGTCATGTATAGGGTTTGGTATAGTCCAATTCTCATCAAAAAGTGTCGTTGGGTTACCCATTAAAGGAGAGGATACAACCACCCAATAAACATCAGCTGATGCAGCAGCATCAGTAACTTCAAGTTCTATCCAATAAGTTGTAGGAACTCCAAACTGACCAATAAACGTAAACGGACTTACTGTTAATTGAACTTCAATAACATCGAATCCAAAGTTTGCTCCAATTACCATCTGGCTGTCTATAGACACAGAAGCTTCTGTACCAACAATAGCTCCTGGAAGACCAGCTGCATCGTCATAATAGATTACATCTATATTAGTAATATCATTATTTGCAAAAAGACTAGCTGTAATGTTAGTTATAGTAAAGTTTTCATCTGCAGCAACTGTTATATCATTTGCTGTTTTAAAATCAGATGCTGAAGAACAATTTAAACCATTCTCAAATGTAAAGTCATTGGGTTGTTCTTCAGAACAGGCTACTTTAGCACCAAGAACTTCTGAAAAATCTTGAGTCTTTATAAACCTCTCAAAATTCAGCGTATTAACTGTAGTTGCTGAATTATCTAAAATAACTTTAGGATTATTCACCGCAAAGGGCAATTCAGAAATCAATTTTGAATTTTGTGCAATTATTGTTCCTGAAAAAACAATTATGCATACTAATAACATTGTATTTTTTTTCATGATCCTATAATTAAGAGTTAATTTTAAATAAATGTACTTTAAATTATAGTTTTATTTAGAATAAATCAATATTTTAACTTAATTAT
>JBLXDA010000027.1:0-30649 GCA_048264505.1 Aequorivita sp.
TGAAGATGAGCATAATGCTGTTAAATTGGACATATATTATACTGAACCTTTTGTTTTTCCTTTATTAGAGCAAGACAATATACGTTTGGCATCAAATGAGGAAATTGCTGCAATGAAGTTTGAAGTTATTTCAAATGGTGGTCGTAAAAAAGATTTTTGGGACATCCACGAACTTCTTGATGTGTTCACTTTAGAGGAAATGCTAGGGTTCTATGCGCAAAGAAATCCCTTTGGTTCAACACGACAAGAACTTTTAAAAGCTTGTTTAGACTTTTCAATGGCTGAAGACGATTTTACTCCCAATTGTTATAGAGGTAAAGTTTGGGAGCTTATAAAAATTGATATAGAAGAGCAAGTACAAAATTTGTTGGATGCCGAAAATTAAATCCTTTCTGGCTTGCTGGCACGTTGCTAAGGGAAGTCGAATTGAAAACTATTTATTCTTGTATTTGTAATGCCCTTCACTGGATTTTGAAACCGGCAAAAAAGTTATATTTGGTATTCTCCCTTTGGCCACCGAAGCTTCTTTGTGCATCGTAGCTTTTTGTGCACCGAAGCTATAGCTAAGGTGCATAGCGTAGGTGGGTCAGTTAAAAACCCATCTTTACGATTTTCCTTAATGGGGTAATTTGAGTTTGTTTTATATTTGTACTCTAAGCGAAAAAAAGGTCGTTAAAACTTGGGTATACCCGAAACTTATTGAAATGATAAACCCAATGAATTTGGGGGTAAAAATAAGTTAGCAGCAAGCATTGAGCGACATCCAAAATTGAAATTATGAACATAGAATATAGCTTTGACAAACGACCTACTGCTGACCAAATTATTGAACTTTACGATAATGCAAGTTTGCCAAGACCAACTTATAACAGAGAACGAATTCAAAAAATGTTTGACAATTCAAACTTAATAGTTACAGCTTGGGATGGAGATTTATTAGTTGGTGTTTCCCGTTCTATTACTGATTGGGTTTGGGCCTGTTATCTTTCAGACCTTGCCGTTAGAGAAGATTATAAAAAAGAAGGTGTTGGCAGACAACTAATCAACCTAACAAAAGAAAAAGTTGGCGACCAATCTATGGTTTTACTTCTGTCTGTTCCCACGGCAATGGACTATTATCCAAAAGTTGGATTTAAAAAGCAAGAAAGTAGTTTTATAATTGACCGAGCAGAATGGAAACTACACCAATAGACATTTTTACCGAATGGTATGACGCAGAACTGAAATTGACAAAAGTCAATATTCCTTCTGCTTGTTGCTTTTCAACTGTTGGCATAGACGGTTATCCGAACGCAAGATTCGTTTCTTTAAAAGGAATTTTAGATGACAATTTTATTGTGACAGGAACAATAAGTTCGAGAAAAGGGCTTGAGATAAACAAAAACAATAAAGTGGCATTGACTTTTTGGTGGACAGTAACAGAAAGGCAAGTTAGAATACAAGGAAACGCAACAGTCATTGACAACAATCTTGCAGACAAATATTTTGCAGAACGAAACAGGGACAGCCAAATAGTTTCTATTGCAAGTAATCAAGGACAGATATTAAATGAACTTGAAACTCTAAACAAAAAGTATGAAGAAATTGAAACAAATTCTTTAAATCAACCTTTGACAAGACCTGAAAATTGGAGTGGTTATCAAATAGAGCCTATCAGAATTGAGTTTTTAGAATTTAAGCCAACGCGTTTTCACGACAGAAAATTATATCAACTAACAAAAGGACAATGGACAAAAACGGAAATACAGCCTTGACGGAAAAATGCCAGCTGCTACAGCACCTAAACAAAAGGCGGGGTACCGTGTTCCAAAGACAGTTTTGTAGTTAATCTAACATTAGTTATTCAAATCAAGTTTTATGGTAAAAGTCCCGCCCTTCGGGTAGCTGCAAAACGTTTCCAGTAAGCTTAAAAAACAATATCGATGAAAAAATACCCTTCTGGCGCGTTTTTTAAAAGTGTGTCTCTTTATTGTTGCATTTGTAATGCTCTTCACTGACTTTTGAAACCGACAAAATTATTATATTTGGTATTCTCCCCCTTTGTTCACCGAAGCTTTAGCGAAGATGTATAGCGTAGTTGGGCCAGTTAAAATGCATGCTGTTACGGTTTTCTGTAATGGGTGGTTTGGTTGCATCAATTCTAGATAATTTATTTTAAAGGCGGCCTTTTTTTAGCTTGATTTTGTCAAAAAAAACCTCTAACTTAGCCTACACGCTTTTTTTACTAAGGCATTTAATTAAAATTTAATAGTCAAGAAAAGTAATGCCTTAGTAAAAAAAGCGTGTAGTAAGTATCTATCCAGAAAAACAGAAAGAGGGGCGAAGCCCCTCTTTCTGTTTTTCTGGAGGGAACAATCTTTCTTTCAATTATTGAAGACCTTTGCTTTCGGTATTTTTGTCACAATTATTTACTATATTTGTGACAGAATACAAATAAAAAAATGGCTGTATCTGTTGAAAATAGAGTGAAGAAAGCAATTACTAATTACAAAACGGGAAAAATATTTTTCCCGTCTGATTTTTCTAAATTTGGGTCTTCTACTGCCATAAGGCAAGCCTTGAATAGATTGGAAAATGATACCTTTCTATTGCGTCTAGCTCACGGTATTTACTTATATCCAAAAAAGCATCCCGTATTTGGAATTCTCTATCCAAGTATGGAAGAAATTGCAATTGCTTTAGCAAAACGTGATAAAGCTAGAATAATTCCGACTGGGGTACAAGCTCTTAATAAGTTAGGGTTATCTACACAGGTACCCATGAATATGGTATATCTAACAGATGGCTCTTCACGATCAATAAAAGTTAATAATGGGAGTATCAAGTTTAAGAAGGCTTCACCAAAACTACTTTCTGTAAAAAGCGAGAGAATAATACTAATTATTCAAGCTTTAAAAGTATTAGGACATGAAAATGTTGACTCAAAGGTTAAAGAGCGAATAAAACAAATATTATTAACCGTTGATAAAGATACAATAACACACGATGTTAAGCTTGCACCCCAATGGATAGCACAAATGATAAAAGAATTGATAGCCCTATAACAAATGAAAGCATGGTTTGAACTATCGGAAGATGATAGAAGAATTATAATAAATCAAGTAAGTGCAAAGACAGGCTTGCTTCCTGTAGCTGTTGAAAAAGATTTATGGGTTATGATAGCCCTACAAGCTATATTCTCGACAGAGATAGCCGAACATTTAGTATTCAAAGGCGGTACTTCTTTAAGTAAAGCTTGGGGAATAATAGAAAGATTTTCAGAAGACATTGATTTAGCCATTGACAGATCTTTTTTTGGTTTTGAAGGAGAATTGAATAGGACTCAAGTTAAGAATCTCAGAAAAGCATCTTGTAAGTACGTAGATGAAAAATTCCACAAACTATTCAAGGAAGCTCTTTTGAGTAATGGAGTAAAGGAATTTGAATTGAGTGTTACAGAATTTGAAGTGTCCGATACCGATCCCTTGGCTCTAGAACTAAGATATAATTCATTGGTTGAGGAACAAGAATATCTACAACCAAGAATACTTATTGAAATTAGTTCACGATCATTGATCGAACCATTTGAAAAAAGAGAACTGTCATCTTTAATAAGTGAAATTTATCCGGAACAAACATTTGTGGCCAAGTCAATACTGGTACCGACCGTATTACCAACCAGAACCTTGATTGAGAAAATGTTCTTGCTGCACGAAGAATTTCAAAAACCAAAAGATAGAAAGATTTCAAGTGATCGAATGACAAGACATCTATATGATATTTCAAGACTTATGGATACTGAATATTTAGAAAAAGCCATTTCAGATGAAGAGTTATATAATACTATCATTAACCACAGAAAAAAATTGACAAGAATTTCTTGGGTTGATTATACTTCCCATAATTACAAAACATTAAGCTTTATTCCACCAAAAGAAATTATAGACGAGTATGAAAAGGACTATATGGCAATGCAAGAAAGTATGTTCTATGGTGAAACAGAGTCTTTCAAGAATTTGATCGCAAAACTGAAAAAATTGAATAAGAGGATAAACGGCATTGATAAAAGCGCATCCTCATAATTATCTGGAGCAGTAATAGGAAATTAGAAAAAAATAAATATCTACGGTATTCCTTCTGGTGCGCTTTTGAAAAGCATGCCTTATTTTATAGAATATGTGATAGCAATCACTTGATTTTAAAACTAAACCGACCATTATATTTGGTATTCTCACCCTTTGGCCACCGAAGCTTCTTTGTGCATCGTAGCTTTAGCGAAGATGTATAGCATAGGAGGGCGTTTAAAATGTATGCTGTTACGGTTTTCCGTAATGGGCGTGTTTGCATTTGTTTTATATTTGGAAATAATACAAAGGAAAACTTTTAATAAATTGGGCATAGCCAAGCAAACTGAAGGGATAAAAACGGTTCTCGATACACTTTTAACTCCATTGTTTTGCGTAAAAAGTACTCGAACTGACGTGAGTGAGTGGTCGTCAGTTCGAGTGTTTTCTTTAAATCATTACTCTGAAATTTCCTCTAATGTCTTTATGTTATCATCCGGAATACGGTCTATCATTTTGTTATACGGATCGATACCTGCTTTGATTGGCAGTTTCTCTGTGATAAAAGTATAGGTAGATTTTCCTGGTTTCACCCAAACTTTCTTCGTAACCAAAGATGCCTTTGTAGTGATGCCTTGTTTGTTTTTAGTATCATTATCAAATACTGCAATTTCTAATAAGTTTGGCTTAGTTCCTGTAGACAATAATTTACCATTACCATCAAAATAGCTTTTCGAACTTTCAACTTCGAGAGTTACTTCATAGTTGCCGTTGGCAACTTTTTTATAGGAAGCATTTGTTACCTTGTTAGAATAAAGTGTAATCTTTTTGAAACTATCTTCTAAGTAATACTGTAAGTCAGGCGGCGTTGCTGCCTTCATAAAGTCATACCATTCTAATGTAGTAGTGAAAGGCGCTTTTTGTCTGAAACGTGCTGCCTCTATATAGGCTTTGAAAGCATTATTTAAGTTTTTTTCCCCAATTAAATCTTGAAGACCATACAGCACTATACTACCTTTTGCGTACCACACATAACGCTGATTATCATTGTCCATCAATGTTTTTTCAAACTTACTTTCGTTTGCTCTACTGCGCAAATACGCATCCAATTCTTCTTTTAAAAATTTCTGCATGGCGTCAACCCCATATTCTTTTTTCATGACCATTAATGAAGAATACTCCGCCATAGATTCTGAAATTTGATTTGCACCTCGAGTAGCAGAAGGGGCAATTTGAAGACTCCACCATTGATGGGCAACTTCATGTGCGGTTACTGTATAAACGTAATCCAAATCATTCGGGTCACTAAAATCTCCTACCCAGCCAAAACTTTCTGCAAAGGGAACCGTATTAGGAAAGGATTGTGCAAAACCTGCATAACGAGGGAATTCGAGTATCCGCATTTGATTGTACTGATACGGCCCATAATTCTCTGAATAATAATCCATCGATTGTTTTACGCTTTTTACAAAACGATCAATATTATAGGTATGTGTTGGATGATGGTATATTTCTATATTTACTTTTTCGCCGGCTTTGCCTTTCCAAACTTCTTTATGAACATCATAAGCAGCTGACGAAATGTTATAGAAAAAGACTAACTCATCATTCATTTTATACGTATAATACTGTCTTCCATTTGCTTTCCATTTTTTCTGCAAATGGCCTGGCATAATAGCAATTTGATCGGGTGCTGTACTCACTGTTCCTTCAAAAGAGATATAATCACCATCATCGTTAAATAATAAATTATTCAATCCCCAGCCATCGGTTTGTGTGGGTAACTGATAATCTTTAATAGGAAGCTTGTATTTTTTTCTGTCCTGGTCACTTGTTAGCTCGTTTAGGGGGTCATAACCAAAAGAAGGGATGAAGTTGTTGTTTAAAAATGTACCGTTGTACACGATATCGGAACCCGAACCTTCATTAGGAAACCCTTTATAATAACCAGTAACTTGTAAAACCATTGTAATGGTATCCTTAGGTTGTAATGGTTTGTCGAAAGCATAAATTTCATAACCAAAATCTTTGTACTTTTTAGTAAGTTTTGGAGTTGTACCTTCAATAGTAAAGGTATTTACTTCTTTTTTTAGCACACCTTCCGGACCCCAATTTAAATGTAAAGCGTTGATAACTTCATCAGATTTATTTACCATTTTATAGGTTACCTTAATTTTGGCTGATCTGTTTTCTGGAAATAAATCGGCGTTTAATTTTACATCAATAACTTTTGGTTGCGCAATTTTATCATACTTGCTAAGTTGTTTTTCATATTCGGCAGAACTAATAATTCTTTCTTTTTCTGTTTTGTAGTTGTTCAGAATTGTGGTATTGTAATAAATAAAGCCACCCGAACCCATAAAAATGAAAAGCAAAATAAAAAATGCTGAAATCGTTCTAACATTCAATCGCTCTTTTGCTATTTGCCAACGTGCTTTTCTCCCTGAGTCGGTACCACGTTTCCAGAAAAGATATCCGATAATTAGTAAAACACCACCACAAGCTAACCAATAGGTTCTGAACCAAAATAGCGCTTCGGCAAAATGCCCAAACCCATTCATGTCAGATACGGTATAGTTTGGTGAATAACTATATAAGTATAAATTGTTGTCTACATTGGCTAATTGATTCAATCCAAAAAGGAATACCCAAATCGCAATAGCAATAACGTGTCCCATAAACTTTTTGATCACTAACGAATGCACAAAAAAGGCCAATAAAACGAAAATGATGTACTTAGGAAATTCAATTAAATACAGATCAGTGAAGTACACATCAAATTCAAAATTGAAATACCCTTTAATAATTTGGATGAGAACACCGTTAAACAAAATGATGTTAACTAAAACAAAACTAATCATCACTAAGGATAAAAACTTAGACCCATATACGATGCGATTCGGTAACGGAAACGCACCAAATATCTGATCATAATTAACGTTGCGTTCTCGATGCAATACTTCACCTGTCGTAAACACGATAAGGATAAAGATGAGAATGATATACGTATCATTTTTCACCTCTAACATATAGTAGGTCATTGGTAAGGAAGGTGTTCCGTAAATAGGAGCGCCAAACCATGCATCATAAAACAGGAAGAGGGTAGCAGCAATTAGAATGGCTATAAAGAAGTTATCTCTAAGGATGTTCTTAAATTCCATAAAAGCTAACTTAAACAATAATCTAACATTTAAACTTTTAGAAAACACTATTGAAACCTTAGGGATTTTAGTAAAGGCTGTAGATACATTGGCTTCATCTAAGTTGTCATTTTTCTTTTTTGAAGTATATTTTTTATTTAAAAACTTCATAAAGTCAAATCGGAATAAGGTAAAAAGCAATGCTGCGACTCCTAAACCAACCCATATCAGACGATTCCAGATTAACATTCCCTGAAACGGAACTGTCAAGGTATTTTGTTCTTCTGGTGTCCAGTAGCGAATAATATTTAGATACGTTCCTAAACCAAAAGGGTCAAGTAGGCTTACTAAGTTTTTGTTCTCAATATCTTGTGTTAAGGTTATCGTGATTAAATATATTATGAATAAAATAGCGCCACCGGCATAGGCCAACATTACTTTTTTGGTCATACTAACCAAAGCAAAGAAAATACATCCTGCAAAGAAAAAGTTAGTCCAATACAGGATTAATGTAGGCTGAATATAATACCAAATATTAAAGCTTGTAAAGCGTTCAGGTTCCCCATAGCCTGCATAAGGGCCAATCATAAAGCCTATAATTAATCCCAATTGCAATCCCAGACTTACCATAAGCAACACTGTCATTGAACCAAAAAAGCGACCTGACAAATACCCTTTTTCAGTAAGGGGATAGGAGAAAAAGTAATTCTGTGTTTTATGCTCAATATCTCTATACACTGGAACGCCCATAATAGCACTGGTCAGCATAATACCAAAAATACTAATGGCTGATAATATAGTGGCAATAGCGATAGGAGAGTTCACAAACACCTTCTCTGAAGTTGGACCTTTTCCGCTAATAGCCATAATTAATCCCAACAACATAAGTATCCCAAAGTAGGACCAAGTTGCAGGACGTTTTAATCTGTATCTAATTTCGAATAAGAATATTTCTTTAAACATAATTGAATAATTTTATAGGGTTAGATTAAACAATTACACCAAAGTACTATTCATACGTGAAGTGATTTCAGCAAAATACACATCTTCTAAATTGGCTGCAAAGGTCTCAAAAGAAGCATCAGGTTTGTTATCGCTCAAGACATGAATCACGGTTTTCCCAGCTTTCAAATGTGTAGAAATAACCTGTAAATCCGTTTTGTAATGTGCTAATTCGTCTTTTTCAATGGCTTTAGTCCATATTCTTCCTTTAACACCTTCGGTTAATTCATTTGGAATGCCTTTCGCCACAACTTCGCCCAAACAAATAATTGCCATGTTATTACATAAGTTAGAAATATCTTCTACTATATGCGTCGATAAAATAACAATCGTATTTTCTCCAATTTCACATAATAAATTATGAAAACGATTCCTTTCAGCAGGATCTAAACCAGCGGTAGGCTCATCCACAATAATTAATTTTGGATCACCAATTAAAGCTTGTGCAATACCAAAACGTTGCTTCATTCCGCCAGAATAGGTTCCTAAACTTTTATTTCGAACATCCCATAAATTGGTTTTGTTTAAAAGTGATGCTACTAATTCTTTGCGTTCGCCTTTATTTGAAATACCTTTTAAGGAAGCAATATGATCAAGCATCTTATAAGAACTAACTTTAGGATACACCCCAAATTCTTGTGGAAGGTATCCTAGAATTTTTCGAACTTCGGCTTTATCTTTTAATATATCTAAATCACCTAACATAGCCGAGCCAGAATCTGCTTGTTGCAAAGTAGCGAGCGTTCTCATTAAGGATGATTTCCCCGCTCCATTAGGTCCTAAAAGACCAAACATACCTTGAGGTATGTTTAATGTGATACCTTTCAATGCATGAACGCCATTTGAATAGGTCTTGCTTAAATTCTTGATTTTTAATTCCATAATTTGATTGATTTTTTGATTGATTGATGTTTTAACATTAGTCATTTTTTTTAAAATGTAAGGAGTATCAGATAAAATGACAATGCTGTTGTTTTAGACTTAATATTCCAAAATATGTTACGGTTTTATATCATTAAGATTATAAGTATTAGCGATTCCTAGTACAAAACATCGTTACCAGGCTTTACGGCTGATGAGGATTAAGGAAGCCAAAAATTTCGGTTTTGCACTGACTTAATAGATACAAGACAAACTTTAAATTAAGCCCAAAACCCGCAACAGCCGTAAAACCTGTGTTAGCGGTACGGCTTTACTTTTCTTTTCTACGGTATTTTGTATCAATATTTTTGCTCGTCAATTGATTTTGTAATTTGAGATTTAACTTTTCCAGTATGTTCTGTTGTTTTTGATTCAATTAGCATAATGAAGCATGCTTCTTTAGATGAAACTCTGTGATTGATTCCTTTTTTTACAACATATAAATCTCCTTTTTGCATAACGAAATTTTCCTGATTTTCAATTTCCATTAACAAAGAACCTTCAACGATATAAAATAATTCGTCTTCACTTTCGTGATTATGCCAAGGAATTTCTTGTCCTTTTATTTTGGCTGCTTTAATGAATTGGTCGTTTACTTCTCCAATTATTCTGGGTGAGAAATATTTATCAACTTTTAAAAACTCATTTTTTAAATTCATAACTTAATTTTTTTCTTTTGATTATTTATATAATTCAAGGACACAGTTGGAACTAGTATACCCTATATCAAATTAAAAAATTTGTTAAATGATAAATCTTCAGTAACACCAATGTTTCGCAATAAAATAGCTACTGTTTTATAAATTTTTGTACAAGTTTTTTTCCGGAATTTGAAGTAGCTTCTAGGAAATAAACACCATTTGAAAATGATGTGGTATTTATAGCAATATTTTCATTAGTAATGTCATCAGTAGTGTATATTAATTTTCCATAAATATCAAAAACTTTGATTGATTGTATTAAAAAACTAGCTGAGTTGCTATAAATATGCAAAGTAGAATTTACAGGATTTGGATAAACATTTAAAGAAGCATGTTCAAAATCATTTGTGCTTAATACCTCTTCACATATTACTAATGAATCATCTACTAAGCTCGGAAATGGGTCATCATTTTCCAATATCAAATTTTGATCAAATAAAAGAACATTATTTGTAACTTCAACACTATGAAAATTCAATGATAAAGGTGTATTCTCAAATTGTGATTGTACAGCTACATTTTTACACGAAGACATACCTGTTTCTTTATTAATCTTTATAAAATAATTATTCCCATTATCTCCCGAATAAGTTCCGATTGCAAAAATTGTATGTTCTAGTTCTTTTAAATAGTTTGCTCTGCCATATTCTGTTAGTTGACCATTTGATGCTGAATCTGAAAATACAGTGCTCCATATACTATTATTGGAAGTGCCATCTAATTTTCCAACAAAAAAATGAGAAAAGTCTATTGACCAACCTCCAGTTTGAAGATATTTACCAAGTGTTCCACTATAATAAACAGATCCGTCATCTGACTGTTCTATAAAATCTAATAACGAAATATCAAAGTTATTTACCTGAATGGCTTCAACAGAATTAATAGCAGGGCTTCCATTTTGATTTAATTTTACTATTAATCCAGTTGTGGGTATTTTACTCGGACTCAAAATATCCTCATAACCGCCAGTAAGAAATAAATTATTTGAAGACACATTCGATATTTCAAAATGAGTTCCAAGGCTATACCTTTCCAATAAACCGATTGGATTCCCATTACCTTTATCAATTTTTAGTATAAAAACTTGTTGAACAGAACTTGGTATTCCTGCTCCTTCTATACCTATTTTACCTATTACAGTGTAATTAGTGTCATATTCTAATAAAAAATCAGGCAATAAATAGTAGCCATCTAATGTGTAGACATTAGACCACAATAAATTATGCTGGTTGTCAAATAATGCAATTATAGAAGAACTGTCTATTGTTTCTTCATCTGGATTTAAGTAATTATAAGAACCACATATTATAGACTTAGAATCACTTAATTTTTTGCCAAACTTAAAAACAGTGTTATCTGAATTGAAAAGTGAGTTTGAAACGCTATAGCTTTTGCCGTTTAAGAATTCAAAATTTTGTGCATTGATAATATTTAAAACATTATCATCGAAACTAAATAGTTCAAAATCTGAGAGACTATTTGAAAAAATTGGTTTGGTTGTGTTAAAAGCACTAATATTTAAAAAAGAATTTGGACTAAATTTATTAGAATTTATTATATCTCCTGAGTAATCGAGATTCAAATACTCTGTAAAAAAAGACTCCCCTATAATCAAAAATCCGTCATCACTAAATTTAACTCTATTCCAATTTGTAGTGGCAGGGCTTTCATTTATTCTTTTATGAAATATGGTTTGAGAAAAACAAATAGTTTGAGTCAAAAAAATAATTACTGCTATTAAAAAGGTTGATTTCATAATCTTTGATTGTTAAATTAATATTTAAAAAATATATTAAAATGCTTGGTGTTTTGTGAATTTTGAAAAATTCATAACTGTATAAAAAACACAAGAATTAGTCAAAAATCATTTGACTAATTACAACGTAAAAAATCATCTTCTGAATATCCTTCATATATGGCCCAACATGGATTATCAAATTGAATAATACCGCTTGAAGTTTGAACGCAGGTAGGATTAAATTCAAATAGTATTGTTAAAGACCATTTTACGTTTATAATTTGAGTTATTTTAAATATAAAATATTGATGTAGTATTCTTAAAACCCCATTGTATAATAACAAATCTAGTATTCAATATAATAAATACCTATACCTATATAGGCGTAACTTTTTCTACCTGAAATCAGGTACAAATTTATAAGCCAAATAGCCAAGATATTTTTTCTGTACGTTTAAAGATTATAGCCGTTAGCGCAGATTTACCTCTACTTATAAAGTTTAAATAATACACTCTAGCGCGCTTTTTAAAAGTGTGTCTCGTAATCTTAGTATTTGAAATATGCTTTCCTTTGCTGGCGCGGGCGTCTCGCCCCCGAACACTACAACTGGTGTATTTATAAAGTTTACATAGTAAAACAGGCTGTTAGGACTGCAGTCATAGT
Source organism: Aequorivita sp. (assembly GCA_048264505.1). Taxonomy (GTDB): domain Bacteria; phylum Bacteroidota; class Bacteroidia; order Flavobacteriales; family Flavobacteriaceae; genus Aequorivita. The sequence goes on from JBLXDA010000027.1 coordinate 12,210, forward strand.
GCATTAAGGTATGCTATGCTCAACCTGCCTTAATTGGTAGGTTCAGGTGTTATTAATGTATGGTTCAAGGGGGGCGAGTGCTACGTTAATGCTACACTTTCCCTACACTTAAGCTAAACAGAGGCTACTTTAAAGCTAGTTCCATAATTTTTTTATACCGAGTTGGACGGGTCATATAGTTATTTTTGGACGGGTCGATTTGGCGCTAAAGGTTTCTTAACTCCTTCCAGTCATATTTTACCCCCAATCCAAACCACCTTGTAGGCATAGGTACGGCGCCAGCTTCATTATATGAGGTATTAAATAAATTGGTTACTTCCGTGTAAAATAGAAAATCTTGCAATTGGTAATTTAGGCGAACGTCTAAAACATTATAGGTATTTGCAAGTTCACGCTTAAACAATCTATTTAGTATGTTTAAGGAAAAATCGTTTTTACGGTAATGAACGCCTGCAATAAATTGATGTTTTAAAGATTCTAAGGTATATTTAGATTGGGTTTCTGTTGAAGACGCTAGGGAAGGGTGCAAATAATTATAACTTACTGTATATCCGATGGATTGTAGGCTGCCTAAATCAAAATCTTGTTGCACTATTCCATAAATACCCTGCACTTTGTTTTTTCCGAAATTAGTAGGGGAGTAAGGTTCGGTAGGATTGTCTCTCACCCAATCAATAAAATCAGAAATATTGCGATAAAAATAACCTGTTTTAATATAAAAGGTTCTTTTATTATACTGAATATTGCCTTCATAGCTCCATGCGTTTTCAGGTTGGAGTAATTCATTCCCCACATTCCCTGGCCGCTGGTCTAAATATAAATCTGTAAAAGAAGGTATTCGCTGTCCCGAACCTATACTTGTAGAAAACTTCCAATGATCATTAATAAGATAGGCCAAATCTATTCCGGGATACACCTGTAAGCCAAAATCTGAATTATAGTTAGTATAGACCCCAACCGTCCCTCTTATTTTATCTCCTAGACTGCTTCTTAATTCTCCATATACCCCGTGATTATTGCGATTGTGTTTTCCAATATTCGAACTATTTATAGTTTCCAGTCTTGACTCCCACCCAAAGCCAAAAGTTCCTATTCCTGTGATAAGGCTACTATTTAATTCGAGCATCAGCGCGTTGGTATAATGTAAAGACCTCCCTTTACTTAAATCATCTTTATAAAAACGGTAGTCGTCTTCCCCATAACGGTCACTTATTCTAGGAGAAATCGTAAAGTTGCCAAAGCTGTGTTTTGAGGAAAGACTGAATACAGAAGATTCAACCAATTCTTCCGAATTTATGTCATAAGGTGCAGCGTAAAAACCGTTTGCTCCAAATTGACTCCTCGCGTAGCCGGCCATAGCTTGAATACTGTTGTTATTGTTGAAGTCATAATTTCCATTATAAAAAAGTTTAGTAATTTTTGAAGCCGAATTATAACGTTGTCCATTATAATCACTTTGGGTAACAGCTAGAAGCTGGCTTTGTTTTTCAGATCCATAAATTCCTGTAATCTCAACAGATCCTCCCGCGTAAATCCCTGAACCGTCACCATCATCCTTGGTTTTGAAAGAACTTCCTGCCCCAATACCTGCAGTTATAGCGGTATGGCTTTCTTTTTTGGTAACAATATTAACAGCGCCAGTTAGCGCATTAATCCCATACACTCTGGCTGCGGCACCTCTTAGTATTTCAATATGGTCTATGGCACTCAAGGGGATGGGAATATTCATCATATTATGTGCAGATTGAGCATCAATCATCTTTACGCCGTTAATCAATACTAAAGTTTGCTCGGAAGTTCCACCATCAATTGAAATATCAGCCTGTGTCCCAAACGGTCCGCGCTGACGAATATCTACCCCGCTTATAAAAGCCAAAACACCATTGAGCGATTTTGCGGGAAGTGCCTCAATCTGCTTTTGTGTGATAACCTGAATATCACGGGTAACCTTATTAAATGGAGTTTCTAATCGATTGCCCTGAATAACGATTTCTTCAAGTACATTATTCTGCATACTTGGGTATATAAGAGTATCTTGTTGTTGTGCAAATACAGAGGCAGAAACTGTAGCTATTAAAGCGATCGCAGCTAATGTTTTTTTCATATTTTTTTTTAAAAGGGTGCAAATTTAAAATTGGGCGCAAAGATTTGGATTAAAATATTAATTTTGGTAGTCCATAACTGAAATAATGAGTAGTCCGGTTAAAGTGCGTTTTCAATCCCTAATTAAAATAGATCGTCGAAAAAAAGAGTCGATTTATATGCAATTTGTCTATCAGTTTATAAATGCTGTAAAAAGCAATTATTTGGAAAATGATGACCGACTTCCTGGTAGTAGAAAAATAGCAGAAGAACTACAGGTTCACAGAAAAACGATTATAGCAGCTTTATCAGAACTGCAGGACCAAGGATGGCTAAAAACGCTTCCTAGTATTGGAACTTTCGTAAATAATCCTGAATTGTGGTCAACAACCCCAAAAGCCAAGGCCACTAAACAGCCTCCAGCGAAGGCTCAATATCATTTCAGAAAAGATTTTATTTTAGATACCCCTTTTGAAGGCAATCAGGAACACTATTATTTTACCGATGGAACCCCAGATTATCGCATAATTAAACCAGAAGAATTGGTTCGGTTTTATGCCTCGGTTTTAAAAAAAAAAAATCAATTTGGCGTATTGCCAAATGCTACTGATGATAATTTATATTTTAGGGATCAATTAAGTAATTATCTGAATTTAACGAGGGAATTTCACCTTTCCAGAAACTTTTTATTACCAGTAGCAGGAAAGGAACAGGTACTTTCAATCTTATCACGTTTACTTATAAATACAGGCGACATTGTATTGGTTGAAGAGCTCAGCTATTTTCTCCCCAACATGATTTTTAACCAAGCAGGGGCCAATATGAAAACGACCCCAGTTGATAAAGAAGGGATGGATATAGATTATATTCAAAATAATTTTAAACCAGGTGAAATACGATTGGTTTATATTAATTCCAAATGTCAATACCCAACAACCGTAGGTCTATCCGAAAATCGAAAAATTCAATTGCTGGATTTGGCAGAACAATACAATTTCATTGTGATTGAAGATGGGACAGATTTTGAATTTTCAATGGAGAAAAATAAAAGAGAATCGTTATTTAGTAAAAATGGAGGGAACCGTGTTATTTATGTAGGTAGTTTTGGAAGGTTTTTACATCCTGGTTTTCAAATGAATTTTTTAATTGCCCCACAGAACCTGTTGCAAGAAGGAGCAAAGTACTTGAATGTCTTCGGAAAATCAGATTTAATAATGGAAAAAGCTTTAGGCGAAATTATTCACCAAGGTGATATTCATCGATATCAAAGAAAGTCCAAAAAAATAATTATTGAGAGAAAAGAAATGTTTGCTCGATTGCTCAATCTCCACTTTAATAATCGAATTAATTATACAATTCCACAATCAGGTTTGGCTTTTTGGATTCAGTTTAATGACTTCTTTTCACTGAAGAATTTACAAAAAAAAACAAAGGAAAAAGGCTTGTTAATTCCAAGCATTTGTCTCTACCAAAATCGTGGCTTAACTGCATTAAGACTAGGGTTTGCTCACCTAAACCAACAAGAAATGGAAGAGACAGTTAGATTGCTTAGTGAAGCTTATTTTGAAGTGATAACTTATAAACCTTAGGTTTATTTCTAATGCATATAGCCCAGAAAGTATAGCAACCTATTTTTTGATATTTGCATTTCCTGAAATTTACCGGAAGAAGTTATGGGGCAGAAGTAATGACATTTGAGCCAACTGAGATCGAAGAACTTTTAATACCAGTAGTAGAGAATCAAAATGTATGGTCAACCCTTATAAAAGCCTATTATAAATCTATAATAACTCTTAGAAAGTGGGCAGATTACATATTTTACCTCTTATTAAATGCGAGCTATTCCCTCTGGCGCGCTGGCGGCTATACTGAGCGAAGTTGAAGTGGAAAGCGTGTCTATTTAACGTTGCATTTGTAATGCCCTTCAAGAACCTTTGAAACCGACTAATTAATTATATTTTGGTAGTCTCCCCTTTGGCCACCGAAGCTTTATGCGTAGGTGGGCCAGTTAAAAGCCCACTCTTATTGTTTTTCGTAATGGGTGGATTTACGTTTTTTTTATATTTGGAAATAATACAAAGGAAAACTTTTAATAAATTGGGCATAGCCAAGCAAACTGAAGGGATAAACCCAATAATGTTGCGAGTATAAATAAATTGTGCGTCATTTAAGAAAAACCCTGCTAACATTGAAAAATCCAAGGAAATAAACTGAAAAAGGAAATTGCAAGTGGAATTGACTAAATTGAACTTTTAAAAAGCAAACCGCTGGAATAAAATCTGACCTAAAAAACATAACGTGCGGAAAGGAAAAACCATCGCACATCTGCAACGCTACCGAAAATATCTTTCTGAAAGAAATTTATCAAAACATTCAGTTCTTCCCTTAAATAAATTATTTTTTTTAACAATTAATTATTGTATTACAATAATTAATTGTTTATTTGCGGTAATAAATTAAAATTCATCAGATGAAGAATGTTAAAACCATTTCTACAATTTTATTCTTTATCACAAGAATAGCAGCGATCGCATATATCTTGGTTACAATTTATGCACTCTTTTCGTTAGTAACGCAATGGAGTTACATTACTCAAGATAACGGGAACTATTTTGCGGTTTGTTATCCGTTTACCGAGACCCGATTTTTACTTGGGGAGAACAATTGGAGCTATAAAATTTTCGAATTTCTTATTCCAATTGGTTCTTATGGTATTTTCTTTTTGTTGGTAAGTAACGTCTTTAATGCTTTTAAACAACCGAAACTGTTTACTGAATATGGCGTAAATCAATTAAAATGGTTCTGTTTGGCGAATATTTTTGTGCCTTCAATCATCATTTTAGTAGCCTTGATTTTCACAGGTAATGTAGTGGATGGAATGGAATGGGCTGTAGTAATTCATTTTTTTATGGGTGTCTTTGCTTATTTCCTTTATGCCATTTTTAAACAAGGCTTCAATTTGCAGAACGAACAAGATTTATACATATAGTTATGGCAATAATAGTAAACATAGACGTTATGCTTGCCAAACGAAAGATGCAAAGTAAAGAATTGGCAGAAATTCTGAATATCACACCAGCTAATTTATCCATCCTAAAAACGGGTAAAGCCAAAGGGTTTCGGTTTGATACTTTAGAAGCGATTTGCAAAGCTTTGGAATGTCAACCAGGCGATGTTATGGAGTATGTAGAAGAATAATTCCAAATCAATTAGTTAATTATATATCAACTACTTAACTGAAGTTGACAGGCAATATTTTGTCTAATTTTTAACAAAAATCAATCATTAACAGTCATCAAATCAATCCAAAAATGAACAATTTAAAAATTAAAAATCTCACAAAAACGTATGCCAATGGTGTAAAAGCCTTGAGTAACATTTCGATTGAAATCGAAAATGGAATGTTTGGATTATTGGGTCCAAACGGGGCAGGAAAATCTACCTTAATGAAAACCATTGTTGGTTTGCAACAACCAGATAATGGTTCGATTTTATTCAATGATGAAGACATAGTTGAAAATCCAACATTCATCAAGAAACAATTGGGCTATTTACCTCAAGATTTTGGTGTTTATCAAAATATATCGGGGTATGACTTGCTCAATCACTTGTCAATTTTAAAAGGATTGAATAATAAAGACACTCGAAAAGAACAAATATTGGCGCTACTCGAAAAAACTAATTTACTGAAACAAAAAAACAAAGCCGTTAGTACATATAGTGGCGGAATGCGTCAACGTTTTGGTGTTGCGCAAGCACTTTTGGGTAATCCAAAAATTATTATTGTAGATGAACCGACTGCTGGTTTAGACCCTGTTGAAAGAAACCGTTTCAATAATTTGTTAAGTGAAATTGGCGAAAACATCATCATCATTCTATCAACACATTTGGTCGAAGATGTCAGAAATCTGTGTACACAAATGGCAATTATCAGTAAAGGAGAATTGCTATTAACTGGCAATCCTGAACAGTTTATTGCTGAAATTAATGGCAAAGTTTGGAAGAAACAGATTGATAAAAATAAACTTTCGGAATATGAAAATCAGTACAACATTATTTCTACCCAATTGCAAGCTGGCAAATTGAGCATTAAAATTTTTGACAATGAAAATCCACTAAACGGATTTATACAAACAGAAGCCGATTTAGAAGATGTTTATTTCACCACATTACAAAAACTACAATAAGATGTTACGTCATTTAATTTTATTCGAATGGAAATTTTATGGTCGTAAAATATCATTTTATATAATGCTATCATCATTTCTTGGTTTTGGCATTTTGGTAGGAACTTCTGCGGGAATTTCGTTTCCAAATATCAAATATAATTCCCCCTATGCAATCAATTTTTTATTAGGGTTATTTTCATTGGCAAGCCTTTTCCCCATTGTAATAATGGCTTCACAAAGTTTATTGAGGGAAAAAGACAACCGTTTTGAACAGATACTTTATGCGACACCAATTACCACAAAAAACTATTTTGTGAGCCGCTTTTTATTGGTCTTTGGAGTAGCTTTATTAACGTTTCTGCTCTTTCTTATTGGTTATATGATAGGGCATTTAATAGAAATAGACAACAGCGAAAATTGGGGAGTTTTTCAGTTGAATTATTATCTAAATTCTTTTTTGGTAATTGTACTTCCCAATATCTTTTTATGTGCCGCTATCGTTTGTTGCACCGCTTGGTTGAGCAAAAATAAAATGTTTATTTATTTAAGTGGATTGGGTGTTTATGTGTTGTATATGGTCGGTTCCATTTTTTCAAATTCGCCCTTGTTGGCTGGTGCTTCACCAGTTTCGGATAGTGCAATGAACCTATCGGCAAAGTTAGACCCATTCGGTATGGTTGCCTTTTTTGAACAAACCCGATATTGGACTGCATTACAAAAAAACACAATGGTTTTGCAACTTTCAGGAAATTTGTTGTTCAACAGAATTGCAATTATTTTGGTGGCACTTGCATTTTTATATTCTACATACAAATTCTTCCAATTCAAAACTTCAATTAAGCAAAAAAAGAAAGTTGAAGCTGTAAATGAATCTGTTGATAGAAAATATGTTTATACCAAAACAGTAACAAAATCAAACGGAAAAGAATATTTCATCTCAACAATTCTATCATTTTTGAAAATAGACTTAAAGTCAACCCTTAAAAGTATTCCATTTATTCTATTGATTGCCATAACCCTCTTTGTAGTTGGTATGGAAATGTACGGAGCGATAGAAGGCGGTATTCGATTGCCACAACGTTTCGTAACCACAGCTTTAATGCTGAATACAATTTTGGCAACAATTCCTTTCCTATTGTTATTGGCAATGCTCTTTTATGGAAGTGAATTGGTGTGGAAAAGTAAAAATGTCAATTTTTCAACTATCGAGAATTCAACGCCATTTTCAAATTCGGCTTTGTTCATTTCAAAATTTGTTACCATATTTATCATTTCCCTGATTTTGATATTTTTCTGTATTGTTTTAGGAGTAATTTTTCAGGTTTTGTTTCAGTATCCAATCATAAATTGGAGTGCTTATTTGTCCTTATTTTATTTCATTGGCTTGCCTGCATCGCTTTGTGGCCTTGTGATTATTGCTTTTCAATGTATTATTAAAAACAAATACATTGCACTTTCTGTTTCTGCTGTCTTTTTAGTTTTAACAAATTCATCTTTAGGAAAAGCATTTGGTTTTAAAAATCCGCTATCAAGATTTGCTAATTTTCTGCCCGATGCCTTTAGCGATATAAATGGTTTTGGATATTTACCAAAAGCATTTTCAGTAACTATGTTGTTCAGCTTGTCTTTTGCCGTATTACTTTCAGTTTTGGCTATTCTTTTTTTGAACAAATCGGTTTTAAAAACGAAATGGAAATCATTCACAATCTTAATTTTACCTTTTGCAGTAATGCTGTTAACGGGAATGTATATTTTCACAAAAAGTAATTCTGTTTCCGAAGCAACTCAAATTAATTGGAAACAGCATTATGAAGAAAAATACAAATCCTATAAAAGCAAACCGCAACCAATCATTACCGATGTAAAAACCAGCATCGATTTATTTCCCGAGAAGAATAGCTATAAAGTTGAAGGAACATATATTTTGGTTAATAAAACCCAATTTGAAATTTCAGAAGTTTTAATCAATACATCAGATGAAATCACTTGGAATTCTATTGCTTCATCGCAATTGACTTTAGTAAAAAAAGATGAAGAATTTGGTCAATATCTATTTAGAACAAAACAAAAAATGTTACCGTATGATAGTATTTCCATCGGTTTTAATTTTGAATATAAAATAGAACCTTTAAAAAGGCATCAATCATTTAATGCCATTGTAGAAAATGGTGCCTTTATGCGAATTAGCAATTATTTTCCATCAATTGGCTATAATTTCGACAATGAAATTGAAGATAAATTAGAAAGAAAGAAACGGGAAATGCCATTACAAGATGCACTTACAAAAGTGGATGCACCGTTGGCAAATCCGTATGATTATGAATTTATAGATTTTGATGCCGTGATTTCTACTTCGGCAGACCAAACTACAATTTCGATTGGCGAATTAGTAAAAAAATATTCAAAGAACAATCGAAATTATTTTCATTATAAAGCTAATGATATTCCGTTCCGATTTGCAGTTTCATCAGCAAAATATGCTATACAAAAGTCAAGCTACAATGATATTGTTATCGAAATTTTTTACGAACCAAAACACAATCAAAATATTTCACATTTAATCAATAGCATAAAAAAAACGTTGCAGTATTGTGAAACAAATTTTGGAAAATATCCCTATAAAACAATTCGATTCGCTGAAATCAGTTATTTTACGAGAGGTTTTGCAGCAACGGCTTATCCTGCAACTATTTTTATCAATGAAACACAATTTCATTTAAACCTATCACAAGGCGAAGGTCACGACATTGTCAATGAATTGACTGGACACGAATTGTCGCATCAATGGTGGGGAAATGCACAACTAAAACCAGATTATAGAGAAGGAAGTGGCGTACTTACAGAGACATTAGCACAATACACGCAATTGATGTTATACAAAAATGAATATGGTAAAGCAAAAATGCTGGAAATGGTCAAGCTTTACAAAGATATGTACGATGGTGAAAAAGCGTTTAGTGGCGAAGAGCCTTTGTACACTTCCAAACCAGACAACGCAAATGTAATTTACAATAAAGGATTGGTAAAAATGTATGAATTGTATTTGTTGATTGGCGAAGATAAAATCAATTTGGCTTTAAAAAGGTTGTTAGCCAGACATAGATTTCCCTTACAACCAGCAACAACTATGGACTTAATTGAAGAATTGAAAATGGTTACCAAAAAAGAAAATTATAAGGAGCTAAATGGCATATTTAAGGAATGAAAAAAAATCGGAATCAAGTCTGGCGCTAAAAACATAACGTGCGGAAAGGAAAAACGACGCACAGCGTATATAAAAAATTGCTGTTAAGTGCTTAATTCATTGGCTTTTTCATATATTTATGGTTTGTGTTAATCCAAAAAATCCGTGCTAATTTACACGCAACTTTTCATATACAAGACATTTAGCGGTCATTACCAGATGACTTGCTGCCGACAAAAAACTTATGACAAAATTAATTGCTATAAAAATATGACAAAAGACGAGCAAATAATAGAATGTGAAAATAGACTTTTAGAGGCATTAAAAACTGGCGATATCAAAGTTCTCGAGGAACTACTGCACGACAATTTAATTTTTAATATTCCCAATGGACATACTATTACAAAGTCAATGGACATTGAAAATTATCAATCTGGTATTATGACAGTTTCCGAAATATTAGCAACTGACCAAATAATTAAATCTATTGACAATATTTCTACTGTAGCGGTGACACTTCATCTAAAGGCAAAATATGCAGACCAAATTGTTGACGGAAAATTTAGATATTTAAGAGTATGGAAATCATTTGACAATTCATGGAAAGTAATCGCAGGAAGCGGATTTCAAATTCAATAAACCGACACGATAGAACAACGAACCGCTAACAAGGGGTTTGGCGTTATTGGGGCAGGACGTTGAAACATCGGCTGTAGTTCGCTATCAGCTTCAGTTTCGACTCGACGTTAATAATTTAGCATTAGTTCTTACCTTCAACTTTTAAAAAATATTGGGCTTCAGTTGTGGGCAGACGTTTTTCAAATATCCCAACAACGCCATGCTCTCTTCGTTAGCAGCAATTAAAACAAAACTCGTATGAAAATAGAAAATAGCGAACTGAAAGATGTTACTAAAATATTTGATTTATATAAAATAGCTACAAATTATATGAAATCGAAAAATCAAGTTTATTGGCCTGAATTTCCGAAAGGTTTAATTATAAATGAAATAGAAGAAAATAGACAATGGAAATTATTAATTGATGAACAAATTGCGTGTATTTGGGCGACCACTTTGAATGACGAATTGATTTGGGGAGATAAAAACAATGAACCTTCCCTTTATATTCATCGAATTGCTGCAAACCCAGATTTTAGAGGGCAAAATTTAGTTGAAAAATTAATTCATTGGGCGAATGTATTTGGAAAAAGCAAAAACTTGAATTTTATTCGAATGGACACTGTTGGTTTAAATAAAGGTTTAATTAGCCATTATGAAAAACTCGGATTCCAATTTTTAGGAACAAAAAGACTTGAAAATACAAATGGACTGCCAGAACATTATAAAGACGGAGAAGTCTGTTATTTTCAAAAGGAAGTTATATAATTTAAAACTGCTGCTATCACCGGTTATACAACCCCATAATTTTTAAAAAGCAAACCAAAATAAGCTGTTGTGAGTGGCTTTTTTCAAATATACTGATTCCCATTGGCACGCTGGCGCCTGTACTGAGTGAAGTCACATGCTGTGCGTAACTTGAAAACACAAAAAATAAGATTATAAAGAAGAATTATGACAGGACCAAATAAGAACACTAAATTTCCACTTACCAATTATGACAGGCTTTGCTTCTTAAAGAATATTGTAAAAAATCCTAACATTATTATTGGGGATTACACATATTATGATGATTTTGAAAATGTAGAAAATTTTGAAAAAAATGTAAAGTATCATTTTGACTTTGTAGGCGATAAACTCATTGTTGGAAAATTTTGCATGATCGCTTCTGACGTAAAATTTATAATGAATGGAGCAAACCATTTGACAGATTCGCTAACTACGTATCCTTTTGCGATTTTTGGAAATGGTTGGGAAAACGCAATGGATGGAAAATCCTATCCACAAAAAGGAGATATAAATATCGGAAATGATGTTTGGATTGGTTACAATGCCACAATAATGGCAGGAGTAACAGTTGGAGACGGGGCGATTATTGCTGCAAATGCAACTGTTGTCAAGGATGTTGAACCTTATTCCATTGTTGGTGGAAACCCTGCAAAAGAAATCAAAAAGCGATTTTCAGAAGAAACGATTTCAAAATTATTAGAACTCGAGTGGTGGAATTGGGATATTGAAAAAATCACTAAAAACATTCATAACTTAGTTGATAATCAAATTGATAAACTAATCGAGTAAAAAAACAAACGCACAACAGCAACTACCCAAAATTGGCGATTCATTGGTTTAATCAAGCTTCGTGCTTCTGTCAAAGTTTGAGCTTGGTTGACAGTAAAGTGCTTCTAAATTGTCACCTTCGGGTAACTGCAAACCGTTGTGTGTAATTTAAATGACAGAGAAAAGTATGAACTTAAATCAAATAACAATTCCATCATTAGAATTGACAAAATCAATACCTTTTTATGAAAAATTAGGACTTAAATTGATTGTTAAATCTCTTCCTCACTATGCAAGATTTGAATGTCCAAATGGAAATTCAACCTTTTCAATTCATCAAACGGAGGAACTGCCAAAAGGAGAAGGAATTTATGTGTACTTTGAATGTGAAAATCTTGACGAACAAGTTGAAAAAATAAAAAGAAGTGGAATTGAATTTGACCAAGAACCGACTGATCAAAGATGGTTGTGGAGAGAAGCAAGATTAAAAGATGTTGACGGAAACCAACTGATATTATTTTATGGTGGAGAAAATAGACTAAATCTACCTTGGCGAATTGGAAAAGAAGATACGGAAGGTAAACTTTAAAGATACGAGACTCGCAGGTTTTTCATAGATGCTAACCTAGCTATTGTTTAAATTTTTTTAAGTGCTTTTAGTCGTTGTAAAATTTATACAAACTCAATCAATTTTCGAGCTGAGGCCACCTGATTCAATTGATAAAAAGCAGTATTTTTTAAAATTCACACATTCTTCTCGTAGACTTCTTTTTTTAGTGTTTCTTTTTCATCAGGTATTTCAACGGTGATCCATTTTTTGGAATTACAGTCCCCCACTGATACATTCATTTGAAATCTCAATTTACTTTTAATTAAAACAATTCTATTTTTTATTGGATATATCCCTTTTCTAATACTTAAAAAAACACCTGTTTTTAGGTATTTTTTTTGTTTTAGGAAAGTATCACTTTTACAAAAAAAATATAGAGGGGTAGTTGCTAAGGCTAATTCAGCAGGCTACCCTTCATATTATTTCCAAGGTAGAAAAAACCCAAAAAAGAATAGTTTTAGCACTTGCTAAAGAAGAGTTATATGTTTTTAAGTACAAAGTATTCAGGAAAGAGTCTCGTTTGTAATTAAATGAATATGGCTATGATGATTAAATGTCCAAATTGATTAAAGATGAATTTATTAAAGTTTAGGAACTTGCTTAAAGTATATTTTCTTATGCCAGTTATTTTTCTTTGCCAAACTGTTTCAATGACGTCCCAAACGGCAGGTTTAGAAGCTTTTTCTAAGTACCAAGGCTATGATAATTCTCTTAAGAATGGATTTCTTTCACATTTGTCAACTAACATTCCAAACAAATGGAATGAAAAATTTGAAAATTCCAAAATGCAAAGTGGGGCACTATATGATTATCATGGAATTTTAGGCAACTCTATGAATGTTCCAAGAGCACAATGTTCCGATACACAAGGCAATATTTATATCACTGGCAGTAGTGGTAATATCGAAAATAACTCAGGCGACATTACAACGATTAAAATAAACGCTGCTGGAGAAATAGTCTGGACATTAAGAATTCCATCTCCAGAATTTACCGTTAATTCGGGCACCCAAATTACTATAGATAGTGAAAGGTTTATTTATTTGGCAGGCTATTTATGGAACCAAGCCAGTACAGATATAATGGCGGTTAAAATAAATAATAATGGAGAGCTTATATGGAAGAAAATCATTGGCAATCAAGATAGCTTTGATGTGCCAACCGCAATGACTGTAAATAATCTTGGAGAGGTCTATATCGCGGGAATAACACACCACAATGAAAAAACAACTTATTATATTTCCAAAATAAATAGTTCTGGTCTGCTAATTTGGGAAAACATTGAAGATGATTTCCCAAACGAGACATGGAATGAGCCTCGAATAATACATAACGACGCTAGTGGAAATATAGTTGTTTGTGGTACTGGATATGATCAGGATCTAAAAAGTAAAACGGTAACGGCAAAATTCGATGCCAACGGTTCCCTTATCTGGAAAAAAATAAAGACTTTTAATACTACTATCAACAATGAAACCGTGATTACTGATGGTTGGCCAACTGATTTTACAATGGATAACAATGGCAATATTTATGTGGCCAATAATTTCGCTCAGGAATTTAACTACTCGTCATTGACTCTTAGGTATGATTTTAATAGTAATGAATCTTGGAATGAAATACAACAGCTAGAAGAAAATGATACCCAGATTAAACAAATATTTTTCGACCAAAACTTATTGTTTATAGGTGGCTATCAAACTGCTTTTGGTGAAGGGGGATTTTTGGTCTCATCTCTAAATTTAGATGGAAGTTTGAATTGGACTCAAAATTCTACTGATCAATTTTCACCTTCTCAAATTTCTATTTCAGTTCAGGATAATAAAGTCCATTTAAATTCAATTTCATTTGATGTTGTGACTTTTGGGAGTCTAATAAATACAGCCAGTTACGCTCTTGATTCCGGTGCTCTGATTAATTCAAGTACTTTTGACGTCCATAATCTGGAGCTTGGCTTCACCATAAATGATTTTTTTCATGTCCTTAACTCCAATAAAACTAAATCAATTGTACTATCTACTTTCTATTCACAGTATGGAAATGTCTATGAAGTGATAAACCTTGATAACTTAGACAACTCCACAAAATGGAATACAAAGTTCATCTTACAGAATTCAACAAAGACCAATGTATTAGTATCGGTTAGTGATTCAAATAGTAATGTTTTTAGTGTATTAAGTACATTTTATGTTACGGATGGCAATCTTAATTCTGTTAGCCAAAAAAGTTATTTGGCAAAGCATGATGTGGACGGAAATTTTGTTTCATCTATATTAATTAACGATGCGGAAGGAGTAACTACTGTTGGCTTGGCAATAGATGGTAGTGATAATATAGTTGTAATGATTAAGGAAAGTCAATCCGCGGAAATAGTTTTAAAAAAATTCACTGATACATTTCAACCGCTATGGAATACTGGGCTAACCGTTAACAGTCTTCAAAATGAACTGATTGGGATAGACAGTCAAAATAATATCTGTTTAGTAACTGCAATTGAGTCGCAGATTTCACCATTTGAAATAAGTATTCAAGTTTCAAAATTTACTTCAACAGGTGCTTTATTATTTTCAAATATATATCAGCCAGAAAATGAATTGTTGACGAACAATTTTGCAGGTAAATTAAGCTTTGACGAAAATGATAACATAATTATAGGGGGGGCATCTTCCTTATCGTCAAATTCATCAACTGTGCCTACACTCCTAAATATTTCATCTTCGGGTGTCGCAAATTTCTTTAGAGATTTTCCTATTAATGATAACTCCTCTTCATTGGTGGATATGCAATTGCTTAACAATGATTTTTACCTCGCCCTAAGTTCTAGAAATGATCTCGATGATTCATACGGCATTCATATAGTTAAATGTGATGCCCAAGGACAGCTTTTATGGCAACACGAATACTTTGAAGTTGAAAAAACCATTTTTTTATATAAATTATTGTATTCAAAAAATAGAGATGCACTTTATACCGTAGGTTTTAAGGGTGGCTTAATGGGTGGGAATATTGAAGTGGTTTCATGGAATTTAAATGGAGATATTCAGGAGTCATATGTTCTCGAGGATAATAATTTTTATCAAGATGCATTTTCAGATAGTCAATATTTGTATGTCTTGGCAAATAATCAAAGTCAAATTAATTTTCCGAAAAGATTATTAAATTGGGCAGGCCCTTTTATTTCCTCAAAAGTTACAAAGCTAAATTTTGATTTATCCTTAGCTGAGACAATCGATTTTAAAGGTCCAAATTATTCTATGTTCGAACCCAAACAATTAATCCCTTTAAATAATTCAAATCTTTTAATATCTGGTAGATTGTTTCACGAAGAACTGTTTTTTGAAGGTCTACAATTTTTCAGTATTCCTTACGACCCTATTTTAAGCACACCTACTTTTTCCGACCCTCAGGAATCAATCTTCTACTGTTATCCAAATCCTACTTCTGATTATGCATATTTAAGCCCTAATGAGGGCATAAAAGAAATAAACGTCTTTGATAGTATTGGGAAAAAAATATTTTCAAAAACCACGTCTAAAGGAATCGATGTGTCAAAATTGGCTAAAGGGGTATATCTTGTTAAAGTAACTAACGATAACAATGAAGTGTTTACAACCAAGTTAGTAAGAAATTGAAAGTTGAAATAAAAATATCTTGCAAAAAACCAAATAAAAAATAAATAATAAAAATGAAATCGCTCACAAAAAAACTATTGCTACTTGTAATTACGCTAAGCTCTTTAAGTTCTTGCAATAAAAAGCAAGAAGGATTCATACCCAAGGAAGTTTATAAATCCGACAATCTAATTGTAACACAAATGACCGAAAATTCATTTGTACATACCTCATTCAAACAAACGAATGATTTTGGAAATGTTCCTTGTAATGGTATCTTCTTAAAAAATGAGGATGAAATAGTTGTTTTCGATACACCCATTAATAACAAAAGCGCAGAGGAGTTGATTAAATGGATAAAAGAAACGCTCCATTGCGAAATAAATGCCATTATCCCGACCCATTTTCATGACGATTGCCTTGGAGGACTTCAGGCATTCCATGACAATGGTATCCCTTCCTATGCATATTTTAAAACAACAGAACGTGCTTTTGAAAATAATTTTACGCTTCCCCAAAATAGCTTTAAGGACTCACTTGTTATAAAGGTAGGCCACCTAACTACAATTACAAAGTTTTTTGGAGAAGGACATACCAAAGATAACGTGGTAACTTATATCCCAAGTGAAGATTTGCTTTTTGGAGGCTGTTTAATAAAAGCATTGGACGCAACCAAGGGCTATTTAGATGATGCGAACGTTGATGAGTGGTCAGTCACAGTCGCAAAAATTAAAAAGCAATTTCCAAATTTGAAAACCGTAGTTCCAGGACATGGAGACTTTGGCGATACAAAATTACTTGATTATACAATTAAATTATTCAGAACTTTTTAATGAATAATTGATGACCAATATAATGGTGGTCAGGGAATCCATTTGCTTACCAGGATTACACGGATGGTGATAAGCGCCTTGTTAGAAGTGGGCTGGCATTCAATGACCGCCCTGCTAATGAATCGCAACAGAAAGTGACTGGGACTGTATTTTTTAAAATTTGAAAACAATAATCCTTTTGTCGAATTTATTTATAATTTAGTTTTTTCTGTAATAAATCCATGTCTTCACTTACTTTTCTTTCAATAACTTTTGCATAAATCTGTGTTGTGACTAATTTGTTATGTCCCAACAACTTGGATACAGTCTCAATGGGAACTCCATTGCTTAAGGTAACTGTTGTTGCAAAAGTATGTCGTGCCATATGAAAAGTGAGATTCTTCTTGATTCCACACAGATCCGATATTTCTTTCAAATAGCTGTTCAGTTTTTGATTCGATATCGTAGGAAGAAGGGCACCTGTAAATTTCGTTCGAGGATGACCAACATATTTCTCAATTAAAGCCTCGGCTTTTTCCAAAAGAGGAATCTTAAAGGGGGTGCCAGTCTTGTTTCTCTTGGCTGTGATCCATTTCTTTTCATCATTGCCCAAAAAGATGTTGTCGGGGGTTAATTTCATTATATCGGAATAGGATATGCCCGTGTAACAACTAAATACAAATAGGTCCCTTACGGTAGAAAGACGGTCAATGTTTGAGGCGAATTTTTCAATAGAGTTTAACTCCGCTTCAGTAAGGAATTCCCTTTGGGTCTTTATATGTTTTGGTTTGAATGTAACAAAAGGATCGCGCTCTATCCATTCCAAGTGATAAGCCGTCGTAATCATTTTACGCAATCTTTGGATATGCTTCATAATGGTATTATTTCCGATACGATCCTGATAATGGCTCGGACGGTGGGATCTTAAAAAGGTCTCAAAACCCATAAGAAATGCGAAATCCAAATTCTTTAAAGGAATATCCTTTGATCTGTATTTTTTGGAAACAAACCTTAGAGTATATTTTTGTGTGGTTTTATAATGGCAAAGTGTTTTAGCACAAACCTTGTTTATAATGCTTTCATTATGATAATGAATGATATCCTGGATGGTGTGTATTTTTTTATCCTCTCCCAGATATCTTGCCTTTATCATTTGTGGCGTTGGTTCCCTATCTTCAAATCGGAGGTCCCGGTAGCAATTGATTAGTTCTGATTTTGTTTCGTCCAAAAAAAAATTAATGGCCCTAGCTTTTTCTCCATTGCCCTTAACTTTTTGTCTTTTTGCGTCCCATGAAGCAATGTCCGTTTTTTGCTTTAGGCTGATATTTACTCTTTTACCATTTAGGGTAATCCGGGCATAAATGTTGGCTTGTTGGTTTTTGGCACGAGTGCCATAGATCCACAAAAGGATCGAGAAAGTTGATGAAGTACGCATAGCTGTCGTCTTTAATGTTAAACAAAATTGAGACGAAAGTCAAATCAGCCATATTGATTGTTTGGGCAAATTTAGGACAACATTTTTAGATGTTGACGATTATAAAAAGATGTTGACGATTTGTGAACCTTTAAAAGCAAACAATATCAAATTAAATGATATGGCTAAAAAACACAAAACCCTGCTAATCATAAAATTAGCAGGGTTTTGCAATTTGTTAGTATTGCTTTTAGTGACCTTGCCAGGATTCAAACCTGGAACCTCCTGAGCCGTAATCAGGTGCGCTATTCAGTTGCGCCACAAGGCCAAATTAATTTCGCTTTAAGCGGGTGCAAATATATTTCTTTTTAAATTGCAAGGCA
>JBLXDA010000028.1:0-5246 GCA_048264505.1 Aequorivita sp.
AAAACACTCACCCCGTACAACTCCTTAAAACCATATTTAATTTTGAAGGCATTTGTGCCAAATTCGAGTGCTATTTCCTTTATTGGCGGAAAGTCCATTTCGAGATTATCCATAAAGTAGTCGCGTACCTCTCGAATTTTTAAGACATCGGAGGAGGATAACTTAACCTTTTGTCTATTATCCATTAAAGTGAGGGGATTATTTTTTTTAGAGCTCTCTTTTTTATTATTCTCTTTTGCTATAAGGTATTCCTCTAATTCAACCTGTCTTTTGGAATGTTTCACAACAGTTACTATAATACTTTCCTCCCCATTCTTTTTCCCGCCTAACTTATTTATATAGCAAGCACTGGGTAGCAATAGGCCTGATTTGGTTTTAAACGTTAGCACTATTGAAGTATCCAGCATTTTTTTATTTTTAAGCATATCCCAATGCCTTTTCCATTTTGGAGTAGACTTTTTGTTTAAAAGGTTGTCGAAGGACCCTCCAACAATTTCCAAACAGTTATAAAACAAGATGTCACACGCTTGTTGGTTAACGGCTTTAACATTTCCGTCTAGATCGATTATAAAATTCATCAAGACTATATGCTTGATCGTTTCATTTGAATTAACATACCCCTCATGTAATAAAGCTTCCCCAATTTCTTCTGCCATCATGTTAATTCCAGATATAAGTGCGTCGATGGTATCCTTCTTGGAAGATTTTTCAATATGGTAATAGAACCTACCCGCACCCATTTCAGCTATTGCTTCGACAATCCTTTTGAGACGTTTCTTCTTAGACATCTGCATTCTTATTAAATTATACTTTTACATTTTTTCCATTTTCCAATCAGTAATTTGACCGTTAAATGTATTTTTCCAAAAATAATTTCGCTTCGTCCATATCCTGAAAAGCTTTTGTTGGGATGGAGGGTTTAGTAGTCTTAAGGTAGAAATAAGATAAAATATCCGACATTGGGTCTCCCACAATAAATGCCACTGCTTTAAGCAATGTGGAACCCTCACGCGCAAGATAGTCCCTACCGGGTTTGTCGACTTCTTCAACACCACGAATATCGCATAGGGCGGGGTAATAAATTCCATTCTGCAATTTAAGGCGATCTGCCACAATCCTTATGGCCGCCTCATGGTTGATTACGATATCCTTATAATACCGTATGTGTAAAAGACCTCCGTTAAGAGTGTATAAAGCAAATTTATTTTCTATAGAATCCATGATGATCGAAAACTGGCAATTCCTTATAAATTTACGAAAATCTGAACGTATTTATTTTTAAGGCGACGATTCACAGCCCAAGTCAGGACTTTTTTCTTATCCAAAATGAAAAAAAACTTATCCCAGCGGTATTATTTTGTAATTGAACTTTTAATTGCCATCAAATGCCCGTAAATTCTATGCTTTAAACTCAACGACCATGGCAAAAATTAAACACAACAATTTTTTGGATACCGTTAATGAAGTATTTACGGAC
This sequence comes from Aequorivita sp., assembly GCA_048264505.1. Lineage (GTDB taxonomy): Bacteria > Bacteroidota > Bacteroidia > Flavobacteriales > Flavobacteriaceae > Aequorivita. Next base: position 1,478 of record JBLXDA010000028.1, read on the forward strand.
GCAAAACAGGAAGGCGTACTTCACCTCTATGCAGAAGGGGAATCCTTTAACGGACGTACTATTGGAGTTAAAAACAGGAGCCTATTTCACTTTGGCACTACAGGGTATTTAGGCCTGGAACAGGATGTCAGACTAAAGGAAGCAGCTATTGATGCAATACGGAAATACGGCACGCAGTTTCCGTTGTCAAAGTCTTACATCTCCAATCCGCTATATAGGAGGTTGGAAGAAAAGGTTACCGAAATGTACGGCCATCCCATTATCATAACAAAAAACAGTACCCTTGGGCATATAGGAGTAATCCCGAGCGCAGTGAAAGATCAGGATGCCATCATTCTTGATCATCAAGTTCATTGGAGCGTGCAGAGTGCCGCCAAGATTTTAAAGAATAGAAGCGTGCCCATTGATATGGTAAGGCATAATGACCTGAACATGCTCGAGGATAAAATAAAGCGATATTCAGACCAGCGAAAGAAAATTTGGTATATGGCTGATGGCATCTATTCCATGTACGGCGACTTCGCCCCTATTTCAGATTTAAAGACGTTGAGCCAAAAGTATCCACAGCTCAATTTCTATTTTGATGATGTGCACGGGATGAGTTGGATAGGCAAGAACGGTACTGGATATGTATTGAGCGAGCTTGGGGAGCTGTCGGAAAACATATTACTCTTTGGCACACTTAGCAAAACCTTTGGAGCCAGTGGGGCGGTATTGGTGTGTTCCAATAACAAGATGTACCATGAGATAAAGACCTTTGGAGGTCCCCTGACCTTTTCAGCCCAATTGGAGCCAGCATCCATTGCCGCTGCCACAGCATCTGCAGAAATACATCTTTCCCCAGAAATTTATACTCTGCAAAAAGAATTAAGGGAACGCGTGGCATATTTCAATGAACTGTTGCAGCAAACCGACCTGCCCCTGATTGACGAGAATATATCTCCCGTGTTCTATATAGGTACTGGTATGCCAAAAACGGGCTATAATTTTGTGAATAGGTTGATGAAGGAGGGCTTTTATGTAAACCTTGGAATTTTTCCTGCGGTTCCGGTAAAGAATACCGGTGTACGGATTACAATATCAAGGCACAACCAAAAAGAGGAAATCAAAGGTCTTGTGGAAGCGATGGAATATCATTTCCCCAAAGCTCTTGAAGACACCCACACAAATAGTGAAAGAGTGTTACAGGCATTTAAATTGGAGATGAAACAAAAAGAAATGCCCTTAAAAACTACCCTTGGCAATGAATTAAAAGTCCAGTTGGCAGATTCTATAATTGATATTGACAAGCAACTTTGGAACAGCTTATTAGGAAAGCATGGCGTATTCGATTGGGAGGGATTGAAATTTTTGGAAGAATCCTTTAGAGGCAATTCTCAAATGGAACACAACTGGGAGTTCAGGTATTTAATTATTTACGACCAAGAGCAAACGCCGATATTGGCCACTTTTATGACGGTGGGATTATGGAAGGACGATATGTTGGCGGCTGTTGGAGCTTCACAAAGTATTGAAGAAGAACGCAAAAACAACCCCTATTATTTAACTTCAAAGGTGCTGAGCCTTGGTTCCCTATTTACAGAAGGCGAGCATTTATATATGGATTATTCACATCCACATAGACAGGAGGCGCTGAATTTACTTATGCAAAGTTTGGAAAAATTGGAACATTCCCTTGAAGCAAAAATGATTGTGCTGCGCGACTTCAGCGAGAATCAAACCTTACACGATTATTTTCAGGGCCAGGGTTTTGTTAGGATTCAAATGCCGGATTCCTGCAATATCGAGCTTCCCAACGATGAAACTTTGGAATCCTACACTGCACAACTTTCCGCTCGCAACAGAAAGCACTTACGAAAAGAAATTTTGAAAATCGAGGATTTACTGGAAATACAGATAGTGCAGGATGCGAACGTATTGCAATTGGAGCAAATCGCGGAGCTATATTCCAATGTTCATCAAAATAATCTTGGCCTCAACACCTTTTCATTTCCTCATAAACTGTTTGGTAAAATGTGGGTCCACCCCAATTGGGAATTTATTACCATTGCTCCAAAGGACGAACCCAATAAAATGATAGGCGTTATGCTTTGCTATAAAAATATCCATAACACCTATGTGCCCGCATTTGTGGGAATGGATTATGAATATTTGGAACAATATCACATTTATCGTCAACTTTTGTTCCAAACCATCAAACGCGCCATAGAATTGAAATGTTGCCATATTGCGCTTGGCCTAACCGCTGGATTTGAGAAAAGAAAATTGGGAGCTACTGTATATAATACTTACGCTTATATACAGACAGCTGATAATTATACCCTTGAACTCATGGGAATACTGGAGTCCAGTTGACAACCCATCCAAATTGCCCTATATGTATGAAATATCACCTACTAATATCGGAATTCGAGGCCAAGTTGGAAGCATTGGAATCTTGTACAGAAGATATTTTATACAGGGCAGAGACCGGTATTACGTATACAGAACGATGGATAAAAACACTTAGGAAAGAAGTGGTTGAGAGTGGTTTCAATTCCATTCAGGAAGAAATATTTTTCTTCAAAAATATAAAACCCCAAATATTCAGCAAACTGATCTATTATTCGAAATTATTCAATATTGAAAGCAAACGACCAAGAAGCAGCTCCAAATTCCAAATTAAATACCTTAACAGTCAAATTAACAAATTACAGGTTTTCTTTAATGATAATCTGGAATTCTACCATTATTATCGCAGAGGTGCAACATCTCTCGACGAACAATATTTCGTCAGGGGCAAATCTGATCTTCGATCCACTACTGATTTTTTTAATTTTTATGTTGATGAAAAGTTCTCTACCTGTCAGGATGGAACGGTGGCTGCCATCATGGCCTATGACATGCTAATTGTTTATTTGCAACAGGAAATAGAAAAACTCGAAAACAACAACGACAACCAAAACACCAATTTAATGAAGCAATCATCAAGACTTTTTTGGACGGGAAACAAAACGGAGCTCATCGAACTGATTTATGCCTTACAGAGCAGTGGGGCAATTAATAGTGGAACTGCCGATATAAAAGAAATGGCGTCTCTATTTGAACAGATTTTTAATATAGACCTTGGCAATTATTATCACACTTTTATAGAGATTAGGGCTAGGAAGGGCAGCAAGACCAAGTTTATTGATAAATTGGAAGAGGCCTTATTAAGAAGGTTCGAGGAATCCGATGCATAATCCCACCCCTTTCCCAAGTTGGGAAATCAACTTTTAAATCTTTTCCCCTTATATTTATATCCAAATGGTATCCATATCCAAATCGATAACATTCTTTTCACACTAAAGCTACCCAAATTTTATTTCGAAAAATCTTTCCCACCTCTGGATTAACTATTGAAAAATATCCATCAGAGCATTCCAAATTTGTAGAACGAAAGTCAAATCAGGTCAGGGACTGTCAAATTAGATGATAGCAATGTGATGGTCCCTTTCTTTTAAAAACCGTTCTATTATGCCAACAAGTATTATTACCACAGACGATCTTCGGGATTTCAAAATGGAATTGCTCGACGACATTAAAAAAATTCTCACGAAACAATCTTCCGGTACCTTAAAAAAATACCTGAAATCATCAGAGGTTATGGAAATGCTTCAGATAAGTCCAGGTACGCTCCAAAACCTCAGAATAAATGGCACGCTGCCATTTAGCAAGATGGGTGGGATCATTTATTATGATTCTGAGGACATTCAGAAAGTAATGAGAGATAATCGTGTTCAACATCCCA
>JBLXDA010000028.1:5521-24077 GCA_048264505.1 Aequorivita sp.
AGCAAGATAAAGATGCCCAAATTTGATACAAGTTCTGATACAAGCACCGAAACAACCTCTGAACAACTGGAAGGACAAGCATTGGTATCTAAAACAAACAAGAATAAACTTAATACAAACATTAATAAAGCTAAGCTGCCAAAAGATAAAAATGATGTTGTGGTTTTTTTTGAAAATCACAAATGGCCCGCTTTGGAAGGAGAAAAATTCTTCAACCATTACAACGGCATCGGTTGGAAGATAGGTGGAAAAATAGAAATCGCGGATTGGCGTTCTACTGCCGAAAACTGGATGCTCAAGGCCGAAGAGATTGAAACGGCAAAACCAGTGTCCCAAAAACGGGACAACCTTAAAACCAGTAAAAGTAAAAATTATGCTCAACCCCTCTAAAATAACCGAAGGTGGCATTGAATATTCAATTGGAAGGTTCAACGGGTTTGAAATGTTCTATGATTTCCCTAAGATCTTGATTTATCTAGATGCCAAAGGAAAATTGCTTTTCGGGAAACAGTTCCAAATTTATGAGGATGACAAGGACATTATTTATAAACTGAGTAATTATTTCATTAAGGATATTGAAAAATGTGAAAAGGCTGGAATTGATCCAGACAAAGGGATATTAATCACTGGGCCAGTGGGCTGTGGCAAGACATCGCTAATGAAGCTTTTGCAATTCATTGTTCCATTGCAGCGAACCTATTCAGTTATACCCTGTAGGAATATTGTTTTTGCATTTAACCATGTGGGTTACAAGATCATTGAAGACTATGGAAGTGGAAGCTTTTTCTGTTTTGATGATCTGGGGGTAGAGCCCATCGGCAGGCACTACGGACAGGACTGCAATGTGATGGGTGAGATTCTGCTTTCCCGTTATGAGCTTTTTCTTAAAAATAAGCTGAAAACGCATGCTACCACCAACCTAAATGCTGAGGAGTTAGAAGAGCGATATGGAAACCGTGTTCGAAGTAGAATGCGTGAAATGTTTAACCTAATTGCATTTGATAAAAATGCCAAGGACAAACGAAAATAAATACTCAGATTATGAAAATAGCCACTTTTAATGTACAAAACCTATTTCATAGGGATAGAAGTTTGATTCAAAGAACCGTAGGGAAATGCGTATCCGATTGGATAGTCGAATTCGACACACTTCTAAAAAAAGAAAAAAGCTCTTCCAATACAGAGCGGTTGAAGGAATTATCATTCCTGTTGGATTTTGATAAAACGTATCAAAATCCGTACGTGGTAATGCGAAAGAAAGCCGGAGAGCTTTATTTGAAAGGAATGAATTGTTCCAAAGAGCTAAAATCAGGTGAACTGACCGACTGGAACGGTTGGATTAAAGTCCAGACCGTACCCATTGATCCAGAAGCTACAAACCATAAAGCTATGGTGATTTCGGAAATAGATCCTGATGTTTTGGTGTTGCAGGAAGTTGAGGATAAAATGTCTTTAGATGAATTTAATAATTTCATCTTGCCTAAGTTTAATTGTGTTCCTTTTTCAGAATGTGTCTTGACACCCAATTCCGAAGGCAAAGGCCGGGAACAGTCTTTGCTCTTAAAAAATGGATATCAACTAGAGTCTATCAAAATTCATACAAATGATGATTCTAACATTGCTACCCAAGAATTGTTGGAATATGAAATTCAAAGTCCTAAAGGAAAAGCTTTTCATCTGCTCTCCCCCTATTTCTATGAAAATAGACTCGATAAAGAAAAGGCTTTTGAAATTAGAAAGAATCAAGCCTATCAAGTCTCTGTGGTATATAAAATGTTACAAATGCAGGGCAAGAAACATATTGTTGTTGCTGGAACATTGAATGCTCCCTCCTACTGTAATTCGCTCTCTCCCTTATTACAGGAAACGGATCTAAAAGACATTTGTAAAAACAAAACCTTTAATGTTGATATTGATGAAGGGAAAGATGCCACCTACTTTCGTCTCGGTGCTTATCGAATGGGAGTAAATATTAGGCAGGAAGATTATATGTTGTTATCTCCTGCACTTTTTTCGAATGTAAAAAGTAGTGGTTTAAACCGAAAAGGAGTTTGGCCAGAGAAACGGCCTAATTGGGGGATATATTCAACTTTACTCAATAAAAATCAGGCTGCTAGTGGGCATCCTGGGGTCTGGGGAGAAATCAATTTCTAATTATCAATTTAAACTTATTGGAATAGTTGTTATGGAAGGGTGTAGGTAAAACGAAATCGATTTTTTTAACATTACTTCAAAGTCTCTAATAAAAGGCAAAATAGTATCGTAAAACACTAGTCTTGCTGAACGATATAGGTTTAATAGTAAATATTTCTACAGTCACATTTTTTGCTTTTAATGTCACAAAATGTCACGTATTATATAATGTGATCTGACGGCGAAAGTTTATTTTTATAACACCAATAGAATGTACATCCAAATCATTTTTGATATTGGAAATTGTGTTGTGGGATTAATTTTAGTGGGATTATAAAAATCCTTAAATATATTTTAACGATAATGCACATTAATATTATTCTAAATGGAAAATGAAAAAATGCAATTTATTAATTCTTATAAAAAAATTTAATTATGAACAAAATCTACACTTTAATTTTATTAATGTTATCCACTTTGAGTACGTATTCTCAATCGGGGGTTTTGGATACTTCCTTTGGCAATAATGGAATTGTATCAACCGTAATTAACGGGTCCTATAACCTTGCACAGACTGCTGTCGTGCAACCGGATGGAAAAATTCTCGTTGCAGGCGAAGCTGGGGAACCATCCCCAATGACGTTAGCCGTTGCCCGTTATAATATTGATGGCACCCTCGATAATTCTTTTGGAAATTCTGGAACTCTTTTAATTCAAGTGGGACCCGCTAGATCCTACGCTAGAAATATTGCGCTTCAAGCTGATGGTAAAATTGTAATCGGAGCGTATACCTATGATGGCATTGCTGCAGATTTTGCGGTACTTAGACTTAATGCAGACGGCACGCCCGATAATTCATTTGGAAACAATGGAATTACCATCGTTGATAACGGTAGCCATGATATAGTGGATGCAATGACGCTTTTAAATGACGGTAAAATACTTTTGGCAGGAAATAATTATAGCGAGTTTTTGGCGGCAAGATTTAATACTGATGGTTCTCTTGACACAAGTTTTGGGACAAATGGATGGATTGCAACCGAGTTTGATTCCAGCGATAGCCAAGTAAAGGATATTGCGTTACAAGCTGACGGTAAGTTTTTGCTCGGGGGATATTCCTATAATAATTCAACTGGCGTAAATAGCATGGCTGTTGCAAGATACAATGAAGATGGTTCTATTGATACCACTTTTGGGACCTCGGGAAAAGTCACGATCAATTCTGGGAATAACGAGGATTATGCGGTGGCAATAGCAGTGCAATCAGACGGAAAAATTGTGATGGGTGGCTATACTTACGTTGGCGACAATCCGCTTAGATATGATTTTGTTGCAGTTAGATTGAACATCGATGGCACATTTGATAACAATTATGGCAACAATGGAATTGTCATTAGTAGAGTGCTTGAGAACGGTCAAAATTATGCAGAACAAATGGTGCTGCAACCGGATAACAAAATAATACTGGCGGGCTATGCGGCAACAGTAGACAATTACAATCTAGCCATGCTTCGTTTTGATTCAGATGGTAGTGTTGATACAACTTTCGGCACTGACGGAAAAGTGAATACAGATATTAGCGGAACGGCAGATTTTGGCAAAGCAATAGCGCTGCAGCCAGACCATAAAGTTATTCTTGCGGGCTATTATTATGCACCCTCAGGTATTGGAGAAATGGTTGTAGCACGTTACGATAATATTATTTTGGGAACCCAAGATTACCAAAACCATGAATTCCGCCTTTATCCAAACCCAGCAAATGATCAAATAACAATAGAATTAAGCGATGCCACTTCAAACTATCAACTTGAAATTTTTGATTTTTTGGGCAAAAAAGTATTCGCTTATGATATACAAAAAGTTGGACACATAGATATTTCAGCTTTAACTTCCGGTACTTATTTGATAAAAATTAATTCTGAGAACAAAACAAATTTTATTCGATTTATAAAGCAATAATCAGTTTCAATTTGAAAAAATCAAAGAGGATATTAATTAAATATAGCCTCTTTGATTTTTTAATATTACTATAAAATTGTAGTTTCATTTCAGTCCATATTGGTTTATACTCACAATAAAAAACTGATTATGAGATAATAATCACCCATATAAATTAGAATGATTTTATGTTTTGTTTAAATTCTTCACATACCAATACAATTATTCTCTTCAAACTTCTCATTATCTGTATAAAAAATTCTTTCAAAATTTACTGCTTAAATTAGTTAGAAATTTCAATTAAAATTGCCAATGCCACCGTATCGATACTTTTGGAGTATGAAAAATATTCTGCTTCGCTAATATTACTCAAAAATCCGATCTCAAAAAGCATTGATTGACATTCATTAACTGTTTCCCTCAAAACTTGAAAGTCACCAAACTTCACTCCCCTACTTTCAAATCCAAGATTCTTCTTTAAACCCTTTTGAAGTTCATAAGCAAACAATATTGATTCCCGTGAGAAATTGCCTTGTACATAAGACACAAAGACTTCTAGGCCACGAGCATTTGGGTTATCTGAATGATTACAATGCAAAGAAATAAAAACATCTGCTTTTAATGCTTTGGCTATCTTAGTTCTGTCACCTAAGGAAATAAATGTGTCTTTATATCGAGTGAGAAATATTTCGTTCTTAGTTTTAAATAAGGTATTATTTAGTTCTACAATTTGCTTCCCGATTTTCAGAGCTACATCCTTTTCCTGGATACCATTTATACCCACTGTTCCAGAATCCTTTCCACCGTGTCCAGGATCAATTACAATAATCATTTTTCTATTTTGGCTTATTTGTGCCAAAATAGGACTGGGGAAACCAAATAATTCTAAGATTAAAATGAGCGAAAATAAAACCTTGAATTGAGTCATTATAATTAATTGTTTTGAACAAAATTCAAAGATTCATTTCCATTAGTGACAATCTTCCAAAGTTTAACAGAGGTTCACGTTAAAGTTTAAAGATTTTCTTTCCCTCCCTTCTTTTCATAATAGATTTCGCAAAGTTTCAATAACCAACCTACTTCAGGTTAATAAAAAACATAGTTATGAAAAGATCTATTTTCATTTTAATCGCTCTGTTGTTGCCATTTACACAAAGCTTTGCGCAAATTGGAGGGATTGAAGATTCCGTTCAGGATGTTTCCGATACTATTCGAACCATCTTCCCTATTATTCTTGGGGTCATCTTTCTAATTGGATTTCTTTTTAACGCTGGGCATTTCTTCGGAGAGAACGCAGACCTAAAAAAAGGGATTACACGGGTACTGGTATTCGTATTGATCGCTGGAGCTGTGGTAGGGATCTTTACTTATTTAATCGGAATTGTGGTGTAATGAAACACTACGAGATCTATAGAAACATTAGGAAACGGGCGGTCATTTTTGGGCTGCCCATCTCCCTGTTTGCAATAATGATGATTTCCATAGTGGCCTCGCTCTTGGTCATTATTTTCTCCTTCAGTTTTGGGATAATTACTTGTGTCATCATCTTTAACATAGGTCTATTTATCGCGATGATCAAGATTACCAACAATCCACAGCTGTTTCATTTCTCGAAACCCTTTCCACAGATAATCAGCAACAAGAAACCAACACTTTTCAATTATGAAGAAGATTAACGTAGCCGCATATCACCCAATCGTGGATATTCAAGAGAATGTCATCTTTGCCAATAATGGCAATGTGGTTCTTTGTTATTCCGGTAATCTTCCAGAGATATATTCCCTATCGGAAAAAGATTTCGAGGACATTCACGGGGCTTGGTTTCAGGCCATTAAATCCTTACCAACTGGTTGTGTAGTCCACAAACAGGATGTTTACTTGAAAAGAAACTTTTCTTCAGAAAATCTTCCGAATAAAACCTTTCTGGAAAAAGCCACACACAACTATTTTAAAGGTCGGGAATATATGGAGCATAAATGTTATCTGTTTTTCATCCTTACTAAAAACAAGGCGCTCAACAATTCAAAATATATCAACCCATTCAAAAAGGTAACAAAAACCATTGTTCCAGAAATGGACGATACTATTCACAGTTTTCTAGGTTCGGTCAGTGATTCGGTTTCCTTTATAAATAACAGTCGGAAAATGGAATTCACTCCTTTGGATTCAAAGGAAATCCAAAGTATGACAAATGGCTTTTTCAATGGATTTAATGAAGGATTTGATACAGATATAATCCTTGAAAAAAAGGAATTAAATATTGGAGAAAACTATTTCGATGTCCTTTCTATAAACAGCGAATTGTGCTTTGGTGAAAACGTGCAGAGCAGCAAGACCAATGAACATTTTACTTCTGACGATTTTGTGTTCCATCAGGGATTTATCGATGGACTTGGGCTTACGCTCAATGAGAATCACATTATCAACCAAATTATCTATTTGGATGACAAGCAGAAGTGGCGCAAGATTCTCGACAAAAAGATTGAGGAGTTGAACAAAAGCTCAAATTTCGGATCACAAAATAAAGTGGTCCTAAAGAAAATCCAATATATTCAAGACCAAATAAATTCCGATGATAATGCCAGAGTAATTCGCGGTCATCTCAATATTATTTATTGGGATAAGGAAGTGAAAAATCTAGAAAAAATTAGTTCCAAAATTAAGACTGAATTCAAGGAACTAGACATCATACCCTATTACCCTAGAGGCGAGGAACGCAAGAATTATATTCTCAATAGCTATTGCTGCTTTTCTTCTAATTTTTCAAATGATGATTTGTATGTAACAGATTTAAAACACGCATTGTGTCTATTGGTCAACAATACCAATTACAAATCGGATGCAACAGGTGTTATTTTCAACGACAGGGAACATAATATTCCAGTTCTAAAGGATGTTTGGGACGATAAAAAGAAACGTATTAAGGCCAGAAACTTCGCCATCTTCGCTCCTACCGGGGAAGGAAAATCCTTTTTGGCAAACAATATACTTCGCCAATATTTCGAAAGTGGGGTTCGTCTTGTTATTATAGATTTGGGTGGCTCCTACACTAAGTTCGCCAAACTCTATCCAGAACAGTATACAGTTCTTCGCTATGAAAGTGGGAAGAACCTCGGTATAAATCCTTTTTATATAAGTGACCTTAAAGATCTTACTCCCGAACGCTTGGAAGATCTTTCCGTATTTCTTTTTGAACTATTCGCCTCTGATTTGAAAGTGACTAAGGCACAATCAGTTTCAATCAAGAAGATATTGCGCTATTATTATAAGCAGATCAAGACGGATCATTCACTCAGCAGTTTTTATGACTTTATTGAGACCGATCAGGATTCGCTTCTAAAGAAACTGAAAATCCATTCGGATTATTTCAACATCAACAACTTCCTTCACATTATGTCCGAATACGTTGGGGACGGCTTGTATAGCTTTTTATTTGAGGTAAGCGAAGATCAGACCTATAAAATTGAGGATAAAAGATTGATAGTTTTCGAGCTGGACGAAGTGAAGGACAACAAGGAAATTCTTTCGGTTATGCTAAAGCTTATAAAGTCTGCAATCCAAAGAACCATTTGGAAGAACCGCGCCGAAAAAGGAATCATTCTGTTTGATGAGTTTGCAAAACAGCTCAAATTCGAAAATGTTCTTGAAAGCGTAGAGTTTTATTACCAGGCGATCAGAAAACAGAATGGTGCTATTGGGATCATACTGCAATCTATAAACCAACTACCGAACAATTCAACATCTGCAAGTATTTTGGAGAACACACAGGTCATTTACAGTCTTCACAATGAAAAGGGATATGATGAGCTGCAGAAACGGTTGAATCTCTCTAGCCACGATTTGAATCAACTCAAATCAATAAAAAACAACCTTTCTGGGCCTCGAAAGTACACGGAAATGTTTATCAAGATAGGAAAGGAAAGCAACATCTTCCGATTGGAAGTACCCAAAGAAGTCTATGCAGCCTATCTAACTGACGGAGCTGAAAATGAAGAAATAATGAAGCTTTACGAAAAGCATCACAATATGGAAAAAGCAATCACTGAATATACATCTTAAAACAAATTATCATGAAATCGAAGATTCACGAATACCAAGGAAAATTTTTAGCGATGAGTAAAACAAAAATTTTATTACTCGCAATGGCATTACTATTCAACTTGAATATTAAAGCTCAAGGAATTCCAGTTTATGACAACACTAGCTTTCTTAGCTTTGTAAAACAGCTAATTGAATCTGGAAAGCAGACTTCCAATCTTATGAAGACTGTCAAATTTTTAAAAACGCAGAAAGAAAATCTTGATAAGGTAAATGATGTAATCAAACAATTAAAGGCGGTTGAGGAGATCAACAAAAATAATCAGCTTCTTATTGATATCGTCAATGAGGATTTAAGGGAAATCCTGAACTCCCCCTTTATCAAACCCAATGAGATTACCCAAATTTCAGACTCCTTTAATGCAATTATTGACACCTCATTGAATAACCTCGATTATATAGACCAGGTCCTTTCAAGTGATTATATGAAACTGACCGACGGGGAAAGAGCTTCGATTTTAAAGGAGAAAGAACTTCAAACGAAGGAAATGGTCTCCGAAATCACCAAAAAGACCGAACGCTATCGAGACATAATTTCCTTTAGGAAAATGCAGGACAAAATAAATAACCGCGAAACAGGATACTAGGATGATGGCCACGATCCCTTTGGGCATTGGGCTGGAATACATCGACACCATTTTCCAGACCATTCAGGAGAGCGATTTTTCGCAATACACCATTGGCGGAATGAAAACCCTTGCCGTATTATTCTTTCTTATCAATATTCTCAAAAAATACAATGAGGGTGCTGTGGATAAGGATGGCTACACTTGGGGGCTCAGTCCAGGGGAACTTATCAAAAATTTTGTCGTAGTAATCCTCGTAATTTTTTCAACACAGGTATTGGGGTTTTTTGATGGCATCCTAGTGGCCATTGAATCCCAATATCGCAGTACCGCTCCTGCCCTGCTTCCGCTACAAATGCAGAATATTCCATTGGAAGAGGATGTGAGCGGGGTGGATATGTTTAAGAAGGCAATGGCACTATTGTATGATGCATTGGTAACCCCTCTTTATGGATTTAAAATCTTTGCCTTTATCATTGGTCTAATACTATGGATACTGGATCTGTTTATTTATCCTCTGTTTTTAGCAGAACGGTTTTTCCTGTTGGGAATTATGCAAGCTTTCTTTCCTTTGGTAATCAGCTTGGCAGTTTTTGAAAAGTTCCGGACTATGGCCTATAACTTTTTTAAGTTGTATGCGGCCGTATATATGTTGGTGCCAGCTTTCTTTCTGGTCAATGTTTTTATCAATGCGATCTATACCGAGATCAATACCAACTTTTGGGTCAACCTTTTCGGTACTGATGTGGGAAGCAGATTCTTTGCACCAGTGGTAGAGCTTGGCTCCATAGGGTTTATCGTGTTCCTGAAATTCAAATTATACAGACGTGCTACGTCATTCACCCTACGATTATTTACAGGTTAAAGCGGATTTTAAATTATGAAAACACCTTATAAAAACATATATACCGTCCTTAAAACGAACCGCTTCATTGTAATTGCCGTGCTGGCCTTTTCGTTTCTGTCAAGTGGGATTGCAGTTTGGTCAGTTTTTAGCATAAACAACAAGGCCTTGAACAATGCCTTTGCAATCAATACGGATGGGTCGGTTATTCCCTTAAAATGGGTCGCGCAAAAGGAAAACCTGAAAATTGAGGCCTTGGCGCATCTTGAACTTTTCCATTCCTATTTCTACAATATAGATGCCAGCAATTATGAAAGGAATTTAGAGAAGGCGCTCTGGTTGGGAAATAGTTCAGTGGACAATCTTTACCGCCAAAAGAAGGCCGATGGCGTTTACAATAGGTTGCTTCAATATTCATTGATTCAAAAAGTACTGAGCATTGAGTCGCAAATGGATCTGGAACATACTCCCTACGAATTTCAGACAAGGACAGTTTTTGAGATAAATCGCGGAACCGTGGTAGATAGGTATGAACTTATTTCAACCGGCAACCTGATTAATGTGGACCGCAACTTCCCAAAGAACACGCATGGTCTCTTAATTACCAATTACTTTGAAAAATCCCTTAAAAAATTGACAAATGAAAATTGAAAAAAATAAAATAGTATTCGGTTCCGTACTCGCTGTTGTGCTGATATTCATAATAGCCTATTCGGTTACGGTACTTTCGGACGATGGAAACGAATCCAAAAGTTTGACACAGATCGAAGTTCCCGAACTTGATAAGAACCAAAAAGAGTATAAGACCAAACTTGAAGCGGTTGATGCGCTAAAGGATGTTAGGGAAAACAATGCACCAAGTATCTATGATGAAAAGTATATTGATTCCCTGGGGTTTTACGACCCAGATTTTATGGACAATGAAAAGGTTAGAATCGTGGATAGTATCTATAAGCAGAACAAAATCAACTACTCAGATAAAAGCTTTGTGGTTCCAGAGCGCTACAGAAGAAAACCTGTGGAAGAGGACTCTTCCACCATCAAAAAGGAAGAAACCATTGCCCTTAAGGAATTGGGGCTGGAACATCAACTGTTCTTTGCATCCGATCCAATAGTCAATCCCAAATTGGGAATGGCAAATACAGATAACGAAATATTCGTGGAAGTAGACGGGAACCAAATTGTAAAAACCAATTATCGCTTACGGATGCGCTTGCTGAAGGATGCAGTTATAAATGGTCTAAAAGTACCCAGGAACACGCCCATCTTTGGTTTTATCAGTTTTAAACCCAACCGTGCCCTTATCGAAATTGAGAATATTAATCGCCAGCCGGTAACATTAAAGGCATTTGATCTTCAGGACGGCAGCGAGGGTATCTATGTGGAAAACAGCTTTCGGGCGGATGCAACCAATGAGGTTGTAGATGATATCGTTGGGGATATTAATATTAATGGAGTGCCTGAAATAAGCGGAGTCCAGAAAATATTTCGAAAAAATCATAGGACCGTAAAGGTTAAGGTGACAAATAATTATAAACTTATTTTAAAACCAAAATTATGAAAATTACAATCTTATTCGCAAGTTTAATTCTTGTTACTGGTGTGTCAACAGCACAAAACAATATGGTACTGGACACCATTTTTGCCAACGACCAAAAAAACGTCGCTCTCTTTTTCCCAAACCCCATCCGACAAGGAATAGTTGGCGCCGATAATTATGTGTTCAATTACAACCGTGAAAAGGAACAATATTTTGGGCTCCTACAGGCCAAACCTGGAAAGGCAAGTAATTTGCTAATAATTAATGCAAATGGTTCGATTTTCTCATATATCCTTAGCTATAAGGAGCAACTGGAGAAGCTGAATTATTTTGTTCCCCAATCGCAGAGTATAGGCTTTGAACAACCAAAATTTACGGAGCATACCGATTCTACAAAGGTTGCCAATCTGTTTACGGACAAAACATTTTATTACGAGCGGTTTTGCTCCTATCTTCTGGACAGAAAACAAAAGTTCGGCAATATCCAAAAACGCCAAAACGGGATGGAATTAAGTCTGGAAAATATTGTGTTTGACAAGGAAGAGCTATATTTCGTAATTAAGATCGAGAATAAATCCTCGTTGGACTACGACCTGAATTTTTTGGATATTTCGGTACAGACCAGAAAGCAGGGAAGGAAGAAATCTATACAGCGTATTAAACTCGATCCCAATTACCAACATAATATACCCAATAAAATTATCAAAAAACAGACCAGAAGAATGGTGTATGTACTACCGAAGTTTTCATTAGGAAATGACAAAATGGTCGTTTTGGAACTGAATGAAAAAGCTGGGGAACGGAATTTGAAACTGAAGGTTTCGAATAGTTATATCAATAATCCAAATTGAAATTGCTAGGATATTTTTGCCTATTTATTTCGGCTCCTTGAAATTCCATTGAATTTCCTTTAGCCTTGACCCAATCTTCATTAAGGATTCAAGAACATTTTTTTCATCGGGTAATTTTCCGGTGAGCAAATCCCTAAAAGGACCAGTGTATGTTTTACTTACTGTTTCCCATACCTTCTCCGTTTCACCAAAAAACATCGATTTTGATGGATGTTTAAATAACCATTGCTTATTATTGGGTATAGCTTTATCATCATCCATTCCAACTTGTATGAGCATCGTTTCAAAATCTCCTGATTTCAAAAAAGAAGCGATTCTATCTGTTTGCAGTAATTGATGTAAATCATAGGTATGGCGGACTTTATTGGCAAAATCCTCCAAAGGGTTTTCCGTATATGAAAATCGGACCAGGCTTACTATTTTTTCGCAAAAAGTACGTTCGATGCTTATTACCTTTACCTTAAAGGGCTCTAGCTGATATTCCTTGATAAGATCCGGGTTATTTGTTGTGCCAATAAATTCCCCGATCATTGAGTGAATATTTACAGTTTCGAATGGATGGGAATTACCAAGGCTTGATACTTCCAATATAATTTGGTCCCGAACTTGACCATACGCTCCCTTGACCCCGACCTTGTCATAACCATAAACAATTTTCCTAATTTTACCACGCTTATTTTCCAAAGGATGGTCGGGAATGATGGTCATAACAGCCTCCAGTGATCCCGTTACTTTTTTAAGTTTTCCTTTTAAGGAATTATCGCTTTCTCCATCTCCCTTAA
Source organism: Aequorivita sp. (assembly GCA_048264505.1). Taxonomy (GTDB): domain Bacteria; phylum Bacteroidota; class Bacteroidia; order Flavobacteriales; family Flavobacteriaceae; genus Aequorivita. Next base: position 18,274 of record JBLXDA010000028.1, read on the forward strand.
TAACCACAATATCTATATCCTCCGAAAAACGTTCAATGATTTTGAAACACTTGGAAAGTGATGTCCCCCTTTGAAGACAGCAATGTCCCTTGAATTTTTATCAGCAAAGATCTGTTTTAAAGCAATCGTCACCCAGTAATCTTTTTCAACATAGATTTCCGCAATCCCGAAGTGTTGTGCAGCAGCAACAATAGCGCCCTCAAAAGCATTCTTATATTCGTGAAGTTTCATTATGAGATGTTCCAGTTTGAAATTGTGGGCAGTGTATTTTCTGATATTCCAAACTTGTAGCTGCTCAAATAGTTGATGGTTTCCTTTAGTGATTTGCTCAATTCGTCAAGGGAAAGAATTTCAAGGATCGCTCCCAATAAGGCCCTAACTTTTGGAGGGTATGCCTTTCCAAAACTGGTAAGTTTATCTTTATCATTATACGATAGATTATTTATATTTTCCTTTAGAAAAGTAACACCTCTCTTTTTATCCATATCTGGAATATTATTAAAATCTTTCATGACATCCAACAGCTGCAATAAAGGCACATTCTTTCTTGTAATGGGTACATAGCTCTTGGCTGGTTTTATAATAAGGTTTCCTATTCTCGTCTTTATCTCCTTATCCCTACTTGCCAATCTCACAACATTTGGGATCTGGGTAGTCAATCCAAGTTGATTGTATAATCGAACACCGGTGATGTAGGCAATTTGTCTATTGTTCTCGAAGAGATAACTTTTAAGCAGTTCATCCTCTCTTGGTTTTAGCTCTCCAAAAGGTGTTTGCTTAGGCTTATAGTACAGCCCATTTTTATATCTCTTGATTTCACCGTTGGCAACCATTCTACTTAAAACCTTTGCTGCAGCAGGAAATTCACTTTGAGCAATAGCCAAAGTATCGTATGTAAATACTTCTCCAGTATCTAAACGAGCAACCTTAGTTTTTATGGATGTTGTTATATTCATAGTTCTAATGGCGCAAAGATAATTATTATTATTATTATTTGTCAAGTTTTTTCCATTATTTACTTGACTAGTATATTTAGTCATTGTTCTAGTATTAGATGTAGGTATAATTCCATCCATATTTCAATTAGTAAAAATACTCCTAGCTTCAGCATGTATTCTATTGAAATTAGTTTCTATATCTTCCTTTGCAGATTCCTGTTCTAGGTTGGGTAATGCTCTATGTATTTTTGAAAGCTTAAACTGGACCTTCATATCCTTCCCATCTGCATAAGTAATAAACTCTCCCTGCTCTAGGCGAAAAAAGACGTCTGCCCGAATTTTAGGAATTTCTTTTTCCCCTGTTGTGATTCGGGTATCAAAATCGAGGTTATGGCCACGGCTTATACTCTTGGTGGGATCTTTTACTATTTCAAAAAACCGTTCATAGTATTTGGCCGTATCGGGGTCATTTACCTTTCCAAAGAATTGATAAGAAAGGTTGCTTAAAATAGCTTTGCTAGCCTTATCCCCATACATCATATCATTCTGTATCTTGTCCTGCATCACATAAATGGTTGCAATATCATAGCTCCGTAATGTTGCAGGAATGCGATGCATATTTAATAGCCGTATGGTCGGTGCTTCCTCCATCATCAGAAATGAAGGAAGCGAATTTCGCACACTCATTTGTTTAGTGATGGTATGTATTATAGTCGCAATTACTGGAGAATAGGCAGTTTCAAACTTTGGATTGTTCACTACCGATATCACAGCGGGATTAACCTTGTTATTTATATTGAGCGGCACTTCATCTGCTGAAAGTGCCATAAATATTCTTTGAGTACTAATTCGTTTAAGAGCATTGGCCAAGGTACTCTTTACGGCTGCTGTTTGTCTTTCGGAATCCTTTCCACTTATAAAGGCATCAGCCATTGCACGGGAAGTGGTATTGGAACTTAAAAAAGCAACCAAACTTTCGGTGTCTAGGAATTGATATATGGCAATAAGATGTGGTAAGGTGCAGTATTGCGGATAAGAAGTTCGGAGTTTCCAGATAAGTCCTCCGATCAACCCTTCCGTAGCATCATTAAAGAATTTTGTGCTTCCAATCGCACCAGACTCCCTTTGTTCCAAAAGATTTTCAATAAGAACTCGGGAAACCTCGTTTACACTTTCTTCATTTTCAAGATATCTTGGCGAAATGGGATTTACTCGATGGTTGATCCTATCAAAAGAAATTATATAAAAGGGAATTTCTGAATCCTTAAAAAGCGGGAATGCCATTTCGGTAATTTCAAAATCCTTATAGTCGTGGATTACCCCACAGAAAGAATATTTTTTGAAATGCTTTAAAAATCCATATACCACACTTTCTGTCTTTCCACTTCCTGCAGCTCCAATTATTGAAGCTCCCCTTCTAATATTTTCAATCTTAAAATCACCTTGTTTCGATTTAAAATGGACTTCGTATTTCGAATTAGAATCTGATGAATTATTCTCTTTTTGAAAAAACACAAATAATATTGTATTCATCAATAATAATGGACAAGTAAAATATAAAAGACAATATGACAAGCCAATCGAATCCTCCAAAAAATACACCAACGAAACAATTATAAACAGGTTTATCCAATAGGCGAATCTGATCAATTGGAAAATGCCAAAAAAGATTAAGCTTGCCGTAGCAATGACTGCAATGATTATTATGGGGTTATTAGTGTCCATACTTTTACAAATTAGATCCCGATGGAACTGGATTTGATTGCCATCTCCACTCCCCGCCTTAGTCTATTGAATACTTTTAATGCCAATTGTGCCGAGTTTGTTGGAATGCTTTGGACCGGCATTCCAGATTCCCGCATCAATTTAAAGGCCAGGGCTTTTTCATTGGTTGGTAATCGCAACAAAGCAGAAAAATAGAAATTGGGATTTTTTATAAATTCCTTTCTGGCCTGATAGGTCTCCACAAAATTTCGTTGGTATGCAAAAGTTCCATCAAACGTTTTCTCAGCTTTTGTAAAAAATTGATCCCGATCAAACCCTCTTTTTACAGTCTTTCCGTTCATCATTACCTCGGATGATTTGTATTTGCTCCCAGGGGATAGGCTAAAGGAATTTGAGGCATCCTTTCGGCTTACGATAATATGTATGTGGCTTTGGTTACCATCCTTATTCATTCCCCTGACAATGCGATGCCCATTCTGCTGATGGGGAGCTTCACGTTCCAGTTTGACTAATTCCCTTTCTAGGGCTTTAATACTTCCCTCCTTTTCTCCAGATTGGACTGTTCGTATTTCCTTTTCTAGTTTAAGAATTTTGGAAGCATAAGGTTGGTTCTCGCGAATCTGAATGTCCGATCCCTTAAAAGTACGCTGGTGTTCAATTTTTGCATAAAATTTAATATCATCAATGGTGATCGGCCTGCCGTTTATCTCTCGGTTGAAACACGCCACATAATCCCTCATCAATTCGCGAGTATATTTTTTTAGATCTTCGCTGCTGTTCTGCAACCGTTTCAATTCATACTTTGAGGGGCTAACCGTAATGGAATAAAATTTCGGCTCTATCTTTTTAAGTTTGGCGGTGTTCCCATCAATTTCACGTATCACTTCCTTAGCCGATATTTTGTCCTCGTATTGATTGAAAAAGAATTCCTCATTGTTTGGTTCAAGACCTTGATTTTCTTTTTCAAGATATCCCACAAAATCAATTGCACTTTGTGAATAGTTATCTCCTAATTTTTGGGGTGTGATTGTTATATACATGAGTATCGATATTATGCTTTATCATTTCTTTCCGTGTATTTCGGAAGTTTCTCCCCTTCCATATTCCTTTCCAAAATGAGGGGTTTTTCTTTTGGTACCGACTCCTCAAAAAGGGAGAGTATCATAGCAGCCGTTGGCTTGGTTTGCGTTTTTTCCATATCCCTCATAATTGCTATTACCGCATTGATCCGTTTCATAATCCGTATTTCCGATGCCATCAAATTTGGCCCCAGGGATTCCATCGGTGAGATTCCATTGGCTTCGAAAAACTCCAACATCAGCAACAGTGTCATTGACTGCGATTTTGAAATTGTTCTGCAGTACTTCTTAAATTTTTTGGCCACGGATCGCTTGATGCTCAAGCTTTCAAATCGCTCCTTTTCATATCCCTTATCCATTTTTTCGTGAAAAATTTGTTGGTTTTGTTGGCGCTGACGGGTTTTTCCTTGAAAAATTTTCAAAAAACTTACACTTTCAGACTACTCCCCACAATTAAATACCTATAAATCAAATTCTTGTAAAAAAATTGGAGACCTTAACATCGCGCAGCGTGTTACCCTCTTGCTTCTCCAATTTGTCCGCGCGCGGACAAAATTTTAGAACCTTTCAAAGAAATTTAGACCTCTTATTCGAGGCTTAAAATTGATTTTTGAATTTTGTGATATTCAATTTTAAGAAGGAAGATTTTCTGCAGTAAAACAGCAATTCAGCTGTGAATTTTTCAATAGATTTTCGTAAAAAAAGACCCTTGAAATTTCAAAGGCCTTTTCATTTCTGTTCTACTCGTTACATATTGAATACAAAATCATAACTATAAAGATTCCGCTGTGCTTCCTCTTCGAGCATTGTTTCAAAATCAATATGATTTTCATCTGCATAGTTTCGGATATCATCCCCAAACCGCTCTTGGATTTCCTTTTTGGAATTTTCCAAAAGTTGTGTCTGGGTCTCCTGGTTCAAGTTTGAATAATTAAGATAAATCATAACTCACGTTTTTAAAATCTTAATATTCACTTGGCAACGAAAGTGTATTTTCAATAAAATAGAGCCGGAGTTCATCCAAAGGAAAATCCGTTGCCCTATATTTATGCGTTTCCAATACAGTACCATTTCCATCACTATAAGTGATGGTCGCCTCGCATCCCAGTTTTTGCTGTTCATCTTCCGATAGCCTTTTAAAGTCAATGGTTATGAAATAGCTTTTTTGCATTAGGCTTTTTGCGATTATAGATGTGTCGGTAACCAACCAAAAACATTCGGCGACTTCCACCAAATACTTAATTCCATTGGTAAATCGGGTGCGTGTAAGTGGGATTTGATAGAACATATCCGTTCCAGAAAAATGTTGCAATCCCTGTTTTATTTCGTTAACTTGTGCTTTCATTGTTGAATTTTTTTAGAAGTTAATAATGAAATAAGAGGGCGCTACTTTCGATGGGAACGCCCTCTTAAATTTTACCGCTATTATTCAGCGTTTCCGTTGTCCTTGGTTCCAAGTAACAGGATTTCATCGGCTACCACTTCGGTAACGTATCGTTTCTCTCCTGCTTCGGTCTCATAGGAACGGGAGGTCAATTTGCCTTCTATGGCAACTTCCTTTCCTTTGCCTACGTACTTCTCTACGATTTCGGCAATCTTGCCCCAGGCTACAATATTGTGCCATTGGGTGTTTTGTACTTTCTCGCCATCTGAATTTTTATAAAATTCATTCGTTGCAAGTGAAAAATTTGCGACTTTTTTGCCGCTCTCAAGGGTCTTGGTTTCGGGGGCATTGCCCACGTTCCCGATCAACTGTACTTTGTTTTTTAGTGTACTCATGATTAAAAAATTTAAGGATTAATTAAAATTCCATCCGAACCCTTCGGATAGTTTGCGTTTATATTTTTTTGAAGTGATTTACTTATTATATCCAGAGCGTTTTCCTTTTTTTGTTTTTTAACTTTGTTCCCGCTTCCGTTTTATTGATTTCGCAAGATTCCATAATTTTCGTTTTAGATTTACTTCCCATAGAGCCGTCGCTGTTACCTTTTTTTGTTGCTGATACATTTTCAATATTTGGAATTAATAAGGACTTATAAAAGGGAGGCACGACCGGTTATGC
>JBLXDA010000029.1:0-23560 GCA_048264505.1 Aequorivita sp.
TTTTTCTTTATCTCCAGTATTGTTAAAGTATATACGTGGCAACGCACCACGGATAGCAACGGTATAGGTGCCCGCATCTTGATAAGTGTGGGTTTTGGTGCCCGTTAGCCCTAAATCGTCAAAAATACCGTCATTATCCCAGTCTACATCATAATTGTAACCTCCTCCAGAAGTAGGTATGGTAATGGATGTGTCATTGGAAGCACCTGGATTATCTGTCTTCCAGGTGGTAACAAAGTAGTCTGCCTCAAACTCATAAGCCCCCATGTCTATCACATCTATTGCAGGCCTACCATTATAGAGACGTGGATTCCCTATAACATCGGTGTCGTTTTGTAAATTGCCGCCATCGGTAGTATAAAGTTGCGCTGAGGTCTGCCACGATAAAATGGTCGTCAATAAACTTAAAAAGTAGAAAGTAGTATTTTTCATAATGTAGTAGCTTATATTTTGAGAATCGCAGTTCTTTTAATTCCTAGTTATATTTTTAATGTTGTCGTCTATCACTTTAAGTTGAATGTCATAAATGTGCCATATATACCAAAGAATAATAAGGGTCAAAATGATAGTTAGCCCCACGAATAATAGGTTCGAATTTTTCTTTTTAAACACAAGAGTAAAATAGAGAGTTTCTGGTCGTTTAATTTAAAAACAGACATTACAAAAACATTACAAATAGGAAAACCCTTTATTTACGGGGATTCAGAAAGGTTGTTAAATAGCTTAGAAAGCTTGAAAAAATGATTAAAGCGGAATAAAAAGCAGCATTTGGAATGAGAAAATCAACTATTTTAGAAAATATTCTTGAGATTCATAGAAATAGCTACTTGTTAATACTGTTTTTTAAAAAAATACAACCGGGAATTGCTGTATTAATTTAAATCGAAAACGAGTTCACTCAATTCTTCTTGAGTCTTCAAGCCTAATTTTTTTCGTATCCTGTGCTTGGTTACGATAATAGTATTTGCTGATACACCTAATGCCAAGGCCATTTCATTATTGGTCAATTCAAGTTTCTCTAAACAAAGACATCTTCTTTCTGCAGGAGATAATTCGGGAAAGGAGTTTTGAAGCTTAGGGATAAAATTGGGGTAGGTTTTTTGAAACATTTCCCTATACAGTATCCAATCTTCCTTAGTTAAAATACTTGTAGTTTTTAGTTTTGTCAATAAACTCATATCTGCATCATGAAGATTTCCCTTTTTCAGCTGATTGATCATTTCATTGTTTTGATTCATTTTTTGAACCATATTTTCAAGTTGTCCTTTGGCGTGTTCAAGATCCTTTTGCGTGCTCTGTAGTGCTAAATCTTTTAATTGTTGTTTCTTTAAAAGGAATTTATTTCTAGACCAATAGGCATATATACTACCGCATAATACCAAGACAACTACAATAAAAATAAAGTTTCGCTGTGAAATCTTTAATTGGCTTTCGGTTTTTAGTTTAGCTACTTCTAGCTCCTTCTCTTTTGATAAAAATTCTTGCTTGGCGCGTACAAATTTTAAACTGTTATATTTTTCATCATGCTTTTTAATTGCCAACATTGATGAGTCTAAATAAATAGCGCTACTATCGGGTTGATTGGCAAGAGCAAACCATTTGCTCATAACAGGATAAAGCTTGCGAAGCCTGTCTGTTTGGTTACTTATACGAATGTACTCCCTAGCAGCATCAATATGATCTTTGGCCTTTTCTAGTTGATTTTCTTTAAGATAAATATCTGCCAAAGGAATTGTAGACCCTGCTGCAAGACCGTAGTCTGCTTTACCTTTTAGTGCAGACTCAATATCTATTTTAAATAAGGGAATTGCTTTTCCGTAATTACCTTGTAAATAGTAGTTGTACCCCAGATTACCAGAAGCAATCCCCTTCCATGCTGGGGTTTGAAATTGTGAAGTGTCTTCAATTATATTTAAGAAATATTTATTAGATGCTTCAAATTCTCCTAATTTTTGATAACAAAGCCCCGATGTATTTTGGGCATCTCTAATAAATCTACTATTATAAGCTGTCCTTTTTAATTTACTACATTTTTCAAAATAGATCAAAGCACTTCTATAATCCCTAAAAAAATAATGACATTTACCTATAGTGTTTAAATGTTGGGCCATAAGAGGGAAAGACTCTTCATCCATTTTATCGAGGTTATTTGCAGATTGTAGGAACCACTTAAATGCATTTTGATACTCTTGTTTGTTCCAATAATACACACAAATTGTCCGTACGGCTCGCTCTTCAAAATGCAGTAGATTGCTTTCTCTTCCTTTTTCAACTAAAGCTAATAAATACTCAATTGTGTGCTTGCTTTTTGGAAAAAACTTTCGATAATAATGTCCGCGAACCATGTCTGCCTCCATAGCTAGCTCACTGTCGTTATTGGCTTCTGCCCAGTTTTTAAATTCTTTTAAAAAAGCAAGTGTACTTATAGAATCGCCTTGTGCATATGCTTCAGTATGTAGTTTTATAAGTCCATCTATTCTATCTGAATATGGTTTGTGTAGCATAAAATCATACTGACCAAACATTGGCAAATACATTAAAAAAAAGAAGATTATACTAAGTAGTCTCATCAACCGAAATTAACAAAATATTAATAATTCTTTAAATATACATAACCTATTGATAAACAAGTAAATAATCTCGCAAATTAAACCCCCTTATGCAATCTGCACAAGGAGGTTTTGACAGTATAAAAATGCTTACTCTTTATGTATTTAGCCCCCTATTGTAGACACTGTTCATTAGTAAATTCAATACCCAAATATAGCTATGAGGCAAGCAAGCTGAAATACGTAGACCTACGTATTTACCATATAAAGCTTTGAAAACGAGTTCAGTACTAAAAGAAAATACTTCACAAGCGAATAGTTTTGATTAAAAAAAAGAATTGTCATTCTTTAAAAATCCCTATCTTTCCAAAAAAGTTAAAAACACAACTCTTCATTATTTACACAGAACTTTTCAATAAATGTGGATTAACAATTACTAGCTTCACACTAGAGGCTGAAAGTAACGAATACCAAGCGTGTAGGTTTTTGTTAAATGGAAAAGCCGTTATAGGTAGAACAGCTAAAATAACTCCTAAAAAAACGGGACAGTTTGTTACTTTTTGGAAACGTAACAGCAAAGGAATTACAACACCATTCTCTGAAGAAGACAACTTTTCATTTTACGTCATTATTGTAAAAAAGGAAAACCAAATTGGACAATTTGTTTTTCCAAAAGCTATTTTACTAACAAAAGGAATCATCGCTACTACCCAAAAAGACGGCAAGCGAGGTTTTAGGGTGTATCCACCGTGGGATACCACGACTAGTACCCAAGCCGAAAAAACCCAACGATGGCAAAACGACTATTTTTATGCCTTTGAGAACGCAACAGACACAGCTAAAGTGCGTAAGTTATTTGGAATCTAACAAGATTAAATTTTAATGTTTTTTCAAAAAACTTGTAACAAACTCATTCAATTGACGTTATATAGTCTCATCAATCTATAAATCCATATGTTACAACGCTTTTTCATTTTCTGCTCGGGTTCAGACACGGCTATACTTAACGATTGTTCTCCTGGCGAACGCACAAAATACGCAGGTATAGGCGCCACGGTTTTTTTTACCGCTGTTATGGCTACCATAGCCGCCGCTTATGCTCTTTACACTGTTTTTAACAACTATCTTTCCGCTGTTTTCTTCGGAATTATTTGGGGTTTATTAATCTTTAATCTAGATAGGTATATTGTTTCTACCATTAAAAAACGCAACAGTTTTTTTGATGAATTACTACAGGCTACACCACGAATAGCACTCGCACTAATCATTGCCATTGTTATTTCTAAACCTTTAGAAATGAAGATTTTTGAAAAGGAAATCAACCAAGTGCTACTCACCGAAAAAAACGAAATGACTCTCGCCAATAAAGACCAATTGGCACTTCAATACACCCCTTCGGTAAAAGCATTAGAAAGTGAAATTGAAAGTTTAAAAAATGAAATTACTACTAAAGAAACCGAGGTAAACACCCTTTACGAAACCTATATAGCCGAAGCCGAAGGTCGCAAAGGCACAGAAAGAATAGGCAAAGGCCCGGTTTATAAAGAAAAACGCGAAAAACACGATGCCGAGCTTCTTGCACTAGCCGAACTTAAAAAAACAAATACAGAAAAAATTGCCGAAGCCGAAAGTAAAATCGCAGTACTCGACGAGGAATACAAAACAGTAGTTGCAGAAACGCAACCTGTAATAGATGGCTTTGACGGTTTAATGGCACGAATAAACGCATTAGAAAAACTACCGTGGCTACCTTCATTTTTTATCTTTTTACTGTTTCTAGCTATAGAAACTTCGCCTATAATCGCAAAACTTTTAGCCCCAAAAGGCGCCTACGATTTAAAACTTGAAGAGCAAGAAAGTGCATTAAAATCTTGGGTTACTCAACAAAAGTCGCAACGTGAGGTCCTTGTTACTACAGACCGTGAGATAAACAATAGAGTATACGCAGACATAGCCGAAGAACAAGAGCTGTACGACTACAAGCGCAAAAAAGCCCGTGAGCTTATGCAAATGCAAGCAGATGCTTTTTATAAAAAACAAAAAAGTGTACTTTAAGCTAAGTACAATTAGATACGTTTATCACTATGAAAAAAATTCTCTTACTAGTTTTCTTAACAGCAACTTTACCCCTTGTCGCGCAAACCGAAGCTGATGATAAAACCGCAATACTTTCAGTATTAAAAGCCCAAGAAAGCGCTTGGAATAACAACAATATGGAAGGCTTTATGCAAGGCTATTGGAAAAGCGATTCCTTAAAATTTTATGGAAGCAAAGGAGTAACCAAAGGCTGGCAACAAACATTAGCTAACTACAAGAAAGGCTACCCTTCAAAAGAACATACAGGCAAACTGTCTTTTACCATAGATGCTATTTCAAAAATTGAGGCTTCCTCATACTATGTAATGGGGCAATTTCACCTACTTAGAGATGCAGGAAATGCAAATGGTGTTTTCTTAATTATCTTTAGAAAAATTGAAGGCGAGTGGAAGATAATCGCAGACTTAAGCTGTTAGTTCCCTTTAATTCGTTCCCAAAGGGCAACTAGTAATTTTTTGGCGTCGCTTCTATCCTTAGCTTCTTCAGTTATAGTTAGTTCCCCTTCCTTTTTTTCGACTAAATAGCTAAAGGCAAATTTTTCTGCGCTAGGGTCAACACTCATCATCCCAAAACGAAGATCGTTTAAATAAATACCCTTTTCTTTTTCAGAAATAGTATACCAGCCTTCGGTAATATTTATAAGTCGTTTTACAGCTTCCTCTTCGGCAAAAGCAGCTATAGCTTTATGATTTTTGGGGTGCGAACTAAACCGTATAGCTTGGGTATCAAAAAACGAGTAATCGCCTATTAAAAAAGCGTCATTCGTTTCCACATTTGCCGTCCACAGTATCGTATTCATAGGGCTAGGCTTTGTATCCATAGCCGTATAAGCTATGTTTTGATCTTTGAGAGCAGCCTCAAATTTTAAATAAGTAACACCCTTTAACGCTAAGCTAAGCACCATATAGGCGCTACTTAGCAGTAATCCTATATTATTATACCTACGGCGCTTGGTGCTTTCTTTCTTTTGAAACACAGCCAAAACCAAACCCACCAAAAGAGGTAGTGTGTACAAGGGATCTATAACAAATATATTTTTATAGGCTAAACGAAGGTCTAAAGGCCAAAAAAGTTGTGTACCCCAAGTGGTATGCGCATCAAGCAATGGATGAGTTACAAAACAGAGAAACCAAAACAACGACCATTCTTTTATACTTGCGCGTTTGTCCCACAAAGAAAGTAGCCATCCAAACAACAAGCCAAAACTTACAGCAAACACAATGGAATGTGTAAAACCGCGATGTATTTCTAAGGCCGTAACAGTATCGGTAAAATAACTAGCTGCAACATCCAGATCTGGAATCGTTCCGGCAATGGCGCCCAAAACCATAGCTTTGTTACCAATTTTCTTACCTAAGACAGCCTCGCCAACAGCTGCTCCTAAAGCAATTTGAGTTATTGAATCCATTAAAAACACATCTTTAAAACTGCCATGTCGCGAAAATACAAGCTTATTGGGTATAAAAAAAGGATGCTTTTTAAAACACCCTTTTTAAAAAAATATAAATTTCCTGAGTTTTATTTAGAAAGCTCCGCCACTAAAGTATAGGCAGAATCTCCGTGGACTCCCGTAAAGTATTTGTCCCATTTTTTGCCCCGTTGTTTTCCGGTATCTCCAGGCCAAGCTTGGCTAATTAGCTCGCCGTTTCTATTAAACATCTTTTCCATATCGCACAAAGAATCTACAAAAAACGCTTCAATAAATTCGGTTTTGTCGCTTCCCCAAGCATGAACATTTGGATAGTATCCTTTAATATATTCGTTTTTTGAAATGATTTTTTGAAAATTTTCAGCCCGCATTTCGTCAAATTCTTTCCGCGTTCCGTCCTTTGGAAAGGTAAAATGGGTTTTGCGAACATATAGCACTAAATCTTTAGTATTACCTTGAGCAATTAACTTAGCACCATCTATGGGTGCATAGATTTCATCGGAATGATAAGCCGACATATAATCGTCTAGATTATTAAAAAATTTCTCTCTCGCTTTTTCATCAGGCCAGGCTTGTTTGGCGAGTTCTTCCGTACGATCGGCTGCTTTTTCCATTGCTTCCCAAGAAGGATAGGTCTGTACATAAAGCACTTCTGTGTTATCTGGCGAAAAAAGATGGGTGTAATAAGAAGCAGAAATAACGTATTGATTTTTACTTACTACTTTCTGAAGATATTCTTTCTCTGCAGCTTTCCAGGCATCCATGCTAAAATCTTCTTTATCCATATTCCAGTGCATGGTTGTGACTGTAATATATTTAGGACGGTTCGCTTCATTTTGAGCGAACATACTAACACTAAACAGCAACATTATTGATATTACTGCAATAAACTTAAGGTAGACAGTTGTTTTCATAATCCCATAAAATTAAATTAGTATAAATATTAAAATTGATTACTAGTTTAAAAATTGGGGCAAGCCGAGGAGATTAAAAACTAAAAAAATATTAGGTCTGTGAGGGGAAATTTACGAGGAAAAATATCTATAAATTTAATGAAAAAATTATTGTAAATCACTGTTTATACGATAATTAAACAAATTAATCTACAATCTGCATTTTTTTCAACAGAAAGGAAGCATTCATATTTTGACAAATTCCAGGTTTAAAAGTGTAATCGAAAAAGAGTTCGTCGTTTTCTATACGAGCGTCAAAGAAATAATTTTTCACCTCTGGTAGCTCGTCTGCAGCAACACAAAGACTTAAATCGTGTGTTGCAATAATACCTGTTGAATTACTAGCTACCAATTTTTCAACAAATTTTCGGGATCCTGTTGCCTTGTCTGTGCTGTTTGTACCCTTTAAAATTTCGTCTAGGATAATAAAATAACGGTCGGTTTTAATTTCGTCTACGATAAATTTCAAACGTTTTAATTCGCTAAAGAAGTAAGATTCATCGTCTGTTAAACTATCTGTAGTTCGCATACTTGTAATGAGTTTTATAGGGTTATAAGTAGCTTTTTCGGCACAAACCGGCAAGCCTAAATTACCCATAACTATCTGAAGCGAGACGGTTCTTAAAAATGTACTTTTTCCAGCCATATTTGCTCCGGTAACAATTAAAAATTCTTCAGAATTTATCTGTATATCGTTGCGAACCATCGTAGATTCTTTTAACAATGGATGTCCGGCACCCGTTAGCTTAAGCACTGCAATATCATTGTTAATTTCAGGAAAAACATAATTGGGATGATTAAATTTAAAATTCCCAAAGCTGTTATAGGAATCAAAAAACGTAATTACATCAAACCAAACTGGCACACTTTCTTTGTGGTTTTCTATCCATTTTTCAATATTGTAGCTCTGGCGAAGATCGCGCAACATAAATCCATTGGCAATTACACCTATAAGCATATTACTGCGTTGGTCTAAAGCGTCTAGATGCTTGGCAAATTGTTTTAAAATATCCGAAGCCTTTGCCTCCTCGTTTACCACTAAGTTTCTTTTTACTGAAAGAATTTCTGAAGAAAAATCTTGTGTTTCTATTTCGAGTATCAACTTGTGAAACTGCTCAAAAGTGCTTTGTATTTTTGAAGTATGAGAAGATAAATCGTTTACTTTCTTTAAATAAACCCCAGATAGACCAAGTCCTAAAAAGAACCACCCCCCAAGGGCATAGCCAGAGACGAAATCTAGGTAATATAAAACTATCAAAGCCAATGAAGCTACCGAAAAAAGTATGGAAACGGACTTAATCCACTTAGGAACAAATGATTTGTAGTTTTTTAACCATAGCGTAACTTCTGTCGCAGACACTTCGGTTTTAACCAATGAAGCGGTAGCGGCAAACTGCTGTCTCCATTCTGGAATTTCAGAGAGCTCCTCAATCGCTTGCTGCTTTTGTGGAATAGCGTCTATAGTATTGTCTGTAAAGAGTTTTGCTAAAAAGTCTGCCCCACTAGCTAAAGCGGTTCTGTTTATATATTGAAAAAAAGAACCACGCCCAAAAAGATCTATATCCTGACTGTAAAAATGAAGTGGATCTTTGTATTCTTCGCCGGAAGGCAAATGATGAAAAGCCCTGTTTAACACTTCTATCTCGGTTTCATTTTGAGCTTTTAAAGCCTTTTGAAGGTCGCGTTTATACTGAAGCGCACTGTGCTTAGTAACTAAATATATAAAGCTTATAATGGCAAGAACGATAATTGGAATCACCACTTTTGCATTACCAAAGAAGAAGTAAACACCAAAACAAGCAATTAAAAAAACCACCAATCTTATACTACTGGATAAGGCGAGTTGCTTTTTAATTTTCTGTAGAGACTGGTTGTGATTTTCTAACTGTGCTTTGTAAAAACTTGAGGGATTGCTCATTGATAATTTTAAATTTTTATAGTGATTCAAGCTCTGCTTGAAGTTTTTTAGTAAGGCTTTTTACAACCAAGGTATACGAATGATCTATTAATTCTATTATCAATGAATCTGGAACACTGCGTTCTAGTTCTACTGTATTCCAATGTACTTTACTCATATGATAGCCCGGTATAATTAAGCCGTCGTATTCTTCGCGTAAGCTAATAGCTCGTTCTGGATCACATTTAAGGTTGGCTTGGGCGGGAATTTTATCTAAACCAGTAAGGGCAAACATCTTTCCCATAACTTTAAAAACAAGGGTTTTTTCGTCAAAAGGAAAAGACTCTGTAACGCCTTTTTTAGAGATACAATACTCCCGAAATTGCTCTATGTTCATCGCTCTAATTTTGATTTGGTTTCTGCAGCATAAAGCGCCGTATAATCAAGCTTCCAGTTTATAGTTTCCACCAATTTCTCCATAAGCTGTATGGTCTCTAAAGCTTGTTTTGACGCCTCGTTAAAAAGGCCACTTTCGGGTATTTTATCTACAATTTGCTTTTTAGCTTCTTGGTTTATTTCGGTTAAATCTGTCGCGGTAAATGGGTTTGCCCACCCTTCTCGCTTGTCGTAATACTTAAAATCTGTTTCAATAGTAAGTAACTCTGGCTGGGGGAAATTGGTGAGAATTATCGTTTTGGTTTTGGTGTTGGCCTCCATCTTTACTTTGGTAAGATCAAAACCAATATGTGCTTTAGCTTCTATTAAAACCAATGCTTTCTTTTTTCCTAAAAGCAGGTTTAACCATTTATCTTTTACATTTTCGTAGTGAAAAATCTCAGAAAAATCGCCTTCTACAGTTATAAACTTACATACAGAACGTATTTTTTCCATTAAGATAACAGACTGAGTGTCTGTTTTTTCTCGCTTACTAGACCCACTGAAGCGCATAAAAATAAAGTATGCCACAACGGCACCAATAGCTAGTCCTATAAATAAATATTCCATGAGGTAAAGGTACAAAAAAGGTGGTTTTACAAAATGCAGTAATTCACTAGATTATCTGCCAGTTTAGAACTTTAAAAAATCAAACTTTTAATCAATCTATAGCGTAAAGCACAGGCTTGCTTGGCGAAGCATCGTTATGAAAAGAAGCAATCTGTAAATTGAGCAAATACGCCCCATCTTTTATTGCTTCCGAAACATAAACTAGCTCTGTAATTGTACATTCACGACGTGGGTTTTCGGGATAATTCCAAAAAGCCTTATGTGCCAGTAGTTTGCCTTCGTCCTTTTCTTTATCTACAGATGGCAAATCTATCAAGAGGTGTTTTACCCCAATTTTACGCAAAAACAAAGCTGCTTTATCATGTAAAAACGGCCAATTAGAATCAGACCAAATCTTCGATTTTTTGTCTAAATTATTCGGAAGTGTTCTAATTACAATTGCTTCGGGTGTTTTTCCATTTAAAGCTTCTTTTATGCTTTCTTCTGAAATAATTTGGTCATCATCTACTTTGTCTGGGCTTACTGTAATTAGTTCAGTTAAAAAAAAGAAGGTTTTTAAACTGTCGTTTACCGAATGAAATCCTTCCGAAATATGTCCAAAACACTCCGTATGTGTACCGTGTGCATGTGGGTTAAAAAATATGTTGTTGAAATTTACTGAAGCACCCTCCAGAACTCTTCCTGTCCAATCGCCCATTTTTACAGGTTCTATTGTAGGTTTAGATTGATACCAAGCCAACGGATTTTCTTCCGAAGCTTGCAGCGGAATCGAAATATCTAAGGGCTTAGACAAATCAACGCTTATGGTTTTATCTACAAATTGAATGCTCGTTTTCATGTGTGTTTAAGTAATTATATTCACAGCTTATTGTCTAGTGAAGCAATAAGTAGTATTTCAGCTTTCTAAATTTACTAAGAATAAATCTGCTGCAATACCATCGCTTAAAAATTTTGCTTTTTTTGAAATGGTTAAGGTTTCATTTTCTAACACTAAAAGCTCTTTATTAAGCAGTTTTGCTGCCTGAGACATCAAATAATCTAAATATTTTATTCCGAATTCAGTTTCTACTTTTTGTAGAGAAACCCCTTTTTTGGTGCGTAAACCAGTCATTATATACTCGTTATAACGGTCTACTTCTGTTAAATGTTCTACTTCAGAAGGTAGGCTTCCCGCTTCTATACTCTTTATGTATTTTACATTGTTTGCCACATTCAAGCTTCGCGTTTTCCCATTGTAACTATGGGCAGAAGGGCCAATGCCTAGGTAGGGTTTGCCTTCCCAATAGGCTGTGTTATTTCTGGAATAAAAGCCCGCTTTTCCAAAGTTAGAAAACTCGTAGTTTTCCAATTCGGCTCTTTCGGTTTCGTATAACAGTATTTCGTAATGCTCTTTCGCTGCATCTTCATCTACTGGTGGCACAACACCTTTTTCTATAAACTTCTTTAAAGCCGTTTTTGGCTCCACGGTTAAAGCGTAACACGAAAGATGAGGAACGTTTAAACCCAAGGCTATCTCTATGTTTTTTCGCCATCTAGCAGCGCTCATACCAGGGATACCGTAAATTAAATCTACGCTAATGTTTTCAAACTTTTTCTTTGCTTCTGCTATACTTTCTAGGGCTTCAGTAGCATTGTGAGCGCGGTTCATCAGCTTTAAATCTTCTTCAAAAAAAGACTGTACGCCTATGCTCAATCTATTTATTGGGCTGTTTGCCAATTGGCTTATTAGTTCTGTAGAAAGGTCGTCTGGGTTGGCTTCAATAGTTATTTCGGGAGTATCAGAAACACTAAAGTTTTTGTAAATAAGGTCTATCAACAATTGTAAGTCTTCAATAGGTAATAAACTAGGAGTACCACCCCCAAAATAGATAGTTTCTATTTCGTCTGTGAGTTCTTTTTTCCGAAGTACTATTTCCTTAGCAAGCGCAGCTACCAGCTCGTCTTTCTTTTTAAGCGAAGTAGAAAAATGAAAATCGCAATAATGACAGGCCTGTTTACAAAAAGGAATGTGGATATAGATACCAGCCATATTATTTTTTTATACGTGTCTCATTCTGCTTGACAAACGCGGCCCAACCTGTGTAGTTTTTTCCGGTTTCAATCTTTCCCGAATTGTAAAAATGACAAACTGCTGCCGCCAGACCGTCTGTACTATCTAGGTTTTTTGGGAGTTCTTTTAAGCCCAACAAGCTCTGCAGCATTTTTGCCACTTGCTCTTTGGTCGCGTTACCATTGCCCGTAATGGCCATTTTTATTTTTTTAGGAGAGTATTCGGTAATAGGCACTTCTCTGGAAAGCCCCGCTGCCATTGCTACTCCCTGTGCTCTACCTAACTTAAGCATAGACTGAACATTTTTCCCAAAGAAAGGTGCTTCTATAGAAATTTCGTCTGGTTTGTGAGTGTCTATAAGTTCTACAGTGCGTTCAAAAATGAGTTTTAGTTTTAAGTAATGGTCGTCGTATTTTTTAAGCTGAAGTTCGTTTAACTGCACAAATTGCATCTTTTTACCTACAACTTTAATTATCCCAAACCCCATAATAGTGGTTCCTGGGTCAATTCCTAATATTATTTTTTCTGTTTTAGTATCCATTGAATATAAGATTCCTGCGAAGACAGGAATTTGTATTTTAGCAATATGATTACTGCGTCCCACAAAGCTAAACAATATCTTCTTGCCAGCGCGAAAGTTTTGGTGGTTGCAGTAAGTTTAGGGTATATATTTTACAAACTAAAAAACACAGCTACCGTAAATATAAATACGCTTACAGCTGCTGTTTTCTCAAAAGGCGGTGTTTCGGGCGCTTTTTTTTTGCTGTTTATTACACTAGCTATAGCAAACTGGTATTTTGAAATCTTAAAATGGCAAACACTCGTTTCAACTTTTAAAAAAATAAGTTTTACTACCGCCTTTAAGCAGTGCCTAGCTTCATTTACCGTTTCGGTGTCTACACCCAATCGCATAGGCGAATACGGCGCAAAAGCACTTTTTTTTGAAAGTGACAAAAGAAAAAAAATACTCCTACTCAACTTTTTTTCTGGCGGATTACAAATGCTAGTCACCTGTTTTTTTGGGGTATTTGGACTGTTTTATATGTTTAAAAATTTCAACATCCCCTATACTGTTTCTAGCTTTAGTTATTTGATTATTGGTATAATTATCCTGCTTGCAATTGCCTATTATTTTAAAGAAAAAGAGTTAGTTATTAAAGGGTTTACGATTGCTAAAACACTTGATTTTTTTAAAAATATTTCCTTTCAGATAAAACTTAAAACATTGCTTTATTCAAGCATTAGGTATGTAATTTTTAGCAGTATGTTTTACAGCATATTGCTCTTTTTTGGTGCTAATATCCCGATTTTTGATGCTTTTTTATTGATTTTCGCTATGTATCTCTTCGTTTCTGTGCTTCCCACATTTTTTATTCTTGATGTTGTAATACGTGGGGGCGTTGCAGTTTGGGTGTTTTCGTACACAGATATTTCTGAAATAACAGTCTTGTTAACTGTACTTACTATGTGGCTACTAAACTTTGCACTTCCAGCAGTTATAGGAAGTTATTTTGTTCTAAGCTATCAACCTACAAGCCGATGATCTGGGGTTTAACACTACTTTTTAGTCTCTATCTGCTAAGTATGGCAGTACTGATTTACAGCTTCAGAAAAGTAGCTGTTTTTGCTTCGGAAGCAGCCAGAACTAAGACCCGTTTTAGTATTGTTATTCCCTTTAGAGACGAAGCCGAAAACCTTCCGAAGCTATTGCAAACAGTAGAAAAACTATCGTATCCTTCAGCTTTATTTGAAGTGATTTTTGTAAACGATGCCTCTCGAGACACTTCAGAAGCAATTATCACTGAAGCAATACAAAACAGCGGTTTTAGCATAAAATTAATTCAGAATAAACGCTTTTCTAATTCACCTAAAAAAGACGCGATCACTGAAGCCATAAAAACAGCTAAAAACGAATGGATAATATGCACAGATGCAGATTGCGAACTGCCTAAAAATTGGCTACGCACTTTCGATTCATTTATACAAACACACAAGCCCCTGATGGTTTGCGCTCCGGTACTTTATAAATCTGCTGGAAACTTTGTTGAAGACTATCAGCAATTAGATGGTTTAAGCTTGCAGACGGTGACTCTTGGCAGTTTTGGTTTAGGCAACCCACTACTTAACAATGGCGCTAATTTAGCCTATAGCAAGGATGCTTTTTATAAATTGGATGGGTTTAGCGGGAACGATCATATAGCCAGTGGAGACGATATTTTTTTATTAGAAAAGATAAAAAAACACTTTCCGGAAAGGCTTTATTTTTTAAAATCTAAAGAAGCCATCGTAACTACAAGCCCACAAAAAACCTGGAAAAACATACTAAACCAGCGTATAAGATGGGCTTCTAAGACTTCAAAACAAAAAAACGCGAGTTCTATTTTATTGGGTATGCTTGTATTTTTTGTAAACCTATCTGTTTTAGCGATTCCGTTTTTAATAGCTTTTAATCCTGAGTTTTACACCTATTATTTATCGTTACTATTATTAAAAATAGCAGTAGATTACACTCTAGTAAAACAAGCTGCACATTTTTTTGAAGTAAAGGTTTCATTTTTAAGATTTAGCTACCAACCTATTGTATACGCTGCAATAGTTTTACTAGTAGTACTGGGAAGCCTAAGCGGAAACTATTCTTGGAAAGGACGCAGCTTTAAAAAACAAGGATAAATTGATTTAATTCTTTACCTTAGTAATCCTTAAATCTAGCATCTATGAAATCAATTTCAGCAATCTTAATACTGTGTTTATTGTTTCTTACGACAACATTACAAGCGCAACAACAATACAACGTTAATGGTGAGGATTACACTTTACACACCGATGTTGAAGGCCCTTTAACACTACTTTGGAATACAATTGATGGTGAATATCGCTATTTTTCAAAAAAAGGCAATAGCATACAAGAGCTTAAAAACACTAAACAAAACGGCGAATATCAAGAAGAATACAAAGAAACGCTAAGGCTACAAACAAGTGATGCTGGGATTTCAACCGAAAAATTAAAATTTACTTTAGCTAGTCTCCACACTTATTTTACGGCTTATAACAAGGCCACAGACCCAGATTTTACAGCAGGTGATCCAGCGGTGGCGCTTCAGCTTAGGTTAGGAGCTTTTGCAGGAATAAGCAATAGTGTTTTTACTGAAAACCCCACTAATGCACTTCAGGCTATAGCGGGGGTTGATTTAGAATTAATTGATGCCGTTAAGCTTAAAAGACACGCTATGGTATTGCGTTTTAAGCAAACTTTTGAGAGTAGTGATTACAATTATTCTGCTTCTCAATTTTCTTTAAACTATCGCTTTAAATTTGTAAAAACATCAAAATTTGACGCTTTTATCAACTGTAAATTTGTGTCTTTTACACATTCCAGTAGAGAGATAGACTATTTAATTGGCGATCCTCCAGTAAGCGTTACAGATAAGAACTCTGGAAGTGATTTTAATGCGCCCTTAACTTTTGGGATAGGCGCAGATTACAAACTAGGAAATGGCTATTTAACCTTTAATTACAACGATATTGTAGGGCTTAATGTAGAAAGCAATGACGAGTTTCCTGTAGATTTTAGTCTAGGCTATAAGTTTAATCTGTAATTAATTTGTTTTAATAATTACAGGTAAAGTAAACTGTGTATTTACGGGTATACCTCGTTTATAAGCAGGAGCCACAGGTTTTAAAGAATCTATACTTTGCAACAACCATTTCTCTAATTCTGGAAATTCACTTTGTAGCAAGCTATCTATTTTTATATCTATTATAGCTAATTTTCCCGCGCTGCTTATTTCAAATTTTACTTTTATGGTGTCGTACACCTCGCGTACAGCAACCATCTCTTCGTTGCTTATAGATTGATATAAGTGCGTACTTATGGTATTGATAAAACAGTCTTTCTGCTTTAGTTTCTCTATAGATTTTTCACAATTTGAAAATGACGGATAACTGTCTACATCTTTCCAATTTATAGTATTCATTTCTTCCTTGTAGATACTTTCTGAAGAAACCTTTTCGGTCTCAAAATACTGGCAAGAGGCTGCCAGTAATAGTAAAAATAAGAGATGAAACCTTTTTATCATTTCAGGAGAAATTTAACTCGAAAAGTACAAATTTACTGAAACATTAAGGATAAATTTTTAAACTTAGCTTTAAATATCTTCAAACTAATTGCAGCCTCTTGCCTTAGCTTGAAGTTTTTGACTATAGTAAAAATTGGTTTATTAAGAAATATTAGTTTTTTACTCTACTACATCAAAAACTATAGGTAAGGAATACATCACGGCTACTTTTTTACCCTTTTGCTCTCCAGCTTCCATCTGTGGCAGTAGTTTTACTACACGTATAGCTTCTGCTTCTAGCTCAGGTTTTGGCGCACGAGCTTTTACATCTACAACCTTACCAGTTTTGTCTATTTTAAACTTTACCGCAATGCGTTGTCTGCCAACCAACCCTAACTCTTTACCAAGCTCAATATTGAAATTATCGCTTATAAATTGCGCGATATTGGTAGTCATACACTTTTTCATCGCTTCATTGTCTGAAGCTGTACACCCTGGAAAAACAGGTACTACCTCAATAGCCGAAAAAGGCACACTCTCTTCTTCTTGGTCTTTAGTATCTTCTAAATATTCGCTTACCGAAGTGTACACCTTATCGCCTGGTTGGGCTTCTGTGGTTAAAAATTTAAGCGCTTTTTCCTCTTCAGGAGTCATATCGCCTTTTTTCATAATGGCCTCTGCAAGTTCGTTTATTTTAGTCATTACTTCAGAGTCTGACTGTTGTACGGTTTGTGTTTCTTCCGTTTTTGGCTCATTACTGCAGGCAGTGTAAAACAACATAGTGCAGATAGCTGGTACTATTAGTAAATACTTAAGCTGAGCGGTTTTCTGTGATTTCGATTTTTGTAACATACTGATTCGTTTTTTGATTAATGATTGATTGAAAAATGTATTGATGAATGAAATTTTTTCGGTTTTAAACACTTCTGAAAGCAATTCTTGGTAGTACTGCTTTTTATCTTTAAGCGCAATTACTTCGGCATCTGCAATAAATTCATGCAGGCTTGCTATTCGGTTTTGAAAAAGATAAACTAAAGGATTAAACCAAAATAGTATACGCAGCACTTCAAAAAAGAGTAAATCTAATGAATGCCTTTGTGCAAGGTGAATTTTTTCGTGAGCCAGTATGCTTTCTCGTTTATCTTCGGCTATATTTTCGCCTAAATAAATAGTGTTATAAAAAGAAAACGCCGTGTCTTTTTTAGGCAATACAACTAGTTTATAGCCCTCAAAATACAAGGGCTGTTTAGAAAATTTAAGCTTTATTAATTGGTACAACTTATAGCTAAACAGCAGGGCGCTTATAGCAATACCAACAATCCAAATATTAAAAGGCTCAAGAAACCACAAATTGCTATTGCTAGCAACAGCTTCTGAAGCATTGCCGTTTAACACTACTTCTGGCAATGTAATAGTGTATTGTTGTGGTATGTTTTGTTGTATAAAATCTAAACTTATAAATGGCAAAACAAAACCCAAAATAGGCGTTACTATAAGGTAAACTCTGTTTAGAGTAAAGAAAGTTTCCTTCTTTAAAAAGAGATCGTATACTATTAAAAATAGCATCTGAAAAGCGAGTATTTCTATAAAGTATTGCATTATTTTTTAGTTTTTTCGGCATTTATTTCTTCCATAATAGATTCCATCTCCTGAATACTGATGTCGTTTTTCTTCATAAAAAAAGAAACCATACTCTTAAAAGAACCTTGAAAATACCCTTCCATTAACTTGTTTAATGATTGATTGCTATAGTCTGTTTTTTTCAGTTTTGGGTAATACACATGCCCGCGACCCTCTTTTCTGTATGCGACAAAATCCTTGCTTTCTAGAATTCTAACTATAGTAGAAACGGTATTGTATGCAGGCTTAGGCTCTGGTAGTTCGTCTATAATAGAAGCCACATTTGCTTCTTCCAAATCCCATAGAATTTGCATAATATCTTCCTCTGCTTTAGTAAGTTGTTTCATTTTTGTAATGCTTTATGAGTCAAATATAACTAAAATATTAGTTCAAACTAATTTTTTAGTTATAAATATGAAAAAAAACCTCGATGCTATATTTAGCTCGAGGTTTTTGTATGTTTTTTATCACTTAGGTTTACAGCCAGACGGTTTTTTGTTCAATGCTAGTTTTTCGCGTTCCTTCGGGAAGTTGCTCATCATAATTACCCATATAGAAAAAGCCCAGGCACTTTTCTCCTTCATTCATCTCTATAAAATTATCCATAAATTTTATTAATCCAGGTGACGACCAATAGGCGCCAATATTCATATCTTGAGCGGTTAACCACATATTTTGCACCGCCATAGCTGTTGCTGCTATTTCTTCCCACTCTGGTATGCTTTCATTAGGATCTCTTTGCATACAGATTACAATTACACATCCTGCTTTTACGGGATTGGTCAACAACTTATTAAAAGTAAATTCAGAAAAATTATCGGTTGTTTGTTTATAGGTTTCGGCTAAAAACTTACCGAGTGCCACTTGGGAGCTTCCGTGTAGCACTTTAAAGCGCCAAGGTTCGGTACGCTTATGTGTAGGCGCCCAATTAGCCGCATTAAGCACCCTTAAAATCTCTTCTTTAGTTATAGGTTTATCGTTGTATTGTGCAGGAAAAACCGAACGACGGTTCTGAATATTTTTTACTATCATTTTTCTTAATTTGGGAAGTGAATATACTAAAAGACCTATTGAAAAAAAACAAATTTAGAGGAATTTAGGAAGCTTAAAAACAATGTTTTGTTGCACTAAAACATCAGTTACCAGTTTAAGATCGCCGGTATTTGGAGCATGGATAGTTTCTGAAGTCAATAGGTTTTCAATTTCAGTTTTCATAGTATTGCTATGGTATTCTAATAGCATTTCGTAGTCTCCCAACTTAATTAAGCAGTCTTTTTTACTAAACTCTACATCTGCTTCTGGGTTTAGTACATATACAAAATCATGTTGAGGGTATGCTTGTTGTAGCACTTTATAGAGTGCTGCCAAAACTCTATCTACGGTTACAGAAGTTAAGCATATTCTATGAGCGCAATTTAATATTACATCGTAATTACACTTTAGGTTACAGACTCCTTTTTTACCCCAAATAAGCTGATTGTGTTTTGCAAAGCTACCCCAACTTCCTGGACCTGTAGGGCCGTATATACCAACGCTAGGCACATTAAACGCTCCTGCCACATGCGTAATACCCGCATCATTGCCTATATGAAAAAGTGCTCCTGCCATTGCATTACCCACATCTTCCATCCCACCGTTAACATAAGTAACATTAGCCATTGGGCTAGAAAAATACTGGGCAATATCTGGATCTTCGGGCCCCATAATAATCTTACAAGACAAGCTAGGGAAAAGCATTGCTAACTTCTCTATTAAAGCCGCATATTTATCTGTTGGCCAAATCTTCAACAAAAACCCAGCCCCAGGATGAACGACAAAATAGGGGGTTTCATAATTTATATTACTTTTAAAATAAGGATAGCTCTCTAGGGTATTATCTATGGCTATATGCAACTTAGAGACTGTATCTATATAATGCTGTATTGCGTGTTGTTTTACTTTTTTATGGGTTGGGTATTTTAAGGCATGAGGGAGGTCATAGCCTCTAAAAGCTGGATAATTACCCAATTCGTATATATTGGTATACTCAGACTCTTTTTTTCTTGCCTCTTGTTCATTTACCACAGTAACACCTTTTAAGTGCTTGGCAAAAAAACCTACTAGTCTGGGTGAGACCGCAAAATGTAGTTCATCTGAAACTTTTGCAAGCTTATAAATTGCAGGTATAGCGAAGAAAATATCTCCTAAACCACCATAACTCTTATAAACTAATACTTTGTTAAGCCGTTGGGAGGTTTTTTTATTTAATGAAGCTAGTGTTTCTGAAACCGCTTGCCAAAAATTTTCTGGTGCTTGTTGCATTTCAATTTTTGCCAATGCTACATCATCGGGATAAAAACTAAATGAAAAGGTGCCTACTCTATCGTTAGCGAGTATTTCGCAACCCGAGAGAAAAGCTTCTGCCGCAAGTCTTCCTGAGGGTTCTGGCCATACAGGTTTACAAATAAAGCGCTTTGTTTTAGCTAGTATTTTAAGTACTTCTGCATTTGAGATAGGATCGTGAAAAGTTAAATTAGACGGTGTTTCCCTACGCAACAAATTTCTACCATATACCTTAAACCTTATTTCTGGGTGTTTCTCGGCATAGTCAAGGTATTCGTAACCCCCTTTTAAATAATTTAGATCACCAAAGAAGGGGATCATCCCCTCGTCTTTTTCAGCTACCGTCTGTATTTTTGAAATAGCAACAGTAGGTGGCATAATTAAGTGATTAGACACTGCTTCGCCATAAAAACCAACATGTGCCTGATAGTGTTTTGGCGACTGAAATATATTTAAGGCAGATTTGGCGAAAAGCTTTCTAAAGAGGTGAAATTTATCTGGATTACAGCAATTGCGTATCTTATTATCTAAGGTGCACAATATATTTCGGCGTACACAAAAATTGTAATCAAATTCTATTTTAATATACGGCACTTCAAGTAAAAGAAGATATTCTATTAATTCTAATTCAAAATGACAACGAGAGCTACTGTTTAAAACGACTAAATCTGTTTCAGAAATTTTGTGCTTTACCGTTTCAAAAGCATTGAGGTACTCTATAGCAACACTGTAGTTTTTTTGTTCGCCAAGCGCCATTAACTCTTTAATGGTAAGCTCTGCACCGCGTTTTGTTTCTAGAGAAGTATCGTGAAGAAATAAAATTTTATTCAAAATAAGGGCGTATTAAAACAAAAATGGACACTTCTGAAAATAAATTAAAAGAAGTGACCATTCAATTAAAATAATATTAAAGCAGGCTATACTTTTTCAAATATTAATATATCGGTTCCACTGCCTCCACCGCTTACATCACGAAGTTCAATTCTAGTAGGCAATACACTTACTATGTCCCAGTCGTCGTTAAATTCATCAAAAGGGGAACCGTTAAAATCTAAAGTGAGTTCACTGCCAGAGCCATTTACCGTCCAAGTACCGCCATTTGTATTACTTCCATTTGTGGCGCTTACTTCATCATTAGCCATAAAGTCTACTGTGTATCCATTGTAGTCTGATGTTTCGTCATTACCACTGTCTATATAGCTTGCCACTTTCCAAAGAGAAGCCAAAAGCGTATCACGAATTAGTTGAGCGTCGCCGTAATAGCCATCGTCATAGTAGCCATCATCGTAATAACCATCATCGTAGTAACCATCGTCATAGTAGCCATTGTCGTAATAGCCATCGTCGAAAAAATCGTCTGAATCATCTGAAGAGCAGGAAGAAATTATAGCTCCAGTGATAGATATTGTAGAAACTGCAAGTAGCGCTTGCCCAGACTTCTTAATAAACTTTCTCCTTTTCATAAAATGTAGCTTGTTGAGTTAAATATACTGAAAAAACGAATAAAAACTCGATTTTTATGAAATATACACAAATAAGAGAACGAATAATTAGGGAAAAAATTATCTGCGTGGCTTCCGTTTGTTCTTTGATTTTGAACCAACTCGAGACATAGCGCATCGAAATCCTATAAAATCTGTAGCCATATATTGAGGTAAAAAGCGTCTTTGTGCGGGGTCTAGCCAATAGGCTCTATCTCGCCAAGAACCGCCTTTATAAACGCGTACCTCATCATTAATTAAAGTAGTTCGCGTCGAGCTCTTATCGTATTGCCTGTGTATAATGCCTGCACTGTCTACGCTAGCTTCTTGTATAGGTGAATTATACATAGGATATTCATCTGAAGCTCTATTTTTTGCATTGTAAAGTTTAGATCCTTGGTCGCCATCTAAATAATTGAGGTTGTAGCTTTCAGAAAAATTAATACGCAAATACACCTCATCTATACCCACCGGCACATGAACAATTTCTCCTGGCAATTGCCTTGGCATAAGTTTTCCTGTAGGTAAAGTATCGTAAATAATTTCTGTAGGAGTAACTATATTAAAAGTACCGTCTGGTTTTTGGGAGTCTTTAGTGTAAATATTACCTCGGTAATAATTAAAATCGTTATAATCATCCTCAACTATAGGTCTGTACACATCTGCCACCCATTCGGCAACATTTCCAGCCATATCGTAGAGGCCGTAATCATTGGCAGGGTAGCTTCTTACTTTTGCTGTAATATCGGCATTGTCGTCACTCCAACCCGCAATACCACCGTAATCACCATCTCCTTGTTTAAAGTTTGCCAAATGATCTCCGCGCGATTTGCGTTTTCCAGAACGTGTGTATTGTCCGTTCCAAGGATATTTTTTTCTGCCTTTATGAATATTGTACTCTCTAAGTCCGTCAAGGCCTAGGGCAGCAAACTCCCATTCGGCTTCGGTAGGCAGGCGATATTCAGGCAAAAACACTCCATCTCTGCGTTGTAGATATATATTTGTGGTTTTAGACCCAAGGCTTGAGCTATCGTTTTTATACTCTATTATATTGCTTGAGAATTTACCTCCGTTTAAAATAGAATCGTTACCACCATAAGTTAATGTAGGTGCATTAATATAGGTTTCTGTAGAGAAAGTAGCGTCTCCTGTTACATTAAAACGTGCGTTTTTTGTAGAAAAGCCTACATCTTCTAGCTCTTTTTCATTCACTCTATCTGTACGCCACTTGCAAAAATTAACCGCCTGTAACCAACTAACACCTACCACAGGATATTCAGAATACGCAGGATGCCGTAGGTAATTGTTTACCATAGTTTCATTAAACCCTAAAGAATTGCGCCATACCAACGTATCTGGTACTGCACTGGGGTATATATGTTTATAATTCTCTTCAGCTGGAGGAAACACACGCTTTAACCAATCTAAATACTCGGAATACATGAGGTTAGTTACCTCCGTCTCATCTATATAATAAGACATTAAATGTTGTTGGTTTGGGGTATTATTCCAGTCTCCAATAGGGTCGTCTTGCACGCGCCCCATAGTAAAAGTACCGCCTTCAATAAAAACTAAACCTGGACCCGTAATTTGCTCTTTCGCTTTCTTGTTGTAATCGCTAGCAAAACCACCAGCCCGGCCTATCATCCTCCAGCCAGTTGCACGCGAACTGTTTTTATAATTCTCTTGCTTAGAACAAGAGAATAATAGAATACTAAAAAAAACAATTAGTAATTTATACATTAAACCCCCTCTTTTTTAATACCCAAAAGTATGATTATTCTCACTCCAAGCAAAGTAAAGTATTGTAGTTAAATTCCTACTAAACAAACAATTGTACACCTCGGTCTCTATACAAAACTTAAATCCTTTAGGGTTGGGTGGTTGGTGGCTGATTGTTGATGAGTGATGAATGATGAGTGATGAGTGATGAGTGATGAAAAAGGGATTAGGGATTAGGTGGTAGGTGGTAGCTGTTTGCAGTGTTAATGAACGATTAGTGATTAGTGATTTTCTCACATCTCACATCTCACATCTCAATACTAAACAAACTGTCAGGTCGAGTGAAATTAAAGAAGCGAAGCGAGTTTTAATTTGTATCG
>JBLXDA010000030.1:0-21471 GCA_048264505.1 Aequorivita sp.
TATACGACCAAGGGCAACCAGGTATTGTTAGGGATGTAGAAATCGAACAACTGCGATCGGTTTTAGAAAGCACAGATATTATATCACATACTACCGAAGAATTTAAACCCGGCACAGCCCTGCAACTCGATGGCTATGGTCTCGATAATCAAGAGGGTGTTGTTGTGAAGTCCACAAAAAATAATCTATGGGTCGCTTTGTCGTCTGTGGGATTTGTTGTAAAATTGCAAATTAATCAATAGCAGCTAAAATAAAATAACCATAAGTTAATATAAGAGTTCCTTTTTAATGAAAATCACCGCGCGTGAACCCATTAAAACCACCAAAAGGAAATAGGGCGGAGCGATAAAATCAAACACCTTTTTTAGTAGTGGCAAAACCAAAAAAAAGTGGCACGATACGTGCAACAGGATTGGAGGGCTACTTAAAACGGCTCTAACACTACCGGTTTATTATAAGTTGTACTGAGTGTACTCGTTTTAAAGGCCTTTTCATTGGCTTTTTTTGTTATTTGTACCGCTTGTTGTGTAACAAGTGCTGGCGAAGCCGTGACATAAAGTGATGATTTTATATGATAGAATAGCATAAAAAAGGGCTTTATAGTCCTTAAGTAAAATAATAAATACGTATTTTAAACCTTAAATTAACCAAAGAGATAATAGGTTTGCTATGCTTGTTATACCCTTAATATTAATACCATATTGCACGCTTACCGTGTAATAGTATTCGCTACATCAATGATTTCACCAAACCTGCCTAATAGCCACGAAGAGATTACCGCCTTTTTAAGTAATTTCAAGTTTTTATCTGCCTGTTGCACTTTATTATTCTCTTTAGTCGTTACGCTGGTCGTTATGCCTAAGGTGATACTAATAAGTAAAAAGAAAAACCTTACCGCCCTACCCAATAACCGGACCTCACATAGTGGTATTGTGCCTACTTTGGGAGGAATAGGTGTGTTTACAGGTTTACTGCTAACCGTAAATATTGTGGCCGTATTATTTGCCTCCTATACCCAAGTCGTCGACCTCCTTATTTTTAACATCCTTGTTTTGATGTTATTATTAGTAGGTATTTTTGATGATATTATTAACCTGGAAGCACGACGCAAGTTTTTATATCAGATTATTATCGCACTTATCTTTGTGATAAGTACCAACATACGCATCCAGTCCTTTGGAGGCCTTTTTGGTATTGGTAGTATGCCCTATATCCTTTCTGTAGTTTTTTCAGTGTTTGTTATTGTTCTTATTATTAATGCCTATAATTTAATTGATGGTATTGATGGACTGGCAGGTGCTTTAGGAACCTTAATTTCCATGTTTATGGCGGTGGTCTTTTTTAATAGCGGCCACTTCTTTTACAGTTTGATGTCTATCTCTCTAATAGGAGGACTAGTAGGCTTTTTAGTCTATAACTTCTCTCACCGACGAAAAATATTTTTAGGCGATACCGGATCTATGGTGGTAGGATTTGTCCTAGCGTTTCAGGTGATTCTATACCTTCAGCTTAGTATTACCACAAACGATATGGTGGTGTTTGCCAATGCCCCAATATTTGTATTGGCATTATTGTCTTACCCGCTAATTGATACCTTAAGGGTTTTTACGGTACGCATACTTAATAAACGCAGTCCCTTTTCGGCGGATAGAAGACACATTCACCACCGCCTATTAGATCTCGGACTACGCCATATTTGGGCAACGGTATTGGTGGCAATCTATACCATAATGATTACCTGTTTAGCCTTTGTGCTTAACGACTTGCCAATAAACACCGCATTTTGTATCATGCTGCCAGTAGCCATAGGGATGCTTATGTTGCCATTTTGTGTGCAACGTAAAGGAACAAAATGGAGCATGGGTTTGCCAAATAGAATTAGAAATCAAGTGAGTTAGGGCGATTGCCTTAGCGAGAAAAAATATAATATACTTTAGATTAATTAAATACACACTATGAAAATAGCTATTATAGGTTTAGGTTATGTGGGCTTACCACTAGCACGATTATTTGCAACGAAATATCCTGTTATTGGATTTGATATCAACACCGCACGCGTAAAGGAACTACAAGCGGGAACCGATAGTACCCTTGAAGTTGACGATGAAACCCTTCAAGCAGTATCCGTGTCTGATCCGAAGTTGTTAAATGAAAAAGGACTGTATTGCACCACCGACCTGTCGCTGATAGCAGACTGTACGCACTATGTGATAACGGTACCAACACCAGTCGATAAAAACAACAGACCCGACCTGACGCCATTACATAAGGCGAGTGAAACCGTGGGGAAAGTGCTTAAAAAAGGCGATATTGTAATTTATGAATCTACGGTATATCCTGGAGCAACAGAAGAAGAATGTATTCCAATCTTAGAAAAAGTTTCTGGTATGACTTTTAATACCGATTTTTATGCCGGTTACTCACCAGAGCGTATCAACCCAGGAGATAAGGAACATACCGTAGATAAAATTTTAAAAGTAACCTCTGGTTCTACTCCAGAAATCGGACAGCAGGTAGATGCTTTGTATAAAAGTGTGATTACCGCAGGTACACACTTAGCACCATGTATCAAGGTGGCAGAAGCTGCAAAAGTTATTGAGAACTCGCAGCGAGATATTAATATTGCCTTTGTAAACGAACTAGCAAAGATTTTTAACCGTCTCGATATTAATACCAAAGACGTATTAGAAGCTGCAGCTACCAAATGGAACTTTTTACATTTTAAACCCGGTTTAGTTGGCGGTCACTGTATTGGTGTAGATCCTTACTATCTAGCACAAAAAGCACAGGAGGTAGGCTATCACCCAGAAATCATCTTGGCTGGACGCCGTATGAACGATTCTATGGGCGGTTATGTTGCCTCAGAAATCGTAAAACTTATGCTTGCTAACGATGTGAAAGTCAAAGGCGCTAAAGTATTAATGCTAGGGATTACCTTTAAAGAAAATTGCCCTGATGTTCGTAATACTAAGGTGGTCGATGTGGTTCTCGAATTAGAAAGCTATGGTATAGAAGTAACCATCTACGATCCTTTAGCAGCACCAGAAGAAGTGCAACACGAATATAAATTACAAACCACACAAGCCCTACCAAAAGACCGCTTTGAAGCTGTAGTCTTAGCAGTAGCTCATAAAGAATTCCTTAGCACCGATCTAGATAGCTTAAAAGTAGAAAATGGTGTGGTGTATGATGTAAAAGGGGTGTTAAAAGATGCCAACGGGCGCTTATAGTTAAGCACGGATTACACGGATTTTAAAATTAATTTCACGGATTTTGTCACCATTATTACACGAGGAAGAATCTTATAAGCTCATCGGCGCATGTATGACTGTACATAAAGCTTTGGATAAAGGATTTCTAGAGTCGGTGTTGTTTAGTATTGCGTTTCATTACCCCGGCCCTAAAGGGAGAACATTTTAGTAGAAAGGTGAATAGTTGCTTTGTTTTGTGAATTAAATAATATTAAAGTGCAGATCTAATATAAATGTCAAAAGATAATCCTTATTATAATCAAGGTATGTACAAAGGAGCGCCTTCAAGTAGTTTTACAAAGGCTAGGCGATTGAGAGAGAATATGACTCAGGCGGAAGAAATTCTTTGGGAACGTATAAGTAAAAGAGGGGTTAAAGGGTTCAAATTTAGAAGGCAACATCCGATACATCTTTTTATTGTTGACTTTTATTGTCACGAATTGGGCTTGATTATTGAAATAGATGGTGAGTACCATAATGATGAAGAACAAAAAAAACGTGATAAAGAACGGAGTGAACTATTAGCTTTTCAGGACTTGTACATTATCCGATTTACTAACCAAGAAGTATATGATGATGTTGACAGAGTAATAGATTTATTAGAAGAAAAAATTGGTAACTTAACACAATTCTAAATTACCTACTTCATTTTATTAGAAGGTGATGCTTTTAGGTTTAGATGATCAAAGTCCCCTTTAGGGGATTTAGGGGTAAAAAGAGTTGGTAGAAAAAATATTTAAAAACACACTATGGAAAAATGTATTTGGGAAATCGCCTCAAATCTTATTTATCCTGTCAAACTAAAAGTGAAAATAAATAATACCATACGAAATCTAAGATTTGTTTAACAGGATTTCACAGGTCAAGAAAATAAATGATGCAATTAGAAGAATTTAAAAAGTTAGAAAATAAAAATGTTCTCGTTACTGGAGGAGCCGGGTTCATTGGCTCTAACCTCTGCGAAACCCTACTAAAACTAAACGCTAAAGTAACCTGTCTAGACAATTTTTCTACAGGCTATCATCACAACATAGATCCATTTTTAGTTAACGCTAATTTTAAATTAATAGAAGGCGATATCCGTGATTTAGACACTTGCCATAAGGCTTGTGCGAATCAAGATTTTATTTTACATCAAGCAGCACTAGGCTCTGTACCGCGTTCTATTGCAGACCCCATTACGTCTAACGATGTGAATGTTGGTGGGTTCTTAAACATGTTAGTCGCTGCACGTGATGCTGAGGTAACACGTTTTGTATATGCAGCTAGTTCATCCACTTACGGCGACCATGAAGCGTTGCCTAAAGTAGAAGAGACCATTGGGAAGCCTTTATCGCCCTACGCCATTACTAAATATGTAAATGAATTGTATGCCGAGATCTTCTATACAACTTATGGTTTTAATACCATCGGATTGCGTTATTTTAACGTGTTTGGAAGAAGACAGGATCCCAACGGGGCCTACGCTGCAGTGATTCCTTTGTTTGTTAAGCAATTTATGAATCACGAAAGCCCTGTCATTAACGGTGATGGAACTTTCTCGCGTGACTTTACCTATATTGATAATGTCATCCAAATGAATTTGTTGGCCATCACTACCGAAAATGAAAATGCAATAAACCAAGTCTATAACACCGCCGTGGGTGACCGCACTACCCTACTCCAATTGACCGAATTATTGAAAAAATACCTGGGTCAACACGATGAACAAATTAAAAATGTAGAAATTGTACATGGACCCAACAGAAAAGGTGATATCCCCCATTCTTTAGCGAGTATTGAAAAAGCAAAGGAGCTGCTGGGATATGAACCGAGTCATAGGATTGAAGAGGGAGTGAAAGAGGCGGTTGAGTGGTATTGGAAGGAGCTTTAAGCAGTAGGCTATTAGCTATAAGCAGTAGGCTGTAAGCTATTAGCTTTAAGCCAATCTACCTTTACTCTAGAATCCGCCTTGTTGGATTAAGAAACTCAAATATTATTACATATAATCAAATTACAGTTTTGAGTGTGAATATTGAGTGAAGAGGTGAAATGAACTAACGTTAAATGGAAACAATAAATTTAAGATCTAATTAATACCATTTGAAAATGATAAATAAAGACACTATAAAGGTTAAAAAAGGAAGATTAGAAGGTCAAGTTAAAGTGAGCGGTGCTAAAAATTGCGGACTGAAATTACTAACTGCGTCAGTTTTAACTGATGAAATAGTAGAGTTATATAATTCACCTAATCAACTTTTAGATATGCAAGTACATATCAAGATGTTAAATCAAATGGGGAAAACATGTTTTGAAAATGGTGATTATTTAAAGATAACTGAAAATTCAATAAGTCCAGAACTTTTATGGGATGAAAGATCTATTAGAAATTCGCTTTTGATTTTAGGTACCCTAACCACACGCTTTGGAGAGGGAAAAGTACCTCTACCAGGTGGCTGTAAATTAGGTGACAGAAAATTTGACCTTCATGTCATGATTTTGGAACAAATGGGTGCTAAAGTTTGGGAAGAAGATGGGTATCTTTGCACCAAAGTAGAAGGACAATTAAAAGGTGCCGAAATACACTTGCCTATTCGTTCAACAGGAGCAACAGAAAATGGTATTCTGTGTGGAACACTAGCTAACGGAACAACAACAATTTGGAATCCACATATACGGCCTGAAATTATCGATTTAATTCACATGTTGAATAAAATGGGAGCTAAAATCAAAGTGTATGGGCAAAAGTGTATTGTTATTGAAGGAGTTGAAAAGTTATCTGGAGTAAGACACACTGTTCTACCTGATAATATGGAAGCACTGACTTGGGCTATTGGTGCAGTTGTCACCAAAGGTGATGTTGAAATATTAAACTTCCCTTTTGAACATTTAGAAGTCCCCTTAGTTCACTTACGAGAAAGCGGAATGAAATTTTACAAAGGACAAGATAGTTTGATTGTAAGAGGAGGTGATACTTTTCCAATAGAAATTAGCACAGGACCTTATCCAGGAATAAATTCTGATATGCAACCCTTATTTGCTATTTATGGTGCAATGTCAAAAGGAATCTCAAAGATTATTGACCTACGTTTTCCAGGAAGATATGGTTATGCAGAGGAAATGGCTAAAATGGGAATGGAATATGAAATTCAAGGTGATTTACTTGTTATTAATGGTGGAAACCAATTGGAAGGGGCCGAAGTAACCGCTTTAGATTTACGTGCAGGAATAGCTTTATTATTAGCTGGGTTAACAGCTGAGGGTGAAACCACTATACATAATGCTTGGCAAATTGAAAGAGGTTATGAGAAATTAGATGAAAAGTTAAAGAATCTCGGAATATCATAAATAACTTTAGATAAATGAGTTCATTTATAAGTGATGTATTTAGAGTTGGTATTTCAAACTTTTTAATTATTGCATTTGGTTTAACCACCTCTATAATTACAGCCAGATATATTGGACCTGAAGGAAATGGTATAATTGCTGCTTTACTTGTTTACCCATCCTTATTTATGAGCTTTGGATCATTAGGAATACGCCAATCTACGACCTATTTCTTAGGTAAGAACATTTTTAGTGAAGAGCAAATCAAAACTGCAATTACACAAATATGGATGATAACAACAATATTCTCCATTGTTTCTAGTTTTATTCTCATTCGTTATTTTAGTAATTCAGGTGAAAACACAACTTTAGTGATTTTAGCACTACTTCCTATTCCCTTCAGTTTGTTTAACACTTATAATTCAGGAATTTTTCTTGGTAAAAATGATATTAAAACATTCAATAAAATCAATTGGATTCCTGGGTTAGTTGCTTTATTAGGAACTATAGTATTTGTTATCATATTTAAACTAGACATAGCAGGCGCTATGTTAGCAAGTGTTGGAGCTCCTTTATTTATGTCAGGGATTTTATTGTTTAAAAACAAATTTCTTAAGGCTTTTAGTTTTAAGTACGATTGGAAGATTATTAAAAGTTTACTTTCACTTGGGATAGTTTACGCAATTTCTTTACTCGTAATAAATTTAAATTATAAAACAGACATAATTATTCTAGATGAGTTGAGCACCCCCTACGAATTGGGTATTTATTCAAAAGGGTCCGGGATCACTCAATATTTATGGCAAATCCCTATGATATTTAGTACTATTGTATTTGCACGAAGCGCGGTTAGTAAAAATAGTAAGGCTTTTTCGATAAAAGTAGCACAACTATTGAGACTTTCGTTTATTGCAATAGGACTAGGTGGTATAGTGCTGTACTTTCTTTCTGATTTAATTATAGTAGGTATGTATGGCGAGGAGTTTAAAGGGAGTATTTCTGTTTTAAATTATTTATTACCTGGTGTTTTAATACTAACGATTTACAAAGTAATGAACATGGATTTAGCAGGTAGAGGAAAACCATGGATCAGTATGAAAGCCATGTTGCCCGCACTTGTATTAAATATACTTTTAAATATCTGGCTCATACCAAGTATGGGAGCTAATGGCGCCGCGGCATCATCAACCGTTAGTTATTCATTTGCTGGATTATTATTTCTTTTTTTTTACAGTAAGGAAGTTAGTATTCCAATAAGAACAATTGTTAGCTTAAAGAAATCAGACTTAGACCCTATTAGAAATATGATTAAAATGCTAAAAAAATAAAATGAAAATTTTCAAGGATTTTGAGTTATCCAATTTCAACTCTTACAAGATTAAGAGTAAATGCGCAATTGCTTATTTCCCTGAATCAGAAAGCGATTTCATAGAAATATTTACGACTTTGAAGGGTAAAAAATATATAGTTATTGGGAATGGAAACAATGTTATTCTTAGCAAGAGTTATTACAATATTCCTTTTGTTATTTTAAATGGTTTTTTTGACCGGATAACACTAAATGAAAGTTATATCGAAGCGGAAGCAGGAGCTACAACATTTAACCTAAGTAAATTTGCTCTAGAAAACTCCCTTACTGGAGCGGAGTTCTTGTATGATATACCAAGCTCCATAGGAGGTGCTGTAGTAATGAATGCGGGAACAAAAGAAGGCGAAACAAAAAATATTCTTCACAAAGTCCGTTATTTAGATTTGAATGATCTCAACATAAAAGAGAAATTAAATTCAGAAATAGATCTATCATACCGAGACAGCTACTTTCAAAATAATAAAGATGCAATAATTTTAAAAGTTTGGTTCCGGCTTGAAAAAGGTGAGCAGAATAAAATAGAATCCTTAATGAAGGAATCAAAGGAAAGAAGATGGTCAAAACAACCTAGAGAGTTTCCAAATTGTGGAAGCGTTTTTAAAAGACCTCCAGGAAGATTTGTTGGGCCTATGCTAGATGAGTTGGGTCTAAAAGGTTTTTCTATCGGTGGAGCACAGGTATCAAAGAAACATAGTGGCTTTATTGTGAATAAAGGTGAAGCAACAGGGGAGGAAATATTAACGTTAATTAAAGAAATACAGAAAAGAGTGAAGGAAAAGTTTGATGTTGAATTAGAAGTAGAACAAAGGGTAATATGAAAATTATATACTTTATAACCGCACGTGGACACGGACGTGGAGGGCATTTTCATAGTTTAAATCACATTGCAGCCGCTATTGGGGAAAATACTGATGTTGAAATTTACTCATTAGGAACAGGATATAGTGAAGTAGTAGCTAAAAACGTTTACTTTAAACAACATCTTGATTTTAATGGTAAAAATTTATTTTCATTTGGAAAAAAAATAAAAGAAATAATAAGAACGAAGAATCCTGATATTATACATTGTTTTGATCATACTTCATACAATGTTCTTTCACTAATTTTAAAAAATAATAATTTCGTTGTTAACAAATGTGGTGGTCCTAACCCTATTAAATTTCCCTATGTACAAGACCTAGTCTTATTTAGTAAGGAGAATGAGAATTGGTTTAAAACTAACCAAAAATTCAAAAGCTCATCTATTTATACAATACCTAATCGTGTAAATGCTAACGAATTAAATATTAGCATAGAAAATCTTCCTATACATAAAGAAGATAAATTTTGTTTCGTAAGAATTGGAAGAATAGGAGAAACATATAAAAAGAGTTTTGAAGATTCAATTAGACTTATTAGAAAAAGTCAAAATGCCATAAAAAATAAAGTTCATCTTTATATAATTGGAACAATAGAAAACAAAGCAACTTATGATTATTTAAAAGAAATAAGTGGTGATTTACCTGTTACGTTTTTAACAGAAGACAAATACACGAAAAAAGCTTCCAACATGCTATATCTTGCAGATGCAGTTATTGCAACAGGTAGAGGTATAATGGAGGGGACGGGATTAGAAAAACCTATTTTAACTCCATCAAAAAATTCAGACATTCCTGTATTAGTTTCTAAAAACAATTTCGAAGGATTTTTAGCTACCAATTTTTCTGAGCGAAACGTTGCAAGCGAAAGAGATATTCAATGCAACCTTGAAAACATTAAAAAGTTAATCGATGATAAAGAGTTTTATGAAAAATTCAAAAATGATTCGAAATATATTTTTGAAAAATATTTTGATGTGCAAGGAGCAGTTCCTAAATATATAGAGGTTTATAAGAATGTTTTAAATTCAAAAAAGCCTAAAAAACGATTGTTCAAAAATTTAATCTATCAACTAAAAACAATTTTTTCATTTATTAGATAAATATGGAAGAAAAATCAACATCTATTTTGATTGCTGGAGATTTAGTCATAGATCAAGCTTATAAAACTTCAAA
This sequence comes from Aequorivita sp., assembly GCA_048264505.1. Lineage (GTDB taxonomy): Bacteria > Bacteroidota > Bacteroidia > Flavobacteriales > Flavobacteriaceae > Aequorivita. The sequence goes on from JBLXDA010000030.1 coordinate 9,960, forward strand.
CATTAATTCAAATGTGGTTGACTTATTTAACAATTCGGACCTAAATATCGTTAACCTTGAAGCACCAGTGACAGCAAGTAACTCCAAAATCATAAAAACTGGACCTCATTTAAAGTCTAATGAAAAAAGCACATTAGAAGTTTTAAAATCATTGAGAATAGATGCAGTTACCTTAGCCAACAATCATTTACTTGATTATGATGAAAAAGGAGTAAAAGATACTTTAGAGTTCTGTGAAAACAATAAAATTCAAACCGTAGGTGCTGGTATGAACTTAAAAGAAGCTTCAAAAACAAAATACTTTGATACAAAAGAAGGTAAAATAGCCCTCGTTAATTTTGCAGAAAATGAATGGTCAAGTGCAACTGAGGAAACTGCTGGCGCTAACCCAATGGATATTATAGATAATACCAACCAGATAAAAGAAGCTAAAAAAAATGCTGATTTTGTATTTGTGATTATTCATGGTGGGCATGAGTATTATAATCTACCAAGCCCTCGTATGCAAAAACAATATCGTTTTTATGCAGAACAAGGTGCTGATTTGATTGTAGGGCATCACACGCATTGTATCAGTGGACATGAAACCTTTAAAGGAGTACCTATATACTATAGTTTAGGCAATTTTTTATTTACAAATGAAAGTACTTATGATGATTGGTATATTGGTTTAATTTTAGAAGTGGAAATCAAAGACGAAAAGATAAAAACTCAATTACACCCGGTCAAACAAACAAAAGAAAACTTCTCTTTACGATTTATGGAAGCTGATGAAAAGCAAGTGGTTTTAACTCGAATTTCAAATTATAATCAAATAATCTCTGATTCCGAAGCGTTACAAGTGAATTGGAATATTTTTATAGCTAAAAAATATGAAGACTATATAAATTATTATTCTCCACTTTCATTTATCAAAAACCGATATGTCAAAGGTGTGTTTAGTAAACTCGGTATAAAGGGAGTAAATAAAAGAGGGATAGCTTTATCACTAAATTTAATGAGATGTGAAGCGCATGCAGATGTGTCTAAAGAAGTAACTCAAAAATATTTAAAAAAATGAAATTAGCCATACACCACAGAAAAGGTAGTTTTTCTGATCGTTGGATTGCATATTGCAAGCAGGAAGATATTAAATTTAAAATAGTTGATTGCTACCAAAGTAATATCATTGAACAATTAAAGGATTGTGACGCTTTAATGTGGCATCATCATCACGCTAGTCATAAAGATGTCCTAACAGCTAAATCAATTTTATTTTCTTTAGAGCATGCTGGCATTAAAGTTTTTCCAGATTTTAAAACCGCTTGGCATTTTGATGACAAAGTTGCGCAGAAATATTTACTGGAAGCCATTAACGCACCATTGGTACCTAGTTATGTTTTCTATGATAAAGAAGAAGCCTTAACATGGGCCGATCAAACCTCTTTTCCAAAGGTCTTTAAGTTGAAAGGGGGAGCCGGTTCGGCAAATGTAAAATTAGCAAGAACAAAAAAAGAATGTAAAAAACTCATACGTAAGTCTTTCGGAAAAGGTTTTAAACAATTTGATGGAAAAGCATATTTTTTAGACAGCATTAAAAAATACAAATCCGGCACCAAATCCTTAAAACAAGTGGCGAAGGCTTTCGGTAGAATGCTCATCTCAACAGAGTATGCTAAAAATGTGCCGCCGGAAAGAGGCTACGCCTACTTTCAAGAATTTATACCTAATAATGATTCTGATATCAGAGTTATCATTATAAAAGATAAGGCTTTTGCTGTTAGAAGAATGGTACGTAAAAATGACTTTAGGGCATCGGGGAGTGGAGATAAAAAATACAATATTGAAGAAATTGATTTAAGATGTATTGAGGTTTCATTTTCGATTAATAAAAAAATAAAATCACAATCCATAGCTTTTGACTTTGTATTTGATGAACAAAACAATCCTTTAATAATTGAAATTTGTTACGGCTTTGCTGTAGAGTTTTATGATCCTTGTCCCGGCTATTGGACTGAGGACTTACAGTTTCACAAAGGAAGTTTTATTCCGCAAAATTGGATGGTAGATAACTTAATAGCTAGGATTTGATACTGCTAAGAAGAATAGCTTTATGTATTTACACATTTTCAATTAATTTTGAAATTCTGGAATTGTCAGGCTCTGGACTTTTCTCTGTCGCAAAGTTAAGTGCAATAATTTATTTATCTACTCTTATCGGTGATATACAAAAGTTCATAACGATAAAAGGAATTAAAGAATACACCAGACCGATATTCATCCTGTTTGGATTAATATCTATTATGACATTGATTAATATAAATGATGGTGATGGTTCATTATTCAACATACCGTTCCTTCTTAATATTATATTTTTCATAATTATTATCAATCATTCGAGAATTGATCCAAAAGCAATGCAAAGTGCAATAATAGCATTTGCTTTAGGGAGTATATTAGTAGCTATTTTTTATTATTTAAAGATTGGGGTTTCATATGAATTTGGACGTGTTTCTATTTTTGGAGACAATCAAAATGCAATAGGTGTCAAACAAGCAATATCTATTTTAATATGTATTTATTATGGACTTAATTTAATCGAAAATAAAAAGAAGTTACTCCCCTTAATCTTATTATTAGGTACACCTCTTATGTTTCAGTTGCTGCTCGAAACAGGTTCTAGAAAAGCAATTATTGGAGTCTTTTTAGGTGTTATAATTGGAATATTGTTTTTAAAAACAAAGTCATTTAAGTTTAAACTTATAATTTTAATAGGTGGAGTTTATATTTTCTTTTCAGCATTGGAACTTCTTATGAATTCAGAAGTATTAATTAAAAGATTAACAGCTACCGCTGAATCTGGAGATTTAGCTGGCCGTGATAGAATATGGAAAGCAATACTTCCTTTGATTGCAGATCATCCTTTTTTTGGTGTGGGCGAATCAGGCTTTTATATATATTCTGTAAAAACATTTGGTGCTTATAATAGTCCTCATAATGTACTGATAGAAATATTGGCGTATTCAGGTATATTTGGTTTATATTTTTATCTCAAATTTTTATTCAAACTAATTACTCAATCCATCAAAAGTCTTTTTAAATATAAGTCTTGGATAAGTTTAGTATTACTCATCCAAGTACTTGGATTTATCATTGCAGGCCAAGCATTGGGATCTAAAGTAGGTTGGCTAGTATTTTCTTTTGTTATTTATACAACATATTCTAACAATAAAAAAATACATCCTCTAAGCTTGGGTACTTCCAATAAGAAAAAATGAAATACTTAGCTACAACACCATGAAAATTTTAATGCTCATTGATTCTTTTACAGTTGGCGGCGCTCAACGTCAATTTACAACTATAGCGAAAGAACTACATAAAGAATACGATGTTACAGTGGTTGTCTACCACGATTTCTCCTCACATTTTGAAGAAGAACTTGTAGAAGAAGGCATACGTATAGAAAAGATATTAAAAAAATCAAAATTTGATTTTAAATTTATTATTAGATTACTACAATTTATACGAAAAGAAAAGTTTGATGTTTCTATATCCTTTTTAGATACTCCAAACTTCTATAATGTATTGGCTAAAATCACACGTAGTGTCCCAAAGATTATTGTCAGTCAGAGAAGCGCTTACTTCAAGGATACATTAAGCTTAAAAAAAAGACTTCAAGAATCATTTCTCTATTTTGCAGACCACATCACGACAAATTCCATTACCCAGAAAGAAAGAATGGTCGATATTTTTCCTTTTATGGGAAAAAAAATTCATTATTTGCCAAATGCGTATCAATCTATAGAAAAACCTGATTTAAATAAATCCCTTGAAACCAATAACTTTATTGTATTAAGTAATCTGAATGAATATAAAAATGCTTTAAAACTTGTTCAAAGTATAGAGATTTTGGTACATGAGTTAAATACTTCTGATTTTAGAATTAGGTGGTACGGTCGTTTTCCAATTACTGAAAAAGCAAAGGTTGATTTTAAAAAAGCAAAAGCAATTATAGAAGACAATGAATTAGAAAAATACATTGAGTTTATGGGAGTAACTAGAGATGTTAATTCAGTAATTAAGAAATCTTCAGCTTTAATTCATATATCGGATTTTGAAGGATGTCCAAATAGTGTATGCGAAGCTATGGCATTAAGTAAACCAGTTATTTTAAGTAATATTTGTGACCATCCGTACTTAGTAAGTTACGATAATGGAATTCTAGTTAACCAAAAAGACCCTAAAGATATCGCGAAAGGAATTTTTGATTTTATTAATTTACCTAATGAAGATAGATTTATGATGGGTGTCAAAAGTGAAAAATATATTTCGGATAATCTGAATATTTCCAATTCAATAAAAACTCTAAAAAATTGCTTTTAAGATGCTAATACACTTTTACAGATTTGCTAACTTCCTTTCAAGAAATAGAATCCCTTTACTTCCAAAGCTTATTTATTATTTGCAATATATTTTATTCAATTGTTCTGTTCCACCTACAGCTTCAATTGGTAAAAACACAAAGTTTGCTTATGGTGGTATTGGTACTGTAATACATGGAAGAGCTGAGATAGGAAAAGATTGTTTAATTGGTCAAGGTATAACCATTGGTGGTAAAAGTAAAAGCATAAATGTACCTAGAATAGGAAATAATGTTTACCTAAGCGCAGGTTGCAGAGTTTTAGGAGATATTCACATCGGCGATAACTCGATTGTTGGTGCAAATGCTGTAGTTGTTAAGGACGTGCCTCCAAATAGCATTGTAGCAGGCATTCCTGCAAAAATTATTAAAACTAATATTGATCCAAAAGAATATTATTAATGGCTAAGTACTTTTTTATTGGCGGAATAAATAAAGGAGGCACACCTAGGGGTGGAGCTGAGGCTAAAAATCAATTCTTATTAAAAAAGCTTCAAAGCACTTATGTAGATGAACTTGATTATGTTGACATGACATCTTCAACTCAAAATCTTATCTTTCGCTATTTAAAACTTATAATAGGTATAATTAAACATCATCACATCATACTTTCTGTAGCATCAACAGCTCTAGAAAAATTAGCTTTTTTAAATTCTTATCTTAAAAAAAAGAATGTTACAATTTTTATAATTGGAGGGGTTGTAGATCAAAAGTTAGCTAACCCAAGGATGCTTCAATTATTTGAAAACGCCAATTTAGTTTATGCTGAAACAAAAGCATTAACAAAAAGTATTAAGTCAGTCTCTGAAAAAATACCCGCTAAGCATTTACCTAACTTTAAAAAACTAATAGAATTTAAGGATAGTAGAAAATCAAACAAAGATGAAATAACCAAATTTGTATTTCTATCAAGAGTACACAAAGATAAAGGCATATTCCGTGCTATTGAAACGGTTAAAATGCTTAATACAACAATTCATAAAACAAGGTTCAAATTAGACATTTATGGACCAATAGATCTGTCTAATGAAGATAAAACACTATTTGATGAGTTAATAAAAAGTAACGACATTAATTATAAAGGCTATCTGGACTTATCAATTCAGGAATCCTTTACGAAACTAAGTACATATCATTTCTTTATATTTTTGACCAATCATCCAGGAGAAGGATTTCCTGGAGTATTGATTGATGCTTTACATTCAGGGACAATAATTATAGCTTCAGATTGGCGATATAACAAAGAAATTGTACCTCAATCCAACCTTCTAGTTAATTTAGACGATGACTATCAAGAAGTGATTAAAGATTATGTAAATCAAATCTTAACTATAGAGGAAGATGAGTTTCGAGATTTAATTATAAAGCAACAAAAACAGGCAGAAGCATATAATATTAATAACATTGATTTTGAAATAGCATAATATAATTTAAAAACATCGAATAAATTACTTTTGCCTAAATATCATATATGAGCCTAACATTTTTTCTAAAACAAAACTTTAATAAGTTGCCTATTGGTCCTCGTGCCGGCAAATTTATCGGTGCTATCCCATATTCTTTAAGGCCCGGATTAGCACAATCATATAGTAAAGCAAATAACAACATCAAGAAATACTCTTTACTAAATCAAACTCAAAAGCAAGATTTTATCTTTAAAAAAACTAAAGTATTGGTTGATCATGCTTACTCCAAAGTCAAATTTTATAAGTCGTATTATGACACTAATGGCTTTCACCCGGAAATGTTAAAAAATTTTGCTGATATTGAAAAAATCCCAATAATTGATAAATCAGTACTTTTAAAATATTCTTTAGAAGATCGAAGTATTACAAATACAAAAGGATTGTCAAAAGCCAATACCGGAGGGTCGTCGGGCAAACCGTTAACTTTTTACACTACGCCGGCTGCAATTGGTCATGAGTGGGCACATATACACTCATTTTGGGGATTCCTGGGGTATAATCCTAAAAAAATAATGCTGGGTTTCGGGGGGAGAAGCAATGTAAAAAATATTGTGGACTATGATTTATTAAGAAATAAATTTATTGTTGATTTATATGCTGATTATGATGAGGTAAAGCAAAAGCTAATACCTATACTACGCTCACATAAAGTTCAGTTTTTACATGGCTATCCAAGTGCTATATTTGAGTTTGCTAAATATTGTGAATCCGATAATGGAGAGCTATTAAAATTATTAAAACAAAAACTTAAAGGTGCTTTTCTGTCTTCTGAATTTCCTCATTCACATTACAGAAATCCAATTGAAGATATTTTTGGGATTAAAACCCAATCATTTTATGGGCATACAGAGCGATGTGTAATGGCTTATGAGAAAGATGAAAAGTTTATTTTTCATATAGCACAAACCTATGGTTATGCAGAAATTGTTGACAACTATCTTATAGGCACTTCATACAATAGCTTCGGCACCCCTTTAATTCGTTACAATACAAATGATCTGGTAGAATCAGTCGCTACTGAAGGTGATATTTTAAGTGCCTTTAAAGTGACACAGGGTAGAGACGGAGATTATATTTTAGACCATGCTCATAAGAAAATATCATTAACTGGTTTAATATTTGGCAGACATCACAAGTTGTTTGATTATGTTGAACATATACAAGTTTATCAAGATGAACCTGGCTTATGTACAATACTTTATACTACAAATTCTAGTTTAGATATCACTAGAGCCAAAGAAATGTTTGATGCAACCAATGTCAAAATAGACTTTAATTTTATACAACTTAACGAACCTATTAAAAGCATCAGCGGTAAAGTCTTATTAAAAACAAAAGGTCGAAGCTAAGAAATACGATATTAATCACATAAAGTTTAACATTGATTGATTTATTCTATAAATGAGTTACCTCCAAAGCAAATTTATACTCTACCTCCACACCCTCCGACACATAAAGTTCATTCAACTTTATTATCAGGTATATTATCGGTTTTTGAGTCGTTTTTTTAAACCCAAACTCGATATTTCCTTTAAAACACCTCTTGACTTGGACTTTACAGAAGGAATAACGGCAATCTCTAGTTTTAGTGGTTCTTCTCGATTTAGCTTTTTAAATCTTGAACAAAAATTTGAAACTATAGATTGGAACTTTAGCAAATTTGGAAAACTATGGACTTACAATTTAAATTATTTCGATTTTTTAAACCAAAAGAATATTACAAAGCAAGAAGGCTTGCAATTAATTAAAGAATTCTGTGCTGCAAAAGAAACACATAAAGACGGATATGAACCCTACCCTATTTCTCTACGTGGCATAAACTGGGTAAAGTTTTTAAGTCAGCATGGGATAAATAATCATGAAATAAATCAACAGCTTCATAACGATTTTTTACGTTTAAACAGCAAACTAGAATATCACCTATTGGCCAATCATTTAATCGAAAATGCGTTCAGTTTATTATTTGGCGCCTACTATTTTAAAGATGAAAAGCTCTATTCTCAAGCTAAAAAATTATTAAAATCTCAATTACATGAGCAAATCCTACCTGATGGAGCGCATTATGAACTTTCACCGATGTATCATTGCATCATGCTACATAGAGTTTTGGATTGTTACAATCTAGTTTCAAACAATCACTGGAAAAATAAAGAATTAGTAGACCTTCTTTATACTAGTGCTTCGAAAATGCTCGGATGGTTAAAGGCCATCTTATTAAATGGCAAAATGCCAATGGTTAATGACACGACACTTGAAATTGCTCCTACTCCGTCTTCCCTATTCGAATATGCAAACCGTCTAAAAGTAGATTTTAAAAATAGCACGCTAAAAGAATCAGGTTATCGTAAATTAAAAACAGAAAAACTAGACGTTTTATTCGATGTCGGCCAGATTTCGCCTTCCTACCAACCAGGGCACTCGCACGCAGACAGTTTGCAAGTCATCGTTCATTCAGAAGGCGTTCCGCTTATTGTTGATACGGGCATTTCTACTTATGAAAAGAATGAACGCAGACACTTGGAGCGTTCTACCTCTTCACACAATACAGTTACGGTTAACAACCAGAACTCATCTCATGTTTGGAGTGGTTTTCGAGTAGCAAAACGCGCAACTGTTAAAGTTTTAAAGGATGAAACCGAACGCATTATAGCTTCACACAATGGTTATAGAAATTTTGGTGTTACGTGTCATAGAGCAGTTAAAGTGGTAGGAAATTCAGTTGAAATAATAGATGCGATTATCGGCACCCAAAAAGATGATTTAGTACAAGGTCATCTGCATTTACATCCAGATGTAGATTTTAACATAGAAAACAATGTACTTACTCTTAATAGAAAAATAGAAGTTTCTTTTCCAAAAGACACAGTGTTAGAAATTTTAGATTATCAATTTTGTAAAGGTTTTAACCACTTAATTCCTTCAACAAAAATAAGTTATACTTTCAGCGAAGACATTACATTTACATTTAAGCATTCATGAAGATATTATTTCTTACCGACAATTTCCCACCAGAAGTCAATGCACCTGCCAACAGAACACATGAGCATTGTAAAGAATGGGTTGAAAAAGGAGTTGAAGTCACGGTAATTACATGTGCTCCTAACTTTCCTAAAGGAAAAGTATACGACGGTTATAAAAACAAACTGTATCAAACAGAAATGATTGATGGCATAAAAGTTATTCGCGTATGGAGCTACATTGCAGCCAATGAAGGATTTGTTAAAAGAATTTTAGATTACATCAGCTATGCTGTAATGGCGTTTTTTGCAGGTTTATTTAAAAAGACAGACTTAATTGTGGCCACATCCCCACAATTTTTCACGGCAGTTTCAGGAAGATGGTTGGCTTTTTTTAAACGCAAGAAATGGGTGATGGAAGTACGAGATCTTTGGCCTGAATCTATTATCGCAGTTGGTGCAATGAAACGCAACAGAGCAATACGCTATTTTGAGTGGATTGAAAAAAGGTTGTATAAGTCAGCCAACCATATTGTTGTTGTAACCGACACTTTTAAGAAGAAGATCATTGAAAGAGGTATCAGTGAAGACAAAATCTCGGTTTATAAAAATGGAGCTAATTTAGAGTTATTCAAACCTCAAGAAAGGAACAAAACACTTGAGCAAAAACTTAATCTAAAAAACAAGTTTGTATTTGCTTACATAGGCACACATGGCATGGCGCATGGTTTAAGCTTTATACTTAATTCTATTAAAAATATTGAAAAAACTAATCCTGAAATTACATTTCTCTTTATCGGAGATGGTGCAGAAAAGAAGAATTTAGTTCAACAATCAAAAGATTTAAAGTTGACGAATACAATTTTTATAGATTCAGTGTCAAAGAAAGAAGTTGTTGAATATTTAAGTTTAATGGATGTTGCATTGGTGAACCTTAAAAAGAGCGACACATTTAAAACAGTAATTCCTTCAAAAATATTTGAAGCGGCAGCCATGGAAAAACCTATTTTATTAGGTTTAGAAGGAGAAACACAAGGAATAATTGAAAAATACAATGCTGGAATATGCTATGAACCTGAGAATTCAGAAGACTTAAACAAAGCTATTCAGCAAATTATTCAACCAGATATTTATAAGGAAAAGGTTAGTGGAACAAAAAAACTATTAGTTGATTTTGATCGTAAAAACATTGCTTTAAAGATGCTAAATACTTTAAAAAACGTATAGACTATTTTACGATATACAAAACAACGAATTCACAATAAATAAACCAACATCTCAACAAAAAATGAACATCACAATCATCGCCGGCGCACGCCCCAATTTCGTAAAAATAGCCCCAATCATTAAAGCAATTAACTCAGCGAAATCTGAGAAGAAACCTGTAGACTTTAGATTAGTCCACACTGGTCAACACTACGACAAGAAAATGTCGGGTAGTTTCTTTGATCAGTTAGGAATTCCGGAGCCAGACGCGAATTTAGCGGTAGGAAGTGGAACACAAGCAGAACAAACCGCCAATATCATGGTGCGTTTTGAACAGGAGTTATTAGAACATCCATGTGATGTCGTTTTGGTAGTTGGAGACGTTACCTCAACCATGGCGTGTAGTATCACCGCTAAGAAATTAAACATTCAAGTCGTTCATGTTGAAGCAGGAATACGTTCTTGGGATTTAAGCATGCCTGAGGAAATCAACAGAATGATTACCGATTCAATTTCGGATCATTTCTTTACCACTTCAGAATTGGCCAATGAAAACTTACGCAAGTCTGGAATAAAGGATGATCGTATACATTTCGTTGGAAATACGATGATCGACACCCTACTCGCCCAACGTCCTCACTTTATAAAACCAACAGTTTGGGATGAATTAGGACTACAAGAAAAGGAATACCTTGTAATGACGCTTCACCGTCCTGCGAATGTCGATGAAGAAGAAAAACTCAAATCCTTAATGGATGAAGTGGTGAACAACACACAAGAATTGCCCTTAATTTTCCCTGTCCACCCAAGAACAGCTAAGATTTTACAAAACTTAGGTGTTGCTCATCCCCGTTTACACATGATTGAGCCCTTGAGTTATTTAGAATTCAACTATTTGGTAGAAAAAGCCAAAGCAGTTGTCACAGACTCAGGTGGAATCACAGAAGAAGCATCCATCATGAACGTTCCTTGCATGACCCTAAGAGACAATACAGAACGTCCAGAAACAATAGATTTAGGAACCAACGAATTAATCGGCACCAATCCAGAAGCCATAGCACCAGCAATGGAAAAGCTATTTAGTGGAAACTGGAAACAAACGAAAGAAATTCCAATGTGGGATGGGAAAACTGCAGAAAGAATCATAGAAAAGCTGTTGGAAATTTATAGGTAAATAACTCGCCAGAAAACACAGAGCAAAAGAGAACGAGATCCCTCTACTGACGAAAATTTTCAATTTTGTCACTATTCGGGTGAACACTAAGCAGAATACATATAGGCAAAAAAGAACGAGATTCCTCCATCAGCGAAAATCATAGATTTTCACCGCTGATCGGAATGACAATCAGGTAGTCGAGAACAGGGGTGGAATTACTACATTAGACTAGACATTAAGTTGAGAGAATTTGTTTGCTAGTTATTATTTTAGCAATTATGAGAAGTAAAGCAAAACATTACACATTAGAATTTAAGCAAAAAGCTGT
>JBLXDA010000031.1:0-21203 GCA_048264505.1 Aequorivita sp.
AAAGCCCCCACCATTGTTTAATACCGCAGTCATAAATTCCAAAGGGAAGTATTTTTTAAGGTAAAGGCTTTGATAGCTTTCCACGGCATAACTTGCGGAATGTCCCTTGGCAAAAGCATAACCCGCGAAGGCTTTGATTTGATCCCAAACTTCTTCAATTACTTTTTGGGTGTATCCTTTCCCTTTACAATTTTCATAGAATTTCTTTTCAAGGGCGTCAAATTGTTCCTTGCTCCTGCCCTTGCCGCTCATTCCCCTTCGTAAAACATCTGCCTCGGCCAGACTTAGGCCTGCAAAATAATGTGCTACTTTTAGAACATCTTCCTGATAGACCATCACGCCGTAGGTATCTGGCATTATTTCCAAAAGAACGGGATGTGCCTCTGACCTTTTTTCTGGAAAACGATGTCGTTCTATATAGGCATTTTTCATTCCCCCATTGGTTACACCTGGACGTATAATGGAACTGGCAGCGACCAAACCCAAATAGTCCTGTGTTTGCAGGCGGGTCATCAAGGTGCGCATGGCAGGGGATTCAACATAGAATACCCCCATACAATCCCCTACTTTTAGGAGGTCGTTAATCGCTGGATCATTTTTTAATGGAGTGGTATCGTCAATGTCTCTGATCTGGGCTTCTGGTTGATTTTTCTTGATCAATGCAATGGCATCCTTAATTTTTGAAAGTCCGCGTTGGGCAAGGATATCAAATTTAAAAATACCCACTGCTTCCGCAATATGCATATCAATTTGCAAAGTTTGAAACCCTTTCGGGGGCATAAAGGTGGCACAATAAGCTTGTACAGGATTTTTTGTTATAACAATGCCTCCAGAATGTACACTTAGATAATTTGGAAAACCATGGATTAGATGACCATACTTTATTACCAATTTAAAATAATGATCGTTTTTTTTGTTCTCTCTATTGCCATTTAAAAAAGCATCAATTTCAGCTTTTGGCAATCCAAATACTTTTGCAAGTTCCCGAATAACTGCTTTGAATTGAAACGTTACATAGGTACCCATAAGGGCAGTATTTGGGAAACGTTCAAAAATATAGCGGGTAACATCATGCCTATCCTTCCAAGAAAAATCTATATCAAAATCAGGCGGTGAGGAACGATACAGGTTGATGAACCGTTCAAAATAAAGATCCAATTCAATAGGGTCCACATTGGTAATCCCCAAAATATAGGCTACCACACTATTCGCCCCACTACCCCTCCCTATATAGGGATAATCATTTTTTATGGCATATTGAACAATATCGTAATTAATGAGAAAGTAGGACACAAAATCCATTTGCCGAATGGCCTTAAGTTCCTTTTCAATGCGTTCCTTTATTGCAGAATTGATTGTTTTATAGCGGTATTCCAATCGTTGTTCCACTAAGGAAACCAAATAATCATAGTCCTCTTGGTTATTTTTTAAGTAGTTGGATTGATTTTGATTTTCGCGTGTATCATCAAATTTAAAGTCTATGGAACAGGAATTTAAAATGCCTTGGGTGTTTGATAGTATATGCTCAAAATCCTTAAACAAACGTTCAAGTTCGGTTAGCGAATACATTTTATCTTTGGCAGTACCCTGTTCAGCTTCCGGGAGTTTACTTAAAACAATATTGAGGTCTATACAGCGCAGTAATCTATGAATATTTATATGTGTCTGATTGCTGAATGTTACTGGCTGTAATAACACTAATTTTTCAGTATGCTGTTTTAGATGGGAGAATTTTAATTTGTTGAGGTCTGCTACCGAAATACCTATATGCCAGTCCGGAGCAAACGTTTCCAGTTCATATTCAAGTACTTTTTCAAAGGGAATTATAGTTATTACATCCGAAAAGGAAGGTGGGATTTCAGGAAACTCCTTTTTGGCATGAAGGAACTGGGTCAAAAATTGGTTGATTTCCAAGTAGCCTTTATTGTTTTTTGCCAAGCAGACATAACATCGGGTGTTTCCGTTACGAATATCGGCCCCCACCACAGGTTTAAGGTTTTCTTTTGTTGCTTCCCTACTAAATTCCAAGCAGGCCGAAGTGCTGTTTATATCCGTCAGGGCTAATTGTTGAACGGCATTCATTTTTGCCAAATTCAATAATTGGGGTACCGACATTACCCCGTATCGCAACGAGTAATATGTATGGCAATTGATATACATTATTGATTTCTATGGGCCAATAAAATGGGCGGTTCACCATCAAAGGGATTACGGCCAGATATTACCGTTTTCACATCGAGTGTGGATGCCTTCATCACACTGCCTGCCCCAAAGCGGTTTCGGATATGATCCAAAGACTTGTATAGATTAAGGGATTTTTCATTATCATCAAAAAGATTGATTTGATAATGGCCGCCAACCAAATGGGAGAACTTTACCCCTATTAACCGAACCAATATCCTGCGCTGATAGAGTTTACTAAAAAGTTCCATTACAGCAGGCACAAGAATATGATCTGCACTTGTATAGGGAATGCGAATTTGTTTGTTATAAGTCTGGAAATCGGAATATCTAATTTTCACAGAAACACAACCCGTCATTTTATTGCCAAGCCGAAGCTGATAACACAGTGTATCTGCCATAGCGGTAAGGGTATCGCGAAGTTTTTGGACATCTATGGTATCTAAATTGAAGGTGCGTTCGTTAGAAATTGACTTGCGTTCGCAATAGGGAATTACAGGGGTGTTGTCTATGCCATTGGCACGGTTCCAAATAGTCTGGCCGTTCTTTCCCATAACGGAGGTAAGCATTTCCACAGGCATTTCCTGTATCAGTTTTACGCGATCTATCCCAAGGTGGATTAATGTTTGGGCAGAAGCCTTTCCAATCATCGGTATTTTTCGGATTGGCAATGGCGCCAAAAAAGCCTTTTCAAAACCGTAATCAATTTTTAGCTGGTTATTGGGTTTTGCCTCTCCCGTTGCAACCTTGCTTACAATCTTGTTTTGGGAAAGACCAAACGAAATTGGGAGACCAGATTCTTTAATGATACGTTTGCGCAGTTCAGAAGCGAATTTGTAATTCCCAAAAAAACGATCCATTCCTGTAAGGTCCACATAAAATTCATCCACGCTTGTTTTTTCAAAGAGGGGCACTGAATCGCGGATAATATCAGTAATAAGGCTTGAGTATTTCATATAGGTACCCGCATTGCCACGAATGATAATTGCTTGGGGACAAAGTTGTTTGGCAATTTTCATTGCCATGCCCGAGCGAACCCCGTACTTTCGGGTTTCATAGCTGCAGGCAGCTACCACGCCCCTGCTTCCCGTACCTCCTACCAAGACAGGCTTTTTGAGCAGTTCACTGTTCAATAGACGTTCTACCGACACAAAAAAAGTGTCCAAATCAAGATGGAGAATGGATTTTTTCATCAATACAAAACTATGGAATATTTCCATTATTTTGGAATATTTCCATTTTAAAATATTGAAGAATTTAATTATTTCTACAAAGAAAACCCAAACATAGCCTGTATGTTTGAGTTTATTTAAATTTGCTATCTTCGGTTTACGGCGGAAAATTTGCTAGCGCACAGTTCGCGCTTCGTGCTCGAGTCTCGCGGATTTTCACGCAACGAGCCATACACAAAACCTTTATGTGCAACCCTGAAAAAAGATTCAAACTATGATAGAAACCATCTTCCGAAAAGAATCGATTTACAACATTCCAACAGAGATAAAAAAGAATATGGGAATTTTGTTAGCCATATTTATTTCAATCATAGGGCTTACAGTGTTTCAGGATTTTTTAGAATCCAATAGAAGTGGGTATTCATTTTATTTTGGTGAATCCATCTTATTTAAAACCATCTGGATTCTTTTCATTCCGCTATTGTCATTATTAAGTAGATTTCTCATAAATCAAAATTTAGAATCATTAAGCAAAACAACATTTTTTATAGTTACACCAATAATCATCCATCTTGTTTTTCTTCCTATTGTTTTTCTGTTCTTTTCTGTCCTTTTCTATAATGGCAGATACGACATTTATAAAATACTATCCTATACTTTAGCCAACGATTTATACAAACTCGTGATAATTTATTCGGTTTTCGTTTTTGGCTACAAATATTTTTCTTTTAAATCAACTGATTTAGTTTCTGTAAATAAGAAATCCTGCATCAGAAAAATAATTATTAGCAATGGAAAAAACAATACCGTTGTGCAAGTTAACGACATTTATCAAATTACAGCTGCAACACCATATATTTCAATTCAACTCGAAGAAAAGAAACATCTTCATTCAGAAACTTTAAAATCAATTTCAACCCACTTGGATAAAGATAGATTTGTTAGAGTACACAAATCTACAATTGTCAATTTGGACAAGGTCGTTTCGTTTAAATCCCGTCTAAATGGCGATTATGACATTATTTTAAAAAATGGTGTTGAATTAAGATTGAGTAGAACTTATGCAGCCAATTTCAAGAGCAACTTTAAAAACGTCCATCAGGTTACAACATAAACTCATCATCTCAACATATTTAATTTCTGTTTGAATATTTCCAAACCTACTTTTGTCTTAAAACAAATTATAATGGATTTTCAAACAACACCACTTCCATACGCAATGAAAGCATTGCATTTCATCTTTTTTGCTTCTATGGGCATTTTGACGAGTTGTAACGGTCAAATCAAATCCGATACAAAACAAGCCGTTGTCAAAACCGACAAGAAAAAAATCGTTGGTGGTGGCTGTGATGGTTGCGAACTAATGTACATTGGAATGCCCGCAAACATAAAATCAATCGACACAAGTGCGGGATGGACTGAAAAAGGCCAAAAACTTTTGATAACGGGAACTGTTTATAAACTTGGCGGTAAAATCCCAGAACCAAATGTTATCATTTATTATTGGCAAACCGATAATAACGGATATTATTCCCCAAAGGAAGGAATGGATGAAGAAACCAAAAAACACGGACATATTAGAGGGTGGGTAAAATCAGACAAAAACGGGAAGTATTCAATTTATACGATTCGTCCGGCACCTTATCCAAACGAAGACATACCTGCACACATTCATCTTTCGATAAAAGAACTGAATATTGAGAATGAGTATTATGCAGACCTTTATTTTGATGATGACCCATTGTATTTAAAGCACAAGAAAAAGTACGGAAAACTTGACAGAGCAGGCACAGAAATATTAAGGGTTTTATTGGACAATAAAATTCAAGTCGCAGAACATAACATAGTACTTGGATTAAATATTCCCAATTATCCAACCCAGAATAATACAATCCCTCAATCAGGTTTAAATATTGGCGAGGACCAACCCTCATTTCTTCCATTCCACGCTTTCGGACCAGATAGAGGAACACAAACTTGTCCTGTTTGTAAATATGGTCGCTATCACGGTATTGTTTACTTTGTGGGAAACAATCCAAATTGGGAAAACATTAAAGACTGGCTGTCGTTTTTGGAACTTCAAAGTATTATTCGAAGTAAATATCTAAAGGTATATTTTGTCTATGGTAACGAGACGAATTATAGTAAAGAAAAAAGAGAGCAAGAATTAGAAGATTTGGGCAAACAACTCAACCTGAAAAATATTGCTTTAACTTTTGTGCCAGCCTTTTCGGACAAAGAAACTGAAGCGAACTTGAACAAGATAAATCCAGAAGTTGAAAATACATTTGTAATTTTTAAATATCGAACTATAATTGACAAATTCGTGGACTTAAAACCTACAAAAGAAAATTTCAATCTGATTTCACAAACTTTGGACAAAACAAAAAACGAATTTTTTAATCTTCCTGCACCGAAACACGATTGAAGAAAGGGCAGCACATAACAAAGAACTGCTGTAAAAAACAACTAATCTCTTCCTTAAATGTTGACATTATTCTAGGCTTACAGATTGAGAAAATAGATTTGTAAGCACTTTTTTTTGTATTCCAATAATTTTACTGCAAATAATGAAACAAATTCCGCATTAAAGGCAATCCTGATTTGCAATGGCAAAACAATGCTTCAATAACTTATTTGCTACTGCAATAAGCGCCAGCTCCTTGCTTTTCCCCTTGTTTACGATACGCTCATAAAGTTCGCGACAGGCTTTGTTCTGCTTACAGGCATTGAAAGAACAAAGGAACAATTGTGTGAGAAAAAATTAGGACGGTTCGGTATCTATATATGAAATATTTAAATAAATACTCCCTTTAGATATAAAAAAACCTCCATCATAAATGATGGAGGCCACTTCAAATAGGCAAATTCATTACCTACTCTTCTTCTTGATTCCAATTATCCCCTTGCTTTCTTGTGGGATCTTGGTTTCTGTCATTTTGTGAAGGATTATTTCCAGCAAATTGTGGATTGTTTTCCTTGCCTGTTTGATTTCTTTCATTTTTCATAGCAATTCAATTTTAGTTAAACTTTTTTTATTAAAAGTAGCGTCAAATTTCTAATAGTAAATATCTTATAACATTCCATTGGCATCTATTTTTAAAAAAATTAACTAAAAAAGTATTTAAGAAATGATTTTTTCGCTTTGGGTTTAATTCATTTTCGTTAAAACAATTTTAAACTATGTCTTTAATAGCTATGGGTTTAATAATTTTAAAACAAAAAAATACTATGGGAACAGACACATCCAAACCAAAAAAATTTCCTTCCCAATCACTATCGCAACCGGGGGAGGAAAGTAAGATGAAACCACAACCTGAAATTATTAGAGATAATTATAAAGGCAGTGATAAATTAAAAGGTAAAGTAGCATTCATTACTGGAGGAGACAGTGGGATAGGAAGAAGCGTAGCCGTTCACTTTGCCAGGGAGGGCGCTTCGGTAGCCATAGTATATCTAGAAGAAAATAATGATGCAAAGGAAACTAAACGGTTGGTTGAAAAGGAAGGGAGCAATTGTATAATACTGGCAGGAGATTTAAAAGATCCTACATTTTGCAAAAAGAGTATAGCTGCGTGCATAAAGCACTATGGGAAATTAAATATTTTGGTCAATAATGCGGCCGTACAGTTTCCCAAGGACAGGCTAGAACAGATTTCGGATCACCAATTGGCGGAAACTTTTCGCACCAATATCTTTGCATATTTTTATATTGCCAAGGCGGCGCTTCCTCATTTAAAGAAGGGAGACGTTATAATAAATACCAGTTCGGTAACCGCCTATAGGGGCAGTGATCATTTAATGGATTACGCCAGTACAAAAGGCGCTATTGTAAGTTTTACCCGCTCCCTTTCAAGCAATCTTGCTGCCAAGGGAATACGTGTAAATGGAGTGGCACCGGGTCCAATCTGGACGCCCCTCATTCCTGCCACATTTGATGATGTAACCGATTTTGGTCAAGATACCCCGATGGAAAGAGCAGGACAACCCAGTGAGGTGGGACCTGCCTATGTTTTTTTAGCCAGTGAGGACAGTAGTTATATAACAGGCCAATTTATTCATATCAACGGGGGCGAACTTATTGGCAGTTGAAATTTTAAAATAATTAACAAACGCAGTTAAACATCCTATAAAAAGTTTCGTAGGATGGATAACATAGGTAAATTGGATACATACTAACAAAAAAACTACATATTATGATACGATGGATTATTATTTTTCTTGTTATTGCTATTATCGCTGCAATCTTCGGATTTGGGGGAATAGCAGAAGGGGCAACGGATATAGCCCAAATTATCTTTTACATTTTTTTGGTATTATTGGTATTGGGGTTACTGTCGCGCCTATTCAAAAGATAAACCGACACACTATTAATTAATATAGTTAAGTAAAACAGCAACTATGAGAATTGAAGCATATTTATCATATAGAGGTCAATGTCAAGAAGCCTTTAATTTTTATAAAGAAATTTTTGATGGAACAATTCAAAATATTGAAACTTATGAAAATAAGGAAATCGATATACCCGAGAATTACAGGTCAAAATGGCAACATGCAGAATTAAAAGGAAAAAATTTTACAATTCTTGGTTACGATGCTGCCCCTGACACCCCACTAACCGATGGATCCAATATGCACTTAGGTGTAGATATGGATACTGAGGCAAGTGCAAAGTTCGCATTTACCGAACTGTCCAGAGGAGGACAGGTACACACTAATTTTCAAAAAACCTCCTGGGGCGCCTACTATGGAAGATGTACGGATAAGTACGGAATAAACTGGATGGTCAATTTTAAGGAATAAAATATTTTCCATCATTTAAAATAACGCCTGAAATATCAGGCGTTTTTATTGTAATGGTTCGGCGGTTAAATGTACACTATAGGGAAACTGGAAATTTTCGATGGCATCTCCTTTCAACCATTTATTTCTATCTTCCTTTTTTAAAATAATCGGCATTCGTTTTTTATTGTTATGAATCTCAGCCATAAGCTCATTAGCCTCGGTAGTCGCGATAGTATAAGTGGTTATATTCGCGCCGCTAGCAGGATTGGTCCATTCACTATAGAATCCCGCAAACCCGAAAATTTCCTGATCGGTGGGTTTAATAATATATTTCTGTTTGTTTTTTCCTTTGGCATCGAGCCATTGCCATTCATAAAAGGCATCAGCTATAACAAGACAGCGGTTTTTCACTGAATTCCGAAATGCGGGTTTTGTGGCTGCGGTTTCAATACGCGAATTCAACGTCATTTTTTTTATGCCATCATCTTTTGCCCAAAAAGGTATAAGACCCCAATTAACCATGCTTATATGCCCTTTATCCTCGTCTAATATGACGGGATTTTTAGAAAATGAAAAGCCATTGATGGCCTCTTTGGGAACATACAATTCCGGTTCATAAAAATCGGCATTAAACTCCTTTTGAATTTCTTCTTTGGGGGTCGTTAATTTGGTATGGTAGCACATACGGATATAATTTTTAGCAATTCAAAATTAAAATATAGAAAAAGTTTGATGTGAAAAACCGCTTAATTTCATCCTATTATCCCTAGTAATCCCATTATACCCCTTTCCCTGCAACAAAAAAAATGTTTTATCAAGGAAGGTAAATTCCCAGAGAGCTTCAAATAATTCCAAAAACACCAGCCTAAAACCGAAATTTATTGCTCAATCTATACATTAGGTAGCTTTGGTAGCTTTGGTAGAGTTGGAGTTTATATCCCCTAACTTCTTTTATGATAATAAATTACCCACTACTATAAAGTAATCGTTATAAAGAAAATTAGTCAAGTACAATTTAATTTAACCATGCTGGATTATTAATATTGATTGCGCCTTGTATTTAGCCATGAAATCGGCAGCTATTATCCCGCGTAATAGTGGTCACTTCATTTTTTCTTTATAAACTTTACTTTTTAAAGTTACAACAAATAGTTTTTAAAGTGGCTTTCAAGAATGCTGTTGAGATAATTTTCGTTTAAAGGTTTACTATAAAAACCCTGAACGCTTTTAAATTGTTGTGCCCGCAACCGATCCCTTTCGTCAATGGAATTACTCAACATGGTCAGAACTATCTCACCTTGTTGGGAAACTTCCAATTTTTCATATTCCTCCAAAAATTCCCAACCATTCATGCCGGGCATATTAATATCTAAAAAAATTAGTGTGGGTTGTGGATGGATACCGTCCAATTGGCTCTTTAGGTAGGTCAAGGCTTCCTCTCCACTGAAACAAATATGAATATTATCAGTAATTCCCAATTTTTTTATTTTTCGGGCATGGTAAAAATTATCACTCTCCGAATCATCGATCAGGAGTACATTTTTTAATTTCTTCATTATTATTTTTTTAAGGTGAAGTGAATGGTAGTTCCTTTTCCAAATTTAGAACTTACCCAGATATTACCCAAATGAAGTTCCACTATTTTCTTGCAAAACGCAAGCCCTATGCCTTGGCCTTCATAGTCTTTTGTACTGTGTAGCCTACTGAACATATCAAAAACCTTGGAAAAATCCTTTTCTGCAATACCGATGCCGTTATCGTTTATATGAAAGTTGTAATAGTTGGTGGTTTCCTCAAAAGTTATGACTATATGGGGCTGGGTTTCTGGTTTGGTAAATTTTATGGCATTGGAAATGAGATTTTGGAATAATTGCTTAATCTCTATCCTATATCCCATAACGTTCGGGAGGGTTTCATATTCTAGAATAATTTCACGTTCCTCGATCACGGTATCCAAATCATCCTTGATTTTTTGAAGTGTTGCATTTAAATCAATATTTTCCATTTGACCGCTGGTACCCAGACGGGAAAAAGAGAGCAGCCCGCTAATCAGGTTTCGCATTCGCTCCACAGCCTTATTGATAAACTGGAAATACATTGTAGCATCTCCTTCCAATCGTTCTGGGAAATCTTCCTGAAATATTTCCAAGTAGTTGGAAACGGTACGAAGGGGTTCCTGTAAATCGTGGGAAGCTACGTAAGCAAAATGGTCCAACTGTTGGTTCTTTGCAATCAGGGACTCGTTTAATTTTTCCGCTTCTCCAATGGCTGCCTCCTTTGCCACAATTTCACTTTCCTTTTCCTCATTCAGTGTTTTGAGCTCCACAAGGGCCTTTTCAATATTCCGATTGGTCTGTTCCAATTCATGTTGGGTAGCCAGAAGCTCCTCAATAAGCGGTTTTACTTTTTTTATAAGGTTAAATAGACTTAGAAAAACAATAAGTGTTGCGATACCGAGAGCCCCCAAAATAATATATTTCCAAATGGTAAATTTTTGGTTTCTTTCCTCCAAAAGTGCATCTTCCACTGCAATTAGTTCTTCGAACTTTTTTTCAACATCAGCCATAAAATGCAACTCTATTTCACTTTGTTGCGGACTCTCAAATGTATATCTCGACTCTATTTTTTGTTGGAAAAAACCAATATTGCCTTCCATTTGTTGGGAAATTATATTCATCCGATGCAATTGGTCATCGTTATCAGCAACAAGATTTTCCAAGGATGTTAAAAGTGAATCGTATTCTTCCTGCGCATCGTGAAAAGCCTGTTTAAATTTTATTTTCCCGGTAGCTTCATAGGCCAGGCCAAAACTTTCCATTCGGGAAATGGTAGCCGACATTTGGCTAATATTACTTTTAACCTTCCAGGTATGGGCAATTTCATTTGCAGAAGTTGCATTTCTTATAAAAGAGAAACCTATTAGTATAATTACCAGTATAAGGGATGAAATTAAGAGTATAAAGTTGGTTAGGCCTACTTTTCGGATTCGCTTCATAGAGATGGTCGATTGTTTTTTATAAAATTAAGGGTACGAAACCGATAAAAAAACTTCTTATAAATAATAATTAAATTTTTTCATTATTTTATATTTTAATTGAAAATAGCTGTTAAATTTACTATGTAATAAATAACCTACATTTAATGAGCCTACCAGACGTCTTACATTTTTTGATTGTTGAGGATCAAGTTTCTGACTCCTTCTTATTGCAGCGCCAATTAAAAAAAATTTGCGCCCATCCCGAAATACGCTTTGTGGACAGTGAAATTGGTTTAATCAATGCGCTCAAAACCTATATCCCAGATATAGTACTCACCGATTTCAACCTTGTAGGAATGGATGCATTTGATGTACTTAGAATTACAAAAAAATACAATACCAAAATTCCTGTGGTAGTTATCACCGGTAATCTCAAATACGAGGCAGATAGGGAAAAGCTATTGGAAAGTGGTGCAGAGGGTTTTTTTATTAAAGAGCCTATCAATACCTTAAATGAGCGAATGCTGCCCCTATTTGAAAATATTATGGAAACCCAAAAGGAGAAACAGGACAAATTGCGCACTGAACGAAGGAAGTATGACTCTTCCAAGTCGCAAAGTGATTTCTTAAGGGAACATACTTTTGGACCTGATAAAATTAAGACACCCACCGATGGTAGTTCTTCCTTCCTATCTAAACTTTTTGCTATTTTCAAAAAATAATCCAATCCCTTTTCAGTAATCACTTAAAGAATTTTAATACAATTGGTTTAAAAGGGGAACCGAAGGCAATTTGCGCACCATGCTGAGAGAAGCCAACGTACCCGTTTATTCAACTATAGCGACGGTGGTTTTCAATAACGACCGGAAATATAACACTTTTACTCTTTAAGGAGATGAACAAAGATTTCAAGTTCAGACTCCTAACCCGATGTAGCAGTTTAAATTTGGAAATATGCCATCGCTGATAAAATCCTGAAGAAGGTATATTCTTATATATGTTTTTATAATTATTAGGCTTAAGAAGGTTTATGGGCGCTATATGAAATCAAAGGAAACATTATCCCATTAGTATAAATGATACGCTATAAAACCGAGAATTAACACATTTGCCATAACCTTCCTCTTGAATGTTAAATTGGCTTTAAATAGCAGCCAAGAAATTATTAAAAGAAGTGCGATTCCTAAGGCAAATTGATAATTTTCAGAAAAAAAGTTATGGAACCATCAATATCAACCCATGGAAATAAACTTATTTCTGAAGATTTTAAAAAGTTTATCATAGATGAAAAACATCCATGTATCATGGCCAATACGGTTTTCCAAATGGATAAATTTCAATTGAACATTTATGATAGTCTAGGCAGTAGAAAAACAGCTACTGAACTAGTAGTTGATCTAAAAGACTATATAGTGAACTATGATTTTGAAAGCAAAGAGTTTGAATCGTTTATAGCGGTATTTCCCGATATGGATATTGTTAGCGAAATTGAATTTGAAAATCTTCTATGGCGGCAGTTGCAATTTCTTCACGAAAAAGATAGTATGGATTGGGACCCCGCGGTTAGCGATAATCCCGAAGATCCAAATTTCAGCTTTAGTATTGGAGGAAAGGCATTTTATGTAGTAGGATTACATCCTAAAGCATCAAGAAAGGCAAGAAAAGCGCCATACCCTACTTTGGTTTTCAACCTGCATTCACAATTTGAAAAATTACGTGAAATGGGTGTTTATGAAAAAATCCGTGACAAAATACGTGAACGCGATACCGCCCTTCAGGGAGGTATAAACCCTGTACTTGAAGATTTTGGAAAATCTAGTGAAGCTAGGCAGTACAGTGGTCGGGCGGTAGAAAAAGCTTGGAAATGCCCATTTCATCATAAATAATTAATCAACCGTTGGAATATGGAACCAATCACTACACTTGAATTTATAACAAATACTGTAATTGCTATGATAGCCGGAATATGTGTAGGTATTGAACGGCAGATGAAAAATAAAAATGCCGGTCTAAAGACCAATGCGCTGGTAGCTGTAGGAGCCGCAATCTTTATGGGCATTTCGTTTCAATATATTCATGTTGAGTATGTAGATTTAAGTAGAATAACAGGGCAGATAGTTGTAGGCGTAGGCTTTTTGGGAGCTGGCGTTATTGTCAAGAAAAAGAAGGAAATTTCGGGACTCGCAACTGCAGCTGCTATATGGTGCAGTGCTGCGCTAGGATGCTTGGCGGGCTTGGGTATGTATGTGGAATTAGCCGCTAGTACGATTCTAATAGTTATTGTAAATTTGGTATTAGGCTATTACAACAAAAAAATTTACAACAGCAATCGTAAGCACCAAATTAAAAACTAAAAAATTTATGACAAATCATATAGCACCTCAGACGGGAGTGGCATTTACCTTAAAAAAAGGCGATAAATTAAAGGTTATTGATCCAGAAGGTAGCCAGGTGAGCGATATGGTTCTTTTCAACCAAAAAGACATACGAGAAAAAATTTCTTCGGGAAAAACGCTTGATTTTGAGGAATGCATACTTATCACTAAGGGAAATTATTTATGGAGCAATCGCAGCAGAAAGATGATGGAGGTTTTGGAGGACACCAATGGAAGAAATGATTTTTTATTGGCACCCTGCAGCCCGGAAACCTTCCAAATTATGTATAATAATCACGAATATCATCCCAGTTGTTTTGAAAATCTGTACACCAATTTGAAACCCTACAATATTTTTCCTGATGATATTCCTACAGCTTTTAATATTTTTATGAATGTGCAATTTGACAGCAAGGGTAAACTCTCAGTTCTACCTCCCTTAAGCAAACCAAATGATTATATAATCTTTGAAGCTCAAATGGATTTAATAGTTGCCCTTACTGCCTGTTCTGCAGAAGATAGTAACGGAGGAAATTTTAAGCCTATTAATTACGAAATTTTAAAGGATAAAGTTGTTTGATAAAAGGGAATTAAAGAGATAGATTCTCTCTTCCTCAATCCACCTGTACCCCACGATACTTATAAAATTTTAAAAAAATGGACTAGGTTAATTTAAATTCTCAATAGCCTTACCCATATCAATGCCCTTTCCCAATACAGGTTTAAACCATTCGCCCATGGCTTTTATCCGGTCGGGCATAGTTTTTATTGTGTAATCTAAAATCTTCAGCCCTGGCTTCACCTCCTTCCATGAAAGGGGGGCAGAAACAGGAGCTCCCACTTTCGGACGTACACAATATGGAGCTGCCAAGGTTTGTCCACGGCGGTTTTGCAGATAATCCAAATAGATTTTATCCTTGCGGTTTTTTACCGCACGTTCCATGCTGGTTAGCTTCGGTAGTTTTTCCTGTATATAATAGCACAAAAGTTTGGTGAAGTCACGGGCTTCTTCGTAACTATATTTTCCGTCCAACGGCAGATAAATATGCAAACCTGAAGAGCCGGAAGTTTTACAAAAACCTTTTATCTTTGCCAAATCCAACACCTCTTTTGCTGCCAAGGCCACTTCAATCACCTGCTCAAAGGTGTTTTTGCTGGAAGGGTCCAGATCTATTACCGTATAGGTGGGATGTTCTAAATTTTGGATGGTAGAGTTCCAAGGGTTTATCTCTATGCAGCCCAAATTTGCCATATAGAGCAGCGTGGCCTCATTCTGGCACAGCAGGTAGTCAATTTCCTTTTTGGAGGATTCAGAATATATTTTTACGGTTTCCACCCAATCTGGCAAGGTTTCGTTGTCTTTTTGATAAAAAGAAGGTTTTGAAATACCGTTGGGATGTCGATGTAGGTTTTGCGGACGGTTCACCAGATATGGTAGTATGGTTTCCGAAATATTGAGGTAATAGTCAATTAAATCGTATTTAGTATATCCGGCATCTGGCCAATATACCTTTTCCAAGTTGGAAAGGGGAACGGAAATCCCATCCACTTCCAAATGGGAATTACTGTTTTTGCTGGCTATTGAAGTTGATTCTTTAGGCAGGCTAGTCGTTACTTCCTCCAACTCCTTGTCGTTTCTCAAACCTTTGAAAATTGGGTGGCGCATCAGGCCCCTTTTGGTCCATTCCGAAAACTTAACCTCGCAGATCAATTTTGATTCAACCCAATGCGGAATCCTTCCTTTAAGTGCCAATTTCTTTCCAAACGGATTGGTATCTATTTCCAAGGCCTTTAATTTTTTCAACAGTGCCTTTTGTTCCGAAGCGGAAAAACCCGAGCCGCAATTGCCCACGTAGGTAAGCTCTTCATTTTGGTACATTCCGAGGATAAGAGATCCAAAAATTGCCCCGCCGCTTACCGAATCGGTAAACCCACAAATAATTGTTTCCTCCGTATTGGTATCTTTTATTTTTAGCCATTTTTCACTGCGGTAACCCGGGGAATATACCGAATCGGCTTTTTTGGCAATTACACCCTCCATTCCAGCCTCAATGGCGCGTTCATAGAGTGTAGGTCCCATAGCCTCTATATGGTCGCAAAAAAATATATGTTTCAATCCTTCCAAAATATCGGGCAACAGACTTTTGCGCTCCAATAAGGGAAGGGAAATGGTATCGTGGCCATTTAGATAAAGTAAATCAAATACATAATACCGAAGCTCGCCTTTGGTCTTTCCAGCTTCGTAATTTTGAAGTTTTTGGAAATCTGGCTTCCCCTTTTTATCTACAATCACTACTTCGCCGTCCAATATACAATCGTGGGGGATGCTTTCCAGTTCCCTTTTTAACACCGCAAATTTGCTGTTATAGGATATCCCATTGCGCGAGTACAGTTCCACCTTACCATCGTTGATGTTGGTCAGTACGCGATAGCCATCCCATTTCAATTCAAAAACCCAATCGGGATCCTTGAATATTTTCTTGGCCGGGCTTGCGAGCATAGGCCTTATAAATTCCTTGGGGTTAAGCGATTTTACTTTTCCAGCTTTGATTTCATTGTTCGCTTTCGCAAAAATCTCGGCATCATACTCTAAATCGGTGGCATACTTGTCTTTCTTTTTAATGAGCAGCCATTGGTTTCTCTCTTCCCCTCTTTGGGTATGCACCAAAGCAAAAACGCCCTTTATCTTTTTTCCAAAGAATTCCATTTTCAGGTCGCCTTTTTCCAATTGCTCTACCGGGTCTTTACCTTCCCCACTTTCCAGAACTTTATAGGTGCCCTGGTCCCAAATATCCATAACGCCTGCGCCGTAATTGCCTTTGGGAATAGTTCCGTGAAAAGTGAGATATTTTACCGGGTGGTCTTCGGTCATTATTGCCAAGCGCTTATCCGATGGATTCATGGATGGACCTTTAGGTACGGCCCAACTTTTTAGTACGCCATCCATTTCAAGACGAAGGTCGTAATGAAGTCTTCTCGCCTGATGGCGCTGTATTACAAATCGGTATGCGTTTTTCTTATCCAACTCGCCCGTGGGTTCAGGCGTGGTGCTAAATTTACGCTTTTTTATATAATCGTCCAGTGCCACGGTTAGGACGCTTTACTTTTTTTCTTTTTCTTTTCCAGACTGGCTTTTAGCTTAGCCATTAAATCGTCCGCTTGGGTAGGAGTAGTATCTATTTTCTTTGTGCGCGTTTTTTTTCCAGAGGCCTTATTGTTGATGATCTTCATCAACTGTTTGTTGTAAACATCCTTGTATTTATCAAGCTTAAAAGTCGTAGTGTAGTTTTCTATGAGTGAGAGTGCCATATCCACTTCCTTTTTGGAGACTCTGGTAGCAGGCAGCTTTAAATCGGCAGGATTACGGATCTCATCGGCAAAACGGATTACGTGCAACACTAAGGCATTTTTATAGACCCCAATAAGGCTTAAGTGTTCCTTTTGGCGCATAACGAACGTTGCTACCCCTAATTTTTCGGTTTTTTTTAGGGCATCACGCAATAAATTATAGCTTTTTCCACCTTCCTTTTGGGGCTCCAAAAAATACGGACTTTTAAAAAGTAAATCGCTCACCTCAGCTTCCTCCACAAACTCTTCAATATCGATGGTCTTGCTCTTTTTCATATTCGCCTTTTCAAAATCCTCTTTATCCAAGACTATATATTTATCGTCCTTTTTAAACCCCTTTACAATGTCTTTCCATTCCACTTCCTTGCCAGTGTCCTCATTGACCCGCTTATACCGAATGCGCGCATTGTCGTGTACGTCCAGCATGTCCAAGTCCAACTTTCTATCTTCCGAGGCGCTGTACATCTTTATGGGGATTGACACTAGGCCAAAACTTATTGAACCGTTCCAAATTGATCTCATATAAACCTTTTACATTAAAATTATAACTTATATGAGAAACACGATATAATTTCACGGAACTTTAACTTTGGATAAGTGGTTATTTCCCCCTTTCCTCCCCCCCTAGAAATAATGATGTCTTTCTCTCAATTACCCCACTCCACAATCAAAAAAATTAACTCTAAAGATATTTGATTAACACATTTGGAGATAAATTGTTAAATCATATTTAAATAATATAGCAATCTATTATCCAATTCCTAATTTTAAACTCTAAACCAAAAATAAAACTTGTTATGAAAAATTTAGAAGAATTATTTGAACATCAGTTAAAGGATCTTTATAGTGCTGAAGACCAACTGACCAAAGCTTTACCTAAAATGGTAAAAAATGCAAAGGACGCAAAACTTAAAAAGGCTTTTGAAGACCATTTGGAAGAAACAAAGGAACACAAAAGCCGTTTAGAAGAGATTTGCAAAGAATTGGATATTGATCCAAAGGGAGAAAAATGTAAAGCCATGGAAGGCTTAATAAAAGAGGCAGAAGATTTCCTAGAGGAAGTAAAGGACGAGGATGTCAAGAACGCAGGAATGATTGCGGAGGCACAACGCGTAGAACATTATGAAATATCCGGTTATGGAACTGCAGTTCGTTATGCCAAAGAGCTTGGTCACGATAAGATTGCAAAAAAACTTCAGAAAACACTGGATGAGGAATACAATGCCGATGAAACGCTTAATGATTTGGCCGAAGATAGGTTAAACAGAAAAGCAAAATAATGAATTAAGAATTTGAAAAGCCCGTTATTAGCGGGCTTTTTTCTAAAATAATTTTTATGGAAAAATGGATGGAAATTACTCCAATCTCAGCTATATCTATTGTGATAAGCTGTATAGGTATTTATATAGCGGTAATTAGTTTCACTCGAATCTTTGGAAAGCGCAGTTTTAGCAAAATGTCCAGTTTTGATTTTGCGATGACAGTAGCAGTGGGTTCTATTATTGCAACTGTGGTTCTCTCAAAATCCGTTTCCCTAATAGAGGGTGTAATAGGATTATTTACGGTTTATTTGCTACAATTAATAGCAGCTTACTTCCGACGCTATAGAGGGTTTAGAAAAATTATTGATAACAGGCCATTATTATTGATGGGAAATTCCACAATATTATATGAAAACTTAAAAAAAGCACGGGTAACCGAAGGAGACCTTCGCTCAAAATTAAGAGAAGCAAATGTTCTCAACCTCTCCCAAGTTCGTGCCGTTATCTTCGAAACAACCGGCGATATAATAGTACTCCATACCGACAATGAAAATATGACCGTTGAAGACTGGCTATTGGAAGATGTTGAATTTAAATAATTATGGAAGTAGAAAATTTAATTGGTATAGTTGCCGGAGTGTTTACCACAATTGCGATAATACCGCAGATTATAAAATCCTGGCGCACTAAAAAAGTACTGGATGTATCGCCAATTATGTTCATTATATTAATTTTAGGAGTAGGATTGTGGACTGTATATGGAATATTAAAAAATGATATTCCTATTATTGCGACAAATGGATTATCGTTTGTGCTTAATATTTCAATGTTAGTATTGATGTTTGTGTTTAAATCAAAATCCGGGAAAGATTCCTAGCATTCATATATTTAATTATAAATGTACTACTGAAGAAATCGATACACTACTAAAGCCACTACACTAAAAACTATATGGGCGAAAAATAATTGAACGTAGAAAGTGTTGAAATGTAATTTTGGGGGATCGGGGTTCAATTTAAACATAATCATCCAGCCTAAAATACCAATTACGCCTATAAACATCCCGAAAATTATACTCCATAAAAAATTGCGATCAACCGCCGTTATAATCCACAGTAATTCATATAGGGCTAAAAAAAACAGCCCCATCACAAAATGAATGATCCAGCCTTTTAGAACGGAGGGTGGTTTCCTTATATTATCAGATTTTAAAGTGTGAAGTAATTGGGCAAGTAAATGATGCTCTCTAACTTCACGTCCAATAATTTTAGAGATCAGAGCACTAAACCCCGTCATGGCACAAACGGCAAAAATCCAGGCCACTAAAAAAATAAAGATAGGCATTAGGTCTAGCTTTTAACTGCTATTCAAATTTAACAATAGTACCGTTATTATGAAATTACTTTTTACAGGGTAATTTTAAACGATATATATAGTCTTAAACATTAGGGGAGGCATCTTGTCGTTTTTTCTTTCTAATATCAGACGGGGTTATCCCATATTTATCCTTAAAAATCTTTGAGAAATAACTTTTGCTTGAAATACCCACCATATATGCTATTTCAGAAAATGAATGGTCTGTTGTTTGAATTAAATTTTTTGCTAAATCCAACCTCCTATTTTGAACAAATTCATTTACTGTGAAACCGTAAATATTTTTAAATCCGTTTTGTAGCTTAGATGTATTGAGGCCTATATGTTCGGCTAATTTTTTTATTGTAGTGAAATCCAAAATATCATTTTCTATATAGGCGGCTGCTTTTTTAATCAATTCCCGATCCCGTGATTTTAGAAGAGACTGATTTCCTTCAGTATTCCTGGAATCAAGATACTCCAAAATTTGAATTGATAAAAGCTTAAAAGCACTTCCATGCAGGAATATAGTTCTTATAAAGTCTCCAAGCTTTTTGGAATTTATCTCTTTAAATAAGTCGGCCATTTCTACGCTGTAATTACCGTGGTAATAAAATTGTCTATGTGCCTTAATGTCAAAAAACAGGTCTTTAAGAGTCTTATCTAAATTTTGGATTTCACAGTCCATAGTTTTAGCAAACCTAGCCCTATCAATTTCAAGACTGTTTATTATTGTATGAACGTTTCTTTTAAAATTTAAGATATGTCCTGTATTATTGCTACTGGCAACAATAATATTCTCTAAAACCTCAACTTTGTGTTCTGTATTTTCATTCTGAAAATAATGGGTAAAACCCCCATCTTCACAAAATAAAAATTTTAATGGGTGCACTTCATTTACAATAAACTTGATTTCTAGGTCTTCGTGAAAAGTACAGTTGTAAAATAAAAGGCCCAAGCCCTCTTTAAAATTTATGCCCTTAATGATACCTGTTCCAAACTCATCCGGTATGCTAAGCGTATATTCCTCACAATCCTTATGATATGTGGTTCCCATCTCCTTCGAGAGATCGTTCAGCACATCCTTAAAGGGGATAGAATGGGATATTATTGTATTCATTGGTCAGTTTTTTTTTCCAGGGGAGATTAAAAGGATTTTCTCGTTAAAATATCACTTTTTCGACTATGAAGATAAAACTTTTATAGCAGGTGAATTAGAAATTACTTTTATTTAAATTTTCGAAAGTGTTGATTCTCCCTCTTGCCCAATTTAGGAAGAGTTCAGTAATTGGTTTTGAAATGTGGCAATAATTAAACCTATATCGTTAATACAGTTGGCAATAGCATTTTATTTTTGTGATGGATAACTATAAAGATAAATACCAATTTTAAAAAAGGAGGCAATGAATGAGGAAATAAAATTAAAAAATGGGAAGCTTAATATTTTAAATATTCCCAATATTTTAAAAAGCTTTGTAAAGCAATACAATTTAAAGTATAAATCGAATTAGCCATAAAAACCATTTGCAAAGCAGATGGTTTTTTGTTAGACAAATATATTAATAGAAAATTCTTATCACTTTATTAAAACTATCCATCCGCCTCCACAATTTTATTCTGAATGCAGGTCTTTAAAAAATCCAACAACTTGGTCTGATTGTTTTTCCGCATCCTAATTTCCAGAAATATTCTATAATAATCGCCGAGCTGTATTGAGAATAGATCCTCAAAACCTTTGGCAATTTCCTTA
>JBLXDA010000032.1:0-17934 GCA_048264505.1 Aequorivita sp.
TTCGAAGGAAATTTTTAGCCGAAAATCCGTGATTTTTTCCATTGACTGAAAATAATACCGCTGGGATAAGTTTATTTTCATTTTTCTGAAATTTTTGTCCCGAATTTTATCATATCAATGCAAATGATATGATTTTCAACACAATATATAACAGAATTATTGTAAAAATAATAAGCAATTTTTTTATAGTGTTGTTTATGTATGCGGCAGTAAGTAAGATTCTCGATTATGAAACTTTTAGAGTACAGCTGGCGCAGTCACCTTTACTCAGTGCTTACGCTGGCATCATCGCGTGGTGTATCCCAGTAATAGAAATAGGTATCTCCTTTTTGTTAATGGTTCCAAAGTTCCGAACCATTGCACTCTATGCCGCCTTTACGCTTATGGTCATGTTTACGGCCTATATCTATATCATCCTGAATTACTCCGACTTTATCCCTTGTTCCTGCGGTGGGGTTCTAGAAAAACTTAGCTGGACACAGCACCTTATTTTTAATGTTGTTTTCATAATTCTGGCCGGGGTGGCCGTCTTTTTCACTGCGCAAAGAAGTAAAAAAAAGACATTGCTTATGCTTGCCATCCTTGCCATTTTTAGCATTGGCACCGTCACGCTGTTGTTTGCCATTTCGGAAAAGAAGATGCACCGGAATAATGCTTTTATACGCAGGTATATTCCGCATCCTATTTCAGTTCAAGAAGTATATGACCTTAAATATAATTCATGGTACATCGCTGGGATTAATTCTGGAAATGTCTATTTGGGAAACGTTACAGCACCCCTAAATATCTTGATTCTAGATACACTGTTAAGGCAGACAGATACTATAGAAATACAATTGGATAATATGCATCTTCCCTATAAATCGGTAATTGTTGCTATAGGGGAAAAGGATTTCTTTGTCAACGACGGAACCGTACCCATAATATTGCAGGGCGTAAAAACAGATTGGAAGGCGACAACTTTTTATAAAGGCCAATATTTTACGGCAGTTACCCCAATGGATTCCTTACGGTTAAGTATACGGCTAGCAAATGCCCGTACCTTAAAAAATAGCATCGCAGTTATTAAAAATGAGGATACTGAAGAAAACAACACTTTACCTGTATATGAACTACCTGCGGTTGGCGACGGAATATTTGAATCTGATGGGCAGTTGTTATGGAATGAACAACTTCAAAAAATAGTATACACCTATTTTTACAGCAATCGATACTATATAATCGCCACTTCTTTAGAAACGGTAGAACAACATACTATAGATACGGTAACTTCCCCCGCTTTGGAAATACTTAGTTCAAAGACCCTGAGGCAAGACAAACTCAAAGGAAATACCTCAATTATAAATCAGTACGCAGCTACCTATGGGGACTATCTGTTTATAAAATCTAAAAGACTGGGTAAATATGAACCGAAGGAGATGCTTGAGGAAGCTTCAATAATTGATGTTTACAATATTA
This sequence comes from Aequorivita sp., assembly GCA_048264505.1. GTDB lineage: Bacteria > Bacteroidota > Bacteroidia > Flavobacteriales > Flavobacteriaceae > Aequorivita. The sequence continues at coordinate 1,459 of JBLXDA010000032.1, forward strand.
CCCAAGATGAATATTTGTTCAGTTTTTATTTATATCACTATGATGCTAAAAAACTAACTGCCTTTTATGTAGTGAAGAACTCATTATATGCAATAATGGAGGACCGCTTGGTGAAATATGAATTGGAAAGTAATTTTTTTTAATCCCATCTGATCAGTGGCAGGGGAAGGCTGAAAACCTGTAAAACAGAGTAGGCCATCATTTAAATTTAAATATTATGCAAAATAGAAAATTCAAATTTTTTGTACCTGTGAGTGTATGTATGTTGGCGGTTGCTGCTGCTTTTGCCTTCAACACTCCTAAAAATGAAAATGTAGTTTTGGAAACTGGCTATATTTTTAAATCTGGCGCGTGTCAGGTAGAGGGCCAATGTACTAATATTGGTACCGCTATTTGTACCCATAACAACATGGATGTCTTTAAGTTATCGGGCAATTCATGTGTTCAGCCACTACGTGGAACTTGGCAACCGTAGGTAGCTAAGAGTGGAAGGGCTCCCAGTTTTGGAGCCCTTTTATTTTAAGTATTTGTCATACCAAGCTTTTGTTCTTACAGCAAGGTCATAGCGGTTTTCTTTTTTCATTAAGGAATGGATTTCATCGGGATAAAGTAAGAAAGAAACTTCCTTTTTCAATCGTCTTAGCGCCAGATAGAACTCTACACTTTGGGTATAAGGAATAACAGCATCATTTTTTCCAGTCCATAACAATACGGGACACTTTACGTTGTCTGCCTGATGGAGCGGAGAATTGGCCAAATAGGCTTCCTTGTTGTGAAAATAAGAAAATCCCATACGCCATTGTTGATTTTCAAATCGCCAAATATCGGGTTTGTAATTTTCGTTATTTACTGAGAAATAATAACTGGTTAAATCTGTTACCGGAGAGCCTATTACTGCGGCACTGAATATATCTGTTTGGGTGATAATAAACGCAGCTTCATATCCTCCAAAGGAATGGCCATTGAGACCAATCTTATTCCTATCCACTAAGTATCTATTCAAAACTTCTTCAACAGCGTCAATTACGCAATTAACTGCGGACATCCCAGGGGCACCCTGAGTGTAAAGAATATCTGGTTCCAATACAAAATAACCGCTCGCGGTATAAACCCGTCTATTAAATCCTATGTCTTCATAATATGTTGGGTTATTATAATTCGCAAAGTTTTGGGATAGTTTTTCATAAATATGCACAATCATTGGATATTCAACTCCCTCCTTATAATCATCGGGAAAATGGAGGAGCGCACTTAATTCCTGTTCAGCACTATTGTGGAAGGTAATACGTTCTGTTCTGCCAATTAAGTAATCTGAATGTTGTGGGTTAGATTGATAAATTTTGATTGGGGTGGATAGTTTATTATTCCAATAAAACAGGGCGGGAGGGTGGTCTGCAGATTGTGTTTTATAAACTACAGCATTTAGGCTACTTGTCTTGGCTAAGTCACCTATCTTTCCACTTTGGACACTAACCAATTTACTGTTATTGTTTAAGTCTGTATTGTAATATGCATAGGGAATGTCCTTCTTACTGGCTAAAACAAGCAGGGGTTCTTTTTCTATGTTATAACCGAAGCTTTCAAGGATGCTTTTATGGGTGTATGTCCTATTGGTGTTATAAGTATCAATACGATAACTTATATTTTCTTCCCTTCCTTTTGTTAGCCGTTCCGATTTAGATCCATCAGGCGAAATTGCCCAAATATCAAATTCATCATATATGAGTATTTTTTTATCTCCCTCTGTCCACCCTGGATTGCCATAAGGTCCGTGGTTCGCGGAATGGTCATAATTTTCTGAATAAAATTTAGTATTTATGTTCTTAGTGATATTAAGGTTAGTACGACTTTTAAAATCGTAGATCCACCAATTTTTGTCCCTTAAATAGCTAAGAAAGTTTCCCGAGGGTGACAGCCGTATAAAATCCAGCGAACAGTCCTGCATTTTTTCAATGAGATTTCTTTGCCCTGTTTCCATATCTACCGCGTATAAGTCGGCTATTGTATGGTCACTGTATTCGGGTTCATATTGGGTTTGGTCATAGACAATGGCATATTTCTGATTGGAAGTTATTTCAGCCTGGGGGGTTGTTTCATTTCCAATTTGTAGGATTTTATTTTTTTTTGGCCACCACATCGTTTTCCACCACTGGTTTTCCCATTCCCAAGTATTTTGAACACGGGGATATAACCAACTATCAGTTCCTTTCCATTCCTGCACGTTAGGACCTTGGTCTGAGGGTAATTGTGAAATGGGTGAAGTATTAAAAATTAGACTCTGACCGTCCTCTGAATAGTAAAATAGATTTGATAGCAACTTGAGACCAGCCAACTTTTCATTCAGTAAAGGATTTAGAATATCAATTGAATCCGTTTTTAATTCCCAGCTCACAATATTTGCCGTTTCAACATTGGTTATACTATCCTTGGATTTGTCCATAAAGGATACGGCAGTACCTTGAGGATTCCATATTAAATTATAATAAAAATGATTTCCCGGTTTGGCATTATGGGTATATTCCTTTGTATCCCCATCACTGATTACAATTTTTGAAGAAAGGGAGGTATTGATTGCGTATGCCAATTGGGTATCCTTTGGGCCAAGGCTAAAATCTGTAATTCCTGTTAGCGTTTTTACCTTATTCTGCAGGGTATTTACAAGGATTAGGGTTTTGGCTTGGTCTTTTGTGTTTTTTATGCAAACTACCATTTTTCGAGAGGGAGAAATTTTATAATAATCTGCTTTTCCGGCCCATAAGATGCTTCCATCATTTAAATCCATTATACCCACGCCCTCATTCTCCTGAGTAAATACGAACCAGCGGGTATTGGGGCCAGGAATAAAAGTACCGTCAGCTCCGCCGGCTAATTTAAAATTGGTCTTGGTTTTGGGATTCATTACTACTAGAGTGTCCTGAAGTTCTTTATAATCTATGGGATAGGTGACCCATTTGCCATCATCGGAGATTTTTGGGCTCCAAACATTTGACCAACGGTTAAAATCACTTTCCTGAAGCAGTTTCTTAGGGAAATCCTGCCCCCATAGGGAGCAGGATAGTATCCCAAGCATGCAAACAAGCAAGTGAAATTGGCTAATTCTCAAACTGTTTATTTTAAAATGTATGGATTTCATTAGTAACCGGGATTTTGGGGTTGAAGGTTTGGGTTTAACCGCAGTTCTTGCTGAGGGAGTGGAAATAAGAGGTCGGTATTTCGCCAATTGGGTTTTAAAGGCTGTAAAACTTCTGCAGCGTGGCCGGTTCGCTTTAAATCAAACCATCTATGGCCTTGTTCCGTAAATAGCTCATGGCGGCGTTCCTCAAAGATAGCTGTAATCAATTCCGCTTCCGTGGAGGCGGTGCTATCTTCCAAGCCAGCACGACGCCTTATTTTATTCAGGTCTGATTGTGCACCACCAATATCGCCCAGATGTGCGCGTGCCTCGGCGCGAATTAGAAAAACTTCCGCCAAGCGCATCACGACGGAGAATTCCTCGGGACCCTCACCAGCGGTTCTTGTTTTGTATTTGTAGGGATAATACCAATTTTGAATACCATCAGTTACAACATCAATCCATTGGGATAGCCTTGCGTCGTTCGTCTCAAAACTGGCAATAAATCCAGGTTGGAGCGCTGCTAAAGGCGGAGGGGTTGATTCAAATATAAAGGTGAAGGCCTCTGATGTAGTTAAACCTGCGATTGGTGGCAATTGCCAAATTATTCCTGGACCATTGCTTACAAATACTTGAGTAAGATCTTCCGTAAAAGTATGCGGCGAGTCCTCCAAAACAGCTGTCGCGGCCTCCATTGATTTCTGCCATTGCTGCTGATATAAATATATCCTGGCGAGAAGGGAATTGGCTGCTGCTTTTGTAGCATAGATGTATTGTCCTGATTCGTCAGTAACTGGCAACAATTCTTTCGCTTGTTCTAGATCGGCTATAATTGCTGCATATACCTCTTCTTGCGGTTGTCTTTTGACCCTGGCATTTACCAAATAGTCTGTAGTATTTATAAAAGGGATATCTCCATATAAGTTTAGAAGATAAAAATGTAGATAAGCTCTCAGAAAAAGTGCTTCGCCTTCCAGTGGCGCTTTCTTTTCATCGGTAAGGGGGGCGGTTGCCAATCCTTCAAGAACAGAATTACATTGATAGATTGCTTGATAGCCCCCAGACCAGAAACCCTCCGCAAGGGAACTAGTGGACTGAATATTATGTTTATAAAACGCTTCAATGGAGCTACCACCTTCCCCATAATAATTCAATTCGTCTGCATACAGACCCATCAAAAGGTTGAGGCCATTGCTAGTGCCTGTTAATGGAGGGGTGTCTCTTATATCAGCATATATTTTTGCCAATGCGGCACGTGCGGTGGCAACATTCTGGAAAACGCTGATGCCGGTAAGTTGGGAATTGGGCAGACCCACTTCCAGATCCTTTTCGCACCCAATAAATGAAAGGGCGGTTATAGCAGCAAATGCCAAATAGAAAAGGCGTTTTAAAAAATTCAAAATTGTTTTCATATAGATTGATTAAAAAGTTAATTGAAATCCGCCACCGAGCCAGCGGAGTGGGGGAGTGAACCCGCTAAATTGTTCAGGGTCTCCTCCTTTAAAATTGGTAAAGGTGATGAGGTTTTGTCCCTGAAGGAATACTTTTCCTGACAGTTTCCCTACAGGCAAACTATAGCTTATCGCCGCATTTTTAAGCCTTATATAAGAGGCGTCACTGATTGCGGCATCGCTTTGGATAAAATTGTAAAAGGCCGTAGTTGCCTCTACATTATTGCCGGAGGTATATAGCTGTGTTTCGGAATTATCACCAGGATTTTGCCAATGGTCCAAAACTGCAGCGGGCTGGTTTCCCATGATTCCCGCAGGGCTGGCTGTGTACCAATAGTTATAGTTTTTTTGTTTGGTAAACTGAAAGAATAGGCTAAGGTCCCAATTATGGTATTTGAAGTTATTCTGTAGCCCTCCATAAAATTTTGGGGCTGTGTCCACCGTATATTGTTGGTCATTTGGAATGCTTATACTTCCATCCCCATCATAGTCCTCAAATTGGTAGATACCCGTTTCGGGGTCTATACCTGTATAGTGAAATACTTTTTTAATAGTGATGGGTTGGCCGATTATGTATTGGTTGGCATAAGTACTTGCTTCCAAGCCCGGAAAAGCCACCAACTCATTTTTAGGCAGGGTAAGGTTGATGTCGGTTGTCCAACTGAAATTATCGGTTTTAAAGTTTTCAGTATGAAGGCTAAGCTCCCAGCCACGATTTTCTACAATGGCTCCCAGATTTGCCTGAACCGATGGAAAACCAGTGGTCCAAGGTAAAGGTATGCCCACCAATTGATTGCCAGAACGGCTTTTATACCACTCTGCTGTTAGGGAAATTCTATTATTCAACAGGCCAAGTTCCAGCGCCACTGTGGCTTTTTTGTTTACTTCCCAACCAAAGTTGGGATTGTAAAGCTGGGTAGGGCCTATGCCTATAGTGCCACAGTAAGGAGTGCCACTTACCGTATAGGTGTCCAGATAGCCATAGTCGCCAATTTGGTCGTTGCCCGTAGTGCCATAGCTGCCGCGCAGTTTACCCAAACTTAGCCAATCACTATTTTTAAGCAAAGATTCTTCACTGAAAACATAGGCCGCACCGATGGCTCCAAAATTGGAGAATTTCTTACCCGGGCCAAAGCGACTGCTCCCGTCCCTACGCCCCGTGAGGTTTAAGATATATTTGTTCTGAAAATTGTAATTTAAGCGACCGTATACGGCTTCGTATTTATATTTGGCTTCTTGATCGCGGTCTATCTGAATATAGGAAGCCGCGGCCAAATCATAGATGAGATCATTGCTTGCAAATCCTTGTCCGAAATAGGAAAGAACTGCGTCCGTTTTTTGTTGGAAAGAGGCTCCCGCCAAGGCGGTAAGCTGACCCCCTAAAAGTGCTGTACCCCATTCGAGCTGCGGTTCCACTATCCAAGAGGTACGATCGCCCTTGTTTACAAAAATAGTTGAATACTCAGGTCCCAAACCGTAAGCTGGATCATATACGGTATTGGGATTGGTGCGGGATTCATCGAGATGGCTGTTTTCATAACCGGTGTTTAATCGTATGCCTAGGGAGGGAATAATTTGATAGTGTAGGGCAAGATTTGACAATAAGGTTTTTCTATGCTGCAGATAGTCCGCCTCAAGTATGCTTAACGGATTTGTAAAAGTTCCATCTTCCCAGTTGAGGTTTCCATTTTCATCATAAATGGCCGGGGCATTGGGAGCTAGTGTTAGTGCCCTAAAAGTTAGGTCCCTTGCAGGAAGGGTATTGTTTTCAATACCGTAATGGGCGGTGAATTTCAAAGTGAATTTATCGGCCTTATCCCGATGATTTATGGCACTGTGCACCGAGGCTCTATTAAAATGGGAGTCACCCGGAAAGACAGTTGTTTCTGTAGTATATTCAGTACTAAGCAGAAAGCGGGTTTGTTCCCCACCACCAGAAACATCAGCATTAATTGTGTTGCGGTAGGCCGTTTCGCCAATAAGTTCTTTTTGCCAATCGGTATATCTATTTTTATCCCAAGTACCGTTTATATCGTATTCATAATCGGGGTATTCCGTAATCCCGTCATTGGCGAAAGCTTCCTCGCGCATACGTATGTACTGCTGGGTATTGAGCAGTTTTTGGAACCTTGTTACATGGCCCAAGGAGGATTGAAATTTAAAATTATAGCGGGTTTTTCCTGACTTGCCCTCCTTAGTAGTTATAAGCACCACGCCATTTGCACCTCGGGAACCGTATATGGCAGTAGCGTCAGCATCCTTTAATATTTCGATGCTCTCAATTTCCGATGGTGAGATATTGTTTAAGGGACTAACGTTGCCATCTGGTAGCAAAGGATTGGAAGCATATCCGTTGCTGAGGGATTGGGAATCGTACGGAATACCATCTATAACAAACAAAGGTTCATTGCCGGCGGCGATACTATTTTGTCCGCGGATACGCACCTGAACACCACCACCAGGTAGGCCTGTGGTTGGCGTGATAACAAGCCCAGGCGTTCGACCCTGTAGCGCTTCCAAAGGATTATTAACAGGCTGCTTCTCAATCTCCTCCGCAGTAACCCTAGAAATACTCCCAGTCTTCTCCCTATCGGAAACTTTGTAGTAGCCCGCATTAATCACCACTTGATCCAAAGCGGTAGCATCCACCTCCATAACAACATTTAAAATAGGGGCACTGCCAACGGCAACTTCAAGAGGCTTAAACCCCAAATAGGTAAACACCAGGGTATCGTTTGCGGCCGCAGTAACGGAGTATCGCCCCTCCAGATCGCTAATGCTCCCTCGGGCGCTGTTCTTTACCAATACGTTAACCCCAATAAGAGGGGCCGCGCCATCGGTAATAATGCCACTAATGGTTTTTTGTGGCAGGTTCTGTGAAAAAATAGGGGAGTTGTAAGTTAGGAAAAGGGCAAAAGTTAGTGCATAGGCATAGCTTCGCCTGTACTTATTTTTCATAATTTTGCATCAGTTAAGTTTATACTATTTTAACTACTGGCCTGCTCCAACGGTCTGCAAAAACTAGGAGCGGGTCATTTTTTTTGTAGTGAGACGAATGTCAGGTTGAGCTAGCCCGTCCTGAGCGCAGTCGAAGGGCAGTCGAAACCTCATTTGGAGTTATAAACCCTAAATACTAACTACTCAATACTCACTACCATAGTCGCGAAAATTCATAAACCAAACTGAAACTGCTGCTTTAAAAGAAAGTTGAGAAGAAAAAACCGACCAAGCCCAATACAAAAGGGCGTGGAACTCAACTTACTGTTATCGAGGCACTGGTATGCCCACACACAAATAAGAGAGTAACTCACGCCCCGGGCCGTGAGCACCTTGCTTATTCTCTCGTGTGTTTAAAAATTACCAGTTTTCGATAACGAGATTCAAAGCGAATGCTTCTATATTTTGATACGAAGAATCGCAAATTTAAAGTTTAATATGTATGTATCAAACTCTTAATAAGACAAACATATAAAATAATCTATTAATAATCAAATAATTTCAATTGAAATAGATTATAAAATTCACTCAATTTGTTTTATGGAGATATTTATCCAAGAACAAAAGAAAGAAATTGGGCAAAGAATCCAGAAGATTATTGCTGCTTTAGATTTAGAACCAGCTCAATTTGCAGCCTTAACAAAACTTACCGTTAATACAGTCCTTAACATTGGAGCCGGAAAGGGTTTTAATAGTAACACGATATTAAACATTTCATTCTATACAGGTTTACCTTTAAACGAATTACTCAATATCTCCTCAAATAGGCTTGATAAAAAACAACTCAATAAAACTTTTTGGGTTAATGTTAAAACTTATAATTCTTCTGCATATAAGAAATTTAATAAAAAACGTTTTACTATAGTTGAAGCAATAAGAGAATTAGCAAGGAATACTTCCTTTTTTGCAACTCCTAAAACGACAGGAGAGGTTCGAGAAAAAATTATAAAGGATTATTCAATCTCTTTGGAAAGTTCTGCTGTAAGTCAAGCTTTATTGGACTGTGTTAAGGAGAAACTCCTAAGAAAAGATAAATTAGGGTCAAGGAACTTTCAATACTATAAATAAACTTTCTTACTTTTCTTCTTAGTGTTATTCGTAATGTCTTCTAATCTTTAGTTTAAAAACTTATATTTGATATTCTTCCTGATTAAAATGCCTTTTGTTACGGTTTTACGTAAAAATCTCTTTGTTAAAAAAAGTATTTTTACTTTCACATTTATTTTGAGATAAACAGTAATGTAGATTTTTTAACCTATCTGATGGCTTTAGAATATAATTCTGTTTATTAATAATTGAGGATATTTTATATAGATATATTTAACTTGAAAATAAAAGAATAATGGCAAACTATATATACTTTGATGAATCAGGAAATACTGGTCAAGATATGCTTAATAAAGATCAAAAAGTATTTGTACTAGCATCGGTTGATTTTAACGAAGAAGAACAAAAAAGATTAATGGGGATATTTGATACTGGACATGAGATTCATTTTAAAAATTTGAAAAAGAGTAGTGCAGGACGAAAAAAAATTCTTGAATTTATAAATCATCCTTTGATAAAGGAGGATCACATAATGATTTACTCTGTACATAAAGAATTTAATGTAGCCGGGCAAATAACGGATATACTTATTGAAACAACCATGCACCACAATGGCTATGATTTGTACCAATATGGAAGAAATATTGCATACGCAAATTGGATATTCTATTTCGGAAATTTTTTTTGGGATAAAAACTTATACACACGTTTTATTACGGAATTTATAGATATGATAAGATTAAAGACAGAAGAATCAATAAATATATTTTACACTACAACTGAAGAACTTTTAGATTCTGTCAATGAAAAAAATATTATCCAACCAATTGTTGAAAGCAAAAAACATATTAAGGATATTATGAAGTCAATAGATAAATATAGTATAGACGTAACTTTTTCTAATTTTCTCGTTCTATGTGATAAATGGTATAAACAAACTAAATGCAAAATTAATGTTCGCTTCGATGAATCAAAACAAATTCGGCACTACAATTATTATTTAGAACACGCTAAAAAAATTGCAGAAAAAGAACCAGGGACTATTGAAATAGGGTTTGATAGCCGTAAAATTACTTTTCCTCCTCAAATTGCCACTTTAGAAATGGTTGATTCAAAAGACGAGTTTGGAGTTCAGTGTGCAGATTTAATTGCGAGCGCTATAGCTTTTATGTATAACAACGAAACAGGTAGTAATGCTGCTTTTTCAAAACAAATACAAAAGTCAAGACTTTTAAAATTATCAAATTCATATACAATTTGGCCTACAGATGATGTATCGGCAGAAGCACTTGGCATGACCGAAGGAAAAGGAATAAATCCAGTAGATTTTATGGCAAACACTTTTGTAAGTAAGCTTAAACAATAAAAAGTTCACCTTAAATAATGATAATTATGCCACTGTTTTTTAAGATTAATACTATAAATTTACCCTTCCCCTATAAAATTTAAGCAAATTGAATCAATACGAAACCTTATTAAAACACGTATACACTACTGGAATTGATAAATCAGATAGAACTGGCGTTGGCACAAGAAGTATCTTTGGCTACCAGATGCGTTTTGATTTAAGCATAGGATTTCCTTTAGTTACAACAAAAAAAGTGCACCTAAAATCCATAATACATGAACTGTTGTGGTTTTTAAAAGGAGATACAAATATTAAGTATCTTAAGGATAATGGTGTCCGGATTTGGGACGAATGGGCAGATAAAAATGGTGAGCTAGGTAGTATTTATGGATACCAGTGGCGTTCATGGCCAGCTCCTGATGGAAGGCATATTGACCAGATATCAAATATAATCCATACTATTAAAACCAATCCTGATTCAAGAAGAATAATAGTTAGCGCGTGGAATGTCGCAGATATTGATAAAATGGCATTACCGCCTTGCCATACGCTTTTTCAATTTTATGTTGTTGAAGGAAAGTTATCTTGCCAATTATACCAGCGAAGTGCCGATTTACTATTAGGGGTACCGTTTAATATAGCTTCATTTGCTTTACTAACAATGATGGTTGCGCAAGTTTGTGGTTTAGAATATGGTAATTTTGTTCATACTTTTGGAGACGTTCATATTTATCAAAACCATTTTAAACAAGTTGAATTACAACTTAGTAGGGAACCTAAGAAATATCCACAGATGAAAATTAATAAGGAAATTGATTCAATATTTAATTTTAAATATGAAGACTTTTCATTAGAAGGATATGATCCTCATCCTATAATTAAAGCACCTATAGCAGTATGATTGGTATAGAAATATTTTCTGGTCCCGGAGGCATGGGATTAGGTGCTAATTATGCTGGCATTGACGTTGCTATAGCTGTAGAAAAAAATGCATATGCTGCACAAACTTATATAGCAAATCATAAGAAAACATCAGTAGTGATTGACGAAATTCAAAATATTAATGAATTTCGTTTTCAAAAAAAAGGTGAACAAGTAATCCTTTTTGGTGGACCACCTTGTCAAGGTTATTCTAATTCAAATAGGAAAACAAGATCTAATGAAAATCCTAAGAATTGGCTTTTTCAAGAGTTTATGAAATCTATTAGCCTTGTAAAACCAGATTGGGTGGTAATTGAAAACGTACCAGGTCTAAAAAGTATTGACAAAGGGTTCTTTCTTGAAAGGATTTGTGATAATCTACATGAATTAGGATATACTCCGAACTTTAAAATACTTAATGCGGCTGATTTCGGAGTGCCTCAAAAAAGGGAGAGGATTTTTATTGTCGCATCAAGAGATGGTATAGCTTTTGAATTTCCCACGGGTTCCTTTATCAATAAGCACATTAGCGTGGCGGATGCACTGTTTGATTTACCAGAGCTAGAGAACGGTACTAAGGAATATATTCTAAAATACAAAAACAAAGCAAAATCTGAATATGCAAAACAGATGCGTGGTACTTTACGAAAGGTCACCCAAAATTATGTCTCAAAAAATGCAGAGATTGTTTTACAACGTTATCCACATATAAAACAAGGTGGTAATTGGGTTGATATTCCTGTTGAATTAATGTCAAATTATAAAGATCATACACGCTGTCACCACGGTATATATAGAAGGTTAAAAGAAGACGAGCCTGCATTTGTTATTGCTAATTATAGGAAAAGTATGTTGATCCATCCTAGGGAGAATAGAGGATTATCCGTTCGTGAAGCTGCAAGATTACAATCTTTTCCTGACAATTATAAATTTGTAGGGCCTCTAGTACATATTCAACAACAAGTGGGAGATGCTGTACCACCTCTTCTGGCGAAAGCAGTGTTTGAAGAGATAATGAAAAATTAATTTATTTTATGAATCTTAAAGGGAAGAGATTAGATGAATGGTTTTTGAGTCTGGAAGGATCTCAATCACTTATCTGTTTTCCGCATAGTGAGAATTATTTCACAAAGTATAAGGGAATTTCAGAGCAGTTATATCAATGGGTGCATCCTGAAGTTGGAGTAGGTTCTACGGCAAGTAATCCAAGTGATGGACCAATAATGGTACTGACTAATCATGGAAACGATCATATACATACACTAATTGTAAGAGTTACACAATTTTTAGAGGATAATGATTATTGTGAATTGAGCCCTTTTGAGATATACGTTTTATTGCTTTCCATTCATATTCACGATGTCGGCAATATTTTAGGTAGAAAAGATCACGAGAAAAATTCTCAAAAAATTATTGAGCGCATTGGAACTGGGGTAGTTGGTCAAGATAATTTGGTATGGGATTATATTTTTGAAATAGCGAAAGCTCATAAAGATTTCCAAATTGATTATTTAGCTGAAAAAGATTATTTGCATGAAAAACTTATTAGACCTCAGTTATTAGCTGCAATTTTAAAATTTGCTGACGAACTAGCTGAGAATTTTTCTAGAGCAAGTAATATTAATATGAAATTGGACAACGTTCCGAAAGAGAGTTTACTTTTTCATACTATCGCAAGTACTATAAACAGTATAATTCCTTTGCCAAAAAGTCGAGAGATTAAAATGATTTTTAATATAAATGAAGATGACTTAAAAAAGATTTTTTTAAAAAAAGGAATTGAAATTTATCTCATTGAAGAAATTTACCTAAGAACACTTAAAGCACATTCTGAAAGGGTCTATTGTATGAAGTTCATGCGACCATACATTAACTTCGAGAATATTAAAGTAACATTAAATATTAAACTTAATGATGGGCAAAGAGTACAACGTTGGTATATTTTAGAAGAAAGAATTGTAGAGGATATTGAGAATATTGAAGAAGTTTATAAAGTTTGTCCAAAATTAATTGGGCAAAGTGGAAAAGAAATTCACAATTTAATCATTAATAAAGATTTCAAGACTGAATAAAATGGAAGGAACAAAAAAAATGGCTAATCCATTCATATATAGTACACCAGATCAAATTAAAGATCCGCAAGAAGCTTTGAATTTATTTGTAGATGTTTTTAAGGATTTTTATTTAATAGAAAGTCTTGGAAATACATTTGTCAATGGAGCAAGAGGTTCTGGGAAAAGTATGATGTTTAGAATTATGCGTCCAGATTGTCAAAAACTCAAATTAAATAAAGTATTGCTGAGTGATTTAAATTATTATGCGGCATACGTTCCTGTTAAAGATACTTCATTAAATATCCAAGAATTAAATTACTTAGAAGAGAAGAAACACATTGTTTATTTACTTAATGAACACGTAATGTGTTTGTATTTCTCAATAGCCATTTTCAAATGTTTAGCAGAGGAAGATTTTACAAGCTATAAAGGTCAATTCGTGCCAGAGGCACAAATTTTTTTTAATAAAACTTTGACAAAATTAATAAAAACATCTGGTTATGAAGAAGATTTCGATAATGCGGATAAATTAAAGAGTGCAAATGAAGTTTTTGAAAAAATCGTTGATTTTTTAGAGGATATGTTAAGTTCTTTTTCCCTTCACATTCAGAGAATGATTTTATCTCCAAATAATTTAAATTATACAGGAGCTTTATGTTTGTATAGAAATTTTCTGTTGCCATTAATAAAGGAAATTAATACGTTTAGCTGTTTGCCAAACGACAAACCTCTTTATTTATTAATAGATGATGCTGATAAACTTAGTGCGGTTCAGACACAAATTTTAAATTCTTGGGTTTCTTATAGATCTACTTCGAATGTTTGTTTTAAAATAACCACTCAATTAAATTATAAAACTTATTGGACAGCTAATTCTCATAATAAAATTGATTCCCCGCATGATTACCACGAAATAAATTTATCCGAAGTATATACTTCAAATATGAAGGATCGTTATAGAGATAATCTTAAAGACATGGTTGAGAGAAGGTTAAAACATATTGCAGGTCTGGACATGACTGCTGAAGAATTCTTTCCCGCAAATGAAAAACAAGAAAAAGAATATGAAGACCTTTTTGAGAAACTTAAAGAGGAAAAAGGTTATGATTACGCATATAGAAATGCTCGATTAGATTACATGATGAATTTAACAAATAAATATTCTTATAGCTATGCCGGTTTTGATCAATTAGTTCATTTATCTTCAGGTATAATAAGGAATTTTGTAGATCTTTCATTTAAAATGTATGACAAAGCTTCTAGAGAAAGTTCTGAAGAATATTTAAAGTGTATACCAGTTAAAATTCAAAATCAAGAAATAAGAAGTTATTCCGACTGGGTCATGGATCAACTTGATAAATCCATTGATGATAAAGATTTACATCCTTTGCATGTCAGTAAATATTCTAAATTAAAATCCTTAATTGAAAGTATAGGAAAAACATTTAGATTGTATTTGAAATCAGATTCGAGCGAGAGAAGAAAATTTTCTTTTTATTTTGATGGAGATGTTGATGAAGAAATAAAAGAAATACTTAAACTAGCAGTTAGTGAAGGTCTACTGCATTATTCTAAACAAGGTTCTAAAACAGGCTTGGGTAGATCTCATAAATATGTTTTAAATAGAATACTATCTCCTGCATTTGAATTGGACCCTTTTTCTTTCACTGGGTACTTATATCTAACACCTAGAAATTTAGAATTGGCTGTAAGGGATCAAAAAAAATTCATTAATTACATTGAGGATAGAATTGGAAATGGTGATATTGAAACAGAAGAAAACCAATATGAAATAGATTTCTAAAATGGAACAGCCAATAAAAATAAAAGACTTATCAATTAATTTTAAAGAAAGCGTTGACTTATTTATTTGTTCTTCAAGTTTTGAAGAGAGATGTTTCACTTTAGCGAATATTGTTGCTAAAGATTTTAAGCCAAAAGAGAGTTTAGTTTTTTATAATGACAATGAATATTTAGAAATTATAAATAACTCAAAAAAATTAGGAAAACTCTTAAAAGCCAATTCTGAAAATATAATTTCTTTAAATAGTGATAATCAAATTCAGAATGCTATTAAAATTAATGAAATCCTTGATTTAAAACTTAAAAATAATGTTGATAGTGTATTATTGGATACAACAACGTTTACGCATGAAACTTTACTAGTATTATTCAGATTATTATCTTTTAAAAAAAGTTCTTTTAAAAATCTTTTTATTACATATGTTGGTGCAGATGATTACTCATTTAATGAGCTTGAGCTTTCTAAGAAATGGTTATCAAAAGGAATAAGCGAAATTAGAACTATAATGGGTTATCCTGGAGTAATGAGTCCTGCGAGAGAAAATCATTTAGTTGTACTATTTGGTTTTGAAAGAGATAGAACTAATAGTTTAATTGACCATTTGCAATTTGAAAAAGTTTCTTTAGGCTTTGGAGCAAAAACAAATTCAATAAGTTCTAAACATTATAATTTGAATTATGAGCGTCATTGTGAACTTATGAAAAAATATACCAATGCTAGCAAATTTGAATTAGATCTTACAGACCCCTATAAAGCTAAAGAAGATATAGAAAACTATCTTTCTAATTTCTTTGAAGATAATATTGTAATTGCTCCTATGAACAATAAACTCTCAACTATTGGCGCATCACTAGTCGCAATTGCTAATCAAAGAGTTCAATTGATTTATGCTAAGGCAATTGAATATAATGCAATAGGCTACTCTAAGCCAATGGATTCCACTTATTTATTTAAAATTTGGTAATTTTCTAATATCTAATTAAGAATCTCAGTCATTAAATTTAATAAGTAAAATTCATAAAATTATGTTCATAAAGTCAAAACCTTTGTCTCTGAAACAGAAAGAACAATTAAAGCCATTACTAGATAAACAAATAGACTTACGGGAATTAATTATTGATGATGCTCCCGACGGGATGCATTTAATTTTCGCTCATCATATTTCTAAAACTTCCCATTTTTATATTTTTGACAATATTGAAGGAAATCAGCTTAGTGAATTAAACGACTCTATTTTGAGAGCAATCCAACAGTAATCATTTTTTGAATAAATAATAATATTAGATAATATATTACCCTATGATCTTTTTTTATTAACTTCTCTCTTTATCGTTGCATTTGAAATGCCCTTCAGTGAATTTTGAAACCGACAAAATCATTAAATTTGGTATTCTCTCCCTTTGGCCACCAAAGCTTTATGCGTAGGTGGGCGTTTAAAACCCACTCTTATTGTTTTTCGTAATGGGTGGGTTTGCGTTTGTTTTATATTTACCTCATTTTAGTAACAATGTGGCTCTTAAAATGCCAAAGGATAAAATAAAAGAAATTTAAAAAAGCCGATATAAACAAGTTGGCAACAAGTTGAAAAATGAAAAGATGTATTTTTTGCAAAACCAGTTCTGAAAACTCAAAAAGTATTGAGCACATTATTCCAGAATCATTAGGGAATACAGAACATACATTGCCAAAAGGAATTGTCTGCGATAAGTGTAATAATTATTTTTCTATCAAAATCGAAAAAC
>JBLXDA010000033.1:0-17216 GCA_048264505.1 Aequorivita sp.
ATACTACCATATTGTTCATCGGTGAATAAATCAATATCTACCGATTCCCGGTGACCTTGCTGTAAACTTAGTGATGTACCGCCTACCAATCTAAAACTATTAAATTCCTCAATAGCCATTAATGTTATTAAGGAATCCCAAAGAAGATCGGAAACTGTATTTAAATGTAAAGGCATTTAAAATTAAATAAGATTATAGGCTTCTGCATTCTTTTGAAATGCAGCTAAACGGGAGTGCTTTATAGACTTAGCTATATTAGATACAGTAGCTTTACTATAGAAATCTATAATTTCATTGATTTCTATGTCATTCCCTCTTTCAAGTATTCTTTTTATAATGGCACGTTTGTTTTTATGCCAATCTATTTTATCAAAAGTGGTATCCCAAAATAGTACTTTTCTAAAATTGTTTAGATTAGGAGTTCGTTTACTATTCTCAGCCAATTTAGTTTTTACTTCATAGCTTGCCTGTAACATCATAAAGTAATCATCTTCCGTCTGGAAATAATCTGCCAATTTAATGGACAGTTCGGGATTGATGCCTCTTCTTTGATTTATAATAGCACTGATGGTTTGCTTATGTTCATTTATAGCCAAAGCCAATTGAGAGCTTTTAATATTATTGCGCTTTATTTCACGTTCTAATATAAGCCCTGGGTGTAAACCTTTTATCTTAGTTATTTTAGGTAACATATTTGTTTTGTAAGACAAAAGTAAAAATAACAAATCAGTAAACAAAATTGTTTACTAATTATTAACTATAATTAGAAATTCGAATATTCTAATTAACAATAAATTATCTATGCATTAGATAAATGAACTGGTTCTTAAATAACTAACTAATGAAATATGAAAGTAGCCTTAACCTAGCCTTTGGGTAGCATTAACGTAACTTAAACCATACACTCGAGTGGCACTCGACCCCATTGAACGATACATTAGCAACACCTGAACATAGCATTAGGCGAGGTTAACTGTAGCATTAGGTCACTTTAACTGTAGCCCCAGCAGCTAGTTTTGATCTGTAAACTTTATGAATATGCATTTTTAGTATTCATTAGTGGGGCGCCCTCGCCATCTAAGGGTGTCCTAATGTGTCAACACAACGTCTCGTAATTCAGAGTAGTATTTCATTTTTTCTTTAGAGTGCATTCCCTTTTTGTATCGCCCTTCCAATATCCAAAACCTGGTATTTACTCGTTGCTCGATATTGGTTTTGATTCTTGCCGACAAATGCTGAGACTGGTCTGATATTGTTGCGATGACGGTCTGCAATATCAAAAAGAAAGCTTCCTCGTTGTCAATCATATCGACAATAGACTGCGCAAATACATTTGCTTTCGCATGATCAAATTTACCTGCCGTATGAGCCAAAAGCTGCAGTACTATTTGATAATTCTTTTCGGAAATAGAGAAATCATATCGGTATTGAGAAATCGTGTTTTCTAGTACGAAATCAAATACGCTCGCCCCATTTGTTGAATCACCTTCGTTGTAATAGATGTAGCTTAGACAAGCTCCGGCAATCAAAACAAACGCTTCTTTTGATTTTGCTTCGTGACCTGGGAGTGTTGGGGCTAGCCAACCTTCATGTAAACATCGGAAATTGGCAAAAACTGAAGCCCAAACGCTCAAAGGGTCAGCTAATTGCTTTATTACATAGGAGAAATTACAGGCCTGATTAATAAACAAGTTCTCGAAACTTACCTTCCATCGGAAATGGTTAGATTCAAGATAGCTTAGATAAGAATTGTACAAGACCTGCCGAAAAACAGTATCGCTTTCGTCATGTTCCAGGATTCCCACCAGTTTTTCAAATACTTGCCAGTTCATTTTTTTCATCGGCAAGCGAGTAGCAATATTCAGTTTATTTATCGTATCAATATTCAGTTTTTGTTGAAATTCATCATTTAGAATGTTCAAGCTGTCTAATGAAGGTTTTGGCGATCGCTTGCCGTTGTAATGCTCTTTAGACAGACTGTTAATCCAGTCAAATACTCCATCAAAGTATTTTGATTCTGAAATAGATTCGGAGCCAAAAACCTCATTGAAAACCCTGTTGCAGGAATTTTTTAATTCATGATCCATCCAGTCTTCATATTGCTGTTGGGCTGCATCAATGATCTTTTGGGTCTCTTCATTTTTCTGATAGCTCCATTCCCCTTCTTTCAGGTGAAAAAGGTTGTCGGAGATTTTGATGATCAATTCCCCGTAATTCTTCAATGCTATTAATAGCATGTGTTCCCTGCTAGTTTTGTGTGGGACTTCTTCATTTACAACAAAGCTGATTAACTGTTCCAGCCAATCAATACGTTGAATGAAGAAGAAAGCATGATCTTGAACAATAGGCCATTGAAGGCCATCAACCCATTTCAACCATGATTCCAATCGAAGTTTCAGCAGCAACTTTTCCCTTAACATTTGGTGGCTGTGCAAAAAGATATAATCAGATCCTCTGGTTGATTCTCTAACATATACCCAATGGGATTCGTCTTTCAGCTTTTCTAGTTTTGTAGCATAGTTTGACGAGGCGACCTCTTTGTCATGTCTGCGTTCCATTAAGCTGGCCAATTCGTGCAATGGTGTGTCGGGTGGGTTGCGGGTCAAATCATTTTCTAAAGATCGTATGCTTGACAGATCAATGCTCGCTATCCATGATTTATAAAACTCCCAAAGACCATCCGTGGCATCTTGAATACTGTACCAACTTGCTAAGTTGTTCAAAAAAGGTTCTTTGGCTACATGATTACCAAGTTCAGCTTCAATGTGGTGTTCTAATTCTGAATAAATGATTAACTCACTTCTGGGTTTGTCATTTTGTATATTCCAGAGACGATTGTACAATCTCTCTATTACCTCGGAAAATGGGGTTTCAGTTCTTTTATCTTCTGCTTTCTCTGCAATCCAATCTCCGCGATCAAATAATTGAGTATAGAAAGAATTGCCCTTTTTCAAGGCAGCAGACACTTCAGGTGTATAGTCCAGGTCTTCAAAGCGTGTTTGAGGTTCACTTTTACTTCCTGAAATACGCTCGTTTAACTGATCTCCCAGCCAAGCAATCAATGTTTCGCTCTGAGAAAAAAGGTTTTGAGCAAACAATGACTGATACTTAGCATCTCTCAATTCCTTTTCGAGATCATGGTTATTTTTTAGTCGTTCATCCTTTTCCATGTCTATGCTTCTTTATTACTCAAGTATTCTTCAAGAGTCGGGCAACGTTCATTATCTGTCCACCATTCTTTGGCTTGCTCTATCAGACGTTTGGGAGTAGGTACCTTTATAATCGTTGTTGCTCGAGCACCAAACTCATTTAGTGAGCTACCTAGCAAATACACATCATCGTCAACTACAATGTACCTATCATGTAAAGGGCTAGTGCTTCCCTTTAAAACGCGACACTCTATAGTTTGCTGCGCGTACACTTTCTTAAATTCTTGTATCCCTTCTTGCAATTGATGAGCATATGTTTTACCCTTTGGCGGCCTTTTCATTGTACGCTTTATACATAACCATAATTTCTTAAACCTGCTCACTTCTTCACGTTCATCACTTTTGATAGGTCGTTCTAAATAGTCAACGGAAGAAATTATTTGTACTGGAATGGAGATATTTTGCACAGTAATAGCGTAAATCAAATCACCCGAACCGAAATAGGGATCAAGTATCATACAACGGGTTTTACTCTTATTCAACAGTTCTCTTACTGTGGTTTGAGCGCGGTTTTTTGAATCATCTTCATTCGGAAAAAAAATGAACTCTTTATTGCGCTCCAACTCTTCAAACTTTCTTGCCTCAAGAGCATCTTTTAGATAATGTGCATTTGTAAAGTCAAAATCACCAATGTTAGTTGTGGAAGCCTGTGTGGTTTTTGGTATAGAAAATATTTCCTCTCCAGTTTTGGTCTTCACTTTAAGATTCAATTCACTTTCTTGGATATTCATGCCAAATTGAATGTTTCGCCAAACTCCAAGCTGATATTCAATCAGATTACCATTTTGATCGTATAATTTCTTGTGCAAAGCATCTGGGAAATAAGGCAGAGTTATTCTCTCCCTATCACTTGCTATAGTATGTCTGAGAGTAAATCCTTTGCGCTTTGCTCTTTCTTCTTCTAAGACCAATTCACAGTCAATGATGCTTTTACCCTGTCGCTCATGAAATGACACGAGCAAATCCTTTTTTTTGTCTAACAGCGAGCTATTCCAACTGCGTAGAATAGGGTTGCAGGCACATAGATATACATTGCCAATATGCTCTGGAATCGTTGCTAAATCGTAACCTAAGTATGCTCTGGAAATACTTGATAACTTTTCAAAGAACTTCTGATTGAAGGGCTCTAGCCAGCTTTTATCTGTATTAAGCTTACTCCATACTCTCATTGCGCTATTTCGCTTTGGCAGGATTCTACCCAATGTCTTTTCACTGTTTAGCGGAATTAAAAGCGGGTTGTCATCTGGTGGTTCCGGAACAAGGGCCTCCAGTACCTCAATATGTGCATTTAGATTGTCCTGTTGGAGATGAAAGCCACTAGGCACATTTTCATACATATCCAATACATCACTTACATCAAGATCAATTAACCTTGTGATATACAATGTGTATTCATCATCGATTGATTCTCTGAACATGTGATAGGAATCTTGATCGCCAATAGTTTTTGATGATAGCTGTTCCGAAGGAACCAACTCAAAAACGGTCATGAGATTAGTTTTACTTTTAGACTTACGGTTGTATAAAAACAAACAGGTAACTTCTGCTTTTTCGTAATCTGTTGAAACTAGCCTTAGGGTTGTCATAGTAAATTGAGTTGAACCTTTCTTAATAATAAAAAAATAATCCCATCAATACTAGAAGTATGTCTAAAGGTAGTGAGAAATAAACCCACCCATTACGGAAAACCATAACAGCCTACATTTTAACCAGGGAGAATACCAAATATAACTATTATGGCGGTTTCAAAGGTCATTGAAGGGCATTACAAATGCAACAATAAATAAACACGCTTTCCAAAAGCGCGCCAGTAGGAGTTTAACAATACCAGAAACGTCCCAAAATAACTATTCTTTGTCAAAAGGTTCTAAAGTTAAAAATATCAACTCTTCAGAACGATAATTTAAAACGCCCTCATTATTAATCTCAAAGTATTCTCCATGAATATTCGGTTCGTAATCATCATAGCGCATTTTCCCTTGCACTTCTTTTGATATGAGTTTCTTTGAAGATTTACTTCCATCAGAAAAATGAGTTTCGAGAAATAACAAATTATTTATTTTAAGAAGCGTCATACTGCAATTATTCGACTCATCCATCCACTGGCCAATAACATCTCTTTTTTCATTTCTTAATCCTTCCGCTAAGGTACGCTCTTGTTCAATGCTTAGACCATTGATAGACGTTTCTAATTTACTTTCTTCAAAAGTAGCAGTAGCCCAATAAATACTGATATCGGTATGACCTTTAATCCTAAAAGAAATGAAAAGTCTTTTAGAAAGTCTAAACATATCTTTTCTCAATAAGTTTGCAAGCCAATCTATTTCCTTTTCGTCGACTTTAGATTCCAATTCAATTTCTACCATTGCTTTAATCTCTCGGATATATACTTTGCTAGTAATCTTATATGGAACCGGGTCATGTCCAGTTATTTCAGATGGAATCTGTTTAAGATATGTTGTTCTTTCTTGGGTTAAATCATTAATCTTAATAGCTTCAAATTCATACGAATTAGGTTTTAAAACTATTTGAAAAAACTGAACTCCCCTACCTTTTAATTTTTCCATCATTAACTCCTTTTCACATTCATCCATATTTAGCCCAAAATATATGGACTTCAGACAATCTGGAACATATGGATGCTCACCGTAAAATCCAGTAACTATTCTATGCTCTTTCTCGTAATTCCATCGTATTGATTTGCAACCAGCTATTTTTTGAACAACTATTTCAGCTTTAATACTGTTTACATCGCCAATTCCATATTCGGGTGGTTTTTTCTTGTAATCAACTGGAAATGAAAATGCTTCAAACGATCTATAGCTGTTTATTAATAAGTCCAAATCATATTCTATGCAAAATCCTTTATGACTGTTAGCATAGTGAGCCCAGAGCAATTCATCTTTATATGTTTTAGAAAGGGAATATATTCCAATTCCGCTTTTCTTTACATCAAATAAATTATTAAATGCATTTTCAACCTCACTAAATTGTTCAGATTTGTGCTTTCCAAATAACTTTGCAAAAGCTTTAGCTTGAAACTTAAAAGGATTTGTATTGACAAGCGTTTCACAAGGATCATTTAAATCCTCAAATTTAGGAGACCAATAGAAGTTTTTTTCTAAAGAATTCATATCCCTTTCAAAATTTCCACCTCTGTATTTAAAGACTCTCATTTTCTTTAGGTGGCAGTTTATTTTTTTCGGAAAATCGAAATTATATCAGATTGGCATTTGTTGGTCATATATTTTTTTTTAATTAACTCAATACGTCTTGGATCAGTAATACCATCAGCTTCTAATGATTTCTCTATCCACTTTTCGGTTAAATCCCTTTCTATTTGAGGATCACTTTTTTCAATTTCCGCATAATATATTCTTTCAAATTCATTTTCAGGAAAAACTTTTTCTAAATTCTCTATGCTAAAATAATGTTTAAAATAGTCATTGTTCTTAGGGTCTTTTGGGTCATTGGCATAAAATTTATGTGAATGAACTCCTGCATAGACCATTGTGCCCTTTTTGCTCATTTTGGTCACGACTTTTCCTATTTCAATACATTCGCCCAATGTAAAAAAATGTAAAATATTTGAGAATATAATAAGCGAATACTCTTTCTCCGGCAATTTGTCAACTGGAAAATTTGAACGTTGAAATGTCCAATTTTCAAGTTTTGCATTTTTCTGACTTTTAACTCTATCTCTTAAAAAATCTAATTGGATTTGTTCACTATCTATGGCTATTATTTCTCTGTCGGCATTTATAAAATCTAATAAAAATGAAGACTGCCCACACCCAATATCAATTATTGCACCCTCAATCAATTCGTCTTCATATTCTCTGATTGGGTTATGAGTTTGTCTTAATATTTTATCAACTGGAAAATTTGTATAGTAAAGTTCCCAATATATCTTCATTGAATTGTCCATTTTCTAGTAAATCGTTTTAAATAACTTCAAGGTTGTACATAAAAACCTCTATTTTAATCTCGCATGTCGAGGCTGTAGTTTCCAAATATAAAACAAACTCAAACCAGACATTATGGAAGAATTTAAGAATGAATATTATATTAATATTTTATTGTCAATCGATAAAGTATTATTTTAGCACTTATTGTCCGCAAGAACGTTTAGTTATTACGTGTGATTTTTTGCGATAATTTTACTTATTTCCGGTATATTCCGTCCATTCCTAATTTATACCCTTTTGGATAATATTTTCCGTCTATTCCCAAAAATGAACCCTCAGGATGATACTTCCCATCTTGGCCAATAAAACTCCCCTCTGAATAATATTTTCCATCCATTCCTAAAAATGAACCCTTCGGATGATACTTTCCGTCTATTCCTAAAAAACTACCTTCAAGATGATAATGTCCATCCTGGCCAATAAAACTACCTTTAGAATGATATTTTCCATCCATTCCTAAAAAACTTCCTTCGGTATGATATTTACCATCCAATCCTAAAATTTTTCCCATAGCTCTTTTTTTTAGCTTGCCCACGATATGTCTATATACGACAGCTTATCTGCTATACCGCACATGTACGCAATTAGTTTTTTTATAATTTCAAATATAAATCAATGCAATATTACATCATTACGGAAAACCGTAATGAAGGCTTATTTAGTCGGGGAGAATACCAAATATAAAGTTTTTTACTAATTAAAACCGCTATCTATTTCATTTTTAGAAGATCCCGCAAAAACAAAGCCGCTTAAAGCGGCTTATACATGTTTATTTTTAAGAGTAATGGCTTTGTGCAACGGTTACCTGCTTATATAGGTTGCAAAAAACGGGCATAGTATACCACCCACAGCGGATTAAAGTGAGCATAGTGCGGCGGGTGAAAGTGAACCACCTGGAGCGGGTGAAAATGAACCACTAAAAATCGATTCTATTTGTAACGCTTTAAATATCTTTTTATAAAAAGATATTATGGCCAACAAGCAAATAGATATGCGAAAAATAAAACAGGTTTTCAAACTTTACAGTGAGGGCGTCAGTAAGCGTAAAATAAGCCTTCAGTTGGGATTGTCACGCAATACCATCACTAAATATATCGATTTCTTTAATCGGTACCATCTGACAAGCTATGAAGTGTCCGCGATGACCTTCGAGGAACTGAACAGGCTCCTTAAGACCGACCAAAAGGGCAAGAGCCAACAGCTATTGACCCTAGAGAAGTACTTTCCCTCCTTTGACAAGGAACTGCGCAAAACGGGCGTAACAAAAGAACTGCTCTGGCAAGAGTACTTTGCCAAGCACCCAGATGGCTATAAGCTTTCCCAGTTCAGGTATTGGTACAGGGAATGGGTCAAGGAAGTCTCCCCGGTCATGCACTTTACACATAAGGCCGGCGATAAACTTTTCATTGATTTTACGGGCAAGAAGCTTTCCATCGTAGATCGCTATACGGGGGAGATACAGGAACTGGAGGTCTTTGTCTGCGTACTGGGCAGTAGCCAATACACGTATGTTGAGGCCTGTGAGAGCCAAAAGAAAGAGGACTTCATAGGCTGTGTGGAAAACGCACTCTGGTTCTATGGCGGTGTACCACAGGCCCTAGTGCCCGATAACCTAAGGGCGGCAGTCACCAAGAGCAGTCGTTATGAACCCAAGGTAAATGAGACCTTTGTAGATTTTGCCGAGCATTATGAAACAGCGGTCCTTCCCACCAGGGCCTACAGGCCCAGGGACAAGGCCATCGTTGAGAACGCCGTACGCATAATATATACCCGTGTCTTTGCGCCATTGCGCAACCAGACCTTCCATACCAAGGCCGCCCTGAACAAGGCCATACTGGAGCTTCTAAAAACCCATAACAGTACATCTTTTAGGGGACGTGAATATTCCCGTTATTCGTTATTTGAAGAGATTGAAAAGCACCAGCTCAGGCCTTTGCCCGCCCAACGCTATGAGATCAAACGCTATGCCAATGCGACGGTCCATAAAAACAGCCATATTTATTTTAGCAAGGACAAGCACTATTATAGCCTGCCCTATCAGCATATAGGCAAGCGCGTAAAAGTGGTCTACTCAGATAGCACGGTAGAGATTTACTGCCAGCACGAACTGCTTACGGTCCATCCAAGAGCAAGGCAAAAATATGGATATAGCACAATAAAGGAACACATGCCTTCCCATCATCGCTTTATCAGCGAGTGGAGCAGTGAAAAGTTCATTGCCTGGGCGTCGCAGACAGGTGTCAACTGTAAGGCGCTGATCATCCATATACTGGAAAAGAAACAACATCCTGAGCAATCCTATAAATCGTGCCTGGGCATATTGCATCTCACCAAAAAGGTAGGCAATACCCGGCTGGACAATGCCTGTAAGCGCGCCCTGGATTATGGTGCGTACAACTATAACATCATAGAGCGTATCCTTAAAAATGGATGGGATACCTTAGATGAGGACACCGAGGAACAGACCAATATCCCGCACCATGATAACATCAGGGGGAGCCATTATTATAAATAAATTAAAACCAAAAAACCATGAACACACAGACATTGGAACACATGAAACAGTTAAGGCTATACGGTATGCACAGGGCCTTTGACAGCAGTCTTTCGCCACAGAGTATAACCTATACCGGGGATGAACTGGTAGCATATCTCATCCAAAGTGAATGGGATGACCGCCAAAACCGAAAAATAGAGCGGATGACAAAGGCCGCGCGCTTTAGGTACAGTGCGGTAATGGAGGCCATAGATTTTGACCCCTCTAGGGCACTGGACAAAAACCAGGTACAGCGCTTTGCGAGCTGTGATTTTATAAGGCACAAACAGAACATACTTATTACGGGAAGTACCGGTGCCGGGAAAAGTTATATGGCATCGGCCATTGGGCACCAGGCCTGTTCATTGGGATATAAGGTTATGTACTACAATACCAACAAGCTCTTTACCATGCTCAAGACATCAAAAGCAGATGGGTCTTACTTAAAACAGATCAATAAACTGGAAAAACAGGATCTCCTCATTTTGGATGACTTTGGCCTTAATGCCCTGGATGCCCTGAACAGACATTCTTTTATGGAAATCATTGAGGACCGACATGGTGAGCACAGTATAATTATAGCCTCCCAATTACCAGTGGAAGCATGGCATGAAATCATAGGGGAACAGACCATTGCAGACGCCATTTTGGACCGTCTTGTACATAATGCGCACAGAATAGATATCAAAGGGGAATCGATGCGCAAAAAAATGAAAAATAAATATTAAATTTAACCACAAATGAATCGATTTTGAGCACTTACTTTGCTATGCTCACTTTCATCCGCCGCAAGTGGCTCACTTTGTCCGCCCTATCCAATAAGAACCATTTTATTCTCTCAGAAGCTCTTGATGGTTCTTTCTGGTTTATTTTTCTCAACCACCAAATCCAAGTACTGAATTGATAATCTTTTCTATACCCTACTCCAATAGACTCCTGTATAGCTTGTTTTAACCATTTTTCACCTTCCTCCAGATTATCTAAAAGAAACCACGCTTTTGAATGAGCCAAGCACTGATTTATACGACCGCTTATATCTTGGTCACCTAACATTGACTTTTCTAAACCTTTCAATTGTGATATGGCCTTTTTAGAATCAAATCCATTCTTAAATAACGATTTAATAATTTTTCGTCGAACATCTGTGGGCCAATACTTAGGATTTTCAAAAAACTCTTTAGACAAGTAATCTCCCAATCTTTCTAAGCTTTTAGCATCAAGTCCAGACACTGCATAAATCAAAAAATGAAAATACTTCCCCTTAAAGCCTATAAGTTTATACCAATAACTATTTTTGGGAGAGATTTCTTTGTAGAAATATCTTACAATTGGATATATCCTCATTGTAATATCCTCATAAACTTGTTTTTGTAGAATCCCGTCAGCCAAAATTTGCGTTATAAGACAAAGCATTCTTTCGAATTCCACTAAAAGCTCTTTGTCTGTTCCACGCTCCACAGAAGGAATGGCAACGGTAATAGGAATTCCCTTGTCGCATAAATTAAGTAGTTTATTAAATTTGATTAACGGAAGGAAAACTTCAAACGATTCATTGTAATCTAGTTGACTTCTTCCCACAAGAGAAGGTTGTTCAATATTTTTGATCCAACTATATGTCTCCTCAACATCTCCAGTGACTTTATAAATTAAATCTGCGATGTATATAATAAAATTGGATTCTGTCTCGTCCTTTTTGAAATGACTTTTCAGCAAGTATAGATATTCATTTGCGCGGCTATTATCGTTTGAATCAAGACATTGTTCAATACCGTATTCAATAAGCCAGAAAAGTGAGTTTCTTTCCTTCGTAGAAGAAACATCCATTTCGTTAATAACCCAGTTAAAGTCATCCCATTTGTTTTGTCTTATTAAACTATATCCTAAATGAGTCTTTAAAAAGATAGGTAAACTTTCTTGTTTTTCTTCAAGTTGATAAATGTTTTGGTCCCCTAAATATCTTATATTTTCAATTCGGCAAAATATATCCTCTATGCTTTCAAAATGGGTCGCGGTATAAATCCATTCCTCTAGGGTATTCCTTATTTCTTCAAACCTATGTAAATCATCAATGAGAATTCCAGAATCTGTAATAATTTCTGGATAAGCCAAATTAAAGAATATTGCTCCCTCTGATTTATAACCAAAATTTATAAACAAGCGACACGCCTTGAAAGCATAAGCTTCGCTACAATGGAGTATATTACCTGTCCTTAAATAATTTCTTGCGGAGTCAAATTCGTTTAATTGTAACAGTTGTTCCGTAAATGATCCTGGATCAATGTTGAACAATCTCCTTTCAGTTTCCGCTAATGCGAAAAGATATTTTATCAAGGTGTTGAGGTCTTGAGTCTTTAAAGCGATTTTAATTCCTAATTTAGCATCCTGCTTTATTTCATCTACTGGTCTGTAGTTTAAGAACTGTGTTGTAAAACTATCTGGAGTAACTTCTGAAACAAACTTTTCATATTCTTTTGCTTCAAATAAATGATGGTTTTGATTCCAAGATTTCTCTACCTTCGATTTTTTGTAATATTCAGCAAGGCGAGAGTGATAGCTAATATTTCTTTTTGAATCAAATTCATTAGTTAAATAATTCAAGGAAGTATAATGGAGAAGGAATTGCCTAAAAGAATTATGAAAAAAGGTCAATGTTTTGTTTGTATCATTAAACAAAACTCTAGCTCTTTTTTTGAATGACAGTAAAACACTTCGATCAAATTCCCATTCATTAACAAAAGAAAGATTTATTGAACCAGTAATGCGAGCCATTAAACCAAGGAAGCTCACTAGATTTTCATCATTTTGGATAGGATTCCAGATTTTCTTATAATAATTCTCAATATCCCCATCAATTGTATCAAACGACTCAATGACATCATCAATGGATTTAACTTGAATAATTCTTTCGATCAGATAAGATAAGTATAAAGGATGGCCTTGTGATTTCTCAAAAACTCTTTGCTTTTGGGAACTATTCAATTCCATAGGGTGATCGAGAGAATCTATATGTTTATATACGGCCTCTTTTGTTAGAGGTTCAATTTGAATCGTTCTATCTCCATTTTGAAACTCAGTTTGAATTTCCTGTTGTATATCTTCAAGCTCAAAAGATTGGCTTCCTAAAATGACATATACTCCTTCAGGAAGAGAACTAGGTAAAGGAAGCTCTTGCAAGAAACTATTTACAGTAATTTTATATTCCCTCGGCACATGGTCTAAGCCGTCGATTATAATTATCGTCGGTCGCCCAGACTCTACATAATCCTGGTAAATTCCTTTTAGTTGCTCATCAAATACTTCTTTTAGGAAAAAGATATCTTTATATGGAAGAATATCTCTATTGTAAAAACCTTCTCCTTTCAATTGCAAAACCAAATCAAAGAAGAGTGGTATTGCATTTCCTCTTTTCTGAAAATTAAGACTAGATGAAGGATTAATAAAATCAAACGCATAATATCTTATAACTCGTTGACTTAATTCTCGCGACCATTGATTTAATAAAGTAGACTTTCCAGAACCCGGCCCACCCTTTAAAAACAAATACCCGTTCTTATGTTCCGTCAGTTTTAAATTTAATAAGTCAATTGTCGATTGGAGAGGTTGGTACTTCTGTCTGTCAAATACTAGTTCATGATTAAAAATGGTTCTGAATCGATCTTCCCAACCTAATTCTTTAATTATTTCGTGACGTTTAAACTCAATAACTCTTTTTGAGCTAGCAACTTTTTCAATAATAAATCGGCTAATTTGATAAAGATCCTCCTCATCTTTAGAATATTTAATATTTGTAATACTAAACTGTTTTGGCTCATAACCTGGTTGAAAATCAAAACATTTAATAAATTCTTCGAATTCTGACTCACTAAGTTTGGAATTTTTTTTAAGATCATTTATTGTTGAATTCCATTTATCATTAATAGATAGATTTGATTTTATTTTTAGCCAAGCCTCTGTGAAAAAAACAGCAAATGAGCCAAGTTGGGTTCCTCCATTTTTTAAGCTATCATTCCGAGAGATAGATTTATTCGTGATTAAATGAGGAATCACTTTTCTACCTGGATTATCAGCTTTTAACTTTTGCCAACTTGTAGTAATTAATGGCAATAAATTACTGAAGTTCCTATAAGTAATATTAGCTCCAGCAATTGTCCATTTCACTTGATACGCATGAATTTCGTGATGAGTTGCATATTGAATATCATCTAATTTTTCAGCCTTAGGATCTGCTATTCTTATCCATTCAAGTTTTTTATTTATTAGATTCAAATAGACAAACCAAGCGAACTCATCAAATTGAGGTAAATAACCTCCTATTGCCGCCTTTTCTCCCCTTGCGGAAACTAACTCCTTACTCATTTCTAATTGATTTATTATGTCGTAAATTAAAACCCTACTCATTTAACCACTTGATTAGAGAAAAGCTAATAGCAAGGACTCAATACATTAACTGTAAGTTTTGATTTTTCCCAGTACCTATGCGGTTGCATTTCATCGCGTGGCCATCTCAAACTCGCATAGCAAGACCAAACTCCAAAATTAATCCCAAGCTCTCTCTAACCTACATCCGTATAACCCAGTTCTTGAGCCCATCAACAGGTTCAAGATAAACTTCACCGAGAAAGATTTTCATTTTCGATTTCATGGCCATTTCTGTTTCCCGAGCGGAGCCGAGGGACGATTTCAATATCGATTTCGACCTCCTTCTGCCCCCCTAAAAGCCCCCTCCATTATCTCAATCTCCCGCCTTTTAATACCAATGCCAACAGCAACATTTTCCCAACCTTTAACCACACCTTTCACTTCGTTCAAAATGTTGTCCATTTCTATTTTGCTTAAACGAAAATACGCTCCCACACTTTTCGCCAGTTCAAAATCCAAGGCATTATCTTCCATATCAATATTCAGGGATAAACCATCCTTCTCTACAGACGGATTTAAATCATAAGCGGGTGATAATACCCATCCCTTTTCTTTAAGGATAAATCCGTGATTTCTCAAGTGGTCATCCGTATTTGAGATAGCAATATTAAACACGATGCGTCGCCATAGCTGATGTAGATTGGCTTTTACATCAACCCCATAATTCTCGATAAACTCAACAATTTCCAAATAACTGGGCGCTTCATCCTTAATAGAATCTTCAGTCTTCCCAGTCATTGTCATAGCCGAGGCAAAATGAATGCGCTTTCCGTTGTCCCTATCAAAACGTTTGGTCATAAAAGTGTGGTATTGGCCACTCACCTGCTCTATACTAGATTCCGCCATTTCAATCCCGGCGGCTATGGCAAGTTTATAAGCCAGAAATTCCCAAGCAGCTTTGTCTATCGTATCCGCTTTTGATGGAAACTTCGCAATCCATAGATTTTTATTGGCGTCCAGAATATTTGCCTTGGGTCGGGCCCCACCTAAAGAGGAACCAGGCGCAATCAAGACAGCCAGCCATTTTCTAATAGCATCACTTTGATCATCACCTTCCAATTGATTAACCGCTTCCTGAAGCTCCCCTAGAGAGGACCAAGGCGGTGTCGGACTTTGATCGTCATTGTCCAAAAACGGACCGTTCAGTGTTGTTTTAAAGCGTAAAGCCCCCATCCTACTCTCATCATAGACCCCAAGAAGGTAATCTATTTCATACAGCTTTTTAGCCTTCTCTCCCCTAGCCCTAGCGTCTTGTGCCGCTCGACGTTTCATTAAGGTTTTCCCCCAAGTATCGGGCATACTGTCCAAAAAGATTCCGAAATTCTCTTTGTTGGTTGGGTATTGGGGCCCTGGATAGAATTCAATATCAGGATCTAGTAATCGTTGCGCATCAGTTTTCAACCAATCTTTATCATACTCAAAACTAAAGGCTTTTTTGCCCTTGGCAAAATGAGCGGAAAGGATTCCGACCAAAGTTGGATTCTCAAGTGCCGCCCAATCCGCAAATACGTATATGTCAAATTTTCCTTTCGCCATATCAATTATAATAAATCAAGATCCTGAAGCTTCCTACCGAACGCATCATCCACTGCCAACTTTAAAAAATCATCCTGCAAATTCAGCACTCTAAAAACATTAAAGTACAATCCTATAGCAACTGCTGGATCGCCTTTTTCTATACGGTATAGTGTAGTCCTGTGAATGCCTGCGCGCTCAGAAACTTGTTCTGTAGTTAGTTTCCTTCTTTTACGTGCGAGCTTAATATTCTCCCCTATTTGACTAAAAATCATTTGATATTTCGGGAGTACTATCGCTTTCTTTGAACTCATAATGATGCTTATTTACAACAAATATAGTTATTTTGTATTTAATAAGCAACATCTATAGTCTTGCTACTCAATCGAAAACATAGGTGAAAATTATTTTTGTTTCGTCCACAGAACTGCAAATGACACAAAATTCATTACCTCAAGATTCTAATCTCAGGTCTTGTTTTAAAAATCACCATAGATTCATCAATAGATAATATCCAGTTTTCTAATTCGTCAAAATATTCATTTCTTAGAGGACTTGATAGCTCCTGAACGAGCTTCGGCAAACCTTGGCTATATCTTTCAATTATGTAGTCCTCATCATAATACCTGATAATCAAAGCAATAAATGAGAAGAATCTCCTCTCCCTTATATCTTCATCTTTCCATATTTATATTCCGCTCTATTACTGGCGCGAAGAATAAAAGTGTTTTTTGAAACTGGAATGAGGAATTGTGTGTTAAGTTCGAACTCCTCCTCTTTGGTAATACCAATACCTGCTGAAAGCAATGCCTCGCGGGACACTGTTTCGCCTGAAGCGGAAATGACTTCTTTAATGGGGAAGCGACGGTTGAAAATAACATGAACTTTTGCCTTGTTCAAATCCCTTGTTTCGTTGTAAAGCAAAACCAAATTGGAGCCATCAAGATAAAATAGCGTGGAGAGAAAATCGCCATTGTCGTTTTTTGTATTAGGCTCAGCGGTATCAATAACTTTTGACCACTCTAATTTTCCTGTATTTATATCGAGCTTGTTTACCACAAATCCATTGTTCAAATAACTGTAATCATAACTAAAATCACCATCGGTCAAATTGCTGGATTTTGATTTTTTTTCAACATACATACGGTCATAAATAGCCCAAATTCCAGTACTATCAAAAAGAAAATCCTTTAGATTTAAGTTGGCAATTATTTTCTCAAAATCATTTCTTTGATTAAAGACCACTTTTCCCTGGCCATCTATTTTTAATGCCAAGATACCATTAGCACCAACGCCTGAGTTTCGTCCATTCATATCGATCTTCAGACCGAAGTTGCTTGATTTTTCATAGGTCAAAATTGCTAAAAAGTAAAAATTGCCTTCGTGAAATTTCCCTTCAAATTGTGGGATTTGATAATCGTCCTGCTGTTTTAGGGAAGTAGAGGAAACCGTGTTTTCGGCTGTGTTCCAAGTATATAAATTGAGGTACGGCTTTTCCTTTTTCTCATCAACTTTTTTCACCAAAATTACCTGCCCCTCATTGGAAACATAGAGTGAATGCTGTTTGTC
>JBLXDA010000034.1:0-16481 GCA_048264505.1 Aequorivita sp.
CGACTAACCGTGGGGTAGACGGCTCCGCCCACAACCCAGAAACTGAGAACCCAAAACTGAGAACTCCCTCATTCACATACTCACATATTCACCCATTCACAAAAGCCTACAGCCTACAGCCTAAAGCTTACAGCCTTCAGCCTTCAGCCTACAGCATATAGCAAAAATTATTATATTTGGTATTCTCCCCTCGGTCGCCGACATAGTATTCCGAAGCTTCAGCGTAGGGATATGTTATTGTAAATAACGTAGGTGACCCCTTTAACTACCGAATCTTTATGCGTAGGGGGTCGTTTAAAATGCAGGCTGTTATGGTTTTCCGTAAAGTTTCCTATTTAGAAAAAATTTGAATAAAATAATTTTTGTAAATTTGCATTATAATTCCTTCCCTTACCATGGAAAAAGAACAAACATCATTGCTTCTTGCCTTAGCAAGGAAATTGAAACGAGAAAATTCTTCAAATGAAGCTGCTATTGCATCTTTAAGTTCTGCAGGAATAATTACTAAAAAGGGTAAGATGACTAAGGCTTTTCCTAATTTAAAAAGAGTTCTTTCTGTTCCTGAACCCTAAAAATGTACAGCTTCCGGTCTAATATCTTAATTGGATTTCACGGCTGCGATGAGTCTGTTAGGGACCAACTTCTTACAAGACCGAAAAATATAAAAATCAGTGAAAAACCTTTTGACTGGCTTGGCCATAGATTTTACATTTGGGAAAATAACTATGATAGGGCGCTAGAGTGGGCAAAGGATAAACAGAAAAGAGGAAAGATCAAAAAAGCCTCTGTTATCGGTGTCGTGTTTACTTTAGATTATTGCCTCGACCTAATTGATAGTGAATTTATAAAAATCCTTTCTGATTATTATGAATTAATGGAAAAGGACTTTTCACAAATCGGTAAATTACTTCCAAAAAATAAAGATGTTAAGGAAGATGAGCACAAAGATAAGTTGATAAGAGAATTGGACTGCGCGGTGATTGAATATCTTCATCAAAAAATTAAAGAAGAAATACAAGGAGATGAAAATACCTCAATTAAAGAATTTGACACTACAAGAGGTGTTTTTATTGAAGGTGGTCCTGCTTTTCCCGGCGCTGGTGTTCAGAAAAAAAGTCATTTGCAAGTTTGTATTCGCAATATGAAATGTATTAAGGGTTTCTTTTTACCACGAGTATAGTCAATAAAATTTAGTGTGTTCTTTTCGCTGGCGCGCTTTTGAAAAGCGTGTCTATTTATTGTTGAATTTGTAATGCAATTCACTTCATTTTTGCATATAATAGGCTGTTCCTTTTCTTTATAATATAAAAAAAGCCCTTGATTACGGAAAACCGTAAATAGTTTTCTGCCACCTTCTCTAATTTGCACCTTCAACGGAATTTGGTTAGATGAAAAGACAAATGGCTTTTGGAAGTTTTACGGCATTGCTTGTGGGTGGATTGATTTACATTCTTTTCCGAGCCCCCTCGCTTAAAATGTTTGTTTGTTATGAAACCCTAGGTTTAAGGAGAAAGTAATTCTAATTACTCCTTAAAATAGTATAGTGAACTCCAAAGATGGCATGGGCATTAACAAAATTTTAATATATTGCACTTCTAATGAACAATAATATAAAGCCGTCAATTGCAATGACGATTAAATTATTTTGAAAAAAAAATTAAAGTCAATGAAAATTAGAATACTATTTATTTTTTTTTGCCTTATTGGGGCACAGGGAATTTCCCAAATTGGGTTTAATGAACACCTCATCTCAGACGAGACCTTTTCTGCCGAAGGTGCCAATAGTGTTTTTGCTGTTGATATTGATGGTGACGGCGATTTAGACGTACTGGCCTCCTCAAGAACTGATGGAACCATCACCCTGTTTCGAAATTATGACGGACAAGGGAATTTTAAAATAGAATTCATAGCTACAAATATTCCCTCACTCGAATCGATCCATGCCGCCGATCTGGATGGAGATGGGGATATAGATATTGTTGCTGCCTCATCTGCTACCGATACTGTTTTTTGGTATAAAAACACCGATGGATTAGGAACTTTTGCTGCTCCTCAAATTATTGTTTCAGGTTTTGATTACCCTATCGATTTGATTAGTGCCGATTTGGACGGCGATAATGATCTCGACATAATTGTAGGATTTGCGGGAGCTGATCGCGTTGGTTGGTTTGAAAATACAGACGGAGCTGGTAATTTTGGAACTATACAGGACATTACCCTTCTTGCCGATAACACTCACGAAATCGCGGCTGGAGATATTGACAATGATGGCGATATAGACATACTTTCATCTTCCGCCAATGACGGCACATTGGCTTGGTATGAAAATACCGATGGTTTTGGAACCTTCGGCGCTCAGCAATTAATCGTTTCTATAGAGAATGCTCGCACTATAAGTGTAGCAGACTTTGATGGCGATGGCGCCTTAGATGTGGTAGGATCTTCGCTTACAGACGATGCGCTTAAATGGTATGAAAACGTAGATGGGCAGGGCACATATGGGGCTAGTCATTTAATAGCAAATACTGGTCCTGGCAACTTCTCTACTTCGCATTATCCTGCAGACTTTGATGGTGATGGGGATACAGATATAGCAGTGGTTTTTCCAGGTACAAATCAAATTTCATGGTATGAAAATACAGACGATTTAGGTACTACTTGGGTTGAACACATTGTTACTACAAATAGTATTGTTGTAAATTTTGTTTCTGCAGCCGATCTGGACAATGATGGAGATATTGATTTACTCGCTACATCTGGGGGCGACGAGATGATAAGTTGGTATGAAAATACAGACGGAACTGGTAATTTTTCTGAGGGTTTTAACCTAAATGATTTCCCAGAAAATCCCGAGTCCATGTATATTGCCGATCTAGATGGAGATGGAGACAACGATTTATTGACATCCTCTAGATGGGATAATGAGTTGATCTGGTATAAAAATTTAGATGGAGTGGGCTATTTCAGCGATCAAATCCTTATTTCAGATAACCCTGGAATTCCTGCATTTGCATTTCAAAATTCCCTTATTGCAAAAGATATAGATAATGATGGCGACTTGGACATAATAAATTGTGCACAAACTAAATTAGCGTGGTATGAAAACACCGATGGACAAGGTAATTTTGTACAGCGCGTAATTGAGGAAACCATAATTGGGGGCACTACGGTATATGCTGTAGATTTAGATGGTGATACAGATTTAGATCTTCTTGTGGCAAAAAATAGCGGTGCGTCTGTATCTGAAATACTTTGGTATAAAAATACAGACGGGCTCGGAAGTTTTGAAGTGCAGGATGTTATTGCGAACTCAACTCTCTACGATCAAAGTAGAGCTTTTGCCGATGATTTAGATGGTGATGGCGATTTTGATGTCCTAATTATTTATAATTCGGATAATAAGGTAGTTTGGCATAAAAACCTTGATGGTCAGGGTAATTTTGGTCCAGAGATAATAATAAATGCAAGTGCAAATACAGGTACTTCAGTACATACTGGCGATATAGATGGCGATGGTGATAAAGACGTTATGTCTACGCAAGGCTTGAGCGTTTTGTGGTACGAAAATACAGATGGCTTAGGAACCTTTGGCGCCCCTAATAATGTTCACAATGAGGGGATGAATGCTGGCTATATGCTAGATGTTGATAATGATGGGGATCTTGATATAATCACCTCTCGACAGGCTGCAAATGGAGCTGTAGCCTGGTATGCCAATCTAGATGGTCAAGGCACTTTTGGCACCCAACAAATTATTTCCCAAACAAGTTCACATCCACGTGCATTGCATTATGGCGACATTGATGGTGATGGCGACCTCGACATCGCTTCAGCTTCATGGTATGACAGCAAAATTGCCTGGTATGAAAATCTAGGGGAAACTTTTAATGAGATTAGAGGGGTGGTGCGTCTTAATACTACTGGCGGTACCTGCGACAACTCACTTCCGGTCCTTCCAAATATTATGGCAGTTACCTCCAATGGATCCGATACTTTTGCCACATTTACCCTTTCATCTGGATTATATCAATTGTTTCCAACTCAGGGAATATTCACCACTCACTTAGAGAATATCAATTATTATGAATCATCACCGCTTTCGCACAATTCTACATTCACTGCTTCTGGTGAAATAGACATCGCAGATTTCTGTTTGGAACCAAATGTTACGGCCAATGATCTAAACATTACTTTATTCCCTTTGAATATGGCCAATCCGGGTTTTGATTCACGATACCAAATAGTGTATAACAATGTAGGAACTACAACCTTGAGCGGAAGCGTAACCTTGTTCTATCAGGACGCAAATATGACCTTCCTTACTGCAAGTGAACCCGTAGCTTCACAATCGGCAAATGCTATTACGTTTGATTATTTGAACTTGAGTCCATTTGAAACCAGAACTATAGATTTGGAATTCAACGTATCGCCACCACCTATTAATCAAAATGATGATATATTACATTTCACTGCAAATATTGACCCAACTGTAGGCGATGAAACCGAATACGATAATTCGTTTGAGTTAAATCAAACTGTGGTGGGTTCATACGATCCTAATGATATTAGGGTGTTGGAGGGTGAAGAAATCTTTCTAGAAGATGTGGACAAGTTTTTGCATTACATTATCAGATTCCAAAATACAGGAACTGCATCTGCAATTAATATTAAAGTGACTAATCAAATAGATCCCAATCTTGATTGGAACACTTTTCAGCTTCAAAATTTAAGCCACACGGGAAGTGTTCTCATTCGGAATGAAAATCAGGTGACCTTCACCTTTAATAATATCAATCTTCCAGATTCAACCACAAACGAGCCGGAATCCCACGGTTATATTCAGTTTAAAATAAAACCGAAGCCAGGGATTACTATAGGTGAGTCTATGTCTAGTAGTGCCAATATTTATTTCGATTTTAATCTGCCCATATCCACTAATACGGTTACTACTACTGTAGTGGAGCCTTTGCTTCCTGTGATTGCAAATCAACCTCCGGATCTTGAAATCTGTAGTGATAATGGCGTTGGTATATTTGACCTTACCCAAAATGATGCTGATATTCTAGGCGCCCAAGACCCTACCAGTTTTGCTATTACCTTTCATGAAACTTTAGCCGATGCAACAAATGGTGTAAACCCTATTGTTGATGCTACGGCGTATCCAAACCTAGCCAATCCCCAAACTATTTACCCTCGCCTAGAGCGCCTTTCGGATAGCGAATTTGATACTACAAACTTCAATCTTATTGTACTGCCTAAACCATCTCCTATGGTGCCAACACCCTTAGAAATATGTGATGATGATAATGATGGGTTTGCGCAATTTATATTGACCGATAAGAACGCCGAAATTATCAATGGTGAACCGAATGTATCAATTAGTTATCACGAAACTCTGATAGATGCAAATAACGGTGTTAACCCCTTGATAGGACCTTACCTAAACGTAATTCCAAATTTTCAAACAATATTTGCTAGAGTAGGTTCTACAATAACTTCCTGTTATAGCATCGTTTCTTTGGATTTGGTAGTTGTAAATACGCCAGTAACTGTCCCTGTTACCGATCTGATAGTTATAGATACAAACGGAGATGGATTTGCTAATTTTGATCTTACCTTTAAAATTCCTGAAATTATAGGAACCCAAACCAACTTAGAGGTTAGCTTTTATGAGAGTTTTGCAGACGCAACAGTAGGTACTAACCCAATAGCAACACCAACAAATTATGTAAACCTTGTTAATCCACAAACTATATACACAAGACTTACCAATGTTACAAATGAATGTTTTGCAATAGGCGAATTTAACATTTATGCTGATCCTGAATTAGGCTATGATGAGGTAATGCTAGATGCTATAAAAATCTATCCCAACCCAACGTCCAAACAGTTATATATAGAATCACAATTTTCTATTGTCAAAGTTATTTTATACAATAATCTAGGGCAAGAAATTATGATATTTAGAAATGCTGATGGTCTAAAAATTATTAATGTGGATGCTTTAGGGTCAGGCCTATATTTTATGAAGATTTTCAATGATCAAGATAAAGTAACCTTCAAAAAAATAATTAAAAAGTAAGGGAGTTGGATACAATCTTCCCATTTGTAAAAATGTATTTATGGTGGATTATTACTTGCCGGGCAAGAGTAATGGTTGAAAATATATTTCCAAAATCTTTATATTTTGTATTGCTCAGATTTTAAAGCTCACTCGTATGGTTTTCCGTAATTGGAGGGAAAGGTGCATTCTTTTTGGCATTGCCCAAAAAAGAAATCGACTTTAGGAGATTCACGAGCTCCGCTTTATCAAATGTAATAGCGGCGAGCTAAACAAAAAAATCAAGGCTTACGAAAAGTTGCCTAAATTTTCGCTCTGTCTTCCTCTCGCTTTGCTCGTCGGAGACAAGCATTTTAGGAACTCGGGCGAGGCCCTCAAACAGCCTAAAATTTTACGGCTCCTTCACTTCAAATTTAATACGGCAACTTTTCGGTAGGCCGGAGGTATGAAATGAACAATTTGACAATTGGGATTTTGGATGGTTTAGTTTTGCTTTTTGCTTAAAGCTTATAGCCTATAGCAAAAGTTATTATATTTGGTATTCTCCCCGATTTTTTCAATTATCAATAAACAAATAGCAATGAACAATTAGCAATTAGATAATTGGATTGTTGGACTATATCTTAAAGTCTAAAGCAAAAAGATTTATATTTGATATTCTTACCAGTTAAAATGTACGCTGTTACGGTTTTTCGTAATGAATAAATAATGTATTGACTTATATTTGAGGTTATAAAAAAACTAATTGCGTACATGTGCGGTATAGCAGCAATAGGCATGTCGTATATACACATGTTGTAGCACATTTAAGAAAAACCCAATGGCAACATACCAATTTCTAACATTTGTACTTCCAAAAAAGCCGATTGAAAACAAATATGGCGGAATTCCAAAAAAGCTCAAAATCAAACACGCTGAATGGGAAAAATATTGGGAGAATTATAACTTTGAACTGAATGAAGCATCTGAACCTGAATTTGAAGATGCGATTTCAACCAAATGGTGGAAAGACATTCAAGTAAATATTTCAGAATTAAGAAATGATATTGACAAAATTATTACTCGTGCGGAATATAATGGTGGAACGAGTTGGAAAACTGAAAAATCGGAATATGACCACGATTTGAGCGTTGACTATGATGATAAAGAAAATTATATAGAAGATTTTAGATTTCGTACAGATTTGAGAGATACAAATTTGGATTTCCTAAATGGAATGTTGGAATTATGTGACCGGAATAAATGGATTTTAATGGACGAAAACGGAAATTTAAGCGAACCAAAAATTGAAAGTTTAGCTGAATTAATTAAAGAATCTCGAGCTCATATGTTTATTACAAATCCAGAAGAATTCTATAACACTTTAAAATAAAAAACGTGCTACAACAAAGAACTGAGGTAAAAAACAACACTTTTCTTTATTAATTTTTGACACTATTATTTTAGGCTTACAGATTGAAAAAACAGATCTGTAAGCTATTTTTTTTTTTAAAATTCCAATTATTTTACCGCAAGCACCGAAACAAATCCTGCATCATAGGGCAACCCAGATTTTGCGATTGCAAAACACTGTTTCAAAAGCTTATTTGCAACTGCTATGAGCGCGAGCTTCTTACTCTTCCCTTTGTTTACGATGCGCTGGTAAAGTGCTCGGCACGCCTTGTTGCACTTGCATGCATTGAAGGCGCAAAGGAACAAGAGGTTCCGAAGTTTCTTATTGCCAACCTTGCTGATCCTGCTACGACCGCGCACACTGGCTCCAGATTCACGGATGGTGGGGGTAATGCCTACGTAACTGCAAAGTTGTGCTCCCGTCTCAAACTTAGAAAAGCCATCGGTAATTACAATTAAAAATAGAGCTGTCTTGGCACCTATGCCAGGAACGGTCTGCAAAAGCGTCAGCTGTTGCTGCTGCTCTTGCTTTACCAATTCAAGCAGGCGTTTTTCTATTCCAGCAAGCTCTTTGTCCAAGTGTCCTTTATCCCGCTTTAAAGAACGGTACACAAACTTTGACGGGATTCCCAAGGTTTCCTCACCATGCATTTTGTTCTTAGTGGCAGTGCGTTTTTTTAGGTAACTATCCATTAAACGAAACAGTTGCAAGCACTCGGCCTGCACATCTGTAAGGGCATTGTAAAGCGGAACTTCATTGGCCAGCGCATAGTCATAAATAGCCTTGGCATCGCTCTTGTCCGTCTTTACCTTGGCAAGTTTCATCTGGATAAAACGCTTTACCGACAAAGGGTTAACTACCGATACCACGACCTTGTTTTGGTAAAGAAACTGTGCGAGCCTGTAATGGTAATAGCCTGTGGCTTCCATCACTACCAGTGATTCTTTTGGGATTTCCTTTAAAAAAGAAGCAAACCC
Source organism: Aequorivita sp. (assembly GCA_048264505.1). Taxonomy (GTDB): domain Bacteria; phylum Bacteroidota; class Bacteroidia; order Flavobacteriales; family Flavobacteriaceae; genus Aequorivita. Next base: position 8,432 of record JBLXDA010000034.1, read on the forward strand.
CTTTGCATCATTTTTGAACTGGTTGTGTCCACTGGCACTGCCATGCACATCAAAGACATCCTTGCTGATGTCGACTCCAAAAGTTTCCTTATATTTATTCATAGGAAAATAATTTATGAAAGAACCTGCTACTTGGGTCACAACAACTTGAAAACGAGGTCTAGGCCTCACAGAACTGAACGTGATGTAAGTAGTAAAAGAGCGGGGATTATCAATGTTGCCGAAGTCTAAAAGCTTCACCGTATATAGTAACCTTACTCCGCTCTTTTGTTCTTTCTGATTAGTACTTAAAGTTAACTGATTTAGTGAAAATCAAACTTAAGCCGTGTATAATTAATTGCTTTGGATAGTGCTCATCACGAAAGTTCCTTCGGAATTTCCTCTGGCAAGTATTTGTTTACTAAATTAGTTGCGAACCACGCAACTAACCATACACCAAACGTTGGCTGTAATTTGAAAATCGCAACAAAAAAAGAAACTTCCAATCCAAAAATGAGCATATCCTCTTTTCATCTTGTAAAAATTCCAACTTGGACTGCGATTAAAGGTTTATTTTTAAAGTTAATAAACAAGAAAACCAAAGGTCTTATTTATTCCGAATATATGACCTCAATGACTTTAGGTTCGCATATTTTCTCTACTAATCGATTTTTAATAGGAGATATTGCAATATTTGCACAATGGGAAAGTGAAAAAGACTTAGATAACTTCTTGAATAATGACAAATTTGGTAAATTAATCAAAAAAGGTTGGCACGTTCGATTAGGTTTTATGAGAGATTGGGGAAAAATAAAAGGTTACAAAATTCCTAAACAAAAAGAAACCTTAGAAAATTCAAACTCACCTGTTGTCGCAGTAACCATTGCTCGAATGAAACCTCTTGCAATTCCAAGGTTCTTACATTGGGGAAGACCAGTAGAAAAATTAGTAAGAGACCATCCGAGCATATTATTATCACTTGCTTCTTTTAAGTTCCCAAACACCGTTTCAACTTTCTCAATATGGAAAAACGTAGAAGAAATGGAAAAAATGGTTCACGGCCATAGTAAAATCCCTAAACCAAAAAGACATTCTGATGCAATGAAAGAAAGAGAACGAAAAGACTTTCACTTTGAATTTACAACTTTGAGATTTAAGCCACTATCTGAATTCGGAAATTGGAAAGGCAAAGAAAATTATACTAAATTATCTGACTGAAAATGGGATTTGCCTCGATTAAACAAAATTTTCAGGATTGGGTTACACAGCAATGGGTTATTTTGTTTGGCAAAAAAATTAATACCCAAGAATACAAATGGCTTTTGGGTCCATTTGGAAAAACCAACGGAATTGGGGAAATATTTATTAATCAATTAGCAGAAAATGAAAATTTATTAGTCTCTAAATCCAGTAAAAACAAAGGACTTTTAAAATCGATTGAACAACTAAATTTGCCTTCTTCTGAAAAAAATAGACTTTCTAAAAAAGTCATTGATTTTTATGAAAATACAAGTAATTATGAACTTTACTTGACAACAATATGGAATCCTATTTTTCTAGTTTTCGGATATTTATTAAAATTCCTTTTTAGCAAGAGACTTGAACAACTAAACATTCCTTTGAGAAATAATAAAAACTCTCAAGAAATGAATAGCGAAATTATTCAACTAACCGACAAAACTACTGAGAAAGTAAAAAGAACAATTTGGTTAAGGAGATTTAAACAAACAAATCAAGTAGTTTATTCAGGTGTTTATGAAACTTGCAAAATTCCCAATGGAAAAGTTTGCATTAAAGCTATTTTTCCACTACCACACGGAAGTGCAACGGTAATTTTACAGCCAGTTGTTGGTGAAAATGGCGAATTGATTTTAAAATCAGCAGGAAGAAAAATTGGAGATTGCGGGTTTTACTTTTTACTAAAGGATAAAAATGGAAATTTATGGACTAAGTTCATAAAGTCTTTTAAAGACAGTTTAATCGTATCATCAGAAAACGGAAAAATTACAGCAAATCAAAAATTGACTTTTTACGGATTTAATGTTCTGAATTTTAAATACGAAATAAAAAAACTACAGCCAATAACTAAGCATTCGTGTGGTCGGAACGACCCAACATGAATGCCTTGTTGACTGCAATATATTTTCTTATATTTGGTATTCTCCCTGGTTTTTTTCAATTAACAATTAGCAATGAACAATTAGCAATTGGATGGTTGGACTATATCTTACAGCCTAAAGAAAGAATAGGTGATTTCATATTTGCAGTGGTCACTGATAAAAATGAAACATACCTTAAAAGCCTGAAATCGGTATTAAAAAAAGGCAAGATGTTTCTAGGAAACATCTTGCCCTCACATTTACTCAACTTCTAATCAGTATATCAATTTACTAACTAATACTTAATGAACTTTTTAAAGACAGTACCGGTTTGGGTATCTATAGATAGGAAATAGACTCCAGGTTTTAAGGCTGAAATATTCAGTTCAGTATTTTGATTATTTATTGTGCTTGTGTCAATCAATCTTCCTTGAAGATCGTAGATGCCGATATTCTTTATAACAGAAGCAGCTTGAATGTTTATTAAACCATAGGCTGGATTTGGGTATATTACAATTTTTAAGCTGTTATATTCTTCTACACCCAGCACCCTGAATGAGGTTTCTGCTTCATTGGTCTCTACCGGGAAATTGTAATCAAAGTAAATATTTGCTTTTGCGCCCACGATATCTGATATGTTTAAGTCACTTTTGGTTTTCATTTTAAGAAGGATATTTCCGTGGCCCCCTGTGTCAAGATTGATGCTTTGGAAATGAAACTCTGCTATACCATTCCTTACTATTATTTGTACGTCGTGGGAAATATTAAGTATTTGAAGAGATGTTGGGTCGAAGTCGTCAGCATCTATTTCCATAGTTACTACAACATTCTCTGCGGGGGCAGTACCCGTATTTTCAAAATTTATAATATAATGAAGAAAATCTCCAATATAGTTTGTGGGCACTTCATCTCCTTGCAAACACACAATATTATTAGGATCAAAAGAGCCAATTACTGTCTGGTTAAGGGTAAAAAGATTATCATTTGGCATTTCATCTCCCGCCACAGGGTTTATTTGGGCGTTAAGTTGTAAGACATCGCCAATATTTACTGGAGGCGTATCCATTGGACCATTTACTGCAAGAACTATCTCAACGGTTTCGGTTTGGTGCGGTTGCAGGTCGGTAAAATTAAAGGTCATTGTTCCATTTCCCTGCGAATCTGGAGTTGTACTTGAAGACACAAAATCCATGGTGTCTTCGGGATAATTAAATTGAACATCTCCCGAAAGGGGTTGGTTTCCTTTATTTTTATATACTAGCAAATAGGTCGCATCAAAGCCGGGTCTTGCATGTACAGCCGTGGCGATTACTACTTCAAGATCGGGGTGAACTCCATTTGCTTCTGCGCAGAAGTCTTGGGTTACACTGCTATTATCAATAACAGGGAAATTTATATCTACAGAGGAGGGGCTAATATTGAAATAATTAGGGTTTTCCAAATTTGGCAATAGGGTGTAGGTGCCCGCCTCGCCGGCATATACATTGTAAACTCCTGCGGCATTACTGTAAGCAATTGCATTGGAAGGATTGCCATTAAATTCTATATTGAAACTTGTGTATGGTATGGTGCTATCGCCTGAATCGCATCCATTGCCTTCATCGTCTAATTTTGTTACTCCCGTAATGGTGTTTACATCACCACCTGGAGGGAAGGTACAATATGAATTTACCGGATAATCGGTTCCTGCAAATTGTTGGATTTCGGTAGTTTGAAAATCATCGGCGCATACATATTGCAGGCTTGGGTTGTTTGCGGACAACCAATTTTCCATCCAGCTTCCGGAATCCATGTTTGCGCTTTCATCGCTACCGTTTTTAAGGAAGACGGTTTCCAACAATGGGTTTACTGCTATGTACAGGGAAGTAAGGTTAACGTTTGAACCAAGGTCCAATGCGGTAATGGAGGATGAGGATACCAACAGGTTTTCCAGAGCAACACAGGAATCAATATTTATTGAAGTTAAGGGGCCTACATTTGGTGGAATGGCAGCTTGGATACTAATCGAAACTAAATTTACATTAGTTGAAAAGTCTATTGTTGGAACCTGGTTTGGGTCACTCTGAAAGCTCGTTAAATTTACAAAAGCTTCAATTCCCGTTATGTTTACGATATTTGAGGATTGCAGCGATATTGAAGTAATCGCCAACGCTTCGGAAACTTGGATTTCTCCATCGCTGTTTGTATCAACGCCATCACTAATCAATTCATTTTTAAATGATACGTCGGGAATGTTTACGATTTGTGCACTGGCTAAACCAGTAGTTAATAAGAGAAAGAGTAGTATTTTGTTCATAATGGTTAATTTTCAATAAATGTAATTAAGTGTTTTCAGTATTTAATAGGTGAATGAGCATACGCCAATTTTCAATTAGAATTCGCTTACATCGCTTTTAAAATGTTTTGCAAGCGTTCCCTTTTTCGTTGCGAAATGGGCAATCGGCTTCCATCTTCCATAACCACATAGCCGCCATCTTTTTTTATATACGACTTTAAATAATTAAGATTTATTAAATGTGATTGATGGATGCGTTCAAAATTGTGTTGCGCCAAAAGCTCTTCGTATTCCTTCAAGGTTTTTGAAATCAATATGGGTTTATGATCGTTAATATAAAATTTGGTATAATTATCCTCACTTTCGCAACGTATTATATCGCTAATGTCAAAAAGATGTATTCCGTCTTGGGTTGACAGCGCTATGCGTTTAAAATTGTCCACATTTTTACGAATGTTTTCAAGCAACAAATCTATATGCGAAAAGTCGTTTTTCTTTACGACCACCGTTTCAATTTTTTCAATAACCTTTTGTAATTCTTCAGGATCTACGGGTTTCAGCAAAAAATCCAGCGCGCTAAACCTAAAAGCTTTGATTGCATACTGTTCGTGGGCGGTAATAAATACGATATTCGAGGTGATGGTTTTGTTTTTTTCAGCCACTTTTTCCAAAATATCAAATCCGGTACCATCATTCAATTGTATGTCCAAAAAGACAACCTGTGGTTGCAAGCGGTCTATCGCCTCAACGCCAGTTGCTACGCTATCTGCTTCCCCAATTATTTTTATGTTGGGTGCAAATAGGGCGAGGAGTTTTTTCATTCCCTCCCTTAAATTTTTATCGTCGTCTATTAAAATTGCCTTAATCATAAATTGTTTCAAATGCGTTTAGTTAACTGCCGATATATTGTAAAGGCAGTTTTAATTTTATTTTTGTACCGGTTATTTCATCCCCGTTTTCCATTTCCTCAATGGCTATGCTGGCTTCTTTTGAGGTGGCCTCTGAAATCATTTCCAATCGTTTTTTTATAATTCCCAGGGCCATGGATTTATGTGCCAACACCAAATCCTTCTTGTTTTTTCTGGATTGATTTATCCCTACGCCGTCATCAACAATAGTACACTGTAAGGATGAATTTGAAATTGAAAAGCTGATGGAAATACAGCCGCTTTCATTTTTCGGAACCACGCCATGAATAATGGCGTTTTCAATAAAAGGCTGAATCAATAAAGGCGGAAGTGCCACATCGTCCTCAATGTTTGGATCTTTTGTGATGCTAAAACTGAACTTATCGTTGAACCGAAGTTGTTCCAATTCCAAATAATTTTGAAGACTTTCAATTTCCTTATCTATAGGAATAAGCGATTCCTTTGAATACTCTAAAGTCAACCGCATCAATTTTGAGAATTTTGAAAGGTATTTTATGGCGCTATCAGTACCATTTTGAACAATAAAGCTTGATATGGAGCCCAGGCAATTAAATACAAAATGTGGGTTCATTTGCAGGTGTAAGGCCTTTTGCTCGTATTCTGCCAATTCTTTTTGAAGGGTGAGTGTTTTTTTTAATTGGTAGCGGTTGTAGATCAAGAAACCCATCCCAAAAAGCAATAGGCCAATCAATGCCCCAAAAAGCAACTTTAGATTATTGCTTTTTGCCTCTTCTTTTATCAATAATTCCCGTTTTTGGTTTTCTTCCTTTTGCAGTAGTTCCTTCTTTTCAAATTCATAGTTCATAGCGGCTTCAACTGCTTTTCGCACATCGTTTTTTTTATGAAGGCTGTCCTTGGCAGTGCTATATCTTTTAAAATGGAACAGGGCTTGATCGGCATTTCCCGTTTTATAATAAATATCGCTCAGTACTTTTTCTGCTACCACCAGCTGTTCCAATACAGCAGTTTCCTTTGCCAAATTTAAAGCGTTGTTGGCGGCTTGCAGTGCTTTTGTATTGTTGTTTTGGCGGTTGTGAAATTCAGCCAAGAGTAGGTGGGTATCTGCCAAGCCAAATTTGTCATTCATACCCTCAAAAGTGGTTATGGCATTTTGCCAGTTTTCCAGTGCCATTTCCGGATATGCGCGTGACTGGTAATAGGCGCCTATGCTATTATACCATTCTCCCAATGCCCGGGTGTTGGGATAGGTATCCAAACTACTTTTTGCCGCGGTATAATATTGAAAGGCTTCATCCAGTTTCCCGTCTTTATAATAAATGTTTGCGATGTTGGTTTGGGTAATCCCCACGTTGGGTGCTTTTAGCTCTTGCTGGATTTGCAATGCTTTTAGGAAATATTCTAAGGCTTTTTGATTGTCGGATTGTGCTTTGTAAACTACCCCAATATTATTGTAGATTTTGGCGGCTTGGCCCTTGTCTTCCAATTCTTCATATACCCTCGCAGCCTTTAGGTAGTATTGAAGTGCCTTGGTATAATTGCTTTGTTCGGATAAAACAATACCCATGCTGCCATAGGTTCTGGCAATTCCTTGGGCAATTTCATTGGAGGTTTGGGATGTTTTTGGCAGTTCTTCAAAAATAGATTTTCCCCATACAAAGTGATCCATCGCTTTTTGATAATCACCCAAAATAATATGGGCGGTACCCATATTTAGATAGGCATTTCCCATTTCTATCTTTAGCTGCTCCTGTTCCGATATTTTAAAGGCTTCTAGTGCAAACTGCAACATTTTATCGGGATTGGTGTACTTGTATTGTTGGGAAATTGCGTTATAGAGTTTTGCCTTTTCTAGATTGTTTTCCGCAGCAGTAAGTTTGTTTTGCAGACTATCTATTATTCTATCCTGCGCAAGAAGATTTGTGATATTTAAAAATAGAATAACTACAAGAATCAATAGCCGCATACTCGTGAATTTAATTAACGAATGTATACGAAACTAATTAATTCCCTCCAGATGATTTAGAATTTGCTTGTTTTGATTTAGAATTTGATAGGCTGAGGAACAAACACAAGGATTTATTTAATTGAATTCTATACTTTTATTTCGTTGTATAAATCACGTATCCATCTCTTTCATCATTGATTAGTCAGCCTAAAGCCCATGTCCATATAAAAGGCCTCGGGCATTTCCCAAATCACATTATCTGTCAAACACGATAGAATCTGGGCGTGGTCGCTCTTCCGAAACTCTTCCATATATGTAGTAACTGTCTGTTTATTTGCTGTCATCTGAATTATAGGTTATTGGAGTTTTAGAATATTTATTTTTCCTAAAGCCTAAAGCATACAGGCTAAAGCAAAGATTTTTATATGTGAAAATGGTAACTAGCAAAAGACGATTTGATTCTAAAATGGTAAAAGGGGGAATTGTGGTGTTTTTTACTTTTTCTAGGCCACATAAATTTAACAATAAAATCCAAGGGCCTGCGTGTGCCTTCCCATTCTATCTACAGTCCTTACAAACCCCCACAAGAATACAATTCGTTTGTTGGACAATATAGTTATCGGGCAGAGAGTATATAATTGGTTCAGCAAGACATTCAATAGTTTCACATAGGGTGCACCTAAAATGAAAATGGTTTGCAGGAATGGGAGGCAGGCCTTCACAGCTATCACAGATGGCGAAATATTGCTTTCCATCATCTGCCACTATTTTATGTACTATTCCATCCTTACAAAAACGATTCAGTATCCTATATACAGTAGCCCTGTCGGCATCAACGTCCATAAGCTGTAAAACGGCATCT
>JBLXDA010000035.1:0-15952 GCA_048264505.1 Aequorivita sp.
TACAATTAACCAAGGACACCCTGTATATACCGAAAAAACCAACGGATTATCATCTAAATAATTTAGCCTATGATGAATATATGCCCTTAATAAGCGTAAAGTATAAAAACGATAAGCTGCGCTTTAACTTTGACACAGGAGCGCAAACCACTTCGCTTTATTCAAAATTCTATAAGAAATATCAGAATGAGATTAAGGAAAATTACAACAAAACAGACCTCAGCACTGGTGGTGCTGGGGGACAAGTAGCATTAACGGGTTATATACTTAAAGACGTGAAATTAGCAGTGGGCAAAGCAGAGGCGACCCTAAAAAGCATACGGCTATTTCCAGAAAAAATAGGAGTTACTGACAATCTCCACGGCAATCTGGGCCAGGACTTTATTGGTCAGTTCAATACTATGATTATTAGTTTTAAGAGTGCGAGTATATTATTTCGGTAAGAAGTATTGAGGGCGGTTTTGGGTTTTCAGTTGTCGGTTGTCGGTTGTGGGTTGTGGGTTGTGGGTTCTACTATACCGCCTTTACTTCTTAAAATCAGCACTACTGAGACCATTATTAAACTTAATGTCAGTCCAAGTTACTTTTATCCAATGCTCCTCGTTAACCTCTGCCTCCCAAGTAGATTTTTTGTAGCGCCGCTTTGTTGGAATCAATATTCCATCGACATTTTCATATTGAAGCTGCATCAGGTATGGTGTTTCCATTACTCCAAAATCAACCACACTAAACAGAAACTGATCTACCAGGGAAGTATTTCTATTTATGTATAATTGATACACATCAGTAGGCTTATCGTCAATGTTATCAAAGCTGATTTTTACAACATCATACGCTTTGTCATTTACTGCTTCTTCGCCCATATATTCATAATTCACCCCTGGATCCAACAGCTTTTGAAACATCGCAAACCAATAAAAATTGGTTGGTCTATTAAAAGCCACTCGTTTTAATCGCGTAGTATCATTTAGAAGTTTTCCATCGTGTTTAAGCCAATATTCACTCCCGTCAAACCCCTGCTTTATTTTACCTTTCAAGTCATCGAAAGTTCGCTCGTGCTTGATGTATTCGCCATAAGACAGCTCCCCATCGAAAAGGTATTTCTCTGTTGAAATATCAGCCTTCCCATCTGGTGTTTGGTAAGTATATGTATAAACCACATCCTTTTTCTTTGCCAATGAATCATAATTGCCCACCTTTTGCACCATAGTATAAACCAATTCATGCCCTTTGTTTTGAAAAGTTGGCGTATTTATTTCAGGTGCGATTGCTTGAGGGATTTCTGCCTGTGGTTTGTCTTTACAGGAAATAAAGAAAATACTTAATAGGATTGCTGTTAGTAGGCTAAATTTCATAGTGTGTGTTTAATTGATTAAAAGTCTTTGCGCCGCTTTGGTCGAAGGAAAGAAATTATAATTTCAGGTTGGGCAAAAAATAATCAATATACACTTCCGCCCGTTTCCAGTATTTACTCACTGATCTTTTTAATTGTACCCGTAATAGTGCAACAAATCTTGACAGTATTGAATATAGTTCCAAACTTTTCGATGTTCTTTTTTAGCAGATCGAGATTTAAATTACTGTCTTGGCTATAAATCAGCAACTCATAATTTATTTCATCCATTCGAGGCGGTTTCTCCAATCGTGTAGCATTGATAGTTATTTCGGCACGGCTGTATTCAAAATTCATAAATTCTGAAAACCGTTCCACGTTTTTAAGAATACAGGACGAAACGGAACCCAAAAACAACTCGGCCGGATTAGCCAAAGTATCAGAGGTGTGTGGAGTAATGCCAAAAGGAATCTCTGTTTGCTTAATGTGAATGGAAGCCTTGCTTTTTGAAAAGGCTTCGGCTTTTACAGTGTAGTATATATTTTTGGTTGTGGGTTTTCAGTTGTGGGTTGTGGGTTGTGCACTTCGACTGCGCTCAGTGTGACAGTTGAAGGCTTGCGTTTAGGTAGGAACCGAACTTATTCCTGCATTTATAAAAATATCCTGTATCTCTTTTTCTATTGGAAAAGGCTTTAAGGGAGGCACATTTGCGCCGCCTGGATTTCCCACTGGAATTTTACCGACAAAAGACTTTATGCCACCAAAAACCAGACGCGGTATCTGCCCTATGATTTCCTTTGGGCTCTTTATTTTAAATCCAAACTGCAACATTTTCCAGTGTACAAAACTATGGGCAAATGGATAGCGCTGCCCAAGGATGTGAGCTCTTTCCAAATGGTGCCAAGCAACCGACAAATTTCCGCCTGCGTATTCCTCGCGGTACTTTTCAAGTTCTATTTCATAATAGGGTTTGAGTGTTTTTGGTAGTGAAGTGTAAAGTTTCATTTTTTGATGTTTTCCCAAAATTTAGGCTTTTACAAATGTAATCCTTAATTCTCTTTCACCTTTGGCTTATCTACAAATGGAGTTATCCCAAATTCTGGATATACTTCACTGGGGAAATAAATCACTCCCCCACGGGATACCATGGAAATTGTTTTTATTGCCTTAATATCTTTTGTGGGATCATTTGGGACAAGAAAAAAATCGGCAAGCATTCCCGGTTCAATAATTCCTCTATCCTTTTGACCTAGATATTGCGCCATATCATAACTGCCCAATTTCAATAATTCTGCTGGGGTGTAGCCAATTTGTTGGTAAAGTTCCAATTCCCTGTGCAAGTTAAAGGCGCCACCCAAATCAGTGCCAGGCACTAGTAAAATTCCACGCGCCTTCATCATTTTTAATATCTCAATAATTTTATCATAGGCTCCTCTATACGCCTTGTCTTCCTTTTCATCAGCAATACTTGCCATAGCCATTTTTGCATCACGTTGCACACTGGCGGGCATATGGTCTATATAATCTAAAGTACGCGCCTGCGTTTCGCCGTTTCGGGAAAGCAATAAAAGTTCATGGATAGCTAAAGTTGGGTCCATTGCTACTTTATGCTGCACCATTAAATCCAAGGTTTTTTGAACGGGCGCACTGTTTAAATCCAATTCGGGCAAGCGTTGCAAGGCCGTCAATCGCAACAAGGTACGGGTATCTTCATCCGGCTCCAGCACCCAACCCAACATTGTTTGGTTAATGTGGGTCAATTCATCAAAACCTGCATTTATCATATCATTCGCAGTAGAAAAAGCAGGCACGTGGCCCATAACAGGCATATTCAATGCATGGGCTTTTTTTACAATGGCAGGCGCCCATTTACCATTCATACTGTTGTATAATTTTATGCCGTAAAACCCTTTATCTGCATAGGTTTGCACCGCGGCAAGGGCTTCTTCTTCGCTCTCCACAAGAATTCCGTTGTTGCTGTTAAACGGACTTTTCCCTTCTATAAATCCCATTCGGGTAATATTCGGACCAACCAAAATCCCAGTTTTTATCTTTTGAATAAGGCTGTCCAGCACCTCGTTGTTGTTCCCCATATCGCGGACAGAGGTAACCCCGGCCAAAACGTTTAAAAGTGCATCGTCTTCGCCCATATGGCCGTGCATATCATAAAGCCCCGCAACCAAGGTTCCGCCTCTGCCATCTATTTCCACCTCATTTTCGCCGGCAGTGGCATCAGCGGCCTCTATGCTCAATATCTTATCGCCGCTTATCACTACAGAAGACAAATCGGTAAGCGCCAACGTTTTTGGATTAAATATTTTCACGTTGCGAATGCGAATGTTTTTATCGTATTTATATGCAAAGCGTTTTTGTAAATCTTCAAAGCGTTCTGCAGAATACTTTTCAGCCAACAGTCGCATTTCTTTTTCTTGGCCTTCATAGCCTTCCCTGATTATAATAAACCTAGGAGAGATTAAAGCAAAAAACTGATCCTTTTCATCCATAATAAAATAAGTGGGATCCAGGTCTATACCAACTAAGGCAAAGGTCTTTAGATTTAATGGGCCAGTGTCGGATTTTGATTCTATGTCCTCTAGTTCCGTTAGTTTTAACTCTCCTGCGGGAAGTGCCGCCACAGTTTGATCTTTTGAATTTAACAACACCCGCGCCATCATAAAGAGCGAATACGGACTGCCAGATTGGTTTACATAAAAGGAAGGATTTTCCATAGTTGCCGATCCTTCTCCGGAAGCGTCTTTCCAACTCGCCTTCTGGCTGTCCAGCTTAAAATGCTCATCTACGCTGTTGCCAAAAGTAGTATTGCCCGCAATATCCCATTGCACTGGAAAGCCAGCCGCGTCAAGTACTATGGTTTCCGCAATGGTTGGTCCCCGCCCGTTATTTTTATAGTCATAATCTATTGCAACCGTATCGCCAGCGCGATTCACTTTTAAATGCCCCACTTTTGTTCCTCCAATGATGACGCTAAAGATTTCTTTTTCGGGCAAATCTGCTTGTGAAGATACTTTCTCAGTTTTTTCTTTACAGCCTTGGCTTATTAGCAGTAGTAGTGCAAAAAGGAGATGGTAGGGTTTTAGTTTTTGGAGGGATGGGGTTTTAAAAGTGAAAGACATACTTGTAGCGATTTTGGTTAGGGTGTTAGTTGTTCAACAGACATAAAAATACACTATAGTTTCTTTAGATACAAGGTTTTATACTTGATGTTATAGAGTGGCTAGAATCGTATTTTTAAATAACTATTAAACCTAATTAAGTGGGATCACGAGCGGGACGCTCGCGCTAGCGAGTGCTTGTAATACTATTAAATGTTTTTTCTATAGAAATAAAATATTTTTATAGGATACCGGAAGGGGTTACGAGGATTGAAGGATGAAATACAAGGGTTGAAGGGCGAACGACGAAGTACGAAAGTGGGGGGTCGCTCCCAAAAACACACAAATCCAATAAACAAAAAAACCAACAATACTCTTAATAGCAATCCATTTTCAACTGTCCATTATTGATCAATATATCTAAACTGCTACCATGGGTCTTAAGGATGTTTTCCAAAACTTCAAGTACTCCGTGTTGCATAGAAAGGGAGCCACATATCATTATTACACCTTCCTTTTGGATGTTTTCTAGTATAGAATTGCATTGAGCTATAACCAAATCCTGTACATATTTCTTATCCTTTTCTCTAGAAAAGCATTTCTGTATTGTTATATCGTAGCTTTTTAAGTTTTCAATTTCTATAATATTGTTATAAATATTAGAGGATTCTTTTGAACGTCCTCCCCAAAGTAGATTTAGGGAAGCATTTTTGTTTTCATCCATCATTCCTAAAAACGGTGCTATTCCTGTTCCATTTGCTATTAATACAGCAGTATTTGTGTTCTTCGGAAAATGAAAATCTGGATTGCTCTCAATAGCTGCCCTTAAGACATCACCTTTTTCCAATTCAAATAGAAAGGAAGAGCCTCGGCCGAATTCATGTTTTTTTATACTTAGTAAAATTTCATTGCCCAATCTCGCTATGGAATATTGACGGGCTATCTCACTATGGTTTGGGAAAACCGACAGCAGATCGCCTGAGGTAAATTTCACTTTTTGCTTTGGCTTTAGACGCAGCAAAAATGTGTTGTCAATATTTAATTCAGTCCGTTCAACTACTTCAAAAGAATTTTGCTTCAACTCTTTTTTGGGCTTTGTAGGATTTATTTTAAATGTAATTCCCGTGGCTTCGCTCCATTTTTTCGCCCATTTTTTAAAATCGGTAAAGTCTGAATTGTCAATTTTGTACAGAGGCAAAACGGTCTGCAATTTCTTTTTGGTTTTCAAAAGTGAATCGACTTCAATTGCAAACTGACAATAATTGGGATATTCCAAGGAACCAAAACCTACTACGGAATAGTAAATTCTGTTGGGTTGCTCAATGCTCTTAAAAAGCGTTTTAAATTTTCGTGCATTTGTCGGCGGTTCGCCTTCGCCATAGGTTGCCGTTAAAACTATAATGTGTTTTGCTTTTGCGAAACTTGTATAACTGTTTAATTCAGACACATAAACTGATTTTCCGGAATTGGTAAGCGCCTTATAAAGTTTAGTTGCAAAATCGAATGTTGCTCCAGTTTCCGAACCAACTAAAATCACAATCTCACATTCATCCTTTTCAGGCATAGCAGAAGTGGCAATGAGTTTTTTGCGTCGTCTTAACGTCATAACAAATCCGGAATACATAAAGAAAATGATGGAAGCACTGGATAGTAGTAGAATTATGGACCATACAACGTTTCCTTCACCTGTATGTAGGGTCAAACTTAATCGCAAAGCAAACTCCACAAAAGGGTAATGGGCACTAGCTTCAATGTTTCCATTAAATTGGTTTACCTGGATTTCTCTGTCTTTTAAAGCAATGTGAAAAAAATCCTCGCCATCTTCCGAAAAGGGAAAATCCACTTTTCTTATTTCAGCAAGCTTTGTTTCTTTAAAAAAGGGAATATCCGAAAGCTTTTTAAACGTTTTACTTTCTTCTAAAGATTTATTTTCCTCATAATTTACCGAAGAATTCGGGAGCAATTCAAATTTTTCAGCTGAAAGATAAACTCCGGTAAGTGCTAGAATTATAATAGGAATAAATAACAATCTACCTAAAATTACGTGGTAGCGCATTTCAAAATACTCTTTCTGTACCTTAGAAAAGAACCTTTTAAATCCGCCCTGTCTTTTTGCCAATAAAGACATCCCCGTAACTGCAATAAGAAATAGCAATAAGGAAACAAGACCTACGAAAAAACGACCGATACTTTTCAAAAATAAGGAACGATGAAGATTGGTGGCGAAACTATATATTTCGGGACGTTTGCTTACTCTGCCCAGCTTTTCTCCAGTTTTTGGATCGATATAAATATCCAAGGTTTCAAAATCTTCGGTTAGCACCGAAGCTTTTACAAAGCCAGAAGATTCTACTTCCAGCAAAAACACTTCATCGTAATTTTCTTTAAGGCCATCAATCGCTGTAGCCAACGATACTTTATCTAAATCTGCAATAGCATACCCTTTTGTTTGGTGCGAAATAGGCTCAACTGCCAAAATAACTCCAGTAACCGATGCCACGAGCAAAAAGAGAGAAGAAGCGATGGCAAGTACTAAATGACTGTACCTCCAAATGGAAATGGTCATAAATTTTAGTAGTTAGTATTGAGTAATTAGTACTGAGACAAAATCCAAATCCCAAACTTTGTCATCCTGAGCGCAGTCCAAGGACCTACTTATTGTGTAAGCATGCGAACGTAACGGATAAAACCGCTGCCTTCTTGTTTGCTTTTTAAATTTTCGGTGGTTAAAGGGAATTGCAGGTCATCTTTGTAATATTTTACATCTTCCACTGAAGTTTCAAAGCGCAGGCTGTAGCCTTTGTCTATTTTATCGACGGGAATTTGCAAAACACTAACCGTGCGCTCACCTCCACTAATGGTTTCTCCTGAGATGGCATCAATGTTAGGTCTGTGTTTTCCATAGAATTTCCACCATTCACTTATTTCGCTATACCATTCCGGATCTTTCCCCAAAACCTGTAATGTTTCTTCATATTCGCCTTTTGGATTCATCAGGGAGACAACCACATAAGCTCCCTCGCCCGTATAATTGGTCATTTGGATCATACATTTAACCGCTTTCTTTTCGGCAGTTGTGAATCCTGCAATAAAAAATACAGCGATTAATATTATCGGAATTATTTTAAAGATATTTTTCATTTCAATAGTTATTTAAACCATCACTTTTCGATAGATCGCGATGAAAGGCCGGGGCACTCGAAGTGACTGATTTTATTTCAAAAAATTTAATTGTACATTTTCATTTTGCAACAACTCATTCTCATTTGCCAAATCAAAAGCTGTTTCCCCGAAGCTTGTTTTTGCATTTTTATCGGCGCCAATGGAAATTAGAAATTTTATCATTTTATCATTCCTAGCTTTCATTGCTGCTAAATGCAGTGCTGTTATGCCTTCATTATTTTTAGCATTTACGGGAATGTCAAAATTGGAAACCCTTTTTAATAAGGCAATATTGTTTTCCTTGGCTGCATAATGATAAAGTGTGTTTCCATTAGCTTGTATGCCATTCAATCTTACCCCTTTTGTGTGAAGCAAATTCAATTTGTTTTCAAATTCTTCGGCTTTCTTTGGGTTGAATGATTCCGCCAAATAGTAGGCTGCAGTATTCCCATCAATATCTTTTGAATGGGCATCACTTCCTTTTTTCAATAAGAATACAACAACTTCTGGGCTGTTGCTACCCACGGCAAGCAGAAGTGCGGTTTGCCCCTTTTTATTTGCCCTATTATAATCTTTTACATTATTGGAAAGCAGCTTCACAATTTCCAGAGTATTGCGGGAAGAAGCATTCAAAAATGGTGTATTGCCTTCTGCATCCTGTTGATTAACATCTGCGCCCGCAGTAAGGAAAAATTCAAAAATAGCAGGGTCATTATTTCCATAAGCTAAGCGGTGTAATGGCGTGTAACCATCTTTCGTAACCACGTTTGGTTGCAGGCCAAGACTTTTTAGATAGCTGTAAACTTCAAACTTATTTTCATGCCCTCTTGTTCCTTGCGCAACAAATAGGAAAGCATTGCCTCCTATTTTATTCAACTTTTTATAGTCAACATCATTTTTTACTAGCATTTTCAAAAAATCGATATTTCCCTTTTTCGCCGCATAATTAAAGATGCCGTTGCCTTCATTATCGGTGCTGTTTAGGGAAATTCCTTTGCTGGTAAAATAATTTGTTTCGTTTAAATCCTTAAAATAAGGTGCCGCAAGTAGTAATGTATTTGCGCCATCTCCATTTTTTTCTTCAGAAAGGTTTACACCACTTGCAATAAACAAATCATAGATTTCAGTATGGGTTAAGCCAGAACCTGCTGCAAAAACAAGTGGTGTGGCACCATGGCTGTCCAACGCGCTTGTAGAGGAGCCTTTTTCTAAAAGTGTTTTTACTATTTCAGTTTTACCGGCATAGGCAGCCCAATGCAAATAAATTCGGCTGTCGTGGGTGCGTTTGTCCACTGAATTCCCTCCCAGCGTCAACAAATATTTTATAACATCGTCATTTGCTTTTTCGATTAAAGCATATACGGTAGCATCAAAACCATTTTCATTTAAAGCGGTGGGGTTATTGCCTTCAGCAATTTTCTGTTTTACGATTGAAACATCTGGATTTTCTTTCCAAAAAGCGCGATCCCAAAGCACATTTTTTTGTTGGGCCAAAGAATTAAACGCCATTAATAATAAAAAGATTTTGATTGTCAGTTTCATAGTTTCTATTTAAAATGAAGAACACCGGCAACCTCCCTTTCAAAGGGGAGGAGTGCAAGGGTATACAAAAATATTTATTTCTTTACAAAGGAATCAATAACGCCGTCAATCGCGGTTTTATCATTATAGCCTTCCTCTTCAAATAAAAATTTATAAAGAGGTTTATTGTCTACTTTTTCTCTTAAAGAAAGGTCTTTGTTACGGGCGTAAACATTATCCCATTTAGAACGAACCAATGCCCATTTCTTTTCATTTTCCTTCCACCATTTAGCGGCCGCCGCGCAACGACTGTCATCAACTTTTACGTAGGTATTGTATCCTTTTTCCTTTGCCAAAATCACATCTTCTTTTCCAGCTTCGCGAATTACCTTCTCATTGTCTTGATCGTGGACCCAACCAAAATCGGTAATTTCAACACGGTTGCCGCGAATAGTTAAATTGTAATCGCTTCGGGTGGTGTATTCACGCCTTGGCAAGGGCGCATCCGTGGTGTTTTCCCAATAATGTTTTCCATCAACATGTACCCATGTTCCCGAGCCTTCATAACGGGGGCTATCATCAACCTGAAACACTTTTTGCGTCCATTGGCCTTTTACTTCGGCAGCGGGTTTTTTTACAAATTGCCATTTATTGTCAGCATTATAAGTGTACAAATCCGTATTTTCGAAAAGCCAATCCTGTCGCCAATGTTTAATGATCATCGGTTCAACGGGATTGCCCACTTGAAGCAAATGCTGTATTACAATTTTGTTTTCTTCGTCAGTAATCAACCCGGCCCATTCCAAACCTTTATCCACTTTTGTTTTTGAAGGTTTGTATAACGAATCATTACTATAATTGAATGTTTCGGCAAAATTAAAGGTAACTTCATAACAGCCGCACATATCTTTGATAGATCTTTTGTCTAATTCTTTTTTGTTCTGTGCCTGCAGCACAACTCCTGAAAAAATCAGGGCCAGAAGAATGATGGTATTCTTTTTCATTTTTTATTAATTTAAGATAAGTTTTTTTGAAACGCTGTTGTTGCCAGCTTTAAACTGCACTATGTACATGCCGTTTTGAAGAGCCGAAAGATTTAAGGTCTTGTTAAAGAAACCGTTGTTTGCCTCAACTTTGGAAGTGTGTACCAGCTGTCCTTGAAGGTTATAAACCGAGATATTACTTTCCAGGGAAACATTGGTTTTCAACTCATAGACCAGATGCACCATTTTGTTGGTTGAAGGATTTGGATACATTCCGAATGTAACGCCTTCAGAAATGTTTTCAAGTCCCAAAAGTTCTGAAACATCCTCAAAATTGAAACTTAAATTTCCTGTTGAGGACCCTTCAAAGCTTTCAAATACCAATCGGTACACAGTACTTGGGTCATATTTCACATAATAGGCCATATCGGTATTTATGTCATACCCGGTACCGTTAAAGGTTTTCCAATCATAACCAATGGTGTTTATTTCCTCAGAATAGTTAAGGTTGTTCGGGTTTGGATTCCCATTTGGCTCCTCGTTCTGGGCTACGGTTACATTTGGATTGTGCAAGGCTCCTGTTACGGCATAAAAGGTATCTGGAGCTATTTCGCTCACATATTTTTTGAAGACAAAATCCCAGGATCCTTCCGCAGGTTCGGCAACAACTTCTTCGTCATTTTCAAGGGAATAATAATTATAACGGTTATTTGGATTGTTATTATTTGAAACCGTAGTTGTGGTTTCATCTACCCAAGCGGTGCCGTTCCAGGTAGCATATTTAAAGGTATAGCCGCCAAAATAATCTTCATTAATAAATTTACGGTAGGTTCCGTCTGCATATTTTAGCACAAAAACAATAGTCCCCTCCACGTGATGGGATACAGGATTGTACTCTCCCCAACCATACGAAGCCGAGCCTTGCATAAAAGCACCGTTATCCCAGTTGGTATCGTCGTTATAAAGTGGAGTCCATGAAGCTTCGTCGGCTACATCAATATTGTTGAAATCTGAAGGGGTATCTGCAGCTTCAAAAACCTGAATTCCAGTTCCGCCATTTACTCTTATGCCAATATCCATGGGACTTATGCGCAAAAAGGCAATATCCCAACTTGTAGCTTGATAAGTATTTGACTCATCGGAAGAAAGCTTGTAATAAACTTCGTTAGTATATCCTGGCCCCATTGATAGGGTAACATTTGTGGTTTGCGCTTGGACCATTATCCCCGTTAGGGCGAAGGTTGCAATCTGTAATAGTTTTTTCATTTGTATAGGGTTTTATAAAAATTTGTATTTGAATGGTTTTTTTAATTGTTAATCCTCAAGGAGGTCATATTTAAACTCTGGAAAACCGCGCTCCCCATTTTCACTGAGCAGGGCAGTAAATTTCAGTTTGTATAAATTTCCGTTTCCGTCCTTTATGATGTAGAAAATATCGTCAACCAACACTTTATCATTGTTCATTACATCCCGCCAACTGGCACCGATAGCCCTTTGGTCTTGTTTTAGATTCGCCTCAATTACATTGGCTTTTCCAAAATCCTCATAGGCATATTGATCGGTAGTAACGCTGTAAGCGGTAACCCCGCCTTTTCTATTATGCAATACCCCGTCTGAAAACCCATAAGAACCTGCATCCTCAATAATATTTGTAAAAACGGTAAAGTTCAGATCCCAACTATCGGTATCAGGTTCCACATTAACCACGGAATTGGTATTGAAGCTGAAAAAGGCAGCATTGTAGGCCACACTTTTGGCAATGGTTACTTGTTGGTGGGAGGTATCGTTTAAATTAGCGTACTCCAAAACATAACCATCACCACTTCTTAAAACTCTTATTTTTTTCCAGCCACGGGCATTACCGGTAAGAGCCACACTGCCGTTGGCAGGTGTTTCCGTGCCCACTTCATAGCCGAGATTTACCAGATACACTTTATTTTCGGAATCATTTAGGGAAATTTCATTGATAGCTGTGCGGTATATATCGCCGTCCGGATAATCTATATAAGCTTCATTGGCAGGATCAAAAGTTCCCACGGCCACCTGTGGCATCAAATCTTCCACATCGGCTTCCGTGATATTATCAATATTGGTTTCGTTCAGTTCGGCGGCGGCCATAAAAATGGAACCATTAATGCCTACACGGAAACCCTCCTTAGTGTAAAAGGCGAGATCCCAACTGTCGCGTTGCATCTTTACGAAATTTTTCAAGCTTAAATCCACATAAACCTGAAAAGGTTGGTTCGGACCACCCACTTCGGGCGCTATACTGCCACCTGCCGCCGCCGCACTATTTAATTTATAGGTAGTATTCCCACGAATATCAGAATCGGGATAATCAATATTGCTAATGGCAAACTCAATCTCGGTGGTTTCGTCCAGATATTCATTCAGTTTATTGAAAACAAAACTATTGTTGTTATCCCCCGGATTTACCGAAAGGGTTATCTTACCATCTATCGCGGCAGGTTCCGTAGTAAAATCAGTGCCATAGGTGGCATTAGTTGCGTTTAGTGAAATAGTGAAACCGCCATTATTTGTAGCCGTTTTTGAATAAACCAAGTTTACTGAAATACTTCCTTGAATATCGCCCAAGTTTTCTGATCGGGTTTCAAAAGCGACCACAAAGGGATCTGAAGTTAGGTTGTTATCATCTGAGCTACAGGCAGATATTACCATAAGTAGGAACAGAAGGCCAACGGTTATTTTGATTGATTTTAAGTTTTTCATAATTAAAAATTAAGGGTGTAGGCCAATTTCAAAAAATAGGAACGACCATAGCCAATGGCTATTTGATCGGTTGTGCCACTATGCCCTCCGCCATCGAAAGCTGTTGAATTCACAGTGGTAACGTCAAAAAGGTTTCGACAACCCACTGTAGCGCTGAACATATTTTTGAAAAAAGATTTGTTTATTGTGGCATCCATCCAGCTGTAATCGCCAACCTTACCTGTTTCAAAGACTTGTTCGCCGGCATCGTTGGTGGTTTCTACAAATTGTTGTTGTTCGCCTATATATTTATAAAATGCGGAAAAGGTGGTGTTCCATTTCGGAACGGTATATCCTAGGTTCGCGTTTAATTGTAGATTGAACAAATAATCATCGTTCAAGCTTCTGGAATCCAATACTTTTGAAATCCCTTGACAGGAAGCGCCCAATTGCGCCTTAAAATTTCCAAAGAAAATCTCATTTTCCGTAAATGCTCCAATGGCACGGTAACTATCTATATTGCTGTATTGAAACTGAAGGGGGTTCTGTTGCACTACAATAAGTTCTATCCTGTCCTTTAACCCCAAATAGTTTATGCTTAACTTATTTTTTAAACGAACGGCCCCATCAGCCAGTTGGCTGTTTTTCTTAAGGTGAAGAAAGGCGGAAACACCTTTTTCCGGGCGAAGATCCGAATTTCCCAAAACCGTGTGGTTTATGTTTACGAAATAGGTATAGAGCTCATCATAATTAGGCGTACGGTTGGCAGAGCCAAGAATTGCGCGAACTTCCCAACCTTTATTAAATGATTGTTTGGCGCTCAAAGAGCCGATAAATTGTGTGTCGAAAGTATTTCCAAAAGAAATACGGGATCCTGGCCGTAATGATAAACGCTTTGAAAGCTTTATTTCAGCGGATGTGAAAAAGTCGTAATTGTCCAGTTGTTGCGAAACGGTATTGCCACCTTCTGTAATTTCCAGTGAAATTGGGGAACCACTGCCTCGTTCGTTAGTAAGCTCATATCCCGCTTGAAGGCTTAGTGTATTGGAATTGATGAAATTGCTGAAGGTACCCCGAGAGAAAAAAGCGCTTCGTTTTTGGTATTCGCCCTCTTCCACATTTTCCTTTCTGTCCTCACGGATTATGTAGGTGTATCGTTCCAAATCCTTCGTTTGCTCTTGGTAGCTTACCGAAACATTGTAGTTGGTTTTATTGAAGGCTGTTCCTGTAGCGTTGAGGTGATGGTAAAATCTATTGTTCGCAAAAGTACGATCCTGTGCTACGGGTCTAGTGGTGTTTGTTGGGCCGTTCGGTCTTTCATCTACTGTTTTATTGTAATCTTCAATCCGTTCATCTAAAAAGTCGAAACGGTAAAATATGTTGAAGTCGTTCTTGGTGGTGTAGGAGAGCATTGCCTTTACATTCTGTTGAACTTTGGGAAGCCATTCCTGTCCTCGCAAGCCATCGTTCCTGTCATATTTTTCACCTTTTCGCCCATTCCAGAACCCAGCAAAATCGTTTCGTGTATAGATGGCATTTGCGTAGAGATTTTCGGTTATGTTGTGGCCAATTTTCAAAGATTGTATATGCCTACCACGATTGAACCATTCGTATTCATCGCCCACAGTCTCCTCTTGAATGTAGGCACCAATTTCCCAATCCTTTTTAATGGATTTTTTTGTGATTATATTGATAATGCCAGAGACGGCATTGGCGCCGTATTGCACGCCCATTGCGCCCTCCACGATCTCTATCCGTTCTATGTCATCTAGATTTATCAAGGTAAGGTCAGTGTTATTGCCAACTCCTTCTTCATTTATAATGGGAATATTATCAATCAAAACCTTGAAATATTGACTATCCAAACCAAAAAGGCTCACCCCGCTTTTTCCCGATTCGGTATTTGGGGTGATGTTTAAGTTTAGGGTGTTGTTGAGCACATCGGCAAGGGTATTTCCTGCTTGGCGTTCAATGTCATTGCGGGATATGACTTTTACTTCAAAAACAGATTTTTGTACGGACTGTGTATTATGCTGGCCTGTCACCACTACCTCGTCAAGGCGTTCCACTTTAGTGGAGTCTTCAGATTTCTTATTTTGGGCCATCAATCCAAAACAGAAGAATGTGAAAAAAAAAGCAAAAACTGCCGTTTTCATATTGGTTGGTTTGGCGACAAAAGTAGAAACTATTCTTATTTAGAACAAATAAAAATAACAAAAAAACATAATGCTTTGATATTAAAATTGTTAACCGAATTAAGAGGCAAATAATTTTAAAATATGTGGAACAAATTAATCCTACAAGCTCTTAAAAACGTTATTAGTGAAGTCACTGTCGAATAATTTTAGCGTAGTTTGAAAAAAATTAAAAAAATAGATTTAAATTTAATGGAGTTCAAATACTCGCGATATTGCTATGAAATCGCTGCGCTCAATAATAGATGAAATTTATCATCTCTTTATTCCTAAATCAAAAAAAGAGATTTGGGTTTCAAGGCCTAAGAACACTATTTATAAGTTTGGCTTTCTTTTGATTTTAATAATGCTATTTTTTTTGCTAGCTGCCTCAGCCTTGGGTTTGGGATGGCCTTTTTAACCAAAATGTCAGGTAAAAAGTGTATCCCAATTGGGATTTAAAAGCTGGAACCCTCGATACTAATTTGAAGGTGCCGGTGCATTTCAATTCCACTTGACCGGACCGTTTTCCGTAAATAGTATAAATTATGCAGGCTTTTTGCAGACTATCATCCAATGTTTTTCGGTGGGAGATTGTTCTGGCTCATTTATTTCGTTGAGCGCTATAATATAATAGCTTCCAAATTCTTGGCTAATGGCTTCCCGATCATAGAAAAAGAGTTTTAAACTGTGGGGTGAATGGAAGGTGTTTTTTTCTATTTCCTTACCTACCCCAAATCTATTATCGTTTGTAGACAACGCTACAAAAATCATTATGCCATTGGGCTCTAATTGAGCAAAACAATCCTCAATTAACTTAATTCTTTCCGCTTTCTCCAAAAGATGAATAAGGGAATAACAGTATATTGCCTGAAATTTTTTAGCGTCAAAAGGCATTTTGGCCACTGAGCCGTGGTGTATGGTCACCTCAGGACCAAAGTGACTCCTAGCTCTTTC
>JBLXDA010000036.1:0-15860 GCA_048264505.1 Aequorivita sp.
TCTCGCGGATCTGAATGTCCGATCCTTTAAAGGTTCGTTGATGTTCAATTTTCGCATAGTATTTAATGTCATCAATAGAGATGGGTCTACCGTTTATTTCACGATTGAAACAAGACACATAATCTCTCATCACTTCCCGGGTATATCTTTTTAAATCTTCGCTACTATTCTGCAAACGTTTCAATTCATATTTTGAAGGGTTGACTGTAATAGAATAAAATTTGGGTTCAATTTTTTTAAGCTTAGCGGTGTTACCATCAATTTCTTGTACCACTTCCTTCGCTCCTATTTTATCCTCATATTGATTGAAAAAGAAGTCCCCATTTTCCGAATCAAGACCTTCGTTTTCCTTCTCTAAATATTGAACAAAATCGGCAGAGCTCTGAGAGTAATTTTCTCCCAATTTTTGGGGTGTGATAGTGATATACATAAGTATTGATATTAATTTTCTTCGTTCCTTTCTGAATATTTCGGAGGTTTTTCCTCCGAAATATTCTTTTCCAAAATGAGGGTTATTTCTTTGGATGCTGACTCCTCAAAAAGAGATAGTATCATCGCCGCTGTTGGTTTGGTTTGTGTCTTTTCCATATCCCTCATAATTGCTATTACAGCATTTATCCGTTTCATAATGCGTATTTCCGATGCCATCAAATTTGGCCCCAGGGATTCCATCGGTGAGATTCCATTGGCTTCGAAAAACTCTAACATTAGCAAGAGTGTCATTGACTGGGATTTAGAAAGCGACTTGCAATAACTCCGAAATTTTTTAGCCACAGATTTCTTTATACTCAAGCTCTCGAACCGTTCCTTTTCATATCCTTTATCCATTTTTTCGTGAAAAATTTGTTAGTTTTTCTGGCGTGGGGCACTTTTTTCGTGAAAAATGTCTGTAAATCTCAAGCTTACCAATTTTAAAAAAAATTATAATTAACTATCAGTCAGTAAATTATGAATCATATTGGAGCTTCAAACATCGCGCAGCGTGTTACCCTCTTGCTATTCCTTTTCGTCCCGCTCGCGGGACAAAAATCCATACCATTACAAAAGGTAATGGCGTTTTACTGACGAAAAAAACGAACTGGATTTTTTAAGAAATAGAAAATTGAAAAACAGATTTATCCTCACTAAAAAATTAAAATCTTTGCGGATAATTCATTTGAATTGCGGATTAGAAAAAAAAGACCTTCGAAAATTCAAAGGTTTTGAAGGTCATATTTGGCTTTGTTTAGATATTGAAAACATAAGTATAGGTATAAAGGTTTTTCAATGCTTCTTCTTCAATCATCGTTTCAAAGTTGGTGCAATGTTCCTTTGCATACTTTCGGATGGCATCGCCAAATTTATGTTCTACATCCTCTTTGGAACTTTCCAAAAGACGTTCTTGGGCTTCCTCGCTTAAATCTGTAAAATTAAGATAAATCATAGCTTTTCGTTTTACAAAATTCCGTTATCAGAAAAACTATAATAATCCCCATCGGGTGCAAGTATCAAGTGGTCAAGAAGTTTAATATCAAATATTCCAGACGCATTTTTAATTTTGGTTGTAAGCCTTTTATCGTTTTCGCTCGGTTGTAATTTACCGCTTGGGTGGTTATGTGTGAGGATTATCCCCACCGACAAGGATTTTAGAATGACTGCAAATAAAATCCTTACATCAACTAAAGTTCCCGTAATTCCACCTTGTGAAATTTGATAGATTCCTTTTACCTTATTGCTGTTGTTCAACAATACCACTTTGAAAGATTCTTGCAGGGCAATTGTGTCTTTGTCCCAATCTTCAAAAAGTAATTCAGCCGCATCTTGTGAATTACTTATTTTCTGCCACATAGAAGATTTTAAACCCCCTTTGTAGCTAATTTTTATTTCATTAACTTTACTGCTCATTATTTCTATATTTTAGTAGTGAATGATGAAAAAGAGGGCGCGTCTTTCCACAGGAACGCCCTCTTTATATTTAATATTCGCTTGGTAGCATTAGCGTGTCATTTACAAAATACAACCGCAGTTCATCAAGCGGAAAATCGGTTACACGATAGCCGTGTTTTTCTAAAATATTATCGTTTCCATCGGTATAGATAATTTCTGCTTCGTAGCCTGTAAAATCTTGCTTTTCCTCGGACAATCTTTTAAAGTCTATGGTAATAAACTCACTTCGGTTCATAAGACTTTTTGCTATTACGGAAGTGTCCGTAATAAGCCAAAAACAGTCCGCTACATTTGCAAGGTATTTTAGACCATCCGTAAAACGGGTTCGTAATAATGGGATTTGATAGAACATTTCAGTCCCGTGAAAATGTTGTAATCCTTCTTTGATTTCGTTAACTTGTGCTTTCATTTTAATTTGATTTAAAAAGTTAATAATGAAAAGAGGGCGAAACTTTCCACAGGTGCGCCCTCTTAATTTCTAATCCTACTTATCGTTTTTACTTCCAAGCAAAAGGATTTCGTTTGCTTCGATTTCGGTTACGTAACGTTTTACGCCGTCCTTATCCTCATAGCTTCGGGATTTCAGTTTTCCGCTCACACCAACCTCTTTGCCTTTAACGACATAGTTTTCAACGATTTCGGCAGTTTTCCCCCAAGCTACAACGGTATGCCATTCGGTATTTTGTTCTTTTTCGCCATTTTTGTTTTTATAAAATTCATTGGTGGCGATTGAAAAACGGGCTACTTTTTTACCGTTTTCAAGGTTCGTAATGGTTGGTTCTTGTCCAACGTTTCCGATTAACTGTACGTGATTTTTTAAAGTACTCATAATAAAAGATTTAAATATTGATTAAAATGCTATCTGAACCCTTCAGACAGTTTGCGTTTGTATTTTTTTAAGTGATTTACTTATTATATCCAGAGCGTTTTCCTTTTTTTGTTTTTTTAACTTTTGTATCGCTTCTTCTTTGTGGATTTCGTAAGATTTCATAAGATTCGTTTTTAGATTTACTTCCCATAGAGCCGTCGCTGTTACCTTTTTTTGTTGCTGGTTGGTTTACAATATTCAGGTTTGGTAAGGCGTATAAAAAGCGCAGCGGCTTTATGCCGCCGTCCAAAAATGAATGTTGTTGTTTTGCTGTCAAAAAAAGGTAAGGTCAGTGGCGGTTCGGGAAGTTGTCTAATGGCTCTGTGAAGTACGCAATCCGCAGAAGCGATACAAATTGCAAAAATGATGTTCCTATGAAGCGGACTTAATTCACGATTTTGGCTCGGTAATGAAGTGTTCCTTCCCAGCATAGCGGGAAGGGTTAACGGAATGGACAGCTGAAATTGGGGATTGTGTCCAAGATTTTTGTAAGAAAGCTCTTTCCCCGAAATGGAATGAAGTGGGAATGTGCTTAACGTATTTTAAATGAATTTCTTTGTAGGGAATCTTTTCCAGAATGGACTTATTCTTTCTGGTGTGTGCGCAAAGGCAAAAAGTACTGGATGTAATTACATTAACCAAAATCCATTTGTTACTATTGTTTTATATGTAATTACAGCCTGTACTGCGCGGAAGTGAAGGTTCTTGGGAATGAATGAGTGTAGGCACGGAACGAGTGAATGAGTAAGTGCCGGAAGTGGGGATTTATTTTATAGCCACGTCAATCTTTTTATCCAAAAATCTTTTTTGATTTTCTGATATGGATTTGGTTCATTACATCGATTCCTATTAATGGGTGTCAAAACGATTGTAATAATGTAGTTCTAATTCAATTGCAGCATAACACTCAAATAAATATAATTCTATTGAGCCACTTATTGGTAAAATGGCTATCTCGCATTCTTCCTTCATAATTTTCTTAAAAGGCTCTGAAAATTTCTTAAAGTCAAGTTCCTTGCGAGTTCCCTTATGCAATTGTTGCAGTGTCTCAAAATGATGCTGTTTACCCATTTGGTAGGACAGGGAAGAAGAAAAATGGTTAGCACCCTTAATATGTTGATGGATACGTTTTATGATGCCTTTAGATATGCCTGTATAAAAAGGTTCGTTATTATGATAAAACAAATAGATTCCTTTAAAATCGGAATTATCAATCAAAATAGGAAACTTTGATTTCAGCAGGTTTTTAGTTGTGGTTTTTCCTATGCCTTCTTTTCCAAAATATTCATAGACGCTAATTCTATTCGATTTACTTGTTATATTTTTCAGCAATGTGGGAAAACCTCTTATTATTTCGTTGAATTTTCTTGAATCATCCTGTTCAAAATCTTCTGGCCAAGCTTTTTTCAGTTTGATTGTTGCGTCTATTCTTTCCATTTCTAACTTCTAATTTAACAATAGATTTTCCACCCACCTTTTCTACCCACTTAAGGAAGTATGTAATTAATTTTCCAATGGCCACCTTTTGCTCCACCCATTCTTTCAATTAGACCAATAGCTTTTAGAGCATCAATATTATTATCAATGGCAGTAGGACTTAAGCCTATTATATCTTCAAGTTCTCTTTTAGAAACTTTATTATCTTTATGAATAGCTCTAATAATTCCAACTCTATTATCAGTAAGATTATCTACCCACTTATCAAAATCAAAAGGTCTTCTGAATGTAACCGTAACAGAAAATCACAATTATTTTTGAAGCAGTGTACAAAATTAAACCTGAAATATTATTTATTTAAAATATGCTTTTTAACTATTGTTCCTAAATCTTTCTCCGAAAACCATATATCCTCTGGATGAAGATGAAGCACAGGAGCCATTTCGCATTTATTGTTACAGTCCATATCCTCAACTTCTATTTTGTCTTTCAATTTATATTTCTTTATATAGAAATCCAAAAGCTTTCCTTTTTTCTTTCGGCAATTTACGCCATCACATCGATAAATGATGGTCTTGTTATTTTTAGAATCTGCCATAATTTTATTGTTTACGATGAATGTTTTTAGGTCTTAAAAAAATAACCACCAGCACTAATAATGCTAATGTAATTATACCACCATATAAAAAACTTTGATTGGGAAATATAGTTCCTAAAAATCCTGCAAGTGGATACGCAAACGCCCACCATAGATGGGAAAATGCAAAATGAGAGCCATAAACCTTGCCTTGTTCTTCAACTGGAACTGTTTCGCCAATTAGCGTTTCGGACGGTATTTCTGCGAGGCTTTGACCAAGTCCTGCGACAATCCACACGATGAAGAGCATTGAAAAATTCATATAGTTGGCAGCACTAATAGCAACTCCTAATACAAGTGCGCCAATAATAAGTGAGATGCGTCTTGATTTGGATTTATCAATTGCTCCGGAAACAAATGCCGCTACGGTTGCACCAATTCCGAAAGCTGCCATAATGATTCCGTAATCTTTATCTGTAAGGTCCAATCCACCTTTGACCAAAACGATGGTATTGACCAAAATAAGTGCACCGGCAACCGCAGAAACCAATTCAATGAATAATGCAAAACGCACATATTGATTGGAAAACAACAATGTTATACCCTTTAAAACATCTTGCCAAGTGGTTGGCTTTATTTTACCCTCGATTTCGTCTGGAACTACATCCAACTTACTTTTTGGAAGGCTCAATAATAAAATGCCTGCAATAACAAAAGTAGCAGCATCGACAAAAAATATTTCCCTTGCACCCAACCAGATGGCTAAAATTCCTGCCAAGCCTGGTCCCATAACTCCTAACAATTGATAAGTGGCTGCCGATAAACCTATGGCTTGACGGTAAATGGATTTATCTACAACCTGTGGAATAATAGACCGATACGTCGGACTGAAAAACGCATTGAATACATTCATCAGAAAAATGAGTACATAAATTTGCCATTCTTCAGTCACAAAAGGCATACAACCTACTATAACCATTCTGATAAAATGTGTGGTGTAGAGTATTTTCTTTCGACTTATCCTATCTGCCAAGACGCCTGCAAAAGGCGAAAATATAATGAATGCAGTAACTCGTAAAGTTAGGGCTGTTGCCAAAATGACGGCAGCCCTTTCCTCTCCAAACTGATATGCCAATAATGCCAATCCTACCCACGTAAAGGCATCGCCCAATAAACTTATGGTCTGTGCCAAATAAAGTTTAGCGAATAAGCCATTGCGCAACGCTTGGAATGGCTCTAATAGTTTTGACAGTTTCATTAATTCTCTAAATATTAATTGAGTTCAAAAGTTTAATTTGTGCCTGCTGAATGGAAGGGTGTTTCAATTGGGCGTAGAAATTAACCTTCCATTGCAGGACTTTAGGTTATAATGTATACTGACCTTTGAGCCTCAAGTTTACCGTTACATCTTCATTACTCGTATTTCTGAAAAACCAACCGTGTTTTCCTTCATAAGGGGCTAAAAAAGTGCCAACCATATTATGGGAATTTGAAATCGTATAACTTTCAAAATAAACCTCTTTAACCTCCTCTTTTTGTTTTACCTCGCCGTGAAAATCAAAGTAAAGAACTTCGTTGTTGGCAGTTGTCCATTCATATTTCATTGTTCCGTATTTGAGCATATTTATTTTAAATTCAATGCCTTTTCCTGCGGGAACTACCACTTTGGTTTCATCCTCGCGTATAGCTAATTGTTCTTCGGGTGCGGGATTATCTGCTTCTACGGGTCGAGCGACATCGGGTCCTGACCCAGCCTTTTCGAGTTTAATTAGGGGAAGATTAGATGTTGACACCATCATTCCCAAATCATCATTTTGATTGCTTTCAGGCACATAGAGTTTACTAAACCCTAAAACTTTACCTGCTCCTGTTGGGTCTATACCATATTCTGCTGGTAATACTGCAACAACCAAAAGAAGTGCTCCAACAACTAATGCTATGATGGTTGCCTTTATAATTTTACTTTTTTCCAAAATTGGATGTTTCATTTCTGACATAATATTTTTTTTTAAGATGTAAAATAGCCTGTTAATTGGAAGCCAAGCAATAAAAACCCTGCTGCCATAAGTGCTGTATTTGTAATTGTTGAAAATTTCATAAAACTGGGTTGTCTTCTCCAAATTGTTATAAGGATTAACACAACCGCCAAAGCAATAAATTGTCCTATTTCTACACCTATATTGAAACCAATTAGGTTAGTAAAAAGGCCGTCTTTATCAAATTTAAATTCTTGCAGTTTACTGGCAAGACCAAAACCGTGAAACAGACCGAATATTAAAACTGCTGCTTTTGTATTCGGTTGTTTGCCAAAGAAACGTTTGAAACCTCCCAAATTGTCGAATCCCTTATATACAATTGAGAGCGCAATGATAGCATCTATTAAGAATGCATTAATATTAATATCGGCTAAAACGCCTAATAACAACGTGGTACTATGACCAATGGTAAAAAAGCTAACATATAAAAGCACTTCTTTCGGTTTATACAGAAAGAAAATAACGCCGACCAAAAATAGCAGATGGTCATAACCTGTAATCATATGTTTCGCTCCTATATAAAGAAAAGGGCCAAATGCAACACCACTATTTCCTAATAAAAATGTTTGCGTGTCTTCATCTACTCCGTGAGCATACGCCATTGAACCAAATGCTCCGTATAGAAACAGAATGAGAAAGGCGTATATATTTTTGATTTTCATAATAAAATTGTTTAAGTCCCATTGCACATCGCAGTGCAATGGAACTATGGTTATTAATGGGCGTGCCCGTGGGATTTGACTTGTTGGATGCTGTCCAATCTGCGATTTTCTTCCCTTACCATTTTCAAGCTATCTTCTCTTTGGCTCATTTCTTCTGGGCTTAAGGTTGTTTCAGTATTTTGAGTTTCTACGTCCTTATTTTTATTGGTTTCTCTGCAAGATGCTAATAGCGTTAAGCTAATGATTGCGATAAAAAGTACTTTTTTCATAATGTTTAATTTATATTGTTATTGATTTTTAAATTATTCTTCCTCTTCAGAATTTCTTAATGCGGACAAGATGGAATAAGCATTTTTGACTACAGGTTTAAAATTTTGAACAGTAGCACCTTCAGCAAAAGTTATGGCTGTATATCCTTCCTGCTCAATTCCTTTTTTAACCTGTTCTAACTTGAATGTATAGCCATTTTCCATTTCTTCGATTTGAAGGATTACGAATTCTTTTCCTTCATATTGAACAATAGCTTCTGAAGGGATTGCATTTTGCTTATTTGTACCGCTTTCTACCCAAGCCTTTACGTACATTCCTGGTAAAAGCCCTTTTTCGTTCTCTTTATTTATGTGGCAATGAACTGGCGTCATACGGTCACTACCAGTCGCTTTTCCGATTAAGAAAACCTCTGCAGTACGATTGAAGGTATTGTCATCGGAAAGCGAAAATTTAACAGTTTGGCCAATCTCCAGCTTTTCTAAATCTCTCTCAAAGGCATTCAAAGCCAAATGAATATCGTTTAAATCGACCAGTTCAAATAAAACATCCTGTGGGGAAACATAATCACCGATATTTACATTACTCGCTTTTATAAAACCTGAAATTGGCGCATAAAGATTTGCTGTTCGCGTTATATTTCCATTTTGGACAGAACTTCTACTTATTCCCGCAAGGGCAAGTTGCTGTTCGTATGCCTTCACTCTACCTTGTGTTATTTTATAATCAGAAGAAACCTGCTGAAATGTTTTTGCAGAATTGATGTCCTCCTCTCTCAATTTCTTTTGTCTGTTAAATTCTTCTTCAAGAAATTGTAGTCTGCTTAAACTTTCCAAATAACCCTGTTGGATTTGGATAAATTCAGGGTTCTCAATGGTTGCCAAGACTTGCCCTTTTTTAATTGCTTCACCGGGTAATCTCCCAGCAGTTTTTAAATAACCTCCTAAAGGTGCAGATACATAAGCCATACTTTCAGGCTCTACGTCTATTGTCCCATTTAGTTTTATGATGTTACTTAAATTCCGCATTTCAATCGCACCGGTTTCAATTCCTGCAAGATTGTATTGGTCTTTGGTAAACGTGATTTGTTTGGTTCCAGTTGCAACTGGTTGTTCTTCTTTCATCGAACTTTCTTCGGAAGATTCCGCTTTTTCGGAATCCTTATTGCCACAAGCCACCATCAAAAGAGTGGATAAAATGAGAAGCGAAATTTTTGTATTGAATTTAATTTTCATCTTTTTTATGTTTTAATGTGATATCATAAGATTTTTATAAGCCCAATAAGGCTTCGATTACTATGATGGACTGGTTATATTGATATAGTGTGTTTAAATACTCTGTTTGAATACTGTTCGCCAAAGTGAGGTTTTGCAAGTATTGCGTATAGGAAACATCACCGCTTTTAAAGCTCTTTTCCGAATTATCAATAATAAGTTCCGCTTGTGGCAGGGCTTCATTTTGATAGTAATCTAAAGTACCTTGCAGTTTGTAATATTCTTGCAATAAATTTTGTAATTCCCCTTGCAATTGGGTTTGGTTCAACTCAATTTGAGATTGGGCAATATCCTCTTCGATTTTGGCCGCCTGAATTTTGGCTCGATGTCCACCAGGAAAAATTGGAATTGCAACCCCTACTTGAAAGTAGGAAAATCGGTCATTGTCACTAAAATTTTGGTTTGCTATACCGCTATTTTGAGCCCCAATAAATGTTTGGCTATTATAACCGAACATAATATCGGGTAACACTTTATTCCTTTCTACATTGGTCTCCCTTTTCCTTACTTCCAACTGTTGTTTCAGATAAACGTAAAACGGGCTTTGCTCCACAGACTGGCTTTCAATATCCAAATCTATCTCACGACGAACCAATTCACTATCTGTAATAGTAATCTCATCGTTTGTGTTCAAAACTACCTGAAGTTGCTTTTTGGCGATTCTCATATCAGCTTCGTTTTGTTGAAGCTTGTTTTTTATTTGCATCGATTGAGTTGCCGAGGTTACACTTTCCAATTTTGTGGATTCGCCAGATTCATAACGCATCGAACTTGAACGGTTGAGATTGCCATATAGACTATCTTGACGCTGCAACAATTGTTTATTCTGCATTAAAAACACATATCTGGAATAGGCCGTTTTTACATCCGCAATTAGGTCATTTTCTTCTATAACCTTTAGTTGTTCACTGCTATTGACTCTTGCTTTTGCGAGTTTAAACTGACTGGTATAAACCGTAGGAAAATTAATCCGCTGTATAACTCCGTATTGATTATCCTTTACATTTGGCGTATTAAATTCGCCATTTTGATATGTAAATTCAGTTCTCGGAATAGTTATAGCACCGTATTTCCCTTTTTCTTCAACCTCTATTTCATATTGAGCAATCTTAATACGGTTATTGTTCTGAAGTGCCATTTCAATAGCCTGCTGCAAAGTAACTTCACGTTCTTGCACCATACTTGTTTCTTGTGCTTGTAGCTGCATTGCTGGAAAGAATAGACCGCCAATCACGATTAAAGTAGTAGCTATTTTTTTTCTTCCTAAATTCAATTTTACTTTTCCTTCAGTAAAATAGATATACAAGACTGGCAAGACAATAAGTGTTAATGCAGTCGCCGTAATCAATCCTCCAATAACAACGGTAGCCAATGGTCGCTGTACCTCTGCACCTGATGAATTTGACAATGCCATAGGTAAAAAACCTAAAGCAGCTACGGTAGCTGTCATTAACACAGGTCTCAATCTCACACGAGTTCCTTTAATAACGCGTTCATAAATATCGGTTACACCTTCTTTATCAAGTCTGTTGAATTCTGCCACCAGTACGATTCCATTTAAAACAGCCACACCAAATAGGGCAATAAATCCGATTCCAGCTGAAATACTGAAAGGTAGGTCTCTTATAATTAGTGCAAAGACACCGCCAATGGCTGATAAAGGGATTGCCGTAAAAATTAGCAAACTTTGTTTCATCGAACCGAAAGTAAAAAACAGCAGCACTAAAATCAGCAACAAAGCTATTGGTAAAGCAATTATTAACCGCTGATTAGCCTCTTGCAAATTCTGAAATTGACCACCGTAGGTTACATAATAACCTGCTGGCATATCAACCTTCGAATTCATAATTTGCTTGATGTCCTCGATAATGCTTTGTACATCCCTGTCACGTACGTTGAATCCAACAATAATTCTACGCTTTGCATTGTCACGTTGAATCTGTACAGGTCCTGGTTCAAATGAAATGTTCGCCACCTGACTTAACGGAATTTGATTCCCCTGTGGCGTGCTAACATATAAGTTCTGCACATCTGTAATATCGGTTCGGAAATTTTTGTCCAATCTCACAACAAGGTCAAATCGACGTTCCCCTTCAAAAACAAGTCCCGCCGAAGTACCCGCAAAGGCAGTTTCAATAGCATTATTTATGTCCTCGATGTTCATTCCATATTGAGAAATCTTATCACGGTTCATTTGAATGTTAATCTGTGGTAGTCCAGTCACTTCTTCAACATACAAATCTTCAACACCATCTACCGATTTTATTTTGCTTCCAACATTACCAGCCAAATCTGAAAGTACATTGAGGTCTTCGCCATAAATTTTGATGACAACATCCTGTTTAGCACCTGTTAAAAGTTCGTTGAAACGCATTTGTATGGGTTGTTGAAAACTAAAAGTAGCATTCGGGATAATGGAAAGGGATTCTTTCATCACTGCTGCCAGTTCTTCTCTTCCGCTAGCTTTTGTCCATTCCGCTTTTGGACTTAAAATAACCATCATATCTCCTGCTTCAATGGGCATAGGGTCTGTTGGTATTTCCCCTGAACCAATCTTGTTTACAACTTGCTTCACTTCATCTGGATATTCACGTAATAATATGGTCTGCGCCTTTTGAGAAACATCAATCATCTGGTCGATGGAACTTCCAACAGGTACTCGGGTTTCAACCGCAAAATCCCCTTCATCCAATTGCGGAATAAACTCACCACCCATATTTACAAAAACTATCAGCGTTATAACAAATAATCCTATTGCCAATCCAAGTACCAATAGTTTTGCACGCAGGGCAGCTTCTAAAGCAGGTTGATACATCCGCTGAAAGAAGTCCATCATTTTATCGGAAAAATTCCGTTTGTGTTCCGTCTTGCGACCCAGTGCGAGGGCAGACATCATTGGAACATAGGTAAGTGATAAAATTAATGCTCCAAGAATAGCGAACATTACCGTTTGTGCCATTGGATGGAACATTTTTCCTGCAACCCCGCTCAAAGCCAAAATAGGCACGTAAACAATTAATATAATGATTTGTCCAAAAGCAGCGGAATTCATCATTTTCCCAGCAGATAATTTTACCTCGGAATCCATTTGTTTAGATGTTAACTTTTCAACGCCTGCGTACTTCTTTTTACTAGTATGAATTCCAAACATTACAGATTCAACAACTATTACCGCCCCATCTACAATAAGACCAAAATCTATGGCACCCAAACTCATTAGGTTTCCGGAAACCCCAAAGAGGTTCATCATCGCGATTGCAAAAAGCATTGAGAGTGGAATGACCGAAGCCACTATCAAACCACCTCTTAAATTCCCAAGAAAGAGGATTAATACAAAAATTACTATTAAAGCACCTTCCGTAAGATTTGTGGTTACCGTTCCTATTGCACGGTCCACCAAACCTTTCCTATCCAAATAAGGCTCAATGGTTACGCCTTCGGGTAAAGTTTGTTTAATCTGTTCAATTTTAGCTTTTACATCATTGATAACTGCGGAAGAGTTTGCTCCCTTTAGCATCATTACAATTCCCGTAACAACTTCGCCCTCTCCATTTCGCGTAGCCGCTCCATAGCGCACACCGTGACCAAATTGTACTTTGGCAACATCCCTTACAAGTACTGGTGTTCCGTTATTTACTTTAACAGCTATTTTCTCCAATTCTTGTAAATTGTTCACAAGTCCTTCGCTTCGAATAAAATAAGCATTAGGACCTTTATCTATATAAGCGCCACCCGTGTTTTGATTGTTTTTTTCCAGCGCGGTAAAAATATCTTCAATAGTAACCTTCATACTTTGAAGTTTATCTGGGTCTATGGCAATTTCATATTGTTTAACCAAACCACCAAAACCACTCACTTCTGCAACACCAGGTGTTCCTAAAAGTTGTCTTTTGATAATCCAATCCTGTATAGTTCTTAATTCGGTGGCATCATATTTATCTTCATATCCTTTTTCGGTATGAATTACATATTGATAAATTTCACCCAAGCCGGTAGTTACGGGTCCCATTTCAGGTTTTCCGATGCCTTCAGGGATATCTTTGGCGGCAAGCGTTAATCGTTCTTGAACTTGTTGTCTTGCCCAATATAGGTCTACACTTTCCTCAAAAACAATTGTTACTATAGAAAGCCCGAATCGAGAAAAGGAACGCATATCCTTAATACCAGGAATACTAACCATTGTTTGTTCTACGGGAAACGTAACTAATTGTTCTACTTCTTGTGCCGCTAAAGTGGGTGATATGGTAATAACCATAACTTGATTGTCTGTGATGTCTGGAACTGCATCAATGGGTAGTTTTGTTAGCGAATATGAGCCCCATCCAATAAGTGCCAGCGTAAATAATCCGATAACAAGTTTGTTGTTTATCGAAAATGCAATGATTTTGTCTAACATTATATTTAAAATATTTTTAAGTCGTAAATAATAAAAATGAAAATACCATACAGGTTATCTATGGATTTGAGGTATACAAAACCAAGGATTAATTTTTAAAAAATAAATATGGTAAAATGGTAATTAAAGCGAAGCTTGCTATTACCAAAGCATAATAAATTTGCAGATACTATTAATGTATCTGTCTAATTTTATTAAACTAAAGTGGGGTTAACAGGTAGGTGGGCCTCGTGAGTCGAGGGATGAGAGATAAGAATTGAAATAATTATTGGGCGGATAATAAACAGGCTGTTTACTATTTTGCCTATATTCAACTGAAAAAAATCCTTTAGTTTCAACAACACTCTTTAGAACATCCTTGTCAACAACGGTCTTTTTCTCGATTGTATTTCTTTCAAGTAAGACTATATCGCTGGACACCGTGGAATGGGTATGCATATCCATAACGAACCCAAAAAACCCGTAAGGGGAATCTTCTTTCTCTTGGGGACTATCATCGTGATGATTGTCCTGGCCAGTATGGGCAATATCTAAATGGGAATGGGAATCCTTGTGCTGATGGTGCAAATGCGGAAAAACCTGATGCAGCATCATTAGGCTAAACAAGCCTAAAAAGAAAAATGCCGCTATTTTTTTTGGTTTTTGCATCAGATACAAATATATAAAAAATTCAATTTATAACTATGTGTTTTTATCACTATATAACTTCCGTTGAAAGACCTATATGTTTTCAACTGCTTGGCTTTTGATTAAAACATTCAACCAAAATTTTATATAATTCTAGATGTTACTTTTTAAGCAAATCCGAAGTGCAAAAAAATACTCTAAAGCAACGGCAAAGAATTCAGCCTGATTAGTGCCTCCATGTTTTCTGATATCAGAATGATTATCATTTATCGCTTCCATCTCTTTATGGATTAAATTCAACCAAGGTATCGCATATTGATGTTCTAATAACCGTTCTGGCACACCGTCTGTCTGGTCATCTATTTTATCAATAAGATGAACAAATTCGTGTATGCCAGTATTACTTTTATCGGTTGTGTTTTGAAAACCGTGGTACAATGCTTTTTTAGATAAAATCATTTGCTTCTCAAAACGTCCGTTTCCAACTATGCCTCCAATGTTTCTTGAGTTATCCTTGCTACTAAATTGCATATCCTCATTAAAATAATCTGGATATAAAAGGACGCCACTTAAATTGGTGTAATGCCATTCTTTAAAACCAAAAACAGGGATTACTGCACTTGCCGCAATTAAAATTTTGTCTAATTCTTCTAATTCAAACTGCACACCATCTATATAAACCTCACTTAAAAATTGCATCATTTTTTGTTGAAAAATAAGCTGCTTATTTTTAGAGAGATTTCTATAAAACAGAACATTATCCATTAATAATTTTTGCCAATGCTCTGGAAATGGCTTTACGGTTTGTCTTTTTGCTTTTCTGTAAAAATGAATAGCAAACAAAAGAATCACCACAAAAATTAACGTATAGACCATATTATAACAAAAGTATTAATCTACAGGTTCAGCCTTGAACCCTACTTTTTGCAATGTAGCCTTTACATCTTCTTCTGTAGCACCATC
This sequence comes from Aequorivita sp., assembly GCA_048264505.1. Classification (GTDB taxonomy): domain Bacteria; phylum Bacteroidota; class Bacteroidia; order Flavobacteriales; family Flavobacteriaceae; genus Aequorivita. The sequence continues at coordinate 15,034 of JBLXDA010000036.1, forward strand.
ACTTTCAATAGTTAGGATTTTATCAGGATTAGTGGTATCCACTTCCCAACTTTCTACACCTTCTTGCTTGTTTAAAAACGGGGTTACTTTTGATACACAACCACCACAATTGATATTTGTTTTAAATTTTAAAGTTTTCATCGTATTTGAATTTTTAATTAATATTAAAGTTTTACTCGTTTAAGCCTTAAGCTATTTAGAACCACAGATACGCTACTGAAAGCCATTGCTGCTCCTGCAATCATTGGGTCCAATAAAAATCCATTTACTGGATACAAAACGCCTGCTGCAATAGGAATACCAATGAGATTATAAATGAATGCCCAAAATAAATTCTGACGTATGCCCAACACCGTTCTTTTCGATAGTTCCAAAGCTTTGGGAATAGATTGCAAATCTGATGTTATCAATGTCATTTTTGCAACGTCCATTGCAATGTCCGAGCCTTTACCCATTGCGATACTTACATTGGCCTGCGCCAAAGCGTGGGAATCGTTTATGCCATCACCAACCATCGCTACTATCTTTCCTTCTGCTTGTAATTTTTCAACAAAAACAGCTTTGTCCGAAGGCATCACTTCTCCTTGGTAATTTGTTATTCCTACTTGTTTTGCGACAGCAGATGCGGTTTTATTGTTATCTCCAGTAAGCATATAGACCTCAATGCCTCTTTCTTGAAGCGTTGCTATGGCTTTTTTTGAAGTTTCCTTAATCTTGTCAGCAATGGCGAGTATCGCCAGCACTTGCTTTTCATTGCCAAAGAAAATGACCGTTTTAGCCTGCTCTTCGAGACTTTCTGCCGTTTGCATTAAGGAAGCGTCGATTTG
>JBLXDA010000037.1:0-13033 GCA_048264505.1 Aequorivita sp.
TATAATGGTTAATGCCTTTTTATACGATTATTTCATTTTCATTTTAATTAAAATTCCGTCCATAGATGTCAGCAACGCAAACTGAAAGATTGAATTTTTCCTCTGTAAAAAATAAGCCGGATTATCCCGACTTTTTGGACATTCAGATTAAATCCTTTCAGGATTTTTTCCAGTTGGAAACCAAATCAGAAGAAAGAGGCCAAGAAGGATTGTATAAAACCTTTTTGGAAAATTTTCCGATTACCGATACCCGTAACCAATTCGTTTTAGAGTTTTTAGACTACTTTGTAGATCCTCCTAGATATTCTATTCAAGAATGTATTGAACGTGGACTTACTTATAGCGTGCCTTTAAAAGCACGATTAAAACTATATTGTACCGATGCAGAACACGAAGATTTTGAGACTATCGTCCAAGATGTGTATCTAGGTACAATCCCATATATGACCCCAAGCGGAACTTTCTGCATTAACGGGGCCGAACGTGTTGTTGTTTCTCAACTTCACCGTTCACCAGGGGTGTTCTTTGGCCAGTCATTCCATGCAAATGGAACAAAACTTTACTCTGCTCGTGTGATTCCTTTTAAAGGCTCATGGATTGAGTTCGCCACAGATATTAATAGTGTAATGTACGCTTACATTGATCGTAAGAAAAAATTACCTGTAACAACATTATTCCGTGCAATTGGTTTTGAAAGGGATAAAGATATTCTAGAAATATTTGATCTAGCTGAAGAAGTGAAAGCTTCAAAAACTGGACTTAAAAAATATATTGGCCGTAAACTAGCCGCTCGTGTTCTTAAAACTTGGCACGAAGACTTCGTAGATGAAGATACTGGAGAGGTTGTTTCTATTGAACGTAACGAGATTGTTTTTGACCGTGATACAGTTCTTGAAAAAGAACATATTGATGAAATCATAGATTCTGGCTCAAAAGCTATTTTATTACACAAAGAGGATAACCTTCAGGCAGATTACGCTATTATCCACAATACACTACAAAAAGATCCTACCAACTCCGAAAAAGAAGCGGTAGAACATATTTATAGACAACTTCGTAACGCTGAACCACCAGATGAAGAAACAGCTCGTGGAATTATTCACAAACTTTTCTTTAGCGACCAAAGATATAATCTTGGAGAAGTAGGGCGTTACAGAATGAATAAAAAACTAGGTCTTGATATTGCTATGGATAAGCAAGTGCTTACCAAAGAAGATATCATTACTATCGTTAAATATTTAATTGAGCTAATCAACTCTAAAGCTGAAATTGATGATATTGACCACCTTAGTAACCGTCGTGTACGTACTGTAGGAGAGCAATTATCACAACAGTTTGGTGTTGGTCTTGCTCGTATGGCACGTACTATTCGTGAGCGTATGAACGTTCGTGATAACGAAGTGTTTACACCTATAGATTTGATTAATGCTAAGACCTTGTCTTCAGTAATTAACTCTTTCTTTGGTACAAACCAGCTTTCACAATTTATGGATCAAACCAACCCCTTAGCAGAGATTACGCACAAGCGTCGTCTTTCAGCTCTTGGGCCAGGTGGTTTATCGCGTGAAAGAGCAGGTTTTGAGGTACGTGACGTTCACTATACTCACTACGGCCGTTTGTGTCCTATTGAAACTCCTGAAGGACCAAACATTGGTCTTATTTCATCACTTGCTGTTTACGCAAAGGTGAATAATCTTGGGTTTATAGAAACACCATACCGTAAAGTAACCGACGGAAAACTAGACTTAAAGAATGAGCCTGTTTATCTTTCTGCTGAAGAAGAAGAAGAAAAACACATTGCACAAGCAAACATTCCATTAACTGATAAAGGTGATATTGATACAGATAAGGTAATTGCACGTATGGAAGGTGACTTCCCTCTTGTAGAACCTACTGTTCTAAACTACGCAGATGTTGCGCCAAACCAGATTGCATCTATTTCGGCTTCATTAATTCCTTTCTTGGAACACGATGATGCTAACCGTGCACTGATGGGCTCAAACATGATGCGCCAGGCAGTACCTTTATTAATTGCAGATTCACCAATTGTAGGAACAGGTCTAGAAAGACAAGTTGCTTCAGATAGCCGTGTATTAATAAATGCAGAAGGAGATGGTGTTGTAGAATACGTAGACGCTAATGAAATAACTATAAAATACGATCGTACAGAAAACGAACGTATGGTTAGTTTTGATACTGATGATAAAACGTATCAACTCGTTAAATTTAGAAAAACTAACCAAGGTACTTCTATTAACTTAAAGCCTATTGTAAGCAAAGGTGACCGAGTGAAAAAAGGACAAGTACTTTGTCAAGGGTACGCTACCGAAAAAGGAGAACTTGCACTTGGACGTAACATGAAGGTTGCCTTCATGCCTTGGAAAGGGTATAACTTTGAGGATGCAATCGTTATTTCTGAAAGAGTAGTACGTGAAGATATATTCACTTCTATACATATAGATGAGTATTCATTAGAAGTTAGAGATACCAAATTAGGTAATGAAGAACTTACTAATGATATTCCAAACGTATCTGAAGAAGCGACTAAAGATTTAGATGAAGCTGGAATGATTCGTATTGGCGCCGAGGTTAAACCGGGTGACATACTTATTGGGAAAATTACTCCTAAAGGAGAAAGTGATCCTACACCAGAAGAAAAACTACTTCGCGCCATTTTTGGTGATAAAGCTGGTGATGTTAAAGATGCATCGCTTAAAGCTTCACCATCTTTGCACGGTGTGGTAATAGAGAAAAAATTGTTTGCCCGTGCCGTAAAAGACAAACGCAAGCGTGCTAAAGACAAAGAAGACATCGCAGAACTTGAAGCAAAATACGAAGCAAAATTTGTTGCACTTCAAGATGTTTTAGTTGAAAAACTTTTCGCTATAGTAGGTGGAAAAACAGCACAAGGTGTAAACAATGACCTTGGTGAAGTTGTATTCCCTAAAGGTAAAAAGTTTACATTAAAGATGCTTCACGCTGTAGACGATTATACACACTTAACAGGTGGTACTTGGACTACAGATGATGAAACCAATGTATTGGTGGCAGATTTAATGCACAACTATAAAATTAAAGAAAACGATCTTCAAGGTAATTTACGTAGGGAGAAATTTACAATCTCTGTAGGAGATGAGCTTCCTTCTGGTATTTTAAAACTTGCTAAAGTTTACATCGCTAAAAAGCGTAAACTAAAAGTAGGGGATAAGATGGCAGGACGTCACGGTAACAAAGGTATTGTTGCTCGTATAGTACGTGAAGAAGATATGCCATTCCTTGAGGACGGAACACCAGTAGATATCGTGCTAAACCCTCTTGGGGTACCATCACGTATGAACATTGGGCAAATTTATGAAACGGTTCTTGGATGGGCTGGACAAAAATTAGGTCGCAAATACGCTACTCCTATTTTTGACGGTGCAACTATAGACCAGATTAATGAATTAACGGATGAAGCTGGAATTCCAAGATTTGGACATACCTATCTATTTGATGGTGGAACTGGTAAGCGTTTTGATCAACCTGCAACCGTAGGTATTATCTATATGCTTAAACTAGGCCACATGGTAGATGATAAGATGCACGCACGTTCTATAGGACCTTACTCACTTATTACACAACAACCTCTTGGTGGTAAAGCACAATTTGGTGGTCAGCGTTTTGGAGAGATGGAAGTATGGGCTTTGGAAGCATATGGTGCGTCTAGCACACTTAGAGAAATATTGACTGTTAAATCTGATGATGTTATAGGAAGGGCGAAAACCTACGAGGCAATCGTAAAAGGGGAAACCATGCCAGAACCAGGATTACCAGAATCTTTTAACGTATTAATGCACGAATTAAAAGGATTGGGTCTTGACATTAGATTAGAAGAATAATTTGGAACCCCTCTGCCACGGTAGAGGGGTCTCATAGTTCTTTCAGAAATCATTTAAATGGTTTCAATCATAACAACAAAGTTTATTTTAAATCATGATGAACAGAAATAAAGAAAACACAGTACAGAAATTCGACAAGATTTCTATTGGTTTAGCTTCCCCTGAATCCATTTTGGCAGAATCACGTGGTGAAGTATTAAAACCCGAAACAATCAACTACCGTACGCACAAACCTGAGCGTGACGGTCTTTTCTGTGAGCGCATTTTTGGCCCTGTAAAGGATTATGAGTGTGCCTGTGGTAAATATAAAAGAATTCGCTACAAAGGTATTGTTTGTGACCGTTGTGGTGTGGAAGTAACTGAAAAGAAAGTACGTCGTGACCGTGTGGGACATATCAACTTGGTTGTTCCTGTGGCACATATTTGGTACTTCCGTAGTCTTCCAAACAAAATAGGATATTTACTAGGTTTACCTTCAAAAAAACTGGATATGATCATTTACTACGAGCGTTATGTAGTAATTCAGCCAGGTATTGCACAATATGAAGGAGGTGAAACTGTAAAGAAACTTGACTTCCTTACCGAAGAAGAGTATCTAGCAATCTTAGATACACTTCCGCAGGAAAACCAATATTTAGAGGAAACAGATCCTAATAAATTCATCGCTAAGATGGGAGCAGAGTGTTTAATAGATCTTTTACAAAGAATAGATCTAGACACTTTATCTTACGAGCTTCGTCATAAAGCGAATAACGAAACTTCTAAACAACGTAAAACAGAGGCTTTAAAGCGTCTTCAGGTTGTAGAAGCACTTCGTGATGCAAATAAAAACCGCGAGAATAAAGCAGAGTGGATGATAATGAAGGTCGTTCCGGTTATACCACCAGAACTTCGTCCTTTAGTACCGCTTGATGGTGGACGTTTTGCAACTTCAGATTTGAACGATCTTTACCGTCGTGTAATTATACGTAACAACCGTTTAAAGCGATTAATGGAGATTAAAGCTCCAGAAGTAATCCTTCGTAACGAGAAACGTATGCTTCAGGAATCTGTAGATTCTTTGTTTGATAACACACGTAAATCTTCAGCAGTAAAAACCGATAGTAACCGTCCATTAAAATCACTTTCAGATTCATTGAAAGGAAAACAAGGACGTTTCCGTCAAAACTTACTTGGTAAGCGTGTAGATTATTCTGCGCGTTCTGTAATTGTTGTAGGACCAGAACTTAAATTGTTTGAGTGCGGTATCCCTAAAGATATGGCAGCAGAACTTTACAAGCCTTTCGTAATCCGTAAATTGATTGAAAGAGGAATTGTAAAAACTGTAAAATCTGCAAAGAAAATTATAGATAAAAAAGAGCCTGTAGTTTGGGATATTCTTGAAAATGTGTTGAAAGGACACCCGGTTATGCTTAACCGCGCTCCTACGCTTCACCGTTTGGGAATCCAAGCATTCCAGCCTAAATTAATTGAAGGTAAAGCAATCCAGCTACACCCATTAGTATGTACCGCATTTAACGCGGATTTTGATGGGGATCAGATGGCGGTTCACCTTCCTTTAGGACCAGAGGCTATATTGGAATGTCAATTGTTATTACTTGCTTCACATAACATATTAAACCCTGCAAATGGTTCGCCAGTTGCGGTTCCTTCTCAGGATATGGTCTTGGGTCTTTACTATATGACCAAGCTTAAAAAGACCATGGGCGATGTTGTTGTGAAAGGTGAAGGATTAACTTTCTACTCTGCAGAAGAAGCTGTTATTGCCTACAACGAAGGCATGGTAGACTTGAATGCAGAAATAAAAATACGCACTAAAGATTTCAACGATAAAGGAGAATTGGTAATGCAAATTATCACGACTACTTTAGGAAGAGTAATCTTTAACGAAAGAGTACCAGAAGAGGCAGGATTTATTAATGAAGTATTGACTAAAAAGTCGCTTCGTGATATTATTGGAAGAATCTTAAAAGTTACTTCTGTACCAGTTACTTCTGCTTTCCTTGACGAAATAAAAACATTAGGATATAAGTTCGCTTTTGAAGGTGGATTGTCTTTTAGCTTGGGTGATATTATTATACCAGCAGAAAAACAAGGCATGATTGATAGTGCTAATACGCAAGTAGACGGTATTATTAATAGCTACAACATGGGGCTTATTACTAACAACGAACGTTACAACCAAGTTATTGATATTTGGACTGCTACAAACGCAGAACTTACTGAGCTATCTATGAAGCGTATTCGCGAAGATCAGCAAGGTTTCAACTCTGTGTATATGATGCTTGATTCTGGTGCGAGGGGTTCTAAGGAACAAATCCGTCAGCTTACAGGTATGCGTGGACTGATGGCGAAACCTAAAAAATCTAACTCTGGAGGTGGCGAGATTATTGAAAACCCAATTCTTTCTAACTTTAAGGAAGGGCTTTCAATTCTTGAGTACTTTATCTCTACTCACGGTGCACGTAAAGGTCTTGCAGATACCGCCCTTAAAACGGCAGATGCTGGATACTTAACACGTCGTTTAGTAGATGTTTCGCAAGATGTAATTATTAATATTGAAGATTGTTATACACTTCGTGGTATTGAAGTTTCGGCTTTAAAGAAAAACGAAGAAATAGTAGAAACACTTCGCGATAGAATTGTAGGACGTACCGCACTTAACGATGTTGTACATCCTCTTACTAAAGAATTAATAGTTGCTTCTGGTGACCATATTAGCGAAGAAATTGCAGATGCTATTGCAGCATCTCCATTAGAAAGAGTAGAAGTACGTTCTGCCCTTACTTGCGAAGCTAAAAAAGGTATCTGTTCACAATGTTACGGTCGTAACCTTGCTACCAATAAAATGGTTCAGCGTGGTGAAGCTGTAGGTGTTGTTGCAGCTCAGTCTATTGGTGAACCAGGAACACAGCTTACACTTCGTACATTCCACGTGGGAGGTATTGCAGGTAACATTTCTGAAGAAAATAAATTGGTTGTTAAATTTGACGGGAAAGCTGAGATCGAAGATCTTAAAACCGTTAAAGGTGAAGACAGTCAAGGAAATACAGTAGATATTGTTATTTCTCGTACTTCTGAAATTAAACTTGTAGACAAGAAAACAGGAATTACACTTAGTACAAACAACATTCCTTACGGATCTACACTTAATGTGAAAGATGGCGACAGCTTAAAAGCTGGTGATGTAGTGTGTACTTGGGATCCATATAACGGTGTGATTATTTCAGAATTTGCTGGAAAAATTAAATACGAAAACATCGTTCAAGGTTTAACTTATCAAGTAGAAATTGATGAACAAACAGGTTTCCAAGAAAAAGTAATTTCTGAATCTAGAGATAAGAAACGTATTCCTACGCTTCAAATTTTAGGTAAGAAAGACGAAGTTATTCGTAGTTATAACTTACCAGTAGGGGCGCACCTTATGGTAGATGATGACGAAAAAATAAAAATAGGAAAAGTACTAGTTAAGATTCCTCGTAAGTCTGCTAAAGCAGGGGATATTACAGGAGGTCTTCCACGTGTTACAGAACTTTTTGAAGCGCGTAATCCTTCTAATCCAGCTGTAGTAAGTGAGATTGATGGTGTTGTTTCCTTCGGAAAAATTAAACGTGGTAACCGCGAGATTATCGTTGAGTCTAAATTAGGCGAATTGAAAAAGTACTTGGTGAAACTTAGTAACCAGATTCTTGTTCAGGAAAACGATTACGTTCGCGCAGGTATGCCACTTTCTGATGGTTCTATAACTCCAGAAGATATCCTTCGTATTAAAGGCCCTTCAGCAGTACAACAATATCTTGTGAATGAAGTTCAGGAGGTTTATCGTCTGCAAGGGGTGAAGATTAACGATAAGCACTTTGAGGTAGTAGTACGTCAAATGATGCGTAAAGTTAGAATTCAAGATCCGGGAGATACAACTTTCCTTGAAGATCAACTTGCTCATAAAGATGATTTCATAGAAGAAAACGATAAGATTTTTGGACTTAAGGTTGTTACTAACGCCGGAGATTCTGAAAACTTGAAGGAAGGACAAATCCTTTCTCCACGTATGCTTCGTGATGAAAACTCTCTATTGCGTAGAAATGATAAAGCACTAGCAGAAGCACGCGATGCGGTTCCTGCAACGGCTACTCCAGTACTTCAGGGTATTACAAGAGCGTCTTTACAGACAAAATCATTTATCTCTGCAGCTTCCTTCCAGGAAACCACTAAAGTGTTAAACGAAGCAGCTGTTGCTGGTAAAGTTGATACCTTAGAAGGCTTAAAAGAAAATGTAATTGTAGGTCATAAAATACCAGCCGGTACTGGTATGCGTAGATACGATACTATAATTGTAGGTTCTAAAGAAGAGCTAGAAGAGATGAATCGCGTTAAGCAAGAAGTAAATTATAATTAATATTTAGTAAAAGGTGCGTTTTTAAAGACGCACCTTTTCTATTTTAGACTAAATATTTCAAAAGGAATTTAATGTCTAATATCTAACATCTAAAAAATGGCAGATCAAAAAAAAGAACAACCCAAACAAGGGCAGATAAACATTGAGCTAGAAGAAAGTGTTGCTCAAGGTATATACAGTAATTTGGCTATTATAAACCATTCTGTATCAGAGTTTGTGGTAGACTTTGTTACCATTATGCCGGGAATTCCAAAAAGTAAAGTGAAGTCTAGAATTATTCTTACTCCGCAACACGCTAAGAGGTTTTTAAAGGCATTAAATGATAATGTTAAAAGATTTGAAAATGCCCACGGCGAAATTAAAGATTATGAGCAACCGCCCATTCCTTTAAATTTTGGCCCAACGGGCGAAGCTTAAAACTTAAATAAAAAAATCCAACTGTAAAAAGTTGGATTTTTTTTTAGCTATTAAAATACTGTAAATACAGTATTAATTTTTGTTTTTCTCAAACTCACTAACAAAGTGTAATTTTACATTAGGGTATTTAGACTGGGTCATTTGTAATGTAAATGAAGAATCTGCAAAAAATACTAATTGCCCACGTTTATCTTTAGCTAAAAATTTGGATTTAACTCTTTTAAAATCAGCAAACTCATCGCTTTTTGGGTCTTTTGCTTCTACCCAGCAGGCTTTGTGTACATTGAGGTTTTCGTATCTACAGGTAGCTCCGTATTCGTGTTCTAAACGGTATTGGATAACTTCAAACTGAAGCGCACCAACAGTACCTATTACTTTTCTTCCGTTTAACTCTAAAATAAATAATTGAGCTACTCCTTCATCCATCAATTGGTCTATACCCTTTTCAAGCTGTTTGCTTTTCATTGGATCTGCATTGTTAATGTATTTAAAGTGTTCTGGAGAAAAGCTTGGAATGCCTTTATAACGCATTTCTTCGCCTTCGGTTAAGGTATCGCCAATTTTAAAGTTGCCCGTATCGTGAAGTCCTACTATATCACCTGGATAGGAGATGTCTACAATCTGTTTTTTTTCAGCAAAAAATGCATTGGGGCTGCTAAACTTTAGCTTTTTTCCATTGCGAACGTGCAAATAAGGTGAGTTTCTTTCAAAAGTACCTGAAACAATCTTTACAAACGCTAAGCGGTCTCTGTGTTTAGGATCCATATTAGCGTGAATCTTAAAGACAAAACCAGAAAATTGTTTTTCGTCTGGCTTTACTAAACGCGTATCGCTTTCTTTAGGACGTGGGGTAGGAGCAATTTCAACAAAGCAATCAAGCAATTCGCGTACTCCAAAATTATTTAAGGCCGAACCAAAGAATACAGGTTGAAGTTGTCCTTCTAAATACTCATCACGGTTAAAATCTGGGTAAACTTCATAGACTAATTCTAGCTCGTCGCGAAGTGTTTCTGCAGCTTTATTCCCAACCAGATTTTCTAGTTCTGTACTGCTTACATCTTCAATTTCAATGGTTTCTTCAATGTTTTTTCTGCTGTCGCCACTAAAAAGATTAACGTTCTTTTCCCAAATATTATAGATTCCTTTAAAGTCGTAACCCATCCCAATAGGAAAACTTAAAGGTGTTACTCGTAAGTTCAGTTTTTGTTCAATTTCATCAAGTAATTCGAATGCGTCTTTTCCTTCGCGATCCATTTTATTAATAAAAACAATCATTGGGATGTTTCGCATACGGCAAACTTCAACTAATTTTTCAGTTTGCTCCTCAACACCTTTTGCAACATCAATTACAACTATAACACTGTCTACTGCAGTAAGCGTTCTAAAAGTATCTTCGGCAAAATCTTTGTGTCCAGGAGTATCTAAAATATTAATTTTTATACCTTCATATTCAAAAGCTAAAACTGAAGTGGCTACAGAGATTCCTCTTTGGCGCTCTATTTCCATAAAGTCACTCGTAGCGCCCTTCTTTATTTTATTGCTTTTTACCGCGCCAGCTTCTTGAATAGCACCACCAAAAAGCAGTAGTTTCTCTGTTAAGGTCGTCTTTCCAGCATCTGGGTGACTTATAATTCCAAAAGTTCTTCGGCGTTTTATTTCTTTTATTAAGGACATTTCTCTTATTTATATGAAGATGCAAAGATATAGCTTGTTAAATTAGTTTTAAACTGTATGCACTCATAATTATTATTGAATCTATTAAAAATGTAAACTATTGAACTAATTTTTTTAACTTTTATTTAATTTAAATTTAGTGACAGCTTTAGATATTTTTCTGCTATCAAACTAATATTTTGCTTGTTTTCAAGACAAACTACACGAAATATTCGTTTTTTTTCTTACTTAATACTGCTTCAAAATACCTGTATTTGTTGAATATACGTACTAACACGTATGTAGTATTCCTACAAAAAACGACTTTTTTCTAGTCAGCAAATACCGTTCAACGATTATTTAATGCACTTCAGCTAATACTTTTGTGTTGATGATATCTTAACAGATTTGTCGGTGTATTTTTGCGCATAAATTGAGTTGAGGAAATTCAATTACAATATTTTATATAGTTATCGGTATTAAAAAAAATATGACTTATGTTTAAAATTATTACTACATTATTTACTTCGGAAAAGAGGTTTTTAATAGGTCTCATTTTAATATGTTCTTTGGGTAGTCAAGGATACTCTCAAGTTAAGGAAACAACAGATGAAGGAGTGGTTGTATTACCATATACTCAAGAGTACTTGGATAAATACAATGCCGATTTAGATAAAAAGGCTGCGGCACATAATGCTGCTTTTATTTCTAGATCAAAAGCAACAGCTTTTAATAATAGTGTTAATGCAAATGAAAATGCTGTTGGAACTTGTAATTTAATTACTTGTGGGTCTTTTGAAAATGAAGATGTAGTTGGCGGGACTTACCGTACAGGTGTTGGCGGAACTAATGGTAGATATCAAGCTAATGTTAGGTTTGATTGTTGGGATGATGATGGTACCGTAGATTGGTCTGAAGGACAGTATATATCGTATTCTACAACAAGTGCAAATACATATTACCCTGCAATTATAAAGCCATCAACCTATGATGGAGGTGCATTCGCAATTTTTTCATTTGAGAATGAAGGGATTAGACAAACTTTAACGGTTCTTCCAAATACTGTGTATACAGTGTGTTTTGAGATAGCTGTAATACCACGTTATAATACTATTTTTAATGGAGGTACAATTATAGAGTATGATCCTAATTTACAGTTTGGTGTTAGAAACGGAGCTGTTGTTGTTAGTGACCCGCTTACCTATACACATGCAGATCTTGTTCAGCGTACCACTAGTGATTTTCCTACTGTTATATCTACAGCTACAACTGGACCAAACCAAAACCCAGGAGGATGGACGGATATAGACCCGTTGTGGGAAAATAGATGTATAACATTTAAGTCTGGTCCTAGTGCTACTTCTGTTGAAGTATTCTATAAAACTGGGAATCCTGGTAGATCGGTGGTTTTAGTTGATGGTTTAAGATTGTCTGTGGAAGGGTTTGCAAACTCTCCTGAACTTTCTGTGACTTCTAAAGAATACTGCGAACCAACTCAAGTTCAATTAGATTCTTTTGTTACTTCTTCAACTCCAACAGGCGCTCAATTAAGATGGACGACTAATTCAGATTTAAGTGTTTCTGGTGATTATTTACCTGCTAATCCTACAGTAACTACTCCGGGTGTTTGGTATGCGTTTTATTACAATTCTGCTTTAGGTTGTACTTCACCATCTAGAATGATTACGCTTACAACTTCAGATATAAATTCAAGTTATACAAAACAAAACGTCACTTGTTTTGATGGAAGTGATGGTTCTATTGATTTAAGTGTTACAGGTGGGTCTTCACCGTATACGTATTCATGGACTACCGCAGATGGTAGTGGTTTAAATCCAACAGCACAAGATCAGTTTGGTCTTACGGCAGGTACTTATGTTGTATCTGTTTATGATGGTAATTGTACCACGGAGGAAACTATAGTAATAACAGAACCTAATCAAATAGCAGTTGATGCTGGAACTTACGGACCACTTTGTGATGATGTAAGTGCAATTACTTTAACAGGAACACCAACAGACTCAAACGGAAGTTGGAGTGGAACAGGAATCACGGACAACGGAGATGGAACAGCGAGCTTTGATCCTACAGGTTTGAGTGGTTCAATAACTGTTACTTATGACTACACAAATGGTAATGGCTGTTCAAACAGTGATACTGCAACTATAGAAGTAAACTCATTACCAACAGTTGATGCTGGAACTTATGGACCACTTTGTGATAATGTAAGTGCGATTACATTAACGGGAACACCAACAGACTCAAACGGAAGTTGGAGTGGAACAGGAATCACAGATAACGGAGATGGAACAGCGAGCTTTGATCCTACAGGTTTGAGTGGCTCAATAACTGTTACTTATGACTACACAGACGGTAATAGCTGTTCAAACAGTGACACTGCAACTATAGAAGTAAACACAGCACCTACAGTTGATGCTGGAACTTACGGACCACTTTGTGATAATGTAAGTGCGATTACATTAACGGGAACACCAACAGACTCAAACGGAAGTTGGAGTGGAACAGGAATCACAGACAATGGAGATGGAACAGCGAGCTTTGATCCTACAGGTTTGAGTGGTTCAATAACTGTTACTTATGATTACACAGACGGTAATAGCTGTTCAAACAGTGACACAGCAACTATAGAAGTAAACACAGCACCTACAGTTGATGCTGGAACTTACGG
>JBLXDA010000038.1:0-11755 GCA_048264505.1 Aequorivita sp.
ACTCCCACTGCCGTGGGTGGTAGGGACAGTAAAGAAAGCTTTGTTCTTTTAATAAAAATACACTACTGTCCCTAGCGTTTTACTATTTTTAAGCGCCTTCCTTTAAAACCTTCATCATTTTTTGATGAAGGTTTTTTTTTGCTTTAAACTCAACGCTCCCAAAGCGTGGTGGTAGGTAGTAGGTAGTAGGTATTGAGATGTTAGATTTGAGATTTGAGATATGAGAAATAGAAATGAATTTTTATTTTCAATAATCATTCATCATTCATCATTCATCAATCATCAATCATCAATCATCAATCATCATTCATCAACTAGTAACTAACTCGGTCTCGATACAAATTTGAAATCGCTTCGCTCTTTCAAATTCATACGACTTGATTTTTTTTTAAATCGAAATCAAAAACCAAATCGAAATTGATCTTGATAGCAATCGAGAGGAATCCTAGTAAATATTGAAATTGCTTCACACTTTCAAATTTACGCGACTTGATTATTTTAAATCGAAATCAAAAACCAAATCGAAATCGATCTTGATAGCAATCGAGAGGATTCCTAATAAATATTGAAATTGCTTCCTTCGCTGGCGCGAGCCCCCGCTGGCGCGAGCGTCTCGCTCGTGTTCCGCAACAAACTAGCGAAAACAGTATTCCTCGCTCGTGATCTTCAACAAGCCTGCTTAGTATGTAATGTTTGCTATTTTTTTTAATAGCATAAAAAATGAGTATGTTTTCGCCAAAGCCCCCCGTTGGTGCCAGCAGGTGTGTAAATACATCAATCCAGTTTATAACAGCCAATGAAATAAAATACGCAACACTAGGATTGTGAAACTTATATTTTCTACTCCTAAAACTTTATTATTATCAAATATACCGTATTTTAGAATTTGTTTTGGCTCGTGGTTCTTTTGGTAAAGCAGTATTTGCAAGGATGGGCAGAAAGGCACGAGCGGGACGCTCGCGCCAGCGGGGGTAGGGAGATATGAGTATTGAGATATGAGTATTGAGATTTGAGATTTGAGAAATTGAATTGAATGATGAATAAATATAAATAAAAAATGATTTTCAGTTAATATAAATTATTCCGCCTTAGGGATAGAAGCGGCATCCTTTTGTGGAGTGCAGCGAAACAAAAGATATAGCGGATAGCCCGACACTCGCTCTTGGCGAGGGTAAGGCCCAAAATATTAAACTAGATTATTGAATTAAAGCTAAATAGTTACAATAAATAAGCTACGATAATTCCTATAAATACAGCCGTCATCTTTGTGAGGTTGAATTTGTGATTCTTGGAGCTTTCAAATAAGATAGTGGTAGAAACGTGTAGAAAAATTCCTATTACAATTGCGCTAATTTCTGTTTCGTATTGATGTATATAGTCATAATTTTTTGCAATATAGTTGCCTATTGGCGTCATAAGCGCAAAAAAGAAGAGGAAAGCAAGTGCTATACTTCGTTTATAACCAGCATTGATAAAGAAAAAAGATAAAATTATAGCAACGGGAATTTTATGTACTATCACTCCAATTAGGAGGTTATTTTCTTCTGAAATAGGGAAACCCTCCATAAATGCGTGTATACAAAGGCTAATAAAAAGTAGCCAGGGGAATTTCTTACTGTGGGTATGTAAATGTACATGACCGTGTTCGGCTCCTTTTGAAAAGAATTCTAAGAATATTTGTAGTAATATCCCTAGCATAATAAAGACTCCTATACTCTTTGAAGGTGTTTCAAAAACGTGTGGTAACAACTCAAAAACAGTAATAGATAGGAGGAAAGCGCCACTAAATGCAAGGAAAACTTCCATATTGCGCATTTCTTTTTTCTTGAGGAATAAGGCAATTACATAGCCTATAGCAACGGCTAAAAAGAGTAATATATAGTTCATTAATTAAAAATTAATAGTAGTCTTTCTGAATTTTCTTTATTAAAAGGGTCTAACTGATAGTTCCCAAATATGTGTTTTAACTCCATATCTGCTTCGTTAAACAATATTTTGAAGTCGTTTAAAGTAAGTGCTTTTACGCGTTCTGTAAAAAAATAGGCTTCTTCTTGGTCTTCAAAACGGATGTTTTTTATGATATAACCGTCTTCAACATATTTTTCTATATTAAAAACAATGTCGCCAACCTTCTTTTTTTCTGAAGGCACTAAGTTTTTAATTGCCAAATCTACATTAAGGAAATCGATTACTCCAAATCCTCCGGGTTTTAATTCGGCTTTAATTGCTTTTATAGTTCGTAGATTGTCTTCTTCGTTTTCAAAATAGCCAAAGCTTGTAAAAAGATTAAAAACGGCATCAAATTTATTAGGGTAAGGCAAGCACATATCGTGAACTTCAAAACGAAGGCCTTCTTTTTCGTATTGTTTGGCGTAGGCTATGCTTTCCTTAGAGAGGTCTACGCCCGTAACATCAAAGCCTTGCTTGTACAGATACTTGGCGTGTCTTCCTTTACCACAAGCAAGATCGAGTATGGTGTCATTTTTTTTAAGATTTAAGAAATTGGTAAGCGTTCCCATAAAAAATGCGGCTTCCCTATGGTTTCTATCTTTATAAAGTAGATGGTAATAGGGGGTGTTAAACCAGGAAGCATACCAATTGTTTTTTTCTTTTTGCATACATTTCGTTTCGCCCTGCTAAAATACTGTATTTTTGTGGCGTAATTAAACACAAGGTTTTTAATTTTATTAAATGCTTTAACTAATTTAAAATATTCCCAGTTTTAGGGATAATGAATATGGTACAAAACTTTAAAATGGTTGCTAAAACACTCTTTGGAATGGAAGAGTTGCTCGCAAATGAATTACGTCAACTTGGCGCTTCTGCTATAGAAATAGGCACTCGTAATGTTTCTTTTGAAGGAGACACAGGATTTATGTATAAAGCCAATCTGTGTTGTAGAACCGCAATTAAGATTTTAAAGCCAATAACCGCTTTTAATATTTTTACCGAAGAAGATCTGTATAAAAAGATCTATGAAATGCCTTGGGAAAATTATATGGATGTAAAGGGGTCACTTGCGGTAAACGCCACTGTGTTTTCGGAAGTTTTTACACATTCTCAATACATAGCTTTAAAGACTAAAGATGCCATTGTAGATAGGTTTCGCGATAGGGAGGGCATACGCCCAGATGTAGATTTAGACCATCCTACACTGCGTATAAATGTACATATAGACAGGAATATTTGCACCGTTTCTCTAGATAGCTCTGGCGAGTCATTACACAAGCGAGGGTATAAAGTGGAAAGCACTATAGCGCCTATAAATGAAGTTCTTGCCGCAGGTATGTTACTACATTCTGGCTGGAGTGGGCAGTGTAATTTTTTAGATCCTATGTGTGGTAGTGGAACTATTTTAACTGAAGCCGCAATGATAGCCTGTAATATTCCGCCAAACCTAAATAGAGAAGAGTTTGGTTTTGAAACTTGGCCAGATTTTGATGTAGATTTATACGAGAAGATTGAAGAAGCAGCCTTGCGTAAAGTTCGCGATTTCCCTTATAAAATATATGGAACAGATACTGATGCTGTTGCAATTAACAAAACTAAAGAAAACGTAAAAAGCGCTAATCTTCAGGATTTTATAGAGGTGAAGCAACAAGATTTTTTTGAAAGTAAAAAGGAAAACGACAAACCTTTATTTATAGCTTTTAATCCGCCATATGACGAACGTATTTCTGTAAACGACGTACAGGAATTTTACGGCTCTATTGGAAACACACTAAAACGCGGATATCCAGGCACCCAAGCGTGGATGATTACGTCTAATATGGAAGCCTTGAAATTTGTAGGCCTTAGACCTTCGCGAAAAATTAAACTTTTTAACGGAAAACTAGAATCTAAACTTGTGCGTTACGAAATGTATGAGGGCAGCCGAAAAGCAAGTAAACAGTAGCTTTATTTCAAAAAATAAAAGGTTAATTTTATTTTCAAGAAGTTGGCTACAACTTGGAGTTGATTCGTATTTGGTGTTTATTTACATCAAATAATTAAATTATGTCGAGACAAAGTATATCATTTACAAAGCCGAACGATGAATGGCTAAAATCTCAAGTGGACAATAAAGAATATTCAAGCAAAAGCGAGCTAGTTAACGATTTGATTAGACAAGCCCGAAAATAGCAAATTCAAATTGACTGGATTCGAACTAAAATTGAAAAAGCTGAAAATTCCGGATTTACGAATGATAGTAAAGAAATTATTTTAGCTCAATCAAAGTCTTTGTTAAATGGCTAAATACAAATTGACAAACGAAGCAAAAAATGACTTGATACGGATTCACCATTACAGAGTTAAAAAATCCAAAATGATTCAAGCGGACAAATATTTTGAGTCTTTTTTTGAATATTTTGACATTATTGCTGAACGACCTTTTTCCTTTGAATCTGTTGATTATATTAAAAAAGGATACAGACGTTGCGTTTGTGGAGTTCATAGTATTTACTATAAAGTAAATGAAAATACTGTTGAAATAATGACAATAGTTGGAAGACAAGATTTGAATGAAAAATCATATTGAAATTAAAAAACTGTAGTCAACAATATATAACCACAATTTGCTCACGCCAGTTAGCTCCGCTCGGGTCGGCGTCCCGATACTTCGGGAAACTACCCTTCAACTACCCTTCGACTACCCTTCGACTACGCTCAGGGCACAGGCAAGAATCCACTCGGAATTTCTATGGCTAGTGTTTAATTTCAAAATAATCGCTATTATAACCCGTAGCTGACGGTTATACGAGGCCGCTAAGAAAAATTACTTCTTTTTATTCTGAATTTAAGGAGTAGGAGCTTCTTCTTTTACAGACTTTTTCTTAAAAATAGGAATTAAGTAAGAGATGGTGTATCCATAGCCCACACCAAACTCGCTATAATCGTAGGTTCTATTGTAGCCTGGAACGTAAAGGTTTGCAAAATTATTTGGTTCTTTTTCTGAAATAGTACGTTTTAACTGTACATTAAGCGATAAGAAAAGATTTTTTACCACTTCGGTTTTAATTCCTAAGATAAATTCTACCCAGTGTGCCGATAAACCCGTGTATTCTTGAGGGTCGTTTATAGTTTCGGTAGGGAAAGCAGGGTTGTCTGTGTAGATTCTATAGCTAAGTAATTCCTGTTTAAATGTTGAAAATCCATAGCGTAAGCCTAATGTTATAGCATTATTCATATCTAACCAGTTTTCATAAGCGTTGTAATCAAAGCCTATTTTTGCGTAACTACCACTAGTTTTTGAACTCACATAAGGTTCTACCCAATCTTTTTGCTCATTCCCAAGCTCTACAGCCGCATAAAACTTTTTAGTAACTCTAAAATCGCCCATAATTTCAAAACCAGAGTATCCGTCTTCAATTAAAGTACGGATAGGTTTTGCAAGATCTAAACCAATACGCAGTCCGTATTTTTCAATTTTAGGTACAGTATCGGTTGCTGTTTCTTTCTTGTTTTGCGCCACTAGCGTGAGTGTGCTGCAAAAAAGACTAATGCAGCATAGTAATGTGGGCGCTATTCTCATCGTTTACAGTATCTCGTTTTATAATAACTTCTTCTATCCAATTTTCTGTTCCTTCTTCTTCTAAATCTTTTTCAAGATTATAATATTCTGTCTTAAACCCACAGGCACGGGTTACGTAGCTGTTTTTACGTTGGTAAACAAACATCACTTTGTCAATGTTTGTAATGGTGTCTGTTTCTGAAATAACACTGCGTTTAAAAAGATATTTTGTAGTATCGGAAGCGGTGTTTAGTGGGATTGCTATTTCTGAAGTCTTCTGAAAACTGATAACTTCAATAGAGTCTATAGTGTTTGTAAGCACAGAAAGTACTTCTACTTCTTTTGCGTTTACTGGGTTTGAAATATCCTTAAAGTCTATAACCAGTTTTGCGGTTGTTGCAGTTCCTTCGGGGCATATATCGTCTTTTGTACAGCCTTTAAAGGCAAATACAATAAGAAGGAGTACAATTATTTTTTTGATCATATTCAGAAAAATCTTTTTTTTGAAAGAATTAGCGTTTCACCAAAAGTACAACATTTTCTACGTGATGCGTTTGCGGAAACATATCTACCGCTCTTACTCTTGCTACTTTATAATTTGCATCTAGCAGTGCAAGATCGCGAGCTTGGGTAGCGCTGTTACAACTTACATACACAATTTTTTCTGCACCTAAGTTTAGTAATTGAGCTACAACATCTGCGTGCATACCGTCTCGTGGCGGGTCTGTAATTACAACATCGGGTTGCCCGTGGGTGTTTATAAAGGTTTCGTTAAATACCTTTTTCATATCACCTACATAAAACGCTACATTTTCAATATTATTTAGTAGGGCATTAGCTTTCGCAGCTTCAATAGCATCTGGAACGGCTTCTACACCCACCACTTTTTTAGCCTTTTTCGCTACAAACTGTGCTATAGTACCTGTTCCGGTATAAAGGTCGTAAACGAGCTCTTTGCCTGTTAAACCAGCAAAATCGCGAGTTATTTTATAAAGTTCATAAGCTTGTTCGCTATTTGTTTGGTAAAAAGATTTTGCGTTTATCTTAAACTTTAGTCCCTCCATCTCTTCAAAGATATGGTCTCTTCCGTAAAAAAGTTCAATCTCCTGATCGTAAAGGGTATCGTTTCCTTTTGAATTTATTACGTAAAGCAAAGATGTAATCTGCGGAAACTTTTCAGTCACAGCGCTTAACAGCTGTTCTCTTTTTTCTGAATCTTCAAAATAAAACTGAACCAATACCATTAATTCACCAGTAGAAGAGGTGCGAATCATCAAGGTTCGCAAAAAACCTTCTTGGTTTCTGGTATTAAAGAAAGACAGTTTTAATTCTTCAGCTTTAGCTTTAATAAAATCGCGAATCGCATTACTTGGGTCTGCTTGTAAGTAGCATTTGTCTAGATCTAAAATCTTATCCCACATTCCAGGAATATGAAAGCCCAAGGCATTGCGGTTTTCAATTACTTCATCGCTTTTTATCTGTTCTAGGGTAAGCCATTTGCTATCGCTAAATGAAAATTCCATTTTATTGCGATAGAAATATTGTTTTTCTGAACCTAAGATAGGTTCAAATTCTGGCAATTCAATTTTACCGATGCGCATTAAATTTTGCGCAACTTCCTTTTGTTTATAGTACAATTGGTGTTCATAGCCCATATTCTGCCACTTACATCCGCCGCAAGTGCCAAAGTGGGAGCATTGTGGTTCTGTTCGTTTTTCAGAATATTTAGAAACAGAAATAGCTGTTCCTTCATAATACGCTTTGCGTTTTTTATGTGTTTGTACGTTTACCACATCGCCAGGAACGGCGTTGTTTAAAAAAACCACTTTACCGTCTGGAGCCTTGGCTACTGCTTTGCCTTTTGCTCCAGCGTCTATCACTTCGAGGTTTTCAAAAAGTATTCTGTTATTTTTTCTTGCCATAGGGGCAAAAATAGCACAAAAGGAACTTTTAAAACCTTTTGTAGCTTCAAAAAATGTGGGAATTATTTAGTAATTTGCAAGCCAAGGATGATTTCTCTCCATTAAGTAGGAATCAAAACTTTTTTACTTCAAATTATTACAATTTTATGTCAGTTTTAAAGCAAACAGCTTCACAAAAAGCTATTGAATTAGAAAACAAATACGGAGCCCATAACTACCATCCATTACCTGTGGTTTTAAATAGGGGTGAAGGTGTTTATGTATGGGATGTGGACGGAAAGAAATACTACGATTTTCTTTCGGCATATTCTGCAGTAAACCAAGGTCATTGTCACCCAAAGATAGTGGATGCTATGACGGAACAAGCAAAGACACTAAGTTTAACCTCACGTGCTTTTTACAATGATGTGCTAGGGAAATACGAAAAATTTGCTTCAGAATATTTCAATTTCGACAAGCTATTACCAATGAATACAGGTGCCGAAGCGGTAGAAACGGCTTTAAAAATCTGTAGAAAGTGGGCGTATGAGAAAAAGGGTATTTCAGAAAATGAAGCCGAAATTGTTGTTTGCGAAAACAACTTTCACGGTAGAACAACAACTATTATTTCGTTTAGTAACGACCCTGTAGCGCGTAAAAACTTTGGTCCTTATACCAATGGATTTATAAAAATAGAATACGACAACCTAGAAGAATTAGAGAAACACTTAGAAAGCAATAAAAATATTGCTGGATTTTTAGTTGAGCCTATTCAAGGTGAAGCGGGTGTTTACGTGCCTTCTGAAGGCTATTTGCGTAAAGCTAAGGCTATGTGCGAAAAACACAACGTACTTTTTATTGCAGATGAAGTGCAAACAGGTATTGCACGTACCGGAAAATTACTTGCTGTAGACCACGAAGAAGTAAAGCCAGATATTTTAATTTTAGGTAAAGCTTTAAGTGGCGGTGCTTATCCAGTTTCGGCTGTGTTAGCAAACGATGCTGTTATGAGTGTTATTGAGCCTGGAACACACGGTTCTACTTTTGGAGGAAATCCTATTGCTGCCGCAGTAGCAATTGCTGCTTTAACAGTTGTTCGTGACGAAAAGCTAGCTGAAAACGCAGAACGTCTAGGGCAATTATTCCGAAGTGAATTAAATAAATACATAGAAACAAGTAGTATAGCTACTCTTGTGCGAGGAAAGGGATTGCTTAATGCCGTTGTTATAAACGACAGTGAAGATAGCGATACCGCTTGGAATATCTGTTTAAAGCTTCGCGATAACGGATTGTTAGCAAAGCCTACTCACGGAAATATTATTCGTTTTGCGCCACCTTTAGTGATGACTGAAGAACAATTGATGGACTGTGTTTCTATTATTGTTAAAACATTAAAGGAATTTGAATAGAGATAACTAGAGGTAAAGCAGTATTTAGTGTATTGCTTTATCTTGAATACTTAAATAAACTAAAAACGGCCCCGATTATATCGGAGCCGTTTTTTATTTAGGATATTTATTTAATCCTGTATTGTTTTCTATTATTTATTGTGAACAATAGCTCTATAATCTAAAGAGATATTATCTGTAGTCATTAACTTCACTAAATACACACCATCACTTAAATTACCAGTGTAGAAGCTGTATTTTGTATTGTCGCCCAAATTGTTTTCAGAAATTACTAGCTTACCATTCATATCGTAAACAGAAGCAGATTTAAGTGTGTAACCTTCTGGGTTGCTAATTTCTAATTGTTGTTGTGGGTTGTTTTGGAAGAAATCTACATTTTCTAGAACTTCAGCATTGCGTTCCATCTCAGCTACTGGAGCCTCTCTTTTAATGTTTGGATTTTTGAATACTATATAAAATCTGTTGTTATAAGTACCAGCTTGTAGATTAAGTGGTGCTGCTTGCATTACTGCAGGCGATAGGTTTCTGTAGGTGTTCTCTTGGCTGTCGTATAAATAAACGTAGCGGTATGGTTTTTTAATCTCTTCTTTTACTAATAATTGAATATTTGTCGCCTTGTTTAGTTTAAACCCGATAGGTATTTGCTTGTCCATATCAAATTTTACCCCATTAATAACATACGGAAGACGATTATCGTCATTACCTATTAAAAAATAAGCATCTGTTTTTAAATCCTGAGCACTTTTACCGTCTAGACCTCTGTCGTAGCCGTCTGTGGCTTGGTCGTAAAAAGCAATTACTAAATCTCTGGTTACTGCATTGTCAAATACAGACCAAATTCGAACGAGCGGTGTGCGTTTATCTGCTGCTTCAATAACAGTTTGAGTTGCGTCTGGGTCTAAAGCATTGTTGGTATTGGTAGAAAACTGGCTGTTGCCTCCATTGGGTCTTTGGAAAATAGAACCTGGGTCTCCTTCTTTAAAGAAAACTCTATGCTCATTTTTAATTAATACATCACCATCAGCATCTCCAACAAACATAATTCCTTGCCCAATAGGAGCATAGCGTTTGTTTCCATCCGCAATAGGTGTTCCACTTCCAGTTCCTGTTGTTCCTGTATTTCCTCCTCCAGAAGTGTAAATATTAAATGGTGCCGCAGCATAAAGTCCATTTTCACCTGCTATTCCTGTTGGATCATCAGGTCCTACAGTATACACACCATAACCAAAAGGTTTGTCTGTATAATAGTGAGAATATACCGTACGGTCTTCATCGTAATACCAAAATGTTCCTAATTCATTGTTGTCACTGTCATAAAATAATTTATTTAAATCTAAGGCTGAAGGATAGGGGTTTCCTGCGAGTGTCATTTGTGGTTCAACTGGAACCCCTGTAGGAGCAGCAACAGGAATAATAAAAGTTCCGCTATTAGGTCTTCCTCTAAATTCGTATAGTTGGTCGTGGTTAGAGCCAGTGGTTGCACCTGCAACACCTTCATTTACCCCTTTCATAATAAAACCAAAACCAGGAGGGGCGTTATTGCCGCCGTTCATACGTGCATAATTTCCTTCTCTTTCGGTACCAGGGCTCGTAAAAGTATATAACCAACGGGTAGAGATAGTAAGCTCTGGGCTTGTAAATCCATCGCGACCTCCAAGGGTTGCAGCTTGTTTAGCAGCTATATCGCTTATACTAGGCTGAGCCTCGTATAAAAAATTCACACCAAAACTTCTGTTACCCGTCGGGTTAGGAGAACCTACGTTTCCTGGGTTACCAATAGGAGAACACCAATAGTAATAGGCCCAAGAGTTAGTTACAGGTGTATTTTGTTGCACAGAAAGTTGTCCGTCTCCAGTGTTTAAAGGGGCAGTACCTCCTTGTATTAACTGGCCGTTATCTCTTAAGTAAATACTAGCTTCTTGGTCGTTAGACGTTCCGTTTCTTGTTAGATTAACATCACTAGTAACATATAGCACTTGATCCTTTACATAAACATATGAGTCTGCAAGTCCATTAGGCTTTACAGTTAACTGCGCCAATGCAGTAGCAGTTGTTAAAAGGAAAGTTGATAAAAGTAGTAGGTTTTTCATATTTTTACAGTTTTTAAAAAAAGCCGTGAATATGGGGTTGACAAAGCTTTTTTCAGGGTATAAATTTAAAAAATAATAATCAACATATAGTATTGATTGCATTAAAATACATAATTTTTTCGATGTAGCGTATTTATATTAGATTAATTGTCAATTAGCTAGCAGTTATTTTGACTAATTCAAGCTTGTAAAGTATGATAAAAGGAGATAAAGTTTCGGTATTAGATGATGCTATTTCGGGGATTGTAACTGAGGTTAAGGGAAATACTGTGGTTATAATGACCACAGATGGTTTTGAATTAGACTTTTTAAAAGAAGAGCTTATCGTTATGGATGGTTCTCTTTCTAAAAGAGATTTGGCAAGAATGGATGTTTCTGCAGTAATTTCAGAAAAAGAAATCGCTAAACCAGGAAAATCAAAACGCATTAAACCAAAGGAGCGAAGCTTACCGCCTATGGAAGTAGATTTGCATATCCACCAATTGGTGCCGAAAACACGTGGGTTAAATAATTATGAAATGCTTACAATTCAACTAGATACAGCAAAAAGACAATTGGATTTTGCTATTTCAAAACGAATACAGAAAGTGGTTTTTATTCACGGGGTAGGCGAAGGCGTATTGCGAACCGAATTAGAATACCTTTTTAATAGATACGATAACCTAAAATTTTACGACGCAGATTTTCAGAAATACGGTCGTGGCGCTACCGAGGTTTATATTTTTCAGAATGTTGGTGGGGATTGATTATTGAGTATTGAGTAGTGAGTAGTGAGTATTGAGTAGTCTGTACGTCCCTGATATAGGTTGACCACTTAAAGAGTGAAAAACTATGAAAGCAAATGTACGAAAGTTGCGTAAGCAG
>JBLXDA010000039.1:0-11588 GCA_048264505.1 Aequorivita sp.
TTCTTTTTCGGCCACATTTAAAAACGAATTTGGCTATACCCCCAAAGAACTTCGAAGGAAATTTTTAGCCGAAAATCCGTGATTTTTTCCATTGACTGAAAATAATACCGCTGGGATAAGTTTATTTCCATTTTTCTGAAATTTTAATGCAGAATTTTATCATATCAAATCAAACGATATGGTATTCAATATAATACATAGAAAACTCACTATAAATAGTATTAGCTTCTTATTTATTGTTTTGTTTGTTTATGCTGCCATCAGTAAGCTTATCGATTTTGAAACCTTTACCTTACAGTTGGCACAATCACCCCTCTTGAGCGCATACGCAGGAATCATTGCATGGCTGGTTCCAGGATTAGAGATTGCCTTAGCTGCTTTATTAGTATTCGAAAAATTTAGAATGCCTGCCCTTTATGCGTCCTTCACCTTAATGGTGATGTTTGTAACTTATATCTTTATCATACTTAATTTCTCGGATTTTGTGCCATGTTCCTGCGGTGGGGTATTGGAGAATATGAGTTGGACACAGCACCTCATCTTTAATGCGGTTTTTATTTTGTTGGCCGCAACTGCTATTTTTTTCTCTGTGCAAATTAATACTAAATACAAGCTGCTTTTAATAGTCGCCCTTGCCATTATTGGTGTTGCTACTGTTGCATTGTTGTTTGTTTTTTCCGAAAAGAAAATGCATCAAAACAACGCCTTTCAAAGAAATTATATGCCCCATCCCATCGAGGACATTAACAATATACCCCTTAATTCCAATTCGTATTATATAGCAGGACTGAATTCAAACAAAATTTATCTTGGTAACTATAAAGCTCCTTTAATTTTGGAGGAAATAAATATAGGCAATGGAAATATGCAACAGCACAACCTTTCTATCAGCAATACCACGCTTCCATTTAAGCGGGTTCGAATTGCGGTAGACCTACCTTACTTTTATTTAGGCGATGGAACGGTTCCAATAATTTTCAGGGGAAATTTTAATACCGGAATGGCAACACCATTCTATGACGGCACCTATTTTAATCATTTCACTATTGCAGGCCCAGAAACCTTTGGACTTGTTACCATAAATGCACGAACTGGAAATATTTCACTTGGGGAGGTACAAAACTCCAATGGACACCTTGAATTGAATATGCCTGATAATATATTAACCTCCCAAGTGGATGGCGTATTTGATTCGGATGGAAACTTACTCTGGAATAAAAGTCATGAAAAATTTCTTTATGTATATCGTTACCGAAATACATACGAGGTAATAAATAGGAATTTTTCCCATCATTTTTCTGGGAAGACCATTGATACAATACGAAATGCAATTTTGGATGTGTCGTATTATAAAAGTACGGGGCAACATGTTTTGGGTGCAAAATCAGTGGTTGTAAATAGGTCTAGTGCCACCGATGGTGACTATCTTTTTATAGAAAGTGATAGATTAGGAAAGTATGATGATGAAGACCTGCAACAGGTTTCTACTATCATAGATGTTTATAATGTTATGAACAGTCATTATGAATTCAGTTTTTATATCTACCATGACAGGGGGCAGAACTTAACGGACTTTGGAATATCAGGAGATTTGTTGGTGGCTATTATTGGTAAAAATGTATTGATTTTTAAGTTAAAGCCAGAGTATTTCAACTCCGGCCCTAACGTAACACATACTGCGCAGTATCAGGAATAAGACCGAACACCTGTAGAAAAAGTAGGTCGCTAATTTTATAAAATTTATAATATGAAAACAAAAATTTTAAAATTCGGTATGCCTTTGATGGCATTTTTACTGGCGATAGTGTTTGCTTTTGCTAGTAATGGAAAACCTGAAATGGATGACGCCATTGTGCCAGGATACATTTTTTCAAATGGCACTTGTGAGTTGAAAACCAATGATTGTACCGTGGAAGGTAATACCCTTTGCAAGATTGGTGGACAACAGGTCTATCATACCAAGCAGGGAAACCAGTGTAAAAACCCATTAATGAGATGGAACTAATCACTGATTTAAAGGAGGGAAATTTCCCTCCTTTTTCCTTTAAGGTTTACAATATCTATCAAACCATTTCTTTATTGTTTCACCTAAATATTTCCTTTTTTCATTGTCCATAATATTATGTCCCTCTTCCTCAAATAGTAACAGTTTTCCGTTTTTATGAAGCCTTCTCAAAGCCAAATAAAATCGGATGCTTTCAGTATAGTCAATATGATAATCTTCCGCACCTGCCCATAGGAGAATAGGGGTGCTTATATTTTCGATACTGTGAAATGGGGAGTTTTTAATGTATTCTTCCTTTATTTCATAGTACGGTTTCCCCATTCTCATTTGATAATCCTCCATTCGCCACATCTCTTCCTGCCCGGTATTCCAATTGATAGCGTGATAGAATGTGACCAAATTGGTCACAGCCGCCCCCGCGGTAATTGCTGCAAAACGTTTGGTCTGCGTGGCTATAAAAGCACTCTCATAACCCCCAAAAGAAAAACCATATAAACCAACCTTGGTGGAGTCTATGTTTTTTTCCTTAAGGATATAATCAATACTTTCATTTACATAGTTAAGAGCGGATAGTCCTGGGTTTCCAATCCTATATTTTATATCGGGCATTAGTACAAAATATCCATCCAGTGCGTAATGTGTTGGATTGAAACCACCAGTTCCATAATCAGAAATGGGATAAAAATCATGCATTCTTTCTGTTTGCATTTCATAAATACATACCACTAAAGGATATTTTTTTTGAGGATCGTAATTTATCGGTGATATCAAAAAGGCCTTTGAAGAATCTCCTTGCTTCATTTTGAATTTTATCAATTCAGGCTTTCCCCATTTCTTGATCTTTTGGTTCCCATTGGAGACCACTTCGCTTGTGGTCTTATTTTTTATTCTATCAAAAACCACGATTTTGGGAGACAGATCATAGGATTGAATCCGACAGCTTAAATATTTCAAATCTTCGTCATAAGCTATTCCGTCACTTCTCTGGGGTCCAAAAGTAATTGGGAGTAAAGAACCCTTCTTTTCACGAAGAAAATACCCGGAATTTCTATTTTCGTCGGTGGCATGTAGTAAGAACCCCTTGTCAATATTTACAACATCTTGCTCTAACTTTTTTGGATTTAGGAAGTCCATAACGGGCATATATTTTCTCTTGATCTCCCTGCCTTTTGTTAGTCGCACTTGTATCTTCCCGTCCAGGGAAAGTTTCCAAATATCATATTCATCACAAACTAGTATCTCACTTTTGTTCTCCAGCCATTTTATGTGGAGAGCATATGGTAGTCTCTGGTCGGGTCTATCGTTAGCCCTGTCCCATAAATCTTCTTTTATCCGTTCAGATAGGTTTACAGTTTTTCCAGTTCCCAACGCATAGGAGTACCAGTTTTCATTATTAAAATATACAATGTACATACCTTGGGGGTCAATAAATACTAGATTCGGATTTTGTTTTTTTAAGAATGGTTTTTCACTTCCAGTGTGAATATTGTATAACGTAAAGTCAACATCTGCCACAAACTTATATTCGGGTTCATAAGCCAATAAATTCATTTTTAAAAGGAAATCATTGTTTACCCTCAAGATTTTAGTAAAATCATCCGCTGCTATTTGATGTAAGCTTTGGGTCTTCGTATTCCATGTCCATAGGGAGTTATCCGGCTCCAATAATCCCTGTGCTTTACGCATAGGGTATATCAACTTGTCCTCAGGTAGCCAATTTTGTACTCCTGACGGCAATTTCTCAGGTTGATTGCTATTTTGAGGACGGGCTTTGAAGAAAACAAAATTTCCATCTGGAGAAATTTCAATATAACCCTTCTGGATTTGAAAACCGTTTAACTTTTCATATTTGGAGGGATAAAAGGTTTCCAAACTGGTTTCGTCACTGAAATTTAACCAACTTATTTTTTCCTGTTCAGCATCCATTTCCGTCATAAATGCCAAACTTTTTCCATCCTTGCTCCACAATAAATTATGTATATTTCCCTTGAATTCACTAAGAATTTCGTTTCTATGGTTATCTAAATCCAAAAGAATCAAGTAATCGGTTCCAGTTGTTTCTGTCACCATCGCTAGTTTGTTCTCAAATGGATTTATTTGGTATTCGGTAATATTCTTCAGAATACTTTCCGTTCCACTTAAAGCGTTTTTTATAACCAAACTGGTAGTAGATGGATTCTGCCTCTCACAGATCAAAAATGTTTGGTCCCTAGTAAATGATCTTCTTAAAATATCCTTTAGGATCTCCGTAGTATCATTTTCCAAATCAATAATCATTAATCCCGCTTCGGCCATAACAGTAAAATATTTGCTGTTTTTGGCAAAGCTTCCTTCATAGCCTTGCGGAATTTTGTACTGTTTTTCCCCGAAGTTTGCCTTCAGTATGAGGGTGTCATTTCCTTTTTCCGTCTGGGAATAATAAAACATCCATTTTCCGTTGTTGCTGATATCTCCATTGTAAATGGTTTCCCATTCCCCTAGATCCTTTAAGAGTGGGGCTTGCTGCTGTGAAAATGATTTTATCGCAATACTGAACAAGCATAGAAAAATATAATATTTCATGGCTCTTCTTTTAGTATCCTGGGTTTTGTGGATTCAATTTAGGATTTGCAACCAATTCCGAATCTGGAATCGGTAGCAGAACATCTGTATTCCTCCACCCGGGCTTAATAGAGGATAATATTTCCTGTGCCATATCTGTTCTTTTTAAATCGAACCATCGATGTCCAAACTCTGTAAAGAGTTCAAACCTTCTTTCGGCAAGAATGGCGTCCTGCATTTCTGCAATTGTGGAAGCGGAAGTATTACCTAGACCTGCGCGGTTTCTTACTTTATTCAAATCTTCCTGTGCTCCGTTTATGTCTCCCAACATAAGGCGGGCTTCAGATCTGATAAGGTATTGCTCCGCCAATCTAAATATCTTTGAGTATTCTAAGCTGGTTCCGGTATTTGTTTTTTCTTTGTATTTATTGGGAAAGTACCAAGTTTGGGAGCCATCGGAAACTTCACCTATCCAGTTTTCCCTTCGTAGGTCTCCCGCTTCCATAGCATCTATCATAGCCGGATTCAACGCAGCATTCTCGGGAGGACCGTCAGTTATTATATAGATACTTCCCTCAACAGTATTGTCCCCTTCATATTTGGGCTTAAACTGCCAGATCGTTGCGGGACTGTCCTTCAGGAAAACAGTATTGATATCCGAGTCTAGGGTAAAAAGTGCTGTATTGGAAATGAGTCTACTGCTTTCCCTTTCTGCATTGCTCCAGTCGCCTTGGTACAAATATACTCTGGCCAAAAGTGCCGATACCACAAAATTGTTTGGGCGTACCCTTTCACTTCCCACATATTCTGCCCCCAAAAGTGTACTGGCCTCCAAAAGGTCGGCAATAATGTTATCATAAACCTCTTGGATGGGCATCCGTGATACGGATGCATTGGTTGGGTAATCAGTGGTTTTGATATAGGGTATGGCACCAAAGGAATTTACTAAATGAAAATGGCAGAATGCTCTTACAAAAAGCGCCTCCCCTTTAAGTTGACGTTTTATTTCCGAAGAAAGGGCAGGGGCGTTCTCCAAACCATTTAGTACTGCATTTGCGGAATAAATGACCTTATAGGCTGGGTTCCAAATTTCAGTTAATGCCGTATTTGTTGGTAATACTTGATGAAGGTAAAAGGATTCAATGGCAAAGCCAGGATAGAAATGGTAATCGAGTTCATCGGCATAAAGCCCAAATACAAATCCATTTCCAGAAAGGCCACCACTTAAAAAGCCTTGGTCCCTCAAGTTGCCATACATTGTTGTTACCGCTGCTGTCGCCGTGGCTTCCGTATTGAACACGTTCTGTTGTTCAATTTGGTTTAATGGGGTTTCTGGTTCCAAAAAATCCTCACACCCAACCAATAGGAAACCAAAAAGGAGTATTAGCCATTGGCATTGAGGAAATTGCTGTTTTATATTAAACGAAGTTTTCATAAGATTAAATTTAGAATTGAATTTGAAGGTTGAGGGATATCATCCGAAGTGACGGTAAAAAACCGATGGTCCGCTCAGGGTCACCACCCTTGAATTTTGTAAATGTCAAGAGGTTTTGTCCCTGCAGTGCAATGCGGCAAGAGGTGTTCCTTGCTTCCTCAAGGGGGAGCGTGTAGGAGAGTTCGAGTGATTTCAAACGTACAAAGGACGCATCAGACACCGCTCCGTTACTTTGGCTAAAACGCGAGAAGGCGAGATAGCTCTCAAAATTGGAACCTGTGCCGTATTGCTGCATAAATGCATTATCACCTGTTTTTTGCCACCTGTCCAATACATCCGCTGTCTGATTGAACATCGTCCCGGGTTGTAGACCATAATAGTACTGGTTTAGCGCATTTTTTTTCACGAATTGGAATAGGAAATCCAGACCCCAATTCCCATATTGGAAAGAGTTGGAAAGACCCCCATAAAATTTAGGAGAAAGATCTGCGATGTATTTACGATCCTCGGGACTGCTTATTTCTCCATCCCCATTAAAATCTTTAAAGGTGAAGAGTCCCGTTTCGGCATCTATTCCTGTTACTTGATACAATTTGGAAATAGTAAGGGATTCCCCAACCACAAACCTATTTGAATACGTTGAACCTTCCAGTCCCGGAAATTTCAACAGCGTATTTTTGGGCACTGTTATGTTCGCTCCCACTTTCCAGGAAAAGTTGCTATTATTTACTATAGTGCTTTCAAGTTCTGCTTCAAATCCTTTATTTTCTACCACGGCGTTAAGGTTGGCCAAGATAGAGGTGAAACCCGTTGTGGCAGGAAGTACATAATTGATCAATTGGTTGGATGTGCGGCTCTGGTAATAGGAAAAATTGAGAAATAGGCTATTTTTCCACAAGCCAAGTTCCAAGGCTACTTCCTTTTTTGTGTTTTCTTCCCATTTAAAATCTGGATTGTAAAGTCTTGCAGGTTCCAGCCCTATGTTGCCGTCATAAGAACCATTGCCAAGAGTATAGGACTGTAAATATTGGTAGTCGCCAATTTGATCATTTCCTGTTATTCCATAACTCCCTCTAATTTTGCCCAGGCTCAACCAAGGAAGTGAAAGGTCTTCTGAAAAGAGATAAGCTGCACCCACTGCACCAAAGTTGCCATACTTATTTCCAGGCCCAAACCTGCTGGAACCATCTCGACGGGCAGTAAGATTTAGGAAAATCTTATCGTGATAGCTAATATTTAACCTTGAAAATAAAGATTGATAACTGTATTCGGTTTCAGAATAGTTGGAAACGTTTATGGTAGTTGCAGCCTGTAGATTTTCAATGAAGGAATTGTCTGGAAAGCCATAGCCCCCGAAGGCCTCTTGGTCTAAAGTATTTCTTTGAAAGGTAGCACCAACAAGGAAATTCAGCTTGATGTTTCCAAAAGATCTTTTCCATTCCAGTTGTGGCTCCACTATATAATGCTCACTATTGTTATTGCTAATGGAGAGTGCGGAAAAACTACTATCCAAGCCCCAGGCGGGATTATAAATGGTATGTGGAAAAACATGGGATTCGTCCAATCGGGTAGTACCATAACCCAAGTTTAGTTTTGCTTCCAAGTTATTAAAAACCTCGTAAGATAGTACCGCATTGGACAATAAGGTATGCGTTTTATTCTTGTAGACAGACTGAAGGGCAGCAATGGGATTGGTCCATGTACTGTTCTCCCAGTTAACCTCGCCATTTTCATCATACAGGGCAGGAGCATTTGGAGGAAGGGTAATCGCCTCATAGGTAAGATCAACCTTGGGAAGGTTGTTATTTTCTATGGTATAGCCAACATTAAATAAAAGGTTAAAACGGTTGTCATGGCTTTTGTGGGTTATATTGGAGTTGAGGTTTATTCGATTATATCGAAAATCACCAGGAAAAACCGTTGATTCCTTGAAATAATTTCCCGAAAGAAGAAATTGCGTCTGCGCGCTCCCACCTGAAATTGAGGCTTGCAATTGTTGGGTTTCGGCGGTACCACCAATAAGTTCATCCTGCCAATCCGTATAGCGATTCATGTCCCACGTGCCATTCAAATCGTATGCATCTTCAGGATACTCGCTAATTCCATCATTGGCAAACGCCTCCCGTCTCATGGAAAGGTATTGCTGGGTGTTTAGAAGTTTCATTTTTCGAGTTATTCGAGCAAATCCCGTACTACTGCCGATGGAAAATCTAGTTTTACCTTCCTTACCTTTTTTAGTGGTAATTAGTATCACTCCATTGGCGCCACGGGAACCGTATATTGCGGTGGCATCCGCATCCTTCAATACCTCAATACTTTCTATGTTGGCAGGATTAATTGCATTTAAGGGACTAATATTGGCCTGAGGTATTATTTCAGCGGCAATACCCTTGTCAGCTATTGAGCCTGAATTATAAGGAACTCCATCTATAATGTAGAGGGGTTCGTTTCCAGAGGTGATACTGTTTCGACCCCGAATACGTACATCAAATCCACCGCCCGCTATACCTGAGGTCTGTACAATGTCAACACCCGCCATTCTCCCCTGCATAGCGGCCAGGGGATTTGCAACGGGCTGCTTCTCAATCTCATTTGCGGTAAGCCGCGAAATACTCCCCGTCTTTTCTCTATCGGAAACTTTGAAGTAGCCAGCATTAATAAACACTTGATCCAGAGCCGTGGCATCAGGTAGCATAGTAACATTCAAAATACTGCCACTGCCCACTGCAACTTCTTGCGTCTTATAACCGAGATAGCTATACACAACAGTATCCGACCTTTGGGCAGATATTTCATAATGCCCATCCACATCACTCTGCGTTCCGCGTGAGGTGTTTTTCACAATAATATTTACTCCCCCAAGCGGCCCATTGGCATCAGTAACAATGCCCGAGATAGGAGGGGAGCCATTTTGTGAGGTTAGGGGAGTACTTAGTGCCCAGAATAGGGCAAAAGATAAGGGTAGGACATAGTAGCCCCTGTACTTATTTTTCATAATTTCGCATCAGTTAAGTTTGAATTAATTTTAACTACTGGCCTGCTCCAACGGTCGTCTAAAACTAGGAGCGGGTCATTTTTTTTGTAGTGAGACGAATGTCAGGTCAAGCTAGCCTGTCCTGAGCGCAGTCGAAGGGCAGTCGAAACCTCCTTAGAAGTTCAAACCACTCAATACTAACTACTCAAAACTCAATACTAAATACAATTGCAAAACTTACTAAACAAAACTGAAACTGATTGCTTTAAAAGAAAGTTGAGAAGAAAAAACCGACCAAGCCCAATACAAAAAGGGCGCGGAACTCAACTTACCGGATTGGGGTACTGGTATACCTTGGAACGATAAGAGAGCCCACGCCCGGGTCGTGAGCAATCTGCTTATCCTCTCGTTCCTAAAATTACCAGTTTTCAATCCGAGAATCAAAGCGAAAGCTTCTACTATTTTGCTCTTAGAAGAATCGCAAATTTATTATATAAAAACAAATATAATAAAAAATATTTAACGGTAAGATATATCATACCATAAATATTGTTAAGAAGTGAGAAATTTATCGATAGCTAAAGAGAATCAAGGTGACTGAGAAAGAAAAGATTGGTAATTACTTATTTAAATTAAGGGAGAAAACGCCTAGTAAAGAATATAATAAACCTTATATTTCTCAACAGGAACTTGCTGATAATCATCCTGGTTTAACAAAATTTACAATTGGGTCTATAGAGAGAGGAGAAGCTAATCCAACTTTAGATAAATTAATTTTCTTTGCGAAGGGATTAAATTTAAAGAAAGTTAATCTATTCGAAATGCAAATTGATGTCGAAAAATATATTAAGGAATTGAAAGAAAAATAAATTAAGATATATTAATTATTCTCCCCAATATTAAAACCCACTCTTACGGTTTCCCGTAATGGGTGGGTTTGAGTTTGTTTTATATTTGAAATTACACAAAGAAAAAATTTAATAACTTGTGCTTAGCCAACCCTATTGGTGAGATAAACCCAATAAAGTTGGGAGTATAAATAAGTTATGCTCAATAAGTTTTGATCCCGCTACTTCTGAAAGGTTCTCGCCTACTCCAATGTTGTTTTGTATTTTATAAGACCTGGTCTTGGGGCTTGTTCTTTTTTACAAGCTTTTAGGCAAAATCCGATGATAAAAAAAAAAGCAATCCAAGCAGAACGGAAACAGAACGAATATTAAATTGCTTTTTTTTCTGGTTTGGTTTACTAAGGCAACCGTTCCGAAGGGTTGGTTTTCTTTTGCAAAATTCTCGCTAAGTCCAAAAAACGCAAAAGTTATATTTAGGACAAACGAACTGAATTGAAAACGGAGCACTACGCAAGCAACATTCGATAAAAAAATAACTTTTGCTATTGCTATCTCAGAACTTGAGGCTTTAATTACAGAGCATAACAATGGCTATAGGTAATGCGGGTTAATCGCTTGCCCAAAGTTTTTGCTTTTTTATCGCTCGCAATTTGTATATTAGTTGAATAAAATAAAAACAGCTGGCTCGCTTTGGTCTGTGCTAAACAGAATAGTTCATCATTCTAAGCCCGCACTACCCATAGCCGTGACCGTTGTGCTGCATTTTCGAAACGAAACTAAACAATTACAAATTAATCAATAAATCATTTAAAAAAGCACTGTAATTATCCAACTCAAAAGGCACATCTGCATTTTTTTCCATATCGTGAAAATGATGTGTTGCTAATAATTCCATTCCTGTAAAAGCATTCATTTTGTGAAAACCAAACATCACACCTTTATCTACACTTTTTTGATTAAAAAACTCATTTTCTAAAGTAAATGCGGTTTTAGGCGCATTCCAACTTGTAGTAAGTATATATTTTTTTCCGTTCATTAAACCACCTGTTCCGTAATTGATGTTTGGATTTTTTCTACT
The DNA here is from genome assembly GCA_048264505.1 of Aequorivita sp. Classification (GTDB taxonomy): domain Bacteria; phylum Bacteroidota; class Bacteroidia; order Flavobacteriales; family Flavobacteriaceae; genus Aequorivita. The sequence continues at coordinate 10,882 of JBLXDA010000039.1, forward strand.
TCTTCCATCGCTTGCATAAATTCCATTTTGATGTCCTTCTGTAAAAACTTCATCTATATATTTTTTAAATCCAAAAGGTATTTGAAACCACCAAATTGGCGTATGATAAATCACTATATCTGCCCACTTAAATTTTTCAACTTCTTGCTTTACATCATAATTGTCACCTACTTGAGTAGATTTTACTTCAAATTCTTCAAGCGTATCAAAATATGAAATAGTATTATTGAAAAGTGTTTCGTTAAATCTTCCACCAGAATGTGCAAATGGATGACTTCCATTAATTATAAATATATTTTTCATTTGTCTCTTATTTTATTTGAGGCAAAACTAAACCAATATTTATTATTGTAAAAATAATACAAATCATACCTTTGTATCAATAATTTAATAGATATGGTGAATTTAGAATGGTACAGAACATTTAAAGAAATATATGAAAACGGAACTTTAACTAAAGCTTCTATTGCTTTATTTGCTTCTCAGCCTGGAGTTAGTGTACACTTAAATGCACTAGAAGCTTATGTTGGTAAAAAACTATTTGAACGTACTTCTAGAAAAATGATTCCAACAGAGGATGGAAAATTTTTATACGAATATATTATTGAATCTTTAAAAAAACTTGAAATAGCAGAACAGCATTTTAAGAAAACAACGCAAGAAAAAAATCCATCTCTAAACATTGGAATGTGTTCAGAAATGTTTCA
>JBLXDA010000040.1:0-10956 GCA_048264505.1 Aequorivita sp.
AAAAGGTTTGCTAAAAGCTGCATATTACGACCCAAACCCCGTTGTAATTTTTGAACATAAAGGTCTGTACTGGAGCAAAGTAAAAGGCACAAAAGGTGCAACTTCGCTGATGCCCGCTGAAGATTATATTTTACCTTTCGGAAAAGCTTGGGTTTTACAGGAAATCTGGAAGCAGGAAGAAGAGGAAACACTTTCAATTATCACTTACGGAATGGGCGTGCATTGGGCTATGAACGCTTCCGAAGAACTTGGAATGCAGGATAAAATTGAAGTAGTTGACCTTCGAACACTTCATCCTTTGGATTATGAAACCGTTTTCAAAAGCGTAAAAAAATGCGGAAAATGTCTTGTTGTAACTGAAGAACCTTCAGAAAATGGATTTTCCCGAGGCTTGCAGGGAAGAATTCAAGAGGAATGTTTTCAGCAATTGGATGCGCCCGTTATGCTGATTGGTTCTGAAAATATGCCGGCAATTCCGCTCAATTCAACTTTGGAAGAAACGATGATTCCTTCAACTGAAAAAGTGAAGAAGAAGATTTTGGAAGTTTTGAATTACTAAAGATAAAACAGAACAGGTTGTTCAAGTATATTATAAACAATCTAGGTATTTATTTTCATTTACAAAACCAATCAACATGGCTGTATTGTTGACATTTAATTTTGAATATAGATTTTTTCTATGACTGTCAACAGTATCGATACTTATAAATAGTTTTTCTGCTATTTGATGATTTGTCAATCCTTTAATGATTAAAACTAGCACTTCCTTTTCACGTTTGGTTATTTTAGGTAATTTGTTTTGAAGATTGACCTCATATTTTAGGGATTCGTTAGCATCGTGCGTTAAGTAGTTTTGTCCAGAGTGAACGGTTGCTATAGCTTTTAGAATTTCATATTTGGTGGCATTTTTAAGCAGATAACCTTTTGCACCATTCTCCATCATTTTTCTTACATATGAACCTTGCGTAAAGGTGCTTAAGGCAATTATTTTCAGTTCTGGATATTTTTCTACAAGAAATTCGGTTAAGTCAATGCCGCTTATATCTGGTAAGTTAATATCCATCAAAATTACATCGGCAGTTTGCGTAATGAAAAATTGTTTACAGAGTTCCGCAGTAGTTGCCGTTCCAACAATTTTTATGGATGTCTCATCTTGCAATAAAGATTTTATGCCTTCAATTAGCATTTGATGGTCGTCAACTATAAAAATTTTTATTGGATTATACATTTAATACAATGTTTACTGAAGTTCCATTATTGAAACTTGTTTCTGTATCTATCTCACCATTAAAATAGTGAACGCGGTATTCAATATTGTCCAGTCCACTTCCTTTTTTGTTTTCAATCTTGTTTTTATCATAACCAATACCATTGTCCTCAACAGCTATTGAGGTTTTAGTTTCCGATAGTGCCAATTGCACAATTATTTCGGTTGCTTTTGAGTGTTTAACGGCATTGTTTGTTAGTTCTTGAATAATCCTATAAACAAAAACTTCGGCAGTATTATTTAGTTTTCGTTCGACTCCAATTTTTTGGTAATCTACGGTAATCTTGGATGAGTTTTGTATGCTATTACAAAAATCACGCAAGGCTTCATCAAGTCCAAATTTCACCAGTGCTTCAGGCATTAGGTTTTGTGCTACTTTTCTTAAATCGACAATCGTTGTGTCCAACATACTTAACGATTTATCGAATTGTTCAGCATTTTCTGGGGTGAGAATGAGATTTTCTTTCATATGTATAAAGGAGAGTTTAGTGCCAGAGAGTAAGCCGCCCAAACCGTCATGAAGGTCTTTTGCAATGCGGCTTCGTTCTTCTTCTTGGCCTTTTAGCATAGCATCTACGGTGAGCAGTTGCTTGTCTTTTTGAAGTTCAGTTATTTTAAGGCTTTGTACTTTTCTTTTGTTTCTAAAGTTTCTGTATGCTAAAAAGAGTATTAGCATTAATGCTATGGACGAGCCAACAAGAATCTTGTTAAGGGTTTCTTTTTTTTCGTTGGTAGCCTTTAGTTCAGCTACTTCCTTTTCAAATATTAATTTGGCAATCGTGTTTTTATTTTCTTGTGAAAAAAGTGAGTCGTTCAGTGTTGTTGATTCTAATAAATTTTCATAGGCATTTTTATAGTCGCTCATTAGTGCCTGAAGATGGGACAAATGCTTTCTTTTTTCTATAATACCCACAGTTGCATTATTATTAATGTCAATTTCTAATGCTTTAGTATAAAATAGTTGAGCTTCTTTTAATAATTCAGGTTTGGTTTTTGGAACTAATGGATTTTCAATTTTTCTGAATAACGAATCGTTAGTGGCGGCAATAACATACAATTCCGCTAAATAAGCTAAGTTTGAGGCAGGTGCCAACCTATTTGGGGCTATTTCATCAAAAATTGTTTTCGCTTCAAGCCTTAAATCAATAGATTTTAAAGGATTAGACTTATAATATATTTCTGCATTTACATTTAAAGTATATGCGAAAAAATATTTATCTCCTATTTGTTTAAATAAGGCAGCCGCTTTTTTAAAATAATTTTCTGCATTTTTAAAATCATTTAAATGCGCATAAGCAATTCCAGTACCTAAAGTAATGTTTGCTACTATATCATCTGGAGTTTCTTTATTTATATATTTATTTGCCAATAACGCAAATTTCAATGCGTCTTTGAAATTTCCTTGAGCAACATATACATCAGACAATCCATTATAACCTCTTATTGTTGCGGCTGAATTATTTTCTTTTGCTATTTCAACTACTTTTAAATAACTTTTTGTAGCCTCTAGATAATCCGATTTTCTAAAATAGAAATTTCCTAAATTGTTGTAAATTTTTACGAGTTCTACCTTGTTATTTAGTCTTTTATTTATTTCGAGAGCTTCGTTTAATGTCTTGATAGCGGCATCTGCGCTTATGTATGCGGCCTCAATATTAGCCTTTGTCAATAGTGCCCGTGCAAATAATTGCTCGTCGTTAAATGACTTTGCTATCCGCATCATATCTTCAACTAAAACCATGACGGAATCTTTGTTGCTAGTTTGAATTTCAAATATTTCCTGCCGCATTTTATGAAATTCTTCCTCGGTCATTATCGGTTTTCCTTGTTGTGAAAAGCTCGTAAAAATGCTAAAAAACACAATAATATAGAGTAGCAGTAATCGTCTCATAGCAAACAGTTTTAGTCGATTAATTATAGGTAAAGATTTGTAATTTTTTTTGAGTATTCCTATTACTTGGCTTAAAATCACTCTTTTACGTGAGATAAAAATGTAGATATAAATTAACCTTTGTAAGGTATTAATCGATAAAAATTAAATTATGAAAAAACCATCCTTTTTAGTAGTTATTGCGCTCATAACAATGAGCATGGCACAGGCGCAGAGTTTGAGTCAAGTAGTAATAGCAAGTTCGGGAGCAACCATTAGTGGAGCGTCAAACACATTAAGCTTTACCGCTGGAGAAACCGTTATTGGATACATCGCCAATGACTATAATTTAGGTCAAGGATTTTGGTTGGGCGCTGGTGAAAGAGTGACATTGAGTAACGAAGACTTCACCGTTGAAGACCAAATAGCCGTATATCCAAATCCGGTAACGGACTATCTTAATATCAATTTTAAGGATTTGGAAGGTGAAGCCATTAATATTATGATGTATGACATTAATGGAAGACAAGTCTATAAAAAAGAACTTTTAGATAGTACCTCCAATGAAACACTAAACTTTAGTGGGTTCAGTAGCGGCATATATATTTTAAACATTGAACAGCTCGCTACCAAAAAATCAAAATCATTTAAAATAGTCAAACAATAAAAATTCAACTTTTAAACCATACAATTATGAAAACTATAAAAACATACATAGCTATCGCAATATCCTTATTAACATTTTCAGGAATGATTGCGCAAAATAGAATTGAAGAAGGGGCATCATTGAATACAGATATTCGAAATAGAGTACCTGCTGCTGATCTTATCAATTATCAAGCAGTAGCAAGGAATTCGTCGGGAGAGCTTATGACAAGTGCCGCTATAACCATTGATTTTGAAATAAGAGCGGGATCAGGAGGTGGTGTTATCTTCACTGAAACACAAAACCTGAATACTGATGCCAATGGCGTATTCTCTGCTCAAATAGGTGCAGTTAACTCCCTATCAGGGATAGATTGGGCAAACAGTGATCCATGGTTACACTTAAGTCTTAATGGTGCCGATGTAGGGGAAACCCGAATGGCAAGTGTTCCATATTCATTTCATGCAAAATATGCCGATTATGCCGAAACCGTGGCAGACGCTGTACATGAGCTTGACGATTTAACAGACGTGAGAACAATTAATGACAACACAGTGTATATTGGTTTGAATGCAGGTATAAATGATCTTAATACAGACAGCAATAATGTTAGTGTAGGTTATGAAACATTAAAGGCCAATACAATTGGATTTAATAATTCAGCAATAGGCTATCAAGCTTTAAGTGCAAATACATCTGGGCAAGCTAACACTGGAATCGGGTTTAAAGCACTATTGGCAAATACTACAGGTTCTTTTAATGTTGCAACTGGATACAATGCTTTAATCTCTAACACAACTGGAGCTAATAATGCTGCCTATGGTAGGAATGCCTTATATACTAATACTACAGGTATCAAGAATATAGCAAATGGGGCGTACTCATTGTTTTATAATACAACAGGATCTAATAACACTGCCAGTGGTTATGAAGCTCTTAACAAAAACACTGTAGGGAGTAACAATTCGGCTTACGGTAGTGAAGCATTAAAAAATAATATTGGTGGCGATTGGAATACAGCCACTGGTGAAAAAGCCTTGATCTTAAATTCAACAGGTGATTTTAATACTGCTAATGGCAGAAATGCCCTAGGCGGAAATAGCACTGGAAGTAATAATACAGCCGTTGGTGCACTTGCGGGTGATCAAATATTAACAGGAAGTAATAATACTGCAATTGGTTTTTTAGCACAAGTGCCTAGTGCTACAAATTCCAACCAGGTACGCATAGGCAACAACCTGGTTACATATGCAGGTGTGCAAGTGGGTTGGACCATTACATCAGACAGACGCTTAAAATCTAATATAGAAGAATCAAACTTAGGGTTAAACTTTATTAAAGCGCTAAACCCAGTAGTATACCAAAGAAAGAACGACGAAAGCAAAAAAGCAGAATATGGTTTTATAGCGCAAGAGGTTGAAGCAACTTTGAAGGAATTCGGAGTAACAAATAATGGAATTATCACTATTGATGATGATGGTATGTACAGCGTACGTTATAACGACCTAATTGCCGTGCTTACAAAAGCAATGCAAGAACAACAGGAGGCTATAAATAGTCTTCAGAGCAAAGTTGGAAGCCAAGAGTCAATAATTAAAGATCTTACGGCATCATTAGAGCAAAATGTTATTGAAACAAAAGACTTTGATGCTAGATTGAAACAACTGGAAACCAAACTATAAATTATAGAAAAATGAGAAATACAACAATCTTAATGACGATGCTACTACTGGTAGCCACCGCCACCCTTACCTCCCAAAATGATTTTGAGCTGGTAAAAGATATAAACCCCTCTGGGGATGCTACCCCAAAAGGTGCTACCACTTATAACGGCAAACTCTATTTTTATGCAGCTGACATCACCTACGGTTATAAACTTTGGGCGACAGATGGCACTACGGCCGGCACGGTATTGGTAAAAGACATCAATCCTTCAGGAAGTAGTAATCCATTTGGCGGTTATCCTACTGATTTTAAAGAACTTAATGGCAAGCTCTACTTTAATGCAAACAACGGCACTAACGGTGATGAACTTTGGGTAACCGATGGCACTACAGCCGGTACCTTTATGGTAAAAGATATCAATACTGCTGGGTATAGTTATCCTAACGGGTTCACACCATATAATGGCAAGCTCTATTTTAGCGCAGATGATGGTACTAATGGATCGGAACTATGGGTAACCGATGGCACCAGCGCTGGCACAGTTATGGTAAAAAACATTGATCCTACTGGATATGGTGCCCCTACAGATTTCATTGAATATAACGACAAGCTTTACTTTAGAGCATACGACGGCACCACCAGCGGAGAGCTTTGGGTAACCGACGGAACCACAGCTGGTACAATAATGCTTAAGGACATCTACCCAGGGAATCAAAATAGTCTTCCAGAAGATTTTACCGTTTACAATGGCAAGCTCTATTTTAGCGCAAGAGATGGTACAAACGGAAAGGAACTTTGGTTAACCGATGGCACTACCGCTGGTACCATTATGGTAAAAGATATTCATCCTGGAGGGTATAGTAGTTCTCCTGCTAATTTCACCTTATATAACGGCAAGCTCTATTTTCAGGCAAATAATGGAACTACCGGCCTAGAACTCTGGATGACCGACGGCACCACCGCTGGTACAATATTAGTTAAGGACATAAACCCTGGAATAAGCGGTAGTTATCCTAATGAATTTACCGTTTACAATGGCAAGCTCTATTTTACTGCAACTGTTGGCGCCAACGGCTGGGAGCTTTGGATGACCGACGGTACCACATCCGGTACAATAATGATCAAGGATATCAACTCCGGAGTAGAAAATGGTTTTCCTTATTATTTTACCGTATATAACGATAAACTCTATTTTACAGCAGAGGAAGAAACCGATAATAAACAACTATGGGTAACCGATGGCACTACCGCTGGTACAGAATTGATACAGCCCCCAATTGCCCCCAATGCAGACCCATTACACTTTACTTACGAATTTGTAGAGTATGACGGCTCCCTCTATTTTGGGGCAGACTATGATAATAATGGCAATGAACTATGGAAATTGACCACTCAGTCTCTCTTGGTAGAAGGGTTTGCAACAAATAACTTTACACTTTATCCCAACCCGGTTAAAGATGTGCTGGATATTAGCACCACACAACCTACCACGTTACAACTTTATAACATACAAGGGCAATTTCTGAGAGAAATAGAAGCTGGAGAAAACACCCAAGTAGATATCAGTATCTTGGCATCTGGAGTGTATATTCTAAAAGAGATAAACAGTGGCACTAGTCATAAATTGATAAAAGAATAATTAATTTGTAATATCATCAAGAAGTTTTAACAAAGCAAATTGGGGAATTTGCTGGAAATACATTTTGAATAAATGCTTGAGGAAACATTGATATTTTCGAACTAGGATGTTGAACAGAAGCTATTGAAAATTTTGGGCCATTATTTCCCAAAACCTATGTCCGAAAAATTTGAAATGTAAAACCCTTGATAAACGTTACAAATTAATTAGAATTGAGGAAAAAGCTCAACGAGTATATATCGTTGAGTTTTTACTTTTTTAATACTTTTAGTATTCTAGATTTTTTATGGATAAGAAATTTTGATTTCTTCCACAGAAAAATTGAAGCAGAAGATTTTGGAAGTTTTGAATTATTGATTTTCCGTACCTTGTATTCCGAAAGATGTAATCTATGTTTTTTCGTATCATTTTCCTTCTACTGTTAGTCCAAACAGCTTTTGCTCAAAAAGAAGTTTCGGTTTTGATGGACAGTTTGGCACAAACTTCTTCTGAAAACGAAAAAGCCAGATTGAGCATCAAAATTGCTTCAAAATTGGCGAATGACGATTGGGAACGAGCACTAAATTATATGGATGTTGCGAAGGAAAGTGCTTTAAAATCCAAGTCAGAAAAAACCTTGGCCGATTTTTATAATGCTCTCGGCAATATTTATTTTACCAAAGATGCGCTGGATATTGCGTTGGAGCATTACTTAAAGGCTTATGATTTCTACGAAAATCGGCCAGCTTCAGAGCGGTTTAAATTGGAAAATAACCTCGCTATTGTTTATGCACGAACGGACAATAATGAAAAAGCCTTGGTATATTTCAAAAAAGTTTACAATTCCCAGAAGGAGAAAAGTGACACTTTAAATTTGGCCAAAATTCTCAACAATATGGGAAGCCTTTTTCTGGATAGGGAAGTAGATTCGTCTTTGGTATATTTTAAAAAATCGCTTCAACTTTCACAAAACATAGCAGATCCAGATTTAAAAATGTTTTTGCATACCAATCTTGCCCGTTGTTATATTCGGAAAGATATGCCAGATATAGCGAAAATGTATTTCAGCAAGGCTATAGCAGATGTTGAGAACGGTGTGAACCCGCGAGGTGCTGCCTGGTTGTATAATGAACTTTCAGAGTTTTATTTGGACGCCGAAATGCCCGATTCAGTGGTTTATTTTGCTGAAAAGGCGGTAAAAAATTTAGACAGCGTTGCTCCTTTCGGTTTTGAACAGCAACGTGCCGTAGGCTTTCTTTACAAAGGATATATTGCAAAAGGTGAGTTTGAAAAAGCAGCCACTTATTTCGAAAAATATTCTGCCATTGGCGACACCTTAAACTTGGAAGACAAGCGGGTAAATGTTGAAAAACTGTTGATTGGGGAAGAATACAGAAATAAGGAAAAAATAAGGGAGCTTGAAGAAAGCAAACGAGAATCCCGCAATTACATTATTCTTTTGGGTCTGCTCGCTCTTTTATTGTTTTTAGGGATGCTTTTATACCGTTTTCGAAACAAACTGAAAAGGGCAGAGCTGGAAAAACAGTTGGCCAATGCAAAGCAGAAAGAATTAAATACAAATCTGGAGTTAAAAAATAAAGAGTTGATAGGGAAAGCGATGATAGAAATGCATCGCACCGAAATAATAGAGGATATTTTAAATGATTTAAAGGAAATAAAACTAAAAGCGGCCAAGAAAGAGACCCAAAACGCAATTGATTATATTGTAAAAAGGTTGAAACGCGACACTTCAAGCAATGTTTGGGAAGAATTTGAATTGCGTTTTGAGCAAGTGCACGAATCGTTTTATAACAATTTGACCGAAAAGCACCCAGATTTAACTTCTCGAGACAAACGACTTTGTGCGCTTTTAAAATTAAATCTTACTTCAAAAGAGATTGCTCAAATTACTGGGCAATCTTCAAAATCTGTTGAAAATGCCCGCACAAGACTTCGAAAAAAACTTGATATTACAAATTCTCATACAGATTTATCTGCATATTTATCTTCCTTCGGATAAAATACCCCAATTTTTTTAGTTACTAAGATTTAAATAAATTAATGTATATCAATTATTTAATAAGAATTGAGTGGTGATGCTATGGTTGTTTTTTTACTAGGAGTGTTTTTGATAGGGCTAAAAATTATGTTTCTTTTATTTCTCCAGCTACTTTTGAAAAAGTTTTGAAAACCAAGGAATTGCAATGAAAAGAAAAACGAAAGATAAAATGGAATTGGATGAGTTTTTTAAAAACAATAAGGATAAAAAAAATGCTTTAAAAAAAATAATCCAAGAATTGGATAAAAAAGATAACCAAACAAATAAGTCAAACTAAAATTAATATTATGAGAAATTTTTTCACAATTACTTGTTTACTAACCATGTTTATAGCCCACGCGCAATGGACAACAGATACAGATACAAATACACTTGTGGCTGAATCTGGCGAACTTGATGTACAAGCCAAAGGAACTACGGACGGACAAACCTATGTGGTTTATTGGAAAAACGTTGGGGCGCCTACCAACATTGAACTACGAATGCAAGTTATGGATGCCGACGGAAACCGAACATTAGGGAATGATGGAATGCTGGTGAGCGACCAAATACCAATGAGCAGTTTTACCGTAATAATGAGTACAATAGTTGATATGGATGATCATCTTTATATAGGTGTAACCGGAACCGGAGGTGGAGATCCTGCCTATGTTTTCAAAATGGATGCTGCCGGCAACCATTTATGGGGTGCCAATGGTGTAAATGTGGGCAGTGGAAACATAGTTACTGTTTTGCCACTTTCTGCTGGTGGCGCTATTGTTAGCTGGTTAGGATCATCTGGCGCTGTAATGCAAAAATATGACGGAAGTGGGAATGCGGTTTGGCCAACAAACCAGCCAATAACTGCTGGTTCAGGCTTTGCTGCTCCAGGTAATTTCTTTGAAATTTCTGGGGGAGAATATATTGCGGTTTTTCATAAACTGTTAAGTGGTATAAATTCAAATCTGTATGCGCAACGATATGATACAGACGGAAATCCAGTATGGGCAAATGCCGTGCAGATTGCGGATAGAGCTACCGCTTTTAACCGTTCCTATACAGGTTTGCAAGATGGTGATGTTGTGTTTATGGGCTATTTTGCTTCTGCCGGAACACGTTTTGATTCCTATTTACAGCGAATAAATCCTGACGGAACATTACCCTGGGGTATCAACGGTTCCGATTTTGACACAAATGAAACAGATTATGAAATGGATACTGAAATCGCTTTTCAAACAGGATCGCAATATGTATGGGCCGTTGCAACCTATACAAATCCTAACCAAAGTGAACGAGGTGAATATGTTCAAAAATTTGACAAGGATTCTGGCGCGCGTGAATTGACGGATAATGCTAAAGTTGTATTTCCAATAGGCAATGATATATCCCATTCAGGGTCACTTCGTCTAAGAAATGGCAATCCACTTTTCTTAATGGAGGAAGGAGAGAACAACGGAGTATCGCCAACCACTTTAAACGTTGTTTATTTGGATGAAAACGGCGACTTTGCCTGGACGGAAGAAACTCGTCCAGTAGCGACCTTTGCAGCTGCAAAAAACAGAGTAAATTTTACAAAGGAAGCAAATATGCAAAATGTGGCAGTTTTTGCTGAAGACAAAGGAACTGGTTTAAAAATATATGCCCAAAATGTTGAAGATGAAACGGTAGGAGTTGAAGAATTTTCAAATGTTTCCATATTCTTCGTAAATCCTGTGGAAGAAGAAATGATAATTAAAAGTAACTCTTCCATTGAATCAATTTCAGTATTTAATGTTTTGGGACAGCAATTGTTCAGTGCAGAATACAATGGAGAAACCACAATTAATATCAATACCGGAAGCTGGAAATCTGG
>JBLXDA010000041.1:0-9999 GCA_048264505.1 Aequorivita sp.
GCAGAAAGCGGTATTCGTCAACCACAGGTATTTTTTCAAAAGAAATATAGGTTTCGGCATTGCCAATATAGCCTTTATTCACCGCCTGCCATGACAGATCGTATTCTCGGGTTTTTTCACTTTTGAATTTTGGGTCAGGATCCAACTGTTCAATAACTTCCTGTGGAAGATTCTCAATAATTGGAAAAATAGAAGTTTCGTCATTCCTAAATAACTGAAAATAATGGGTTGGCTGTAGATATTTTAGGAAATGGAAGAGCATAAATTTTTATTTAGATAAACACCAAACAACATGGTTTTGGCTCAATCCATATCTTTTTAAGCCTTCAGCAGTATATTCTTTTAAAACTTGTGCAGAAAAACCAACACTTTCAAATCTTTTGTAATAATCCATGCCACAACTTCTACAATGGTCATAGTGGCCATGAATTTTTTCGTAATCTTCATATTTAATTGCAGGGTCTTCATAGGTAGTTAAATTGCCGGCAGGATAAATGGGCACACTCATTAGTAGATTTCCTTTTGGTTTTAGGATTCTATATATTTCAGAAGCCGCCTTAAGGTCTTCCACTATGTGTTCCAAAACGTGCCATACGATTACCAAATCATAGCTATTATCTGGAATATCAGTTTTTGTAATATCCTGCACCAAATTTATATGCGGAACCTCGCGAATATTAAGTCTATCGTACACCTGAATATTTTTAAAAGTATTTTTCACATAATTATATTCATTGAGGTTTGGGGCTATGTGAAGTATATTTTGATTCCCTCTTATTAACCCAAAATGTTTGAGTGAAAAAGGTATTAGCCTAGTACGAGGAAGGCTGTTGCATTTTGGACATTTTCCATTGAAAAACTGAGCACCATTCCACAAACATATCTCGCAATGCACTGCACTACCACGGCTTAGATGTATTCGCAGTTTGCGCTTAGTCAGTTCCAAAACCGCTATAGCATATGGTTTTGGATTTTTCAATAGTTTTTGGAAATCCATTCTTTCTTAAAATAAGGTAACTCTACTAATTTCTATTAAATTTTGGATGGTAACGGCATAGCTTGTTTTATACCAATTAAATATTCAGGATATGGCTTTTCACTTGGCAACAACAATATATGGCATTTCCCCCTGTTTTTTACTATTTCTCCAGAAGTGAGTTCCTCCGCACTTTTTAAATACCAAACTTTATAATTCATTTTTTTGCTCCACGCTATCATCATTTCCGTGGCCTTTTCCATGCCAAGATCCTTCACATTGTGCATTTCCACAAAGAAGGTACATCTTGCTTCTTCTGCCAAAGTTTTAGCTCCTTCCATAACCAATGTCTCAGCACCTTCCACATCAATTTTGACGAGGTCGGGCCGCAAACCGTAATAGGCATACAAATAATCTAAGGTTACTGTTGAAACGTTTTTGAAGGAATTAACAGCGGCTGCTGACTCGGCATGGCTTGAGTGCATACTACCTGCCGCACCAGCCCCGAGGGTATAAAACTTAACTACTTCGTTTAATTTATCACTAACAAAGGCCGAATAATAGCGGGCCCTAAAACCTAGATTATTATTCAATAGATTTCCTTGTGCTTTTTGTAAGGCCAACGGATTGGGATCTACCAAAACATATTCCCGATCTGGGTCCTGTATCATCGCCAGAAGCGCTGTATAACCAATATTGGCGCCAATATCAAAAATGACCTTGTGATGTTTCGCCAAATGGAAAAACCAAGCATCGTCCTGGTCTGGAGTACTACGAATGGTTTCAAGATGTGTCATCAAGGGAACTCCACAAAGCGAAGAAGACTTAAACTTATTATCTTCTTTTTTTAAGGAATAATATACACCCGAAAGCCATTTTTTAAATTTCATTTATTAATATTTTAAAAAAACCTCCCATAGTCAACTTCTCTTCCCACAGGATTCTGTTCGCAAGCTGTAAATCTATAAAATCCTTCTTAGATAGTGCTTCGTGAAACTTAATTACTTTTTGCGCCACTTGATTCCGATTTTTGTAATCAACCCAAACCACATGTTTTTTCCATTCAATCCAATTAACAAGAGGCAGAGAGCAATCTGTGTTTATAAAAACGGGAATCCGACCCATAGCCATAGCTTCGTAAAAACGGACGGAGAAATTTCCCGCTCCGCGTACACAGACCACATAATCGGAATCTTTTAGGTTTTTATAAAACTCCAAGGTGGTTTTATGGGAGTCCTTTTCGCTGGTTACGCCTGCCCTATATTTTTTGCGGAATATAAAATTAGTTTTAACATCCTCCGATTTTTCTAATGTTTTCAAGACAGATGCCCTCAAAAAAGAAGTGGAAAGCAGTTGCTGGGGTTCATCTTTAGAAAACCCCATATAGCACATTATATTTCGGAGCAATGTTTTGAATATTTCCTTAATAGCATTCAAGCGGGAAAGGTTGGCTTGGCCGCAGAAACCAATAACGGCTTTGCTTTGATAGGGTCTTTGGAACACCTTATCGGTATCAAAATATTTCTTTAAAGGATCTGCTATAAAAGCTGGAAACGCATATTCGTTATCAGTAAATTTTGATTTATAACCACTGGGGCGAAGCACAATCAGATTTTTAAAATAAGGAATCCGCACCCCAAAGTCGCCTGCGTTAAAAGCAATCACTTTTTTGTTTATGGCTGCACATTCTTTTACGATAGTAATTGCAAGGCTTTCTTGCTTTATTTTTATGTAATAGTTCCAAGCCATGGTCAGTATGACCACATCGGCTTCTTCCAAATGCTCAGTAAACTCGAAATCCTTTTTGGAAACCCCATAGGTAGCCATTCGCTTTGCATCCGTAAACCCTTCGGCTTTAATAAAAGGTTTCAATAAAGGAAAGAGCAGGCCGCGATGGGCTTTGCTGTAGTGGGATTTTGGGTAGTATAGTTTCAATGTTTTTCTGCTATATTAGAATGCTTCTCTTTTGACCACAAAGAACACTAAGAAGGCACGATGAAACTCCTCTGTGTACATTGTGAAAATCTTTGTGGTTGATCATTGATAGTGTTATTATAATAATCAAATTAAACTTTCTTGTTCTTAATTTTGATTTTTTCACCCTCTATCTATAAAGTGTAAAACTCTATAAACTCCTTTTGTTATATTTCTATTTTAAATTCTTCGTTTACGAATGTCCCCCTAAATCCCCCGAAGGGGGACTTTTGATTTATAAAAACTTATGAATTCAAATTTTTGTTTTTCTATGTTGAATTCCTCTATTATCCTTTTCTGGGCGTTTTGGGAGATTGTTTTTTTATCAGCTTCACTTAAAGCCAAAACAGCTTCTATTTGTTGTGCCAATGATTCCGATGAATGGTTTTCAAACAGCCATCCCGTTTTTCCGTCCACAATGTTTTCTGGTAGGCCTCCCACGTTTGAAGCTATGGTAAGTTTGCCCATTGCCTGGGCTTCCAATACAGCATTGCAAAAACCTTCGTTAAGACTTGGTTGCAAATATAAATCAGCAGTAGTTAAATTTTCCAAGGTTTCCTCATGAGATAGTTTTCCGCAGAAAACAACGTCATCTTTTAGTCCGAGCTCATAAACCATAAATTTATAACGTTCTGTGTAATTTTGGTCCCCATCGCCAATAATATAATATTTGAAGTTTATGCCTTTCTCCTTTAGTATGCCCATTGTCGCAATGGCCACATCCAATCCTTTTATCCAAGTGAGTCGGGCTATTGTAGCTATTTTAATGCTTTCTGAAGATGTTGTGATTGTTTTGGGCATAGGCAAAGCGTCCAATTGCACAGCTGGGGTGATAATAACAAAGGGAGTTTCTACTGAAAGACCCAAAGATATTGCTTTGTTTAAAAGATATTGGGAGATACTATGCACCTTATCAACATGTTTCCAAAGGTTGTTATAACATTCTGGGTGTTTTATAGGATATACATTTATATCAAAACCTCGAAAGCTCACCGCCATTTTTGCGCCAATGGCTTTGGCTACGGTTTCACTGCCCAAGGCCATCGTAGCGAAACCAAAGTGCAGCCAGTCCAAGTTGGCTTTCAATAAATGGGCGTTGAGATATGTCTTTTTAAAAAGTTGAAGAACACCGGTGCCCTCTTTGCGTTCTAGTTTTAGATATCGGAATATGACAGGGAGATGTGGTAACAGTAAAAAGAATTCCTTTAAAAAAAACCAAAGTTGCAAGATTGGATTACGGCTTACCTTTGGGCTTTCAATAGCCGGACATAGCTTAAAACCATCTTTTTTTGATTGGCAATAGATACGCACTTCCATGCCATTCTCCTGTAAACCTTTGATCTTGGAATTGAAAAAGGTTTCGGAGTAGCCGGGGGTTTGGGAAAGAACGAGGCCAATACGCATTGCTATCTCTATTTTGTTAATTCATTATACAACTTCTGATGTGCTTCTATAAATTTTTGATAATTAAAATTTTCCATTACATAAACTCGAAGTTCATTTCCCAATTTAATTCTTTCTGGTTCTGAAAGCATTTTTAAATCAAGAATTCTTTTGGACAATAGGGTTTCGTTTCCGGCTTCAAACAAAAGATTTTTAAAATCTTTCAACACAAAATTAATTCCTGAAATATTAGACCCCAAAACAGGAATTCCCATACACATTGCCTCTACCAAAGCCATGGGCATGCCCTCTTTTCGCCCTTCGTTTAAAGTGGGAATTACGTATAGGTCTGATCCTGCTATATAAGAGCGCACATCAGATTTTCTTCCTAAAAACACCACTTGTTGTTCAATATTTAAGTCTTTGCATAAAGATGCCAAATAACGACCATAGTCATTTACATTATCGCCCAATATCGTCAATTTTATTGTTGGGTCGTTAAGTTTTTTAATGGCATTTATTAAAACCTCCACTCCCTTTACAGGTACTAGATTGGCTACGGTAATTATATTGAAGACGTCATTTTGATCAATGTTTTTTGGGAAAAGTTCGGGATTGTAATAGGCGGTTTCTATTCCTAAAGGAATAAGTTTTTGGTTTTTCTTATAAGGGAAATAATCCCGCATTTCTTCATTGATTGTAATTATATAATGCGCAAGCAAACTCCGTGTTTTCCAATGCTTGTTGCCCCAACTCATCGCCTTTTTGGTGTAAATCCATTTTGCGTCCGCCCATCGGGCCGCAAGCACTTCGGTCCAATCGCTGCTCCAATGCCAGGAATGGATAATGTGATATTGATTCTTTCTAAAAAATACTTTAATAGTTTTAATTCGTGAAATCAAGTTGCTAAATGGATGGTAACTTGTTGTTGTTTCAAAAATATGTATTGGGATGCCCAAGCTTTCCATTTCCTTAAAAAAGGTACCGCGATTACTTGAACAGGCCACTTCCACTTCAAACTTTTCCTTATCCAATCCTTTTACAAGATCATATACCACTTTGCCACTGCCAGCAGTATCAAAATTGGGAATAGTGAATAGAATCTTTATTTTTTCAGGTTTGGCCATCTTCAAAAATTAAATCCATTTTTTTGCAAATTTCACTCCCAATTCCTCATATAATTTCTGATTTTCCTCTCTGTAATGTGATTTTAGCAAAACTCTTGATTTCTCTTCAATTTTTTGTTTTCTGAAAAACTTGTTTTTTATGTATGCTTTCAATTTTTTTGGCAAATATTTTCCAAAAGGGTAAAGTGGCCTAGCAAACTCTGGTGCTTTGTTTACAGGTCTTTTTGGTTTAGTAGGAAGAAACTCAATTTCCAAAAACCGCTCTAATTTTTTTGAAAGTAATTCAGGGTTTGAAATTTCTTTATAATCAATAATCAAAAGCTGTTCCTCTTTAAACAAGTTTTTAAATTTACTGATCTGGGTGTAATAATATCCTGTTTCTACTATAGTGGTTGCATCTGCATAAGCGGCTCTCCCCAAGGGAGAATCATTTTTAATATGAGCAACATACTCCTCAGGCGAAAAGTCCATTTGTAAACCCTTCTCAGAAATTCTATTTATCTCTCGTAAGAGGGTTTTATGAAATTTCGTTTTAATAATATTTCTAGCATACCACATCCACCAATGGGAATATGCTCTTTCTATTGGGTCCCTGAGAATAAAAATTATTTTGGCTTCACTATTAAAATCAAAGATCGCTTGGGGTATCCAAGAAAAAAACATATTTCTGTGTCTTCCATCTACCAAATATTTTTCGGAACTATAGTTTTTAAAATATTTTTCATAATAAACTTTTTCGTCACGTTTATCTTTAGGCAGTTCGAAAAAATAGGGTTCTTTAGGATCGGAAGCACATATATCATTTTGCTTCCCCAAAAACTCATGAAGAAACGAAGTGCCACTTTTGCATGCTCCAGCTATAAATAAATTGGCCCTCATTTTTAAAATTTCCTTTTTAAACGATTCAATAGATTTTGACGAAATCTACTGTCATAGGGATGAATAATAATATTTTTTAAAGAGGCTACTAAAAACTCAAAACCTAATTTATGATTAACTTCCATCGTAATTTGTGTTCTCATAGCATATTGATAATCCTTTTTTGAAACAATTTCAGGATATTCATAAGCAAAGTTGTGAAGTAACTCCCTTGTAGCCGTAAACTGTTTTTTCTTATTGCTGGTTACAGATTCGCGTTCATTCCTCCTATCCAGTCGGACCAGAACCTCATGCAATCCATAAATTTTTGACACTAATGAAAATCGCAAGATATAAGTCCAATCAACACTAATACTGGGATAATGCTTGGTGAAATACAAGCCGTTGTCTATATGCACGGATTTTCTGAACATTATACAACTATTCACAACTTTTATTTGGTTTCGGTAATTTAAGAGAAATAATTCCTTTCCTTCTGGATACTGATCTCCGTTCACCAAAAGACCCGGGAATTTTGAAGTTACCTTCTCACCATCCCAAAACTCGGAAATTCCCGAAACCAAGCCAATATCACTTTTGGCATCAAGTAAATCAACCTGCAGTTGCAAACGGTTTGGGTAATAATAGTCATCCTGTTCCGCTATTGCTATATATTCTGCTGTAACATTTGATAACAATCTATTCATAGTGGGGCCAAGTCCGAGATTATTTTCGTTCTTTAAAACCGTTAATCTCGGATAAATATCTTGGTATGCCTTCAATATATCTTCTGAACCATCATCAGTGCCATCAATGCAAGCAACCACTTCAAAATCCTGATAGGTCTGGGCTGCGAGACTTTTTAAAGTATCATCCAGCGTTTTATCTCCATTATATATAGGAAGTATTACTGAAACCCTCATTTTCTATTTAAGGTTGGTTCAAACATTATTGTTCTTTTTCCAAACCGCCAAGGTAAGCAACATACTCAGAGGATGCGAATATTTAACCGTATCTACAGTTTTAAAGCTATTGTAAAACTTAGCTATCAAGGGTTTGGAAATAAAGGGATGTAGGTTTTTAGCAAAGAGTTGTTCCTGCAGCTTTTCATCGTTTTCCATTCCCAAAAACTGCAGTTCCCAATTGCGCTGAATGTAAGGTTTCCCCATTTTATTTCTCACTTCCCTTTTTAGCTTGTTTCCTATTCTGTATGGCAGATTGTTTGGTGTTTTGTTCTTTTCAAAAGTAAAAAGATTGAAAGGTTTATGATCCTGCCAGGTTATTTTAGCCAAGGTCGGGTTCTGCTGTTTTATATATGCAATTTGAAGCTTTCTATCGGCTAAATATTCCTCTGGGACGGTACAGATAAATTCACACATTCTATCGTCATAATAGGGCAAGCTTATAGGGTGTGCAGCCTCAAAAACTGAAAGGTTTACCGAGGTCCACCGTGGCGCCCAATACAGACTTTTAAAGGCCCGAAGTTTGGCGCTTGGGTTTTCTATAACAATTTTATTAAGCAAGGTTGCAACCCTTTCGCGCAAATAACTTTCTAAATCACCCTCCAGTGTCCACTCTTGCCAAAGAGCTGTGGCGAATTCCAATCCTCCTTTTTTGACAATTTTCTTAATAATAATTTCCAACAGATCTTCTTCCTTTGTTCCTTCTGGAGCTCCTCGGTCAAACAAAACATCCCCCCAATGGCCGAGGGAAAACACACCTTCCATATTTTTTAATTCTTCAATAATAGCCATTTGGCGAGGATTGGTAAAATCTGAATAACATTGGTTTATGGAAGCCAACTCTTCCAATTTTGGCCAAAGATATCCTGATTCTATCGCAAATTCCTTAAAATAAAAACCACAGGTTTTTGCAATCTTTTTACCTATTCCACTTTCAGAAAAACCACCTTTAAAGGAGTAACTATAAGCTGTAACTGGTTTTTTAAGCTTTGCCAGGGCAACTGCTTGGGTGCGGCTGTCCAATCCGCCCGAAAGGGGTAGGATTACTTTTGAGTCTTTGTGTTGTTCCGAAATAATTTGCTCAAAAAGTGTAGTGAATTCTTCCAATGCCGTTTCAAAGCTAATATTGCGCGGACTGTAATGCCATTGGAACCAAGGGGTACTTTCAGTCCAAAATCCTTCCTCATCTATAGTATTGATTGTCCCTGGTGGTAGTACTTTTAAATCCTTCCAATAAGTATCACTCCCCAAGAAAAATCCAGTGGCGGCAAAAAGACATATCGCTTTTTTGTCCAATTCGCGTGGCGCATTTAGCTTGACGAATTGTTGGTGGGTTGGGATAATTGCGGTTTTGATTGTGGGCATTAGAGTTTATATGTAAATCGTAAAAGTAATTAAATATTACATCCCTCCCAACCTCCCTTCAAAGGGAGGGGTTTGCTTTGGAGAAAAATTAAAATTCTGAGTTTAATCAATAGTTTTCGTTTTAAATAATCAATGGGGCTATTGGCAATAACTGCTATAACCCCCTATTATATCTTACTTTGAGATGTTCAGTACATCGCCATAAAAGGGAGGAGTTAAAATTTTAACTAAAATTAAAAATTGGGAGTTCTATCAAAAAATCTTCATTTCAATGGCTAGTATATGCTAATAACCACAAATCAAAGATAAAAACGAAAATTTGCTCCCTCCCTTTGAAGGGAGGGCTTGGGAGGGATGTTTTCAAACTTATTTCATTTCAACCACCTCATAATACAACTCTTCCATCCCCCGAACCATCTGCGCCTCATTATGTTGCTGCTCCACTTTTCTCCGAGCCTCGATTCTTACTTTTTCAATCTTATCTAAAGGTAATTCCATAAAATGAATAATTGCCGCTGCAATAGCTTCTGGCTTTCTCGTGGGCACCATCCACCCATTCACTCCCTCCTCAATCAATTCTGGCACACCACCACAGTCTGTACTAATTACGGGCAAACCAATAGCCATAGCCTCTACCACTACATTCGGGATGCCTTCATCCAAGCTGGGCATTAACAACAACGCAGCTTCTGCCATTAATTTGAAAACTTCTTTTTGAGATTTTCTATTTTCCAAAAACACGCAATCTTCCAACCCGAGGTCGGCAACTAAAAACTGTAACTCCTCATCGCCTGCCCCCCCAATAATTGTATAGAGAAACGGAATGTTTTTTTCTTTTAATTGTTTGCAAGTATGCAAAGCATAATCATAACCTTTTATCCAATGTGCTCTTCCTATTGATAGTAGCTTTAAAGGGATTGAACGCATATAATTTTCAGAAAAGGATATTTCCTGCAAGGGCAAACCTGTATAAATTACTTTATCAATCTTTTTGGGGAAAGTCCAAATTTTATTGCCATTAGTGGCAATAGCTTTGGAAACGGAATGAAAACCCGCCATTTTAGGATACCATTTTTTTAGATGTTCAAAATTAGCTTCATCCACGAAAGGGCGTACATTGTTATGAAACCCTCTTTGACTCAATATTACTGGAATTTCCTGTTTTAAAAGTACTTCTTCAAACCAGGGGATTACTGAGGGCCATTGTAAATGTATAATGTCTGGAGAAATGTTTTTAAGAGCCAAGTCCAAGTTTTGCTGTTGCAATTCTTGGCGTTTCCCTTGTATTAATTTTCTAAGCGTAGGGAACAATAAATTAAACTTCTTCGACTGTAAAAGCTTGCTCAAAGTAGTA
>JBLXDA010000042.1:0-9034 GCA_048264505.1 Aequorivita sp.
AGTTTCAATCCTTCCAACCTTACACGGAGAAAAAATTGTGATGCGTATTTTGGGAAAGGACACTTCCGACCTTTCCATTGAAATGTTAGGGATGAGCGAGGATGAGAAAAATATTTATTTACAAGCTGTGGACGCCACCAAGGGAATTATCTTAATAAGCGGCCCAACCGGATCGGGAAAGACCACTACATTATACGCGACCCTCAAGTTGTTAAACAAAATGACAACGAATATTCTCACAATAGAAGACCCTATTGAATATACTATGGAGGGTATTAACCAAGTCCAATTGAAAGAAGAAATAGGATTGACCTTTGCTAGTGCGTTAAAAACTTTTTTAAGACAGGATCCTGATATTATAATGTTGGGGGAAATTAGAGATGAACAAACTGCCCAAATGGCGATAAGGGCAAGCCTGACGGGGCATTTGGTTTTATCTACCATTCACACCAATTCTGCCGTCGGGACACTTTCAAGATTGATGGATATGGGAATTCCTCCTTTTTTAATAGCGGAGACCCTACGAATATCGGTAGCGCAACGGCTTGTTCGGAAACTGTGCCATCATTGTAAAAAATTATCACAGAAAAGAGGCAATAGTATTTTAGGCTATGAGGATTTAACTGAGCATTACCTGCCAATTGGATGCAATGAATGTTACCACACGGGATATAAGGGAAGAATAGCTATTTATGAATTAATACCCGTGGACCAGAAGATAATCGATTTAATTAAAACGGGAAATAGCAACATATCCAATGAGCTGAATTACGAAAGATTATCAGAGAAAGCATTTAACCTTGTAAAAAAAGGAGTTACCACATTTGAGGAAGTATATCCAATATTAATTGAAGATAAGAACAACGTATGACCAAATTTTTATTTTTTATAGTGACTATCATATTTTCCGTGTCTGTTATGTCACAAACTACAGGTATTAAAAATATTGAAGGTCAATTCAGTGAAATTGCCAAAACCCGAAACGGGCTTAATGAAAAAATTCGAATAGACATCTCAGGGCTATCTCTATACGATTTTATTACTTCCATTGCAGAGGAACATAAGTTGAATGTAAGTGTTGACAATGATTTAAGCCAAATTGTAAACAGTAATTTTTTTGATGTTGAAGTAAAGGATGTATTTCTGTTTTTGATTCAGAAATATGACTTAGAAGTAACCTTTATGAATGGGATTATTTCTTTCAACAAGAAAAAACCAATAGTAAAGGTGGATCCCCCAAAAACGGAAACCCCAATAGATGTTGATTACAATCCCGAAAACAACTTTCTTTCCGTTAAACTCAAAAATGATTCACTTCCAAGGGTCGCTCAAAAAATCACGGAGATTTCCAAAAAGAATATTGTACTGGCACCAGACATTAAAGAACTGAAAGTTTCAGCCTATATTCTCAATAGGCCGTTTGATCAAGTAATAGATATGCTCGCAAAGTCAAACAAATTGACAATGACTTTAGATGATAACGGGTTTTATTTTTTGGAAAAAGATAACATTGAAGTTGTTAATGACACAAAGAATCGAAGAAACACAAAGGGAAATATCCCCAAAATTCCCCAGAGTTCTGGAGATCTAACTGTAACATTGAACCCCAATGGTTACTTAACCGTAAAGGCTTACCAATCTGACCTCACAAGTATTATACTTCAAGCGGCAGACCTTTTAAATATTAGTTATTTCTTCTATAATCCCTTGGGAGATGAGACAACCACCTTAATTGCAAATGAAATAAGCTTTGACGATTTACTCAATCATATATTCAAAGGAAAGAAATATACATTCAAAAAATTGGATGATCTATATTTAATTGGGGAACAGAATACTGAAGGCCTTCGTATAACGGAATTGGTGCAGCTTGAAAACAGAACTATAGAATTGGTTTTACCAACATTACCAAAAGCTTTGTTGGAAAATGTAGAAGTAAAGGAAGTAATGGAACTCAATGGAATTATCATTGCTGGTTCCAAACCCAAGATTCAGGAAATAAAAGAATACCTGCGTGAAATAGACAAAGTGGTGCCAATGGTCCAAATAGAAGTATTGATTGTCCAATATCAAAAATCCTATGATGTCCAAACTGGCCTAAAAGCAATTATTGGCGATGAAGGCAAGGACGTTAAAACTTCAGGAGTTCTGTTTCCAAGTACTGACGTTACGTTAAATTCAAGTTCCATAAATAATTTGATTGACAACTTTAATGGTTTTGGAGTCTTTAATTTGGGGAAGGTTACCGAACGATTCTATGCAAATCTTTCAGCCCTAGAAAGCAATTCAATAATAAACTTACAGTCCACCCCAAAAATTGCAACTTTAAGCGGGCATGAAGCAAGCGTTTCAATAGGTGAGACAAATTATTATTTTGAGCAAACAAATAAATTAATTACATCTGGTATTAACGAGAATATATTACAGTCCGGAGTATGGAAGCCTACAGAGGCCAACTTAAGTGTCTTTATAAAACCGTATGTCAGCAAGGATGAGCAGGTCACCCTTAATATCAATGTTGAAAAAAGCGCCTTTTTAGGTCGGGCTGGTGAAGATGCCCCCCCCGATAAAGCGACTCAGCGTTTTGAATCATTGGTTCGTGTAAAAAATAACGAAATGATTCTTCTGGGCGGATTGGATGAACTTGATAGACAAAATTCGGGCTCCGGCACACCTTGGCTGTCAAGGATACCTGTAATCAAATGGTTTTTTAGTAGTAAACGAAAATCCAGATCCAAGTCAAAGTTGCACGTATTCATAAAGCCAACAATTGTATACTAATGATACAGACTTTTGCAAATAAATATTTGATTAAAGAGTTTTATTCTATCCATATCCATATTTCTGAGAAAGAAACTGTATATCATGTGCTTCGGTTAATGAAAAAACAATCGAAGATTATGATTTTGGAACAGGAGACTATTTATGGTATTGATGAGCTTTTTAAAAAAGTGCAGAAGGAAGTACCTGTAATTTTAGCTTTTACTGGCAAGAAAATAATAAGTAAGATTATGGCATTCGAAGCCAATTATATAGACAAAATACTTTTTAATAAGGATCCAGAAGGCTATTATATTCTTGAATATAACAAACCTACAAAAGTACTTGCCTCACTTGTCCGGAAAGATGATTTGGATAATTATATAAATACTTTCCTTCAAAAAGGCTACACTGTTTTGGATTTTTCCATTGGACCATTTATACTTGAAAGTCTCGCACCTTTATTGATAGAACCAAAAAAAATCAGAACAACGGAGTTTGAATATGATTTGACCAATACCTTATTGTCGATGCATGACCATACCGAAAGTAATGAAATTCGGGAAATTCAAGTGGGAGAAGAGTTTATATATAATACCCATATTTTAGGATTCGCAGGATTTTTAGGTTTCCTTAATCCCAATGGCATCGAAAAAAACTATCAGACTGATATTGATGCTTACGCTGAATCATTTTCATTTAAGAGAGCTTTTACTGTCGTGGGCAAAACCATCCTGGTCGTATTCCTAGTATTACTTTCTGCTAGTTTTATTGTCAAGTCTATCTATAGTCAAAAGAGTTCAGAAATTCAACAGGAAGCAATGTTGAATGCTCAGGTGCTGAATCAGATAGCTACTTTAAAAAAAGATAGGGAATACAAAACGAGCATTATTGCAAATTCAAGTTTGGGAAGCAAACATGCGCTAAGTTTCTATATCGCCCAAATTGCGGACGGTTTACCAGAAGCTATACTACTTGAAAAACTTGAGGTTTTTCCTGCGAAGAGACCAATCAATCCAAACGAAAAAATCCATATTGAACCCAATATTATTGAAATAGAAGGAATAACACCATCAAATTCCAGTGTCACCGATTGGGTGGAATTGCTCAATGACTACGATTGGATAAAAAAAGTGGAAGTGGCATCATACGAATTCGTAAAGAATGACTACAAGTTTAAGATGAACCTATATCTATAATATGTTCAAGAATATTAGTTATAAAAAGAAATTTTATGGGCTACTTGCCTTCGTGGTTATACTAAGTTTTACAGCCTACAAGCGCTCCTTTAAAGGCACTATCGAAACGATTGGTTTCTACAGGGAATCCGTAAAAAATATAAAGGAGAGCTCAAATTCCTTAATGGAATTATCGAATATAAAAAATGAGGTCAGTATGCTCGATAATACGATTGGAAAAAGCGCGAAGAATCCAGCTATAGTACAAAATGAGATATTGGGATTCCTCAGTACACGATCCCATGAAATGACTCTTTCGAAAATTGAGAATCTACATGTTTCAAATGATGATTATTTTACTATTTACTCTAATGTTATTATGTTGCAAGGTGATTTTAACGTTCTCCTTAAAACAATCTATGAGTTTGAGAAGGATTTTGAATATGCCCGAATAGCCAGTATGGTATTTCATACTGAACGAAATAACAAAACTTCCAAAAAAGAATTATACAATGAAATTATATTCCAGAATTATGAAAAAAAGTAACTTTTTAAGTGTGTTAGTTTTATTGATTTTATTTTTTTCCTGTGATGATATTTTGGAGAAGGATATTACTGATATGCAGATAACCATTATCAGTCCAAATGAAGGCAGTACTATTGAAGGAAATACGGTCCAGTTCTTATGGAATACCATTGATGGTGCCAATGATTACAATATACAGATTTACAAAAACAACCTTCTAATAATGGATACATTGGTTGATAATTCTCCATTTGTAAATTTCTTATCAAGTGATTCCTACCAATGGCGTATAAAAGGACAAAATGAGGCGTATCAAAGCCAATATACTTTTCCTGTTAATTTTGAGGTGGTATCGTCATCTGATCTTACAAACCAAGCTGTCCAACTCAATAGTCCCTCGAATAATATATATACCAATGGTACTTCCATTATTTTTACATGGAGCCCAGTGCCCTCTGCTACATCCTATACCTTTGAGTTACTCCGGGATACTCCCTCCGGTTCTGTTACGGTCAATCTACAGGAAGGACTTACTGAAACCACTTTGACATTGAATGAAGATGTTATTGATCGTGATGCGAAATACACCTGGCGTGTTAAAGCTAAAAATGAAAATAGCCAGACAGCTTTTTTTTCACGCATCTTTTATATTGATACTGTGGTACCACCCACTCCTTCACTCTTAACACCAGAGTTTGAAGAGGAGTTTAATCTTTCCGATATAATTGTCTTTACTTGGGACTTCGGCAATGATCCTGGCGTTATCGATTCAACAATCACAAGTGTTTATGAAATAGCAACAGATTCCTTGTTTGTGAATGTTATAGAAAGCGGAGTTTCTGTTCCGACAACCTTTAGTTATACTTTTAACAATAGTGGTACTTTTTATTGGAGAGTAAAGGGGGAAGATGCTGCAGGGAATATAGGAACCTTTAATTCTAATGGAAAAGTGATAGTCAATGAGTAAGTCCATCCTCAATAAAGTATTAATTGTTTCTCTACTGTTAATATGGTCTGTGGTGGGATATAAACTTATTTCGAACTTCTTTGGTAAAAACGAAGTTAAATCCATTTCATCGATGGACGATGCTAAATATGTGAATATTAAAATTAAAAAAAAGGAAGTAATTGATTTGCCTACAATATTGCGAGATCCATTTTTGGGTAACTATACCCTTCCGAAAAAGGAAACAGCTACCAAGCAACACATTCAAAAGGGACTCAAGAAATATAACACTCCTTGGCCCCAAATTCAATACTACGGATTTGTAAAAGGGGAAAATAATAATAACCCATTGGTTTTGTTAAGAGTAAACAATAATTTGGAACGAATTCGAAAAGGTAATAAGATAGATGGACTCTTAATAAAAGAAATTTACAAAGATTCTATTTTAGTTGTCTTTGAAAATGAAAAAAGAATTTTCGCTAAAGAGTAGTTATAATTAACTGTATGGAAGTGTTTTATAATTTTATTAATATTTCTAGTTAATTTTATGCCAAAAAAAAGTTTGAATTGTTAAAAAAAGTTTTTAGTTTAGTGTTTTAAACCTCCCCGGTTAATTAGTAAATAGTAATATATAAATTATAAATATTGTCAAAAAATATAACATACATATTATTTACATTTTTGCGACAAAAGAGATAAAGTAAAGATATTAACTAACTAACCAATTACCCTTGACGTTCAAAACATCATTGTTGAGTATAGTCAATTCGATTGTACTTGCATTCCTCGTAATTTTTTTAATGTTTTCATTTGCTGACAAAAGTGAGCCTGCAATTGTCTATTTGGACAACATAAAGGTTTTCTCAAACTTTAATATGTCCAAAGATCTTGATAAAACACACCAAAAGAACCTTCAAAAACAAAAAAAGACAGTAGACAGTATTATTGCCATACTCCAAGATTCCGATCAAGATAAACCTAATGATGAAATGCAGCGCCGCTTCATTTTTGAGAACAACAAGCTCAAAGAGATGGGTGAGTATTTTACGAAAAATGTGAGCCAGCAAGTATGGTCCCGTATTAATTCATATGTACAGGAATATGGAGCGCAGAATAATTATTCTATCATCATGGGAACACAGGGAAATGGCAACATAATGTATGCACAAAAAGACCTTGATATTACAGATAGTTTTATTGAGTTTGCAAATAAAAAGTATGAAGGTGAATAGACAGATAATATACTTTATTATAATCATCCTTCTTGGTTCTTGTAACTCTGGAAATGAAAAAAAAGATTTTGATAGCGCAATTTCGCATAAGCTTTTTCAGTTGGAAAACCGAGGGTGGAAGTCACAGCGAATTACCCATTTTGTGAATGATATGTACTATAGTGCCACGGAAGTTCCAAACGAATACTATTTATTAAAAAGTGAGGGAAACAATAATCTTTCCCGAATCGATTCACTTTCCAAGAATTATAATAGAGAACGAGTCATAGAATTTGAATTTGAACAGATCAATGAAGACGATCTTTTAAAGGAGGAATATACTGCAATGGATTATGACAAATCAGTTACGTATTTGGCCTCGACTATAAGTAGAGATTTTATGGCCGTAACTAGTAAGAATGATACCATACTTTGTTCTGGAGTTCAATTTGAGCGTCATTTTAAGGTCAGTCCATTTAAAAGAGTGCTCTTATATTTTGGCAGTATCGATCCCTCAGAAAAAATTCAGCTTATATATCAGGACCGTTTGTTTAACAACGGTATTTTCAAATTCAAATTTAATGAGTTGCCTTTTAAGACCTAAACTTATTTATTTATGATACACAAAATAAGAAACAGCCGCCTTTCAAAGATTATAGCCAGTTACTTGGCGATTCAAATGATTGTGTCCATTGTGCAGCCAAATAATTTATATGCACTTACAGGGGGGCCTTCACAACCAGAATTCAATTCTTTTACTCCTATAGGCACTTCGGATATGGTAAATCTATCCACAGGAGATTTTAATTATAACATTCCTATTATGGATGTGGGAGGATATCCTCTGAATTTGGCCTATGATTCGGGTGTTACTATGGATCAGGAAGCTTCTTGGGTAGGATTGGGGTGGAACTTAAATGTAGGACAGATTGCAAGACAGGTTCGTGGTATTCCTGACGATTTTAATGGGGATAAGATGGTGTATGAAAACGATATGAAGGAAAATATAACTGTTGGCACTAACGTGGGCGTGGGAGCCGCATTGGCAGGTTTTCCAGTTAGTCTTGGTTTGGATCTTGGTATGGGGGTTCAATATAATAATTACGAAGGAATTACTTTTCACCCTTCTTTTGGTGTCTCTTTTGGGATTAGTGACAATGTGCAGGTTGGCATGAATGTTTCATCTTCAACGGCAGAAGGAGCAACTGTTTCTCCTTCAATAAGTTTTAGCGCAAAAAAGGATAATGAATCAAAAAAGAATATTACAAAACTATCTGGAGGAGTTGGTGTAAGTTTAAATTCTAGAAAAGGACTTGAAAATTTAAGCTTAAGTGCCTCAGTTACTAGGGCTGATTATAAAATTGATGATAAGGGAGAAAAAAATGAAGGGGCTAGCCATGGTTTAGGAGGAAGTGGAAACTTATCATTCAATAGTAATAATGTATATACTCCTCAAAAGCGAGCAGGAACCGTAAGTGGTAATTTTTCCTTTAATGCCTCTATTGGAGTTGAAGTAGTTTGTGTAGAACTGGATGGACATATTATGGGCTATGGTTCCTACCAACAAATCAGAAATAGTGAAAAGAACAAAAGCATTCCATCATTTGGTTACGATTTCACTGAATATGCTGATAAAGGTAATAGTGTCCTTGATTTTAATAGGGAAAATGATAAGTCTTTTAATAAAAATACTACTGTCCTTCCAATCGCGAACCATACTTATGACATTTATGCTATGCAAGGTCAGGGACTATCGGGAATGTTTAGGCCACACCGGGGACAGGTAAGCTATCTTATGGACAATAAGGTTTCTGATTTCGGTGATGGTTTTAATGTTGGAATAGAATTGGGAGTTGTTTGGAATGTGCATGCTGGAGTAGACGTAAAAGTCTCCCCTTCCTATAGCTATACAGGCGGCTGGGAGGACGGTAATTATGCTTTAAATTTATTCAATGAGAACAGCACGGAAAATAATTCGTTGCCTTATGAAAAAGTTTACTATAAGACCGTTGGTGAACTTAACGTGGATTCAGAGCCCACGATTTTTGATGACCAAGTGCACTCAAACAATCCATTGCGATTTTCGGTGGGCTGTAATAAATACAACAGAACTTTAATGCCCACATTTGAGGCAAAAGAACATATTAATGGAGTTCCTGACTATACCTATAATTCTCATAACATCAACTCCAAAATAAAAAGAACCGTTAGAGATAGAAGAAATAGCGCGATTCAAAAAGTATCTCAATTGGAAGCAGATGATGATCCTTTAGTTGGACATAGAACCAATAGCTTGATAAAACCCCACCATACTGCAGGTATGAAAATTCTAAAACCTGATGGTTCTACGTATGTTTATGGCGAGACCGCCTACAATTGGACAAAGGAAGAAATCACAGTTGACGTTTCAGGA
>JBLXDA010000043.1:0-7721 GCA_048264505.1 Aequorivita sp.
TACCACAATCAGGTAAAACAACTAGACAAAAGTCTTTAATATTAAAGTGGTACAAGACTAAATAACACAGCGAGGGGAATCGCCGTCCCTCGCTTCACGCTCACTCCTTAAGTTGTTCGGCTTCAATTTATCTTCCTGATAAATTGCCGCCTCCAAAACCCAGAATGTACCTTTGATTCATACGACGTCATTAGAAATAAAAAAAGCAACCTCTGGTTGCTGTTTTTATTTCTGGTGGATTAAACGGAAAATGAATAGATTCAAGGCTTTAGTGCTGAAATAGCACTAATATAGCATTCATATTTATGAATACATATTAAACGGATTATAATTTACATTTCTAAGAAGAAACCAAAATCATTTTTTAAGAGAGTAACTCCTTAAAGAAGTTTTAGCTACACTTATTAGAGCAACATCCCTGATCTTCTCTAGACTGCACTTGCTGAGGTTTTGAAAGCTTAATAATAACTACGCCTCCCTTGATCACAATAAATGATACAAGTGCTCCAATAAGTAAGTCAGGAATATTCGATTTAAAAAAATAAACGAGAGCACCAGATACAATAACGCCAGTATTTACAATTACATCATTAGCTGAAAATATCCAACTAGCTTTCATATGTACCTCGCCATCTTTGTGTTTATGAATAAGAGCTAAACACCACACATTTGCAATTAATGCAATAATTGAGATGATTATCATAAAGCTTGATAAAGGCTCACTTCCAAAATAAAACTTTCGACCTACTTCTATAAGACATAATACACCTAAAGAAATTTGCATGACTCCACTGAAAAAAGCCGTTTTGTTTTTAACAAGAACGCTTTTTCCTACAGCATACAAACTAACACCATAAACAAAAGAGTCCGCCAACATATCTAATCCATCAGCAATTAATCCCGTAGACTCAGCATACAGACCTATAAAAATCTCAACAAGGAACATTGTGAAATTTATGATTAGTAGATACTTTAAGGTCTTTGCCTCAACGCTTGGTGCAATTTCGGGAACATCATTTTCGAGAATTTCCTCAGAAGACAAAAGTATGCCTGGTAATGAGATACTATCTAGCCCCTTAAGAATTAAATTTATATCCCCACTATGGTAAAAGTTCACCGTTCGACTCGCTAAATCAAACTCCATCTTAATAGACTCATCTATTCTTTCAATTGCTCCTTCAATCATTTTAACTTCAGAAGGACAATCCATTTTTCGAATTTCTAACTTGGTCTTTTTCATAATTTTTATAAAACTCGCTTTATTAATTTGTTATAGAGTAGTTTTTTCTTCACAATTATATCATGTGTTTTACAATACACAGAATTGAAATCCCCTGTTTTGATTCTTCTCTACAACACTTTGAAACATCTCTTCAGTCTTTTCTTTACTTAATTTTCCACTACTATCAGTAATTATTGTAATGAAAATAAATAGTAATATTAAACTTAGTTAAACTATCGCCTTATTCTTCTAAAACTATTTGTGCAACATCAGTACTCTTATTGGGGTCTGTATATACTGTCATTTTATAGAATTTAATAACCGAAGATGACAAAACCTCTTCTTTTAAAGTAACTGCATAGCACTCATGGTCAGCATTTCTTGCTGAATCATATGTAATTGAAGTTGCTCCTTGAGTCTGTGCCTGTTTTAATTCTTTTAAACATTCTGGATATGAAGTCTTATCTTTATAATTTGAAACTTTACTCGATAGATGTTTAAGATCACCATTTTTTTGTAAATCAATATTAGCTAGACACATTGCTCTTTCGAATATGATGTAACCATTCTTAGCTTCTTTTATAACATCATTTTTCAAATGAAAATCAATCTCCATTAAACTAGTCGCTTCATCCTCTGCTCCATACCATACAGGAAAGCTTCCATCGGTAAACCTTGAAGCAGGCCAATCTACTTTATCAAACAAGAATCCGCTAAAGTTCTCTTGATCGCCATACTTATACCAAGTGTCTTTTGCACTATTAGAAGTTGATTTTGAATGTTTTATCCCACTTGAAGCATTGGCCCAGTCTATTAACTGGTCTTGCTCTTCACCTGTATTTATTTCTTCATCAAATAAATGTCTTCTAGGATAAGCTGTAGGAATACTTCTGTAAGCTTCGCATTTCTTATGCGTGATATTAATTGAGTTCAAATATCACTCCGTTTCGATACATATCCAGTACTCTTCTAACTGTAAATAGTGCTGCTTGGCTTTGAAGAGGGTCTTCTACAATCAACTCTAGCGCTGTCTTCCCTTTAAACAATCTTCTACTCTTATGCATCCAACTATTTACGATTTCAGGGTTTCTAGGATAAATAACATTCAAGCTTTTCACTATACCTAAAAGTAATGAGACTCTATTAAATACATCCCAAGTTTGACCGATTGTATTTTCTTTTTTCCAGTTTTGAATAGTTCTCAAATGCTTTTGTCCAAGAATAACGACCTGATCCTTTGGATCAATTTTGAAGTCTTCACAAATTTTAAAAAAGTTCTTTCCGAGTAAATCAGCGTTTTCCCTATCAAGTGTAGGTTTAAAACTTCTTTCTGGATTACTTTCTAATTTAACTTTTTCAGCTTGTACGAAGTTAAGCATAATATATCTCCTGTCATGTATATTATATCGTACTTTCACATTTCGCTCATTAGGAAAATTTTCATTTTTAAGTATTTTTACTTATATATCAATGACTTACATCGATGAAAATATTCTAAAACAGCTACTTACACTATTTTAAACCTAGTGTAAGTAGCTGTTTTTATTATTTTTTAAAGTTGAACAACTCCACAACTCGGCCCATAACAGCCTCTTCGCTAGGAAGAAACCTAAGGCCATCAGTAGCTCCTTTTTCGTCAACACCTGCTAAACGTAAATAGATTTGCATCGTTTTGATATCTCTCCATCCTCCAACTTTCATAACCTTTGTCATTTCAACACCGTCAGAAAGTAATTGGGTTGCGAAACAAGCTCTCAGGGTATGGAACTTTACAGACGGCAAACCTATTGACGTTAAAAAAAGTCTAAGAGGTTTACTCTGCTCACCTCTCTGCCAATATTTTGGTCGAGGTAAAACATTTCTATTCATTCCAGTTTGAGATTTTAAATGAATTAAAAGCTGATTTAATTCAGGTGAAATTGGAACATTTCTCCAATAACCTGCTTTAGTGCTTTTAATTTCATTATTTCTCTTATTAAAAGATTTTGTGACTCTTAAGATGCTATTCTCAAAGTCAACATCGTCCCATTCAAGAGCATAGAGTTCACCACTACGCATTCCTGTTAGCAAGGCCATTGACCAAATTGGATACCACTCGTGTTGTTGCTTTTTGGCCTCAAACAAAAACTTGCGAATCTCAGTGAGTGTAAGAATCTCGGGAAATTTTTCTTCTCGCTTGTGAATTTTAATTCCCCTCACAGGACTAATAAATACTTCCCTAATACAACGATTATCAATCCCCCATTGAAAAACTAAGTTGATGGTATTTTTTAGTTTTGCAACATAGCTTTTAGATTTTCCACTTTTTATTAGATTATCTAAAACCCTTTTACCATCTCCTCTTGTTAATTCATGAGGCTTACGCTTCAACCAACTCTTCGTGTAACGATGAAGCATATTGTAATAATCAGTTAGAGTGAACTTATTTGAGTATCGTTCGGTAAGATCATTATGAATTTGATCATAATACCAAAGTTCGATAACACGTCCCCATGTCGATCCCTGTTCCTCACGAGAGCCAAGCTCTTTTAAAGCCTCTTTTGTAATTCTCGTTTCTTCTCTTACGGCTTCTTTTTGAGATTTAATATTTCTCCGCCGTTTGTTACACGTGTAGTCCTTTATAAATTAAAGGTTTAACCCTGTTTTTAAGGGTGTTACCTACACGTGTAGTCCAAGAGAAATGGGTAGATTTTTTAAAGTAGCACGAATATAGCACTTCTGTAGCACAACTCATGTGACGTGAAGTGATTTTACGTGATCAAGGAAGGGATTGAGCTAAACGCCTATTGGTATTGGGTTTATAAATGATTTAAATTACTTGTCTATTCATTTTCCGATGGGGGCCACCACTCATTGGGTCGAGTGGTGGAGGTGCCGACAGACTTGCAACACTTTGTTTTCATTGAGGTCACAAAGCGAAATGTAGCCAAAATAGCCACAAAAGCCTACTCTTTCGATAAACGTTATCACAACTCTTTTGTGTAACGATATATTAAATTTATTATAAAACTAATGAGAGGTATAGGGATATATCGATTTTCAAGTCAGAAATTATCGATGACTCCCCTTTTACTTTCTATAATAATATTCTTAATTTAACATAAGGTATGAGCACGATAAGACGGGAGATATTTTTTGAGACATATAATCTTTTATCTATTGACGATACTAATTGGTACTATTGGACTTCTTTCTAAATTTTATCTTGTTAAAAATGAATTATTATCATTTATCACTTCTTATATATCTGCAACAATTCTGACTTTACTCTTCGCAAAATATGTCTCGAAGTGGAAGTCACAAGCCAGACTGAGTGTCCTTTTTACATATCTACAAACTACTATGATCTTTATTTTTCAAAGCAACACATTGTATCAGACATCAGTTCAATCATCTCCAATTTCAATAATGCTATGGCTATGTATAACTATGCTAGGGCTTTCATATCTTATTCAACAAAGTAAATAAGATCACACAACAAACCGATACCTAGTCTGATTCCTCTCCCCGACTTTCTCAACGACACCCTCATCAACAGCATCCTTTAAATCACGACTCGCAGTTGCTGATGAGATCGTTTTGAATTCTTCCATATATTCTTTGCGAGAAAAGAGTTTATCTTCGAAAATATCCTTCGCTCTTTGAATGCGATCAGCATAGGTATTGGTCACACCGATAATCTCCTTCGACATCTCTTCCAAAGACAGTTTGATTATTCCCAGAATAAACTCGATGAAGATTGTACTATCCCCTGCTTTGTCTGAATCTTCTAAGGCCTGGTAATAGGCTTGCTGATTTTTTTCAATCAAACTCTCAACGGGAACATAGCGATAAAAGCTATCACTCTCAGTAAGAATAAGCGCTTGCCAGAATCGTCCCATCCTTCCGTTTCCATCCTCAAAGGGATGAATGAACTCAATTTCATAATGAGCAATAGAGCTTAAAATTAGAGGGTGCAGCTCCTTTTCAGAACTTAGCCATTTAAAAAGATTTTCCATAAGTTCAGGCACAAGTACAGGCTTTGGCGCAAGGTGCTTTACTTTCGTTCCAGCAAGTACTCCAACATTCTTACTTCGATACTTACCGGCCGTTGTAACAAGGCCCTTCATCAAAGTTTTATGTGCCCCTAGAAAGTCCTTCGCTTTTTTAGAGCTAAATTTATCAATCGAATCATAGAGCGTAATTGCATTATAAACCTCTTGAAGTTCCTTCTCACTTCCAAGCACACGCTTACCATCAAGAATGGCCGTAATCTGTTCTTCAGTAAAAGTATTCCCTTCAATCGCTAGCGTTGATTTAACAGTACGAATCTTATTCTTCTTCCTTAATTTAGGATTTGGAATCGTAAGAGTTGTTGCCTCTAAGCCTCCGATAAGTCTCGAGATATCTGCGACTAAACCCATAATTTTTGATGTGATTTGAAATGGTGGTCTCATGATTCAATAGTATCATATGATACTATCAAAGAACATTAAAGAATAAGTTTAACTAGTAATTTCAGGTACTTGCTATTAGGTGATCGTTGAAACAACCCTTATTAATTTCAGGTCGTCTACCTCTGGCCATTTTAGTCTGTTTCTTCAAGTTTTGAACAAGTCCCAAGCGATCGATCTCTCCAGAGAAAAGCTCACTAGGTCTCGCTCCATCAATTGAGCTTAAGGGCATCTCGTTATAACAATTAATCCCCCTACTCAAAAGATTGTACATCTTCGAAACTCGATAGTTCTTATGCTTATTGATATACATATTCTTTAACATTCGAAAGAATCCCTCAATCATTGAGCTTGAAAAATGAACCGTTTTTTTGGCAATGATTGTATTCACATTATGTCCTAGTAAGAGAAGTCGAACACCCTTTCCGATATTTTCGCCACCATCATCAGACATTATATTCTCTGGTTTATATTTTTGTGTGGCCTCATGATACGTTTGTAATGTAAGAGTTTCATTTGCCCCACGAAACTCTCGTACGTACTTCCGACATATTCACCAGCAAACTCTTTTCCCTCAATGCCACCAAAAAGAGCAAATCCCCCAGACTTTATCGTCTAAGATTCACTTTAAAAACTCCACATGAAATTCAACATCCCCCAAGGGCTCTATATGATGAGGAACTTGAGGCTCAACAACTCCAAATTTTTCGGGCGTTAACTCAATAGTCTCTTGTGGTTCTGTCTCTATTGTATATAGTAATTTCCCTTTGGAGACACAAATTTTTCCCCATGTGCCTTCTTTTGTTGTATGGGCCTTTAGCAACCCAGCAGGGGCAGTTTCTTCATTAAAATCAGGGGTGCGTTTATATACGCTTACATTTTCAGGTAGTTTCTTCATATTTTACTCCATATAGGTTTTTAAATATTCATCTGTTTTTCCAACAGTAAAATATAAATTAAGAGCTGTTATTTCATTCAAATAGTTTAGTGCAATAACTTGTAATGAACTTCGATCAAAAGCCTCTTGCAGCTTCACATAATCTAAAGTCGTAATCCTTCCGTTTTTAAACCTTTTCTTTTCAGCTTTCAAAATACTAAACTGCTGCTTTTTCATTTTTTCAAGGAATACGATCTGTTCTTTGTTTGACATTACTTTTTCTTTTAAAGTCTTAACTCCCTTTACAAGCTGAAGCTTTGTTTTATCTCTCCTGTAGTCGGCTTGCCTTTTACGACTCATCGCTGTCGCTTTAGCAGAATCGTTTTTCTTGGTTCCTAAGTCAAAGTCCCAAGTAATACCAGCAAACACCTCATACTTATCTTGAGTGTTTTCACTAATTGAGTTGCTGAGGTCATCACCACGTCCAAAGCTCTTTAAAGACACAAAGAAATCAATATTTGATTTAGCTTTTTCATTTTCAACTGAAACTAACTCATTAAAAAGTTCACTATTGTTTTGCATTTGTTTAAATGTAAGACCTGATTCTACTAAATTAAGTGCAGAATTATTGTTGCTATTTAGAAGTGAACTTGATGCTTTCATTTTATCATTTACGATTAGAACAGAAGACTCTAATTCTAAAACACTTTCTAGGCTTAATTTTTCCGTTCTTATCCTAGACTCTAAATCTTTTAAAATTTTCTCACGGCTTGTAATTTCAACCTCAGAGGTCAAGAACTCAGCTTTACTAATAATCCTTGATTTTCTTTTAGTTACGTTTAACTTATGTAGTTCTTTAAACCTAGCAAGTGAGTTCTGAGCAATAATGCGCTCTTCTTCTAACTTAACAATAGACCAATAATACTTTACGGCCTCTATAATTAGCTTGTCTTTTAAAGACTTACTTTGAAGATTTTGAGTTTTCTTTTTTAAAACAGCAGCGTTTTTGTTTAAGTGGTATTCCTCACTGCCAAAATTTCGCCAAAGTGGAACTGCAAGAGTGGCCTTATATACACTATCCATAGCATCAAGACTAAATTGATTATTTGTCGGTACAGTCCCAAGCTCCTTATCCTCAAATCCAACCCCCAAGCCAAGCTTAACACCAAATGAAGTCATTTTTTCATAA
>JBLXDA010000044.1:0-7520 GCA_048264505.1 Aequorivita sp.
TATGGTATAGATAGAAGCTGAACAAATAGTTTTGGTCCGTTAGGCTATAGACATCAATAATGGAGGCTGATTTTACAATCTCTTCTGATTCATATTTTCCCAAGCGGTCGCTTTGTATAAAAAGATAATCCCCATAGGTGGAGGCCCGTAAGTTGACGAATATGGGGTTCTTACCCATTTTTTTTTCGTTTTTGGAAGCAATGGTCCTTACATCCAATTGCGGCCTTGAAATGGTATCTATAGTCTTTCCGATATAAGCAAGGGAGAAATCAGTATTGGCAACAACAAATTCATTCCTGTAGAAATACACATAAATTACTTTTTGCAATAGTTGGTTGTATAGCAGGAGGCCGTCCGTATCAAAGAAGGGATCATCATAAGCTGTCAATAATTTGGGGTAGCGATCGAATGCCATAGAGTCCCCAACCCTTAACATCCCCAATACATTGGCCGTGGTAGCGGGATCAAACGTACGAACCACAAAACCATCTTGCCCCATGGGCTCAGCCCTTAAGAATTGGTGGGTTAACTGAAATAGTTTTGTTCCATTTAATATAGAGGTCGCTCCTTTTATAATCAGTGGAACACTACCATCCAGTGCATAAAACAAAGTATCTTCAATCACTACCTTTAGTGACTTAAATGGAATATTCTTGTTGGGGATTTTTATAGTACGGTGAATGGAATCCTCAAGTTTCCTGTTTATAGACAATATATGTAGAGGTGCAGTAGTATTGCCAAGATAGACACTGTCTTTGGTAATGCCAGCAATATAATAGGAATTGTAACCAATGTCCAGACGCGCTACTTCATTCGCAGGATGGTGCGGATACCTTCTTTGAAACGCATTGTTCCGATGCATCTTCTTTTCTGAAAAGGCAAACAACAGGGTGACGGCAGCAAC
Organism: Aequorivita sp.; assembly: GCA_048264505.1. Classification (GTDB taxonomy): domain Bacteria; phylum Bacteroidota; class Bacteroidia; order Flavobacteriales; family Flavobacteriaceae; genus Aequorivita. Next base: position 905 of record JBLXDA010000044.1, read on the forward strand.
ACCAAAAATGGCAAGGGTGGCAAGCAAAAACAGGGTCTTTTTTGAAGTATACCAGCCAGTGACCAAGACCGCCACCCCCGCCAGAATTATGAAAACTAAATTAAAAATAAGGTGCTGTGTCCAGCTCAATTTTTCCAGCACCCCACCGCAGGAGCAGGGGATAAAGTCGGAGAAATTAAGAATGATATAGATATAGGTCGTAAACATGACCATTAGGGTAAACGAGGCATAAAGGGCTGGGATTCTATATTTTGGAATTGTCAATAAAATGGCAATGAGAATTTCCAGCCCTGGAACCGCCCAGGCAATAATACCCGCGTATGCACTAAGGAGCGGCGACTGCGCCAATTGAACGGTAAAGGTTTCAAAGTCCAACAACTTACTTATGGCCGCATACAAAAACAATAGCACAAACAGATAGGAGACTGCAACTGCTGCATTCCGTTTTATGCTTTCTATATAAGGTACTGTAAAACCCATAATTAAATAAATGTTTCGTTTTAACATTCATAAAATTAGGTAGTTGCCTAAGTTTTAAAGATTATTTTCCCTCGTATTTAATACGGAACTAGAGGAAATTTTTGAGGGAAACCCCATAAGGCAATCTTATAGGGCTCCGCTCTCCCTGGCTTTAAGTATGAGCATGCTGTCATCTTCCCCTTCCACCTGAAAGCGTTCCTTCAACCGCTTTTTGCGTTTCTCAATGGTGCTGATGGACATATTCAAAATATTGGGTAGGGCTGCCATACGGGTTCCTTTGGAGAGTTCATATAGAAACTTTTGATCAAAAGTATCTAGATCAATCTCTCGCTCTAAATGTTTTCTTACTGCCTGAAGGAAGGTGTGGCAATAATAGGGTGGCTCTTTCAGGGCTTGCGTTATTTGGAGAGGCAGATTGTCCATTTCATTCCTATCCTCGGAAATTACGCCCTCTGGCTTTATCAGATTAATAAGGTTCCAAATATTATAAGTTAGTGAGAAGTTGGCATCCAGAATAATTATGGCCTCCGGAAAGCGACGGCGCAGCAAAATGCCCAAGTTACTGCCATCCTCCTGTTGCCTATGGATCCCTGGAGGAATGTTGATCTGCAGGCAGATAACATCAAACAGTTCACTCGCATCCATTTTTTTTATAAAATCAATAGCAGTATCGTAGGCATCCAGTTCGGTCAATGCAAAGGAAGTGTTCAGGGAGGAGCTTTCAATCCTCTCAAAGGCCGCCCGATAGTTTCTCAGATAAGACACCTTATCCGAAACCAACAAAACCCGTAATGTCCTTTCTTTTTCCATGGGTAAACTACTTCTCAATCACATAAACATAATTGCTATTTATTTAATTCCGTTTTATAAACCCCTCGTTTCTTGGAAGGGTTTTCCTTATTTATCGGCGGAATCGCCTTTTTTTGATTTAGATGTTGATGAATCATAAAAAATATATTGATAAATCTAAACTTCTAAATTTTTGAAAGTGTATGGTTAAACCATACACTGCATACGGTTATAGCCCTCTCTTCAATTTTGATATTCCTTACAGTCATTTAGATTATATTGCCCACACTCCTTTGAAACATCTTATTTTCTAATTAACCTATTTTCGTAAAAATATAATCGCTTTCTTTTATTAATATCACGTTCATTGCCCCAATAAGGAAATACCCTCCGGAATCAGTAAAATAGCGTCCCACTCAGAATAATTGCATTTAATCACTTTATGGTTTATCAACATTTATAAAAAATACTATCCTTTAATTTTTAGATATGAAAATTATAAATCACAATAGGTATATCAAATTTTTTTGGTTGTTTTCATGTGAATATCCCCTCTGGGCATGTGAAAGGGGGGGTAGTGCAAGTGAAAGCATTGTTTTGTACACTTTTTTTAACCGCTAATTTCACTAAAACTTAATCGTGCTTTAAAGCAGTTAATTTATTTTGGTCTGTTGAACTATCAAAATTTTTTAGGCATAATTCTACGAAAGTACCTAAACTAACTACGAACACTATACCCCCAGACTACGAACGAAATTTTTTTGGGTCCTCCAAGCTGTTTTTAAATGTGGAATTGTTAATTGTGATTGGAACTTTTAACTTTTAAGTTTAGAATTTATTATTTTGAATTTTATCGGAACTCTCCACTATCCATCTGCAGACGTCATTGCGAAGGAATTTACGACTGAAGCAATCTGTTCAGGCGTAGTTCCATACATGAAGGCAAGTAGTTTCATGAGATTAACTCCGTTGAATCTTCGATTTGCCGCGCAGCGCTCGCTGGGAAGCCACCGACTTCCAAAGTCCGAATAAAAAACAAACCCCATATCACTAAATTTTCTTTTTCATCCAACTGTATATTATAAAAGAAATACGCTAATTTTATTCGGCCTTAGAATAGCTATAGATTATTCCAATATAGCCCACAAATACTTTAGGTCCACTTATACCATGCTAATTTGGAACGTATTTGAAATTTCCTTACCCCTTACCAATCCTGTAATAAAGTTCCTATTGATTTTGGCAATTATTCTCTTTGCCCCAATTGTTCTCAATAAAATTAAAATACCTCCCCTTCTCGGACTTATAATTGCGGGTGCAATTATTGGCCCCCACGGTTTTAATTTAATGGAACGCGACAGCAGCATCATCCTTTCGGGTACTGCGGGCCTGCTATATATTATGTTTTTAGCGGGGCTGGAAATAGATTTGGCCGATTTTAAAAAGAATAGCAGCAAAAGTTTCGTCTTTGGCATGTACACCTTTCTTGTTCCAATGGGGTTAGGTATTTTGGCGGGACGGTGGGTTCTGGAGTTATCTTGGGCCTCTACAATTTTATTGGCAAGTATGTTTGCATCCCATACCCTTATTGCATATCCGCTGATAAGTAAACTTGGCGTCGCAAAAAATAGGGCCGTAAACATTACCGTAGGAGGCACTATGATTACCGATACTTTGGCACTCTTGGTGCTGGCCATAATTGTGGGAATGACCACTGGTGAAGTAAACACGGAATTTTGGATACGCCTTTCCATTTCCATTTTGCTCTTTGGCCTGATTGTGATAGTGCTATTCCCCCTTATTGGCAGATGGTTTTTTAAAAGATTTGATGATAGCGTTTCACAATACATCTTCGTGCTGATGATGGTTTTTTTGGGGGCAGTATTGGCTGAATTGGCGGGAATTGAAGCCATTATTGGGGCTTTTTTGGCGGGACTTACCCTTAATAGGCTTATTCCCCATACCTCACCCCTTATGAATAGAATAGAATTTGTGGGCAATGCAATCTTTATTCCTTTTTTTCTGATTGGCGTGGGCATGCTCATTGACTACAGTGTGTTTTTTAAGGATTGGGAAACAATTAAAGTAGGTGCCGTAATGATTGTTGTTGCCACCTTGGCAAAATTTATTGCAGCTTGGCTCACGCAAAAAACCTACAAACTTTCCGTTGATGAGCGAAGCATTATTTTTGGATTGAGCAATGCGCAGGCTGCAGCTACCCTTGCCGCGGTTTTGGTGGGTTATTCCATAGTCATCGGAGAGACCCCCACTGGGGAACCCATACGTTTGCTAGGTGAAAATATTTTAAACGGCACTATCCTTATGATTCTTTTTACCTGTACCATTGCTTCGTTCGTAGCGCAACGGGGGGCAAAAAACATTGCACTGGCAGAGGCATATGGCACTTTGGACAATGAGTATTTGTTAGAAGAGAAAATCTTGATTCCTATTAACAACATTGAGAATACGGACGAACTTGTAAATTTAGGTGTGATTATAAAGTCATCTAAAAATAAGGATGGTCTCTACGCCCTGAATATAATTTACAACCAATACAATGATGGCTCCGCAGACAAAATAGCAAACAAAATACTCACCCGGGCCACTGTAACAGCCTCTGCAACCGATACCATCCTGCACGGACTACTTAGGTATGATCTCAACATAGTAAATGGAATAATAAGCGTTGTAAAAGAGCGGAAAATAACCGATTTGATATTAGGCCTACACGAAAGCAAGGGCATATCTGATTCCTTTTTAGGGCAGCTCTCTGAAGGTATTTTAAGCAAATGCGATACCACCACCTTAATCTATAAATCGGTACAGCCCCTGGCAACCATAAAAAGACATGTGGTGATAGTTCCCAGCAGGGCAGAAAAGGAAATTGGGTTTCCATATTGGTTAGTGAAATTATGGAATATTGCTAAAAATTCCGGTGCCAAATTATCATTCTATGCTACTGAGGAAACCTTGAAATTTATAAAGGATATACACCTAAAATATCCAATTGAGGCACAGTTTACGGAATGCGACAATTGGTTGGAATTTTTAAAACTGTCACAGGAATTTCATAAGGATGATAATATAATTGTTGTTTTAAGCAGAAAAAACAATCCCTCCTACCAAAATAGTATGGTTGAAATACCAAAGTACCTAAATGAGCGCTTTAAACAGAATAGTTTTATAATTATTTATCCTTTACAAGAAAGGGAAACCGATAGAAATGGAATTGATTTAACCGATGCCACAATAAAACAACCTTTGGAAAAACTGGACGAAATAGGCAAGGCCATCGCCAAAATATTTCGGCAATGACGGTGCAATCCATCATCCATATGTTCATTGCGAGGAAACCTAAACGATAAAATTAAAATCGCCGTTAATGGGGTCGTTCAGAGGAGCCCAACGCTACTTGAGTGTGTGGTTTTTCCTACATTTAAGCTGTTTAAAGGTCACATCTACTACTGTATGCCGAAGGCTGTAATTTTTTTGAATGGGTGAATATGTGAGTTTGTGAGTTTGTGAATGAGTGAGTTTGTGAATGAGTGATGAACGTGCTGATTTACGCTTAAGAAGCACCCCCTCTCCGCCAGTGGCGGATCTCCCCCTTAAAAGGGGGCGAAGCATTTGGGTTTTAAGCTTACAGCTTTTTAATAGTACATTTGAACACCAATTCCTTATTCGTGGAGAAGAAAGAAAACCAACCCAAAAAACCAAAAACCCCCTGGCCCACAAAGCGCGCCATGGAACAGATTTATGAAAAGAACCTTTGGGGTGGCAACAATGCAGATTTCTATTCAGGAGAGGGATCGCACAATCCAGAAATAGTTGAGCCATATATAGCGGCAGTAAGCTCATTTTTAATTTCTTTTAAAAACCCACTAACGGTATGCGATTTAGGCTGTGGCGATTTTAATGTAGGCAACCATTTGGTAAAACATACCAAAAAGTATGTTGCAGTAGATATAGTGCCAAGCCTGATAGCCCGCAACAAAGAAACCTTTAAAGCCACAAATTTAGAGTTCCATTGTTTGGATATTGCAGAAGATGATTTGCCTGCTGCAGATTGTGCGATACTACGGCAGGTGCTTCAACATCTATCCAATGCCGAAATACAAAGCATTGTAAACAAATTGGCTGCATATAAATATGTTATTCTAACAGAACACATTCCTGAAGGCGATTTTATTCCCAATGAAGACATCATTTCAGGACAGGGCAATAGACTGAAAAAACAAAGTGGCGTAAACCTATTGGCGCCTCCCTTTAATTTTAAAATTAAGGAAGTAACGCAATTATCTGTTATTGTTTTGAATGATGGGAAAGGGGTTATTCTAACTAGTCTTTTTAAACTTTAAGCCTTTGGCTCTTAACTTTTGGCTTTTCTCTTTTTCTCTTTTTCTCCTTTTCTCTTTTCTCTTTTTATCCTTTTATCCTTTTATCCCTTTCTCTTTAAGCTTTACCCTATTCCCTTTTCGCTAACTCCTAAAAAAATCAAACCCTAAGCACCCCCCGAAATCCACGGGCCGCATAATATGATTGGGCTCCGTTATGGTAAACAAAAACGGCATTATAGCGAAAATCGCCAAAAATGGCGCCACCAAGTTTCCTTATTTCCGCAGGTGTTTTCAGCCAACTTGAGGTTTTGGTATCATAGTTTCCAAGTTTTTGCAAGTCGCGATATTCGGCTTCGGTTAAAAGTTCTATCCCCATTTCTTCTGCCATATCAACAGCCGTATTGTCTGGCCGATGCTCTTTTCTTGCCTCCCACCCTGCTCGGTCATAGCAAACGCTTCTTCTGCCTTTGGGGCTTTCCTCACTGCAATCGTAAAAAAGGTATTCGCCCGTTTTTTCGTCCTGCCCCACAACGTCTGGTTCGCCACCCGTTTCTTCCATGGCGTCCAATGACCACAGCTTCTCTGGCTTGGCTTTCAATTTCGCTTCAACAGCTTCCCAAACAATGCCTTTATGGCGCGGCATGTTTTTTTCAAAACGGGCTTTTAATGCTTTTAATAATACTTCGCTTTGTTCAAAAGATAAAACCGAATTTGCTTTTGACATAACTTATAATTTTAAGAATAAAGATATGAAAAAGTGAGTAGTTAGTAGTGAGTAGTGAGTAGTGAGAAGTGAGAAGTGAGAAGTTAGAAGTTAGTTTATTTAATAATCCAAAAAATCAATGATCTCATGATTGAACGTAACTTATTCAACAATAGGGCGTCTCTTATTATATTATTTAAATAATGAAATTATGAAACTAAAATATCTACTCTTTTTTACAATCTTTTGGTCTTGCAATGAACAACATCAAAATAACACAGAACGATCCCTGCAAGAAATTATAAAG
>JBLXDA010000045.1:0-7447 GCA_048264505.1 Aequorivita sp.
TGTTTTCTTTCGCCTCAGAACTGCCTGAAGAGCTTTTTATTGTTTCTGCCCGTGCACCCTACCCTATGCAACCTTATGGAAATGCATGGTATGCTATTAATTTCGATGCAGAAAAAGGAAAATGGAGTGACAACGAACAAGCAATTCTGTCTCGCGATTTAATCGCTAAGTTTATTGATGAAGTTACCGAAACGTATGCTGTAAATAAAAACAATGTGTCTTTATTAGGGTTTAGCCAAGGCACAATTTTAAGTTATGCCGTAGCTTTAACTTACCCAGAAAAAATTAAAAATGTAATTGCGCTAAGTGGTTATATTAATGAAGATTTATTTACTGTAAAAAACAAGGACGCTTACGCGCATTTAGATATTTACAATTCTCACGGAAGCGTAGACCAAGTAATTCCTGTGGACTGGGCACGACAAAATCCTATATTTTTAAAGGGCTTAGACATTAAGCATACGTACAACGAATTTCCTGTAGGGCACGGTGTAGCACCTCAAAACTTCTACGAATTAAATACATGGTTGTCGCAGCGAATGAGTGATAATCAATAACTATACTAAAATTTAACACCCTAGTTATAGATGCGTCATTTTTTTTATATATATTACGTTATATTTAAAAAATTATGGTGCACAAAACAATTTTCCTGACACTCATAGCCTTTATAAGTGTCAATTTTATGTTTTCTCAGGATGTAAATAAAACCAAAGAAAATATATATGATAATATTGTAGGATTAGAAAACACTGGTCTTTTTAATGGAAAGCGGTATTACAACGCCTACAAAACCACCCCAAACAACACGAACTTTTATATATTTACAGATTTTAGTAAAGCAAATGTCGTCTTTGATAAGCAACCTTATTATAATGTAGATTTAAAATATGATGTCACTACGGACCAATTAATCACTAAATTAAATAACAACTTAAGTTATATTAATATACAACTGGTTAAAAATAAAGTAAGCAGTTTCAATATTGACAACCATCATTTTATTAATAGTAAGCTACTGTTAAACGATAGCATCCCCGATTTAGGCTTTCTAGAAATAGTTTACACCACTCCCCTTTATAAATTCCTTATTAAAAGAATAAAAAGAGTCTCTAAAGAATTAGAAAACAAAAAATATGTTTTCACATTTAGAAGTTATGATGTCTATTATTTCTTTTTTGAAGACAAACTATATGAAATTTCATCATATAAAGATTTAAGGAAAATTATGCCCGATTTAAAAAAGGACATTAACGATTTCTACAGAAACAATAAAAAACTACTTAAAAGTGATGAAGAATTATTTGTCGTCAACCTTTTAAAACAATTAGAATACAAGAACCGTAACAAGTAAGTACTACATGAAAAAAACTATCCTTTTATATATAGCACTATTTAGTATTTACATATTAAATGCTCAAAGTGAAAAAATAAGCGTTTCTTTTAGTAATAATAGTACGGTAGAAATTTTACAAAAGCTGGAGCAAGAAACTAATCTTAGGTTTTATTATCAAGAAAATTGGTTCGACACTTATAAATCCACAAATTCTTACGAGAATAAAACTATAGAATATATTCTTAGTGATGTTTTTAGCGCTTCGTCCATTAACTTTATAGTCTATGATAATAAAGTTATACTAACTAATAATAGTGTTGTCTACAGAACACTTCCAGATGACTTTTTTGAAACTGAAAACCAATCTTATTCTCCAGAAAATGATGCTATATTCTATAATCAATACGATACTAAAAACGTTATAACTGTAGGGAAACAAAATATAAACTTAAAAAGTCAGGAGTTTCGAATTTCTGGTCGAGTTTCAGAAGAAAACACAGGTAAACCTGTTGAAGGGTTAGTAATAATACTGCCAAAAACGAATAAAAATATCACTACAGATAAAAACGGAAGGTTTTCTGTAACAGTACCTTCTGGTTTAAATATTATAGAAACTAAGTTACTGGGGTATCAAGAAGAAAGTTTAAATATTTTGGTTTACGGAAATGGAACAGTAAACTTTAAAATCTCAGAATCTGCTGAAGCTTTAGATGAAGTTTTAATAGAATCTACAAGAAATCAAAATGTAAAAGAAGCTATTGTTGGTATCACACGTATTGATATTGCAGGTTTAAAAAATATACCGGTCGTTCTTGGAGAACGCGATATTTTAAAAATTGCCACTACACTTCCTGGTATAAAAACTGCAGGAGAAGGCTCTGCTGGATTTAATGTCCGTGGTGGTCGCGCCGATCAGAATCTAATACTATTAGACGATGCTGTAATTTATAGTCCGTCGCATTTTCTAGGTTTCTTTTCGGCCATTAACCCTTTTGTTACTGGCTCGGTAGATATCTATAAAGCTAGTATTCCTGCAGAATATGGCGGACGATTATCTTCTGTTTTCGATATAAAAACTAAAGACCCTAATTACGACAAATTTTCTGGAGAAGGCTCTATTGGTCCGGTTACGGGAAGCTTAAGCCTACAAACGCCTATTGTAAAAGATAAAATATCCCTTACTACAGCGGTCAGAGCGACATACTCCGATTGGATTTTAAAATCTTTAGATGAAGAATCTTTAAAAAATAGTCAAGCTTCATTTTATGATGGATTAATTAAATATGACCACAAAATAAACGAGAACAATAAATTTCAAGCCACAGGATATTATAGTAAAGACAAGTTTAGTATCACCTCCGATTCTATATTTAGCTACAACAACGCTTTAGTGTCACTTAAATGGAAGCACTCTTTTAACGAAAAAAATAAAGCTGAAGTCATAGCGGTAAATAGTCAATATAAATATGGGATTGAATATGAAGGACGCGCAAATAGCAACTTTGATTTTGACTATAAAATAAATGAAACGCAGTTAAAACTAAATATGGATTACTTTTTAAGTGATAAGCATAAATTTTCTTATGGTGCAAGTACAAAACTATATCAAATAGAACCCGGAAATTTAAGTCCAAAAGGTAACGCGTCTATTATAGAGCCTAAACGACTTAATAAAGAAAGAGGTCTAGAATCTGCGGTATACATTTCTGATAAATTTGAAGTGAATAAAAAATTACTATTCAATTTAGGATTAAGGTATTCTGTTTTCTCTGCTTTAGGAGCCAACACACAAAACGTTTACGAGGATAATGTACCTAAAAACGAATCTAGCATTACAGAAGTTAAAACCTATAGCGATAACGAAGCAATAGAAACGTACGGTGGTGCCGAATTTAGACTAGGTATGCGCTACTCGTTAACACCAAGCTTATCGGTTAAAGCGAGTTTTAATAAGACCATTCAATATTTACACTTACTATCTAATAACACTACAATGTCTCCAACAGATACTTGGAAACTTTCAGACTTGAATACAAAACCTCAAGAAGCGTATCAATATTCGGTTGGTCTTTATAAAAACTTAGACGAAAGCGCTATAGAAATTAGTTTAGAAGGTTATTATAAAAGGATGAAAAACATTCTAGATTATAAAGTTGGTGCCGAGTTAATCCTTAACGAAACCATAGAACAAGAATTACTTCAAGGAGAAGGTAAAGCGTATGGGATAGAATTTTTAATAAAGAAAAAAGAAGGTAATTTAAATGGTTGGATTGGTTATAGCTACTCTAAAGCGCTTTTAAAACTGGAAAACGATATTCCTCAAGAACAAGTTAATAACGGAGAGTATTTTCCTGCTAATTTCGATAAGCCTCATGATTTTAGTATGGTTTTAAATTATAAACTAACAAAAAAATATAGCTTTTCTACTAACTTTATATATCAAACCGGTAGACCAATCACCTACCCTATTGGAAAATATAATTTTGCCGGTAGCGAGCAAGTATTATATAGCGATAGAAACCAATTTAGAATACCAGATTACTACAGACTGGATGTAGGTTTTAACATTGAGGGTAGTCATAAATTAAAAAAACTTGCACACAGCTTCTGGAATATTTCTGTGTATAATGTTTTAGGAAGAAACAATCCTTACTCGGTATTCTTTGTAAACAATGACGGAAAGGTAAAAGCGTATCAATCGTCTATTTTCTCAATACCCGTGCCAACAGTTTCTTATAATTTTAAGTTTTAACTAAAAAAATAATTTATGAAAACACTACTAAAACATATCATTTTAACATTAACTATAGCGATTTCGTGCTTTAATTGTACAGAAGAAATAGCCTTAGAAACCGATGGTTTTGAAGACGTTTTAGTAGTTGAGGCAACACTTACTAACGAGTTAAAACATCAAGAAGTTAAACTGTCGAGAACTTACCTTATAGAAGGAGACACCCAAATATTAGAAAATGGAGCTAATGTATCCATAATAAACGCTATGGGAAATACCTATAATTTCTCACAAAATGGAGATGGCATTTATATTTCTAATACGGCTTTCGAAGCGTTACCAAATATAAACTATACGCTTTATATTACGACTAGTAATGGTATGCAGTACAAATCTACAGAGACCGAGCTTACGCCAATTTCTACTATAGATGAGTTATACGCAGAACTCACAGAGGAAGGTGCAAATGCCGATAAAGTTCAAGTACTTGTAAATAGTAATAATGAAACCACAAACGCGCAATATTTTAGATATGAATATATAGAGACTCATAAAATTACTGTACCATATTACTCTACTCTTGATGCTAAAATAAATAATGTAGTAGGAGATGGACTACAGTATAATATATATACAGTACCCAAAACGGAGAATAAACAAACGTGCTATATTACCAATAGTTCAAACACTATTATCCAAACATCTACCTCTGATCTTGAAACTAATATTGTAAATAAGTTTCCTATTAGAGTTATAGAAAAAGACAATGCTTTACTAAGAGAACAATATAGTATATTGGTAAAACAGTATGTGCAAAGTTTTGAAGCCTATCAATATTATAAAATAATTAATGATTTAAGCGCTGATGAAAGTTTACTTTCCGAAAGTCAACCTGGGTTTGTAGTAGGAAATATAATGCCTATAGATAATAATAGTAAACGCGCAATTGGTTATTTTGATGTGTCTTCGGTGTCTTCACAAAGACTGTTTTCTAATTTCAATGACCTAAATATCACTCAACCGCCTTATCCTTTTAATTGTGAAAGTGAACTTAGTGTAATTAATCCTATGGGGCCTTACCCTTTTAACTATAATGAAAATCACCTAATTTTAGATTATACGTTAGCTGGTCAACTAACTACACCACCTACTCCTAATCAAAGAGCGATACTTTATAATTATTTAACTAAAAAAGATTACCAGTATTTAGATGGAGACTATCCAATTTACACCATTTTAAGCCCCGCTTGTGGCGATTGCACCTCATTTCCATCATCATCAAACATACAACCAGATTTCTGGGAAGACTAATTATGAAAAAAACTATCTTAATATTATTAGTATTTATTTTCAGTTTATCCATATTCGGACAAATTGAAAAACATTCGTTAGACAATTCAAACTCTTTTTCTAGCCAAGAAAAACCTATATTACAAACAAATACAGACTTTGTATTAGTAGGAGAATATGTGTATTACAAACTTTTTACAGTCACTAACAATAGTTTAAGTACTGTTAGCAAAATAGGGTATGTCGAGTTAGTAAACGCTAAAAAAGAAGTTGTTTTAAGTCATAAACTAAAACTAAATAACGGTGTTGGTTATAGTGATTTTTTCATACCATCAAAAGTTATGACAGGGCTATATAAACTTATAGGCTATACCAATTTTAGCAAAAACAACCCCAACGAAAGCTATGTGGTAAAAGATCTGTTTATAATAAATCCTTTTACAGCAAACACACAAGAAGTGGAAAACAGACTAGAATCTACAGTTAAAATTAGTAAAAAAGAACACTTGGATATAACAAGCATATCTCACCCCCAACTGTCTATTTCAACTCAAAAAAAGAAATACACAAAAAGAGAATTAATACAGATTAATATTGATAATAATGAAACAATTAAAAATGGTAATTATAGTTTGTCTATACGAAAACTAGACTCTATTAAAACTATTTCAACTAATACCAAGACCTATATATCGGAAAATAATTCTGAGCTCTTTTTTATTCCTGAATTGAGAGGTGAACTAATTTCTGGACAGCTAACCAACAAAACAAACGCACTAGATATTGCGGATAAGCACATAGCGCTTTCAATACCGGGAGAACACGGTACTATTAAGGTTTCACAATCCAATAGCAAAGGTCAATTTTTCTTTAATCTGTATGAAGACTACACGGAGCAGAACGCTATATTTCAGGTGATGGAGGATAATTATGAAGATTTTAAAATTGAGATAGATTCAGTTGAAGCTAATAATTACTCCGCACTTCAATTTGCAGATTTAAAGATAGATTCTAATTTAAAAACTAGTATAGAGGACAGGAATATTCAAAATCAAATAGAAAATGCATATTACGAGAATAAGCAGGACAGTATAATTATATCTTCTAATAAAGAATTGTTTTACGACGGTCTCGCTGTTATACACCAATTAGACGATTATACACGTTTTAAAACGGTTAGAGAAACTTTTATTGAAGTCGTAAACCAAGCAGGGTTAAGAAGCGGTAAAGACAATGACTATAAGTTTGTTGTTTATGATAATGTGCTAAACTACGACTTAATATCTAACGACTTAGACCCTTTAGTTTTGGTAGATGGAATAGTATTAAAAAACAATAGTGACCTTGTTTTTTATAACCCAAAAAAAATTAAATCAATTGCCGTTGTTCAAGGTCAATATGTTTACGGTTCTAAACTTTTTCAAGGGGTTATAGAGGTTTCCACATTTTCACAAGATTTTAAAACGAGTATTAAAAGCGAGTTCCTAAATAAAACATTATTAAAGAAACTAGAAGCTCCTAAAGTTTATTATCAACCAAACTACGCCATTGTAGAAGAGTTAAATAATCGAATTCCAGATTATAGAAGACAATTATTGTGGGTTCCAGTAATTTCTAATACTCTTACAACCTATACAGCGTTCGCCTCTGATGTTAAAGGTATATTTGAAGTTAAACTGGAAGGCATCAATAATTTAGGGAGTTTTATAAGTACATCTACCTTTATTGAGGTTAAATAAGACTCGTTTTATTATCTTAGGGCAAAATACCAACACTACAACACATTGCAAATAAGCTACTAATATAGTTTTAATTATATTGTTTTTTTTAGTGAAAGCTTAAGTATAAAATGAAAATAATTTATAAATTTTTAGCATTAACACTCTTTTTGAGTTGTTTTAATTGCACAGACGAGATTCTTTTGGACACCCAAAATTTTGAAGACGTTTTAGTTGTTGAAGCCACTATTACTAATGAGCTAAAACATCAAGAAATTAAATTGTCTAGAACGTATTTCTTAGAACAAAACACGCAAACCATAGAAAACAATGCTAATGTTTCTATTCAAGATAATTTAGGTAACAACTATA
>JBLXDA010000046.1:0-6964 GCA_048264505.1 Aequorivita sp.
GAAAAGACAAAAATCACTGTGACAAATACTGTAAACGCAGACACAAAAAAGGTTTGGAACTACTGGAACCAACCCGACCACATTACCCAATGGAATTTTGCCAGCCCCGATTGGCATTGCCCAAAAGCCAGTAACGACCTTCGCGTGGGCGGAAAACTTTCCTCACGAATGGAAGCCAAAGACGGAAGTTTTGGGTTTGACTTTAATGTTATCTATGACGAAGTAGAGCCACAAAAGAAAATAACTTATACAATGGAAGATGGCAGAAAAGCCATCACCACTTTTGAAGATTTGGGCGGAAAAACCAAAGTGACAACTTCTTTTGACGCTGAAAGTGAAAATCCTGTAGAAATGCAACGCGACGGTTGGCAGGCGATACTTGATAATTTCAAGAAATATACGGAAACTAATTAGAAGCCTTTTTTTTACAAATCCATTTTTACTATATTTAATTAATGGTGTCAATTTCAAAATTTTACTGTCTTACAGTAGTATTGGTTACAATCCTCGCTTGTCAAAACAAACCAGCTTCAGTTGAAACCGCTACAGATAAACCAAAAAGCATAAGTACTTCACTCATACTCTTGGGAACCATACAAGACGGCGGTTCGCCACATATTGGTTGTAAAAAAGACTGTTGTAAAACTTTATTTGATCACCCAGATCCTAACAGTAACAGGCAAGTAATTTCTTTGGGACTGTTTGATAGCTCCACAAAAAAGAAATATCTATTTGATGCCACACCAGACATTACAACACAAATGAAAACTTTAAAAAACTTTGGTGTGCAAAGCGAAAACGAGCTTGCGGATGGCATTTTTTTGACCCACGCCCACATAGGTCATTATACAGGCTTAATGTATTTGGGCAAAGAAGCAACCAATTCAAAAGATATTCTGGTTTATGCAATGCCGCGGATGAAGGCTTTTCTCGAAAACAATGGGCCCTGGAACCAGCTAGTCAGTCTGAAAAATATCTCGATAAAACCTTTGGAAAACGAAACTGCTGTGCAGCTTTCCAACGAAATAGAGGTTACGCCAATTCCTGTTCCCCACAGAGATGAATATTCCGAAACGGTTGGGTACCACATTCAGGGACCAAACAAAAGCGCCTTATTTATTCCAGATATTGACAAATGGGACAAGTGGGATAAAAATATTGTAGAGGAAATAAAAAAAGTAGATTATGCCTTTTTGGACGCCACCTTTTTCAGCGGTGAAGAAATAAGCACTCGCGATATATCTGGAATCCCCCACCCTTTTGTTATTGAAAGTTTAGAACGCTTTAAAGATTTAAGCGAACAAGAAAAAAGCAAAATAATCTTTATTCATTTTAACCATACTAATCCTTTGATTGATATTGATAGCGAAGAAGCCAAGAATGTTTTGCTGCTAGGGTTTCGCGTTGGGCAAATTGGGGAAGTTTTTGGGTTGTGATGGTTTTAGTGATTAAATAATTTTTTTATTATATTTATACTTCTCCCCCATTTATTTATCCCCAATTAAAGTTTAATCAGTGCGTTGGCACCCTTAAATTGGAAAAATGGAAGAAAAAAAACTTGTTGAGGAGCCCCAAAAGAAACTTTATAAACTTTGTCAATTATTGGACAATGGTTTGATTACACTTCAAGACATAGCTGATGTTATTCCAGGAATTATGCATGTAAATGCAAGGGATGACCTAGCCTTGGAATTTATGTCAGAATTGGGTTGCAATATCATTCGTTATTCAAATGAAGAGCTGCAAAATTTGGGTGCAAGTGTTTTAGAGAAACATCAAAGTGACTATACCTTAAAAGTTACCTATCCCAAATTATTTGAAGAACTCTCTAAAAACGACATAGATCAAGTAACTACCTTTTTTCAGGATTGGCAGTACAGCAAAGGTGAAAATCCTGTTTTTCATTATACGTCCACCAAAATTTTGAATGAAAAACAAACTATCTCCATCTCTCTCTTTCCACGGAATATTGAATACCTCAGCAAGAAGGTCAACAATATGTTTGGCATCAATACTATTTTTGACAACTATTTTAAACTGTACCAAACATTGACCAAACGCGAAAAGGAAATTGTAAAACTTTTAGGAAGAGAGCTAACGCGAAAAGAAATCTCTTGCTTACTTTTTATTGACGAAAAAACCGTTAAAAAACACTGTGAAAACATCTTCAAAAAACTTCACACAAACAAACGCACCGAAATTGAAAAAATAGCAATGGCATTTTCAACTATTTGAAAATTAGGCCTATTGGCGTATTGTATAACTTTATGTTTGATTATAATTTTAAAAAATACCCTTTAATGGGTATGGTTTGAGGGGAAAAGCTCTCCTACTTTTATAATAAAAAATTTTAAGTTATGAAAAAATATCTACCATTCTTATTTCTTCTTCTTTTCATTAATTGTAATAAAGATGATAATTCGGACCCTGAAAATGAAGAGGCAACTACCGAACTTCAAGAAAATGTTGTAATAATTTCTAAGGAATCTTCTCATATTATAAGTACAGAATCCGAATTGACAAATGGCATTTATAAAATTCAATTCTCACAAAGTCCACCGCAAATAAAAAATGGTGATGTAATTGTAGGTGATGAAAACGAAGGCTTTTTAAGAAAGGGGATAACTGTTTCAGTTGATGGAAATGTAATTTCCATGCAAACGGAACAAGCTAATATGGAACAATTGTTCAAAAATGCCACCATTGAGTTTTCTAACACTATTGAAGAAGGTCGTGGTATAGTTCATGATTCCACTGAAAATATAAAAATCAATTATTTGGCAGAAGGAATGAAAATTTCTGCAAATGGTTTAAATTATGATTTTTCGAATACCGTATTATACCAAGATGCAGGTCTAACGTTTGAGATTACCAACGGTACGGCAAGTTTTGAGCCTAACTTTCAATTTAAGAGTGATTATACGCTATTGGGCGGTTTAACTTATTTCATATTTGGAACAGATAATGCAAACCTAAACATTGACTGCGATTTAAACCTAAATGCAACTGCCGGAATTAATCTGCCGGAATTCACAAAACCACTTGCCAGTTATGATAAGACTCTTATTGTAGGAGTGGCAGGAGTGCCAGTTACTATAGTAGTTAGCACAACACTTGAAGCCAAATTAAATGCAAATATATCTTCGGAGTTTAACATTGCATCTGGTTTTACTAACACTTATACATTATCAACAGGTATAAAAAAAGAAAACGGAACTTGGAGCAGTAATTTTGATTTAACTCCTACCCTTACCCCAAAACCTGTAACCATGGAAGGACAGGTAAACATTGCACAAAGTTTTGCTATTGTACCCAGAGTGAGTATTAAATTTTTTGGTGTCATAGGTCCTTTTTGTGAGCCTGCTTTAGTTGAAGATTTTGCTTATAACATTGCTTCTCCATCATTAGATTGGGATTCAAACATACAAGTAGGTGTGGATCTAAAAACTGGAGTTGAAATAGAAATTTTCGGGTTTGGAGATGATTATTCAATTACAAATCATTTTAAAGATACTATTTGGTCTGCGCCTAAGCACATAGTTAAGATTTCTGGCGATAATCAACACGGGGATGGAGGGCAGCAACTCCCTCAGCCAATAAAAGTAAGAGTTACAGATGAGTTAAACATGCCATTAGAAAATGTACCTATTTACTTTCAGGTTTCACAATGCAGTGGTTCGGTTTTGGATACCTCGGTTTTGACAGATGAAAATGGTTTTGCAGAAACTTTATGGACTCTTGGTAACGTTGAAGAACCAACTATTGAAGTATTTTTTAAAGATCATACAGAAACAATTATTACAGACGCACTGCAAATTTTTAGAGCAGATGCTGAAGTAGAAGAATTGGTAAACCAGATTAAATTATTTGATACCTGCCAAATTTTGGATTTTAATAATTTGCCTTTTTCTGAAGAATCCGAATATGATGATGTAGCTTGTTTCAAATATGCTATTTCTTTAGGTTTGAATAAAGATGGCGTTACTCAGGAAGAGAATAGTATTGAAATTCATTTTTATTTTGACAGTCCAAGTATACCAGATGGTACATATCTATTTAACACCGAAATTCCAGTTTGTGAAAATATATATATATTTCTCTATCATTCAGATATTTTTGGCTCTTATGAAATCGGATTAATAAATACTGGAACAGTAACATTTTCAAATAACGGTACTGAAATTGATTTTACAGGAGAATTAATTAAAGGAGATGCAATAGGAGGTGAAACAACTTCTTTGGGAATGGTAACTGGACGCATTATACATTAAAAAAATCGTAAATCATGAAAAAATCTATCATTTTAATCGTCATACTATTTTTCTTTGGAAGTCTCACTGCACAAGAATTCAAAATTGGAGATATAATTCAATTCAAAGCACCTGCAAGACCTGTAGGCACAGATGTTAACATAACAAAAAGTTATGATGAAGCTACAAAAACCCAGTATCTTTTAGAAAGAAATGTAAAATTTATAATCATTGATAACAATGACAATAAATATAAGATTGAAGCTATCCCCTTCTTACCTTTAAAAAAGGAGAACGCCAAGCAAAGAGATAAAAGTGATTATTATAATTCAAAGATTTTTACTTTAGAAAAAAACGAGTTTATTTCTAAAGCTATTATACCCCCCGATAAATGGAGTATAGGTCTTTTATCTTTACCCTTTAAATTTAGGCCTCAAGACGATAAATCATTCGATACAGAATTTAATCTAAATTCTACATTAAATTATAGAATAGGAAATTTTTGGGGTACAGATTTGCACGCTCAGATAGGTGCAGGTATTGGAAGTGTAGGTCTAAACACGAATAATGCTCCTGGATTAGAAGAAGGGAAAGCCCAAGACATTGCAACACTTGCAATGTTAGCCGGGGTGATGCTTCAATTCAAAAAAGTCCAAGCAGGATTGTACATTGGAGTTGACCATATTAACAATAATGATAATTACAATTGGAAAAGTAATGGAAATGTATGGTTTGGATTTGGAGTAGGTTATGAATTGTTCAAAATAAGTCTAACTGATAATTCAAGTCAAAAACAATAAAAAAACCGCAACCCTCTCAGGTTGCGGTTTTCACATTAATCTATTTATAGAAGCTTACTTCACTTCTTCAAAATCTACATCCTCAACATCGCTGTTTTCAGTTCCGCCATCTGTGCTTCCCTGCTCTGCTCCTGCTCCGGCATCACCGGTTGGGGCGCCTTGCTGGTCGGCTTGGGCTTTGTACATTTCTTCAGAAGCGGTTTTCCAAGCTTCGTTTATTTTATCCAAAGCGGGCTGAATGGTTGCAACATCTTTAGATTCGTACGCTTTTTTCAATTCTTCCAAAGCATCTTCAATTGGTTTCTTTTTATCATCAGATAATTTATCACCAAACTCTTTCAGTTGCTTTTCAGTCTGAAAGATCATTGCGTCTGCTTCGTTCAGTTTTTCAACTTTCTCTTTTGCAGCTTTATCACTGTCAGCATTAGCTTCCGCATCTGCTTTCATCTTTTTGATTTCTTCTTCGGTCAATCCTGAAGAAGCTTCAATACGGATGTCCTGCGTTTTGTTGGTAGCCTTATCTGTAGCGCTTACTTTAATGATACCATTAGCATCAATATCAAACGTTACTTCAATCTGTGGCGTACCGCGCTGCGCTGGTGGAATACCGTCTAGGTGAAAACGACCAATCGTCTTGTTGTCGTTCGCCATTGGACGCTCTCCTTGCAATACGTGGATTTCAACACTCGGCTGATTGTCTGCCGCAGTAGAGAAAACCTGACTTTTCTTGGTAGGAATGGTTGTGTTGGCATCTATCAATTTAGTCATAACACCGCCCATTGTTTCAATACCAAGGGAAAGTGGCGTTACATCTAAAAGAAGTACGTCTTTTACGTCTCCAGTCAATACACCGCCTTGAATTGCAGCACCTACGGCAACTACTTCATCTGGGTTTACCCCTTTGTGTGGTTTCTTTCCGAAGAATTTCTCCACGGCTTCCTGAACAGCAGGAATACGGGTAGAACCACCTACAAGGATTACTTCGTCTATATCACTTTTGCTTAAACCAGCAGCTTTCATTGCTTTTTCGCAAGGTGCGATGGTTCTCTTTACAAGATCCTCAATCAATTGCTCAAACTTTGCACGTGTCAAGGTTTTTACCAAGTGTTTTGGTCCGCTAGCGGTAGCTGTAACGTATGGCAAGTTGATTTCGGTTTGTGTTGAAGAAGACAATTCAATTTTTGCTTTTTCAGCAGCTTCTTTCAAACGTTGCAGAGCCATCGGGTCTTTACGAAGATCAAAATCTTCTTCAGCCTTAAACTCATCTGCCATCCAATTTATAATTTTCTGGTCCACATCATCACCCCCTAAGTGGGTATCACCATCTGTAGCTAATACTTCAAAAACGCCATCACCTAATTCAAGGATACTAACGTCGTGCGTACCGCCACCAAAGTCAAACACCACAACTTTCTGGTCTGTACCTTTTTTGTCAAGACCGTACGCAAGTGCCGCAGCAGTTGGTTCGTTAATGATTCGTTCTACTTTAAGACCGGCAATTTCACCCGCTTCCTTGGTTGCGTGGCGCTGGCTGTCGTTAAAATATGCTGGAACAGTAATTACCGCACGGGTTACTGGCTGACCTAAATAGTCTTCAGCAGTTTTCTTCATTTTTTGAAGAATCATCGCGCTCAATTCCTGTGGCGTGTATAAACGACCGTCAATATCAACACGGGCGGTATCGTTGTCACCTTTCACCACTTTATAAGCTGCATATTCTGCTTCTGTTTTAGATTCAGAATATTTGTTCCCCATAAATCTTTTTATGGAGCTGATAGTTTTTGTAGGGTTTGTAACAGCCTGACGTTTTGCAGGGTCACCTACTTTAATTTCGCCGCCTTCCACAAATGCAATTACGGAAGGAGTTGTTCTTTTTCCTTCGGCATTAGGAATAACCGTTGGCTCGCTACCTTC
>JBLXDA010000047.1:0-6801 GCA_048264505.1 Aequorivita sp.
TATAGATTCCAGACCAAGACGATTTTTGAAATCAATCGCGGTACCGTCGTGGACCGATATGAATTGATTTCCACGGGAAATCTGATTGTTGTGGACCGAAACTTTCCCAAGAACACACACGGCCTTTTGATTACTGATTATTTTGAAAAATCCCTTAAAAAACTAACAAATGAAAATTGAAAAAAATAAAATAGTATTCGTCTCCGTCATAACCGTTGCCCTCCTTTTTGTTATAACGTATTCACTTTATTTATTATCCGATGATAGCTCCCAAGCCGAAAATTTAACACGAACCGCTGTACCGGAACTGGATGAAAACCAGAAAGAATACAAGACGAAGCTGGAAGCGATTGATGCCCTAAAGGAAGTCCGGGAGACCAACGCTCCGAGTATCTATGATGAAAAAAATATTGATTCTCTAGGTTTTTATGACCCTGACTTTATGGATAAAGAAAAGGTACGGATTGTCGATAGCATTTATAAACACAACAAAATCAACTATTCAAAAGATACCTATGTGGTGCCGGAACGATATCGAAGAAAGCCAAAAGTGGACGAGGATTCCATAACCGCGGAAAAAGATGAGGCCATTGCCCTAAAGGAACTGGGACTGGAGCACCAACTGTTTTTTGCATCCGATCCAATGGTTTATCCCAAAATAGGCATCGCAAATACCGATGCGGAAATATTTGTGGAAGTTGACGGAAACCAAGTAGTGAAGACCAATTATCGCTTACGGATGCGATTGCTAAAAGATGCGCTTATAAATGGAGTGAAAGTTTCAAAAAACACGCCTGTGTTTGGCTTTATTAGCTTTAAGCCAAACCGTGCCCTGATCGAGATTGAGAACATCGGTCACCGTCCGGTGAAATTAAAGGCATTCGATCTACAGGACGGTAGTGAGGGAATTTATGTAGAGAACAGTTTTCGTGCCGATGTAACCCAAGAGGTCGTGGACGACATTGTTGGGGACATCAATATTGCGGGAGTTCCCCAAGTTAGCGGAATCCAAAAAGTATTTCGGAAAAATCAGCGGGCCGTCAAGGTAACCGTCACCAATAATTACAAACTAATCCTAAAACCAGCATTATGAAAAATTCAGTTTTAATGGCAGGGTTTATTCTTGCCAGTTTCCTTATGGAAGCACAGAACACTGCCCTATTGGACACAATTTTTGCGAATGATCAAAAGAATGTGGCTCTTTTCTTTCCCAATCCGATTCGGCAAGGGATAGTAGGTTCCAATGATTTTGTGTTTACCTATAACCGCGAAAAAGAACAATACTTTGGGTTGCTGCAGGCTAAGCCCGGAAAGCCGAGCAACCTTCTTGTAATTAATACCAACGGGGCTATTTATTCCTATATTCTAAGCTACAGGGAACAATTGGAAAAGTTGAATTATTTTGTTCCACAATCGGAGCGTATTGGTTTTGAGCAGCCAAAATTTACGGAGCGTTCAGATTCAGTTAGTGTTGCCAATCTGTTTACCGACAAAACCTTTTATTACGAACGGTTTTGCTCATACTTGTTGACCAGAAAACAGAGAATTGGGAGCATCCAAAAACGTAAGAATGGTATAGTCCTGAGTTTGGAAAACATAGTTTTTGATAAGGAAGAGCTTTATTTCGTAATTAAAATTGAAAACAAGTCTTCGTTGGATTACGATTTGAACTTCTTAGATGTTTCGACACAAACAAGGAAGCAAGGAAAAAAGAAATCAATACAGCGCATTTCACAGCTACCTAATTTTAAGTATGGTGTTCCCTCGAAAGTTGCTGAGAAACAAGTCAAAAGAATGATTTACGTTCTACCAAAGTTTTCTTTGGGCAATGACAAAATGGTCGTTTTGGAACTGAATGAAAAAAGTGGGGAGCGGAATTTGAAATTGAAGGTTTCGAACAGGTATATCAATAATCCGAATTGAACTGCTCGAAGACCTTCGCCTAATATTTTGTCTCCTTGAAATTCCATTGAATTTCCTTTAGCCTTGACCCAATCATCATCAATGATTCAAGCACTTTTTTTTCATCGGGTAGTTTTCCGGTGAGCAAATCCCTAAAAGGACCAGTGTATGTTTTGCTTATGGTTTCCCATACCTTCTCAGTTTCGCAAAAAAACAGCGATTCTGATGGATGTTTAAATAACCATTCCTTATCGTTGGGTATAGCTTTATCATCATCCATTCCAACTTGTGTTAGCATTGTTTCAAAATCCGCTGATTTCAAAAAAGTAGCGATTCTATCTGCTTGCAATAATTGATGTAAATCGTAGGTATGGCGGACTTTATTGATAAATTCCTCCAAAGGATTTTCCGTATATGAAAATCGGATCAGGCTTATTATTTTTTCGCAAAAAGTACGCTCGACACTGATTACCTTTACCTTAAATGGCTCTAGCTGGTACTCCTTGATAAGATCGGGGTTATTTGTTGTACCAATAAATTCCCCAATCATTGAGTGAATATTTACGGTTTCGGAAGGATGTGAGTTACCAAGGCTTGATACTTCCAATACAATATGGTCCCGAACTTGGCCAAACACTCCCTTTACCCCAACCTTTTCATAACCATAAACTACTTTCCTAATTTTACCCCGCTTGTTTTCCAAAGGATGGTCGGGAATGATAGTCATAACAGCCTCCAATGATCTCGTTACTTTTTTAAGTTTTCGTTTTAAGGAATTATCCGTTTCGCCATCTTCCTTAATAACCACCATATAGATATCCTCTGAAAAACGTTCAATGATTTTAAAGCACTTGGAAAGGGATGTTCCTCCTTTGAAGACAGCAATGTCCCTGGAGTTTTCATCAGCAAAAATCTGTTTTAGTGCAAGGGTCACCCAGTAATCTTTTTCGACATAGATTTCCGCAATCCCGAAGTGTTGTGCGGCAGCAACAATAGCTCCCTCAAAAGCATTTTTATATTCGTGAAGTTTCATTATGAAATGTTCCAGTTTGAAATTGTGGGCAATGTACTTTCGGATATTCCAAACTTATAGCTGCTCAAATAGTTGATTGTTCCTTTTAGGGATTTGCTCAATTCGTCAAGGGAAAGAATTTCAAGAATCGCTCCCAATAAGGCCCTAACTTTTGGAGGGTATGCCTTTCCAAAACTGGTCAACTTATCTTTATCATCATACGATAGGTTACTTATATTATCCTTTAGAAAAGTAACACCTCTCTTTTTATCCATATCTGGAATATTATTAAAATCTTTTATGACATCCAACAGCTGCAATAAAGGCACATTCTTTCTTGTAATGGGTACATAGCTCTTAGCTGGTTTTATAATAAGGTTTCCTATTTTCGTCTTTATCTCCTTATCCCTACTTGCCAATCTCACAACATTAGGGACTTGAGTGGTCAGTCCAAATTGATTGTATAAACGAACACCTGTGATGTAGGCAATCTGCCTATTGTTCTCAAAGAGATAACTTTTAAGCAGTTCATCCTCTCTTGGTTTTAGCTCTCCAAAAGGTGTTTGCTTGGGCTTATAAAACATCCCATTTCTATATCTCTTGATTTCACCATTTGCAACCAATCGACTTAAAACCTTAGCTGCAGCAGAAAATTCACTTGGAGCAATAGCCAAAGTATCGTATGTAAATACTTCTCCAGTATCTATACGAGCAACTTTAGTTTTTATGGATGTTGTTATATTCATAGTTTTAATAATACAAAGATAATCTTTTAAAATATCATTGTCAAGTTTTTTCCAACTTTTACTTGACTATAAAGAACGATAATCCTCCCAACATCAACTGTATTTTTTAACAAACCCTCTGAATATAGCTATTTCAAATTCTCTAAAGAGTTAATTGAGGAAACTCCAAAATAAATTTAAGATAAATTTTTGTCGCTTTCATTAGAAGTGGGAAAGAGTCATCTGGATGGTCTTTCACAACACGTTTACAGGCCTCTTTTAATTTTATTTTTTGGTCTGAATTAAGAGAATATCCATCCTGTATTTCCTCAAACAATTTATTTTCAAGTTCCTGTTTCATTTTTATTAAATTTTTATTGTTCGTCTAAAAATCGTTTCCTAATCAATATTATTCCTGCTTAACACCTAAAAGCCGCTCCCATAATCTCAACCTCCCGATTTTTGATTCCAATTTCTACTGCAACTTGTTTCCAATCTTTAACCACAGACCACACATCACTCAAAATATTTTCCATTTCATTTTCGCTTAAACGAAAATACTTACCCACACTTTTCGCCAGTTCAAAATCCAAGGCATTATCCTCCATATCAATATTCAGGAATAAACCATCCTTCTCTACAGACGGATTTAAATCATAAGCCGGCGATAATACCCATCCCTTTTCTTTAAGGATAAACCCGTGATTTCGCAAATGGTCATCCGTATTTGAAATTGCGATATTAAAGACTATTCGTCGCCATAGCTGATGTAGATTGGCTTTTACGCCAACTCCGTTATTCTCGATAAACTCTACAATTTCTAAATAACTGGGCGTGCTATCCTTGATAGAATCTTCAGTCTTCCCCGTCATTGTCATAGCCGAGGCAAAATGAATGCGCTTTCCGTTATCCCTATCAAAACGTTTGGTCATAAAAGTGTGGTATTGACCACTCACCTGCTCTATTCTAGATTCGGCCATTTCAATACCTGCGGCTATGGCAAGTTTATAAACCAGAAATTCCCAAGCAGCTTTGTCTATCGTATCCGCCTTTGATGGGAACTTCGCAATCCATAGATTTTTATTGACATCCAGAATATTTGCCTTGGGTCGAGCCCCACCCAAAGAGGAACCAGGCGCAATCAAGACAGCCAGCCATTTTCTAATGGCGTCACTTTGATCATCACTCTCTAACTGATTAACCGCTTCCTGAAGCTCACCTAACGAGGACCAAGGTGGTGTCGGACTTTGATCGTCATTGTCTAAAAAAGGACCGTCCAGCGCCGTCTTAAAACGCAAAGCCCCCATCCTACTCTCATCATAGACCCCGAGAAGGTAATCTATTTCATATAGCTTTTTTGCCTTCTCTCCCCTAGTCCTAGCGTCTTGTGCCGCTCGACGTTTCATTAAGGTTTTCCCCCAAGTATCGGGCATACTGTCCAAAAAGATTCCGAAATTCTCTTTGTTGGTTGGGTATTGAGGCCCTGGATAAAATTCTATATCTGGATCTAACAATCTTTGCGTATCGGTTTTCAACCAATCCTTATCATACTCAAAGCTAAAGGCTTTTTTGCCCTTGGCAAAATGAGCAGAAAGGATTCCGACCAAAGTTGGATTCTCAAGTGCCGCCCAATCCGCAAATACGAATATGTCAAATTTTCCTTTCGCCATATCATTTACAATAGATCAAGGTCTTGC
This sequence comes from Aequorivita sp., assembly GCA_048264505.1. Taxonomy (GTDB): domain Bacteria; phylum Bacteroidota; class Bacteroidia; order Flavobacteriales; family Flavobacteriaceae; genus Aequorivita. Next base: position 5,337 of record JBLXDA010000047.1, read on the forward strand.
AATTTTCTACCAAACGCATCATCTACTGCCAATTTCAGAAAATCATCCTGGAGGTTAAGTGTCCTAAAGACATTAAAGTACAATCCTATAGCAACTGCTGGATCGCCTTTTTCTATACGGTATAGTGTAGTCCTGTGAATACCTGCGCGCTCAGAAACTTGTTCTGTAGTGAGTTTCCTTCTTTTACGTGCGAGCTTAATATTCTCCCCTATTTGACTAAAAATCATTTGATATTTCGGGAGCACTATCGCTTTTTTTGTATTCATAATGATGCTTATTTACAACAAATATAGTTCTTTTGTATTTAATAAGCAACATTGATGGTCTTACTACTCAATCGAAAACATAAGTAAAAATTATTTTTGTTTCGTCCACAGAACTACAAACGAGAGAAATTTATTATATCAATAGCTAAACCTCATGTCTTGGTTTTAAAATTACCATAGATTCATCAATAGATAATATCCAGTTTTCTAATTCGTCAAAATATTCATTTCTTTGAGGACTTGATAGATCCTGAACGAGCTTCGGCAATCTTTGGCTATATCTTTCAATTAAATAGTCCTAGTCGTTATAACCAATAAGCAAAGTAAAAAAAGAATCTCCTCACCACCCTTATATCTTCATCTTTCCATATTTATATTCCGCTCTATTACTGGCACGAAGAATAAAAGCATTCCTTGAAACTGGAACAAGGAATTGTGTGTTAAGTTCAAATTCCTCCTCTTTGGTAACACCAATTCCTGCTGAAAGCAGCGCATCGCGGGACAATGTTTCGCCTGAAGAGGAAATCACTTCCTTTATAGGAAAACGACGGTTGAAAATAACATGAATTTTTGCCTTGTTCAAATCCCTTGTTTCGTTGTAAAGCAAAACCAAATTGGAGCCATCAAGATAAAATAGCGTGGAGAGAAAATCGCCATTGTCATTTGCTGTATTGGGCTCTGCAGTATCAATGATTTTTGACCACTCCAATTTCCCAGTGTTTATATCAAGTTTGTTTATTACAAATCCATTGTTCAAATAACTGTAATCATAACTAAAATCGCCATCGTTCAAATTGCTGGATTTTGATTTTTTTTCAACATACATACGGTCATAAACTGCCCAAATTCCAGTACTATCAAAAAGAAAATCCTTTAGATTTAAGTTGGCAATTACTTTCTCAAAATCATTTCTTTGGTTGAAGACCACCTTTCCCAGACTATCTATTTTTAAGGCCAAGATACCATTAGCACCAACACCAGAGTTTCTACCGTTCATGTCTATCTTCAGACCGAAGTTAGTTGATTTTTCATAGGTCAAAATTGCTAAAAAGTAAAAATTGCTTTCGTAAAATTTCCCTTCAAATTGAGGAATTTGATAATCGTCCTGCTGTTTTAGGGAAATAGAGGAAACCGTGTTTTCGGCTGTGTTCCAAGTATATAAATTGAGGTACGGCTTTTCCTTTTTCTCATCAACTTTT
>JBLXDA010000048.1:0-6182 GCA_048264505.1 Aequorivita sp.
CCATTGTCCAAAACGTTGGTCGTTACAGCTTCTTTCAGTTTTTTTGAGCTAACAGTTGGATATTTGTATCGGTAGAGTTCTTTCAAGAATTTTTAGCGTTTATAAATCAAAAATATTCGCCTATCGCTTACAGCCTACTGCAAAAATTATTCTCCACGATTTAAAAGCCCATTATTATGGTTTTCCGCAATGGGTGGGCGTGGCTTTTGATATCATTTGATATTTCAAAACACAAAAAATCTCAAGCTAGTCGGAAGAACAAATATTAAAAAATCTTGCAAACCGCCCCTTCAATATTGTATATTTATACTTTCCACGGCTATCCGCTCCTGTATTTATAGCCATCATTATGATTACCACTCGCGTAGTCAAACTGCATGCCGATTGTAAGCCGACCATAAGCCGATTGTAAGCCGTTTATATGCCGACTCCATGCCGACTGTCCTCCATAGATACTCCCTACATACCTTATAAATACGCTATAAATTCTTTGACCTTATTGGAACATAACCCATTTTAAAGGTACAGAGCATTTCTGAATTATTCCCTTTTCTGTGATTGACCAGGATCCCGGAACCAGAAATGTCGCCAAATCTGCTCAATCCTTATTTCAACAATTTTTTGAATGCCGCCTCCCTTTGCGTGAAGTAATTTGTATCTATCACATCCGTTGGGGTGTATTTGACTTCATATTGTTTCCGAATGGGATCAAAATTGGAAACATCAAGCGTATGCAATACATCGTTTGGCTTTGTGTTTAATTTGCTGTCCGTGTAAGTAATAATACGGGTATTAATTGCTATAAGCTCCCATTGGTATTTCTTGGTTGGCAAGGCGGAAAAAGTCATTTTCTTGATCCAATTGCCTGCCCCATCAAATTCATAAACATACTTAAAAGCTAGTTTTGAAATAAAATAGGTATTGTCAACGGGCCCGTTGTTTTCATAGGAATAATAAGTTTCCGGATAATTGTATTGCACCGTTCCCAACAGCCGCTGGTTTTTGTCATATACCTGCTCCGGTTTCTGGATGCCATTTTCCGTAATATAACAATAGGTAAGTTGGTTGCTTTTGGTTTCTAACGTTTTCTCCATTCCTTTCTTCTCATTCACCAGTTTTATCACTTCTCCCTTGGCATTTGTTTCCACCTTGGGATAGTCGTCCAACAATCCTATCGGGGTAGCATAAATCTTAAATGGACCTGACTTTCCGAAGAATTTTACAGGTTGCCCATACTCGTCCATCAATTGTTTGGTTAATTCCGTATAGTTGTCATCATACATATATTGGGTAACTGTAGGCTTGCTGCCTCCAGAATATTCAAAGGTTTCCTGGGTCACATAGCCTTTGGGGTCAAATTGATATGTGTTCTTTCGTGCACTTGGTTTATGAAAATTAACGTATTCGGTTTCCACAATTTTTGTGACCGAAGGGTTATTCAGCCCAAAATGAGAAGCGTGGAATGTTTGCGCTCTAAAGTTTAGGGTAACCAAAAGAAATAAACTGATATGGATAATGTTTTTGTTCATATTTGAAATGTAGTATTTGAATATTAAGAAATAGGCTTAAGAAAGTTGTACATTAAATATTTTAAAAGTAAAAAGGGTGAAATAATCAAAAGGGAGCCCCACAAATTTTGGGGGCTAAAGATGTTCGGGAAGTTTTTTACCACAAAAAACATCAAAATACCACCCAAAATAATCGATATATGCAACACTAGTAGGGGTGGGGTGAAGGGGCCAATTCCTAAGGAATTTGATTGTTTCCCACGAAAAATAAATTGTTCCAAAGCCACAATGATTAGATTGACATTAAAAAACCAGTTCTGAAAAAAGAGAATGCCCATATTGACCATTGTTACTTCCTCATTGCCCCAACTGGCAATAACTCCAAAGAATACCACGATAAATACAAAGTAAATAGCCATCATAAACAGCGGGCCAAAAATAGAAAGTGACACCTGTTTTTCCTCACGGCTTTCGTTCCTAAAACCATAGATGGCAACGGCAAGGATGCGGATGAGTTCAGTCCACCAAAAAAAATAAATTATGTAAAAGATGGTGGTTTGCCCGAACACTACAGCCAGCGCCGTAATAAAAGTGAACAAAAGCAAATCGTTCCTTTTATATTGGTGTATGATAGTATAAAATGCAGGTTTCACAAGCAGCAATTCCTTATTTTTTGGAGTTTATCTCTTTCAATGGATCAATCGTAAGCTGTGGTAATGCCTTGGCCTGCTCCTCATATTTGGTAATATCTGCCTCAGTATCTGTGGCTGCTATCACGGCTTTTTTGCCGTCATATCCCAACCCACGGTAAGTAATCTCGTGTACATGCCATTTTTTATCGCTCCAAGGTGCCTTGTCCAGTCGCAATCGAATGCGTTTGGTCCAATTGCCTTGTTTGTCAAATTCATACATATAGGCATCGTAGTAGTTTAACATGGTATAGGAATAATCTACTTCTATCCCCGGAAGATTATCTTCATTGTACATCGTGAACTTATGCCCACCTCCAGAGGCTATATAGATTTTTTGTCCTTTTGCGTTATAAAAGGTTTCCCTAAAACCATCGTGTTGGGCATAGCCATCGCCATACGGTCTTATTTTCCAAGTAAATTCATAGTCCTTCTTAATGGAACGCGCTACTATGGTATCGCCTTTGGCATCGGTCTCAAATTCGCTGTGAAAGCCCGCATACAGATTGCCATGAAGCCAAAATAGGTTTAGTGTGGTTTGGGTGTCTGCTTTGCCTTTATCAAAAAGATTTTTTTTATTGCTGGTGTATTGGGTATAATTGGGATTATAGGTAAAGGTGGTACTGTGGTATTTTGGGTTTTCAAAAAGAGTCACATAGCCATCCTTGTTGAAGGCATAGCGAGTAATGGCAGGATTGTCGCTCATGGCGATACGGTCCTTTATATTTAGGTCTTTGTTGAATTGGTGCTCCTCAATGGAGGTAACATTGCCTTTCGGTACTTCAAAATCTCTTTTTAGGGGACTGTGCTGCGCAACGGAAGTGAGTGTTGTAAATAACGACACTAGGGTTAGAAGGTTGGAGAGTGTTTTCATAAATGGAATATTTATTCACAAAAATGAAAGAAGTACTGTTTTTTGACAATACGACAATTGCCCTATTTAACCTGATCAATTTTGAGATGTGGACAGGGTTCCTTCCCCTAATGCCTCGTTAAAAGACTGGTGGGCTTATCGCCCGTCAACACTAGAAGTGGCGGTTCATAAAGTTTATATGACAAAACAGGCTGCTATGGCTATACTCTCAGTACGGTTACGCAACCTGCCTTAATAGGAGGTTTCTCAATGTAGGATCCAAGGGGGCGGGTGTTACGCTCCTCTGGCTCGTTTAATAAAAGCGTGTCATTTTATCGTTGCATTTGTAGTGCTCCTGCTGTCGCGTTTGTCCAGCCCGTGATCACGGCGCAGTATCGTCCCTTAGAAAATCGTATTATAGCCTACCCAAAACCTTGGATCACCCGTATAAAAGCATAGTCAAAGCCCAGTGTAAGTCTAGTGAAAGCTATTAACTTCCCTTAACTACATCAAAACGTATTTCCTAACACTCTAATTAAAACAAACCCAAAAGCGTCCAAGTGAATTTGAAATGCGTCAGCAATTTCAAATTAGTAAAGTTTACCCTAGCGTAGCCGAAGGGAGGCCACCGGCCCACCTGCCGCTTTGAGCGGCTTTTTGCTTTTTAAGTTTATGTAGAAGGATGCTGCTGCTGCCTCTTTGCAGTTATTTTGTAACAAATTTTAGATTCCAATACTTACCCAGCGAATCCTAAAAAAAATCAAAAATGAAACATTCAAAACTATCTTTAGCGCTCTTTGTATTTATACTGTCTTTTAATTTTTTCCAAGCACAAGAAAAAATAGGGCACGAAAATTCTGTGCTTTGGAAAATAGAACGCGAAGATCTTAAAGAACCATCTTACTTGTTTGGAACGCTACATATGATGTGCGAAAATGACTTTGCGATTCCTGAAAAAGTGAACAATGCAATTAATAAGGTAGATGCATTGGTATTAGAAGTCAATTTAACTGACCCTAACGAAATGCACGAATTTCAAGAATCCCTGAGCAATACAAAGAAAATATCAGAGGAAATATCCAAAGAACAATACCATGAGTTGGATTCTCTTGTAACAGAAGTTATGGGAGTGCCTTTAGAAGCCTTTGATGGATACGGTCTTTCCATTTTACACGCTATGCTGATAACCAAAATGTTGCCTTGCTCAACATTCAAGTCCTTTGAAAATGAATTATCCGAAATGGCTTCCAAAAGCAAAAAGCCAGTATTGAGTTTAGAAAAAGCGTCGCAGCAAATCGAAATTTTGAAAAATGCGTATCCTTCAGACTTTGCTTTTAAACAACTAATGTTATTCCAATCTTATAAAAAGGATTTTAATGACGCTATAGCAGCTTATAAAAAAGAAAATATAGCGACTACGGTAGCATTAATTACGAAGGAAAAGTATATGGATGAAAACGCGACCGAGTTGATGCAAATAGGACGTAACCAGAAATGGGCTGAAAAAATGCCACAAATGATGAAAGAAAGAAGTAATTTGTTTGCAGTTGGAGCGGCACACCTAGTAGGTAAGTACGGTGTAATTCATCTTTTAAGAGAAGCAGGGTATGTTGTAAGTCCAGTTATAAAATAGAAAGTGTTTGATGAAAATAACGGAACAGAAATTTTTAGCCTTAATCAACCAACATAAAGGTATTCTTTATAAAGTTTCCAGAATTTATTTTGACAAATTGGAAGACCAACAGGATCTTTTTCAAGAAATTATTTTACAATTATGGAAATCGGTGGATTCTTTTAAAGGAGATAGTGAGTTTTCGTCGTGGATGTATAGGGTGGCGTTAAATACAGCAATTGTATTCTTTAAAAAACAAAAAAGAAAACCAGATAAATACGCGTCAATAAAAATGGAACCCATTTCACCTTCTCCTTACGATAATGAAAAAGACCTACAATTGGTGCATTTTTATAATGCTGTCAAAGAATTAAATAAAATTGAAAAGGCGCTAATACTCCAATATATAGAGGGCTTTTCTGGAAAGGAAATAGCTGAAAATTTAGGTCTTTCAGAAGTAAACGTTCGTGTAAGAACAAATAGAACAAAAAATAAATTACAACAAATAATAAAAAATCAAGGCTATGAATTTTGAGAACCTAAAAGATAAAATGGATACTGAAGCTATGTGCATACAAGAAATTCCGCAGAATTTAAAGGGATTAAAACGTACCCAATTACCGCTTCAACGTGTAAGAAGAAACTTGAGGAATGAAATTTTAACCCAAATTATAGTATTTCTTTGCCTATTTGCTATACCGAGTTTTTTGGAAATTAATAAAGTTGCAAAAGGGTTCTATTTTATACTATTATTTATTACAACGTTAATCACCATTACCTATCTCCTAAAAATGAGTGAGTTTCTTAAACGTAGTGTAGCTATATCCACCAGCTCTAAGCAAGTGCTTATAAATATAATCCAAGAACTCAATTTAACTTTAGAAGTATACAAAACCGCCATAATATCAGGAAGTTTATTATTGCCACTAATAGCTTTCGTGGTTTATACGGGAAAAGTTAATTTTGAGGATTCCTTGCTATTTGATATTATAACTTTCAATATTAGCTTCATTACTTTAATAGGGTATTTAATTGGTTATCTAGTAGTATCAATTTTAATTGTATTTATTACCAATTGGTGGACAAATATTCATTATGGAAAATACGTGAAAACCATGGAGAAAACATTGGGAGAAATAAATGCAGAATAATACTGCCAAATAGCGAAAAAACAGTTCCCGCCCAATAAAATCAGTTTTTTAGTATCTTTTATAAAAGAATCCGCAGTGCAACAATAAAATCCATAAGCTTGCTTGGGTATTCCTATTCTATCTACAATCCTTACAAACCCCCACAAGAATACAATTCGTGTGTTGGACAATATAGTTTTCTGGAACAGAGTATGTTATTGGTTCAGCAAGACATTCAATAGTTTCACATTGGGTGCACCTAAAATGAAAATGGTTTGCAGGAATGGGAGGCAGGCCTTCACAGCTATCACAAATGGCGAAATATTGCTTTCCATCATCTGCCACTATTTTATGTACTATTCCATCCTTACAAAAACGATTCAGTATCCT
>JBLXDA010000049.1:0-5524 GCA_048264505.1 Aequorivita sp.
TTCTTTTTTCTTGTATTTAATGTCTAAAATGGATAGGGTTTTTTTCTTTGATCTAGGTATTTTTATGAGTTGGTTGTCTTTAATAATGTAGTTGTAGCTTTTATTAACTATTTTGTTTTCGACTATACCTAGCGATTCTTTTGAATTTATTGCTTTCTTTTTAAGTTTATAGAGTTTTACAAGAATAATATTCTTGTTTCGAGCTATCTCTTGATAATAATTGTTTTTTGTGTTTGGAATTAGAGTATTACTTATTGGTTTAAAAGTTTTGTTGTCAAAAGTAATTTGCTCTATACTTTGTTTTTTTAAATAGATGTAATCATTTTTGTCAAACTTAATTTCAAATCTTTTGTCGAATAAATTGTAATTACAGGTAGGTAAAGTATAGCTTTTGTTTTCTTTAGTAGTTATTTTACACTTTTTCCATTCTTTAGTTAAGTAGTATGTCCCAGATACATTTTTTCCAAATTCATTATTGAACTTCATGTCAATTTTAGCCATAGCAAAATGATCCATGTTATTGTTGAATATGCTGTTTGCGTGTTTGGGAATTTTTTGAGCTCTAGTGAATTGTGAGAAAACAGTATTTGTAATTAACACTGTAATTAATAATAATTTCAATTTCATGTTTTCGTTTTTTAGTGTAAGATGTTGTTTTACCGTTAAATATAATAAAAAAAGCTGAAGTTAATAACTTCAGCTTTTAAGTTTTTTAAAGAATTAGTTTTTATCCCAAAAAATCTTTGTTGTCTTTTCGTCTCCTCCAATACTTGAAGAAGCACTTTGGTAATTTGTACCATTAAGTGTTGATTCAGAGGTAGGGTATAGAAAACGAGTAGGAATTTGTTCAGGATCAGCAACGGGTAAGTTGTTTAAGGTTGGTTGGTCAAATAACCTCCAAGTTGTCCATCCTTCAAAACCATTATTATATAAAGCTAACCATTTTTGAGTAGCAATCTTTTCTTTCCAGTCACCAGATGCAGTTGAGTAAGCAACATGACTCATGGCTAAGTAAGAATCAACATCACTTACTTCCCATTCGTCAAAAGAGGCTCTAATACCTTCGTTGTAGTGAGTTTCAGTATCACCACCTACGCTATAACCGCCTCTAGCAGAGGCTTCTGCTAATAGGAACCTAATTTCAGTAGCAGAGATGATTGTGCCTTTTAAGTCTGGTACTCTCAGTATATCTCCTAGTTGAGTATGACCACTGTGGCTGTTAGCTGTACCGTAGGTTCCTCCTTCAAATAATTGAGTTTGATTATTGTATGCGTCTGTGTATGAGAAAGTAGCAACTACATTGTCATTTGAGTCAGTTATGTTAAGCTCTTCAGGAACTACTTTGTTTGTTCTAAAATATACAAACATTCTAGGGTCTGTATTAGTAAAAGAGTCTGGGTCTATGTATTCTACTTCGTCTTTTTCGTCAATAACGCCGTCTCCGTTTAAGTCAGAAGAGTCGTAAATTAAATACTCTCTTGGTTGCATTTTGTTCACAAAAGTATTAGCGGCAACAAAATCATTACGACCACTTTGTACTAAGCTTACATATAAAGGATTGGTGTTAGGGGATGCTCCTAGGTAATTAATAGAGAAATTATCACTGTTATTAAGGATTAAATCCGCTGAAGCTAGATTAGCGAACTGAACTGATTCAGTAGGGTTAGAGTCTGCTATTCTCATTGCCATTCTTAACATTAATGAGTTAGCCGCTTTTTTCCATTTTGAAAGGTCACCACCATAAATAAAATCATCAAAACCAAAACTACCATTAGTATCTATTTTTTGAATAGCGTTAGATAATCTATCAAGTAGGTCTAAATAAATAGTTTCAGCATCATCATATTTAGGGGTAGGGTTATTGGGGTCAAGAGCTTCAGTGTATGGAACGTTTCCAAATGTATCCACTAAAATGCTATAGGCATAGACTGTAGTAAACTCGATAATTGCTAGTTGGTTTTCTTTATTAGGGTTGTCTACTGAGTTTTCTGTAGATATTTTAGCTCCGTCTAAATCTTTTAGAACATCTCTGTATAATGTGTTCCAAATTACACCTCCTATGTTTCTGCTAACCTGATTAAATTGACTTTCATCAGGGTAGGTTGTTTGTGCCCAATATTGAGCATATAATCTAAAGACGTTTTCATTAACGCTACATGAGTTCATTAAGTCAAACATGTTTCTAGTACCATTGGCAAAAAGTGTTGCGCCTGATACTTCGCTCGGATTTTTTTTATCAACATTTAAGTCTTCATCGACACAAGAGACTATTAAGAATGTTGAAATTAAAAATAAAAATATTTTTTTCATAATCTTTTAAAATTCTAAATTAACATTAAGACCAACTGTTCTTACAGTAGGATATGATCCAGATAGGTATCCTTGAGCATTACCTGCTCCTAAACCTGATTCAGGATCAGCAAAAGGTACGTTTTTGTCTATTATCCATAGGTTTCTACCTACTAATGATATTGAAACATCTGATACGGCAGAGTTTTGAAGCCAAGTTTTTGGGAAGTTGTATTTAAGGCTTAACTCTCTTAGTTTAATATATGATGCATCATATATAGTCATAGCTGATGGGTTTACGTTCGAGTCTCCCCAGTAGAAAGCTCCATCGTAAGTATCTGCGGGAGTACGAGTAGTGTTTGGTTGTCCATCTTCTGTAACACCAGAGTTAAGTACACCTCCGCTATCAGGTCCTGATGTAACAGGGTCTCTTACAGGGTTTCCTAGCTCGTTAAGACCTCCTGTGTAGTCTGGTAAACCTGTACCTTGACCATAGTGAAGGTCTAATGAGTATACATCTCCTCCTTCTTGAATGTCAATTAAAAAACTTAACGATAAGTTTTTGTAAGAAAGAGTGTTTGTGATACCGGCATTCCAATCAGGGTTAGTGTCTCCTATGATTTGATTGTTTTTAACTTTGTAGAAACCGTTATCGTCAACAACTTTGTTACCATTATCATCGTAGACAAATCCAGTGCCTCTGATTGTTCCGTAGGGTTGACCTTTGGTGGCATTAATTGAAACTCCTCCTTGGAACGATGCAAGTTGAATGTTTTCTACGTCGGAATATAGTTCTTTAACTAAGTTGTTGTTTTTTGACCAGTTAATTGTGGTGTTCCATTTGAAATCTTCATTTTGAATTATTTTTCCATCTAAACTTACTTCAAAACCTTTGTTTTCTATGGTACCAGCATTAACCCATCTACTAGAGAAACCTGTGGCAGCTGTTGTGGTAACAGGCATTAATTGGTTTTCAGTGTCCTTTTTGTACCAAGATAAATTTAAGCCTAAACGATTGCTTAAAAATCTAGTTTCTACACCAAGTTCAATTTCTTTAGTTCTTTCAGGTACTAAGTTTTCGTTTTTCTTAGTACGGTTAAAAGAGCTCAAAGCAACACTGCCGAAGTGATCTATAACATTATATGTGTCGTAAACATTATTAGCTGGTAGGTCGTTACCAACTTCGGCATAACCAGCTCTAAATTTACCGTAGTTTAGCCAGTCAGCGTTCATTAGTTCTGAGAAAATAAAACTACCACTAATAGCAAAATAGTTATAGCTATTGTTGTTTGTTGGGAGTGAGGATGATACATCATATCTATCTGTGAATTCTAGGAAAAGCTTATCGTCATATCCTAAAGAAGCTTGAATGTAGTACCCATTAACTTGTTTTTCGGCTAAACGTTCTTCAGGTAGGTTAACAGGCAGAACAGAGTTTCTTAAAGAGTATACACCAGGGTTAGCTAAACCTCCGTTTGTTGAGGCTCTCCAGAAGTGGTATTTTTCTTTTCTGATATTCATACCTAAAACCCCATTTAAGCTTAATTTTTCAGATAGATCTTTACTGAAGTTTAACATTAAATCGTAGTTAAATTCTGAAAAGTTAATCTGAGTTCTTTGGTAACCAGATCCTTGATCTCCAACAGTTAGTCCGAATTCTGTAGCGACAGATCCAACAGCTCTCCTGTCTTCGCGCACTTCAGAATATGTGTCGACAGCAACTTTTCCTGTTAAATCTAACCAATCATTAATGTTGTATGTAGCAAATGCATTTCCAAAAAACCTATTTCTGTTATCAGATTGATAATTTTGGTATCTAGTCCAATATGGGTTATCCCAGTACTGTGGTTGTAATGGTGAGCCTCCAACTGAACCTTGATGGTTCCAGCTATAATTTTTGCCAGTTAAGTCGTAAATGTATTTTTGATCTTTGATGTCAACATTCACTTGCCACCATTGTCTAAATTGAGCCATTAAGTTATCTCCATAACCTGTAGAGTTTCTACCAACAACATCTTGGTTGATAAAGTTGGCATTGGCTCCTGTAGATAATCTGTCTGAGACTTTTAAGGTACCATTAAAGTTAAAGGTGTTTTTATCAAGTTTAGAGTTTGGTAAAATACCTTTGTTTTGAAAGTTTGTGTATCCTAATCTGTAGCTCACTTTGTCGTCGCTTCCTGAAATAGATACTGAGTTGTTAATTTGGTGAGAAGTTTCAAAAAAATCAGCTGGTGTGTTTTTACCTGCGATATAAGGAGTGGCAGTTTGGTAGTTTGGGTGTTCTGGAACAAATGCATCCCATTGGTAAACAAGTGATCCGTCTAAAGGAGCTCCAAAAGAACCATCATCATATGTAGGTACTGCTAAATCGTTAGTCCCGTCTCCATTAACATCAATATCTTCAAAATATCCTGTGCTTCCATAGTAAGGTCCGTATCCAGCACCGTATTTGTCTTGGTATTTTAAAAAAGTAGACCTATCTATTTTTCCTAAGGTGATACCAGAAGATACATTTACTTTCATGTTTCCTTCTTTTCCTTTTTTAGTTGTGATAATAACAACACCGTTTGCTCCTCTAGATCCATAGATAGCAGATGCAGCTGCTCCTTTTAAGATGTTGATAGATTCGACATCATCTGGATTGATGTCTGAAGCTGCGTTACCGTAGTCAAAACCTCTTCTACCGTTTTTTTGGTTTGCGCTATTTTCTATTTGGTTAGAAATAGGGATTCCGTCTATAATAAATAAAGGTTGGTTGTTTCCTGTTAAAGAGCTAATTCCTCTGATTAGAAAATTGGAAGATCCACCAAAATTGTTGTTAGCTTTAATTTGAACACCACTAATTTTACCAGATAGAGAGTTTACTACATTGTCAAGTTTTACAGTAGAGACCTTGTCTCCTTTGATTTCTTGAGAAGCGTAACCTAAACTCTTTTTTGCTCTTTTTATACCTAAAGATGTTACAACGACTTCATCAAGTACATTGTCGCTAATCATAGTTATGTTGATAATGTTAGAAAGTCCAACTGTTTTTTCTACAGTTTTCATACCTACAAAACTAAAAACAAGTATGTCACCAGTTGTTACCTTTATAGAGAACTTTCCGTCAAAATCAGTTTCCACACCAATGGTAGTTCCTTTTTTTAGTACGTTAACTCCAGGTAACGGTCCAGTTCCGTCTGAAACAATACCTGAAATTGTTTTTTCTTGCGCAAAGGATATTTGCACAACTAAC
>JBLXDA010000050.1:0-5215 GCA_048264505.1 Aequorivita sp.
CGATTATCTCTCATTACTTTCTGAATGTCCTCAGAATCATAATAAATGATCCCACCCATCTTGCTAAATGGCAGCGTACCATTTATTCTGAGATTTTGGAGCGTCCCTGGACTAATCTGAAGCATTTCCATAACCTCTGATGATTTTAGGTATTTTTTTAAGGTACCGGATGATTGTTTTGTAAGAATTTTCTTAATATCATCGAGCAATTCCATCTTGAAATCCCGAAGATCGTCTGTGGTAATAATACTTGTTGGCATAATAGAACGGTTTTTAAAAGAAAGGGACTATCATATTGCTATCATCTAATTTGATAGTCCCTGACCTGATTTGACTTTCGTTCTACAAATTTGGAGGTCTTCAGTGGATATTTTTCTATAGTCTATCCAGAGGTGGGAAAGATTTTTTGAAATAAAATTTGGATGGTATTGTTGTTAAAGAGCTGTTGTCAATTTGCATATTGATGCAAATTCACTATAAATTGAATGGGAAGTTTTGAGAAATTTGATTTCCCAACTTGGGAATAGGGTGGGACTAGGCGTCAGAATCCTGGATCTTTTTTAATAGGGCCTCTTCGAGTTTATCTATAAACTTGGTCTTGCTTCCCTTTCTTGCTCTAATCTCTATAAAAGTGTGGTAATAGTTACCTAGGTCTATATTAAAAATTTGCTCAAAAAGCGAGGCCATTTCCTTTATATCGGCAGTCCCGCTATTAATTGCCCCGCTGTTCTGTAAGGCATAGATCAGTTCGATCAGCTCCGTTTTGTTTCCCGTCCAAAAAAGTCTTGATGATTGCTTCATTAAATTTGTGTTTTGGTTGTCTTTATAGTTTTCGAGTTTTTCAATTTCCTGTTGCAAATAAACAATTAGCATATCATAGGCCATGATGACGGCCACAGTCCCATCCTGACAGGTAGAGAACTTTTCATCAACATAAAAATTAAAAAAATCTGTTGCCGACCGAAGATCTGATTTTCCCCTGACGAAGTATTGTTCATCAAGTGATGTTGCTCCCCTGCGATAGTAATGGTAGAATTCCAGATTATCATTAAAGAAAACCTGTAGTTTGTTGATCTGATTGTTAAGATATTTGATTTGGAATTTGGAGCTGCTTCTTGGTCGTTTGCTTTCAATATTGAATAATTTCGAATAATAGATCAGTTTGCTGAAGATTTGGGGTTTTATATTTTTGAAGAAAAATATCTCTTCCTGAATGGACCTGAAACCGTTTTCAACCACTTCCTCCCGAAGTGTTTTTATCCATCGTTCAGTATAGGCTATTCCTGTCTCCGCCTTGTATAAAATATCTTCTGTACAAGATTCCAAAACCTCCAATTTGGCTTCGAACTCGGATATCAAAGTTTGATATTTCATACATATGGGGCGGTTTGTATAAATTGTCAGCTTGATTCAAGTATTCCCATGAGTTCAAGTGTATAATTATCGGCTGTCTGTATATAAGCGTAGGTATTATATAAGGTAGCTCCCAATTTTCTTTTCTCAAATCCAGCGGTCAGGCCAAGCGCAATATGGCTACATTTCAATTCAATTGCGCGCTTGATGGTTTGGAATAAAAGTTGACGATAAATGTGATATTCCTCAAGATAATCATAATTCATTCCCACAAAAGCAGGCACATAGGTGTTATGGATATTTCTATAGCAAAGCATAACGCCTATCATCTTTTTGGGTTCATCTTTTGGAGCAATTGTAATAAATTCCCAGTTGGGATGAACCCACATATTACCAAACAGTTTATAAGGAAATGAAAAGGTGTTGAGCCCAAGATTATTTTGATGTACATTGCTGTATAGTTCTCCAATTTGTTCCAATTGCTCTATGTTCGCATTTTGCAATATCTGTATTTCCAATAAGTCTTCTATTTTTAAAATTTCTTTTCGTAGATGCTTTCTGTTTCTGGAGGAAAGACGCGAAATGTAGGTTTCCAAGGTTTCATCCTTTGGGAGTTCAATACTGCACGACTCCGGCATTTGTACTCTTACAAATCCCTGCCCCTGTAAATAGTTATGAATATCTTGGTCTTCTCTAAAATCCCGTAATACAATCATTTTTGCCTTCAGGATATTTTCAAGTTTTTCTAAGGTTTGTACCAAAAGATTAAGGGCTTGAAGTTTTTGGGGATGTTCTGTAGCTATATATAAATGTTCACCCTCAGTAAATAGGGAACCGAGACTCAGAACTTTTGAGGTTAAATAATACGGATCGTTTTTACGTTCTTCCTCAATGGATTGTGAAGCTCCAACAGCCGCCAACATATCGTCCTTCCATAATCCCACCGTCATAAAAGTCGCCAATATCGGCTTTTGCTCTTGGTCGTAAATAATTAAATACCTGAACTCCCAGTTGTGTTCCATTTGAGAATTGCCGCTAAAGGATTCTTCCAAAAATTTCAAACCCTCCCAATCAAAAACTCCTTTTTCTCCGAGTAAGTTATTCCAAAGTTGCTTGTCAATATCAATTATGGAATCGGCCAACTGTACTCTTAATTTATTGTCATGGGTAAGTTTTAAGGGCACTTCTTTTTGTTTCAGCTCCAACTTAAATGCCTGAAAAACCCTTCCGTTATTGGTATGGGTGTCTTCAAGAGCTTTGGGGAAATGATGTATCATTGCTTCTACAAGACCTTTAATTTCCTCTTTCTGATTGTGTCTGGATATTGTAATACGCACACCGGTATTCTTCACGGGCACCGCAGGAAAGATTCCAAGGTTAACATAGAAACCTTCGTTCATCAATCGGTTCACAAAATTGTATCCTGTTTTTGGCATCCCAGTTCCAATGTAAAAGACAGGGGATATATTCTCGTCTATGAGCGGCAGATCGGTTTGCTGCAAAAGCTCATTGAAGTATGCTACGCGCTCCCTTAATTCCTGTTGCAGGGTATAAATTTCTGGGGAAAGGTGTATATCAGCGGAGGCAGTTGCCGCGGCAATGGATGCTGGTTCCAATTGGGCCGAAAAAGTTAAGGGTCCTCCAAAGGTCTTAATCTCATGGTACATCTTGGTATTGGAACAAACCAATACCGCCCCACTGGCGCCAAAGGTTTTGCTGAGGGTACCAAAGAGCAGAATATTTTCGGACAGTTCCCCAAGCTCGCTCAATACATATCCAGTTCCATTTTTACCTATCCAGCTCATGCCGTGCACATCATCAAAATAGAAATTGAGTTGCGGATATTTTTGACTCAACGCCATCAAATCGGAAATAGGGGCGAAGTCGCCGTACATGGAATAGATTCCATCGGCCATATACCAAATTTTCTTTCGCTGGTCTGAATAACGCTTAATTTTATCTTCAAGCATATTCAAGTCGTTGTGTCGTATCATATCAATGGGCACACTTCTATTCTTTAAAATCTTGGCCGCACTCTGCACACTCCAATGAACCTGGTGATCCAGAATGATGGCATCCTGATCCTTTACGGCACTGGGGATTACCCCAATATGTCCGAGAGTACTATTTTTGGTAATGATAATGGGATGGCCATACATTTCATTTACCTTTTCCTCCAATCTCCTGTAGAGTGGATTGGAGATGTAAGACTTTGACAACGGAAACTGTGTGCCGTATTTGCGTATGGCATCGATAGCTGCTTCCTTTAGCCTTATATCCTGTTCGAGCCCTAGGTATCCAGTAGTGCCAAAATGAAAAAGACTCCGGTTTTTAACTCCTATAGTACGTCCATTAAAAGATTCCCCTTCAGCATAAAGGTGAAGCACTCCTTCTTGTTTTGCATCCGTAAATACTTCATTTACAGTATCCAAAAAATTGTTGTGTTTTATTTTTGCCATAATTCTTTTTTTTAGAGCATAGAATTTACTGGCATTTGATGGGAATTAAAAGTCTGATTTGAAAATAATACCGCTAGGATAAGTTTTTTTTCATTTTGGATAAGAAAAAAGTCCTGACTTGGGCTGAGAATCGCCCCCTTAAAAATAAATAGGTTCAGATTTTCGTAAATTTATAAGGAATTGCCAGTTTTCGATCATCATGGATTCTATAGAAAATAAATTTGCTTTATACACTCTTAACGGAGGTCTTCTGCACATTCGGTATTATAAGGATATCGTAATCAACCATGAGGCGGCCGTAAGGATTGTGGCAGATCGCCTTAGATTGCAGAATGGAATTTTTTACCCGGCCCTATGCGATATTCGTGGTGTTGAAGAAGTCGACAAACCCGGTAGGGACTACCTGGCGCGTGAGGGTTCCACATTGCTTAAGGCAGTGGCATTTATTGTAGGGGACCCAATGTCTGATATTTTATCCTATTTCTACATTAGGACTACTAAACCCTCCATCCCGACAAAAGCTTTTCAGGATATGGACGAAGCGAAATTATTTTTGGAAAAATACATTTAAAGGTCTATTACTGATTGGGAAATTGGAGTATAAAATATAATAATATGTCTAAGAAGAAACGTCTCAAAAAGATTGCGGAAGCAATTGCGGAAATGGCAGCTGGTGGGTTCTATTACCATATTGAAAAATCTTCGAAGAAAGATACTATCGACGCGATTATATCCGGAATTAATATGATGGCTGAAGAAATTCAGGAAGCGTTGGTACACCAAGGATATGTTAATTCCAATGAGACAATAAAACATATAGTCTTGATGAATTTTATAATCGATCTTGACGGTAAGGTTAAAGCTGTTAACCAACAAGCGTGTGACATCTTGTTTTATACTTGTGGGGAAATTATTGAAAAATCCTTTGATCGGTTTTTAAACGAAATGTCTGCCCATAAGTGGGAAAGGCATTTTAATATGCTTAAAAATAAAAAAATGCTGTATACTTCTCTAGCGCTAACGTTTAAAACCAAATCAGGCCTATTGGTTCCCAGTGCTTGCTATATAAATAAGATAGGCGGGAAAGAGAATCGGGAGGAAAGTATTATTGTAACTGTTGTGAAACATTCCAAAAGACAGGTGGAATTGGAGGAATATCTTATAGCAAAAGAGAATAATAAAAAAGAGAGTTCTAAAAAAAATAATCCCATCACTTTAAAGGATAATAGACAAAAGGTTAAGTTATCCTCCTCCGATGTCTTAAAAATTCGAGAGGTACGCGACTACTTTATGGACAATCTCGAAATGGATTTTCCACCAATAAAAGAAATAGCACTCGAATTTGGCACAAATGCCTTCAAAATTAAATATGGTTTTAAGGAGTTGTACGGGGTGAGTGTTTT
>JBLXDA010000051.1:0-5101 GCA_048264505.1 Aequorivita sp.
CAAGCGCTTTTGTTTATGAAACAGTTGCATTAAACCATACACGTTTTTATGAGCATAAAGGATGGATTCAAACGAGTTATTTTCCCATAACTCATCACCATCACCTAATTCGGCATAATCAAAACCTTGGACATAATAATGTTTTAAGGCATGGTAATAGATGTTTCGGTTATTAGCAAAATCGTCTGCAAAACTATTATCACCACGATGACAATCGCTAAATAATATAAACTTGGAATCGTCATCAAACGCAACAACTTTGGCGTTATTATAAGCACGATCTAATTTCTTTTTTGCTGAAAACATAGTGTTTAGTTACTCATAGCAAGATAAGATATATTTTAATTAAAAGAGAAAAGGTAAATCAAAACCAAAAGGTGTTTCTTAATTAGATTTAATATCCCATTCTAATAATTAATACAACTAATTTATTCAGAAATTCACAAAACACCACATTAAAATATAAACAGTACTTTTGGCAGAGTTCCAAACAAACAAAAATGCAGAATAAAAACTGGTACGTACTATACGTAAAACGAAACCACGAAAATAAGGTCGAAACCCTTATAAACAAGTGGAATAACAACATTCATGCTTTTTGTCCAATTCGTACTGAAATCCGTGTGTGGAGCGATCGTAAGAAAAAAATAAAAGTCCCATTATTACCTCGTATCATATTTGTAAATGCTACTGAGGAACAGCGCAATACGGTATTTGATTTACCAGGAACCGTTAACTATTTGTACGACCAAGGAAAACCCGGAATTGTCAGAGAAGAAGAAATTAATTACCTAAAAAACAATTTGAAAAACCTTGATATTCAGTCGCATAGTGTGGAACCGATAACGCTTGGCAAAACGCTACCTTTGGTAGATTTTGGTATAGAAAATCAAGAAGGATTAATAGTAAAAACCACAAAAAATAATGTTTGGGTTGTTTTGAAGTCTGTTGGATTTGTTGTAAAATTGCAGCTCAATCAGTAATAAAAAAAACAGTTTTATACAGTGTTACGGTTCTCACCAAATCGTAATTATATATTATAATAAAAGGGAAAATAATCATGACATCTCCTTCATAACTTAAATAACTAAATTCCAAAGGATTGTGTGACTGCCTAATCAAAACAGCAATGTTTTAATTAGCTAGGCATAATAACTGGTGTTTTAGCATTGCATTTAGTTAAGGTTTAAGGTCGTGTTAATGATGTAAAAACAAGTTGTTTTTACACAATGTATCGCAGTATAATAGCAACTTGCCATGTGACAAGTAAGGGCGTAGCCACGTTCGGTACCTATTATACTTAACCATTTTTAGTACCAATTTGGCAATCGCTATTAATATGATTTTAGATAACTTACCTAGTAATCACGAGGAGATAACCGCCTTTTTAAACCACTACAAGTTTCCTGTAGCGGTCTGTACTACACTATTTGCTATTTGTGCCACCATGGTTGTTACACCAAAAGTAGTAGCCATTAGTAAAGCCAAAAATTTAACTGCATCACCAAACGACAGGACCTCTCATAAAGGGATTGTGCCTACACTTGGTGGTATTGGTGTATTTACAGGTATGATATTACCTATAAATGTAACAGCAATATTATTTGCTAATTACAGCCAGCTAATTGATTTGTTAATATTTAATGCGTTAATATTAGCGTTATTATTGATAGGTATTTTTGATGATATAATGAAACTTTCGGCAGTCCGAAAATTAGGATATCAATTAGTGGTTGCTGCCATTTATGTTTTAGGTGCAAACATGCATATCGATTCCTTTTTAGGTTTATTTGGGATGCATGATATTCCAATAACTTATTCCATAATTTTTTCTGTGTTTGTTATTGTTCTTTTAATAAATGCCTATAATTTGGTTGATGGTATAGACGGTTTAGCAGGAGTGCTAGGCGTTTTAATCTCTGGTTATATGTCCATAGTATTTTACCTGACCAATCACTTTTTTTATAGTTTAGTTTGTTTGTCTTTAGTAGGCGCTTTAATAGGCTTTTTAGTCTTTAATTTTTCGCGACACCGTAAAATATTTTTGGGTGACACAGGATCATTAATAGTTGGCTTTTTATTAGCTTTAGAGGTCGTAACATATTTAAGTCTTGGTGCACGCGAGTCACAATTAATAATGTTTAAAAACGCTCCAGTAATAGTGCTAGCATTAGTGTCGTATCCATTATTTGATACCTTACGTGTGTTTTTTATTAGGATAATTAACAAGCGCAGCCCATTTTCGCCAGACCGTAATCACATCCATCATCGTTTGGTGGACTTAGGTTTAAAACATAAATATGCGACACTAATTATTGGATTGTATACAATTATAATAACTGGTTTAGCAATTTTACTTAGGGATTTACCAATAAATAAAGCCTTTTTTATAATATTACCTGCTGGAATTGTGTTATTACTATTTCCTTTTATTTTAAAAGTAAAATCGGGTAAAGTTAAATGGGTTGTTCCTACCTTGTAAAAAAAAGGAAAAGACTATAAAAAATATAAATTAAGATAATAAGTATATATATAAAATGACAATAGCTATTATAGGTTTAGGTTATGTAGGATTACCATTAGCAAGATTATTTGCTACAAAATATAAGGTCATAGGATTTGATATTAATTCCGCTCGTGTTTCAGAGCTACAACAAGGTACAGACAGTACGCTAGAAATTGATCAGGCAACTTTAAAAGCAGTGGTAGTAACTAGTCCAGACCAACTTAATCAAAAAGATCAAGGCTTATATTGCACAACAGATCAAGCACATTTAGCAAGCGCGACACATTATATAATAACAGTTCCTACACCAGTAGATAAAAACAATAGACCAGATTTAACACCATTAGTTAAGGCTAGTGAGACCGTTGGACGCGTATTAAAAAAAGGAGACATTGTAGTTTATGAATCTACGGTATATCCAGGAGCAACAGAGGAAGTTTGCATTCCAGTATTAGAAGCCACAAGTGGTTTAAAATTTAATACAGATTTTTTTGCAGGCTACTCACCAGAACGTATTAATCCAGGAGATAAAGAGCATACTGTAGATAAAATTTTAAAAGTAACCTCTGGATCAACGCCAGATGTTGGGCAACAAATTGACAAATTGTACAGCAGTGTTATTACAGCAGGTACACATTTAGCACCTTGTATAAAAGTAGCAGAAGCAGCAAAAGTGATTGAAAACGCGCAACGTGATATTAATATTGCGTTTGTTAACGAACTTGCAAAAATCTTCAATCGTTTAGATATTAATACAAACGATGTATTAGAAGCTGCAGCCACAAAATGGAATTTTCTACCCTTTAAACCAGGATTAGTTGGTGGACACTGTATTGGTGTAGACCCTTATTATCTAGCTCAAAAAGCACAAGAGGTAGGCTATCATCCCGAAATTATTTTAGCAGGAAGACGACTTAACGACTCCATGGGAGAATATGTGTCCTCACAAATAGTAAAATTAATGCTAAATAATGATGTTAAAGTCAAAGGAGCAAACATCGTGGTACTAGGATTTACGTTTAAAGAAAACTGTCCAGACGTTCGTAATACCAAAGTCGTGGATGTAGTCCGTAGTTTACAAAGTTATGGCATAACCGTAACCATCTACGATCCATTAGCATCACCAGAGCAAGTACAACACGAGTACCAATTAACAACAACACAACACAAACCTACAGCAGTATTTGACGCAGTAGTAGTAGCAGTACCACATAAACAGTTTTTAGACTTAGATTTACAAACACTAAAAGCACCAAAAGCTATTGTATACGATGTAAAAGGTGTATTAAAACACGCAGATGGTGGATTGTAAACAACCCAAATAAAAACTTAAAGTTCAGTAAAACCCAAGTATGGAGTCATTTACACAATTAAAAAATAAAAAAGTACTAGTAACAGGAGGCGCAGGATTTATAGGGTCTAACCTATGTCAAGCCTTATTAAACCTAGACGTTAAAGTTACCTGTTTAGACAATTTTGCAACAGGACACCAATACAATATTACACCCTTTTTAAGCAATCCTAATTTTACACTAATAACAGGCGATATTCGCGATTTAGAAGTGTGTAATACAGCCTGCAAGGATCAAGACTTTGTCTTGCATCAAGCAGCATTAGGGTCTGTACCAAGATCCATAGTAGACCCAATTACAAGTAATGCAGTTAATGTGTCTGGATTTTTAAATATGCTAGTAGCAGCAAGAGACGCCAAAGTAAAACGGTTTATTTATGCTGCAAGCTCATCCACTTATGGAGACCACGAAGCCTTACCTAAAGTAGAAGAAACCATTGGTAAACCCTTATCACCATACGCCATCACAAAATATGTAAACGAGCTGTATGCAGAAAACTTTTTTACAACCTACGGATTAAATACCATAGGATTACGTTATTTTAATGTCTTTGGTAGACGCCAAGATCCAAACGGAGCCTACGCAGCAGTCATCCCATTATTTGTAAAGCAGTTAATAAAACACCAAAGTCCAGTAATTAATGGAGACGGAAGTTACTCTCGTGATTTTACATACATAGATAATGTAGTACAAATGAATTTGCTTGCCATTACAACCCAAAACAAACAGGCACTTAACCAAGTTTATAATACAGCAGTTGGAGACCGTACCACTTTAGTACAATTAACAGACTTACTAAAAAAATACTTGTCTAAATACGATCCTAAAATAGCCCAAGTTAATATAGTACATGGTCCAAACCGAAAAGGAGACATTCCACATTCGTTAGCATCTGTAGATAAAGCAAAACGCTTATTAGATTATAATCCAACACATGGTATTGCTCAAGGGATTGAAGAAGCAGTAGATTGGTATTGGGAGAATTTGAGTTAAATTAATTTTTGAAAATTAAAACAACAACTAAATTGCTAAAGTTATTTAAGTTTAGGCACTTTTTATAATGTTAGATAAAATAAAAAACAATATTAAATCTAAGCAAGGTAAAGTGCTAATTGGGAATTTTTTCTCCTTATCTGCATTACAGCTTGTCGGCATGTTACTCCCTTTAATTACATTACCATACGTTTTAAGGGTAATCGGATTAGAGAAATATGGTCTAATAGCTTTAGCATTATCGTTAGTG
>JBLXDA010000052.1:0-5045 GCA_048264505.1 Aequorivita sp.
CGAAGTTGAAATGAAAATCAACTACGCATTAGAAGAAGATGAAGTCGCACAAAACTATGTGTTAAGTTGTCAAGCCGTTCCAACTACTAAAAAAGTGGTGGTCGATTTCGACGTATAAAATAATGGCGTTACCCAAGGGTCAGGCTTTCGGCAGTCGCTCTCTACGAGGAGCTTCAACAAAGCCTCAATCCTTAACGCACCAACAGCCAATGGCAAATAGCCAGCAGCTATAAAAATTAAGTTTCACTAGCTAACAGCGAAATGCTAATAGCCAAAAGCTAAAAGAAATGAGTGAAGAACAAATAAAAAACCCTAGGGCTGAGGATACTCGAAGCCTGGAAGAGCAATTTGAAGCGCGTATCGCTCGCGACGAAAAAATTGAACCTAAAGACTGGATGCCAGAAAAATATCGCCAAACGCATATTAGGCAAATCAGTCAGCACGCACATTCCGAAATTGTAGGAATGTTACCAGAAGGTAACTGGATTACTCGTGCGCCATCCTTACGTCGTAAAGTAGCCTTATTGGCAAAAGTGCAGGATGAAGCTGGTCACGGATTATACCTATACAGTGCTTGCGAAACATTAGGAATCTCGCGAGACGAGTTGTACGAGCAATTGCACTCTGGTAAAGCAAAATATTCTTCCATATTCAATTACCCAACAGTAACTTGGGCAGATATGGGAGCTATCGGCTGGTTGGTAGATGGTGCAGCCATTATCAATCAAGTGCCACTTTGTAGCACGTCTTTTGGACCTTATGCAAGAGCAATGGTGCGCGTGTGTAAAGAAGAAAGTTTTCACCAGCGTCAAGGTTACGAAATTATGCTAAAGCTTTGTAATGGAACACCAGAACAAAAAGAAATGGCGCAAGATGCACTTAACCGTTGGTGGTGGCCAAGTTTAATGATGTTTGGTCCAACAGATGCAGAATCTACACATACCGAACAAAGTATGAAGTGGAAGTTAAAGCGTAAAACCAACGACGAACTCCGCCAACAGTTTATAGATCAAACCGTGCCACAAGCCGATATTTTAGGATTAACAATTCCAGACCCAGATTTAAAATGGAATGAAGAGCGTAAGAGTTATGATTTCGGAGAAATTGATTGGGATGAATTCTGGCAAGTTGTAAAAGGTCACGGACCAATGAACAAAGCAAGAATGAAAGCTAGAGTTGGCGCTTGGGAACGTGGCGAATGGGTTAGAGACGCAGCAATGGCTCACGCAGAAAAACAACAAGAAAGAAAAGAAAAAGAAGCAGTTTAAATGAAGAAGAAATAGAATTCGAAGGTGAAAATAAAAGGTTTTCAATTTCGGTTTCGGTTTCATCTTCGATTTCAAAATATAAATTATGTCAAACAAAAAAAACTGGCCACTTTGGGAGGTTTTCGTAAGAAGTAAAAACGGATTAGAACATCGTCATTTCGGAAGTCTTCACGCAGCAGATGCAGAAATGGCTTTAGAAAATGCAAGAGACGTTTACACAAGACGTAACGAAGGTGTAAGTATTTGGGTTGTAGAAAGTAAGCATATTACAGCATCAAACCCAGAGCATAATGGCGAATTATTTGAACCAGCACAAGACAAGGTGTATCGTCATCCAACATTTTATGATTTACCAGACGACGTAAAACATATGTAACAAAGCAAGGCTTTGTCATCCTGAACTCGTTTCAGGATCTCTTTATTTGTGTTAAATGTCACCTTGAGCGCAGTCGAAAGGTCTCAATTTGATTAAAAATGAAAAACAAAAACCTATACAACTACATCCTAGGAATCGCAGACAACAGCCTAATTCTCGGTCAGAGATTAGGAGAACTTTGCGGTCACGGACCAAGTTTAGAAACCGATATTGCGTGCACCAATATGTCGTTAGATTTATTAGGGCAAGTACGTAGTTATTATCAATATGCAGCGAAGATAGCTGGAGATGGCAGAACTGAAGATGATATCGCGATGCTTCGTAAAGAACGCGAATACTTCAATGTTTTATTGGTAGAACAGCCAAATACCGATTTCGGGTACACAATGGCAAGACAATTCTTATTCGATGTATATCATTTTTTAATGCTAACCGAATTAGAAAAAAGTACCGATTTAAATCTGTCTGCAATTGCAAAAAAATCCATCAAAGAAGTGAGTTACCATAAGCGTTTCTCATCCGATTGGATTAAGCGATTAGGCGACGGAACTGAAGAAAGCCATAGTCGTATTCAAACCGCAATAAGTGATTTATGGACCTATACCGGTGAATTATTTCATCAAACCGAAGCTGATAAAGCTATGGTTGCTGAAGGCGTTGGAGTAGATGTTACTAAATTAAAAGATGCTTATTACGAAGAAGTAAATGCAGTTTTAGAAGAAGCAACGTTAAGCGTTCCAGAAAGCAAATATTTTCAAAAAGGAGGAAAGCAAGGCATTCATACCGAACATATGGGTTACTTGTTGGCCGATTTACAATATATGCAACGCACCTATCCAAATATGGAGTGGTAACAAATTCCTGCGAAAGCAGGAATCTAAAAAAGAGAAATTGAATTTTGTATAGAAAAAATATGTCATCCTGAACTTGATTCAGGATCTCATTCGTCACTTCGAGTAATTTGTGAAGAATGAACAAATTGTATCGAGAAGCATTTAGTGAAAATTCCTGTTTTAGGAAAAAATAATGACAACAACAGAGCAACATATCAACCCAAAACTGGTAAAGATTCTAGAATCTATTTCAGACCCAGAAATCCCAGTATTATCCATTATGGATATGGGAGTGGTACGTTCTGCGATTATCGAAAATGACGTTGTAAAAATTGAAATCACACCAACTTACAGTGGCTGTCCTGCAATGGATGTTATCGGAGATGATATCAAGCGCGCAATGCAAAAAGCAGGTTATATAGCTGAAGTAGATTTGATTTTACATCCAGCTTGGACAACCGATTGGATTACACCAAGAGGTAGAAAAGCACTCGAAGATTATGGTATCGCAGCACCATTAGATGCTGAAGCCGATAAGTCTGTGTTGCTGGAAGGGAAACAATTAGTAAAATGTCCGCAATGCGGAAGCACAAATACAAAAATGATAAGTCAGTTTGGTTCAACAGCTTGCAAAGCACAATTTCAATGCAACGATTGCCAAGAACCATTTGATTATTTTAAATGTTTGAAATAGAAATTAGAACAGAGAAGTTAGACCGCTTCGCTGTTAGAAAATTAGATAGCAAGTATGTAATGTTGAAATGCAGAATAAAAAAATGAAATCGTTAAAAATTTCTGAAGCCTTGGAAGAAATTTAGATTTCATTTTGAGGTTTTCAATCTGTATAACAAGATTGAAAAATTCCTCATTTTAACTGACTTTTTTGGTTCGTTTTTGTGTCAAGACAAAAATGAATAAAAGAAATTAAAAGATTATTATGAGTAATTCAATAGAATTAAAAATAGAAAACAACATAGCCTACATCGCGCTAAACCGATCAGAAGTCTTTAATAGCTTCAATCGTGAAATGGCATTAAATCTGCAACAAGTTTTTGATGATTGTGAAAGTAATTCAGAAGTAAGAGTCATTGTGCTAACCGGAAACGGAAAAGCATTTTGCGCAGGACAAGACCTAAAAGAAGTGACAAGTCCGGAGTTAAACCCAGGATTCAAAAAAATTCTAGAAGAGCATTACAACCCAATCATCACAAGAATTAGAACTATTAAAAAACCAATCATTGGTGCGATAAATGGTGTGGCGGCTGGTGCAGGAGCAAACATTGCATTGGCTTGTGATATTGTTGTGGCTCACGAAAAAGTAAGTTTCATTCAAGCATTTAGTTTAATAGGTTTGATTCCTGATAGTGCAGGAACGTTCTTTTTACCTCGCTTAATAGGTTTTCAAAAAGCATCCGCACTAGCAATGTTAGGAGACAAAGTGTCTGCCAATGAAGCCGAAAAAATGGGAATGATTTACAAAGTGTTGCCATTAGAAAGTTTCGAAGAGGAAGTAAATAAATTAGCCTTAAAGCTCGCTAATATGCCAACATTAGCTCTAGGGAAAATCAAGGAAGCGTTCAATCAATCCTTAACAAATAATTTGGAAGCGCAATTAGCATTAGAATCAAAATTACAAATAGAAGCAGCCCAAACGGAGGATTATGAAGAAGGCGTTTCAGCTTTTGTAGAAAAACGTAAACCAACTTTTAAAGGAAAATAAATGATTTTAAGGGGGCTTTTTAAAGACGATTTGTTTTATGTTAAGATTTGGAAAAATAGAATTGAAATAATTGATGTTGAGAAGGGAAATAGTATTTGTGATAAATCAAACATCCCTTTTTCTAATGATAGATTGTTAATTTCTGATTTTGATATTGCGGAGAAGTTTTTTAAAAAGCAAGTTGGAAAACTTAAAAAGGACTATAAAGTTAAAAGATACAATTCTTTTATTGTGCATCCAATGGAATTAAAAGAAGGAGGGATATCTGAAGTGGAGAAGAGAATTTTTTTAGAATCTTTCGAAAGAGTTAATGGTAGGAAAGTGAAAATATGGGATGGTGCTGAATTAACAAATATAGAAGTAATTGACAAGTTAAGAAGTTAGAGAAATATGAACATAGGAATCATCGGTTCAGGAACAATGGGAAGTGGCATCGCTCAAGTAGCGGCAACTGCTGGTTGTTCCGTGAAATTATACGATACCAACCAAGCAGCTTTAGATAAAGCTAAAGCTAGTCTTGAAAAAATATTAAATAGACTCATTGAAAAAGGTCGAATAGATGCTGAAGAAAAAAACAGAATTCAATCAAATATTACGTATGTCGATAGTCTAAAAGCATTAGCAGATTCAAATCTAACGATTGAAGCTATCGTCGAAAATATCGATATCAAGAAGAAAGTCTTTTCAGAATTGGAAAGCTATGTTGCGGATGATTGTATCATTGCATCAAATACGTCGAGTTTATCCATAGCATCCATAGCATCATCATTGCAAAAACCAGAACGCTGCATCGGAATTCACTTTTTCAATCCAGCACCGTTAATGAAGTTGGTTGAGGTTATTCCAGC
>JBLXDA010000053.1:0-5014 GCA_048264505.1 Aequorivita sp.
GTCGGGAGTGCTAGGGATCCCCTTAAAAACACTCCCGAAACTAACCTGTCCTTCTTTTGCTTGCTTAGTAAAAGAAGGACAGGTTAGTTTCGGGACTGTTAGGGTTACACTTAAAAACAGAGTTTATTGAGCAGACGAAGGAACAGTATGAGTTCTCTCCTACTTACTTCAATTCAGAGCTCTATTTAAGTGTTCATAGGTCTGGACGAGAGAAAAAAGATGGGACTACATATCTTGAGGCGTTAAAGCCAGAGCTATACTTTTCACCGACCCAAGAGCTTTGCTTTAACTTGGTAAAGAAGGTATTTAGGGTAAATAGGTTAGAAGCAATCACTGCGGATCTAGATGATACTAAGGCACTATTTAAAACTAAAGATTCGAAATACATTGCTAGTAGAGAAGTTAGCGCTACAAAATATTCTAAACGTAAGTTTATGTCATTTGGGGATGCCTTTCCTGCTTCAATAAACTACGCACAAAACCTACTCTCAGATATTCTTCAGGGGATACTAAATCGGTTAGGCGTAGAGTTTTCTGTTAGGCATTTCAGCGCAACACATGTAACTGATAACTTTATTTCAGCAGATAAAGTATGCACTTCTGACGTCGTTATTATCGAAAATCTTGGTGATAATTTTGATGTTGCAAAAAAGGATAAAGCGTTATCCCAGTTGTACTCAGAATTTGAATCAAGCAATGTATCAATAGTTCAGGCTCCTATCCCTTTTGAATCGCTAAAGGAAAAACATAACTATATCGTTCTAAACGCAAGTGATGGAAGCTCAAGTATCCAAATAAAAGGTGTTGAAGGAAAGGTGTTTACTGGCTTTTGGGACGCATACAGGAATACGCCTATACACCAGAGAGAAGACCTTGATTATTACACGCAGCTAAAAATTGCTCGATTCGAGTCTCAATCTGCCAAAGTAATACAGGGGCTAAACTTTGCTGAAACAGATAAAGAAGTAAAACCTAGAGGTTCGGAAGTCAGCTACGCTATTTCACCACACAAACTTAATCGAATAAATTCTGAAATTTGGCTAAAAAGAAATGTTTTCATCAACCGCGCGTTTGATGAAATAGATTTACCAGATGCCAATTTACAGCTGGTATACATTAGAAAGTTAAAAGCGAAGAAAAATAACTTCTTTGCTTCAGTTGTGGACGTAAATATAAGTAGTAAGCGGTTAGTTATTGAAGATAATCAGCTAATTAAATCAGAGAAAAGACTAGCGCTCGAATGCCCTTATTTTGGTGATAGACAGATACATGATGATAGCTTCTATCTTTATGATAAAGATCGAGCTGTATTGCTTACTTCTTACAGCACAATTAGGGTGCCTCAAATAATCGGCAATAGTGCAGTTGATACTATTTCTATATCTGACAGTGATGAACTTGTTGTTAATAGACAAAGTGGTGTCGAAGTGTCCGTATTACCATACTACCTGTTGCCTAAAGAGCGAAAGCAGTACCACCATGTGTACTTGCAGGACGTAGGGCCTGATCTTTTCTATTTTGTTGCTCCAATCCAAAGACCAAATCAAGATATAGCTAAGCAAAATAGAGTCTACAACTTACTAAATTTCAATGCTGACGGGGAGTTGTTAAATGCATTGGAACAGCCGATAACTCATATATTTTTAAGTTCATTTACAGAAGATATTCT
The DNA here is from genome assembly GCA_048264505.1 of Aequorivita sp. Classification (GTDB taxonomy): domain Bacteria; phylum Bacteroidota; class Bacteroidia; order Flavobacteriales; family Flavobacteriaceae; genus Aequorivita. The sequence goes on from JBLXDA010000053.1 coordinate 1,670, forward strand.
TCGAATAAATGAAGTTAGCAAAAGTTCTCTATTTGAGAAAATAGCAAAGCTTTATATTGAAAATTAGGTAGTAAACCTATTTAGTAAAAACGATACTAATGTGAACCAAAAGAAGGAAACAAAAATTTGCATGACAACAAATTAGAAGCGATAAAGCTAATCACAGAACTACTCTCAAAGTTTATCGATTTGTTTAAGAAAACGACACAATCTTGGGGTGGAACCTTAATCCTTGCTTCAATAGGATTGTTTTTGGCGGCAGAGCCAGGGTTTTGGGAGTTTTGGTATTCTGTGTTCAGTGAAGACTTGAAAGGAAGTCATGTTTCTCCAGAGCCAAACATTTTTTTAAGGGCGGTTGCATTCATAATACTATTCATTGGTATTCCGTTATTGTTTATAGGAACAAAGAAGAAGCAGTCAGATGCAAAACTAGAAATTAAAGAGAAGTTGAAGGATGAGTTGAAAACTGAAAACTCTGGCTATAACAACGGGGTTATTCAGCAACTCTTTTATGAAATTTACAAATTTAAAGCTCCCGTATCTACAATTAAGTTGATTTGTAATTCTAATGATGAAGATGGAGCTGCCTTTTTCTATCGCAAAGGAAAGGCATATATTAAAGAAGTGGGCGCAGACCTTTTTGTAGAAGTTGAACAGCTAAATAAATACCGGAAGATTCTATCATTCGCCTACTGGGGAGTGGTTGCAGTTCTATTTATACTGTTGACTTCGAGGTATTGGTTACACTGGTTTGTAGACGAAAACCAAATTAAGGATGCAATCTATATTTCAATATTCGCATATATTACGTTGATGTTTCCAATAGCGATGATCTTATCAAAGTTAAAGAAAATGTCTTCTGCGGTTAAATTCAGCGAAATTGTAGTCTAACTATACGTCTCTAGGCACATTCTAGTTTCATATTCAAAACACCTTATCTTATAAGGGGTACAGGCCTGTTTCTAACTTGAATGTTCTTTGTCGATCACGTTTGAGATGTTTAAACTGGTAAAGTGTCTAACTACATTTGCTTTTTAAGCACTAGAAAATAGTTAAAAATCAGTGTGGGCAGTTTCCTACTTCAATTGTCGTGATCACCAAGTTAAAGGTTACGATATTGACTTGGTTATAGAAGATAAATCCTTTAATCAGTTTTATTTTGTACAGGTAAAGTATCGAACCAAATGGTTGCCTAAGTTTTACTCAGAACGTTACTGGGAGCTGAATACTGGCATACTAAAAGACTACGAACGTCAATTAAGGATTTTTAAGGATAATTTCAATCATCCGAGTATCCGACAAAAGCTAAATCATCAGAAATATAAAGGGTTGGAGAGAGCCACGAAAGAAAACTCTCACTTTGTATTTTTGCATAATCTACCATTCTTGAATTTTTACGAATTCGACGGAATTTATTTCTATGAGTGGAACTTGTTCCGCAACCTTATGCAGGGTGCAAAAACATACTGGAAGCAGGGAGCAACAAATGGAGTCGAAAATCGTAAATCATTCATGCTTCATGACACTGTAGCTGCAATTGCAGCCTATTCAGGCAATGATGAGGAGAAAACATCTATTGGGCCAGACCTTGGTGCTTACATTAACTCAGTGATGCAACTGAAAGTAAAACATCGTGGTACTACTACCCATGTAGACATGCCTTTGATTTAGAATTTCATGCTTGATTTGTACTAGCTCAGACTAGATCTGACGGTTGCCCGTTTTACAATCGGTGACTGTCAGCTTAGATTTGAGCTAGTACAAATTATCATACAGCTACTCTTCTTCGTCTCCCTGATACTCATCATTATTTGGATTCAATTGATTAGCGTGATTGTCTAAACTATCCCAATATGCGTCATTATTAGGGTTCATACTATCGCTTCTATCGTCATTAGAGTTTCTACCCATTTTTCTTCTCCTGTTTTGTTTTGGCGATTTGAATACTTCTGTTGTTGAGCATGTCTTGGTGTTGCTTGTTAATACCTGATGTCCCTTTATTACCATTAGGAATATTTGCACTATTGTCACTGGGTTTAATTTTTTTCTTCATTATTTTCTCCGTATAGTTAATTTCTAAAGGTATGATGCAATAGTAAAAAGCGAAATAAAGGGACACTTGACTGAAATATGAAAGACAAAGGATTTCAAAGAGGAATACTGTTCAATCACTTTGCAGAATTCTTATTTTTTTCAACAGAGCTATTTGATTCAAATGCAGACATGCTATTAAAAACTGCGAGATTCATAACGGGTGATAATCGTCTAACTTCTGATAAGCAAATATTTCGGAATATTAGAGAAGGTGAGTATGACTTAGCCGATTTAAAAGAATTGTTTTCTGGTACTAAGTTTGATGCTGATAAATATTTAAAAGAAATTGAAAAATACGATGCAGAGCCAGAAGAAATAGGTGGCTGGTATGTGCTACTTTCTCAAGTTATTGGCTTTAAAATGAGACTCGAAGAACTGCAACATTTCGAATTTGAAGAAGATCTAAGTAAAGAGATCAGGTATTTAGAGTTTTTAATCGAACATTGTTTATTGGAAAGAAGTTTTTTTGCCGATGCTCTAAAACTTGATGCTTTAGATAACGAATGGATTAATGAAAAAATTTATCTATGGCTAGGTGTTGAATCTATAAACTTATCGAGTCCAAACCATGAAGATAAGGTGCAATACATGTTATCAATTATTTTGTATTGGACTGCGCTGTTCGCTGTTTATTTAGAGTTAGAATGGAAGGATGAAAAAATAGCAGCACTACTGGAAAAATCACTTCCACATGTCAATTCAAAAGGTGAGTTATGTCGCTCAAATGAAGTCTTCCTTGAGTGTTTTTTGAAGCGTTGGGCTAGTGACAATGGGGTTACAAGTAAGTTCTGGAGCCAGTTAAATATTGCAATTGCAAAAGCTAGAGTAAGAAATAATTTGTCGATTTCGAGTTTGGAAGATGAAAGTTGTGATCTAAATAAACACAATGAAATGATAAAGAAAAAGCTTTTTCGCTGGCGTAAGGGCTATAAGAAGAAAAACGAGAAGCATGTAAACTTGATCACCATCGATAGTTTCAAACAATACTTAGCTATTATTTATCAGGATTACTATCAACGTCAGTTTGATTCTTCGATAGGTTGTATACTATTTCTTCAATTATGGGAGCTAGTTCAGTTTGAATGCCAGAAGCTCAATATTTCTGATGAATTTATCGTAAAAATTTTTAGCAAGTATCCGAGCTACGTTCATCTAGTAAAGCAGCGTTTTTCGAAATATGAACTATTAGGTGTTCTCGAACCGTAATTTGCAGTTTGGTAACGAAGTTAAACCCAGATATATAAAGCCCTG